>NZ_LMFU01000001.1:0-1262491 GCF_001427265.1 Agromyces sp. Root1464
TGTCCGGCGGTGTCCTACTCTCCCACAGGGTCCCCCCTGCAGTACCATCGGCGCTGCGAGTCTTAGCTTCCGGGTTCGGAATGTGTCCGGGCGTTTCCCTCGCGCTATGGCCGCCGAAACTCTAGAACCAATCACGCCCCGGTGGGGGTGGTTGGTGGTCTCGGTGACCGCACCGACCAGGCCCCGGTGTGGGGGTGTGGTGGTGCGGGTGTGTTCTCAGTGTTGAGTTTTTGGGTTTCCCGTCTGAAGGGAACCACAGAGTGGACGCGAGCGTATCTTTGGCCACTCACACGGCCTTTTCATGAACATGTTCAAACGTGTGTGAGTGTAGTGATTATCAAGTTATCGGCTTATTAGTACCGGTCAGCTCCGACAGTCGTTAGTCCTGTCTTCCACATCCGGCCTATCAACCCAGTCGTCTGGCTGGGAGCCTCTCACCCCGAAGGGTATGGAAATCTCATCTCGAGGCCGGCTTCCCGCTTAGATGCTTTCAGCGGTTATCCATCCCGAACGTAGCTAACCAGCGGTGCTCCTGGCGGAACAACTGGCACACCAGAGGTTCGTCCAACCCGGTCCTCTCGTACTAGGGTCAGATCCTCTCAAATTTCCTACGCGCGCAGCGGATAGGGACCGAACTGTCTCACGACGTTCTAAACCCAGCTCGCGTACCGCTTTAATGGGCGAACAGCCCAACCCTTGGGACCTACTCCAGCCCCAGGATGCGACGAGCCGACATCGAGGTGCCAAACCATGCCGTCGATATGGACTCTTGGGCAAGATCAGCCTGTTATCCCCGAGGTACCTTTTATCCGTTGAGCGACAGCGCTTCCACAAGCCACTGCCGGATCACTAGTCCCGACTTTCGTCCCTGCTCGACCTGTCAGTCTCACAGTCAAGCTCCCTTGTGCACTTACACTCGCCACCTGATTGCCAACCAGGTTGAGGGAACCTTTGGGCGCCTCCGTTACTTTTTGGGAGGCAACCGCCCCAGTTAAACTACCCACCAGGCACTGTCCCTGAACCGGATCACGGTTCGAAGTTAGATATCCAGAGTGACCAGAGTGGTATTTCAACAATGACTCCACCGACACTAGCGTGCCAGCTTCAAAGTCTCCCACCTATCCTACACAAGCCACACCGAACACCAATACCAAGCTGTAGTAAAGGTCACGGGGTCTTTCCGTCCTGCTGCGCGTAACGAGCATCTTTACTCGTAATGCAATTTCGCCGAGTTCGCGGTTGAGACAGCTGGGAAGTCGTTACGCCATTCGTGCAGGTCGGAACTTACCCGACAAGGAATTTCGCTACCTTAGGATGGTTATAGTTACCACCGCCGTTTACTGGGGCTTAAATTCTCAGCTTCGCCTTGCGGCTAACCGGTCCTCTTAACCTTCCAGCACCGGGCAGGCGTCAGTCCGTATACATCGTCTTGCGACTTAGCACGGACCTGTGTTTTTAGTAAACAGTCGCTTCCCACTGGTCTCTGCGGCCCTGCAGCGCTTCCCCAAGCAAGTTGGTTCACGCCTTAGGCCCCCCTTCTCCCGAAGTTACGGGGGCATTTTGCCGAGTTCCTTAACCACGATTCTCTCGATCTCCTTAGTATTCTCTACCTGACCACCTGAGTCGGTTTGGGGTACGGGCGGCTGGAACCTCGCGTCGATGCTTTTCTTGGCAGCATAGGATCACCCACTTTTTATCCGCATCGCGTCTCAGCCATGATGAGCGACGGATTTGCCTATCGCTCGGCCTACACGCTTGCCCCGGGTCAACCATCGCCCGGGTTGGGCTACCTTCCTGCGTCACACCTGTTAATACGCTCACTCCACCAGATGGGGTCGCATGCCGCCTCACGATCGTCCCCGAAGGGATCCACGCGTCTTGGGATGCTTAGCACTCCTGATTTCATGTGGGCGGTTCTTCGCCGGTACGGGAATATCAACCCGTTGTCCATCGACTACGCCTGTCGGCCTCGCCTTAGGTCCCGACTTACCCAGGGCAGATTAGCTTGACCCTGGAACCCTTGGTCTTCCGGAGGACGGGTTTCTCACCCGTCTTTCGCTACTCATGCCTGCATTCTCACTCGTGTGGCCTCCACGGCTGGTTCACACCGCCGCTTCGCTGGCCACACGACGCTCTCCTACCCATCAACACGGCTGGACCACGAAGGCCTACCATCAATGTCAATGCCACAACTTCGGTGGCGTGCTTGAGCCCCGTTACATTGTCGGCGCGGAATCACTTGACCAGTGAGCTATTACGCACTCTTTCAAGGGTGGCTGCTTCTAAGCCAACCTCCTGGTTGTCTGTGCAACTCCACATCCTTTCCCACTTAGCACGCGCTTAGGGACCTTAGTTGGTGGTCTGGGTTGTTTCCCTCTCGACGATGAAGCTTATCCCCCACCGTCTCACTGCTGCGCTCTCACTTACCGGCATTCGGAGTTTGGCTGACGTCAGTAACCTTTTAGGGCCCATCGGCCATCCAGTAGCTCTACCTCCGGCAAGAAACACGCAACGCTGCACCTAAATGCATTTCGGAGAGAACCAGCTATCACGAAGTTTGATTGGCCTTTCACCCCTATCCACAGCTCATCCCCTCCATTTTCAACTGAAGTGGGTTCGGTCCTCCACGACGTCTTACCGTCGCTTCAACCTGGCCATGGATAGATCACTTCGCTTCGGGTCTAGGACATGCGACTGAATCGCCCTATTCAGACTCGCTTTCGCTACGGCTGCCCCTCACGGGTTAACCTCGCCACATATCACTAACTCGCAGGCTCATTCTTCAAAAGGCACGCTGTCACCCCTACAAGGAGGCTCCAACGGTTTGTAAGCAAACGGTTTCAGGTACTATTTCACTCCCCTCCCGGGGTACTTTTCACCTTTCCCTCACGGTACTTGTCCGCTATCGGTCATCTGGGAGTATTTAGGCTTATCAGGTGGTCCTGACAGATTCACGCGGGATTTCTCGGGCCCCGCGCTACTTGGGATACCTCTCCGGGCCGCCAGGCATTTCGACTACGGGACTCACACCCACTCCGGTCCGGCTTTCAATCCGGTTCGTCTATACCTGACGCGTCACCGTGACTGCACGGCAGTACAGTCCGAAAGGTCCCACAACCCCGACCATGCAACCCCTGCCGGGTATCACACATGGCTCGGTTTAGCCTGTTCCGCGTTCGCTCGCCACTACTTACGGAATCACGGTTGTTTTCTCTTCCTGTGGGTACTGAGATGTTTCACTTCCCCACGTTCCCTCTACCCGCCCTATATATTCAGGCGGGAGTCACCAGGTCACCCAAAGGGCCTGGCGGGGTTTCCCCATTCGGAAATCCTCGGATCACAGCTCGTTTATCAGCTCCCCGAGGCTTATCGCAGATTACGACGTCCTTCTTCGGCTCCAGATGCCAAGGCATCCACCGTTTGCTCTTAAAAACTTGAAAATCACATGAGATCGAATCGTGCAACACCACCCGAGGGCGATGCTGCGAAATTGACCAGTGAATACGCCAAACAACACCCCCGAAGGAATGCTCTTGGCGACTCACCTATTGTGAAACAGGACCGAAGTCCCGTTTCTAAGATGCTCGCGTCCACTATGTAGTTCTCAACAGACGGCCAGAACCCCCACACCCACCGAATCAAAACCATCGGCAATGTGAAGGCCTGCAAGAAACCATCACCCCCACGCCAAAGCGCGGGAAGTTGTCCGGCCCCTCAGGACCCAACAGCGTGCACGTACCCGACCGGCCGGCCCCCACCGTTCCAACCCCTCCCCGAAGGAAGCGGCGTACTAGGTCTGAACCATTCAGACGAGCACCTATGTCAATGTTCCACCCATGAGCTGCCAGCAGACACGTTCGGTCTGATCTGGCATGCCTGGACCACCAAAAGTGGCCAGTGCTCCTTAGAAAGGAGGTGATCCAGCCGCACCTTCCGGTACGGCTACCTTGTTACGACTTAGTCCTAATCACCGATCCCACCTTCGACGGCTCCCTCCACAAGGGTTAGGCCACCGGCTTCGGGTGTTACCGACTTTCATGACTTGACGGGCGGTGTGTACAAGGCCCGGGAACGTATTCACCGCAGCGTTGCTGATCTGCGATTACTAGCGACTCCGACTTCATGAGGTCGAGTTGCAGACCTCAATCCGAACTGAGACCGGCTTTTTGGGATTCGCTCCGCCTTACGACATCGCAGCCCTTTGTACCGGCCATTGTAGCATGCGTGAAGCCCAAGACATAAGGGGCATGATGATTTGACGTCATCCCCACCTTCCTCCGAGTTGACCCCGGCAGTCTCATATGAGTTCCCACCATTACGTGCTGGCAACATACGACGAGGGTTGCGCTCGTTGCGGGACTTAACCCAACATCTCACGACACGAGCTGACGACAACCATGCACCACCTGTATACGAGTGTCCAAAGAGTTCCACATTTCTGCGGCGTTCTCGTATATGTCAAGCCTTGGTAAGGTTCTTCGCGTTGCATCGAATTAATCCGCATGCTCCGCCGCTTGTGCGGGCCCCCGTCAATTCCTTTGAGTTTTAGCCTTGCGGCCGTACTCCCCAGGCGGGGCGCTTAATGCGTTAGCTACGACACGGAAACCGTGGAATGGTCCCCACATCTAGCGCCCAACGTTTACGGCGTGGACTACCAGGGTATCTAATCCTGTTCGCTCCCCACGCTTTCGCTCCTCAGCGTCAGTTACGGCCCAGAGATCTGCCTTCGCCATCGGTGTTCCTCCTGATATCTGCGCATTCCACCGCTACACCAGGAATTCCAATCTCCCCTACCGCACTCCAGTCTGCCCGTACCCACTGCAGGCCCGAGGTTGAGCCTCGGGATTTCACAGCAGACGTGACAAACCGCCTACGAGCTCTTTACGCCCAATAATTCCGGACAACGCTCGGACCCTACGTATTACCGCGGCTGCTGGCACGTAGTTAGCCGGTCCTTTTTCTGCAAGTACCGTCAAGGAGCAAGCTCCCCTTCTTCCTTACTAAAAGAGGTTTACAACCCGAAGGCCGTCATCCCTCACGCGGCGTTGCTGCATCAGGCTTTCGCCCATTGTGCAATATTCCCCACTGCTGCCTCCCGTAGGAGTCTGGGCCGTGTCTCAGTCCCAGTGTGGCCGGTCACCCTCTCAGGCCGGCTACCCGTCGACGCCTTGGTGAGCCATTACCTCACCAACAAGCTGATAGGCCGCGAGTCCATCCCAGACCGAAAAAACTTTCCACCCAAAACCATGCGGTTCCAGGTCCTATCCGGTATTAGCTCCGATTTCTCGGGGTTATCCCAGAGTCCAGGGCAGGTTACTCACGTGTTACTCACCCGTTCGCCACTAATCCCCAGGTGCAAGCACCCGGTTCATCGTTCGACTTGCATGTGTTAAGCACGCCGCCAGCGTTCGTCCTGAGCCAGGATCAAACTCTCCAAAAAAAATGGTTCCAACACCCGAAGGCATTGAGAGTTTCAATCACTGACAGAGAAACAACTGACTACTCAAAATCAAATTGTCCATCAATCAAAGGAATCCATACCCACCCCAAAAAGGGACAAGCTGGGGTTCAATAAAATTGGCATTGAACATAGTGCACGCTGTTGAGTTCTCAAGGAACGGACGCACCCGACCCTCAGGGCAACCTACCTACCGTACCACTTCTTTGCCGGCTTCGATCTCTCGAAGTCACACGGCCGTTGTTGACACAACAAGAACACGACCCGAAGATCATGTTCGTTCTGAAGTGGGGGTTTCATCTTAGGCTTGAAATCACCGAGTCGCAATGCGACTACGAGGCTATTTGGCTAAGAATCTCGCCGACTCGGTCGGAAGCCCTGATCTCTCAGTCGCTTTCCGCACCGCCGTGGCGATGAGTAAGAATTTACGCGGATCCCGACACCCGGGCAAATCCGACGCGCAGTCCGGGCGTGTCGCGCCGGAACGCGCGGATCCGCGCCATCCGTCAGTCGACGTCGTCGGGGTGCGAACCGACCCGGCCCTCGCGTTCGAGGTCGGTGATCGCCTGCATCTCGGCCTCGCCCAGCTCGAAGTCGAGCACGTCGAAGTTCTCGGCCATGCGCTCGCGCCGATTCGACTTCGGGAAGACGATATGGCCGCGCTGCAGATGCCAGCGGATGACGACCTGCGCCGGGCTCTTGCCGTGGGCCTTCGCGGCATCCGCGATCTCGGGCACGTCGAAGAGCGGGTACTTGCCCTGGCCGAGCGGGCCCCACGCCTCGATCGCGATGCCGTGCTCCTCGGCGAATGCGGTCGTGGCCGGCTGCTGATGCGCCGGGTGGAGTTCGATCTGGTCGACCGCCGGCACGACGTCGGTCTCGGCGAGCAGCCGTTCGAGGTGCGGCACCAGGAAGTTCGAGACGCCGATCGAACGCGCCCGCCCGCTCTCGCGGATCTGCTCGAGCGCCTTCCACGCCTCGACGTACCGGTCGCGCTTCGGCGAGGGCCAGTGGATCAGGTAGAGGTCGACGTACTCCAGGCCGAGCCGATCGAGGCTCGCGTCGAAGGCGTCGAACGCCGACTGCGTGCCCTGGTCGTCGTTCCAGAGCTTCGTGGTGATGAAGAGCTCTTCACGTCGGATGCCGGACTCGGCGAGCGCCGTTCCGACTCCCGCCTCGTTGCCGTAGATGCGCGCGGTGTCGATGTGGCGGTAGCCCACCTCGAGGGCGTCGCTCACGATGCGCACCGTCTCGGCGGGATCGACCTTGAAGACGCCGAAGCCGAGCTGCGGGATCGAATGGCCGTCGTTGAGCTGGATGCGGGGAACGGAGGTCATGCTTCATCCCACCATGGGCGCACCACCCCTGGACAGTGGGGTTCGCTGCCCGCGAATCAGGCGGCGTCGACCCCGGCGTCGACGTTCGCGTCGACGTCGGCCAGCGGATGCCGCGTGGCGATGCGCTCCCCCGCCCGAAGCGCGACCGGCCAGCGGTTGCCGAGCGGCGGCAACGGGCAGACGTACTCGTCGGAGAACGCGCACGGCGGCAGGTAGGTGCGGTTGAAGTCGACGGCGACCGTGCCGTCGACGGCGGGCTCGGGCACGCGGAGGAACCGGAAGCGGTAGCTCTCGCCGCCGCTCGTGGCATCGGCGAACACGGCGGAGAGGCCGTCATCGTCGCGCGTCACGGTGAGCACGAGGGGCACGCCGTCGATCTCGAGCACGATCGTGCCGCCGAGCCGGTCGGTCGATTCGTGTCCGTCGACGGAGGTCACGTCGAGCGTCGCCCCATCGCCCGCGGGAACGAATCGGCCGGTCACGACACGTTCTCGCGACGGCGGGTACACCTCGATACCGATGAGCGAGGTGCGGCTCGGGGCATCCGGATCGATGACGCGCAGTGCGAGTGCGCCGTCGCGCTGGAACCCGCGCAACCGCACACCGTCGAGGTCGCGCTCCTCGCCGGGGGCGAGCCGGATCACGTCGCCGTTGGCCAGCACCCCGACGAGCGCCGTCGGCTCCGCGTGCCAACGTCCCGGCGCACCGGCGAACTCGGCCGGCTCGGCCGCGAGCCAGTGGGTGTGACGCAGTGCCGCCGTGCCGTGCGGCGCCGAGACGGCCTGCCAGCGCGACTCGCGCCATTCGCCGAACGCGGCCTCGAACTCGTGCTCACCCATGCCGACACCGTAACCGCCGGAGCCGGTCCGATCCGAATCGGGTTCCTCAGGTGGCGATCGCCGAGTCGGGGAGGAACAGCAGCACGAGCGCCGGTGCGCTCGTCATGAGGTTGACGAGCAGATGGGCGATGAGGATCGGCATCAGGCGGCGCTGGCGATGGACGATGAGTCCCGAGCCGAGGCCCCACACGAAGAACGCTGCGAGGTAGACGAGCACCGCATCGGCGGTCGCCGCGTAGAAGACGTGCTGCAACGCGAAGATCGCGGACGGCACGACGATCGCCCAGAACGCCGGCCACCGCTTCTCGAGTCCCCACTGCGAGTAGCCGCGATAGATGAGTTCCTCGGCTGGCGCGTTCAGCGGGGCGAACGTCACGACCGAGACGACCGCGAGCACCGTGAGCCAGGCGCGGTTCAGCGGCGGCGCGGCATCCGCGTCGTGGAAGACCGTGTCGAAGTGCTCGAGCGCGGCGCCGCCGTGGAGGGCGAACATCACGCCGAAGACTGCGAGGATGAACGGCAGCCAGAGCACCGCGAGCCAGAGCAGGCCCCACAGCACGTCCCGACCGAGCCGTCGCCACGAGAAGTCGATGAGGTCGCGTGCACGCTGACCCGAACGGTGCAGCGCCCGGCGCACGAGCACGATCGACAGCACGTTGACCGGCAGCATCGTGGCCGCCGCGAAGAGCATTCCGGGCGGGAACGGCCCCGGTTCCGACGTCAGCGCGAGCGCGGACCACGTGAGTATGGCGGCGAGTCCGACGAGGGCGACCCTGACGAGCGGCAGCCCGACGAGGGCCATGGTGCCCGGCTCGCGGGACAGCGGAGGGCTCGCGGGTGCCTCGACCTCGGTCGACATGAGGGAGTTCTACCACGGCCCCGCTCGCGCCGCATTCGAGCGAGTTCTCCCACTCTCCCGCTCCGCCGCATACGATGGAGGGCTGTGCTTGCCGCGATCACCTACCCCGCCGAGCTGCCCGTCTCCCGGCAGCGTGAGGAGATCGCGCGCGCCATCCGCGAGAACCAGGTCGTCATCGTCGCCGGGGCGACCGGCTCGGGCAAGACCACGCAGCTGCCGAAGATCTGCCTCGAGCTCGGCCGCGAGTCGATCGGCCACACCCAGCCGCGGCGGCTCGCCGCGCGCACGATCGCCGAGCGCATCGCCGACGAGCTCGGCGAGGAGGTCGGCGGGGTCGTCGGCTACCAGGTGCGCTTCACCGACAAGGCGAGCGCGTCGACCCGCATCAAGCTGATGACCGACGGCATCCTGCTGAACGAGATGCACCACGACCGGATGCTGCGCCGGTACGACACGATCATCATCGACGAGGCGCACGAGCGCAGCCTCAACATCGACTTCCTGCTCGGCTACCTCAAGCAGCTGCTGCCGAAGCGCCCCGACCTGAAGGTCATCGTCACGAGCGCGACGATCGACCCCGAGAGCTTCGCCCGGCACTTCGCCGATGCATCCGGCGAGCCGGCCCCGGTCATCGAGGTGTCGGGTCGTACGTACCCCGTCGAGATCCGGTATCGCCCGCTCGTGGCTGAGGATGCGGCGAGCGACGACCCCGACGAATCGCCGTCGGCGGGCGGGCGCGCCCCCGCCGACGACAAGGACTACCTGCAGGGCATCATCGAGGCCCTCGACGAACTCGATCGGGAGTCGCGCGGCGACGTGCTGGTCTTCCTCTCGGGCGAGAACGAGATCCGCGACGCCGAGGAGGCCGTGCGGGGGCACTACTCGGGGCGCGGGGCATCCGTCACCGAGGTGCTGCCGCTGTACGGGCGCCTCTCGGCGGCCGACCAGCATCGCGTGTTCCAGCCCTCGACGGTCGCCGGCGTTCGCCGCCGGGTCGTGCTCGCGACGAACGTCGCCGAGACGAGCCTCACCGTGCCGGGCATCAAGTACGTGATCGACGCCGGCACCGCGCGCATCAGCCGGTACTCCGTGCGCTCGAAGGTGCAGCGGCTGCCGATCGAGGCGATCTCCCAGGCCTCGGCCAACCAGCGCTCCGGACGATCGGGCCGTACGAGCGACGGCATCGCGATCCGCCTGTACTCCGAAGACGACTTCGGACGGCGTCCGGAGTTCACCGAGCCCGAGGTGCTGCGCACGAACCTCGCCGCGGTCATCCTGCAGATGATCTCGCTCGGCCTCGGCGACATCGAGGCGTTCCCGTTCCTCACCCCGCCCGACGCGCGCGGCGTGAAGGACGGCGTCGAGCTGCTGCGGGAGCTCGGGGCCGTCGAAGACGGCAACCGGCTGACCAAGGTGGGCCGTGCACTCGCGAAACTGCCGATCGAACCACGGTTCGGCCGGATGGTCGTCGAGTCGAAGCAGCACGGCGTGAGCCGCGAGGTGCTCGCGATCGTCGCCGGCCTCACGATCCAGGATCCGCGCGAGCGCCCGCTCGAGCGACGCCAGCAGGCCGACGAGCAGCACGCCCGCTTCGCCGACCCGACGAGCGACTTCATCACCCTGCTGAACCTCTGGAACCACCTCGAGACGCAGCAGCGCGAGCTCGGGTCGAGCGCCTTCCGGCGCATGTGCAAGAACGAGTTCCTGAACTACCTGCGCGTGCGCGAGTGGAACGACGTCTACCGGCAGCTCCGTCAGATGAGCCGGCCGCTCGGACTCGAGATCGACGACAAGACCCCCGGCGGCGGCGCGGCGCCCGACGCCGACCTCATCCACAAGTCGCTGCTCGCGGGCCTCCTCAGCCACATCGGCCTGAAGGACTCCCCCGCGAGCACGACCCAATCGAGCGCGCGCGGGGCCGCGGCATCCGGTGGGCGCAAGCCCAAGGGCGAGTACCTCGGCGCCCGGCAGTCGCGGTTCCTGATCTTCCCGGGGTCCGCGCTCGCGAAGAAGCAGCCCGACGCCATCATGAGCGCCGAGCTCGTCGAGACGAGCCGGCTCTTCGCGCGCATGAACGCTGCGATCGACCCGGCGTGGGCCGAGCCGCTGGCAGGTTCGCTCCTCAAGCGCAGCTACAGCGAGCCGCACTGGGAGAAGCGACAGGGCGCGGCGGTCGCGTACGAGAAGGTCACGCTCTACGGGGTGCCGATCATCGCGCGCCGGCGCATCCAGCTCTCCCGCGTCGACCAGGCCTATGCCCGCGAGCTCTTCCTCCGCCACGCGCTCGTCGACGGCGATTGGCCGAACGACATCCGCCGCGACCGGCTCTTCGACTTCGACCGGCGAAATCGCAAGCTGCGCGCCGAACTCGAGGCCGTCGAAGAGCGCAGCCGTCGCCGCGACATCCTCTTCGACGACGAGGCCGTCTTCGAGTTCTACGACTCGCGGATCCCCGCCGACGTCACGTCGACCCGGCTCTTCGAGACCTGGTGGCGCGGCGCGAAGCAGGAGTCGCCCGAGCTGCTGACGATGACGGCGGAGGCGCTCGCCCCCGAGGATGCCCCGGCGATCGACGAGGGCGCGTTCCCGCCGAGCTGGCATCAAGACGACCAGACGCTCTCGCTGCGGTACCGCTTCGAGCCCGGGGCAGCCGACGACGGCGTCACCGTGCAGGTGCCGCTCGTGCTCCTCGCGCGCCTCCGCCCCGAGGGCTTCGACCGTCAGGTGCCCGGCCTCCGCACCGAGCTCGTCACCGCGATGATCAAGGCGTTGCCGAAGGTGATCCGCCGCAACGTCGTGCCGGCGAACGACTGGGCTGCGAAGATCGTCGCCGAGCTCGGCGAAGCGGATGCCCCGGCGGGCATGTCGTTCGCCGACGAGGTCGCCGGGGTCATCAAGCGCCTCACGCACACGCCCGTCACGGGCGCCGACTTCGCGATGGACCGGATTCCCCCGCACTTGCTGATGTCGTTCCGCGTCGTCGACGGGCGCGGCAAGCAGCTCGCCGTCGGCAAGGACCTGCGG
The DNA here is from genome assembly GCF_001427265.1 of Agromyces sp. Root1464. Taxonomy (NCBI): domain Bacteria; kingdom Bacillati; phylum Actinomycetota; class Actinomycetes; order Micrococcales; family Microbacteriaceae; genus Agromyces; species Agromyces sp. Root1464. The sequence goes on from NZ_LMFU01000001.1 coordinate 11,518, forward strand.
GCACTCCAGGCGCAGCTCGCCGACCGGGCGCGCGACGCCGTCGCCGACACCTTCGCGGCACCCGCTCGCGGCGAGCGCGGCCCCAGAGGACCGCGTCAGGTCGACGGCCCCGTCACCCCCGGATCGATCGCCGCGGCCGCCGAGGCGCCGGGCGCCGGCATCGAGCGCACCGGTCTGACGAGCTGGGACTTCGCCGAGCTCCCCCGCTTCGTCGACACGACCGTCGGCGGCAACCGCGTACGCGCCTACCCCGCGCTCGTCGACGACGGCACGGCCGTGAACATCAGACTGCTCGCGACTCCCGAGGAGCAGGCGCGGGCGATGCCCGGCGGCATCCGGCGCCTGCTCATGCTCGCGACGCCGTCACCCGTCAACTACGTGCAGCAGCACTTGACCGGCAACGAGAAGCTCATCCTCGCGACGAGCCCCTACCCGAGCACGGCGGCGCTCTTCGCCGACTGCCTCGTCGCGTGCGTCAACGACGTGCTCTACCGCGTGAAGGACGACGGCATGCTCTTCACGAAGGTCGAGTTCGACACCGTGCGCGACCGCGTGTCGGGGGTCGTCATGGACACGATGTTCGAGACCGTCGGTCTCGTCGCCCGCACGCTCACCGCGCTCCGCACGGCTGAGAAGACCGTGAAGTCGACGACGAGCATGGCGCTGCTGCCCGCGCTGAGCGACGCCAAGGAGCAGCTCGCCGGTCTCGTCTTCCCCGGGTTCGTCTCGCGGACCGGCCTCGAGCGGCTCCGGCACGTGCCGCGGTACCTCGAGGGGGTCACGATGCGCGTGGGGAAGCTCGCGGACAACCCCGGACGCGACCGGGTGTGGATGAACGAGGTGCAGGCGGCGCTCGCCCGCTTCGCCGACGCGGGCGGCACGATTCCCCTGGCACCGGATGCCCCGGCGAACCTCGTGCGCGCGCGCTGGCTCATCGAGGAGCTGCGCATCAGCCTCTTCGCGCAGGAGCTGCGGGCGGCCGAGAGCGTGTCGCTCCAGCGCATCACGAAGCTGCTGCAGGGCTGAGCCCCGCCGGTCGACGAGCGAAGCGCATCGAGACCACGGCGGATGGCCTCGATACGCTTCGCTTCGCTCGCTACTCGACCTGCGGGATCACAGTACCTTCGACAGGAACGCCTGCGTGCGCGCGTGCTGCGGGTTCGCGAGCACCTCGCGCGGGTCGCCCGTCTCGACGACGACCCCGCCGTCCATGAAGACGAGCGTGTCGGCGACCTCGCGGGCGAAGCCCATCTCGTGCGTGACGACGATCATCGTCATGCCGGTCTTCGCGAGCTCCTTCATGACGTCGAGCACCTCGCCGACGAGCTCGGGGTCGAGCGCCGACGTGGGCTCGTCGAAGAGCATGAGCTTCGGGTCCATCGCGAGCGCCCTGGCGATCGCCACCCGCTGCTGCTGCCCGCCCGAGAGGTGGGCGGGGTAGTAGTCGGCGCGTTCGGCCAGGCCGACGCGCGCGAGCAACTCGTGGGCACGGGCCTTCGCCTTGGCCTTCGAGACGCGCTTGACCTGGGTGGGCGCCTCCATGACGTTCTCGAGGGCCGTCATGTGCGGGAACAGGTTGAACCGCTGGAACACCATGCCGATGTCGCGGCGCTGCTTCGCGGCATCCTTCGGGTGCATCTCGTACAGCTTGTCGCCGACCTCGCGGTAGCCGACGGGCGAGCCGTCGACCGAGAGGCGGCCAGACGAGACCTGCTCGAGGTGGTTGATGCAGCGCAGGAACGTCGACTTGCCGGAACCCGACGGGCCGACGAGGCAGAGCACCTCACCGCGCCTGACCTCGAGCGAGATGTCTCGCAGCACCTCGTTGGAGCCGAAGCTCTTCGAGACGTGCTCGGCGAGCACCATCGGCGTCGAGGACGCCGCGGACTCGTCGAGGCCAGCGGGCGTCGTGGTCTGTTCGCTCATCGAGCGTCTCCTCCGTGCTTGGCGGCGATCGCGGTCTCGGCGATCTCCGCGTCGACGGCGCTCATCGCACCGGTGACCGGGCCGGGACCGGTGTCGGGCCGTGCGCCGACGCCGCGGGCGTAGCGCTTCTCGAGGAAGTACTGGCCGACCATGAGCACCGAGGTGATCGCGAGGTACCAGATCGACGCGACGATGAGGAGCGGAACCGGCGCGAAGATCGCGGCGGAGATGTCGCGCGTGCGCGTGTACAGCTCCAGCGTGAACGGAACCGCCGTGACGAGCGAGGTCGTCTTCAGCATCGAGATGACCTCGTTGCCGGTCGGCGGGATGATCACGCGCATCGCCTGCGGCAGCACGATGCGACGCATCGACTTGCCCCAGCTCATGCCGAGCGCCGTGGCGGCTTCGCTCTGGCCGGGGTCGACCGAGAGGAGTCCGGCGCGCACGATCTCGGCCATGTACGCCGATTCGTTGAGCGCGAGGCCGATGACGGCGAGCCAGAAGGTGTTCAGCAGGGCGGTCGTCGGGTACGAGACCCACGGCTCCATGAACGGCACGCCGAGGTCGATCGAGGTGTAGATCGTCGACAAGAGCCCCCAGAACACGAGCTGCACGTACACCGGGGTGCCGCGGAAGACCCAGAGCCAGACCCAGGCGATCGACTTCAGCACCGGGTTCGGCGACTGCCGCATCACCGCGAGGATGACGCCGAGCACGACGCCGATGATCATCGAGAGCACGGTCAGCAACAGGGTGAAACCCGCTGCCTGCGAGACGCGCTGGTCGAAGACGTACTTGCCGACGGTGGGCCAGTCGAAGGCCTCGCGCTGCGCGGCGTCGAGGATGAAGACGGCGACGACGGCGAGCAGCAGCACGGCGACGACGATGCGCCACGGATGCCGCAACCGCACGACCTTCGTCGGGACCGGGGCGGCACCGGGGCCGCCCGCCGGCGCGGGCATCGTCGCCCGGCCGGAGGACGAGTCGTTCATCAGGTGCCCGCGTTGATCTCGATCGTGTCGACGGCGCCCGACTCGACGCCCCACTCGGCGAGGATGTCGCCGTAGGTGCCGTCGTCGATGAGCGACTGCATGGCTGCCTGGACCGCTGCGGCGAGTTCGGAGCCCTTCGCCACCGGGAAGCCGTACGGCGCGGAGTCGAACACGTCGCCGGCCGCCTCGAGCTTGCCGTCGGTCTGCGCGATCGCGTAGCCGGTGACGGGCGAGTCGGCGCTCATGGCGTCGGCCTGACCGAGCACCACGGCGTTCGCTGCGGCATCCTGGGTGTCGAACGGCGTGATCTCGATCGCGGGCTTGCCGGCGTCGGTGCACGCCTGGCTCTTCGCGGGCAGTTCGTCGGTGTGCTCATAGGTCGTGGCCTGCACGGCGACCTTCAGGCCGCAGGCGTCGTCGGGGTCGACGGTCTTGCCAGCCGGAGCTGCCCACAGGATGCCGGCGCTGTAGTAGTCGACGAAGTCGACCTGCTCCTGGCGCTCGGCGTTGTCGGTGAAGCTCGACATGCCCATGTCCATGGTGCCGCCGGTGATCGACGGGATGATCTTGTCGAAGCTCGCGATCTCGTACTCGACCTCGAGGCCGAGCTTGGCGCCGAGCGCCTCGACGAGGTCGACGTCCCACCCGACCGGGTTGCCATCGTCGTCCTTGTACTCGTTGGGCGGGTAGGCGGCGTCGGTGCCGACGACGAGCTTGCCGGAGTCGGCGATCTCGGCGGGCAGCAGCGCCGCAGCGGCCTCGTCGACCTCGATCGTGGGGGCCGAGGAGTCGGTGGTCGGTTCGTCTCCGCCGGTCGTGTTGTCGACACAGCCGGAGAGGAGGAGGACTGCGGCCGCGGCTGCAGCCACGGTCGGAATGAGAAGGCGTCGGGAGTGCATTGGAGAACCTCTGTCGTTGCGATGGAGATCGACGACGAAGACTCTGGCCCCGGCGCCGTTACAGAGAGAGCATATGTCACCCGCGGCGCGCGGGATCCGGCACCGAGATCACGATCCGGCCGTCGATAGAGTTGAAGGCACCGTGGGAAGCTACACCGAACTGCTCAGAACCTCGGGCGTCGCTCGCATCATCGCCGCCCAGCTGACCGCGCGCTTCCCGTCGGGCATGCTCTCGCTCGCCTTCCTCCTGCACGTCGAACAGCAGACGGGGTCATACGGATCAGCGGGACTCGTGCTCGCCGCGACCTCCATCGGCCAGGCGATCGCCGGCCCGCTCACGAGCCGGCTGATGGGCCGGCTCGGCATGCGGCCGGTGCTCATCGCGACCCTCGCCGTCTGCGTCACCGCCGTCGTCGCGATCGCACTGCTGCCGCTCACGGTGCCGCTCTACATGGCGGTGGGACTCGTCGCCGGGCTCGCGAACCCGCCCGTGCAGCCTGCGGTGCGCACGATCTATCCGAAGATGGTGAACTCCCGACAGCTCACCCCGCTCTTCTCGCTCGACGCCTCGGCGCAGGAGATCATCTGGGTCGTCGGACCGGTCGTCACGACCTTCGTGGCGACCCAGGTCGGCACCGTCTGGGCCATCCTCCTCGCCGCCGTGCTCATGGTGATCGGCGGCGTCTGGTTCATCTCCTCGCCCGAACTCGGCCGGGTGCGGATCCCCCGGTCGAAGCGGCGCTTCGGCACCGTGCTCGGGCGCCCCCCGGTGATGCTCGCGACCATCGTCGGCTTCCTGCTGATCGGCGCGTGCGCGGCGATCGAAGCGGGCGTCGTCGCCGCGTTCGGCCATGACGGCGCCGAGGCGGGCATCGTGCTCGCGATCTTCTCGGTCGGCTCACTCGCCGGCGGCCTCTTCCTCGGCCATGTGCCCATCGGACCGTGGTCGACCGCCCGCCGCATGTTCATCGTGTTCGCGGGCACGGCGCTCGCGGCCGGGCTCATGGACTTCTGGTGGCTCTCGATCACCCTCTTCATCGCGGGCATCGGCATCGCTCCCGCCCTCGCCGTGCTCTTCGCGATCGTCTCGGCGAGCGTGAAGTTCTCGGACACCGCCGAGGCTTACGGCTGGGTCGGCACCGGGCAGCTCATCGGCGCCGCACTCGGCTCCGCGCTCGCGGGATTCCTCATCGACGGCAACGGGGCGCAGGGTGCGTTCTGGGCGGCCACGGGGCTCGCCTTCCTCGGATTCCTCGTTCCGCTGCTCGGCCGACGCTGGCATCCCGACCTGCGCGGTCGCGACGCCAGTCCGATCCCCGACACCGAGCCGGTAGCGACCCAGCCGAGCTGACGCCCCGCCGAGAGGACCGCATGTCACGACCACTCCCCGCAGCGCCCCGCCTGCCGCTCGCCGACGGCGCGAGCATTCCCCAGCTCGGATTCGGCCTCTACAAGGTTCCGGCCGCGGATGCCACGGCGCTCTGCCTCGACGCGATCGACGCGGGGTACCTGCATCTCGACACCGCGGCGTTCTACGACAACGAGCGAGAGGTCGGCGACGCGGTGCGAGCATCGGGCCTCGCCCGCGACGAGCTGTTCGTGACGAGCAAGGTATGGAAGGACGACAACGGCTACGACCGGGCGCTGCGCGCCTTCGACGAGTCGATGCAGCGCTTCGGGCTCGATCGGCTCGACCTCTTCCTGATCCACTGGCCGGTGCCGTCGACGGACCGGTACGTCGAGACGTGGCGAGCGCTCATCCGTCTCCGCGACGAGGGACGGGTGCGCTCGATCGGCGTCTCGAACTTCCACGCCCATCACATCGAACGGCTCGTCGCCGAGACCGGTGAGGCTCCGGTCGTGAACCAGGTCGAGCTGCATCCGTGGCTGCCGCAGACGGAGCTGCGCGAGTACGACGCGAGCCGCGGCATCCGAACCGAGGCCTGGTCGCCGCTCGCCCGCGGTCGCGTGCTGGGCACGCCGCGCCTCGACGAGCTCGCCGTGAAGCACGGGCGGAGCCCTGCGCAGATCGTGCTGCGCTGGCACGTGCAGCTCGGCAACGTCGTGATCCCGAAGGCGTCCTCGCCCGAGCGCATCCGCGAGAACCTCGACGTCTTCGGCTTCGAGCTCGATGCCGACGACCTCGCGGCGATCGCATCGCTCGAGAGCGGCGAGCGCACGGGGCGCGACCCCGACGACGACTGAGACGGGGTCTCGGAGCGACATCCGATCGTGACCCGACTCCCAGCCGGGTTCCAGACATCGCGCTCCGGCCCGGCAATACAGTGAGCGCATGAGACGACGACTCGCACCGACGGCCGCCGTTGCGGCCGCGCTCACCGCCCTCCTCCTCGCCGGATGCACGGCCGGCCAGAGCGCGTCGACGGGCGAGCCCGGCATGGTCGAGGAGGTCGCGCCCGACGCCCCGCAGTCGGTCGAGGGCGGCGACGCCGCGACCGACGCGGACGCCGACCGCAGCGTCATCACGACCGGCTGGATCTCGATCACCGTCGATGACCCGATCGCCGCAGCGCAGAGCGCCGCCGACATCGCCGATGCGTCGGGCGGACGCGTCGACAGTCGAAACGAGACGCCCGGCACCGACACCCAGACGCCGAGTGCACGCCTCACCTTGCGCATCCCGGCCGACGAACTCGACGGTGCGGTCGCCGAGCTCCGCGAGCTCGGCACGGTCAACTCCGTCTCGATGGACGCCACCGACGTGACCTCGCAGCGTCAGGACCTCGACGCGCGCATCGACGCGCTCAGCGCTTCGGTCGACCGCCTGCAGGAACTCCTCGGCACCGCGACGTCGATCGCCGACCTCATCTCGATCGAATCCGAGCTCACGACCCGGCAGGCCGAGCTCGACAGCCTGACCCAGCAGCGCGATGCGCTCGTCGACCAGGTCGACTACTCGACCCTCAGCGTCGAACTCGTGACCGAGGCCCAGGCGCCCGCCGCCGTGCCCGGTGACTTCTGGAGCGGCCTCGCCGCCGGCTGGGGTGCGCTCGTCGTGTTCGGTGCGTGGCTGAGCGTCGCCATCGGCGTGCTGCTGCCCTGGCTCCTTGCGGCGGCCGTCATCGCCGCCATCATCGTCGGCATCGTCCTGCTGTCGACGCGGCGGCGACGGGCGCGTCGCGCGGATGCCGCGGCATCCGTGGCACCGCCGGCCGCGCCGCCCGTGGAAGCTGCACCGCCGGTCGCGCCCCCGCGCGACCGGGCACCCGAGGCGTAGTCTGGCGGCGTGACAACGCCCGAGGCCCTGCTGCACGACGAGCTGCTCGAACGCTTCCGCGAACGCGCCGCCCGGTACGACCGCGACAACGTCTTCTTCGACGAAGACCTCGCCGAGCTCCGTGAGGCCGGCTATCTGACGGCCCTCGTGCCCGTCGAGCTCGGCGGCCTCGGGTGGACGTTCGCCGACGCCGTGCGCGGCCAGATGCGCCTTGCCGGTGCGGCACCGGCGACGGCCCTCGCGGTCAACATGCACCTCGTCTGGACCGGCGTCGCCAAGGTGCTGCGCGATCGCGGCGACGACTCGCTCGAGTTCGTGCTGCGCGAAGCGGGTGGCGGCGAGATCTTCGGATTCGGCATCAGCGAGGCCGGCAACGACCTCATGCTCTTCGGGTCGCGCACGGTCGCCGATCCGCAGACCGGCGGCGGCTACCGCTACACGGGCCGAAAGATCTTCACCTCGCTCGCACCCGCGTGGACGCGGCTCGGCACGATGGGCCTCGACACGGTCTCGGCCGATGCGCCGAAGCTCGTCTACGGGTTCATCGACCGTGAGGACCCCGACGTGCGCATCCTCGACGACTGGGACACCATGGGCATGCGGGCGAGCCAGAGCCGCACGACCGTGCTCGACGGCGCGTTCGCGGCATCCGATCGCATCGTGCGCCGGCTCGACCCCGGGCCGAACGCCGATCCCCTCATCTTCGGCATCTTCGCGAACTTCGAACTGCTGCTCGCCTCGGTCTACGCCGGGATCGGCGACCGCGCCCTCGACCTCGCGGTGGCAGCTGCCCGGCGGCGCACCTCGATGAAGAACGGCGGCGCACCGCTCTCCCAGGACCCCGACATCCGATGGCGCATCGCCGACGCCGCACTCGCGCAGGAGGCCATCGCCCCGCAGCTGCTCGCGATCGCGCGGGACCTCGACGAACTCGTCGACCACGGCGCCTTCTGGTTCGCGAAGCTCGTGGGCGTGAAGGTGCGCGCGACCGAGACCGCCAAGCACGTCGTCGACCAGGCCGTGCGGGTGTCGGGAGGATCGACGTACTTCGCCGGCTCCGAACTCGGTCGCCTCTACCGCGACGTGCTCGCCGGCATCTTCCACCCCTCCGACGACGAGTCGGCGCACTCGACCGTCGCGAACGCGTGGCTCGGTCCGATCGACGTGTGAACCCGCCGGTGAGCGCGCCCGCCCGGTAGACTCGACCGGGCGGTGCGGACCGCCACCGGAACTCTGGAGGTCGCCATGAACGTCGTCACTTTCCTCATCTCCCTGGGACTCTTCGTCTTCGGCATGTGGCTCATGGGCACCGCTCCGGTGATGACCGAATTCCAGGCGCCCGTGTTCTTCGGCGGCATCATCGCCGTGGCGCTCTCGCTCGCGATCCCGTTCCACCTCCTCGGTCGCAGCGACGGCGTCTGAGCCCCGCGTTGCTCCCCTCTCGCGACACGCTCGTCACCTACCCCGACGGCGCCCTCGACGCAGACACGGTGGTGCTGCACGTCGCGCCGGCGGATGACGGTCGCATCGTCGTCGTCACCGAGGCGACGAGCTTCCACCCGGTCGACGCGGCCTGGCCCGACCAGCCGGCCGACACCGGCACGCTGACCGCCGGCGCGGTCGAGCTGCCCGTCGTCGACGCCGTCGTCGCGGCGACCGACGGCACCGAGCTCTTCCTCGGCACCGACATCCCCGTGCGCAAGGGCACCGAAGGCTGGTCGTTCCTCGTCGCCCACCTCGTCGCGGGCGACGCAGCGATCGCCGAGGGCGACGCCGTGCAGGTGCGAGCGGATGCCACGGCGCGGCGCGCCCTCTCGATCGGCCACACCGCCTGCCACGCGGCGGCGCTCGCCCTGAACGCCGCACTCGCCGGCCACTGGTCGAAGGCCGCTCGCGAAGACGCGCTCGGGGCACCCGACTTCGACGGCATCGCGATCGCGTCGAGCCGCATCGTGCCGAACGGCTCGGTCGACGTGTACCGCCTGAACAAGTCGCTGCGCCGCGCCGGGTTCGACACGGCCTCGGTCGCGGCCGACGGGCTCGGCGAGCTCGCGGCATCCGTCACCTCGACGATCGCCGAATGGGCGGCCGCAGGGGCGACCGTGCGCATCGACCGCGACGGCGACGGGCTCACCGATCGCCGGTACTGGGTCGCCGAACTGCCCGTCGGCACCGCGAGCATCGCGTGCGGCGGAACCCACGTCGGTTCGCTCGCCGAGCTCGGCGACGTGCGGGTCGAGTTCGAGGCCGGCGATGATTCGGGCACCCCGGTGCTGACGATGCGCACGCACGCCGCCCCGGCACGCTGAGCGCAAGGGCCGGGACACCCCCGCGCGGGGTTACGATTGCGGACGTGGGTATACGCATCGAGAAGGTCGACCTGCCCGGCATCGGCATTCGACACGACCTCGTCACCGAGAGCGGCCGGCGCATCAGCGTCGTGTCGCACCGTGACGGCGAGCGCGACCTCGGGGTCTTCGACCAGGACGACCCCGACGCCTGCCGCGACTCCATTCCGCTGAACGACGACGAGGCCGCGGCCCTCGCCGACGTGCTCGGCGCCTCCGTCATGCTGAGCCGGCTCACGAGCCTCTCCGACGAGACGGCGGGCCTCTACACCGAGCAGATCGCCCTGCCGACGGACTCGCCCTACCTGAACCGCACGCTCGGCGCCACGAAGGCCCGCACGCGCACGCACGCCTCGATCGTGGCGATCGTCCGCGACGGAGCGATCATCCCCTCGCCCACGCCCGCGGAGACGCTGCGCGCGGGAGACGTCATCGTCGTCGTCGGAACACGTGAAGGACTCGACGGAGTAGCCCGGCTGCTCGCCAACGGCCCCGACTGAGGCCGGGCGAATGCACGAGACCACGCTGCTCCTCATCGAAGTCGGCGCGCTGCTTCTCGGCATGAGTCTGCTCGGGCGCCTCGCGCTCGCGTTCGGCATCTCGCCGATCCCGTTCTACCTCGTGCTCGGCCTGGCATTCGGCGAGGGCGGGTTCATCGCCCTCGATGCGAGCGAGGAGTTCTTCCAGACCGGCGCCGAGATCGGCGTGATCCTGCTGCTCGCACTGCTCGGCCTCGAGTACACCGCTTCTGAGCTCTTCGGCAGCCTCAAGTCCGCGCGCACCGCGGGGCTCATCGATGCCGCGCTCAACGCCCTGCCGGGTGCCGCGCTCGCGCTCCTCCTCGGATGGGGTCCGGTCGCCGCGGTCGCGATGGCGGGCGTCACGTGGGTGTCGTCGTCCGGCGTCATCGCGAAGCTCCTGCGCGACCTCGGCCGGCTCTCGAACCGCGAGACGCCGGCGATCCTCGCGCTGCTCGTCATCGAGGACCTCGCGATGGCGTTCTACCTGCCCGTGCTCTCCGCGCTCGTCGTCGGCATGAGCCTCATGCAGGGCGCCGTCTCCGTCGCGATCGCGGTGAGCGTCGTCGCCGTCATCCTCTACGTGGCCCTGCGGCACGGGCACATCGTCTCGCGGCTCTTCCCTGCCGATCACTACGAGCCCCTGCTCCTCGGCGTGCTCGGCCTCACCATGCTCGTCGCCGGCCTCGCGGCCGAGGTGAGCGTCTCGGCCGCCGTCGGCGCGTTCCTCGTGGGCATCGCGCTCTCGGGCCGGGTCGCAGCGAACGCGAGTCAGGTGCTCACCCCGCTCCGCGACCTCTTCGCCGCCATCTTCTTCGTCTTCTTCGGGCTCACGACCGACTCCTCGGCGCTGCTGTCGATGCTGCCGGCGGCACTCGCCCTCGCTCTCGTGACGATCATCACGAAGCTCATCACGGGCGCCTACGCCGCACGTCGCGCCGGTGTCGGCACGCTCGGCCAGTGGCGCGCCGGTCTCTCGCTCGCGCCTCGCGGCGAGTTCTCGATCGTCATCGCGGGGCTCGCGGTCGGCTCGGGAGTCGTCGCCCCCGAGCTCGCTCCGCTCGCGACGGGCTACGTGCTCATCACGATCGTCGCCGGCACGTTCCTCGCTCGCGTGCCCGACGCGCTCTGGTTCCGGGCTGCGGTGCGCCGGCGCCGGGCGGCTTCCGGGGCGAGCCCGGTGCCGCCGACCGCCTGACGCCGGCGGAACCGGTCAGTCGGTCGGCTGGTCGGCGGATGCCGCGGCATCCGCCCGATCCGCCGCGGCGAGGTCGGAGGCACCGAGGTCGGCGACGGCCGCGAGCTCGGCGTCGGCGGCATCGGCGGCGGCGAGCAGCTGCTTGACCCGCGGCACGACCTCGGTGGCGTAGAGCTCGATGCTGCGCATCATCGCCTCGTGCGGCAACGCACCGTTGGAGTACTTCATGTCGAAGCGGGTGGCCCCGACGGCGCGCATGGCGTCGGCGATCTTCACGGCGACTCTCTCGGGCGACCCGGCGTAGAGGGCGCCGTTCGGCCCTGCCTCGCCTTCGAAGTGATCGCGATCGACCGCGCCCCAGCCGCGCTCGCGCCCGATGCGGTCGATGCTGACCTTGTAGTGCGGCCAGAGCGTGTCGAGCGCCTCGGCGTCGGTCTCGGCGATGAACCCCGGCGAGTGGATCGCGATCGGCTGGAGCGGGTGGCCGAACTGGCCGAGGGCTCGCCGGTAGAGGTCGGCGAGCGGCGCGAATCGGGCGGGGCTGCCGCCGATGATCGCGAGCACGAGCGGCAGGCCGTAGTGCGCGGCGCGCACGACGGACTCGGGGCTGCCGCCGACGCCGACCCACGTCTTCAGCCGGCCGTGCTCGACGGGCGGGTAGACGAGCTGGTCGGTCAGGGAGGAGCGGAGCTGGCCGCTCCACGTGACGGGCTCCTGCGGGAGCAGCGCGGCGAAGAGGTTGAGCTTCTCCTCGAAGAGCTCCTGGTACTGGTTCAGCTCGAAGCCGAACAGCGGGAACGACTCGATGAAGGAGCCACGACCGAGGATGACCTCTGCACGGCCGTTCGAGAGCCCGTCGAGCGTCGCGAAGCGCTCGAACACGCGCACGGGGTCGTCGGAGCTCAGCACCGTGACCGCGGAGCCGAGGTGGATGCGCTCCGTGCGGCCGGCGATCGCGCCGAGCACGACCTCGGGTGCTGAGACCGCGAAGTCCACGCGATGGTGCTCGCCGAGGCCGAAGAAGTCGAGACCGAGCCGGTCGGCGAGCACGGCCTCCTCCACGACATCGCGCAGCACCTGGGCGTGCGGCAGCAGGCTGCCGTCAGCACCGCTCGTCACGTCGCCGAAGGTGTCGATCCCGAATTCGTACCGCTCAGACATCCCGATCCCTCTCCACGTTTCCATGCATCTGCATGCATGGTTCGGAACCACCGTCGACCTGAGACTATTCCCCGCCGTTGCCGAGCGCACCGGCTCGGGAATGCCCGCCGGGTTCACGGCGTTCATTTGCATGAGGACGCATCGATTCCGGTGCGTCGTGGGATGGGAGAATCAAGACGTGACGGATCGGCCGGTCATCGGAATCTACGGCGCGGGCAAGGTGGGCACAGCCCTCGCCCGCCTGCTCGTGGCATCCGGGCACCGAGTGCTCATCGCGGGCTCCCCCCGTCAGACCGCGCTCGACCTGGTCGTCGGCGTCGTCGCCCCGGGCGCAGAGGTCACCTCCCCGGACGAGCTCGCCGAGACCGCCGACGTCATCATCGTGGCCGTGCCGTTCGGCAAGGCCGGTACCGTGCCCTGGCACGCGTTCGACGACCGCATCGTCGTCGATGCGATGAACTACTGGCCACCGGTCGACGGCAACATCGCCGAGATCGACGACGACCCGCGCACGACGAGCGAGGTCAACGCCGCTCGCAACCCGCGCGCCCGCGTCGTGAAGTCGCTGAACCACCTCGGCTACCACGAGATGGAGGACGACAGCATGGCCGCCGGCTCCCCGCTGCGCCGCGCCCTCGCCGTCGTGGGCGACGACGCCGACGCACGGGCAGTCGTCGCGGAGATCATCGACGAGCTGGGCTTCGACCCGGTCGACGGCGGCGAGCTCCGGCACGGCGTCGCACTCGAGCCCGGACACCCCGCCTTCGGTCGAGAACTCTCGGCCGGCGAGCTCGCGGCGCTCCTCACCCCCGCCGTGCACCTGGCCGCCTGACCCGTCGCGCGCCTTCGGTCGCTACGCTGATCCCGACGACGGGAGGCACGTGTGGACGCCGCAGAGCTCATCGCCGCCCTCGAGTCGCTCGCGAGCGACGAGGAGCGCGAGAAGTACACCCGGTACTTCCCGCCCGACCCCGACGCCCCGTTCATCGGCGTGCGCATGGGCGCCGTGTTCGACCTCGCCAAGACGGCGCTCGACCTGCCGGCGGGCGAGCTCGAGACGCTGCTCGAGCAGCCGACGCACGAGGTGCGCGCCCTCGCCTGCAGCATCATGGGCAAATGCGCCGCACGGCCGAAGACCCACGAAGATCGACGTGGTGAGCTGTACGAGCTCTACCTGCGCCGGCACGACCGCATCGACCAGTGGGACCTCGTCGACCTCGCCGCGCGCGACGTCGCCGGCGGCTACCTGCTCGAACGTGATCGCACGCCGCTCGCCGGGCTCGCGGCATCCGCGTTCTGGCCCGAACGCCGCACCGCCCTCGTGGCGACCTTCGCCTTCCTCCGTCGCGGCGAGCTCGACGACGCCTACGACCTCGCCGAGACACTCTCCGAGGACCCCGAGCCGCTCGTGCAGAAGGCGCTCGGCTGGGTGCTCAGGGCCGCGGGCGACCACGATCGCGACCGGCTCACCGCCTTCGTCGAGCGGCATGCCGCGACGATGCCGCGCGTCGCGCTGCGCGCCGCCATCGAGCACTTCGAGAAGCCCGAGCGGGCGAGGATCCTCGCGATCCGCTGAGGGCCGGGAGCCGGGCGGGCTGCGGGTGGCTCAGTCCGCGTCCTCAGCGGGGGCATCGCCGAGCGCACTCCGCCGACGGCCGCGCTCCCCGAGGTCGAGCACGCCGATCCCGAAGGCGACGGCGACGAGCACGGCGACGGCGATCATCCCCATGGCGTACGCGTCGCGATAGACCGACAGGTCGGGCTCGCCGCTGGACTCGCGGTAGATCGTGGAGTAGAAGAGCGAGAGCGTGATCGCCGTGCCGATCGCCGTGCCGATGCGCTGGCCGAGCTGCCCGACCGACCCGGCGAGACCGCCCTGCTTCACCGGGACGTCGGCGAGGGCGAGCGTCTGGTTAGGCGAGATGACGAAGCCGCCGCCTGCGCCGCTGAAGATCATGGCGACGGCGATCGCCCACGGCGTCAGCTCGGGCGAGGTCGCGAACACGGCGAGCACCGAGAGACCGATGCCGACGAGCAGCAGCACGAGACCCCAGACGACGAGCGGACGGCCCACCCGGTTCACCAGGTTGCCGCCGACGTACGAGGTCACCGCGCTCACGAGCGCGAACCCGATCGTGACCATGCCCGCGTAGACCGCCGCGAGGCCGAGGCCGTGCTGCAGGTAGAGCGTCGTGAGCAGGAACATGGGCGGGAGTGCCGCGAAGTACACGCTCGAGAGCGCAGTGCCGTTGCGGTACGAGCTGACGCCGAAGAGCGCGAGCGGCACGAGCGGATGCCGCCCGCTCGCCGCGTAGCGCCGCTCCCACACGAGGAATGCGGTGAACGCGAACACGAAGATCACGAGCACCCACCATCTGGCGGGGTCGTCGTCGGGCGAACCGGTCGTGAAGAGGAACGGCCACATGAGCGACACCACGCTGATGCCGAACAGCGTGATGCCGACGGGGTCGAGCGACAGGGGCTTGCCCGACGGATGCCGCGTCAGCGGGAGCAGCCAGATCGCCAGCACGATGGCCGCGAGCGCGAGCGGCACGTTGATCCAGAAGATGCCGCGCCATCCGTCTTCGGGGCCGCCGATCGCGATCATGAGCCCGCCGAGGGTCGGACCGAACGCGGTCGCGAGGCCGATCGTCGCTCCGAACAGTCCGAACGCCTTGCCGCGCTCCTTGCCGTGGAAGAGCTCCTGGATGAGGCCGAGGACCTGCGGCATCTGGATGCCCGCGGCGACGCCCTGCAGGAGCCGCGCGATGAGGAGCACCGTCGCGTTCGGTGCGAGCGCGGCGATGCAGCTCGTGAGGGTGAAGAGGCTGAGGCCCACGATGAAGAGCGTCTTGCGCGAGCGCTGGTCGCCGATGCGTCCGGCCGGCACGAGCGTCAGGCCGAAGGTGAGCACGTACCCCGCGACGATGAGCTGCAGCTCGGTCGAGCCCGCGTCGAACGCGTCCTCGATGGCGGGAAGCCCGACGTTGACCTTCGAGAGATCCATGATCGTGAGGCCTGCCACGGCCACGCACACCCAGTACGCGCGCCATCGGTGGGCGTCGGAGACGGGGATCGATCGGGTGGCCGGCGCGTCTGACATCCGTTCCACCATACGCCCGGGCGCGCCATGATAATCGCTCGCCGTGGCGAGGTGAACCCCGTGGCGGCCCGCCTCGGGCGGTCGTACCGTCGGAGTCGAGGAGGTGCTCGCATGCCGAAGGTGATGATCTTCGCCCCCTCACCCCTCTTGACGGTGACCATCGAGGGCGGCGCGAGGGGGACCGAACTGCACGTGCACGCCGGAGGCCAGGGCGTCTGGCAGTCGAAGATGCTGCGGACGCTCGGCGCGGAGGTCTCGATCTGCGGGGTCCTGACGGGTGAGTCCGGACGAGTCGTGCAGCACCTGCTCGAAGACGACGGGCTCACCGTGCACGCCGTGCACCGGGACGGTCGCGGCGGCGCCTACGTGCACGATCGCCGGAGCGGCGAGCGGGTCGAGGTCGTCGAGCTCGCAGGCGACCCGCTCTCACGGCATGAACTCGACGAGTTGTACACGACGACGATCCGCGAGGCGATGTCGGCCGACCTCGTGCTGCTGAGCGGTCCCGCCGGAGACGGCGTGCTGCCCGACGACGTGTACCGCCGGCTCGCCTCCGACCTGACCGCGGCGGGGCGAACGGTCGTCGTCGACCTGGCCGGTGGCCGCCTCGCCGCGGCGCTCGAAGGCGGAGTCCGGCTCGCGAAGGTGAGCGAGACCGAGCTCGAAGCGGCGGATGCCTCCAGCAGCGCGTCCATGGCCGGTCTGATCGCCTCGGCCACCCGTCTCCGGGACGCCGGCGCCCGGAGCGTCGTCGTGACCAGGGCCGGCCGACCCGCGGTGCTCATCGACGGCGATGAGGTGTCCACCGTGCATGCCCCGGTCATGGAGGCAGTCGACCCGAGCGGTGCAGGCGACTCGTTCACCGCCGCGCTGGCGGCCTCGCTCGCCGAAGGCGACTCGCTGCACGGGGCCGTCGCCCTCGCCGCGGCAGCCGGTGCGCTCAACGTCACCCGGCATGGCCTCGGCACCGGCGATGCCGAGGCGATCCGCCGCCTGAGCACGCAGGTCGAGATCATCCGCGCCGATCGCGAAGCCCGTGCGCAGCTCTCCCCCGACGAACTCGCCGGCCGGCTCGAGGTGGACGAGCGATGAGCGCCCTCCTCGTCACCAACGACGACGGCATCGACTCGCCGGGCCTGCACGCACTCGCCGCCGTGGCGATCGAGGAGGGCCTCGAGGTCGTCATCGCGGCGCCGTCGACGCAGTCGAGCGGCAGCAGCGCGTCGATCACCGGTGCCGAGGCGGACGGCCGCATCCACATGGAGCCACGCACCATCGCGGGCCTCGAGATCCCCTGCTTCGCCGTGCGCGCGGCGCCGGCACTCATCGCGCTGATCGCGTCGCACGGTGCGTTCGGCTCGGCTCCCGATCTCGTGCTCTCAGGAGTGAATCGCGGCGCCAACATCGGCCGGGCGATCCTGCATTCCGGCACAGTCGGGGCCGCACTCACCGCCGGGGCCAACGGTGCACGCGGACTGGCCGTCTCGCTCGATGTCGGCATGGATCCCGACACCTGTCACTGGACGGCGGCGGCCGAAGCTGCGCGAGTGCTCCTCCGAGGTGTGCTGGACGCACCGCCCGGCACGGTGCTGAACCTCAACGTGCCGAACGCCGCCGATGCGGGCAGCCGACCGCTTCGTGCTGCGACCCTCGCCCCGTTCGGCATCGTGCAGACCACGGCCGCCGAGCACGGCGAAGGCGAGGTGCGGCTGACCGTCGCCGACCTGACCGGCGAACAGGATCCCCGGAGTGACGCGGCCCTGCTCGTCGCAGGCCACCCGACGCTCACCTCGATCACCGGAATCGGCGAGACGGCACCGCCCGCCGGGCTCTCGGCCGAATGAGCGGGGGCTCGTCGACACAGACCCGAAACGTTGACACAGCCCCGAGAACGAGAAATGCCCCGCCTGACGGCGGGGCATTCTCTCGGTGGACCCTAGGAGATTCGAACTCCTGACCTCCTCGATGCGAACGAGGCGCGCTACCAGCTGCGCCAAGGGCCCGAGCGAGAAAAAGCTTATCATCCCGCAGTCGGTGGTTCAGACCATCCGCACCGCTCGGGCCGGTCAACCGGCCTGGCGCCGACGTCGCAGCACGGCGTCGAGGTCGTCGAATCCCGGCTGCGCCTCGTCGATGATGCCCATGCGCGCGTACGGGCTGACGGGCGTGTCGTCGCGCACCGGAGGCGTCGCCGAGGCACGAGCACCGGATGCCGCGGCGTGCGCCGCCGGCGCGATGACGGGCAGCTCGGGTTCGAGCTCCGCAGCACGTCGCGCGATGTCGTCGCCGACCTCTGCGCGCTTGAGTTCCGCAGCGGCATCGATGGACGCCATCGCCATCGCGGCGATCGTGCCCCGCGAGAGGTGCAGCGGCCGGGGAAGCGGCTGGGGCACCCAGCCGTCGACCTGCGATTCGGGCTCGACGAGGTCGATGGGCTCGAACGGTTGCGCCTCGACGACGGCCATGGGAGGGGCGGCGACGCGAACCGCGGGGCGCACACGCG
Source organism: Agromyces sp. Root1464 (assembly GCF_001427265.1). NCBI lineage: Bacteria > Bacillati > Actinomycetota > Actinomycetes > Micrococcales > Microbacteriaceae > Agromyces > Agromyces sp. Root1464. The sequence continues at coordinate 29,404 of NZ_LMFU01000001.1, forward strand.
CGAGTCGGACGAGACCGGAGACGGCGAGGGCGATGCCGAGCGCACCGACCACGGGCACGATGAGCGACCCGCCGAGCGCGGCCGCGATGCCGCCGCCGACCACCGTGAGCAGTGCGACGAGCAGCACGAGCGAGCAGAGTGCGCGGCCGCGGCGCAGTCGCTTGCGTGCCAGGGCGCTGCCCGCAGGACGCGCCACGGGGGCGGGCGCCGCCGGCGGCTCGACCGGCGCGATGATGGCGATCGGCTCGGTCGCCGCTGCGGCGGCCGCGAGCACGACGCCCACGCGGAGCCGGGCGGCATCGACGGCGCCTTCGGCAGCCCATCGCTCCGCGAGCGCCTCCCGTTCCTCGGCCTCGGCCGTGAGCCGGGCCGTCGCCTCGCGCTGCTGCAGGATGCGCTGCTGCGCCGCGACCTCGCGAGCCGTCGCCTCGACCCTCACGGCCTCGGGCGTCTCGGCGGTCTCAGCCAGGATGCGGAGGGTCTGCTGGAGCCGTACCGCGTTGCGTTCGGTGGCCAGGTACTGGCGCCGACGGAGCCAGTTCGGCAGGAGGTACGCGATCCACAGCGCGGCCGCCACAGCCACGAGCAGTCCCCCACCGATCACGTCCATGGGACAACGCTAGGTCACTGCATGCCTTCGGACGTACTCGCCGCCCGCGTGTTCACCGATCGGGCAGCCGCAGCGGCTGAGCGGATGCCTCGCGGTCGGCATCGCTCACCCGTGCGAGCCCCTCGGGCACGAGCCCGTCGCGCCACCGGCGGAGCACTCCGCGCGGCACCTCCTCCGCCACGAGGGCGAATGCGAAGTGGTCGCTCCAGATGCCATTGATGTGGATGAATCGACGCCGCAGCCCCTCGTAGCGGAAGCCGAGCTTCTCGACCACGCGCAGCGACGGCCCGTTCTCGGGACGGATGCAGATCTCCATGCGATGCAGCCTCAAGGTGCCGAAGCAGTAGTCGGTGGCGAGGGCGACGGCCGTCGGGGTGATGCCCCGCCCCGCGACATCCTGTGCAACCCAGTAGCCGATCGTCGCAGACGACAGCGAGCCGTACGCGATCGATGAGACGTTCAGCTGCCCGACCAGCTGCCCTTCGACCTCGATGACGAACGGGAGCGCATGCCCGGTGCGGGCGTGCGCCAGCAGGTTGCGGATGCTCCCGCGCGTGTCGATGATCGAGCCGCCGCCCGGGTACGTCGCCTCCCACTGCCGGAGCCACCCGCGATTCGCGATCAGGACGCGCTCGAGCGGCTTGGCGTCGCGGACGCGGATGGGTCGCAGCGTGACGTCACCGTCTCGCAGGGTGGGCACGGCGACTGCGGGCATTCTCAGACTGTATCGAGTCCTGCCGCGTACTCGATGAGCCACGGGCGGAGATCCGGCCCGAGGTCGTCGCGATCGGCGGCGAGCTGGATGACCGCCTTGATGTAGTCGAGCTTGTCGCCCGTGTCGTACCGGCGCCCCCGGAAGACGACGCCGTACACGCCGCCGGTGCCCTCGACGTCGCCCGCCATGGTCATGAGCGCGTCGGTCAGCTGGATCTCCCCGCCCTTGCCGGGGGGCGTCTGCTCGAGGATGCCGAAGACCTCGGGCTTCAGCACGTAGCGGCCGATGACCGCGTAGTTCGACGGCGCGACGTCTTTCGCCGGCTTCTCGACGAGGCCGGTGACGCGCACGACGTCGGGGTCGTCGGTCGCCTCGACCGCTGCGGCGCCGTAGAGGTGGATGGAGTCGGGATCGACCTCGAGGAGCGCGACGATCGAGGCGTCCCGCGCCACCTGCTCGTCGAGCATCCGCGTCAGGAGGGGGTCGCGGGCGTCGATGATGTCGTCGCCGAGGAGCACGGCGAACGGCTGGTCGCCGACGTGCATGTGGGCGCGCAGCACCGCGTGGCCGAGGCCGAGCGGATCACCCTGGCGCACGTAGTGCATGTCGGCGAGGTCGGTCGACTCGGTGACCTTCGCGAGCTTGACCGTGTCGCCCTTGGCCTCGAGGGTCGCCTCGAGTTCGGCGACGCGGTCGAAGTGGTTCTCGAGGGCGTTCTTGTTCCGCCCGGTCACCATCAGCACGTCGGTGAGGCCGGCCTCGACGGCCTCTTCCACGACGTACTGGATGGCCGGCCGGTCGACGACCGGGAGCATCTCCTTCGGCATCGCCTTCGTCGCGGGCAGGAAGCGAGTGCCGAGCCCTGCAGCGGGAATGACGGCCTTCGTGATCCGTTGAGTCATGCGACTCAGCGTACCCGTCGCCCCTCTGAGGCGTTCCGGCCGCATCGTCCTAGGATGTGTGGCATGCCCGACGATCCGGATGTGGACAAGCGGATCCTCCGCGCCGAGTTGCGAGAGCGACGCCGCAACATGCCGGCTCACGAGCGCGAACTCGCGACCGAGGGCTTCACCGCCCGGCTCGAGGAGCTGATCGGCTCGACGCAGGCGGAATCGATCTCCTGCTACCTCTCGATGCCGACCGAGCCGAACACCCGGCCGTTCGTGAACTGGGCCGAGGCCCGCGGCATCCGCGTGCTGTTCCCGGTGACACGCGAAGACGGCCTGCTCGACTGGACGGTCGGCGAAGAGGAGACCGAGACGCTCGGCCTCCACGGCACGCCCGAGGCGGTCGGTGAACTGCTCGGGCCCATGGCGATCAACGACGTCGATCTCATCATCGTCCCGGCCGCCGCCATCGACGCGACGGGCATGCGCCTCGGCTGGGGCAGGGGCTATTTCGACAAGACCCTCGGATCGATGGGAAAATGTCCCCCGGTGTACGCCGTGGTCTTCGACAGCGAGTTCGTCGAGACCGTGCCGCGTGAGGTCCACGACCAGCCCGTGAACGGCATCGTGACACCCACGCGCATCATCGCGTTCTGACCGGCGAACCGGCGACGCAAACCCGAGACCGGAAGAAGCTCCATGCCCACGTACTCCTACCGTTGCACCGAGTGCGACAACGCCTTCGACATCCACCAGGCCTTCACCGACGACACGCTCACGGTCTGCGAGGTGTGCGGCGGCAAGCTGCGCAAGCTCTTCAACACGATCGGCGTGACCTTCAACGGCTCCGGCTTCTACCGCACCGATTCCCGCAACGGCGGCTCGGGCTCCTCGGGTTCCGGTTCCGGGTCGTCATCGGGCTCGTCGAGCTCGTCGAGCTCGTCGAGCTCGTCGAGCTCGAGTTCATCGAGCTCGGGTTCGTCGGGCTCGGGTTCGTCGAGCTCCTCCGGCGGGTCGTCGGGGTCCGGTTCCTCGTCGTCGTCGGGCGGCTCCTCGTCGAAGTGACCGTCGGCTAGCGTGGTGGCCGTCGAAACCACGACACCCGGATCCGAGCACTCGGATCCCCCATCGACGAAGGGCGAGCCGTGATCAAGGGCTTCAAGGAATTCATCATGCGGGGCAACGTCATCGACCTCGCCGTCGCGGTGGTCATCGGTGCCGCATTCACCTCGGTCGTGAACGCGATCGTCGCAGGGCTCATCAATCCCCTGATCAGCCTGCTCTTCAAGGCCGACACCCTCGACGACCTCACCTTCAAGCTCGGCCCCGCGACGTTCGCCTACGGATCGATCATCGGGGCGATCATCTCGTTCCTCGCCGTCGCCGCCGTCGTCTACTTCGTGTTCGTCATGCCGATGAACCACTTCAAGGAGCGGGCGGAGGCCAAGCGAAAGGCGGGTCGGCCCGACCCCGAGGAGCCCGAGACCGAGCTCACCGTGCTCGCGCAGATCCGCGACCTGCTCGCCGAGCGCAGCACCGACGCCGGCACTGGCGCGCATCGCGAGTGATCAGGTCTGCTTCCAGTGCGGCGGCCGGTCGCGGGTCAGGCGTTCGTCGTCGGATGTCCCGGGGCCGGCCTTCCCCGTGCGCGGCTCAGGCGCTTCGAGCCGGTCGACCGGCACTTCGGGTGACGGATCGGAACCGGGCGCAGGCGTGAGCCTCGCGCGGCGCGCCCGCCCGGTGGCGCGTTCGACCCGCTGACGCGGTTCCTCGGTCATCGGCGTTCGGCCGCGACATCCGCCGTTCGCTCGGCGTCCGGCCTCCCGAGCAGTGACGCGACCCGCGACGCGACCGCCTCGGGATTGCCGAAGAGCTCGAAGCTGTGCACGCGCAGGTAGTGCCAGCCGAGGCGGCGCAGCACATCGGGGCGCAGGCGAAGCGACTCGCGAAGGCTGAGGCCGGCGAGCGCGTCATCGGTCTCGACGACGACCGCCTTGCCGGCGTTGGCGGCGGCGAGCGCGAGGCGTCCGCGGTGGCCGACGCTGACCCGCACGCCGCGGCGCTCGAGCCGCGCGGCGAGGTCGTGCAGCATCGAGGGGGCTTCCCCGGTCGCGCTGGGCCCGGCCGCGCGCTCCTCGGTCTGCGTGAGCACGTTGGCGAGGGCGAGCACGCCGTGGCTCTGGCGGTCCTCGTCGATGTCCTCGGGGCGGAACGCCGAGACGACGTCCATCGAGCGCCGTGCGCGGGTCATGCCGACGGCGAGGAGCCGGTCGCCACCGGGCTCGCCGAGCGATCCGAAGTTCGAGAGCAGACGTCCGTGCGGGGTGCGCCCGTAGCCCACCGAGAAGATCACCCGGTCGCGGCTCTGCGCGACGGCCTGCTCGAGGGTGAGCACCGTGAACGGCTCGGCACGGTCCTTCAGGATGAAGTCGGAAAGGTCGGTGCGCTTGGCGAACGCCGCGAGCACCGCCTGGTGCACCCGCGCGGCGTGCTTGGTGCTGGCGGTGATGACCATGAGGGACTCGCGAGGGCGCTTGACCGCGTGCTCCATGACGAGCTCGACGACCTTCGCGACCTCGGAGTCGATCGACTCGACGGTGCCGGTGACGGTGTCGGGCAGGCCGTTGCCCGAGACGTAGTGCAGGCCGAGGCTGCCGTGGCCGAGGAAGCTGCCGGCCCAGGGCAGCGACACGATGCGCCCGGCGTAGAAGCGGTTGTTCACGAGCTCGGCGAGGTCTTCGCCGCCGGCCCGGTAGCTGCGGGTCAGGGTGAGGGTCGGCAGGAGCTCACCGAGCCGGGCCAGCGCCGAGTCGGCGTGCAGGGCGTCGACGCCGTGCTCGGTCGACGACGCACGAGGCTGCTCGACGTCGTCGAGGCCGGTCTCGAAGAGGGTCGGCGTCTGGGTGACCGGGTCGCCGAACGCGACGACCTGCTTCGCCCGGCGGATGGCGCCGAGGTTCTCGGCGATGCTCGTGGCACCGGCATCGACGAGGATCACCGTGTCGAAGCCGATCGAGTCGTCGATCGCGGCGACGTCGTACGGTGACGCGAGCCAGATCGGCGCAAGGGCGCGGAAGAGGTGGGGCGTCTCCGCCTGCAGCGTCGCGGGACGCACCCGGTCGCCGCGGAGCATCCGCTTCAGTCGCCCGGCCTCGTCGGCGTGGTCGACGAGGGCGACCTTCCAGTTCTCGGCGAGCCGCCAGGCGAGGAGTGGGCCGGCGGCAGAGGCGTGGGCCTCGTCGACGAGGCGGAAGTCGCCCTCGAGGCGGTCGAGCACCGAGGTGTTGGCACCGAGCAGCGCCTTCTCGTTCGCGAGCACCGATTCCAGCACCGACTGCCACCAGGCGAGCTCGAGTTCGGCCGCGACCGCGCGCTCGGGCACGTGCCGCTTGGCGAGGTCGAGCAGCAGCGGGTCGAGGCCGAGGTCGCGCAGGCGCCCGAGCACCGCCGTGCGCTCCTGCAGGTTCGTCAGCACCTCGGACTCGGCGGCGAGCCCCTCGAGCGCCGAGGTGAGCTCGCGAATCGGGCGGGAGGCGAGCTGGCGCGAGGTGCCGACGACACCGAGCGGCGCGTCGAGCGCGCCGAGGTCGGCGACGACCTGCTGGTATGCGACGTGCACGTCGTCGATGCCGACGGGAACGCCGGGGATCGCACCGGCATCCGAGTACCGCTGCCAGAGCGTGCGCTGCTGCTGGATGCCGCGGAGCGCCGAGTTGAGGTCGGAGACGTGCACGCCGGGGCGCACGAACTCGAGTGCGTGCCGCCGCAGACGCCGACGGTTCGCACCGGACATGCCGGGCGAGTCGCGCCGTGACGAGGTCGCCGCGATGAGCTCGCCGAGCGGCCGGTCGAAGACCGAGGGCTGGAAGCGGTCGAGCGTCTCGCGCACGTCGAGCAGCAGTCGGAGGAAGACGCCGAGCTCGGCGACCGACTCGAACTCGCGCAGGCGGGTCTGCGCGATGAGCGCTCGGCCACGGTCGAGCAGTCGCGGCAGGTCGCTGCGCGAGAGTCGCTTCGCGAGCTCGTGCGCACCCGTCGCCTCTTCGGAGGAGGTGAACGAGGCGCCGTACCAGGGCGAGTCTCCGGGGCCGTAGCGGAACTCGCCGAGCGCGGCGGCTCGGGCGAGATCGCCGGCGACCTCGTCACGACGGTCGGCGACCGCCACGAGCGCGGCATGGTCGAGGCGCGCCGTCGTCGACGGGGGGCTCGGCACGAGCGCGAGGCTCGCGAGCTCGCCGAGCGCGTCGAGCACTGAGACGTGCAGCTCGGGGTCCTTGCGGGTGAGCGCGGAGCGGTAGTCGAGCAGCACCTTGCGGAGGCGCACGAGCGCGTCGTCGACGTCGGCGACCCTCGGCCGCTCCGCCTTCTCGTTGCGCGAGATCGACTGGATCAGTTCACGACGGAGTCCGGCCGTGGTGACGGCGGCGCCGCCGAGCCCGACCTGCCCGAGGCGGTGCGCGATGCCGTCGAGGCTCGCTCGCCGCGCGCCGACGACCAGCACGCGCTTGTCCTTCGCGACGAGCGCCCCGATCGCGTTGACGATGGTCTGCGTGCCGCCGGTGCCGGGCAACGTCTTCACGACGACCGAGGTGCCCGCCTCGATCTCGGCGACCGCCTGTTCCTGCTCGGGGTCGGCGTCGAGGAGGAGCGTGTCGGTCGAGGGCGGGCGCGCGTCCTGCGAGACCGCGCGCACGCGCTCCCCCGTGGCGGCGACGACCGACGCGCGCGACGCGGGGTTGCCGGCGATCGCGTCGATGACGGGGTGCTCGAGCTTCGCGGCATCCGCTGCCATCTCGGGGCCGACCTCGGCGAACGAGGAGACGACGAGGCGCGGCGCGACGTGGAACCAGGGCAGGTGGCTCGTGAGGCCACGGAGCCGGTCGATGACGGGCTGCGGCTTGAACACGCCGTTCGTGATCGCGAGCGCCACGAACGCGTCGGCGTCGAGCGTGATCTGGAACTGCTCGCGGAGTTCGCGGGCGAGCGCCGGGTTCAGGAACGGCTGCCCCTTGAGCTTCAGCTCGAAGTCGCGGCCGTACCGGCGGATCGCGAGCGGGCGCAGGAGGACCGGGGCCAGGAACTCCTCGCCGGCGTTGCGCCACGAGGCGAGGCCGATCGCGAGGTGCACCGACTCGATGCCGCGCACCGAGCGCAGTTCGATGCCCTTCTGCGTGATCTCGGCTGCGGCGAGCCGCGCGTTCCTGAGGGCCAGCTCGTCGCGGATGAGGCTCGAGAGCAGGGTCGACTTGCCGGTGATGAACTGGGGCAGGCCGCCGGGGTGCGTCGTGGAGAGTTCGATGCGCGTGTGCGGCGTGTCGACGAAGCGGGCGAGCGGCGAGCGTCCGCCGACGGCGGCGAGCTCGGCGTTCCAGCGCCGCCAGGCGGGTTCGGCGACGTTGCCCGCGACCAGGTCGGGGTCGCCGAGGCTCAATCCGTCGGGGCTCGTGATGTCGTGTCGCATGTGTTCCGGGGTGAGGTCGTCGGCGGCAGCATCGATCTCGGGGTCGAGGATGTCCTCCTCGTCGTGATTCCGATCGAGCCGCCGCACACGGACACCATACGTGGAATCACGCGGAATCCTCGGAGCATCGCCGCATCCGGAGCGCTTTCGATACCCCCAGGGTATTGTGCTAGCGTCGCCCGGGTGAGTCCAGCACTGCCCGAGCGCCCTGCCGCCACCGTCGAATCGCCCGCCACTGCCCCGCGCACGACCGTCATCATCGGCGGTGTCGCGGGTGGCATGTCCGCGGCGACGCGCTTGCGCCGACTCGACGAGGAGCGCGAGATCATCGTGCTCGAACGCAGCAGCGAGGTCTCCTTCGCCAACTGCGGACTGCCGTACCACGTGTCGGGCGTGATCGCCGATCGGGAGGCCCTCTCGCTGCAGAGCCCCGAGCGCCTCGCCGCGCGGTTCCGCATCGACGCCCGGGTGCGGCACGAGGCCGTGGCGATCGATCGGGCGGCGAAGACCGTGATGGTGCGCCGCCTCGACGACGACGCGACGGCGGAGATCGGCTACGACGAGCTCGTGCTCTCCCCCGGCGCGGCACCACGTCGGCTCGCGAATGCCGCCGCCGACGCGCCGGTGCGCACGCTCCGCACGCTCGACGACCTCGACCGGATCATGGCCGACCTCGACGACGTGCCGCCCGCCGGCCCCGTCGTGGTCGTCGGCGGCGGCTTCATCGGCATCGAGATGGCCGACAACCTGCACCGGCGGGGACTCGACGTCACCCTCGTGCAGCGCGGCACCCATCTCCTCGCCGAGCTCGACGAGGAGATGGCCTCGCCCATCGCCGACCACCTGCTCGGTCTCGGCGTCGACGTGCGCCTCGGCGGGGTCGTCGCCGCGGTCGGCGTCGACCACGTGCTGCTCGACGATGGCGGCCGGCTGCCCGCGGCACTCGTGATCGCCGCGATCGGCGTCACCCCCGAGGCATCCCTCGCCGCCGATGCCGGACTCGAGCTCGGCGCGAGCGGAGGCATCGCGGTCGACGCCTTCCACCGCACGAGCGACCCGTCGATCTTCGCGATCGGCGACGCAGCGGAGAAGCGGGACGCGATCGACGGCAGCGGAACGCTCGCGACCCTCGCCGGGCTCGCGAACCGCCACGGCCGCGCCGTCGCCGACGCGATCGCCCGAGGCGCCACGCCGGCACGTCCCGCACTCGGCACGTCGATCGTCGATGCCGCCGGCCTCACCGCGGCGAGCGTCGGCTGGTCGGAGCGCGTCGCCCGCCGGCGCGGTCGCGAGGTGCGCGTCATCCACACCCACCCGTTCTCGCACGCGAGCTACTACCCCGGCGCGGTGCCGCTCTCGATGAAGCTCGTGGTCGACGCCCATGACGACCGCATCCTCGGCGCACAGGTGGTCGGCACCGACGGCGTCGACAAGCGCATCGACGTCATCGCCACTGCGATGAGCGTCGGGCTCGCGGCATCCGCCCTCGCCGATCTCGAACTCGCTTACGCGCCGCAGTACGGCTCGGCGAAGGACCCGATCAACATGCTCGGCTACGTCGCGCGCAACCTCGCGAGCGGTGAGGACCGCGTCATCCAGTGGCACGAACTCGACCGGGAGGTCGCGGCGGGAGCGGTGCTCGTCGATGTGCGGGCCGAGGCCCAGCTCGCCGAAGGGCGCATCCCGGGTGCCCACTGGATCCCGGTGGAGTCGCTCCGAGAGCGCCACGCGGAGTTCACCGGCCGGCGGATCGTCGTGCAGTGCCGCGTCGGACAGGGCGCGCACACGGCGGCCCGCCTGCTCTCCGAGCTCGGCCACGACGTCGTGAACCTCGACGGCGGCTACCTCACCTGGCGCGACGGCCGACGCGCGCGCGCCCTCGCCGAACTGCCGCTCGCGGCCTGAACCGTCCAGCCTGCACCCAGCACCCAGCCCGCCACCGAAACAGGAGCCCCAGATGCGATCCACCACCCCGAACGACGTCCACGCGATCGCCGACGCCGTCATCCTCGATGTGCGCGAACCTGGCGAACTCGCCCAGGCCCGCATCGAGGGCACGCTCGACATCCCGCTCGGCGAGCTCGTCGAGCGAGTCGAGGAGGTGCCGAGCGACACGACCGTCTACGTGCTCTGCCACGTCGGCGGTCGGAGCGCACAGGCCGTGCAGTACCTGGAGAGCCGCGGCGTCGACGCGGTGAACATCGACGGCGGCATCGTGGCGTGGCACCGGGCGGGGCTGCCCGTCACGCTCGGCGGCGCGTCATGACGTCGACAGAATCGAAGGCCGATGCGCAGCGCCGCATCGCCAATCGCCTCAAGCGCGCGAGGGGTCAGCTGAACGCCGTCATCGACGCCGTGGAGTCGGGAGCCGACTGCCGCACGGTCGTCACCCAGCTCTCGGCAGTGTCGAGCGCGCTCGACAAGGCCGGCTTCGCGGTCATCTCCACGGCCATGCGCGAGTGCCTCGCCGAGCCCGACGAGCCGCAGACGACGGATGCCTCGGGCCGCCTCAGCGTCGACGAACTCGAGAAGCTCTTCCTCACGCTCTCCTGAGCCGATCGGCCGAACCGCTGCGGCGGGCGCTCGAGGCGCCGCCGCGGCGTGGCCCGATCAGATCGAGGCGAGCTCGAGCCCGTGCGCGGCGGCGACACCCTCGTTCGTGAGCTTGCCGGCGGTCGCGTTCAGGCCCTTGGCGAGCGCGGGGTCCGCGGCGAGCGCGGCCTCCCAGCCGAGGTCGGCGATCTTCAGCGTGTACGGAAGCGTCGCGTTCGTGAGCGCCGGCGTCGACGTCGCGGGCACGGCGCCCGGCATGTTGGCGACGCAGTAGTAGATGGCGTCGTGCACGCGGAAGGTCGGTTCGGCGTGCGTGGTCGGGCGCGAGCCCTCGAAGCATCCGCCTTGGTCGATCGCGATGTCGACGAGCACGGAGCCCGGCTTCATGGCCGCCACCATCGCGTCGCTGACGACCTTCGGCGCGGCGGCGCCCGGCACGAGCACGGCGCCGACGACGAGGTCGGCGTCCTTCAGCTGGCGCGCGATCTCGTACGGCGATGAGGCGAGCGTGTGGATGCGGTGGTCGTAGCGCGCGTCGATCTCGCGCAGCTTCGGCAGCGAGATGTCGAAGACGGTGACGTCGGCGCCGAGGCCCAGCGCGGTCGCCGCGGCCTGCTCGCCCGCGACGCCGCCGCCGATGACGACGACCTTGGCGGGCGAGGTGCCCGGCACGCCCGCGAGCAGCACGCCGCGGCCACCCTTCGAGGCGAGCAGCTCGGCAGCGCCGACCTGGGGGGCGAGACGACCCGCGACCTCGCTCATGGGGGTGAGCAGCGGCAGCGAGCGGTCGGCGAGCTGCACCGTCTCGTAGGCGATCGCGGTGACGCCCGAGTCGAGGATCGCCCGGGTCAGCGGCAGGTCGGCCGCGAGGTGGAGGTAGGTGAAGAGCGTGAGGTCGTCGCGGAGGAAGCCGTACTCGGCCGCGATCGGCTCCTTGACCTTCAGCACGAGTTCGGCCGACCATGCCTCGTCGGCAGTCGCCACGATCGTCGCGCCGGCCTCGGCGTACTCGGCGTCGGCGTAGCCGGCACCGGTGCCTGCACCCGCCTGGATGGCGACCTCGTGGCCGCGGGTCGCGAGCGCGTGCACGCCCGCGGGCGTCATCGCGACGCGGAACTCGTTGTTCTTGATCTCTGCAGGCACGCCGATGCGCATGGGGTTTGCTCCGTTGCTGTGTTTCGAATGTCGTGGTGACAAGTGGCATTATTCTCGCCGCTTATTCGCCACGCCGACAGGTCGACCGCACAGAATTCGATAGAATCGCGACATCCGCTGCACTCATTCGAATCAAGGATGTCTCGATGCCCGATGCACCGCAGATCAGCGCACCCGGCGCTGAGCCCACGCCCGTCGTGCTCGACGCGATCGACCGCCAGATCATCGCCCGACTGCACGAGAACGCGCGCATCCCGAACGTCGACCTCGCCCGTGCCGTCGGCGTCTCGCCCTCGACCTGCCTCGCCCGCGTGCGCTCGCTCCGCGAACGCGGCGTCATCGTGCGCTACACCGCCGAGATCGATCCCGCGGCGCTCGGCTACCACCTCCAGGCGCTCGTGAGCGTGCGCATCCGGCCCGGTGCCCGACACCTCATGGAGCAGATCTCCGACGAGCTCCGCACGCAGCCCGAGGTCTCGCAGCTCTTCTTCCTCGGCGGCTCGGAGGACTTCCTCATCCATGTGCGCGTGCGCGACAGCGAGCACGTGCGCCAGTTCGTGCTGAAGAACCTCTCGGCGAACCCGGCGGTCGCCCTCACCGAGACGAACCTCGTCTTCGAGCACCACACGGCGTTGTCCGCGGGGCTCCGCGCGGTCATCTGAGGCTCGCTTCGGCCGCAGCATCGCGAGCGGATGCCGCGAACCCTCGCCAGCCGGCCCGACCCGCCCTATCGTGGACGGCATGGCGCCCAACGAGATCGTCGCCCCCATGCTCGCGAAGGCCGTGCCCGGCGTGCCCGATCCCCACTCGGTCGAGGGCGGCCTCGCCTACGAGCCGAAGTGGGACGGATTCCGCGGCATCGTGTCGTTCGACGGTCACGACGTCGAGATCGGCAGCCGCGGTGCGAAACCGCTCACCCGCTACTTCCCAGAGCTCGTCGAGGCGTTCGCACGCCTGCTGCCGGCGCCCTGCGTGCTCGACGGCGAGATCGTCATCTCGACGGCCCGCACGGGGCAGGCGCGCCTCGACTGGGAGGCGCTCTCGCAGCGCATCCACCCGGCCGCGAGCCGAGTAGAGCTCCTGGCACGCGAGACACCCGCGATGTTCGTGGCGTTCGACCTCATCGACGCCGACGGCGTCTCCCTGCTCGACCGGCCGTTCTCCGAGCGCCGCGCCGCGCTCGAACGACTCGTCGGCGGCATCGGCGACCCGATCCGGCTGACCCGCATCACGACCGATGTCGCGCTCGCGCGGCGGTGGCTCGAGGAGTTCGAGGGAGCCGGCCTCGACGGGGTCGTGGCCAAGCCGCTCGCCGCGCCGTACTCCCCCGGCAAGCGGGTCATGCTGAAGGCGAAGCACCACCGCAGCGCCGACGTGGTCGCGCTCGGCTACCGCATCCACGCCTCGGGCAACGGCGTCGGCTCGATCCTGCTCGGCCTGTACGACGACGAGGGGCGGCTCCGGAACGTCGGCGGCATGTCGGCGTTCAGCAACGCCCGTCGGCTCGAGCTCATCGACGAGCTCGAACCCTACGTCGTGCGGGATGACGACGGCGCGATGGTCACGGGCGAGACGGACCGCAGCCGGTTCTCGTCGGGCCGCGACGTGTCGTTCGTGCAGTTGCGGCCGGAGCTCGTCGCCGAGGTCCGCTACGACCAGCTCGAGGGCGACCGGTTCCGCCACACCGCGCAGTTCGAGCGATGGCGACCCGATCGCGAGCCGCGCTCGTGCACCTTCGAGCAGATCGAGCGACCGGTGGCGTACGACCTCGACGACGTGCTCGGCTGAGGCGGCGGCATCCTCGTGACCACGGCCACCGGCACCGCTCACCGCTACGAACGCGAGAGCGTCGAGTTCGCGCGCACCTTCGCCTTCCTCGACGCCGTGTATGCGATCGCCCTCACGCTGCTCGTCGTCAACATCGATCCGCCCGAGGCATCCGCGTGGCGGAACCTGTCGACGCTGCTCGCGAGCGGGCTCGGCTGGCAGCTCCTCGGATTCGGCATCAGCTTCGCGGTGATCGCCGTGTTCTGGCGTACGAACCACCGCATCGTCGCGGGCTTCAGCGCGATCACGCCGGCGACCATCACCGCGAACCTCGTCGCGATCGCCTTCGTCGTGCTCATCCCCTTCTCGACGCAGGGGGTCAGCGACGTCGAGCTCGCCGACGAGCCGCTCACCGTGACGGTCTACGCGCTGAACATCAGCGCCGCCGTGCTGGCGCAGGCGGCGGTGTTCTTCGTCGCGCGCCACGACGGCGTGCTCCGCGACCCGTTGCCGCGACGAGCGGACACCGTGAAGCTCATCGACACGCTCACGACGCCGATCGTCTTCCTCGCCTCCATTCCGGTCGCCTACCTCGCGGGCACCGACTGGGCGCGGTACACGTGGGCGCTCCTCATCGTCATCGGACCGCTCAGTGGACGCTGGGCGGCCCGGCGCATCGCCCGCATCCGGGCATCGGCGGCATCGCACCCCGCCGGCCGGGACGTCGACTGACCCGTCCGCCGGCTCACCTCGGCCGTGCACGCGGACGCGCGCGTCAATTCGGACCCCCGCGGGGTGCGACGATTGAAGGATGCCCGTCGACACGTACCCGTTCGTGGAGGAGCTCGCGATCGCGAGGTTCGTCGGTCCGCTGAACCTGAGCCGCGGTCGCACCGCCGAGCGCGCCGGGGCGGTCGTCTCGTTGAACTGGGATCCCGCCCACTTCCGGCTGAGCGCCGACGTGCGCGGCACGGCGCCCGAGCCGTACCGTTCGACCGTGAGGCTCGACCTCGGCATGCCGGGGCGGGCGACGATCCTCGCGGGCTCGTGCACGTGCCCGGTCGGGCGCAACTGCAAGCACGTCGCAGCCACCCTGATCGCCTCGGCTGAGCGCCACAAGCGCGAGCAGGCGGAGGCCGCCGACAGCGAGATCCTCGACGCGGCGAGCGCGGCGGCGAGCGGATGGCGCGGCGAACTCGCCGCGCTCGCCGGCACTGCGCACGGGTCCGACGGGCCGGCGGATGACTCGGCCGTCCGCCAACCGCTCGCGCTCCAGTTCGAACTGCGCGAGCGCGTCTCCCGCAAGGCGAGTGCCCGTCAGACCGCCCGCGACGAACCCGCCTCGTCGGCGGCATCCGTCGACCGCCTCGCGGTTCGCCCGGTGACCCGCGGCACCCGCGGCGGCTGGATCAAGGGCAGCCTCACGTGGCAGAACGTCGGATTCCAGGGCCGAGCGGGCGGCTTCGACCCTGCGCAGGCGCGGTGGTTCGCCGAGTTCTCGCTGCTGAAGGGCACGAGGCACTCCGCGTTCGCCGAGTACGGCTCGGCGTGGATCTCGCTCGACGAGTACGAGAGCCGCACCCTGTGGGCGCTGCTCGACGCGGCACCGCGACTCGGCATCGCCCTCGTCGGCGGCACTGCGCGCACGGTGATCGACATCGCGAAGCCGGCGGTGATCGGGCTCGACGCCCGCCACGCACCGGCCGCGCCCGGCGACGGCCAGGGGTCCGAAGCGGACACGGGCACGGCCGCACCGTCGGACGCCGACGCCGTGCCGACCCTCCAGACCGGCAGCGACCTCGTGCTGACTCCATCGGTCACCGTCGGCGGCCGCAGCTATCCGACCGAACTCGTGCGGCTCATCGGCGACCACGGCGTCTACGCATTCGACTTCGCCGCCGGCACGATCACCCTCGCTCCCCTCGCCGCGCCGCTCACGACGGCCGGCCGCGCCGCGGTGCGCCGACGTTCGCCCATCATCGTTCCCGCCGCCGAGATCCCGACCTTCGTCGAGGAGCAGTACGCACCCCTCGCACGGTCGCTGCGTCTCGCGAGCGGCGACGGCAGCTTCCCGCTGCCGGAGTTGCCGCTCGCGACGCTCGTGGCCACGATGCGCCACGAGCCGAACCACGTCGTGCGCCTCGAGTGGCAGTGGGAGGCCGACGGCGGGCGCCGGTTCGCGCTCGACGCCCCCGATGCCGAGTTCCACGATCCCGAACGGGAGCGGCTCGTCGCGACATCCGCTGCCGCCCTGCTCGCCGACGACCCCGCAGGGCTCCCGGCCGTCACGCCCGGCCCCGAGCCGCGGCTGCGCCCCGAGGCGGAGCTGCGCGGGCTCGCGAGCGCCGAGTTCACCGCGAGGCTCCTGCCGCGACTGCAGGAGCTCGAGCGGCTCCGCGTCGACGTCGTCGGCGACCCGCCCGCGTACCGCGAGCTCGTCGAGGCGCCGACGCTCACCGTCACGACGGTCGAGAGCGACCGCACCGACTGGTTCGACCTCGGCGTCGTCGTCACGGTCGAGGGCAAGAAGGTGCCGTTCGGGCCGCTGTTCAGCGCGCTCGCGAAGGGCCGGGCGAAGCTCCTCCTCGTCGACGGCAGCTACCTCTCGCTCAAGCAGCCGGTGTTCGATCCGCTGCGGGAACTCATCGAGGAGGCCGGTTCGCTCCGCGAGTGGGAGGCCGGCCTCACCATCAGCCGCTACCAGACGAGTCTCTGGGCGGAGTTCGAGGACCTCGCCGACCAGTCGGAGACGGCCGTGGCCTGGCGCGACACCGTCGCCGGGCTGCGTGCGGCCGACGGCGTCGAGGACGTCGCCCCGCCGGCCGGGCTCGCGATGGAGCTCCGTCCCTACCAGCTCGCCGGGTTCCGCTGGCTCGCATTTCTGCACCGGCACGGTCTCGGCGGCATCCTCGCCGACGACATGGGTCTCGGCAAGACCGCGCAGACGCTCGCACTCATCGCTCATGCCCATGAGACCGCAGCCGAGGGCGAGCGGCGCCCGTTCCTCGTCGTGGCGCCCACCTCCGTCGTCTCGAACTGGGCGGCCGAGGCGGCCCGCTTCGTGCCGGGTCTGCGCGTCGAGACTGTGACCGCCACCCGGGCCGCCAGCGGCACCCGACTCTCGGATGTCGCGGCACGCGCCGACATCGTCGTGACGAGCTACGCGATCCTCCGTCTCGACGCCCCGGAGTTCGCCGGCCTCGACTGGGCCGGGCTCGTGCTCGACGAGGCGCAGTTCGTGAAGAACCACTCGTCGAAGGCGAATGCGGCGGCCCGCGACATCCGTGCACCGTTCCGCCTCGCGGTCACCGGCACGCCGGTCGAGAACAACCTCATGGAGCTGTGGGCGCTGCTGAAGATCGTCGCGCCCGGGCTCTTCCCCTCCGCCCGCGGCTTCGCGGAGCGCTTCGCCAGGCCGATCGAGAACGACCACAACGCCGAGCGGCTGGCGACGCTGCGCCGGCGCATCCGCCCGTTCATGCTGCGCCGCACGAAGGACGTCGTCGCCCCTGAACTGCCGCCGAAGCAGGAGCAGGTGCTGACCGTGCAGCTCGACCCCGAGCACCAGCGGGTGTACGACGCGTTCCTGCAGCTCGAGCGGCAGAAGCTGCTCGGCCTCATCGACGACCTCGATCGCAACCGGTTCACCGTGTTCCGCTCACTCACGCTGCTGCGGATGCTGAGCCTGCACGCCGCGCTCATCGACCCCGAGCAGTACGCAGAGGTGCCGTCGGCGAAGCTCGACGCCCTCTTCGACCAGCTCGACGAGGTGGTCGCCGAGGGGCACCGCGCGCTCGTCTTCAGCCAGTTCACGTCGTTCCTGCAGATCGCGGCCGCACGGCTGGAGGCAGCGGGAGTGCCCTACGCCTACCTCGACGGCTCGACCACTCGGCGCGGCGACGTCATCGCGAAGTTCCGCGAGGGCGATGCTCCCGTGTTCCTGATCAGCCTGAAGGCGGGCGGCTTCGGGCTGAACCTCACCGAGGCCGACTACGTGTTCCTCCTCGACCCCTGGTGGAACCCCGCGAGCGAGGCGCAGGCCGTCGACCGCGCGCACCGCATCGGCCAGTCGAAGTCGGTGAACGTCTACCGCATGGTCGCCGAGGGCACGATCGAGGAGAAGGTCATGGCGCTGAAGGCCCGCAAGGCGAAGCTCGTCTCGTCGCTCATGGACGACGGCGAGCTCTTCAGCGAGGCCCTCACCGCCGACGACATCAGAGGGCTGCTCGGCAGCTGACGCGATCTGGTGCCCCTGGAGGGACTCGAACCCCCAACCTGCTCCTTAGGACGGAGTTGCTCTTCCATTGAGCTACAGAGGCTGGCCGCATCAGAGTCTACCCGGAGCGCGGCAGCGTGTTCTGCGGCACCGTCGAGGAGCCGACATGAGGAGATCGACGATTCTGAGGTCCGATCGAGGCTCGATCATCCTCGGGATCGCCGATCTCCTCGGAATTGCGGGAGCTCCGCCGGGATGCGAGTTGGGCGGCATCACGAGCGCCGCGCGGTAGCGTGTTCTGCGGCGCGCGAGCGCCGGCGACAGCGGCGGTGCCGCGGAACGGGGCGGCATGGGCGAGTCGACGAGCACGAGGTTCTGGGTGGGCGCGTCGACGGTCGGTGCGCTCGGCACGGCGGCACGAGGCATCCGCTCGCTCGACCTCGCCGCCGACGGCACCGCGACCCTCGGCGAGCCCGTCGACGTCGGCCCGAACCCCATGTTCCTCGCGGTCTCCCCCGCCACCGGCGTGCTCGGCATCGTCCACGAGCTCGCCGACGGCCTCGTCTCGACGTGGACGTTCGAGGGCGACGCCGTCACGCCCTTCGGACTGGTCGGCTCGACCGGGGCGGCCGACCCCTGCCACCTCGCCTTCGACGAGGCCGGCGGCCTCATCTTCGCGGCGAACTACTCGGGCGCGAGGGTCTCGGTGCATCATGCCGCCCCGGATGCCCCGGCCGACGCCGCCCTGACCGCCGACTTCACCGGAGCCGGCCCGAACCACGAGCGTCAGGAGTCGTCGCACCCGCATCAGGCCGTCGTCGACTCGGCACGCGATCAGCTGCTGGTGCCCGACCTCGGTTCCGACCGGGTGCGCGTGCTCGCGCTCGACGCGCTTCCCGAGGCGTTCGACCACGACGGGTCACGCGACATCGTCGTGCACGCCGGCGCGGGCCCCCGCCACCTCGTGATCGCCGGCGACCTCGCGATCACCGCCAACGAGCTCGATCGCACGGCGAGCATCATCGATCTCGCCGAGCGCCGCGAAATCGCGTGGTTCCCGATCGGCGACGACGTCGAGCCGCGCGGCCTCGGCTGCTCGGCGATCAAGTTGACGCGCGGCGGCATCGTGCTCATCGGGGATCGCGACGCCGACAGCCTGCGTGGCCTGCGCCTCGACATCGAGGCACGCACGCTGGAACTCGTCGCGACGGTCGCGACCGGCGGGCGTCACCCGCGCGATCTCGAGCTGACGCACGACGAGCGGTTCGCACTCGTCGCCGACCAGGGCTCGGACTCCATCGCCGTGATCGCGCTCGACCCGATCGGCATCCCGACGAGCGTCGTCGGCGTCGTCGAGACGCCGGCACCGGCCTGTCTCGCGCGGGTCTGACTCCGCGGTCTCGAGACGCCGCCCTCCGGGCCGGCGGCCGCGCCGCTCGGGCTCAGCCGGGCGGGTAGAGGTACAGCGCGGACCCCGCCGGGATGGTGCGGCGGTGGTACGAGTGGTCGGAGTTCTGGTTGTACTCCTCGATGTTGACACTGCCGTCGGCGTTGATCGACTGCACGTACGCCACGTGGTTGTACGGGAACCAGGCGACCGCGCCGATGACGGGCTCGCTCGAGGTGGGCCACCCCTTGCTCGCCCAGGCATCGGCCCACGCGTAGGCGCTGCCTGAGGCGAGGTTCGACCAGTCCCACTTCCAGGGGGCGCTCGTGACGCCGGCATCGCGGTTCATGCGCCACGCCACGAAGTCGACGCACTCGCGGTAGTAGTACCGCAGCGGCGACAGGCCTCCGCCGAAGTCGTCGGGGGTCTGGTCCCACCAGGGGTAGTCGTCGCCCTCGGCCTTGACCGTGTAGATCGCGTAGCTGCCCGAGCCCCGCGAGGCGAGGTTGGCCGCCCAGGCCGCCTTGTCCTTCGCCTCCTGGTCGAGGCGCGCGGCTTCGATCTCCGCCTTCGTCTCGACGGCGTAGGCCTCGCTCGACAGCGGGGCACCGCTCACGAGCGACGAGACCTCGACATCTTGCGCCTCGGCCTTCGAGAGGCTGAAGGTGCCGGATGCCCCGAACGTCTCGCCGCCCGGCATGAACGCGTACGCGGGCAACGCCACGGTGCCGACGATCGCCGGCACGACGAGCATCGTCGAGAAGACGCGGAACGGGCCGTTGCGGCGTGCGGCGCCGCGAGGCGCCTTGGCGACGACGGCGGCGACATCCGATGCACCGGCCGGGCTGGAGGCGCTCGCCGGGCCCGCCGGTGCGGATGCCTCGGATGCCGCGGCATCCGTACGACCCTTGGCCCGCTTGGAGCGTCGTCGCTCTGCTGGAGCATTGCCTCGTGCGCGACCTCGGTCGGCCGATCGACGCGAGGAGCGCGGGCGCTCCGATGCGTCGTTCGTCTCGTCACCGTTCAACAGTTGGACCTCCGGGCACCGCTCCGAGGCCGCAGTGCAGCCCGGGAACGGAGTGGCTTCTCGGGTGCCGGCGACCTCGAGGGACGCCGGACTCGTTTCACCTTAGGGCACGGCCTGCGTCTTTGTCACGACCAGTCCGTCATCGTGCGCGTCGCCGTCGGCCTGCTCGACCGCACCGGTGTTGCGGAGGAACACGATGACCCAGCTGAACACCAGGACGGCGACGATCAGTTCGACCGCGGTCAGGTTGTAGTACCCGCTGATGAAGAAGGCGGCGAGCACCACGATGATGCCGACGTAGACGTAGCCCAGCACAACGAACACCCTCGGCATCGTGGGAAGCAGCGCGTGGAGGCTCAGGACCATCACCACGTACACGATCGCCATGCCGGTGGCCGCGAGATTGTGCGCGCCGAGGTACTCGTCGACCGGGAAGATGCCGACGCACGCGAGCAGGATCCCGATCACGACGAGGCCGAGGCGCACGAGGTTGCGGCCCCGCCGCTCCGAGACGCTGTCGGCCGGAAGGAACGCGGTCGCGTAGTGCGCGATGGTCGTCACCATCACCCCCGCGATGATGAGCGTGAGGTTGAAGGCGAGTGCCGAGAGGTCGTCGCTCATGCCGAGCGTGCTGAGGTTCTTCTGCCACCAGAGCGGATCGGTCGCGCTCAGCATGCTGGCGAGCGCCCCCACCGCCAGGAACATGGCGAGCACGAGGGAGAGCAGCATGGGCGTGAGGTTCACCGCCGACAGGTACGCCATGTACGCGGAGAGCGCCATCGCGACCCCGCCGAGGACGGCGGCCGGGAACCCGTAGACGAGGGCGCCGACGAAGCTCTGGCTGAGGAGCGATGCCAGCCCGGTCCACGCGAGGAGTGCGATCACGCCGAGCGCGAGCGCCAGCGCCGCGACGTCGAACCAGTGCAGGCGCCGCCGATACCCCGGCGCCGTGCGTGCGCGCGAGCGCCGCACCGCGCAGCCGAACACGAACGCGACGATGGCGGAGACGGCACCGCCGACCGCGGCGAAGATGCCGATCGATCCCCGGCCCGCGATCGGCACGTCCTGGTCCCAGAACACGAACAGGCCGACGAGCGCCCCGACCACGAAGGCGGCCGCGCCCACGAGCAGCGCCGACGACTCCTTGGCCTCAGCGGACCGTGACGGATGCCGCAGCATCCCTGCGAGAGATGGCGAATCGGACATTCGGATCCTCCTGCACTTCCGCAACAGCGGAGCCGAAATGTGCTCCCGTTCGGCAGCGTAGACCCGCGGTGCCCCTGAGGGAAGGATTCGCGGCCAGCGCGCCTCGCGCCCCGGTCAGGCCGCCGTCACGAGGTACTCGTCCCACTGCGGCAGCGGCCGCTCGAACCCGCGCGCCACCCAATTGCGTCCGCTCGGCCGGCCGGGCGTGAACCGGAGCTCCCAGCCCATCTCGGCCGGCGTGCGATCGCTCTTCGTGTTGTTGCAGCGCAGGCAGCAGGCGACGAGGTTCTCCCACGTGTCACGACCGCCTCGCGAGCGTGGAAGCACGTGGTCGATCGTGGCTGCCGGGCGGGCGCAGTACGCGCAGGCATGGTCGTCGCGGCGGAGCACGCCCCGACGGCTCACCGGCGCCTGGTTGACGCGTGGAGCGCGGACGTAGCGGGTGAGCAGGATGACGCTCGGCCGCTGCCACGATCCGCTCGCGGCGCAGACGGGATTGCCCACGTCGTGCTGGATGACGGTGGCCTTGTGATTCATGACGAGGAGCAGCGCCCGCTTGAAGGAGACGACGGCGAGCGGCTCATAGCCCGCATTGAGCACGAGGGTGCGCATGGAGTGCCTTTCGATCGGTGCTGGATGGCTTCCAGCCGCGTGAACGGATCGGCGGTCCGAGAGGACGTCGGGCGGTGGCGGGCAGCGCCGGCGCGCCGTGGCTCGAGGGCCCCTGAAAACAGAGAACGGGCACCGTCGTGATGACAGTGCCCGTCGAGGCCTCGGCCCGGTTCGTGCTCGTTCGACTGCTGCGCCGTTGGTCGAAGAGCGCGCGCGCATCCGTGGAATGGATGCTGCACGACTTCACCATCGGCTTCCCCTGCCCGGTTTCTCGGATCGTCAGGGTCTCAGGTTAGAACACGAATGGCGCGCCGGGAACTTCCGGCGCGCCATCCACGCGTGGTGTCACGCGATGTTCATCGGTCAGATGCCGATGCGCACGATGTAGTAGTCGCTCGTCCAGATGGGCTGCACCCGCACCGATGCGCCTTCGTACGGCGCGTGCAGGATCATGCCGTTGCCGGCGTAGAACCCGTCGTGGCCCGGCATGATGACGAGGTCGCCGGGCTGCGCGTCGGCCTCGGAGATGCGGGTGCCCATGGCGCCCTGACCGGCCGAGGAGTGCGGCATGCCGACGCCGAACTGGGCGTAGACGTACATCACGAAGCCCGAGCAGTCGAAGCCGGCGGGGGTGGCGCCGCCGTAGAAGTAGGGAACGCCGACGTACTGCGAGGCGACGCTGTAGACGCTCCCGAGGTCGAAGTTCGGGTAGGGCGGGTTGGCGAGGAAGTCGCCGACCGACGGACCCGAGTACGACGCCGCGTACGACGTCATGGCCTGCTCAGCGGCGACTCGCGCCGCTTCGGCCTGCGCCGCGGCCTCGGCGGCTGCCTGGATCTCGGCGCCCGAGACGGCGGCGTAGCTGTCGGTCGTGACCGGAGCCGCGATGACGTCGTCGGTCACCTCGACCGACTGCGCCTGCGCCTTGGTGAGCTTCGTCACGTCGGTCTCGGCGAACTGCGGGCCGGTCGAGCCGGGCGCGAAGGCGTACGCGGGGATCGCGAGCGTGCCGACGATGCCGGCCGCGACCGCCATCACGAGCACGTTCGCGAGCGGGCCGCGGCGCAGTCGACGGGTCGACGGCAGCGTCGACGCGACGCGAGCAGCGGCATCAGGCTGGGCAGTGCTGGGGGAAACGGGTGCTTTCGCGGCGATGATCGCCTTCGTCGCAGCTCCGCGGGCAGGGTTCCTGGTGAGCCGCCGCCGTGAGAATCGAGCCAAGATGTGTACCTCCGTCGCCCCACGACATCGGATGTCACCCCACCGGATGCGCACGAGGGCGCCTACGGGTACTTGATCGAGCGGTGGGCTTGGGAGGCGTCTCGACCCTGGTCCTCCGACTGGCTTCTCGCCGGCGGACTCGAAAGAGACTACGCGAGGAGTGCCGGAATGTCACATTCTGATCACGGCGTGGCGCTGATCAGGCTATTTGGCGATGAAGAGGTGGCTCGCGACCTCGGTCGGCAGCTCGAGGCCGCCCTCGACGCCGTCGACGACCACGAGCACGTAGCCGCCTGCACGACTGAACGTCGCGTGGGCGCCGGGCATGACTCCGGCCTGCTTCATCTGGCTGAGGAGCTCGGGATCGAACTGCACGGGTTCGCCCAGGCGGCGCAGGACGCCGTGGACGGGTTCGTCGCTCGCCTCGACGGCATCGACGAGGTTGACGACGCCCTCCATGAAGGCGTCTGCCGGCGGAAGCCCGAGCTCTTCGAGTCCGGGGATCGGGTTGCCGTACGGCGATTCGCGGGGGCCGCCGAGGATCTCGATCAGGCGGCGCTCGACCTGCTCGCTCATCACGTGCTCCCAGCGGCAGGCCTCATCGTGCACGAACTCCCACTCGAGTCCGATGACGTCGGAGAGCAGCCGCTCGGCGAGACGGTGCTTGCGCATGACGTGCACGGCCTTCGAACGGCCGTCGGGGGTGAGCTCGAGGTGCCGGTCGCCGGAGACGACGACGAGCCCGTCGCGCTCCATGCGAGCCACCGTCTGCGAGACGGTCGGCCCGGAGTGACCGAGTCGTTCGGAGATGCGTGCGCGGAGCGGCACGATGTTCTCCTCCTCGAGGTCGAGGATCGTGCGGAGATACATCTCCGTGGTGTCGATCAAGTCGGTCACGCGCCATCCTCCCGTTGTCACAGCCCGTCGTCCAGCCTACCGGGCGGCACCCCCTCGCTAGACTCGACCCATGCCGAGCATCGTGATTCCCAGTGACCTGCTGCCCGCCGACGGACGCTTCGGGTGCGGCCCCTCCAAGGTGCGGCCCGAGCAGCTCGCGCACCTCGCCGCGGTGGGCCCGTCGATCCTCGGCACCTCGCACCGGCAGGCGCCGGTCAAGCAGCTCGTCGGGCGCGTCCGCAGCGGCCTCTCCGACCTCTTCACGCTTCCCGACGGCTACGAGGTCGTGCTCGGCAACGGCGGGTCGACCGCGTTCTGGGATGCCGCGGCGTTCGGCCTGATCGAGGAGCGCGCGCAGCTCGCCTCCTTCGGCGAGTTCGGTGCGAAGTTCGCGGCAGCTGCGGCGGCGCCGTGGCTGCAGGCCCCCGACGTGCGCAAGGCCGAGCCGGGATCCCGCGCCGAGCCGTCCGCTCTCGAGGGCGTCGACGTCTACGCCTGGCCGCAGAACGAGACCTCCACGGGCGTGATGGCACCGGTCACCAGGGTGGCCGGCGACGAGGGCGCGCTCACCGTCATCGACGCCACGAGCGCGGCGGGCGGCATCCAGGTCGACGCGTCGCAGTTCGACGTCTACTACTTCGCGCCCCAGAAGAACTTCGCCTCCGACGGCGGCATCTGGTTCGCGCTCCTCTCCCCCGCCGCGATCGAGCGCGTCGAGCGCGTCGCGGCGAGCGGACGGTACATCCCCGAGTTCCTGTCGCTGAAGAACGCGGTCGACAACTCGCGACTGAACCAGACGCTGAACACGCCGGCGCTGGCGACGCTGCTGCTGCTCGAGAACCAGATCGAGTGGATGAATGCCTCGGGCGGCCTCGCCTGGGCCGACGCCCGCACCCGCGAGTCCTCGTCGGTGCTCTACGACTGGGCCGAGCGCACCTCGATCGCGACCCCGTTCGTCGCCGACCCCGCCCACCGCTCCCAGGTGGTCGTCACGATCGACTTCGACGAGTCGACGGATGCCGCGGCGCTCGCCTCGGTGCTCCGCGCGAACGGCATCGTCGACACCGAGCCGTACCGCAAGCTCGGACGCAACCAGTTGCGCGTCGCGACCTTCACCGCGATCGAACCCGACGACGTGCGGGCGCTCACCGCCTCGATCGACTACGTGCTGTCGCAGATCGGCTGATCCCGATGCGGCTCTGGCTGAGCGACGACGAGCGTCGCCCCGACCCGGCGCCCGCGAGGGCCGACGGCCGCAAGGCCGTGCTCGCGGGCACGCTCGGCTGGGGCGTCGCGCTCGTCGCGTGCCTCGTGTTCCGCGAGCCACTCGAATCGGCGGGGCTCGGATGGTTCACGGCAGCCGCCGTCACCGGCATCGTGCTCGGCCTCATCGGCCTCGCGGTCGTGCAGGTGATCCGGCGGCGGGCCGGTCAGTCCGCGGAGCGCTCCGCGGACTGACCGTCGGACTCGTCATCGTCGGAATCGTCGTCGTCCGACTCGTCATCTGATTCGTCGTCGTCCGACTCGTCTTCGTCGGACTCGTCGTCGTCGCCATCGTCTGACTCGTCGTCGTCATCGGACTCGTCGCCGACCGCGCCGAGTGCATCGATGTCGATGCCGTCGAACTCGTCGTCGACGTCGTGCTCGTCGTCGTCGTGATCGTCCTCGTCGACCTCGTCACCGTCGACGGCACCGCCGTCGTCGTCGTCGGCCTCATCGTCGTCGGCCTCGTCATCGGCGCTTGCCGCGGCGATCGCCTCTTGAGCCGCGCGGTAGTCGGCGAGCCGCTCCGACCACGGCACCCAGTCGGGTGCGAGCAGGGCGCTCTCTCCGGGCATGAGCTCGGTCTCGAGCACGGTCGGCTCGGCGGTGTCGTCGAACCGCGACAGCGTGACGCTCCAGTGCCAGCCCGGGTAGCCGCTGAGGTCGGAGGCGAAGAGCAGCGTCAGCACGTGCTCGCCCTCGACGAGGTGTCCGACGACGGACCCCACGGTCTCGGGAGCGGTGACCTCGAGCAGTGCGCGGCGGGCGAGGTCCACCGACGACAGGAGCACCTCGTCGGCGACGATGACGACGGCCTCGGGGGACTCTGCAGCTTCAGCCGCCTCAGCGGCCTCGGTCGTCGCAGCCTCGGCCGTCTCGGCCTCCGGCTGCTCTGGCTCGGTCGACTCAGGCATCGAGATCGTCTGCCACCTTGCGCAGCACCGCGGCGACGGTGCGCGCCTTGGACTTCTCGGGGTAGCGGCCACGGCGGAGGTCGGATCCGATGCCGTCGAGCACCTTCACGACGTCTTCGACGATGATCGCCATGTCGTCGGCCGGCTTGCGGTTGATCTTGGTGAGGCTCACCGGGGTGTCGAGCACCCGCACCGACAGCGCCTGCGCGCCGCGCTTGCCCTCGGCGACACCGAACTCGAGTCGGCTGCCCGCCTTGACGGTCGCGCCGGCGGGAAGGGCGGAAGCGTGGAGGAAGACCTCCTGGCCGTCATCGGAGCTGATGAAGCCGAATCCCTTTTCCTCGTCGTAGAACTTGACCTTGCCGGTGGGCATCGTGTGAACCTCGCTCATGTCTGCAGGCGCGCTGAAACCACAGCGCCGTCCATCGCCCAGTCTATTGCCGGGACACCCGAGAGCGGGCCGTCTGGCCTATTCTGGGAGGGTGAGCGATTCCGGCCCCATCACCGACAATCGCGCCGAACGCGTCCTCGCGTACATGTTCGCCGCCATCGTCGGTCTCTCCATCATCTGTTTCTTCGCCGTGATGATCGGCACGCTGTCCGGCGTCGCCGTCGACGAGATGAGCTCCGGCATCTGGGCGGTCGTCACGATGCTGCCCTGGTTCGGGCTGCCGATCGCCTTCGTCCTGCTCATCGTGCTCCTCATCGTCAACGGCGTTCGGCGGGGCCGAGCGGCGCGATCCGGATCGAGCTGATCGGAGACGATGCTCGAGCTCGCCGCACGACTCCGCGGGCTGTCGCGAGACTCCCTCGCAGCAGCACTGCACTCGCGCGAGTTCGAGCCGTCGGGAGTCCGTGACCTCTTCGACCTCGCCGAGGCGGTGCTCACGCCCGACTCGGTCGACCACGCGGTCGGCCGACTCGACCGGCGCCACCTCGCCGTGCTCGCCGCGGCCGTCGAGCTCGTCGCCGACGGCGACACCACGGCCGAGGCGGTGCGCGACGAGCTGGTGCGGCATGCGGCATCCGCTGAGCTCTCAGACGCCGCCGGCGAACTGCTCGACGAGCTGAGCAGCCTCATGCTGCTGGTGCGCATCGGCGACCGCGTGCACGTGCCGGCAGCCGTCATCGCGAGGGTCGCCCCCCGCCTCGGCGCCGAGCTGCCCACCGTGGCGGAACTCGCGACGCCCGCGCCGCCGGTCCTCGTCTCGGGCGACGACGTCGACCGCACGCTCATCGACCGCCGCGCCGCGGAGACCGCCTACGCGACGGTCGCCGCCACGGCGGAGGTACTCGCGGCGCTCGGCACCCAGCCTGCCCGCGAACTCGCGAAGGGCGGCCTCGCCCTGCCCGATTCCAAGCGGCTCGCCGAGGCGAGCGGCATCCCGCTCGACGCGCTGCCCCGGCTCTTCCACCGAGCCGACGAGGCCGGACTCGTCGTGCGCGAAGGCGCGTACTGGCTCGAGTCGGAGCGCGGGGCGGAGTGGTCGCTCGAGTCGACCAGCGGCCGGTGGCGCCGCCTCGCCGAGTGCTGGCGCGACCGCATCCCCGAGGCGCTCCGCGAGCTCGTCGCCCGGCGCAGCGAGTCGCTCACCGCGAGCACCCTCGGCGACGACGTGCGCTGGTTCTATCCGGCCGGCGGACGATGGATCGACGAGGGCCTCGAACGCCTCATCGGCGAGGCGGAGGCGCTCGGACTCGCGGTCGCTGGCGAGCCGGCGCCCACGGCGCTCCTCGTGCTCGCCGGCGACCTCGACCAGGCCGCGGCCCGGTTGGCGGCGTACTTCCCCGCCCAGGTCCAGCAGGTCTACCTGCAGCACGACCTCTCGATCGTCTCCCCCGGCCCGCTCGAGCCGACGCTCGATGCGCGTCTCCGCGGCTTCGCCGACGTCGAGGGGCGCGACCTCGCCTCGACGTATCGCGTCAGCGCGGCATCCGTCAATCGCGGACTCGCCGCCGGCGAGACCGCTCAGTCGATCCTCGAGTTCCTCGGCGGACTCTCGCTCACCGGCATCCCGCAGCCGCTCGCCTACCTCGTCGGCGAGGCCGCGGCGCGGTTCGGCTCGCTCAGGGTCTCGCTGGCCGACCCCGCGGATGCCCCGGCGCGGGCGTGCGTGCGTTCCGACGACGAGCAGCTCGTGCGCACCCTCGCCGTCGACCAGTCGCTCGTCTCGATCGGCCTGCGTCAGGCGGGGCCTCATCGGCTCCTCTCGCGGTTCGCGCCCGAGGTCGTGTTCTGGGCGCTCTCCGACGCCCGGTACCCCGTGGCCGCAGAAGACGCCTCCGGGGAGATCATCCGGCTGAGCCGCCATCACCTGGCCTCGGTTCCCGAGCCGGCGCCGAAGGCCGACCCCATCGAGACGCTCCTCGACGTCGTGCTCGCCGAGGGTGAAGACGGCGCGACCGAGCAGGCCTGGCTCGCCCGGCAGCTCGAGGCCGCCGCCCGCTCGAAGGAGACGCTCACCGTCACGGTGCGCATGCCGGGCGGCGACACCGCCGACTACCTGCTGGCCCCCGCGAGCGTCGCCAACGGGCGGCTCCGCGCGCGCGACCGCAAGGCCGACATCGAGCGCACCCTGCCGCTGTCGGCGATCGCCGCAGTCTCGCCGGCGCCCGCCGAGGCATGACGGCTGGCGTCGACCGTCGCCCTCGGCTCACTGCCGTCGCCGTCCGCTCGGGCATCTGCACGGTTTCGGACCGCATCGGCCCGCGACATCCGATCGCGTGCAGATGCCCGTTCCGGTGCCGAACGGCCGACCTCCCACGAAGCGGGCGTAGACTCGACCGCTATGTCAGACGGCCCACTCATCGTGCAGAGCGACCGAACCGTCCTCCTCGAGGTCGCGCACCCGCTCGCCGAAGACGCGCGCCACGACCTCGCGGTGTTCGCCGAGCTCGAGCGCGCGCCCGAGCACATGCACACGTACCGCATCACCCGGCTCGGCCTCTGGAACGCGAGGGCCGCCGGGCACGACGCCGACGACATGCTCGCGACGCTCGAGCGCTACGCGAAGTTCCCGGTGCCGCAGACCGTCGCCGTCGACATGCGCGAGACGGTCGGCCGCTACGGGCGGCTCGTCGTCGACCGCACCGACGAGGGCGCCCTGCGCCTGCACAGCGACGACATCGCGGTGCTCACCGAGGTCGCCTCGGCCAAGCGCATCGCGCCGCTGCTCACCGAGCGCCTCGACGACCGGAGCTTCCTCGTCGAGGCGTGGGCCCGCGGCGCGCTCAAGCAGGAGCTCGTGAAGCTCGGCTGGCCGGCAGAGGACCTCGCCGGGTACACGCCCGGCACGCCGCACAAGATCGACCTCGAGGAGGCCGGCTGGCACCTGCGCGGCTACCAGCAGCAGGCGATCGACAACTTCTTCGACGGCGGCTCGGGCGTCGTCGTGCTGCCCTGCGGCGCGGGCAAGACGCTCGTCGGCGCCGGGGCGATGGCGACGGCCAAGACCACGACGCTGATCCTCGTGACGAACACGGTCTCCGCCCGCCAGTGGCGCGACGAGCTGCTCCGCCGCACGACCCTCACCGCCGACGAGATCGGCGAGTACTCGGGGCAGGTGAAGGAGGTCAAGCCCGTCACGATCGCGACCTACCAGATCCTCACCGCGAAGCGGAAGGGCGAGTACGCGCACCTCGCGCTCCTCGACGCCCTCGACTGGGGCCTCGTGGTCTACGACGAGGTGCACCTGCTGCCCGCGCCCGTGTTCAAGCTCACCGCCGAGCTGCAGGCCAGGCGCCGGCTCGGCCTCACCGCGACGCTCGTGCGCGAGGACGGACGCGAGGGCGACGTCTTCAGCCTCATCGGGCCGAAGCGCTTCGACGCCCCGTGGAAGGAGATCGAGGCGCAGGGCTTCATCTCCCCCGCGGCCTGCTACGAGGTGCGCATCGACCTACCGCAGTCCGAGCGGCTCACCTACGCGGCATCCGCCGACGACGAGCGCTACCGCCTCGCGGCGACCGCACCGGCGAAGCTCGGCGTCGTCAAGGACCTCGTCGCCAAGCACGCCGGCGAGCGCATCCTCGTGATCGGCCAGTACCTCGACCAGATCGACGAGCTCGCCACGGCGCTCGGCGCCCCGCAGCTGACCGGCTCGACGCCCGTCGACGAGCGCGAGCGGCTGTTCCAGGAGTTCCGCGACGGCCGTACCCCCGTGCTCGTCGTCTCGAAGGTCGCGAACTTCTCGGTCGACCTGCCCGAGGCGACGGTGGCGATCCAGGTGTCGGGTTCGTTCGGTTCCCGCCAGGAGGAGGCGCAGCGACTCGGCCGACTCCTGCGGCCGAAGGAGTCGGGCCTCAGCGCGAACTTCTACACGCTCGTCTCGCGCGACACCGTCGACCAGGACTTCGCGCAGAACCGCCAGCGGTTCCTCGCCGAGCAGGGCTACAGCTACACGATCCTCGACGCGCACTCGCTCGAGGCTGCCTGACCGCCGGGTCGGCTCGTACCGAGGTCAGCTGCGCGCATAGCGCAGCAGGAGCAGGTCGCCCGCAGGGATCGCGTGCACGAGGTGCATGCCGCGCTCGAGCTCGGGGGCGCCCCGCACGATGCGCCCGGCGTCGCCCGCGACGAGCATCGGGCTGAGCGAGAGGCAGAGCTCGTCGACGAGGTCGGCCACGAGGAGGCTCCCGAACAGGTGCGGCCCGCCCTCGCACAGCACCTGCCGGAGCCCGCGTTCGGCGAGCACGTCGAGCATCGCGCGCACGTCGACCGCGTGCTCGCCCACGACGATGACGTCGGCGACCGCTTCGAGTGCGGCTCGGCGCGCCGCGGGCGCGGCGGCGTGGGTCACGACGATCGGTCGCGTCACGGCGGTCGTGAAGAACGGCGACGCGGGGTCGAGCGCGAGCGACGAGGAGACGACGGCGAGCCGCGGTTGCTCGGCCAGGCCGTTCGACACGCGCCACGCGGCATCCGCTTCGCTCACCGCGAGGCCGCCGTAGCCCTCGACCCGCACCGTGCCGGCGCCGACCAGCACGACGTCGGCGAGGGTGCGCAGCACCTGCATGGCGAGCCGGTCGCTCGCATCGCCGAGGCCGCCGCTGCGGCCGTCGACCGTGGCCGCGCCGTCGAGGCTCGCGACGAAGTTCATCCGCACCCGCCGGGTCGCTCGATCGGGCAGCGCGTAGGCGGCGAGCAGCGCGTCGCGGTCGGGGGTCGGAGCCGCGGCGGTCACTGGTTGTGCTCCAGGAAGACGGGCTCGCGCCATCCCTCGATCGCCTCGACCATGCGCATCGCGTCGACGGTCTCGCGCACGTTGTGCACGCGCACGATGCGCGCCCCCTGCATGACGCAGTAGACGGCGGCGGCGATCGAGCCCTCGATGCGCTGCTCGCGCGGGCGGCCGAGGCTCTCGCCGACGAAGTCCTTGTTCGAGAGCGCCACGAGGGTCGGGTAGCCGAGGCTCGTGATCTCGCCCAGGCGCCGGGTCAGCTCGAGCGAGTGCAGCGTGTGCTTGTTGAGGTCGTGGCCCGGGTCGACGACGATGCGATCGGATGCCACGCCTCGCGACTCGGCGAGCGCCACGCGCTCCGCGAGGAATGCAGAGACCTCGGCCACGACATCGCCGTACCGCGGCGAGGGATACGGCGTACGGGGTTTCGCGAGGCTGTGCGTGACGACGATCGTGGCGCCGGTCTCGGCGACGACGTCGGCCATGGCGGGGTCGTGGATGCCGGTCGTGTCGTTGACCACGTGCGCACCGGCGGCGATGGCCGCTCGGGCGACCTCGGGCAGGAACGTGTCGACCGAGATGACGGCACCGGAGCCGGCGAGCGCGGCGACCACGGGGACGACTCGCTCGATCTCCTCCTCGGCCGGGATCGCGGGCCCCGGCGCGAACTTCGCGCCGCCGACGTCGATCCAGTCGGCGCCCTGCTCGATCGCGAGGGTCGCCGCGGCGACCGCCGCGTCGAGCGCCTCGGTGCGCCCCCGGTCGTAGAAGGAATCAGGCGTGCGATTCACGATCGCCATGACCGCGACCTCTCGCGCGAAATCGAACTCGCGGGGGCCGATGCGCCGGATCACCGGGGTTCGAGTCGCCATGGTGCCGAGTCTTCCACGCCTGCTGCACGGCACCAATCCGGATGACGCCGACACACCGGTTCCGCGACCCTCGAAGAATGTTCAGGAAAGTTCCAGCCGATGCGCAGAGAATCATCACATGAGCGACGGACCACGAATTCTCATCGTCGACGACGAGCCCAACATCCGCGACCTCCTCACGACGAGCCTGCGGTTCGCCGGCTTCGCGGTGCGCGCGGTCGGCAACGGCGCGCAGACCATCTCGGCGGTACTCGAGGAGGAGCCCGATCTCATCATCCTCGACGTCATGCTGCCCGACATGAACGGCTTCGGCGTCACCAAGCGCCTGCGCTCGGCGGGTTACACCGCCCCGATCCTCTTCCTCACGGCGAAGGACGACACCGAGGACAAGATCACCGGCCTCACCGTGGGCGGCGACGACTACGTCACGAAGCCGTTCAGCCTCGACGAGATCGTCGCGCGCATCAAGGCGATCCTGCGCCGCACGATGCACGCCGAAGAAGACGCCGTGATCCGCACGGGCGAGCTCACGATGGACCAGGACACGCACGAGGTGCTCGTCGGCGACGTGCCCGTCGAGCTCTCCCCCACCGAGTTCAAGCTGCTGCGCTACCTCATGCTGAACCCCAACCGCGTGCTGTCGAAGGCGCAGATCCTCGACCACGTGTGGGAGTACGACTTCAACGGCGACGCCGGCATCGTGGAGAGCTACATCTCCTACCTCCGTCGCAAGCTCGATCAGCACTCCGCGGAGCCGCTCATCCAGACCAAGCGCGGATTCGGCTACATGCTGAAGTCCTCCAAGCCCTGACTCAGGAAGGCCCACCTAGACTCGGCCCGCCATGAATCAGATCTCCGAGCGGTGGAACCGCATCTCGCTGCGTACCAAGATCACGGGCGTCACCGTGCTCATGCTCACGCTCGGGCTGCTCGTCTCCGGCATCGGCACCGCGGCCATGCTCCGCTCGTACATGGAGAACCAGGTGCAGGGCAAGCTCGAGACGATCGCCTCGGGCGACCTCCGCAAGTACTTCACCGACGAAGGTGCGGTGCCGAGCGACAAGGCGAACCTCAACGACCTCACCTTCCGTCCGAACCTCGACGTGTTCGTCGCCGTCTACGACGGCGAGACGGGCGAGCTCGAGAAGTACAACTGGCGGGACCGCGACCGCTCAGAACTGCCGGAGATCCCCGAGTTCCTGACCACCGCAGAGGTCAACGCGAAGAACCAGGGACAGTACGAGGTATTCGCACTGCGCGACGACGCCGGCAACCCGACCTTCCGCGCCGTCTACGCGATCACCTGGGCCGACAACCACGGCAACTATTCGCCGATCATCCTCGCGATCTCCTCCAAGGAGACCGAGCAACTGCTCGCGATGTACCTCACGATCTTCTTCGGCTTCGGCTTCGGCGTCGTGCTCGTCGGGGCACTGCTCACGCGCATGCTCGTGACGACGACCTTCATGCCGCTCCGCGAGGTCGAGCGCACCGCGGCGGCCATCGCCGACGGCGATTTCAGCCAGCGCCTCGGCGGCGCGACGCCCAACACCGAGGTCGGGCGACTGAACCGCTCGCTCAACACCATGCTGAACCGCATCGACCGGGCCTTCCGCGACCGCGCGCGAACGATCGACCAGATGCGCCGCTTCGTCGGCGACGCCTCGCACGAGCTCCGCACCCCGCTCGTGTCGGTGCGCGGCTACGCCGAGCTCTACCGCATGGGTGCGCTGCAGTCGCCCGACGAGGTCGGCCAGGCCATGGATCGAATCGAGAAGGAGGCCATCCGCATGGGCCTCCTCGTCGAGGACCTGCTCGCACTCGCCCGACTCGACGAGGCGAAGCCACTCGAGCTCACCGAGGTCGACCTCGTGCCGCTCGCACGCGATGCAGCCCTCGACACGATGGCCGCCCACCCGGCCCGCACGATCACGGTCATCGCGCCCGAAGACCTGAACACGACGGATGCCTCGGGCGAGCCCGCCCCCGAGCTCGAGGTCGAGCTCGACCCCTCGGGCGACCGCGCCGCATCGCTCACCGGACCGATCTCCTTCGCCGGGGCGACGCTCGCGCGCCTGCGGGGCCGCCGCCCGAAGGCCGAGCCGGCCACGTCGACCGGCAGCCGCCGGGCGGCCGCCAAGGCGAGCGGCGCACCGGCCGGATCGAAGCGCGCCGCTCGCGCGTCCGCGGCGGCAGCGGCTGCCGCAGCGGCCGCGTCCGACGCGATCGCGGCACCGTCGTCGACGCGCACGTCGACCCCGGGCGCCGGCCAGCCGATGCCGGTTCGCCGCACCGTGGTGCTCGCCGAAGAGAACAAGATCCGCCAGGTCATCACCAACCTGATGGGCAACGCGATCCGCTTCACCTCGCCCGAGAGCCCCATCGAGATCCGCATCTCGGTCGACGACGCGACCGAGCGGGCGATGATCGAGGTCATCGACCACGGCGAGGGCATCCCGCCGCAGATCCGCGAGAAGATCTTCCAGCGCTTCTGGCGCGCCGACACCTCGCGCACCCGCGAGACGGGCGGGTCGGGCCTCGGGCTCGCGATCGTGTCATCGATCGTAGCGGCGCACAACGGCACGGTCGACGTCGTCGAGACGCCCGGTGGCGGCGCCACCTTCCGCGTGTCGCTGCCGCTCGCGGGCTCGGCCGCGGCCCCGCAGTCCGTCACGGCCGACTGAGCCGCGCACCCCTCCTCACAGAACTCGGCCGCAGTACCGCAGTCGGTCACGGCCGACTGGTCCGCGCACTCCTCCTCGACAGGCGACCGAAGGCGGATGTCCGGGCACAATCGCTGCCGGCGACCGCTCGTTCCGCCGCCGCGCCGTAACGTGGCGCGCACACCGAACGAAAGGGGCCGAGATGGCCGTCTACCAGGTCGATGCCGAACAGGTTTCCGCCGCCACCCAGACCGTGCAGGGCACGATCGGGCGCATCCAGTCCGAGGTCGCATCGCTGCTCGGCCAGCTCACGGGGCTGCAGTCGTCGTGGTCGGGGCAGGCCTCGACCGCCTTCCAGGGCGCCGTCGCCGACTGGCGAGCCACGCAGTTGCAGGTCGAGGAGAGCCTCGCCGGCCTCAATCGCGCGCTCGGCGTGGCAGCCATGCAGTATTCCGACGCCGAACAGGCGAACGCCCGGCTGTTCCTCCGCTGACGTTTCGCCGCGAGGCACCGCGGCACCCCTTCCCTTCTCGGCATGGAGACATAGCATGGGGTCGAGACGTCGCCCCGATGACGGCGCCCCGACCAACGATGAGGGAGCGATGATGTCCGAATCGAACCGACCCGCTGATCCGCAGTCCTCCGAGGAGCCGGGTGCACCCGCCGACTCGGTCGATGCCACCGACGACCTCGAGGGCAGCTACACCGAGGTCGACGGCGAGGGGCCCCACGAGCGCACGGTCGCGGGCGAGTACACCCGCAGCGACGGCGTTGCCGACGACGAGACGAGCGTCGGCGACTACACGTCGACCGAGGCGCACCCCGATGAGCACGATGCCGCCGAACGACACGGCAAGTTCGTCCGCACGGAGCCGCCGAAGCCGCACCCCGGCCTGCACCACACCTGACCGGCGCACGCCGGCCGTTCAGCTGGCGGCGACGACTCCGGTCTCGCTCGCGAGCTGCGCGCCGGCGGCCTCGAGCCAGCGCAGCGGATCCGCCATCGCGGGTTCCGCTCCGCCGGCGAGCCCGGTCAGTGCGACGGATGCCGCGAAACCGCGTGGTTCCGCCGTGATCGCACCTGCCACGAGTGCGACCGGGACTCCGGTCGCCGCCGCGAGCCGGGCGACCTCGCTCGGCGCCTTGCCGGCTTCGGACTGGCCGTCGAACCTGCCCTCGCCGGTGATGACGAGGTCAGCGCCCACGAGGTCGCGGGCGAGACCGATGGCGTCGGCGACGAGCGCGGCTCCGCCGCCCATCGCAGCACCCCAGGCGAGCAGGCCGAAGCCGACTCCGCCGGCCGCACCGGCCCCTGGAGTCTCCGGCGAGAGGCCTGGGACGAGGCGCGCGAATCGCGCGAGGTTGCCATCGAGCACCGCGACGGTCGCGGCATCCGCGCCCTTCTGCGGGCCGAAGATGGCCGCCGCACCCTGCTCGCCGAGCAACGGGTTCGTGACATCGCCGAGGATCACCGCGCCGCCCGGCGGCAGGGGGCGCAGCCCCGTGAGATCGACGGTGACGAGGCCGCCGAGTCCGCGGTTGCCGAGAGCCACCTCGCGCTGCTCGCCATCGAGGAAGCGAGCGCCGAGGGCCGAGAGCGCGCCCGCGCCGCCGTCGGTCGAGGCGCTGCCGCCGACGGCGAGCAGGAGCCGTTCGACCCCCGCGTCGAGCGCGTCGACGATCGCCTCGCCGAAGCCCGTCGAGTGCGCGTCGAGCGGTGCGAGCGGGTCGAGCAGCGTGATGCCAGACGTCGCCGCGAGTTCGACGACGCCCGTGCCGTCGGGAAGCAGGAGCCAGTGCGTCCGCACCGGCACGGAGACCGGACCGCGCACCGTGAGCGGCATCCGCCGCGCGCCGGGCACCGCCGCCTCGAAGGCATCGAGCGTGCCTTCGCCGCCGTCGGCCATCGGACGGGTGACGACCTCGTCGGCGGGGCGCACCGAGTGCCATCCGAGGGCGATGGCCGACGCGGCATCCGCTGCATGCGCCGTGCCCTTGAACGAATCGGGCGCGATGACGACCCGGCTCACCGCTCGTTCGCCGTCGGCGCCGGCACGTGTGCGAGCCATTCGAGTGAGGCCGCGAGCAGGGCGCGGTGGCCGGCGGACTCGTAGGAGCGAGGATCGTGGCCGAGGGCGTCGTAGACGAGGCGCGAGCGACCGAACTCCCGCGCCCACACGAGCGGATGGCGGACGCCTTCGTGCTCGTGCTCGGCGATGGGTTCGATCACGTCGTCGAGCCGGAAGTCGGTGTACCGCTCGTCGAACACGGTGAAGTCCTCGAGGCCCTCGGCGATCGCATGATTGCCCACGAGGTGCACGGCGGCCTCGCCGATCGGCGGATGCCACGAACGGTCGCGAACCCAACGCGCACCGAGCGCATGTTCGAACGCGGGATAGTCGCGCAGGCTCGCCGCCGCGGTGTGCATCGCGAGGATGCCGACGCCACGCTCGATCGCCGCTTCGAGAGCGGCGTTCGCCGCGGCGACGACGGAGTCATCCGGCGGGGCGACGGCTTCGCCCTCGGGCGTCGGGCCGTGCGGGTCGCCGGCGTTCACGACGATGAGCGAGATGTCGTCGGGAAGGGACGCGATCGCCGCATCGATGTCGTCGACGACGTCGACGGTGAACCCGGCCTCCGCGACGAGTTCGGCGAGCGCCTCGCTCGTCTCGGCGTGCGGGTGCCAAGGATCGGCGTAGCGACCGGATCCGTTCAGAATGACGGCACGCATGGCGCCTCCTCGCGTTTCGGGCATCTTATCGCCGCCGCCGGATCGCGCGCCGTGAGCGCCCGGACCGTGACGACCGGCCACTTCCGGCCGTGCACGATGGGAAAGCGTTATCCTCCATGCACAATTCCTATCAGGCGAGCGACGAGCGGCCAAACCCGGGCACCACGCGCGATAGGGTCGAGCCGCAGAAGCAGCGCACCGAACGGGAGGCACGATGAGCGCCGGAGGCACGAGCGGCGAGCGGCGCGCACCGGCGACGCTGCACGACGTCGCACGCGAAGCGGGCGTCTCGCTGGCCACCGCGTCACGATCGCTCAACGGAAGCACCCGGAAGGTCAACGAGGAGTACCGTCAGCGAGTGCTCGCGGCCGCGGCGAAGCTCGACTACTCCCCCAATCTCTCCGCCCAGGCCGTCGCCCGCGGAACCTCGACGACCGTCGCGCTGCTCGTCGCCGACATCGCGGACCCCTACTTCGCCCAGATCGCCGCCGGAGTGGTTCGCGAGGCCGACCACGAGGGGCTCATCGTCACGATGGCGGCGACCGAGCGCGACTCGGAACGCGAGCTCGAACTCGTGCGGAGCCTCCGCGGCCAGCGACCCCGGGTCATGATCCTCGCGGCATCACGACGCGCCGGCGACGCGGCCTCGGCGTTACTCGCCGAGGAGCTGCGCGCCTTCGAGGCGAACGGCGGCCGAGTGGCGTTCATCGGCGCCGTCGAGGCTCCTTACCGCAGCGTGCCGCTCGACAACGCCGCCGGGGCGGAGTCGCTCGCACGGGCCCTCGTCGAGGCGGGCTACCGCGGCTTCGCCGCGCTCACCGGCGCCGAGGGGCTGCGAACGGCCGAGGACCGCCTCGGCGGATTCATCGCCGGGCTCGCCGCCTCGGGGATCGCGCTGGACCCGGCCCGGATCGTGCGCCCGGCGTTCACCCGTGACGGCGGCTACGACGGCATGCGCACGCTGATCGAGCAGGGCATCGACGACCTCGACGTGGTGTTCGCCGCCAACGACGTCATGGCCGTCGGCGCGATGTCCGCCGTGCGCGACGCCGGGCTCGTCCCCGGGCGAGACGTCGCCATCGCCGGGTTCGACGACATCCCGACCGCGCGCGACGTCACGCCCCCGCTCAGCACGGTCCGGCTCCCCCTCGAGGAGATCGGCCGCCGGGCATTGCGCCTCGCGCTCGGCACCCTCGACGCCGGCGAAGAACTGCCGGTTCACGCCGAGGTCGTGCTGCGGGCGTCCACCCCGACTCGCACCAGCTGAGCGCGTCGCGGCGCCACGCCGCGCGACGCCTCCGCGACATCCGCGGTCCCGCCCGGAACCGCAGCGATCGCCGCACGCCCCGCGACATCCGTCTCCAGCACCGCGCACTGCCGAGCCCCGCGACATCCGCCGGCGGCACCGCGCACCGCCGAGCCCCGCGACATCCGCCTGCGGCACCGCGCACTGCCGCGCCGCCGCGACTGCTTCGCGCACCGTGATGTTGCAGATCCGCCTGCTCTGTTCTACTCTCGGGTAAACGCTTTCCGGCAGCATCGACGGCACCTCGCCGCCGGCCGACGACTCGAGAAGGACGAAGCACATGGTCGACCACTCCGCCCCCCAATCCATCGGCATCATCATGAACGGCGTCTCGGGCCGCATGGGGTACCGCCAGCACCTCGTGCGCTCGATCCTCGCGATCCGCGAACAGGGCGGCGTGCTCCTCGCCGACGGCGAGACCCGCGTGCAGGTCGAGCCGATCCTCGTCGGCCGCAGCGAGAAGAAGCTCGCCGACCTCGCCGCCAAGCACGGCATCGAGCACTACACGACGAACCTCGACGAGGCGCTCGCCGACGACCGCTGGCAGATCTACGCCGACTTCCTCGTCACGAAGGCGCGCGCCCAGGCCATCAAGAAGGCGATCGCGGCCGGCAAGGCCATCTACACCGAGAAGCCCACCGCCGAGTCGTTCGAGGAGGCGCTCGAGCTCGCCCGCCTCGCCGAGGAGGCCGGCATCAAGAACGGCGTCGTGCACGACAAGCTCTACCTCCCGGGCCTGCAGAAGCTCAAGCGCCTCATCGACTCGGGCTTCTTCGGACGCATCCTCAGCGTGCGCGGCGAATTCGGCTACTGGGTGTTCGAGGGCGACTGGCAGCCCGCCCAGCGTCCGAGCTGGAACTACCGCGCCGAGGACGGCGGCGGCATCATCGTCGACATGTTCCCGCACTGGAACTACGTGCTCGAGAACCTCTTCGGCCGCGTCGAGTCCGTGTACGCGAAGGCCGTCACCGAGATCCCCGCGCGCATCGACGAGCGCGGCGAGGCCTACCCGGCCACCGCCGACGACGCCGCCTACGCGATCTTCGAGCTCGAGGGCGGCGTCATCGCCCAGCTCAACTCGAGCTGGACCACCCGCGTGAACCGCGACGAGCTCGTCGAGTTCCAGGTCGACGGCACGCACGGGTCCGCCGTCGTCGGCCTCTTCGGCTGCAAGATCCAGCCGCGGAACGCCACCCCGAAGCCCGTCTGGAACCCCGACCTCGCCGACGCGCACGACTACGCCGGCGACTGGATCGAGAGCCCCGGCAACCGCGAGTTCGAGAACGGCTTCAAGACGCAGTGGGAGGAGTTCATCCGCCACGTCGTCGAAGACGCGCCCAACGAGTTCGACTTCCTCGCCGGCGCGCGCGGCGTGCTGCTCGCCGAAGCCGGGCTCGAGAGCTCCAAGGCCGGCCGTCGCATCGACATCCCGGTCGTCTCCCTCGACGGGGCAGCGGATGCCTCGGCGGCCGAGTCCGCGGCACCGCAGCTCGCCGAGGTGCGCTGACCGTGTCGGCGCTCACCCTGCTCGACGCGAACGGCACGCTCGCGGCGGCGCCGCTCGCCGAGGCGCCCGCCTTCACCAAGCCGAACGCGCCGCTGCGCTCGCGAGTCGCCTACGCGGCCGCGCATGTCGTGCCGAAGCCGTTCGCCGACAACACGCCCGGCCGGCCGGCCGAGATCGACTGGGACGCCACGCTGGCGTTCCGGCACCACGTCTGGTCGTGGGGGCTCGGCGTCGCCGATGCGATGGACACCGCGCAGCGCAACATGGGCCTCGACGCCGCAGCCACGCGTGAGCTCATCTCGCGGAGCGCCGCCGAGGCGGCCTCGGTCGGCGGCGCGGTGGTGGTCGGCGTCAACACCGACCACCTCGAGACGGAGCACGCCTCGCTCGACGCGATCGCGGATGCGTACAAGGCGCAGCTCCACCACACTGAGGACGCCGGCGCCGGAGCCGTGCTCATGGCGAGCCGGCACCTGGCGCGTGCGGCGCAGAACGCCGACGACTACCGCCGCGTCTACCGCGACGTGCTCGGTGCCGCGAGCGCACCCGTCGTGCTGCACTGGCTCGGCACCGCGTTCGACCCGCAGCTGGCCGGGTACTTCGGCTCTGCGGACACGGAGGCCGCGGCCGACGTGCTCGTCGAGCTCATCGCGGAGCACCCCGACAAGGTCTCGGGCGTGAAGATGAGCCTGCTCGACGCCGACGCCGAGATCGCGGTGCGTCGCCGGCTGCCCGGCACGGCACGGATGTACACGGGCGACGACTTCCACTACGTGAGTCTCATCGCGGGTGACGACGCAGGGCACTCGGATGCCCTGCTCGGCGCGTTCGCGGCCCTCGCCCCGAACGCATCGGCCGCGATCCAGGCGCTCGACGCCGGCGACGAGGCGGCGTACCACCGCATCCTCGGCCCCACAGAGGCCCTCTCCCGGCAGGTGTTCGCCGCCCCGACGTACTTCTACAAGACGGGCGTCGCGTTCCTGGCCTGGCTGAACGGACACCAGTCCGCATTCCAGATGGTCGCCGGGCTGCACGCCGCGAGGAGCCTGCCGCACCTGTCGCGCATCGTGGAGCTCGCGAACGCGTCGGGCGCACTCGAGCAGCCGCAGCTTGCCGTCGAGCGGTGGCACGGGATGCTCCGCATCAACGGGATCGACCCGAACGCGGCGACCATGGTCGCCGCGAGCTCGGACGCCGACTCGGCGGCGCACGCGATGGAGGTCAACGCATGACCGCCCACCCGCGCCTCTCGATGAATCAGGCGACGATCAAGCACGCGCCCCTCGACGAGGCCCTGCGCCTGACACGGGAGGCCGGCTACGAATCGATCGGACTCTGGCGCGAGCCCGTGCAGGCCGTCGGCCTCGAGTCGGCCGCACGTCGTCTGGCCGATTCGGGACTGCGCGTCTCGAGTCTCTGCCGCGGCGGGTTCTTCACGCTCCCCGAGGGCTCGGAACGCCGCGCGGCGCTCGACGAGAACCGGCGTGCGATCGACGAGACGGCGACGCTCGCAGCCGCGGGCGCACCCGGCTCGGCCGCCGTGCTGGTGCTCGTCGCCGGCGGCATCCCGGGCGGGACGACCGACCTGGCCGGCTCACGCGAGCGGGTCGCGGACGCGCTCGCGGAGCTGGCCCCCGACGCGGCAGCCGCCGGCGTCACCCTCGCGATCGAGCCGCTGCATCCCATGTACGCGTCCGACCGGGCGGTCGTCTCGACGCTGAAGCAGGCGCTCGACCTCGCCGATCCGTTCGACGCGGCGACCGTCGGCGTCGTCGTCGACACGTTCCACCTGTGGTGGGACCCCGAGGTGTTCGAGCAGATCGCGCGCGCCGGGGCATCCGGTCGTATCGCGAGCTACCAGGTGTGCGACTGGGCGACGCCGCTGCCGGCCGACGTGCTGCTCGCGCGGCACTACCCGGGCGACGGCGTGATCGACTTCGCCGCGTTCACCACGGCCGTCGAGTCGGCCGGCTACACCGGCGATATCGAGGTCGAGCTCTTCAACGAGGCCATCTGGGCCACCCCGTGGCCCGAGGTCGTCGCCCGCACCGCGTCGTCGTTCGACGCCGTCGTGGCCCCGGCCCTGAGCGCCGTCTCCGCCTGACCTCGCGCGGGGCGCAGTTGAATTGTCGCTGCGCCCCGGGTGGGGAGACACCGGGGCGCAGCGACGTCGAATGAGCGTTCTGCTCGGTCAGTTCGCGGTGGTCGCGCCGTACGGGGCCGCGATCGTAGCTCCGTACGGTGCATCCGCGATGCTCGCCTCGACGCGCACGGTGACCGCACCGCCGTCGATCGATCGCGATCGGGTCGTGAAGGTGTGCGTGGCACTGCCCCCCGGGGCCACCGCCGGGAACGACTTCGTGCCGAAGTCCGACTCGAACTCGATCGCCACGGGAACGTCCTCGCCGTTCTGCGCCCGCACGGCGACGACGACGCGCCCACCGATCGAGCGCGTCGAGGTCTGCACCGCGACCTTCACCGGCGCGTCCTCGACCTGCACGAGGTTGCGTGCGCGCAGGGTGTAGATGCGCCCGGCCTCGTCGACGTTGAGGTGCGAGCCGCTGTACCAGGCGCCGTTGATCTCGGGAACGACCACGGTGACGGCGAACGTCCTCGGATCGAACCGGAACAGCGTCGTGTCGGACACGGCGTACACGACCCCGTGCTTCTCGACCATCGCGGCGAAGCCCGGGCAGAGCGTGCCGTGGTCGGCCGTGTGCACGATCGTGCGCCGTGCACGGTCGATCACCACGAGAGCGCCCTTGATCGTCAGGCAGTAGAGGTGGCGTCCTCGAACGGCGAGGGCGGCGATGCCGTTGGCCTGCGCGGTCTCGATGCGCCAGAGCTCGGCGCCCGCGACCGGATCCCACGCGACGACGGTGCCCCGCGTTCCGGTCTTCTGGGCGTTGTCACCGCCGAGGTAGGCGATGCCGTCGGCCGTCGCGATCGCGCGCACGAGCTGGATGTCGTCGATCGGGTCGATCGCGCTCGTCGAGGCCCCGCTCGCGGGGTCGAACGTCCAGAACGAGCCGCCACCCTCGGTGTCGGACTGCACGCCGACGAGGAGCAGGCCGTTGACCGCGTCCCAGGTCGTGTCGAGCGGCCGGTTCTGCTCCGAGGCGAACTTCGCCGCCTGCTTCGCATCCTGACCCGTCGACGGGTCGTACGACCAGATGCCCTGCGAGTTGTACTGGCCGGTGTACAGCACGCCGTCGACGACGTCGGCGTCCTTGGCCTCGCCCTTCGCCCGGAGGTTCACGACCTCGCCGGTCGCAAGGGTGTGGCGGGCGATCACGCCGTTGCCGCCCACGTAGGCGTAGCCGGCGCCGACGGCGATGCCCATGCAGGCCTGCGCGCTGACCGGCGCTCCGGCCTCGCCGAGGTCGGTGGTGCTCCAGGCACGGGACGCCACGTCGATGTCGGCGACGAAGCCGTATGCCGAGACGACGTACAGCTTGCCGCCGCGTGCGTCGACGCCCCAGACCTCGCCGAGGTCGAGCGTGCCGAGGTCGAGCCGGTCGATCGTGTTGGTCGTCGTCGAATAGGTGAGGATCTCGGTCTCGT
Organism: Agromyces sp. Root1464; assembly: GCF_001427265.1. NCBI lineage: Bacteria > Bacillati > Actinomycetota > Actinomycetes > Micrococcales > Microbacteriaceae > Agromyces > Agromyces sp. Root1464. The sequence goes on from NZ_LMFU01000001.1 coordinate 73,115, forward strand.
TCGCGAAGAAGACGGTGCCGGCGTCGCTCGTGAGGTTCTTCGCCGTCTTGCCGATCGAGGTCGCGACGGCGTACGACGAGAGGTCGGCCAGGTCCATCAGGGCGACCTTCGACGACTCGGTCGACGCCGCGGTGGTGGCCACGAGTCGGTCGCCGACGATCGCGAGGTCGCGGATGCTGGGGTCGGCCGAGAATTCGGCCGGTGCCACCTGGCGGAACGTGGCTGCTGCCCGGTCGTAGGCGATCAGCGACGAGCGCGTCGCGCTGCCGCCGCCGCCGAACGTCGTGCCGCCGCCGACGAACACCGCCGAGGCCGTCGCCGTGACGGCGCGCGCGAGCGTGGAGGCGGGGTCGGGCACGCCGAGGCTGGCGACGACGCCGACCGCGGGATCGAACTGCCAGAGGGCGGGCGCAACGGCGGGGCCGCCGCCGCCGACGGCGAAGAGCACTCCGTCGGGGGCGACGGCGAGGTCGCGCACGTCACGGTCGCCGATCGCCCCGATCGGGGCCGCGGGCACGTCGGGCGTGCTGAGATCCCAGCGGTAGAGGTTCGGCTGCGGGCCGCTGGCCTTCTGGAGCACGCCGAAGTACAAGTATCTGCCGGTCGGGTCGGCCGCCATCGCCTGGATGCTGTGCCCCGTCGACACGCTCGTCGTCGCCGTGACGGTGCGCGAGGGGAGGTGGAAGGCGACCACGCCCGTCGGCACGATGTTGCGCGAGCCGATGTAGACGGTGTCGCCGACGAGCACGGCGCTCATCAGGCCGAACTGGCTGACGGCCGGCCCCAGGTCCGTGATGGTCGGGCCGAGGGGGGCGCGGGTGACCGACGGCGTCTCCGAGGCATGGGCCGGCCCACCGGAGACGAGGGCCGCGATCGCCGCGAGGCTGCCGGCGCCGCCGACCTGCAGGGCGAGGCGGCGGGTGAATGTGGGGGTTGCGGGCATCAGAACTCCTTCGGTCCGGTGGCGAGCAGTGCAGCCGGTGAATAGACAAGCCGCTTCGGAACCAAACTGCAACAAAACGCACAAACACGAACATGCTGCTCGGTTGGGCTCATGCCGTCACGGCGAAACGGAGGGGAATCTCCGAGACTTCCTTGCAACGACGAATCCACACAGATACGAACACGCCGATGCGGTCGCTCCCGAGATGTTGGGAGCGACCGCATCGGCGTGTCGCCGGGGTCACGCCGTGATCGAGAGCCGGTCCACTTCCACCTCGTGCGCGAGGTCCCGTCCGTCGACCAACCGCTGGAGCTCGTCGTGGACCACGTCGGCGAGGCGACCCAGCTCGACGCCGAGCGATCCCGCGACATGCGGCGTGAGGAGCACGTGCTCGTGGCCGTACAGCGGGTGATCGGCCGCGAGCACCCACGGCGTGGAGACGTCGAGGATCGCGAAGAGCTCGCCGGCGAGGACCCGCTCGGTGAGGGCTTCCTGATCGATGATCTCGCCCCGTGCGGTGTTGAGCAGGGTCGCACCGGCGCGCATCAGCCCGATGCCGCGCGCGTCGATGAGGCCGTGGGTGGCCGGCAGCGACGGTGCATGGACCGAGACGACGTCGGAGGTCGACAGCAGCTCGTCGAGTCCGACCGCCTCGACGCCGAGCTCCTCCGCATCGTCACCCGACAGGTACGGGTCGTAGACGACCACGTCGAGCTCGTACGCCCGCAGCAGCTCGATGACCTTGCGCCCGATCTTCGAGGCGCCCACGATGCCGATGCGCTTGTCGTAGTTCCCCATGCCGGGGAACGCCGCCTCCACGTCGAACTCCTCGCGGAGGGCGAGATACCGCGCGGCGATCGGCAGCACCTTCTTGTTGGCGAGGACGATCATCGCTGCCGTGTACTCCGCGACGGGCACCGCATTCGCGGACGCGGCAGTACTGACCCGGATGCCTCGCTCGAGCACGTCATCGGACAGGAACGGCTTGATCGTGCCCGCCGAATGCAGGACCGCCGTCAGGCGCGGCGCCGCGTCGAGCACGGCGGCGTCGATGAACGGGGCGCCCCACCCCGTCACGAGCACGTCAACCTCGGAGAGCACGCGGCGCGAGGCATCCGACTCGAACTCGCTGAGGAATCCGACGACCTCCGCGATCTCCTCGATCCGCGCGATGCGAGCGGCGGGGAAGACCCGCTCGCGCACGTCGGGCGCCATGGCGAAGGCGACCCGCACGCCGGGCGCGATCACTTGACGCTCCCGGCCGAGAGGCCCGAGCGCCAGAAGCGCTGCAGCATCACGAAGGCGATCACGAGCGGCACGACCGAGAGGAACGAACCGGCGATCACGAGGGGGAGGTACTCGGGGTTCTGCTGCACCTGGCTCTGCCAGAGGAAGATGCCGACGCTCGTGGGGAACAGCTGGCGATCCTGCAGCATGATGAGCGGCAGCATGAAGTTGTTCCAGACGGCGACGAACTGGAACAGGGCGATCGTCACGAAACCGGGCACGAGCATCGGGAGGCCGATGCTGAAGAAGCTCCGGATCGGCCCGGCGCCGTCGACCCGCGCCGCCTCGAGCGTCTCGTCGGGCAGGTACCCGGCGCTGAAGACCCGGGCGAGGTAGACGCTGAACGGGTTGCAGAACGCCGGGATCAGCACCGCCCAGATGGTGTTCGTCACGCCGAGCGAGGCGGCGAGCAGGTACAGCGGGATGACCGTCGCGGTGTTCGGGATGAGCACGCCGATGAGGACCGTTCCGTACAGCGTGTTCTTGCCGCGGAACTGGAACTTGTCGAAGGCGTACCCGGCCATGAGCGCCACGAATCCGCCGACGATGGCGCCGACCGCGGCGTAGAGCACGCTGTTGCCGAGCCAGCGGATGAAGATCCCGCCGTCTTCGGTGAGCAGGCGTTCGAGGTTGGCGAAGAACGCGCCGCCCCAGGTGAACGCGTCGCTGCCGTAGAGCGCCGAGGCGTCTTTGGTCGTGGCGAACACGAGCCAGAGCAGCGGCAGCACCATGTACGCCGAGCCGAGGATCAGGAGGCCGTTGACGCCGAACGTGGCGCCGATCCCGCCGCCGAGTGGACGGCGTCGCCGGCGAGCCGGGCGGTCGCCCGTGGTCGCAGCGGGGGCGAGGGGCGCCGCCGAGGTCGGCTGCGCGACCGAGGATGTCGTGCTCATCGGGAGGTCCCCTTCGAGGTGAAGCGCGTGACGACCCACGAGAGCAGGCCCGCGAGGAGCGCGAGGATGATGGAGGCGGCAGCGGCCTGCGGCAGGTTGTTGCGGTTGAACGCGGCGTCGTACGCCCACATGTTCGGCACCCACGTGCTCGTCACGGCGGTCGTCGCCGTCGAGAGGATCTTCGGCTCGGTGAAGAGCTGCAGCGAGCCGATCACCGTGAACAGCAGGGCGACGCCGAGCGCCGGGGCGATGAGCGGGGTCTTGATCGAGAACGCCGTCCGGATCTCCCCGGCACCGTCGACACGGGCTGCCTCCAGGACCTCCCGCGGCACCGACTGGAGTGCCGTGAACAGGATGATGACGTTGTATCCCGCCCACTCCCACACCGCGATGTTCACCATCGACGGCAGCACCATGTGCACCGACAGGAAGTCGATCTGGATGCCGCCCGTGGCGAGCGCCGAGACGATCGGGCTCACGCCGGGCGTGTAGAGGTAAGCCCAGATGAGGGCGGCGATCACGCCGGGAACCGCGTGCGGCAGGAAGAGGAGGAGCTGGAACGCGCGCTTGGCCTTGGCCACGACGGCGTCGAGCAGGAGGGCGAAGCCGAGGGCGACTCCGAGGAGCGTCGGCACGTAGAGCACGCAGTAGAGCGCGAGCCGGCCGAAGCCGGCGATGAAGGTGTCGTTCGCCAGCACGTCGGCGTAGTTGCCGAGGCCGACGAACACCGTCTCGGCGCCGCCGAATCCGAGCCCGCTCCGCTGCTCGGCGAACAGGCTCAGCCCGACCGCGTAGATGACCGGTGCGATCATCGCGACGAGGAAGACGGTGAAGAACGGCACCAGGAAGATCGTCGCGGTGCGGCCGCCGGTGCCCTGGATCGGCCGTCGCTTGGTCGCGGACCTTCTCGGCCCACTGGTTCTGACGCTCATGGTCATGCCCTTCGGTTCACGGTGCCGGCAGGGTGGCCCTGCCGGCACCGGAGGTTGCTACTCCGTGACGTCGAGCCCGAGCTGCTCGAGCCCGTCGACGGTCGCGGACTGCGTCTGCTCGAGCGCGTCGCCGAGCGTCGGGGCCGTCGTGACCGCGTCGCGCATCGCCGTGTTCGTGATGTCGTAGTCGGGGCCCCACGACCATCCGCCGACGACGCTCGCCGACGCCTCGTCGAAGACCTCGTAGATGTCGTTCGCGTAGTAGTCGGTCGGTGCGACCTTGCTGGCGACCTCGTTGAGGCCGGGGTAGGCGAGGTAGGCGGTGCCGACCTCTCCACGAGCCTCGACGGCTGCGGGGTCGGTCGTCAGGTACTCGAGGAACTTCGCGGCCGCGGCCTGGTTCTTCGAGTTCTCGGTGATCGCGAAGCTCGTGCCGCCGCTGAGCGCGCCGGTCGGCTCGTCGCCCCACGACGGGGGCACTGCGGCGATCCACTTGCCGGCCTGACCGGATGCCTCGGTGCGGGTCTTGAGACCGGACGCGCTCCAGGAGCCGCCGACCCAGCCGTTCACGACACCGTTATTGAGGTCGGCCGTCCACTCGTCGCTGAAGCCGAGCTGCGCCTTGACGAGACCCTCGTCGATGAGCTTCTGCCAGTAGTCGGCGACCTTCGTGCTGGCCTTGTCGGCGATCGCGACCTTCCACTTGTCGTCTTCGACGCTGAACCACTTGCTGCCGGCCTGCCACGACAGCGGTGCGAGCTGCGGCTCGTTCGTGAAGAAGCTCGTGAGGTAGGCGTTCGGGTTCGCGGCCTTCACGGCGCGCGCGGCGTCCTCGAACTCCTCCCACGTCGTCGGGACGTCGACGCCGGCGGCGTCCAGCACGTCTTGGCGGTACCACATGATCTGCGGCGGCGCGTCGTACGGCATGCCGTAGGTGGCGTCGCCGAAGGTGACGAGCTCGCGAACCTGCTCGCTGTACTCGCCGAGGACGTCTTCGGAGACGACGTCGTCGATCGGGACGACCTGCTCGGAGGCGGCGAACCCGGGAAGGCTGACGTACTCGATGCCGGCCACGTCCGGGCCGGTGCCCGACTCGATCGCCGCGGAGAGCTTGGTGTATCCGCCGTTGGCGGCGTTCGGGATCTCCTCGAACTTCACGGTGATGTCGTCCTGGCTCGCGTTGAACGCGGCGGCGACGTCGGCCATGCCGCTGAGCGACGACCAGAACGTGATGTCACCCGTGGGGTTCTCGGCCGCGGTCGGCTCGGGCTCGGGGGCGGCGGATGCCGCGCAGCCGGCCAGCAGCACGCCGGCGGACAGCAGCGCTGCCGCGGCGAACGAGGTGCGACGCAGGTTCATGATCGGATTCTCCTTTGAATGTGAAGCGTGAATGTGAAGCGTGCCTGCTACTGAACCCGCTTCACGAACCGTCTGCAAGAAAATCGCGCATATCGAACATTTCAGAACATTCAGGAAGCGATCTGGCGGGTCGATTCACGTTCGATCAGGGTCGGCAGCAGCGCCATCCTGGTCACCGCGTGCCCGGCGCCCTCCCGCTGCCGGATACGGTCGAAGCACAGTCGCAGCGCCGCGTCGCCGAGGTCGTGCTTCGGCGGCGCGACCGCGGTCAGCGGGACGGCCGCGTAGGCCGAGAACTCGTCGTCGTAGGCGACCAGCGAGAAGTCCTCTGGGATCCGGATGCCGCGCTCGACGGCGAGATCGGCGAAGGCCATGGAATCGACGTCGCCGAGCATCAGCGCCGCGGTGACCTCCCGTCGTCCGCACTCCTCGAGGAAGGCCTCGAGCGCATCGATCGTGGAGTCCGTGCCGACCTTGGGATCGGGCAGTCGCCATCGGAACGCCTCGTCGCCGAGGCCTGCACGCGCCATGGAGCGCTCGTATCCGTCGGTGAGGCCGGTGGTCGTCGCCGCCTCCCGGGCAGCGAGGGCGATCCGGCGATGCCCCCGATCCACGAGGTGCCGCACCGCGAGCTCGGCACCGTAGGCATGGTCGCTGCGCACCGACTCGAGTCGGCCGGCATGTCGTTCGTCGACGCTGCGTTCGACGAGCACGACCGGAATCGGCGCGTCGACGAGGAGCGCGTGCAACTCGGTTCCCTCGACGAGCCCGCTGCGCGGGGTGATCATCAGGCCGTCGACGCCGCCGGCGATGAGGCGCTCGGCCTGGCGGAGCTCTTCGCGCTCCGAGTAGTTCGTCGTCCCGAGCACGAGGCGGCAGTTGAGCTCCCGCGCAGCGTCGCTCGCGCCTCGGATGACCTGCGGGAAGTAATAGCTCGCCGACGGCGTGACCATGCCGATCGTGGCCACCGGCCGCCGTACCGGCGACCCGCTCCGCTCCCCCGCCGAGGCCTGCTGCTGCGCGACGGCGTTCGAGACCGCACCGCCGTGTGCACGGACCAGGAGTCCGCGTTCCTCCAGCTCGGCGAGATCCCGGCGCAAGGTCATGGCCGAGACGCCCATGCGCCCTGCCAACTGGGAGATGCGCAACGAGCCACGGAGCTCGAGCTCTCTCAGAATGGCGTCGTGACGTGCCGCTGCAACCATGTGCCGACCTCTCGAATGTGAGAACTTGTGTGATTCGTGAATATCACACATTCGATCAGGTGCGCCACCGTTCGACTCTCCCGACGACGAGCCCGGTCGCCCACAGCGCGCGCCGCCGCGCTGCCGTGCTCAGCGATCAGGAACGAGATGACGAGGATGCCGCGCGCTCGGCGACGAGCGAAGCGACACCGTCGAGCACGCGCTCGACGCCGAATCGCAGCGCGTCGTCGCGCGCCCCGTCATCGTCGGCTTCGGCGAACGCGCTCGCCGTCCACGGATAGAGCTCGGCGCGCGTGGCGAGGATCGACGCGAGGTTCGTCGCGAGTTGCTGTTCGGGCGCGCCTGAGGAATCGCGTTGGCGGACGAGCGACATCACGTGGCCGACGAGGAGGGTCAGCAGGTCGAGCTTCTCCCCGCCGCGAAGGGGAAGTTCGACCATCGCGCCGAGACCGGCCTCGAACCACGCGAGCTCGCGGGGGCCGGGCGTATGCGGCCGCTGCACGAGTTCGACGATCCACGGGTGCGTCATGGCGCGATCGTGGACTCCAGTGGCCCACGCCATCAGCGCAGGGCGCCAGTGCGCCTCTTCGGCTACGACGGGTGCGCCGAGTGCGGTGTCGAGCATGACCGCGTCGAGCTCCGCGCGCCCGGGAACGTAGCGATAGAGCGCCATCTTCGTGGTGCCGAGTCGTTCCGCGACGCGCTGCATCGTGACCTCGTCGAGCCCGGATTCGTCCGCGATGGCGATCGCGGCCTCGGCGATGCCGTCCAGCGTGTACTTCGGCTTCGGCCCGGGCCTACGCCCGGACGGCTGCGCCCAGAGGAACACCGCGGCTGCGACCCGCGACGCCGCGTCGACTTCACCCTCGGTCACGATGCTCCTCCGAACTGATTGCGTCCACTGTACGCGATCACGTTATTGTGTCCGTAGGACGCAATTAATGGACGAAGGAAGGCACACATGGCAACCACGAAGATCCTCATCTCCGGTGCGAGCATCGCCGGCCCGGCGCTGGCGCGCTGGCTCGGCCGCAACGGCTTCGACGTGACGGTCGTCGAGAAGGCGCCGGCCGCCCGTGCGGGCGGCCAGGCCGTCGACTTCAAGGGACGGACCCACCACGCGCTGCTGACCCGCATGGGCATCCTCGACGAGGTGCACGCACGGCAGACCGCGAAGACGGACTGGCGCATGGTCGACGCGAACGACCATGTGAACGCCGTCGTGCCCGGCGAGTTCATCGGCGGCGACGTCGAGATCCTGCGCGGCGACCTCGCCGGCATCCTGCTCGCACAGTCCGCCGCAGACGCCGACTACGTGTTCGATGACGAGATCACCGCGATCACCGAGTCGGATGCCGGCGTGGACGTCGCCTTCGCTCGTCGACCCGACGAGCGGTTCGATCTCGTGATCGGTGCGGATGGCGTGCACTCCGCGGTACGACGTCTCGCATTCGGGCCGGAGGACCGGTACGTCGAGACACGCGGGTTCTACTACGCGGTCGCGAGCGGGCAAGCCCCACTCGATGACCTCGAGACGAGGCTCCCCGATGGGCGCGGCATCGCCTACGGGTACAACGAACCCGGTCGGCTGGCACTCCTCGGCGGCCAGAAGGCGCCGAACCTGTTCGTCTTCCGCGCCGAACGGCCCGACTACGACCGGCGCGACATCGCGTCGCAGCGCGCCTTCCTCGAATCCGCATTCGCGGGCGCCGGATGGCATGTGCCCGCTGCGCTCGAGGCCAGCCGCGCGGCATCCGATTTCTACCTCGACGCCCTCGCGCGCACCAGGATGACCTCGTTCACGCGGGGTCGCGCGGCGCTCGTCGGCGATGCCGGCTACGCGAACACGCTCGGTGGATTCGGAACCGGGCTCGCGCTCATCGGCGCGTACATCCTCGCCGGCGAACTGATCGCCGCTGGCGGTGATCACGCGGCGGCGTTCGCGGCGTACGACCGCCGCATGCGGAAGCCCACGAAGATCGCCCGCTCCGGCAACGCCGGCCCGTTCCTCGCTCCGCCGTCGACCGGGCGCATCCGGATGCGGGACTGGACCTTTGCGAACCCCCTGATGTACCGCACGATGATGTGGATGACCGACACCTTCGCAACCGACGACAGCCTTCCCGACTATCGGATGCACTGACGCGGGTACGGGCCGGCCGGCGGCCCTTCCCTCACCGCTGGGCGTCACGACTACGATGGATTGATGTCGTTCGACCTGCAGGGCTTCCCCGCCGATTCCGCGGCACTCGCCTCGCTCGCAGCGAGGGGACTCGACTATCGGCTCGTCGACACGCGCGACGCCGCGGCGGCGTCGGCATGGGTCCAGGCCGACTTCCGCGGGTTCCACCACGCCCGACCGCGGCAGGTCGATCTCGACTACGACCTCGGCGTGCTCGCCGACCGGCGGGTGCATGGCGTGTACGACTCGAGCATCGTCGATCCTGCCGTTCCCGTCGCCACCGTCTCGAGCTGGCCGACCGGGCTCAGCGTGCCCGGCGGGCGCAGCGTCGATGCCTGGGCGGTGAGCTCGGTGACGGTCTCGCCGACGCATCGCCGACGCGGCATCGCGAGGGCCCTCATGCTCGCCGAGCTGCAGAACGCACGTGCGGCCGGCGCCGCGCTCGCGATGCTGACCGCGACGGAGGCCACGATCTACGGTCGGTACGGCTACGCACCGGCCGCACGTGCGTCGACCGTCCACGTCGACCGTCGGCGGGTGCACTGGGTCGGACCGGATGCCCCGGGGCGCGTGCAGTTCGTCGATGCGGCGTCCATCCGCGAGGCGGCCCCCGCGATCGCCCGGCGGGCGGTCGCGCGCACGCCCGGCGAGATCGACCGCTGGCCCGGCCTCCTCGACCGGGTGCTCGGCCTCCACGACCCCGACAGCGAGCGCTCCCGTGCACGACGCGTCGTGCGCTACGACGATGAGCGGGGCCAGGCGCAGGGCTTCGCCGTGTTCCGCGTGACGCGCGAGCCGAACGAGCCGGGCATCGCCGAGTTCGACTTCCTCGCTGCCGCGACCGACGACGCCGAGCGGGCGCTCTGGCGCTTCCTCGTCGAGCAGGACTTCGTGTCGGGCACCCGAGGGCTGCTCCGATCGGTCGACGAGCCGCTCCCCTGGCTCCTCGAAGATCCCAGGGCCGTCTCGTTCTCCGACGTCGTCGACCACCTGTGGCTTCGCGTGATCGACCCCGTCACCGCGCTCGCGGCCCGCCGATACAGCGCGCCCGGTCGACTCCTGCTCGAGGTCGACGACCCCGCAGGCATCGCGGGCGGACGCTTCGAACTCGTCGTCGACGATGCCGGCCGCGCGGAGGTCACCGCCCTCGAGCAGGCGGATGCCGCGGCATCCGCGAAGGGCGTTCGAAGCATCCGCCTCGGGGTGCGCGAGCTCGGCGCGATCTACCTCGGCGGGGTGCATCCCTCGGTGCTCGCGCGCGCCGGACGCGTCGACGAACGCACACCGGGCTCGATCTCGGCGGCCGATGCCATGTTCGCCGCGCAGCGCGCGCCGCACCTCAGCATCTGGTTCTGATCGTCAGTCGACGACTGCTGCGACTGCTTCCACCTCGACCAGCTGGTGCTCCCAGCCGAGCACCGTTACACCGAGCAGCGTGCTCGGCGCGTCGTGGGATCCGAATGCGTCGCGCACGACCTGCCAGACTGCGCCCAGGTCTTCGCGCCGTGACGACGCGACAAGCACGCGAGTGCTGATGACGTCATCGATCGTGGCACCCGCGGCGGCGAGCGCACGTGTCATCGTCTCGATGCATGCGGCCGCCTGGCCCACGTAATCGCCGACTGCGAGCGTCGCGCCGTCGTCGTCCAACGGGCAGGCACCGGCGAGGAAGACGAGTCTCGCGTCCTTCGGCGCAGTCGCCGCGTAAGCGTATTCGGCGACATCGGAGAGCGTCGAGGTCCGGATCAACTGAACGGCACTGGGCATCCGTTCAGCATGCCAGAGCGTCGGCGCATTCCGGGACTCCCGGCACCCGGCGGTCGGCCGATGCGATCGGCTACATCGTGTCCTGGCGGGGGAAGACGACCTTCTCCACGATGATGATGAGCGACGCCGCGACGGGGATCGCGACGAGGGCGCCGAGCACGCCGCCGAGCGTGCCGCCCGCGACCGCCGCGATCACGACGAGTGCTCCGGGCACGGCGACGGCGCGGCTCATGATGCGCGGGCTCAGCACGTAGGCCTCGACCTGCATGTAGATCAGGTAGTAGATGGCGGCGGCGAGCGCGGTCTCGGGCGACGCCGCGAACGAGACGAGCGTGATGATGATCGCGCCGGTGAGCGTGCCGACGAGCGGCACGAGCGAGAAGAGGAAGGCGATGAACGCCAGGAGGATCGGCACCGGCGCCCCGATGATCGACAGGTAGATGAGGCTCAGCACGCCGTTGATCGTGGCGAGGCCGACCTGCCCCATGACGTACCGGCCAACCGAGCCCGTGATCTCCTCCGACACGTCGCGGTAGCCGGGGCGCGAGCTCGCCGGCACGAAGCGAGCGGCGTAGCGCTTCATCGAGTCGAGCGACGCGAGGAAGTAGAGGGTGAGGATGAGCACGATCGTGGCGCCCGTGAAGCCGCCGGCGATGCCCGCGCCCACTGCGAGGAGGCCACCGCCGAGCGAGCCGAGGTTCTCGGGGTCGGCGAGCCAATCACCCGCGGACTCGATCGCGTCCTTGATCGCGTTGCCGCTGCCCGTGAGGCCGTTGAGCCACGTCACGAACGGGCTGTGCTGCACGTTGGCGACGATGTCGTCCCAGTTCTCGACGATGTTCGTCGTCTGCTCGACCACGATCGGCACGATCGTCGCGATCAGCCCGACGAAGATGCCGATGACCCCGGCGAAGACGATGAGGATCGCGACCCAGCGCGCCATGCCTCGACGCTGGAGCCAGCTCACGATCGGATCGAGGCCGAGCGCGAGGAACAGCGCGAGCGCGACGTAGAGGATCACGGTGCCGAGCTCGCCGACGATGCCGCCGAGGAGCACCGCGAGGAGCACGCCCAGCGCCCCGACGAAGCCGATGCGGAAGGCGTTGATCCGCACTTCGGGCGCGCGGGAGTCGCCGTCGGTCGTGATCTCCGCCGCGGCGGGAGGCGGCGGGGCGACCGGGCGTTTCGTGCGGATCCTCATGGGATCGACGGTAGTGGGCAGGGCCCGCCGGAGCACGTGCTTGACCCGGCGAGTTCGTTCCGGTATCCACGCGATGCCGTTCGGAGCATCGACGGCCGTGTGCCCTTCATCGTGAGCCGCGGCATCCGCGGAATGAATCGGCGCCACGGGCGTTGCCTTTCATGGGAGCGTCGCTGCGCGCCCGGAACCGAGGGGGAACGTGACCGAGACGACTGCCGTGGGATTCCGTTCGGCGCGTGGGCCGGTGCTCATCTCCGTGATGCTGGCCACGGGCCTCATCGCGATCGATTCGACGATCCTCGCGACCGCGGTGCCGTCGATCGTGGCCGACCTCGGCGGCTTCACGCAGTTCCCGTGGCTGTTCTCGATCTACCTGCTCGCCCAGGCCGTCTCGGTGCCGATCTACTCGAAGCTCGCCGACACCGTGGGGCGCAAGCCGATCATGCTGATCGGCATCGGCATCTTCCTCGTCGGCTCGGTGCTGTGCGGCTTCGCATGGGACATGACCTCGCTCATCGTCTTCCGCGCGATCCAGGGCCTCGGCGCCGGCGCGGTGCTGCCCGTCTCCATCACGATCACGGGCGACATCTACACGGTGCGCGAGCGCGCACGTGTGCAGGGCTACATCGCGAGCGTCTGGGCGATCTCCTCGGTCGTCGGCCCGACCCTCGGCGGCCTGTTCGCCGAGTTCGCCTCGTGGCGGTGGATCTTCTTCGTGAACATCCCGCTCTGCCTGATCGCCGGGTGGATGCTGCTGCGCTCGTACCACGAGTCCGTCACGCGCGAGAAGCACCGCATCGACTTCGCCGGCGCGACCGTGCTGACGATCGCGTCGACCCTGTTGATCCTCGCCGTGCTCGAGGGCGGACAGGCGTGGGAGTGGCTCTCCTGGCAGTCGATCGGCGCGTTCACGATCGGGGCACTGCTGCTCGTCGCGTTCGTGTTCATCGAGCGACGTGCCGCCGAACCGGTGCTGCCGCTCTGGGTCTTCTCCCGGCGGCTCATCGTCACGACGTCGCTCATCTCGCTCGGCGTCGGCGCCGTGCTCATCGGGCTGACCTCGTACGTGCCGACCTTCCTCGAGGCGACCGCGGGGGCCTCCCCGCTCGTGTCGGGGCTCGCGGTGGCGGCGCTGACCCTCGGCTGGCCGATCGCGGCGAGCCAGGCGGGCCGGCTCTTCCTCCGCATCGGCTTCCGCCGCACCGCGCTCATCGGCCTCGCGGTCTCCGTGCTCGGCTCGGCGGCACTCGTGGCGGCCTCGCTCACCCCGAACGTGTGGACCACGGCGATCGCGTGCTTCATCGTGGGCCTCGGCCTCGGCCTCGTGGCCTCGCCCACGCTCATCGCCGCGCAGTCGTCGGTGCCGTGGTCGGAGCGCGGCGTCGTCACGGGCGCCAACATGTTCCTCCGCTCGATGGGCAGCGCGGTCGGCGTCGCGATCTTCGGCGCGGTCGCGAACGGCGTGATCGCACGCTCGGGCCTCGGCGAGCACTCCCCCGTGGCGATCCACGGCGCCTCGACGGCGGTGTTCGTCGCAGTGCTCGTCGCGGCGGTCCTCACGATCGCCGGCGGCATCGCGATGCCGAGCGCGCACGTCGACGACATCGAGCACCAGCCGGCGAAGGCGTTGCCGGTCGAGTAGGCCCGCGTCACGCGCCCGCCAGAGCGGCGGAGAACTGCACGACTTCGGCGGGAACCGGTCCTGTGGTCCGAGACTGTGCAGACCTCCGAATCTGTAGAGCGGTTGCGTCAGCCGAGCCCCGACGCGGGCACGACCTCGCCCTCCAACGTGCGCACCCAGCGGTCACCCGTCTGCCGGAACTCCGCCCGCGTCGTGAACCGGTAGTGGTAGGCCCGAGCCCGGATCCAGCGCGGGGCGGCGCCGCCGAACGGGTCGGTGTCGAGCAGCGCGAGCGTCGGTGCGTCCGCTTGGAGCAGTCGCAGGAGGAACACCTCGAACCACGGTTCCCACATGCGCCCGAGCGGCAGGAACCACATGAGCCAGTCGAGTCGCAGATGGTACGGCGCCCATTGCCGCGGGATGGCCCCCAGCGCCCCGGGCTTGCCCTTGAACGCGTACTCCCGCCACTCGGTGCCGTCGCCGGGGGTCTCGACGAGGGTGCCCTCGACGACGATCTCGATGCGCCGCTTCGTGACCGTGCCGAAGGCGCCGTAGGCGTTCACGAGCATCCAGCGGTTGAACGCGGCGTTCATGAGCTGGCGCCGTGAGAACAGGTTCCTGATCGGCCAGAAGCTCAACACGATGAGCAGAGCGGATGCCCCGAGCACGACGACCGCCCACCAGATCGGCGTCGCCGCGGCATCCGTGCCCAGATCGGAGGGGATCGCGGGGATCAGCCAGTGCCAGGCCGAGTCGGTGACGGCGGATGCCGCGAGCACGACCGTGATCCAGTTGAGCCACGCGAAGTTGCCGGTCACGATGAGCCAGAGCTGCGTGAGGATCACGATCGCCGCGGCCGACGAGCCGACCGGGCCGGGCACGAAGAGCAGGAACGGCACGACGAGCTGCGCGAAGTGATTGCCGAGCACCTCGCCGCGGTGGAACCACTTCGGCAGCAGGTGCGCCTGCCGGCTGAACGGGCCGGGCATCGGCTGCGTCTCGTGGTGGTACATGAGCGCGGTCAGGTCGCGCCACTCGCGCCCGCCGCGGATCTTGATCATGCCCGCGCCGAATTCGAGGCGGAACACGAGCCACCAGACGGCGATGACGATGGTCAGCGGCGGCGGCGTCTGGTCGGAGCCGAGGAACGCCACCGTGAAGAGCGCCTCGCAGAGGAGCATCTCCCAGCCGAAGCCGTAGAAGGTCTGGCCGACGTTCACGATCGACAGGTAGAGGATCCAGAGCACGAGGAAGACGATGAGCGGCACCCACGGCGGTCCGAGCTGCGGCAGACCTGCCACGACGGATGCCGCGAGCACGAGCCCGACGACGGCGACCACGACGAGTCTCCGATCGGAGTACCCCCAGCGGAAGACGCTCGGCCCGCGGAGCCGCGACGCGTGGCGCAGCAGCTCGGGCACCGGCAGCAGGCCGTGCTCGCCGAGCAGCGGTCGGAACTGGTTCAGTGTCGAGAGGAAGGCGACGAAGGCGAGCGCACCGACTCCGCGCTGCAGGATCTGCCGTGCGATCTCGTAGTCGTGCGCGTCGAACCAATCGGTCCAGTCCACGTCCCAACGCTACGCCGACCGGCGCTGTCAGCGCAGGCCGAAGCGCTCGCGCAGGGCGAGCTTCGCGGCGAACCAGCCGTTCATCCCGTGCACCGCGGGGCCGGGAGCCGTCGCGCTCGAGCAGAGGTAGACGCCGTCGACCGGCGTGCGCCAGGGCTTCGGCGAGACGACCGGCCGCTTCAGCAGCTGCGCCATCGTGAGCGCGCCCGAGTAGATGTCGCCGCCGACGTAGTTCGCGTTGTACCGGCCGAGTTCGGCCGCCGAGCTCGACGCCGAGGCGAGCACGACGTCGCGGAAGCCCGGCGCGAAGCGCTCGACCTCGGCCGTGACGAGTTCGGTCGCGTCGAGCGTCGACCCCGCGGGCACGTGCGTGTAGGCCCACAGCACGTGCTTGCCCTCGGGCGCGCGGGTCGGGTCGGCGACCGTCGGCTGGGTGACGAGCACGTACGGATGCTCCGCTCCCCCGACGCCCGCGACGCCGGGCTGGAAGCCGCGGGCGACGGCGTTCTCGGCCGCCGCGATCTCGGCGCGGCTGCCGCCGAGGTGCACGGTGGGGGCCTGCCGAACCTCGGCGTTGCGCCACGGCACCGGGCCGCTCAGCGCGAAGTCGACCTTGGCCACGCCCGAGCCGTAGCGGTATCGACGGAGGGCCCGCGCGTAGCGGCCGGGCAGCTCCGCGGTGAAGAGCAGCTCCGGCGAGGTGTCGAGCAGTACCGCGCGCGAACCCGTGACCTCCGCGAGCGAGGCCACCGGGGCATCCGTGACGATCTCGCCGCCGCGCGCGCGGAGTTCGTCGGCGAGTGCGTCGGCGATCGTCTGCGAACCGCCGACCGGGAGTCCCCATCCGGCGCCGTGACCGTGCATCGCGATGAGGAGCCCGGCGCCGGCGGAGGCGAGCGAGGGCATGCCGCCCGCCGCGTGCGCGACGACGCCGCTGAAGAGCGCGGGCGCGACGTCCCCGACGAAACGGATGTTCCACGCTGCCGTGCCCTGTTCGAGCGCGCGCAGGCCGAACTGCAGGGCCGCGATCGGGTCGCGGGGTACGCGCAGCAGCTGCGATCCCGTGAAGTCGACGACCCCGCGGCTGCGGGCGAGGAGCGGAGCGAGGAGGCTGCGCCAGGCGGCGCCGTCGGCCTCGAGGCCGTCGGCCGTGCGATCGAGGTCGCGCCAGGCGACGCCGGCGCGGCCGCCGTCGAGCGGGTGCGCGTACGAGATCTCGGGCACGACCCAGTCGATGTCGTCGAGGAGGCCGAGCTTCCGGAACACGGGCGAGGCGAGGCCGGCCGGATGCACCGTCGAGCACACGTCGTGCCGGAAGCCGGGCAGCGTGAGCTCGGCGGTGCGCAGGCCGCCGCCGATCGTCGGCGCCGCCTCGACCACCCGCACCGAGAGCCCGGCCCGCGCGGCGACCACTGCGGCGACGAGCCCGTTGGGCCCGCTGCCGACGACCGTGACGTCGGTCACGGGGTCAGAACCCTGCGCCGAGGGTGTTGATGTAGATCCACGGCAGCCGGTCCATCATGAGGCGGTGACGATTGCCGTCGGCATCGGGTCCGTCGTCGGGCACCGAGGGGTCGCGGGCCTCCCGCTTGTGCTCGGCCACGAACTCGTCGTCCTCCTGCCAGAGGATCATCTGCCCGTCGTCGACCGCCTTCGCGACGAACGGCGTGACCGAGCCGCTGCGGAGTTCGGCGAGCGCCTCGTCGACGGATGCCGCGTGCGACAGGCCGTGCAGGGTCACCCAGGTCGGCGGCCACAGCGTCATGCCGCCGCCCGCGTGCCGGTCGAGCGCATCGGTCGGACGCAGCCACGCGGCCGCCTCGACCTCGTCGGGGGCCAGACGCAGCTCGCCGTCGGGCACCCGCACGGCGAAGAACGTCGTGGTCAGTCGCTTCGGGGCGTTGGCGGGCGGCGTCCAGTGCGAGAACGGCACGAGCTCGTCACCGTCGAGCACGAGTCCGACCTCCTCGAAGGTCTCGCGCACGGCGGCACGGCGTGCGGCATCGATGCCGTCGAGGGGGTCGCCCGCGGCATCCGCTTCGTCGACCGCGCCGCCCGGGAAGACCCAGGCTCCCGGAAACGAGCCGCGATCGCGCGGGCGTTCGGCGAGCAGCACCTCGACGCCGCGTTCGCCGTCGCGCAGCAGCACGACGGTCGCGGCCGCGCCCGTGGCCGCCGGGTTCGTCAGTGACTCCAGCTCGCTGTTCATCACCTCAGACTATGACTCGGCACGCCGGTGCGCACGGGCGTCGCCGATACACTTTCCCGCATGGATCACGCTTCCGGCACGGGTCGGGCTCCCGCCGGCGGTGACCGCGTGTCGACGTTCGCTCGTCTCGTGCGGGCCCCGAACGCCGGGCCGATGACCCTCGACGGCACGAACTCCTACGTGCTGCGAGCACCCGGATCCGACGCCGTCGTGGTGGTCGACCCCGGCCCGTCGGACGCCGCGCACCTCGCGGCGCTGGCGGGCTCCGGCAGGGTCGAGCTCGTGCTCGTCACCCACCACCATCCCGACCACACCGAGTCGCTCGAGGCGTTCCACGCGATGACGGATGCCCCGGTGCGCGCGATCGACCCGGCATTCTGTCTGGCCGGGGCGCCGCTGGTCGACGGCGAGCGCATCCGGGCGGCCGGCCTCGAGATCGACGTGGTCGCGACCCCCGGGCACACGGCCGACTCGGTGTGCTTCTCGCTGCCCGGCGACCGCCTCATCGATGGCGACGATGACCGCGGCACGGTGCTCACGGGCGACACGATCCTCGGCCGCGGCACGACGATCATCGCCGATCCCGACGGCGCCCTCGGCCCGTACCTCGACTCGCTCGACCGGCTCTCCGTCCTCGGCGCACCGGTCCCGGTGGGTGTGCTGCCGGGCCACGGCCCCGTGCTCCCCGACCTCGCGGAGATCTGCCGCGCCTACCTCGCGCACCGGGCCGAGCGGCTCGACCAGGTGCGCGCGGCGCTGCGCGAACTCGGTCCGGATGCATCGACGGCCGCCGTGACCGACCTCGTCTACGCCGACACGGATGCCTCGGTGCGCACTGCAGCCGAGGCATCCGTTCGAGCGCAATTGGCCTACCTGCGCAGCGAGGTCTGACGCGGGAGACCCGCGAGCCGGGCTAGGCGACGAGCGCGATGCCGGCGTCCCAGCCGACCTTCTCCTGCACGGCGAGGGTGAGCTGCAGGAAGCCGACGGCCTCGAGCTCGCGAGCACGCGAGAGGCGGCCGGCGTCGACGGCGTTCACGCCGCCCGCGCGCACGACCTCGGCGAGGGCGAGCTTCGCGTCGTCGTCGTCACCGGCGATGAGCACGGTCGTGGGGTTCGAACCGACGGTCTTCGCGGCGAGCGTGGCGGCGAAGTTGGTGTTGAACGCCTTCAGCACCTTCGCGTCGGGCAGGGCTGCTGCGAGTTCGCTCGCACGCGAGCCGTCGGCGGGCACGACGAGCGAGTCGAACGTCGAGAAGTCGAGCGGGTTCGTGATGTCGACCACGACCTTGCCGGCGAGCTCGGTGCCGCGCGCGGCGACGATCTCGTCGATCGCGAAGTGCGGCACCGCGAGCACGACGATGTCGCCGGTGATCTGCTGGGCGGTATCGCGCCCGATGAACTCGACGGTGTTGCCCCCTGCGGCGACGATGCCGCCGATGGCGGTGCCCATGTTGCCGTTTCCGATGATGCTGACGGTCGTCATGTCTTTCCTCCCCGCGCCCTTCGACGCGTTTACTTGTTGCGACAACCAACACTCTACGCTCATTCAGTTGTTGCGTCAACCAATGCGGTAGACTCGTGGGCATGACGGATGACACGAGGTGGCTCGCCCCCGAGGAGTCGGCCGCGTGGGTGCGCCTCGTGGCGCTCGCCGAGCTGCTCCCGGGTGCCCTCGACGCGCAGCTGCTGCGCGACGCCGGGCTCACGCACTTCGAGTACGGCGCCCTCATGGCGCTCGGTGCGGCACCCTCGCGCACCATGCGCATGACCGAGCTCGCCTCGCGCACGAACGCGACGCTCCCCCGCCTCTCGCACGTCGCGAAGCGCCTCGAGGAGCGCGGGCTCATCGAGCGCTTCCCGTGCCCCGAAGACCGCCGGGCCACGAACGCGACGATCACCGACGCCGGCCTCGCCCTGATCTCGGAGGCCGCGCCCGGCCACGTCGAGACGGTGCGGGCGAACGTGCTCGACGCCCTTGCGCCGGAGCAGCTCGAACAGCTCTACGTCATCGCGGGCGCGGTGCTCGCACGGCTCGACCCCGAGGCACGCCTCTCAGCCACGTCGTGCCAGTTCAGCGAGGGCCCCGTCGACCACGTCGTGGCCTGACGCCCTCGCTCGTCGAGCTCCCTGGCTCAGCGCGGGTCGTAGGTGAGGCAGTCGGCGTCAACCGCGCCGGGGCCGACGCGCACCGACGGCGCGGTGCACTCGAGCGACTCGTTGTGCACGCACTCCGAACGCTGGCAGGCGCCGACGTGCGTCACGACCTTGTCGAGGCCGCCCTTGGCTCCCAGCGGGATGAAGGTCGCGCACTCCGCATCGCCGACCGAGCCGCCGATCGTGACCGCGGCGGCATGGCAGTGCGAATGGTCGTTGTAGGAGCATCCGGCCACCGAGCATTCGGCGACGGCGGGCAGTTCGTCGAGCGTCATGCTCATGGTGACCTCCCAGTGCGGTGTACCGCGGTTCGATACGGCGATGGTACGCCCGGGAAGGTCGAGGACGCAGCAGGGAAGGGACTGTTTTCCGCAGATCAACGCGACTTTCTTCTGAGGCCAGCCTTACCTATCCGACGCTCAGGGATGCCCCGCGCCGCCCCATCGCTCAGCGGGTGACGGTGCCCATGCGGCTCGCGACGGGCTTCAGCACCGACGGTCGAACGGCGAACCAGCCGCCGATCATGACGGCGAGCGACACCGCGAAGATCGCGAAGCCGAGCCACGACGCGCCATCGCGGCTCGCGTACATCGCGTCGAGGTTGCGCAGCGCACCCGTCGCGAACACGAGGGTCACGTGCACGATGACGAAGGCGACGAACACGAGCATCACCGGATAGTGCACGGCCCGTGCGAGCTTCGCCGGGTAGACGACGTTCAGCCGCTCCGCCCGCTGCGGCCAGACCGATGAGAGACGCAGCCCGGTGAGCACCGCGAGGGGCGCGACGACGAACACGATCGCGAAGTAGCTGAGCAGCTGCAGGCTGTTGTAGTTGACCCAGGCGTGCTCGACCGGCCAGTCGAGCGAGGCGTACTGCAACCCTGCCGACACGGCGTTCGGCCAGATGTCGGCACTCGTCGGCACGATGCGCATCCACTGCCCGGTGACGAGGAGCAGCACGATGAAGACGATGCCGTTGAGCACCCAGAGCACATCGACCGTGTAGTGCAGCCAGAGGTGGATGCTGACCTTCCATGGCGGGTTCTTCGTGCGGATGAGCCCGTCGTTGTTGCGAACCCAGCGAGCCGGCGGGCGGCCGCCCTTCTTGAGCAGGAGGCCCGAGCGCACGAGGAGCACGAGGAAGAAGGCGTTCAGGAAGTGCTGCCAGCCGAGCCATGAGGGAATGCCGACCGGCGCCCCCTCGGGCAACGGCGTCGTGCCGGGGTACCGCGTGAGGAACTCCTGCACGGCGGGCTGGGCGCGCAACCAGATCGCAAGCAGCACGACCCCGCCGAGCAGCACGATCCCGGCGAACACGGCCAGCGCGACGGGCAGCCACCGGATGCGTCGACGAGTCGCGTGATGCGCGGTCGGGTCGGTGAGGCGGGTCACCGGAGTATTTTGACATGACCGCCCGAGCCCCTGCCGAGGCGGACGACCCGCAATGTCACGGATGCCGCGGCGCACGCTGCTCTCGGCAGCACTGCTCGCAGCAGCACTGCTGTCAGCGGCATCCGCCCCGCGCCTCGCCCGCGGCGCGCACGCTGGGGACATGAGCGAACACGACACCCCACCGATCCATCCGATCGACGCCGAACTCACGAGGCGCCTCTTCCACGAGCGCATCATCGTGCTGGGAGACGAGCTCGACCAGGCGGGCGGCAACCGCCTCATCGCGCAGCTCGTCACGCTCGCGGCCGACGACCCGCGCCGCGACATCCGCTTCTGGATCAATTCGCCCGGCGGCTCGGTCTCGGCGATGCTCGCGATCGCCGACGTCATGCGCTCGATCCCGAACGACGTCTCGACGATCGCCGTCGGCATCGCGGCGAGCGCGGGCCAGTTCCTGCTCTCGGCGGGCACGAGGGGCAAGCGCTTCGCGCTGCCGCACTCGCGGATCCTCATGCACCAGGGCTCCGCCGGCATCGGCGGCACCGCGGTCGACATCGAGCTGCAGGCCGACGACCTGCGGTACACGCGCGACACGGTGCTCGGCATCACCGCCGAGAACACCGGCCAGCCCATCGAGCGCATCGCCGAGGACTCCCTCCGCGACCGCTGGTACTCCGCGACCGAAGCCGTCGACTACGGCTTCGTCGACGCCATCGCCCACGGCTTCGGCGAGATGTTCCCCGGGGGCGACCGGCCCCTGGTCGGATTGCAGGCCGGCGCCGGAACAGGAGCAACGTCATGACGAGCTACACGATCCCCTACGTCGTCGAGAAGCGCGGCAACAGCGAGCGCTCGCTCGACGTCTACAGCCGGCTGCTGTCGGAGCGCATCGTCTACCTCGGCACAGAGATCGACGACGGCGTCGCGAACGTGCTCATCGCGCAGTTCCTCCACCTCGCCTCGGAGTCGAGCGAAACGCCGATCAGCCTCTACCTGAACTCCCCCGGCGGTTCGCCCGGTGCAGCACTCGCCGTCTACGACACGATGCAGCACATCAGGCCGGATGTCGCGACGACGTGCGTCGGCCAGGCGGGCGGGCCGGCCGCGGTGCTGCTGGCGGGCGGAGCGAAGGGCATGCGGGCGATCCTGCCGCACGGCCGCGTCGTGCTGCACCAGCCGTCGACGCAGGGACGCGGCACGATCCCCGACCTGATCCTGCACGCCGACGAGGTCGTGCGCGTGCGCGCCGAGCTCGAGGCCGCCCTCGCCGCCGACACCGGTCGCGACGCGATGACCCTGCGTCACGACACCGATCGCGACCTCATCCTGCCGGCCGCGGCCGCCGTCGAGTACGGCCTCGCCGACCACGTGCTGACGGCGCAGGTCATGGTGCCGGCGATGCGCGGATAGGGCCCGGCGAGGGCGCGGTCACGCCGCCGCGGCCCTCACGCCGGGCGGACGGCTCAGGCGGCGAGGAGGTACGCGTTCGTCGCCGCGTCCCCGAACGCGGCGTCGGGGAGTGCCGCGAGCGCATGCTGCGCGTCGACGTCGAACGGTGCCAGCTCCCCGGCACGGAACGCGAACGAGGTCTCGATGCGCAGCAGCTCCCGATGCTCGGCGGTGCGCCGCTCGCGCTCCCGACGTTCCCCGAGCAGGGTGCCGACGCGCTGCACGATGTCGACGAGGTCGAGCTCGAGTGCCTCGGCGACCGAGCCGAGCACCTCCGACGACGGCTCCTTGCGACCGCGCTCGATCTCGGAGAGGTACTGCGGCGAGACGCCGGCCGCCGCAGCGACCTCGGTCAGGATCCGTTCCTGCCCGAGGCGTTCGACGCGCAGCACCTCGCCGACTGCGTGCCGCCACAGGGGCTTCGCAGCGCCCCCATCCGCATTCGGCTTCGACGTCTGCGAACCAGGAACCCGTGTGAACTCGACGACCTTGCCCATGCCGCGAGGTTAGCCGCGGCATCCGCTCGCCGTCAGCTCGATCCGCTCAGAGCAGAACGGGCCGAGCCGCTACGCCGGCGGGTTGTCGGGATCGAGGGTCTCGAGCGAATCGGCCTCGACCGCATTGTCGGCCTCGAAGTCGTTGGGGTCGTCGCCCTGGGAATCCGCGTCCTGCGCGGCATCCTCTTCCGCCGTCTCCATCTCGTCGGCCGCGGTGCGCTCGTCGTCGGCCGGGTCTCGGACGCCCGCGTCGACGTTGCGAGGATCGTGTCGTTGCGTCGTTTCTCGTGGATCGGTCATGATGTCCTCCGCGGTCGGGATCTCTCCAGCGTGCGCCGCGCCCGCCCTGCGGTCAACGGGTTGACGCCCGCCCGGAGATGTTCACGCAACAGCCGACCGTGCGAGACCCTCGTTGTGAGAAGGTGGGTGCGACCGAGCCCGATTCGGGCGCCGAGACGAGGGGACACCGCAGATGGGCTTGTTCGACAAGGCGAAGAACGCATTCACCCAGGCCGGCAGCCAGGCCACGGGCCAGGCGGCAGGGCAGGACTGGGCGGCGCAGGCGCAAGCCGCGCAGGAGCTCGCGAACCAGGCGATGCGCGACGCCGGGTACACCGACGGAACTCCCGTCACCATGGCCAATGCGAGCGAGGTGAGCGCCGCCATGTCGGCCGACCACGACGTGCTGAACGCCTACGGCCAGGAGCTCAATCGCATCATCGCGATCGGTCAGCCCGGCACCTCGGTGATCAAGAGCGCTGTCGACACCGGAGAGCGCATCTCGGGCAACCCGTGGTACCAGCTCGAGATCGAGGTGACGCTTCCCGGCCGCGAGCCCTACACCGTGCAGAAGCGCGAGATGCTCGCACCCCAGTTCCTCGCCAACTACGCCGAGGGCAGCGTGCACGACATCGCGGTCGATCCGGCCGACCCGAACAAGACCGCCTTCACGAGCTGATCGAGCCGCGAATGGGCGTGTTCCGCGACCTCTTCCGCCTCACCAAGGCGGGCTATACCCAGACGGTCAACACCGACTACCGCGAGAATCTGCGCCAGTCGGCGGACCTGGCCGAGCAATTCGCAGGGCTCGGGCCGAACGACGTCACGGGCACGCACGGCGCTGCCGTCGCCAATCCCTTCACCAACATGGCGGCCTACGGCCAGATGATCCAGGGCTCGGGAACGGTCGTCTCGCTGACCGACACCGGCAAGCGCCTCGGCGAGACAATCGTCTACGCCGTGCAACTCGACGTGACCCTGCCGGGCGATTCGCCGTATCGAACGCTCTACCAGACGGTCATCGCCGAGGGCGCGCTGCACAACTGGCAGCCCGGCGCCGTACTGCCGGTGCGCGTCAGTCCCAACGACCGCAACTCGGTGATGCTCGGCTGACACGCGACCGTCGCTCGCACCGGATGCTGGCGGTCGCGAGCGCCCGCGTGCAGAATGAACCCACTGACATGGAGGTGGGCGATGTCGACGGAAACGGTGATCTGGTCGATTCTCGGAACGTTCTTCGCGGTCGGAGGCCTCTTGGGGCTCGCGGCGCTCTGGTCGCTGATCCGACGACCACGCGAGCACTGATCGTCCCGGCGCCCGTGACAGCGCTCGATCGGCGTCGGTCAGCCGAGCGCTTCGGCGATCGGCGTGCCACCGCCGTTGAAGCGGACGGTCCGGCGCACCGTCGAGTCGCGGTGCACCGTTTCGGCGGCGACGGCCGCGACATCCGCTCGGTCGACCGTGCCGCTGCTCGGCGGCCCGACGTCGATGGCGCCCGTGCCCTCGCCGTCGGTCAGCGTGCTCGGGCCGAGGATCGTCCAGTCGAGGGCCGTGCCCGCGAGGTGCTCGTCGGCCGCCGCCTTCGCCTCGGCGTAGGCGCGGAACGAGTTGCCCTCGGGCACGGTGTGGTCGGGCGAGCCGAAGTACGACACCATGACGTACCGCATGACGCCTGCGCTCTCGGCGGCCGCCATCGAGCGGATCGCCGCGTCGCGATCGACGGCGTACGTGCGTGCGGGGTCGCCCCCGCCGGCTCCCGCCGACCAGACGACGGCATCGTGGCCGTGCAGGATCTCGGCGAGGTCGTCGACGTCGAGCCGTTCGATGTCGGCGACGACCGGGCGTGCCCCGGCGGCCGTGACGTCGCCCGCGTGGTCGGGATTGCGGATGATCGCGTCGACCTCGTCGCCGCGGTCGGCGAGCAAGCGCTCGAGCTGCAGGGCGATCTTCCCGTGGCCCCCGATGATCACGATGCGTGCCATGTGCTCCTCCTCCGGCTGATTCGACCCACGCTACTCCCGGCCGCTGCGAGCGGCCCCGGGCGAGGCGGTGCACCGTGCCGGTGACGAGCGCGGGCCTGCTGCTCTACCGCGACCTCCGTGAGCTCCGAGGGCTCGAGGTCTTCATCGGGCACATGGGCGGGCCATTCTGGGCGCGCAAGCAGGCGGGCGCCTGGTCGATCCCGAAGGGCGAGTTCACCGACGAGGATCCGCTCGTCGCGGCCCGGCGCGAGTTCGCCGAGGAGATCGGTGCCCCCGCGCCCGAATCCGAGGTCATCGACCTCGGCACGTTCCGGTACACCTCGGGCAAGACCGTGCGGGTGTTCGCCTGCCGCGCCTCCGACTTCGAGATCGACGAGCTGCGGTCCAACCTGTTCGAGATCGAGTGGCCGCCGCGTTCGGGGCGCCGCCAGCGGTTCCCCGAGATCGACGAGGCGCGATGGACACCGGTGTTCGAGGCGCGCGAGCTGCTCGTCACCGGCCAGCGCCCGGCCCTCGACGCGCTCCTGGCGGCGCTCGACGGGTCGATCGAGTGAGCTCGACCCGGCCTAGAGAGCCAGGAGGAGTTGATCAGCCTGAGTGACGCCGGACGAGTACGACGACGACACGGTGCTGGTGCGCATGCCTGCCCAGTACAGGACGCCGCCGACGGTTGCGGCCATGTCGCTCGAGCTGCCGCCGCTGCCGTACGGGCCCCATGAGTAGGGCTCGTTGGCCCAGTCCGTCATCACGGCCTTGTGGTACTGCAGGCCGGGGTCACCTGCCGACTTTCGCACGACCTCGAGCACGGCTTGATACTTCTGCTCGAGCGGGAGCGCGTGGAGTTCTCGTGCTGCCGCGCCGGTCTCCCATCCGACGATGACCTGACCCTTGTAGCCCGGGTAGGCGATCGAGGCGTTCCAAAGCGTGGTCGGGAAGTGGTCCATCGATTCGGCGTAACCCCAGTTATCGGTGCCGTTGGGCGTGAACACCCTCTCTTTGAACTCGAGCACGCACTTGAAGATGTCGTGGTACTCGAACGCGTCGAAGGCGGCCCACTTTGCGGCAGGCAGGCCGGGGGTGAACGCAATGTCGCGGCGCTGCATGACTCCCGCGGGGACGGCGAAGACGACTCGGCGTCCGAACATCGTGCCCTTGGAGGTGAGGAGCTCGACACCGTTGGTGGTGTATCCGACCTCTTGGACCACGGTCCGCAACATGACCGGAACGTCGCCGGCGACGAAGTGCAGCAGCTGGTCGTAGCCGCCGATGATCTTGTAGTCTCCGTCGTCGTAGCGCGAATCGTTCGGATCCAGGATCTCCGGCTCCGGCGCCTGGTCGGGATGCAGCGTGTACCGGATGCAGTCCCGGAGCGGTGCGGCGACGCGAGCGGCGGCCGTGGCGTACAGCGGTTCGCTGTCATCGGTCAACTCGTAGTTGAGCCCGGTCGGCGTGTTCGCGGCCGTCACTCCGAGGCGCAGCAGGTACGCGTCGGCCATCTCGCCGTCGACCACGGTCGGCAGCGGGAGGTTCTGCCCAGCCGGGTCGTACGGGTTGAGCGCCTCCGGCATTCCCAGCGGGAACAGCCAGGAGGTCGGAGAGTCCCACTGATGCCATTGGGCGGACGGCGAGGACATCGGCGCATCAGCCTGGCGGATGTAATTGTTCTGGAACATCCGCATGTCGAACCCGGCCTGCTCGATCCACGGGTACGTCGACGCGTAGGGGCCGCCATGGACGAGTTCGCAGCCGCGCTCGACCGGGATGCCCATCGATGTCCGGTCGGTGTACATGCGGCCGCCGATCCGGTCGCGGGCCTCGACGATCACGACGCGCAGGTCGGGGTTCTGGTCTGTGAGGCGCCGTGCCGCGCCGATACCCGCCGCGCCGGCCCCGACCACGATCACGTCCCAGGCATTCTTGTCGCCCTTCGCGTGCTTCAGCGAGGGCGTCCCGTTGCCATGACCGTTCCCGGGGCCGATCGGCTGCCCGCCGGCGGCGACATCGGCGAGACCTGCGGCGGCGGCGAGTCCGCCCATCAAGAGCCCGCGACGGCTGATGTTCTCCATGGGTGCTACTCCTTCGTAGTCGAATCAGTGGAAGCGCAACGGCCGCGATCGCGATGATGGCCGCGCGTCGGCATGGCCGGAGATTCGGTGCTCATGATGGGTGTCGCACTCTCCGTCGAGTGCAGTCCACGGCTGCTCGTGTCGATCTGAGAGTCATCTTCACCGGAATCTGCCGAATGCACAACAGTTACGAGAATCTTTGTTGAATCAACAGTGAAGGTTCCTCTTTCATCACGAATCGCCATTCTCAGCAGATTCACTCATCGCTGCAGAAGGCGCGGTGCCGGGTGCGCGTTGCCCCCTCACCCGGCACCGTGCTGGCGCTAGGTTCGTTGCATGGCCGCACCATTCGAGATGGACGACATCGACCGTCGCATCATCGCCGCCCTCCAGGTCGACGGGCGCCGGTCGTTCCAGCGTCTCGCCGACGACCTCGGAGTGCCGGCTTCGTCGGTGCGCTACCGCACGAAGCGACTCGAGGACGCCGGGATCCTGCAGATCGTCGGCATCGCCAACCCGCTCGCGATCGGCTTCGACCGGCTGGCGATGATCGGCATCCGCGTGACACCCGGCACCGCCCGCTCGGTCTGTGCGGCGCTCGCCGAGCTCCCCGAGACGAGCTACGTCATCCACACCACGGGCCGCTTCGACGTGATGGCCGAGGTGATCTGCGAAGACGTGCCGCACTTCATCGACATGCTGAACGGACGCATCGCGGCGATCACGGGCGTCGTCTCGACGGAGTCGTTCTTCGTGCTCGAGGCGCACAAGCTCTCGTACGGGTGGGGCGTCGGGAGCGTTCGTCCCGCGATCGAGGAGCCGAGCGGAGGATGACGCATGGCGCCGGTTGACTCGCTCGACGACAGGCTCGATGACGCCGCGACGGCGCTGTACGCGATGCGCCCCGACGAGTTCACCGCCCGGCGCAACGCGCGGGCGCAGACCGTCGCCGCCGACGATCGCGCGCTCGCGGCCCGCATCCGCGAACTCCGGCGCCCCTCCCCCGCCGCCTGGCTCGTGAACCAGCTCGTGCGGCACCGATCCGACGAGGTCGAGGCGGTCCTCGAACTCGGCGCCGAGGCCCGTGAGACTCAAGGCAGCTTCAGTGCCGTCGAGCTCGCCGAGCTCGGCCGGCAACGTCGGCGGCTCGTCTCGACGCTCGCGCACGAGGCCGGAGCACTCGCCGACGAGCTCGGCTCCCCAGTGCGCACGCCGGTGCTCGACGAGGTCGCCCAGACGCTGCAGGCGGCGATGTCGGATGCCGCTGCCGCCGACGCCGTGCGCACGGGCCGGCTCGTGCGGGCACTCGAGGCCGTCGGCGTCGAGGTCGACCTGAGTGACGCCGTCGCGGGCGGGCCGGCACCTCGCACGGAACCGGCTCGGGACGCGCACGCGGGCGACTCCCCCGGTCTGCTGAGCGCCGCAGCGACGAAGCGAGCCGAGGTGGCTCGAGGGCGCGCCGAGCGCGCGGTCGCGGAGGCCGAGGAGCGGGCGGCCGCGGCATCCGCTGCGCTCGACGCCCTCGATGCGCGGCTCGCCGATGCCGACCGCGAGCACCGCGATCTCGCGTCCCGCCGCGACGAACTCGACGCGGAACTGCGCAAGGTCGAGGCGGAGATGGCCGAGGCCGATCGGGCGAAGCGCACGGTCACCCGCGAGCGGGATCGCGCCGCCCGCGACGCCGAGGCCGCGGAAGTCGACGCCGATGAGGCGCGCGAGGCGCTGGAGAGCCTGGGGTAGCGCTCACTCAGCGCCGCTCGAGCAGCCAGTCCATCGCGTCGGGCACGACGTCGAGCACCGAGACATGGCCGTCGTCGAGGCGCATCCAGAGCGAGGCGCGGGGAATGTGCGCGACGAGCCACGAGGCGTGCTTCGACGGCACCACCCGGTCGCCATCGCCCTGCACGAGGAGCACCGGAGCGACGATGCGCCCGAGGTCGAAGCCCCACGGTGAGGTGAAGGCGACGTCGTCGTCGATGAGGCCGCCGGGCCCGGCTTCACCGGCGCGTGCGGCGTCGGCGCCGAGCGACGCCCAGCGCTCCTCGAGGGCCGCCCAGTCGACGGGCAGGAACTGCGACGGGTCGAACTCCGCATCGGCGGCGAACGCAGCGCGGGCGGCGCGCCCCTCGACGGCGGCACGCAGGCCGCCCGGGGCGGTCATGCCCGCGAACCAGTCGTAGGCGTCGGTGCGCGGCGCGATGCCCGCGAGCGTGACCGCGCCCGTGACGCGCTCGGGCAGCAGGGCCGCGCAGGCGAGCGCGTGCGGGCCGCCGCCCGAGGCGCCCATCACGGCGAACCGCTCGACGCCGAGCGCGTCGGCGATCGCCGCGACATCCGCCGCCGCCGAGGCGACGTCGCGGCCGGGGCGCGGGGTCGAGCCGCCGTACGACGGGCGCCCATAGGAGACGAGGCGGATGCCACGAGCGGATGCCGCGGCGAGCACGGGCTCGAGCGGCGCGCCGGTCTGCGGGGAGCCGTGGTGCCAGACGAGCGTGAGCGGCGACGCGGCATCCGGTCCGGTGTCGTAGGCGTGCAGGCTGCCGCCGTCGCGAAGGGGCACGTCGAGTTCGGTGACCATCATCGTCACTCCTGCACGCCGGCGGCTCGAGCCGCAGCGGCGCTGAACGCAGGGCGCACGCGCTCCCACCCGTCGAGGTAGCCGCCGACCATGGCCGCGTCGCGCAGCAGCACGAGCTGGCCTGCCGCCCCTTCGGCGTCGGGCACCTCGGCCGCGGACAGCACCGACTCGAGTTCGGAGCGGAACCACTCGCGGTGCTCGGCGACGGCCTTGCGCACGCCGCTGTCGGCGGCGGGGTACTCGGCGGCGGCGTTGATGAAGGGGCATCCCCGGGTGTGGTGGCGCGCGACGTCGTCGGCGAGCCCGTCGATCACGAGGCCCACGAGCTGCTTCGGCGCTGCTCCGGATGCCTCGGCGGCCGCGAACGCGCCCCGGATGTTGGCGTCCTCGACCTCGAGGTAGGCCTCGACGAGGTCCTCCTTGCTCGGGAAGTGCCGGTAGAACGTCGCGCGGGTGACGCCGGCCTCGCCGATGATGCGGTCGACGCCGACGGAGTGGATGCCCTCTCGATAGAAGAGTTCCGACGCCGTGGCGAGCAGCTTCTCGCGAGCGAGGGAGCTGCCGGTTGAAGTCGTTCGTGTTGCCATGAGGTAAATGATAGAACGATCTTTCTCTTTTTGCTTGACATGAGATGGAGCCGGGAGTAACTTCACAGACAGAGACAGAACGATCGTTCTACCAAAGGGTGGGACGCAGTTGAAGGAGAGAGAACATGACCGCCACCAAGACCCCCATCGTCCTCATCCACGGACTCTGGATGACCCCGAAGAGCTGGAACACCTGGGCCGAGTACTTCCGGGCCCGCGGCCACGAGGTCATCGTTCCGGGCTGGCCCGGCATCGACGACCGCGAGGTCGCCGACATCCGCTCGAACCCCGAGCCGCTCGAGGGCATCGGCCTCGCGCAGATCGCCGACCACTACGAGCGCATCATCCGCGCACTCCCCCAGAAGCCCATCATCATGGGCCACTCCTTCGGCGGACTGCTCACCCAGATGCTCGCCGACCGCGGCCTCGGCGTCGCCTACGTCGGCGTCACCCCCGGCCAGCCCGCCGGCATCACGACCCTGCCGGCCTCGACCCTCTGGACCGGCACACCGATCCTCTCGAACCCGTTCGCGAAGAACGGCGCCAAGCCGCTCTCGAAGGGGCACTTCCACTTCACGTTCGGCAACGACCTCGACCGCGAGGCATCCGATCGCCTCTGGGAGGAGTTCGCGGTCAACTCGTACAACCGGGTGTTCTTCGAGGGCGTCGCCGGCGCCTTCAACGAGAAGGGCGGCGTCAGCCACGTCGACTACGGCCGCACCGACCGCGCGCCGCTGCTCGTCATCACCGGCGAGATCGACCATGTCGTGCCGCCGGCCATCGGCAAGGCGATCGTGAAGAAGTACCACGCGACCGGCAGCCCCGCCATCGTCGAGTACCGCGAGTTCGCCGGCCGCACGCACCGCATCGTCAGCCAGGACGGCTGGGAGGAGGTCGCCGAGTACGCCCTCACCTGGGCGACCGAGCACGCCGAGGCGGCCGCACCTGCGGCCTGAGCCCGGTGGCCCCATGACGGGACCACTCGTGTCGCACCGGACCCGTGATATCTCGGGTCCGGTGCGACACGAGTGGTCCCGCTGTGCTTGAGGGGCTCAGCGCTCGATCGAGTCGGGCCCGTCGCGGCGGGCGAAGACGCTCCGCAGCACGAAGAACACGACGACCGCGACCACGGCGACGATCACGAGCTTGCCGATGAACCAGAGCAGGCTGAACAGCACGTCGACGAGGAACCACGCGATGACGACGGCGACGATCACGCCGATGACGGTCCAGACGGTACGACTCATGTTCCGAGGCTAGTCGAGCGGATGCCCCGGGCCACCGCCGGTCGCAGCCGACTCACGGCGCGTGGCCGTCGAAGAGCAGGGTGGGCACGGGGCCGAACGGCATCGACCGGACGCGGAACGGCCGCACGTCGTCGCCGACGAAGCCCGCCTCCACGAGGGTTCGAGCGGTATCGCGGTCCCAGTGGCATCCGTGGCAGAACCTCGCCGTGAACGGGGTCGCGATGCGCTGCACCACCCGCTTCGCCGTACGGGGCGGCGCCGCGACGTGGTCGACGAAGACGACCCGTCCGCCGGGCACGAGCACTCGACGCACCTCCGCCAGTGCGACCGACGGGTCGGCCACCGAGCACAGCACGTAGGTCGCGACGACCGCGTCGACGGAGCGGTCTGGCAGCGGGATCGCCTCGGCCATGGCATCGAGTGGCGCGGCCTGATGCCCCCATTCCCGTGCGCGCTTCGCGAGCTCCGCGCGGCGCTCGGCGTCGGGCTCGAGGCCGATCCACTCGACGTCGAGGTGCAGGGCGCCGAAGTTCTCGCCCTCACCGGCACCGATCTCGAGCACGCGCCCGCGCACTCGACCGACGAACTCCCGCTCGAGGTCGTCGAGGCGGTCGTCGTCGATGAGGTCGGATGTCGCGGCCTTCGCTTGCTCCATGCCGCCATGCGAGCACGTCGGCGGGCGCGCGTCAAGCGGGTGCCGCGGACCGACTCCGAACGCGACCCGGCCGTAGGCTGGTGCGATGCTCAGGCGATTCCTCTCCGGCGCCGGCCTGCTGCTGCGCGGCTTCGGATTCTGGGGCCGCCGGCCGGGCGTGATGGCACTCGGGCTGATCCCCGCCGCGATCGTCTTCGCCGCCGTGCTCGCCGCGCTCGTGGCGCTCGGGATCCAATTGCCGGCGATCGTCGAATGGGCGACGCCCTTCGCCGAGCGGTGGGACGCGTTCTGGACCGCGTCGCTGCGCATCGCCATCGCCGCCGTGACGTTCGCCGGCGCCGTGCTGCTCGCGGCCGTCACGTTCACCGCGCTGACACTCGCGGTCGGCGATCCGTTCTACGAACGCATCTGGCGGGCGGTCGAGGTCGAGCTCGGCGGCGAGGTACCCGATCGGGGCGCGGGCTTCTGGCGGGCCGCGGGCGACGCCGCCGCGCTCATCGCGCTCGGCGTCGTCTCGGCACTCGCCGTCGGCCTGATCGGCCTCGTGCCGATCGTCGGAACGGTCGCCGCGCCGGTCCTGGGGGTGACACTGTCGGGCTGGCTGCTCGCCCGGGAGCTCACCGGGCGTGCGTTCGAGGCCCGAGGCATGACCGCGGCCGATCGCAAGGTAGCGCTCCGCGGCCATCGTGCGCGCATGCTCGGGTTCGGCGTCGCGACCCAGCTGTGCTTCATGGTGCCGCTCGGCGCGGTGATCGCGATGCCGGCTGCGGTCGCCGGGTCGACGATGCTCGCGCGAGCGGCGCTCGATGCACCGCGCCCGGCGGATTCCCGGCCGACGACGCCGTCGGTGTGAACAGCAGAGCGGATGCCGCGGCTCGAGCCGCAGCATCCGCTCTGCTGGTTCGTCGTCAGCGCAGCCCGGCGAAGAACGCCCGGATGTCGCCGGCGACGAGCGCGGGCACCTCGAGCGCCGCGTAGTGACCGCCCTGCTCGAACCGGCTCCAGTGCACGATGTTCGAGTTGTCGCGCTCGGCGAAGACCTTGATCGTCTGGAAGTCGTCCTTGAAGACCGCAACGCCGGTGGGCGCATCGTTCACCTGCGGCTCGGCCTCGGCGCGCGCGTTGTCGAGGTAGCTGCGGCTCATACCGGCGGCGGCATTCGCGAACCAGTTGACGCTCACCTCGGTGACGATCTGCTCGAGGGTGACGAGCGAGGTACCGTTGCCGAACGAGTTGAAGAGCTCGCTGTAGGCGAGGAGCGCGATCGGCGAGTCGCTGAGCCCGACCGCGACCGTCTGGGGCCGGCTCGCGTTCATGGTGTTGTAGCCGCCGACCGACTGGAACCACTGCATGTGCTCGAGTCCCGCGTAGTCCTGCGGCTCGAGTCGCTCGAACTCGGCGGGGTCGCCGCTCGGGAACGAGAACAGCTGCAGCACGTGGAGGCCGAGGAAGCCCTCGGGCTTCGCGAGCCCGAGCTCACGGGCGACGAGCGCGCCGTTGTCGGACCCGTGGATGCCGTACTCGGCATATCCGAGCCGGTGCATGAGCTCGTCGTACGCGCGGGCCACTCGCGCGGTGGTCCAGCCGGGCTCGGCGACGGGGTTCGAGAAGCCGTAGCCGGGGGCATCCGGAATGACGACGTCGAACGCGTCCTCGGCGCGGCCGCCGTGCGCGACGGGGTCGACGAGCAGGTCGATGAGATCGAGGTAGTCGACGGATGACCCGGGGTAGGTGTGCGCCAGGAGCAACGGGGTCGCTCCGGGGTGCTCCGAGCGCACGTGGATGAAGTGGATGGGCTGGCCGTCGACCTCGGTCGTGAAGTGCGGCACGGCGTTGATGCGCGCCTCGGCGGCCCGCCAGTCGAACGCGCGCCACGCCTCGACGGCCTCGCGGAGGTAGGCGTTCGGCGTGCCGGCGTCCCAGTCGTCGGTCGGCGCCGGCTGCGGCAGCCGAGTGCGCGCGAGTCGCTCCATGAGGTCGTCGACGTCGGCCTGGGGGATGTCGATCGTGAACGGGCGGATGTCGGCGGGAGAGGTGGTGTTCTTCATGTCTTCGACGGTACGGTGCATATAGGAACATCCAGTTCCTAATGATGGATCGAGTTTTCACCCATGTCAGACACCGCCGCCCGACTGCTCTCGCTGCTCGCCCTCCTGCAGACCCGTCCCGACTGGACGAGCACCGAACTCGGCGCTCGGCTCGGGGTGACGCCGCGCACCATCCGCAATGACATCGACCGCCTGCGCGAGCTCGACTACCCCGTCGACGCCACCCGCGGCGCCGCCGGCGGCTACCGCCTCGGCGCGGGGGCGAAGCTGCCGCCACTGCTGCTCGACGACGAGGAGGCCGTGGCCGTGGCGATCGGCCTGCGAGCGGCCACCGGCATCGCGGGCGTCGAGGAGTCCAGCACGCGGGCGCTCACGAAGCTCGAGCAGGTACTGCCGTCGCGACTCCGCCCGACGGTCGAGGCGCTCGCGACCGTGATCGAGCGGGCGCCCGAGAACAACGACACCGACGCACCCGACCCCGAGGTCGATGCCGCCGTGCTCACGGCCGTCGCGAGCGCCATCCGCGGGGTCGAGTGGATCCGATTCGACTACCAAGGCGACGCCCGCCTCGTCGAGCCCTACCGCCTGCTGAGCTGGGCTCGCCGCTGGTACCTCGTCGGCCGCGACCCGTCGAGCGGCGACTGGGGCACGTTCCGT
Source organism: Agromyces sp. Root1464 (assembly GCF_001427265.1). Classification (NCBI taxonomy): domain Bacteria; kingdom Bacillati; phylum Actinomycetota; class Actinomycetes; order Micrococcales; family Microbacteriaceae; genus Agromyces; species Agromyces sp. Root1464. The sequence continues at coordinate 107,876 of NZ_LMFU01000001.1, forward strand.
GCCGATTGGATCGAACTGCGCATGCCGACGCGGCGCCGGTTCGAACCCGTCGCACTGCCCGGCGGCGACTACACGGCCTTCGCGATGCGCTCGATCGCCGAGAGTGGCTGGAAAGTGCACGCGCGGCTGCGCGTCGCGGCGCCGGCCGACGCGGTGCTCGCGCGGATCCACCACGCGGTCGGGGTCGTCGAGGCCGTCTCCGACTCCGAATCGGTGCTCGTCACCGGCGCCGATTCCCTCGACACGATCGCCGCCTACATCGGCATGCTCGGCATGGACTTCATGGTCGAGTCCCCCGACGAACTGCGAACGCTGCTCCTCACCTACAGCGAGCGCTACGCGAGGGCAGCTCGCCGACCCGACTGAAACGCCGAGCGGGCTATACATCCGATCTCTCCTTGGGCAGAATGGGCCGTGGCCGCTGTTCGAACGAACATGCCTCCCTTCTCGGTTCCAAACACCTGATCAATGACGCGCAGGAGATCTCGATGAATTTCACGTTCGACCCCCAACGCCGCCGTGTGCTCCAGATCGGCGGTGTCGTCGTGACCGCACCGCTCCTCGGCGACCTCTTCGCTGCGCGGCCCGCTGCGGCCGCACAGCTCACCGCCTTCGGCACCACGGTCGCCACGAGGCGGGCCCCGATCGAGGTCCCCGAGCTCTCGGCGAAGTCGCTCTGGTACGGCACGCCGGCCACGAACTGGGAGTCGCAGGCACTGCCGATCGGCAACGGCCGTCTCGGCGGCATGATCTTCGCGAACCCCGACGAAGAAGTCGTGCAGTTCAACGAGCAGAGCCTCTGGGGCGGCGTCAACAACTACGACAACGCGCTCATGGGCCAGCCCAACGGGGCCTACGACACGAGCGTGACGGGCTTCGGCTCCTACCGCGACTTCGGCACGCTGCGCTTCGCGTTCGCCGCCGGCCCGCGTGTGACCTCGCCCGGCGGGCCCTACAACGTGTCGACCGCCTCCGAAGACGTCGATCGCACGATCGATGCCAAGGCGAGCACCAAGTGGTGCATCATCGCACCGCCCGCGCAGGTGCTCTGGCAGGCGGAACTGCCGACGGCTGCGACGGTCACGAGCTACAGCTTCACGAGCGCCAACGACGTTCCCGTCCGCGATCCCCAGGAGTGGACCCTCTCGGGCTCGTCCGACGGGACGAACTGGACGGCGCTCGATGCCCGCACCGGTGCGCCCTTCGAGACCCGCGGCCAGACGAAGCAGTACACCTTCACCAACGCCACGGCGTACCGCTTCTACCGGTTCACGTTCGTGCCGAAGGCCGGCGTCAGCCACTTCCAGATCGCCGAGATCTCGCTGGGCGGCGTCAGCCTCTCGGGCGGCGCACTCGCCTACGTCTCGTCGCCGAGCGGCGCAGCAGCCGGCACGGATGTCTCCAGCGACCTCACCCGCAGCGTCGACGGCGACCCGACCACAGCCTGGCGCGTCGCCGAGCCGGGCGCAGGCGTGCAGTGGCAGCTCGACCTGCCGACCGGCGTCGCGGCGACGTCGTACGTGCTCACCGCGGCATCCGACGCACCCGAACACGACCCCGGTCGCTGGCAGCTCGCGGGCTCGCGTGACGGCGGCGTCACCTGGGTCGCGCTCGACTCGCGCGAACCGGGCGCACCGTTCGCGGCCCGCGGGGAGGCGAAGACCTACACCTTCACGAACTCGACGGCGTACACCTCCTACCGGTTCACCTTCGCGACCGCCTCGGCTGCGACGCCGTTCGCGATCGGCGAGGTCGCCGTCGTCGGCTCGTCGTTCGACTCGCGCGCCCTTCGCACGGTCGCCGAATACCGTCGCGGTCTCGACACGGCCGTCGGCATGCACGTCACCCGGTTCGACACGGTCGCCGGTCGGGTCGTGCGCGAGGCCTTCGCGAGCCGCGCGGCCGACGTCATGGTGCTGCGATACACGACCGACGCCGAGTCGGGCATGTCCGGCATCCTCTCGCTGACGTCGGGCCAGTCCGTGCCCTCGGCCGCAGCGGGCAGCGGCGTCGGTGCCCAGCTCTCGTTCAGCGGCGTGATGGCCAACGCGCTGAAGCACGCCTGCACGGTCCGCGTGGTCGAAGCCGACGGCACCGTGACGGTCGAGGGCAACACGCTCCGCGTCGACGGGTGCGGCACCCTGACCCTCGTGCTCGACGCCCGCACCGACTACAAGCTCAGTGCGGCCGACGGATGGCGCGGCGCCGCGCCCGAGCCCGGCATCGTCGCCGCGATCGACGCGGCGGCGGCACGCTCCTACGCCGACCTGCGCGCCGAGCACACCGCCCAGGTGTCTGAGCTGATGAACCGGGCGACCGTGAACTGGGGCGAGACGGATGCCGCGGTGCAGGCGCTGCCCACCAATGCCCGCCTCGAGCGGTACAAGACGGGCGGGGCCGACCCCACTCTCGAGCAGGCGCTCTACCACTACGGCCGCTACCTGCTCCTCAGCTCGTCACGACCCGGGGGCCTGCCCGCGAACCTGCAGGGGCTCTGGAACAACAGCAACCAGCCGCCGTGGGCCTCCGACTACCACACCAACATCAACGTGCAGATGAACTACTGGGGCGCCGAGACCACGAACCTCTCGGAGTCACACTCCGCGCTCGTCGCGTTCATCGAGCAGGTCGCGGTGCCGAGCCGGATCGCGACCAGGAACGCGTTCGGCCAGAACGTGCGGGGGTGGACCGCTCGCACCTCGCAGTCGATCTTCGGCGGCAACGCGTGGGAGTGGAACACGATCGCGAGCGCCTGGTACGCCCAGCACGTCTACGAGCACTGGGCCTTCACGCAAGACAGCGCCTACCTCGAAGACGTCGCCCTCCCGCTCATCACGGAGATCTGCCACTTCTGGGAGGACGAGCTGAAGGAGCTGGCCGACGGCACGCTCGTCGCGCCCAACGGCTGGTCACCCGAGCACGGGCCGCGCGAAGACGGCGTCATGCACGACCAGCAGATCATCTGGGACCTGTTCCAGAACTACCTCGACGCGACCGCGACGCTCTCCCCCCAGCCCGCATACCGGGCGACGATCGCCGACCTGCAGTCGCGGCTCGCGCCGAACAAGATCGGCAGCTGGGGCCAGCTGCAGGAGTGGCAGACCGATCGCGACGACCCCAACGACCTGCACCGCCACACCTCGCACCTGTTCGCCGTCTATCCCGGTCGTCAGATCACGAGCGAGACCCCCGAGCTCGCGGCCGCGGCCCTCGTGTCGCTCAAGGCTCGCAACGGCGAGCGCGACGGCGTGCCCTTCACCGAGGCGACGGTCTCGGGCGACAGCCGTCGCTCGTGGACCTGGCCGTGGCGGGCTGCACTGTTCGCACGTCTCGGCGACGGCGAGCGCGCACGCTTCATGCTGCGGGGCCTGCTCCGCTACAGCACGCTGACGAACCTGTTCGCGAACCACCCGCCCTTCCAGCTGGACGGCAACTTCGGCATCTCGGGCGCCCTGACCGAGATGCTCATGCAGAGCCACGCCGGGGTCATCCACCTGCTCCCGGCCCTGCCTGACGAGTGGAAGGCCAGTGGTTCGTTCACCGGTCTCCGCGCCCGCGGCGGCTACGAGGTCAGTGCCGAGTGGCAGAACGGCCAGGTCACGGCCTTCACCGTGACCGCCGACCGTGCACCCCATGCCGGCCCCGTCACCGTGCGGGTCAACGGCGAGGACCGCCAGGTCACGCCCGTCGATCCGAACCCGGACCCGACTCTGAACGTGCCCGTCGTCGCGAGCACGCGGATCCTCGGCGGGAAGGTCGTCGTGGCGGTGAAGGCGACGAACAACGAGAGTGTTCCGATCACCGTCGCGTTCGCCTCGGCCTACGGCACGAAGTCCTTCGCCTCCGTGGCACCCGGCACGAACGCGGTGCACTCGTTCACCACGCGGAAGACCTCGATCCCCGCGGGAGCGGTCACCGCGACGGTCTCGACGCTCAGCGGCGCACCGGTCACGGCGACGATCGAGGCGGGCTACGACGCGGCATCCCGCTGAGTTCCGCTCGCCGGCGCGGCTTGACCGTCTTCCGAGACGGGCATGCCGCGCCGGCGGGTGAGCGGCGGCCCCGCTTCAGTGCCTCAGCGACATCCCTTCGACCGCTCGATGAGTTCGTCGGAGGGTCGACCGTAGAGCCACTCGCCGTTGCCGTTGGGGTCGGTGTGCCCCATGCCGATCGCCCAGGCCACGGCCCACGGCTCGTTGTCATCGGCGTACTCGCCGACGAGGTCGTAGCACTTCGAGGTGATCGCATGCCCCACCTCGTGGGTGACGAGCGCGGCCATGACCGGGTCGCCCCACTGCTCGGCGATGCTGTTCGAGAGGGTGATCGTCGAGAGGCCGCCCTCCCAGGTGTCCCAGGTGGCGGTACCGCCGGCTGAGCCGTTGTCGCCGTAGCCGATGACGATCGGGGCCCAGTCGAACTCGAGCAGCACGCCGCCCGCGATCGAGCGGGCGTACGTCTCGACGGCGACGCGGCGGTCGTAGAGCGGGCCCGCCTTCTCCGCCTCTTCGGCCGCGTGCGTGGACTGCAGGGCGGCGGCTGCCGCGACGTACTCGTCGATGCGCGCGGCGGCGTCGTATCCCCACGTGCTGCTCGCGAGCTGCTCGACGCTGTTGCGGAACTCGATGCGCTCGACGTTGCGCGCCGATCCGTTCGCGCCCTCGACCGCGGCGGCGACCGGGGCGATCGCCTCGATGTACGCGTCGCCCGAGACGGTGACCGTGTCGTCGGCGACCGCCAGGTCGGCGGCGTAGGCGTCGGCATCGGCGGCCAGGTCGGTGAGTCGCTCAGTCTCCCCCTTCAGCAGGTCGGAGGCGGCGTCGAGATCGGCGAACCAGACCGGGCGCGAGAGGGGCCTGTTCGGCTCGGCGAACTCCGTCTCGGGAGCTGCGGCCATGAGGGCGTCGAGTTCGCCGGCGGCTGTCGCCAGCGCCGACTTCGCTGCGGCGTCGACGAGGGGGTCGGGCGCGGCGAGCGCCGCTGCCGCGATCTCGGCGGAGGCGCCGGCATCCGCCTCGACGGCCGCTGCCGACTCGCCGGCCGCTGCGGCATCGGCGACTGCGGCGCGGTGGGCGACGACCGCCGCATCGAAGCGGAGGTTCGCGATCGCGGTCGCCGCGAGCACGGCGGCCGACAGCAGCAGGAAGATCGCGACGCCGACCACGGTCCAGGCGGTGGTCGCACCGGATCGGCGCGAGGGCGGCGTGTCGCGCCCAGACGGGCTCTGGCCGATCGGGTCGAGCGTCGCGCTCGGGACGGATTCGAGGGTCACCCGTGAAGTATCCCCGCTCACAGGCGGTCGGGCAATCCGGAAGGGCGGGCACGCGCCACGAGTTGGACGCTTGACTGGGACGAGCGACCCACAATACGCTGCCTCCAACGAGCAAGGAGGCTCAGATGGCGATCGATCATGCACGCCCGAACCGTGTCCGTTCCGAACGCACCACCGAGCAGGGAAAGCGCAGGTGGCGACCCAGAACCCTGGCCCTCGCCCTCGCAGCTGCACTCGCGACATCCGTACTGGCGGCACTTCCAGCCGCAGTGAGCACCACCCCCGCCGAGGCCGCAGCGGCCGACTGGTGGGAAGCCCCGAACCGACCCGCCGAAGAGGTCGAACTGAACGTCACCGGTGCACCCTTCACCGGCACCACCGAGAACGGCGAGGTGCGGGGCTTCATCGACTCGCACACGCACCTGAACTCCAACGAGGGCTTCGGCGGACGCATGATCTGCGGCGCGCCGTTCTCCCCCGCGGGCGTCGCCGACGCCCTCAAGGACTGCCCCGACCACTACCCCGACGGGAGCGCCGCGCTCTTCGAGAACCTCGTCAGCGGCGATGCCGACGGCAAGCACGACCCCGTCGGCTGGCCCACCTTCACCGACTGGCCGAAGACGACCTCGATGAGCCACCAGGCCTCGTACTACGCGTGGGTCGAGCGCTCCTGGCGCGGCGGCCAGCGCATCCTCGTCAACGACCTCGTCACGAACGGCGTGATCTGCTCGCTGCCGATCATGCCGAAGGACCGCTCGTGCGACGAGATGACGGCGATCCGGCTCGAGGCCCAGAAGGCTCGGGAGATGGAGGCGTACATCGACGAGATCTACGGCGGCCCCGGCAAGGGGTTCTTCCGTATCGTCACGACGCCGGCCGACGCACGAGCGGTGATCGAACAGGGCAAGCTCGCCGTCGTGCTCGGCGTCGAGATGTCGGAGCCGTTCGGCTGCAAGATGATCCTCGACGTCGCGCAGTGCTCGACGTCCGACATCGACCGCGGCCTCGACGAGTTCGAGCAGCTCGGCATCTCGAGCATGTTCCTCTGCCACAAGTTCGACAACGCCCTCTGCGGCGTGCGCTTCGACACCGGCACGCAGGGCACGATCATCAACGTCGGCCAGTTCTACTCGACCGGCACATTCTGGCAGACCGAGACCTGCCCCACCGCGCGCCACGACAACCCGATCGGCGACGCGACGGTGCCCGAATTCGAGGAGCAGCTGCCGCCGGGCGTCGAGGTGCCCGAGTACTCGGCGGGCAAGAACTGCAACACGCGCGGACTCACCTCCCTCGGCGCCTACGCGCTCAAGGCGATGATGGCCCGTAACATGATGGTCGAGCTCGATCACATGAGCGTGAAGGCGGCCGAACGCACCCTCGACCTGCTCGAGGCCCAGGGCTACCCGGGGGTGCTCTCGAGCCACAGCTGGATGGACTCCGGCTGGACCGAGCGGCTCTACCGCCTCGGCGGATTCAAGACCGGTTACCCGCACGACGCCGCCGGCTTCATCGGCGAATGGCAGGAGGGCAGCGCGCTCCGCGCCCAGTACGACAAGGGCTACGGGTTCGGGCTCGACTTCAACGGCGTCGGCAGCCACCCTGCGGCCGACAGCGCGCCGGTCGACATCACGTACCCGTTCACGAGCGCCGACGGCGGCACGACCATCGACCGGCAGGTCAGCGGCGAGCGCACCTTCGACATCAACGTCGACGGGTTCGTGCACTCCGGCCTGGCGCCCGACTACCTCGAGCTGCTGCGTCAGTCGGGCGGCGGCGACGCGATCGTCTCCGACCTCATGCGCGGCGCCGAGTCGTACCTGCAGACGTGGGAGGCGACGCGCGACTACACGAGTGCGTCGAACCTCGCGACGGGCAAGCCTGCGTCGGCGAGTTCGAGCGAGTGGAACCCGTTCACGAGCTACGCCCCCGGGCGCGCCGTCGACGGCAAGGCCAACACCCGCTGGGCGAGCGGCAACTGGGGCGTCAACCCGCAGTGGTTGCGCGTCGACCTCGGCGCAGCCGAACCGGTCAGCCGGGTCGTCGTCGAGTGGGAGTCGGCGGCGGCGAAGGCCTACGAGGTCCAGGTGTCGACCGACGGCCAGACCTGGACCACGGTCTCGTCGGTCACGAACGGCAACGGCGGCCTCGACACGGCGTCGTTCGCGCCGACGAGCGCCCGGTACGTGCGCGTGCTCTGCACGGTGCGGACGACCGAGTACGGCTACTCGATCAAGGAGATGGGCGTCTACTCGAACTGAGCCCTGAATCGAGAGACGACACGAGCGGATGCCGCGGCGCGAGCCGCGGCATCCGCTCGACTCACATCGTGGCGCCAACGAGCGCCTCGCCCAGCGGGGTGCGCACATGCAGCACCCGGGCGCCCTGACGCTCGCTCGCGATGAGGCCGCTCTCGCGGAGCACGGTGAGGTGGTGGGATGCGGTCGAGAGGGCGAGGCCGCTGTCGGCTGCGACCTGGGTCGTGGTTCGCGGGTCGTGCGCCGCGAGCAGGATCTCGGCCCGGGCCGGGCTGATGAGCGCGCCGAGCGATCGCGAGGCGGCCGCCGGGTCCTTCGCCCACGTCGCCGTCACGCCCTGCGCCGGGTAGAAGATCGTCGGCTGCGCGGGCGGCTCGGTGAGCACGGCGCAGCCGAGGCCGCCCATCACCGACGGCACGAGCACGAGCCCGCTCCCCCGGCAGTCGACGAGCTCGCGGTGCCGGCTCATGCGCACCCGCACGACATCGCCCTGCCAGGCGACCGACTCGTGCAGGCCGGCGACCATCGTGGCGATGCCGTCGGTCGTCATCCGCCGCGCGCGCACGGCGATGTCGGCGCGCAGCAGTCGCTCGAGCTGCGGCCAGACGGGTGCGAGCACGGCCTGCCACACGTCGTTCCACGCGTCGGCGATCATGGCCCGCGCGTGCAGCGGCCGCTCGATCATGCGGGCGATGGCCTCATGGCGCGCGCCGGTCGATCGGGCGAGCATCTTCGTGAGATCGGCGCGCAGCAGCTCGGGCCGCACCGCCGCGAGTCGCTCGGCCTCGTCGGCCGGCGTCAGGTCCCAGCTCGGCGTGGCGGTGAGGAAATCGGGGAAGTACCCGGCCTCGCCGATGATCACCGCCAGGAGCTCGAACGCGTCGGGCGGCACGGCGGCGCGGACGCTCCGCAGCCAGCCCCACTGCAGCGGCTGGTCCTCGGGGCGCTGCAGCACCCGCATCGCATGACTCAGCTCGTGCCCCGGCGAGACCCCGAAGCGGATCGCCGAGATGTCGTCGGGTGCCAGTTGGAAGTCCACGAACATTCGATCCACATCGAAATGCTACCGAGGCGGATGCCGCGGGCGGAGCCTGTTCTCATCGGTTCCACCCAAGCCCATCCCGAGAGGACGAGACCATGACCACGACTTCGACCGCCACGAGTTCGATCAATGCGGCATCGACCACCACCCCGGCGATCCCGCCGATCGTGCCCGCCGACGCCGTGCGTCTCGGCTCGGGCCGCACCCTCCGCTTCGAGGGCCGCGACCATGGCGCCGCCGTGTCGTACTTCCTCGTCGACAACGAGCCGGGGCAGGGCCCCGACTTGCACCGCCACCCCTACCCGGAGACCTGGATCGTGCTCGAGGGAGAGGTGCGCATCACGATCGGCGAGCAGGAGTTCGTCGCGACCGCGGGCGACACGGCCACCGCACCAGCGGACACCTGGCACCGTTTCGTCGCGATCGGCACGAGCCGGCTGCGGATGGTCTGCATCCACGCCTCCGACGTCATCGTGCAGGAGTTCGCCGAGTGACACCGGTGCAGATGCCCATGCAGACGCCCGTGCCGACGCCGACGCCGGCGTCGCTGTCTCCGCGCCCCGGCCTCAGTGCGCGCGCCAGTACCCGCAGAACGTGACGTTGCCCTTCGGCACCCCGCGCTCGCCCACGAGATGCCGCCGTGCACCGGTCGCGAGCTTCGACTCCCCCGCGGCGAAGGCGTACACGGAGCCGCCGAAGTCGGGCAACTGCCGGAGGTGGCCGAGTGCCGCCGCGCCGGGAACCTCGCCCGGCCGCCGAACGATCCAGTGCACGTCGACGCCGTCGGGCGCCTCGACGTGCTGCCGGTCGTCGATGTCGGCGAGCTCGATGAGCGCATCGCCGCGGGCGTCGCGCGGCAGGTCGCGCAGGATGCCGAGGACCGCGGGCATCGCGCTCTCGTCGCCGACCAGCAGTGTGCGCTCGGCCTCGACCGGCTGGTAGCCGCAGCCCTGGTCGATGAGGGCGACGGATGACCCGACGGGCAGGCTCTCGGCCCAGGGTCCGGCGATGCCGCCGTCGCCGTGCACGACGAAGTCGATGTCGAGCTCGAGCGCATCGGATCGGAACTCGCGCACGGTGTAGTTCCGGATCACGGGCCGGGTCGACCGCGGCAGCGTGAGGTAGCGCAGGTAGCCCGCCATGTCGTACGTGCCCGAGAGGTTGTCGAACCTCGTGTCGTCGGCGACGGGAACCGCGAGGCGGAACCACTGGTCGAAGCCGAGGTGGCGCCACCCGGCGAGCTCGTCGCCGGCAACGGTCAGCCGCACGAAGTGCGGTGAGATGCGCGTGGCGCGCGCGACCTCCACTTCGACGACGCCGGTCGTCGCGTGCGTGATCTCGATGTTGCTGATCGCCACCAGGCCTCCAGAGTTAGGTAATGCTTACCTTAGCTGAGGGCGGTCGCGCGCACCACGACGAAGACCGGAACCGCGTGCGCCTGAGACAATCGCATATGGGCATTCGCATCGTCGTCATGGGCGTCTCCGCGGCTGGAAAGTCGACCGTGGGCCGGTTGCTCGCCGATCGACTCGGCTTGCCGTTCCGCGATGCCGATGACCTGCACCCGGCCTCGAATGTGGCGAAGATGGCCGCCGGCGCCCCGCTCGACGACGCCGACCGCGGACCCTGGCTCGACGCGGTCGGCGCCGAGCTCGAGGCGGCCCCGGGCATCGTGATGGCCTGCTCGGCGCTGAAGCGCTCCTACCGCGATCGGCTGCGCGCAGCAGCACCGTCCGTCGTGTTCGTGCTCCTGCACGGGTCGGTCGAACTGCTCAGCGCGAGAGCGGCCGCGCGGACGGAGCACTTCATGCCACCGAGCCTGCTCGCCTCGCAGCTCGCCGTGCTCGAGCCGCTCGCAGCCGAGGAGACCGGCATCACGGTCGACGTCGCCGGCACGCCGACCGAGATCGTCGATCGCGCCATCGCAGGACTCGCTCCGTTCCTCGGCGCGGTCACACCCCGATCGTGAGCGCCGCGGTGTACCCGCCCTCGACCGAGCCCGACATGCTCGCGATCTGGTGGATGCCGCCGTCGTCGCTGAACACGTTGTCGCTCGCGAGGCTCACCTGCGAGACGTTCCGCACGCTCTGCTCGTACCCGCTCGTCGCGTAGACGAGGCCGTTCACCTCTTCGGGCAGGGCGATCTGCGAGGTCTTCACGATCGGACCCGAGGCGACGGCGTTCGCCACGTCGGAGTACACCTCGAAGTGGATGTGCGGCCACCGACCGGAGTAACACGCGGGGTAGACCGAGGTGAAGCGCACGGTGCCCATCGCGTCGGTCTCCTGCACGCCGCGCAGGTAGTTCTCGTTCTCGACGCCGCGCGAGTACAGCGAGTAGTTGCCGTCGCGGTCGCAGTGCCAGAGGTAGACCCCGGCGCCGACGAGCGCGGTTCCGGTCGCGGCATCCCGCACCGTCAGCTCGATCGTGAGCGGCACGCCCTGCGCGACCGTCGTCGACGAACCGAACGACGAGCGGATGTCGCTGCGCACGATGCCCGAGTCGTCGAGCACGTTGACGCCGTTCGAGCCGTCGGCGGGATACGGTCCGCCGGTCTCGTCGGGCACTTCGTCGACCTGTCCAGAGGCCGCGGCCGACGCCGACGGACTCGGCGTGGCACTCGCCGTGCCGCTCGAGGTGGCGCCGGCACTCGGCGCGGGGGCGCTGCCGGCGCAGGCGGCGAGGAGCGAGGTGAGCCCGATGCCGCCGAAGATGCCGAGCATGCGGCGCCGGTCGACCAGGGTGCGGATGTCGTAGACGAGGCCGCGGTGGTCCTCGTCGATCTCGTCACCGTGCTCGTCGAGCCAGCGGGGGTCGGTGGTCATGGGGGCTCCTCTCGAGGCGAACGGCTCCAGCGTGACGAGCCGCGCAGTGGCCCGGCTGTGCGGTCCCGATGAGGGTCCTATGCCGTCGCCGTCACTCCGTCGTGCGCACGTGCACGCGCTCGCCCTGCACGCTCAGCAGGTTGAGGATCTCGGCGGGCTCGGTCGATGCGCTCACGTGGCCGTGCGGCACGCGGGTGTCGAACTCGGCCGCCTCGCCGGCTTCGAGGATGATCTCGTCATCGCCGAGCGCGAGCCGTACGCGACCGCTGAGCACGTAGATCCAGTCGTATCCGTCGTGTGCGCGCTGCTCCACGGGCTGGTCGGGCGGATGTCCCGGCAGCACCATCTTGAAGGCGTGCAGGTCGGGGTTCTGCCGCGTCAGCGGGATGATGGCCTTGCCGTTCCGATAGAACGGCTTCGGGTGCACCCGGGGGTCGGCGATCTGCGGCGCACCGACCAGGTCGTCGAGGTTCGCCCGGTACGTCGCCGCGATGCGGATGAGCAGTTCGAGCGTCGGCCGCCGCAGTCCCGACTCGAGACGTGAGAGGGTGCTCGTCGAGATGCCCGTCTCGGCGGCGAGCTCGGCGAGCGTGTACCCGCGGCGGAGGCGCAGTTCGCGGAGCCGCGGCGCGACCGCGCCGAGCATCGTGTCGAGGTCGTCGTTCATCGAGCCATCCTTTGCCGTTTCGGCAACAGCCGTTGCACCTCGCTCAGGCTATCGCGAGGCTGGAGGCATGCAACAGGAACCCTGGGATGTCATCATCGTCGGCGGCGGCAGCGCCGGACTCAGCGCGGCCCTCATGCTCGTGCGCGCCCGCCGACGCGTGCTCGTGCTCGACGGAGGCGCGCCCCGCAACGGCGTCGCCGCGCACATGCACGGCGTGCTCGGCCGCGACGGCTGGTCGCCGCTCGAGCTGCTCGAGCGCGGGCGCGAGGAGATCGCCCGCTACGGCGGAGTGGTGCGCACCAGCGAGGTCGCCGCTGCCGGAATCGTCGACGCAAAGAGCGGCGAGCCCGGCTTCACCGTGACGCTCGGCACGGGCGAGGAGCACTCCGCGCGCCGCCTGCTCGTCGCCACGGGGCTCCGAGACGAACTGCCCGCTCTTCCCGGCCTCCGCGAACAGTGGGGACGGGGTGCCGTCGTCTGCCCCTACTGCGACGGCTGGGAGGTGCGCGACCGTCGAATCGGCGTGCTCGCGACCGGCCCCCGAAGCGTGCACCAGGTGCAGCTGCTGCGCCAGTGGTCGCCGACCGTCACCTTCTTCCTGGGCGGCACGGATGTCGCAGCCGACGATCTCGCCGGCATCCTCGCCCGCGGCATCGAGGTCGAACGGCGCGCCGTCGATCGCGTGCTCGCCGATGCGGCCGGCACGCTGCGAGGCATCCGTCTCGTCGACGGGGCCGAGGTGGCCCTCGACTCGATCTTCCTCGGCCCGACGTTCGTGCCGAACGACGGCCTGCTCGTCGGGCTCGGCGCTGCGACCGGCGAGGGCTTCGGACCGGGCGGCGGCGAGTGGGTGGGTGTCGACCCGATGGGTCGCACGAGCGTCGCCGGTCTCTGGGCGGCCGGGAACGTCGTCAACCCCGGGGCGTCCGTTCCGGGCGCGGCGGGTGCCGGCAACCTCGCGGGCGCGGCCATCAATGCCGACCTGATCGAGGAGGAGATCCGCACGGCGCTCGCCTCATGACGACCGTGATCACGGTGCACGAGCGCACGCGGTGATCACCGTCCCCGCTCGCGACCGATTCGGGGGTTCCATCGACGCGGCCGATGCGGGAGATTGGAACCGATGCCGAACGAGCGGCATCCCATTCGATGTTCGAGTACGGGGCGGCATCCGTCGCCGTTCGCTGCGAAGGAGCACATCATGGGCATCATCGTCGTCGACCTCTTCATCACCCTCGACGGGGTGTATCAGGGGCCGGGAGGCCCCGAGGAGGACACCTCGGGCGGATTCGAGCTGGGTGGCTGGCAGGGCGCGTACTTCGACGACGAGAGCGGCGGGTCCATCGGCGCCGGCATCGACCGCCTGCAGGCGCTGCTGCTCGGCCGCAAGACCTACGACATCTTCGCCGGCTACTGGCCGAACGTGAGCGACGAGGAGCCCATCGCGGCGAAGTTCAACGCGGTACCGAAGTTCGTGGCCTCGCGCACCCTGACCGACCCGAGCTGGGCCGGCACGACCGTGGTGCAGGATGTCGCCACCGAGGTGGCGGCGATTCGCGATCGGTTCGACGAGATCCACGTGATCGGCAGCGGCGACCTCACGCGATCCCTGATCGCCGAGGGGCTCGTCGATCGGCTCAACCTGTGGGTCTATCCGATCGTCCTCGGCGCCGGAAAACGGCTCTGGGACGAGGGTTTCGTTCCGACCGCCTTCGCGCTCGCCGAGCCGCCGAAGGCGTTCCCGAAGGGCGCCGTGCAGCTCGTCTTCGAACCCGCGGGCGCACCCGCCACCGGCTTCGACATGGGCGCCGAGGCCCCGCTCGCATGAACGACGTGCCGAGGCTTGAGCGCGAAGCGGGTCGCCGTCGGCTCGACGAGATCGCACCCGAGCTACTGGCTCGACCCGACGTCGCGATCGGCCGGATGTTCGGCTCCGACGGCGTCTCGGTGCGCGGCAAGCTCTTCGCGTTCGTGGCGAACAGCGGCAGCCTCGTGGTGAAGCTGCCCGAGGCCCGCATCGACGAGCTCGGGCTCGACAACATGGTCATGCGCGGTCGCCCGATGCGCGAATGGGCCGTGGTGCCGTTCGGCGACGGCGTCGACCGCTGGCGCGAGATCGCGGGCGAGGCGCATGCCTTCGTCGACTCGATCACGCCGTGAACCGCCACGCCCGGCTCAGGCGCGGAGCAGCGCGCGGAGCGTCTGGATCGTGTCGGCCTCGGCCGCCGTCTTGTCGTCGCGATAGCGCTTCACCCGCGCGAACCGCAGGGCGATGCCGCCTGGGTACCGGCTCGATCGCTGGACGCCGTCGATCGCGATCTCGACGACGATGCTCGGTTCGACCCACACCGTGTGCTCGGTGCGCCGGGTCTCGATCTGGGGGAAGCGCTCGGTCTGCCAGCGCAGCAGCTCGTCGGTGAGCCCCTTGAACGTCTTGCCCACCATCACGAAGTCGCCGGGCTCGCCGAACTCGCCGGTCGGATCGAGCGCGCCGAGGTGCAGGTTGGAGAGCCACCCCGTGCGGCGGCCCGAGCCCCACTCGCAGGCGAGCACGACGAGGTCGTAGGTGAGCACGGGCTTGACCTTGATCCAGCTCGAGCCCCGGCGGCCCGCGGCGTAGGGCGAGCCGATCGCCTTCACCACGACGCCCTCCTGCCCCGCGGCGAGCGCGTCGCGGGAGACCCGCTCGGCCACCTCGGGGTCGGCGGTGACCTCGCCGGGGATGCGATGCGAGGGAGCGATGCGCTCGAGCTCGGCGAGCCTCGTCGAGAGCGGCTCGTCGAGCAGGTCGCGACCGTCGACGTGCAGCACGTCGAAGAACCACGGATGCAGCACCGTGTCGCGCGCACCCTCGGCACCGAAGCGCGACATCGTGTCTTGGAAGGGCCGGGGTGCGCCGTCTTCGTCGAGCGAGAGCGTCTCGCCGTCGAGGATGACGTCGTGCACGGGCAGCGCACGCACGACCTCGACGACCTCGGGCAGCCGCCGGGTCACGTCGGCGAGGTTGCGCGTGAACACATGCACCTCGTCGCCGTTGCGGTGCACCTGGATTCGCGCGCCGTCGAGCTTGTACTCGACGGATGCCTCGCCCGTCGTCTCGAGCGCTGCGGCCGCGCTCGACGCCGTGGCCGCGAGCATCGGCAGCACGGGTCGGCCCACGACGAGGCCGACCGCCTCGAGCTCGGCCTCGGTGCCCGTGAGCGCGAGCCGAGCGGTCTCGCCGAGATCTCCCGAGAGCATCGCCGCGCGGCGTACCACCGCGACCGGGCGCTCGGCCGCCCGGGCGATCGCGTCGGTGACGACGCCCTCGAGCGCACCCGTGCGCACCTCGCCGAGCAGCACCCGGCCGATGAAGCCCTGCTCGCGATCCGTGGCACGGCCGATCAGCTCTGCGAGTTCGCGGGCGCGCTCACCCGTCGACCCGCTGCCGGATGCCGCGGCGAGCCGGTCGAGCACTGTGTCGAGCTCGCCCACGGTGAGCGTCGGCTCGGCAGCCGGCTGCCCGGCCGCGGCGGCGACCCCGCGCCATCCGACGCCCACGCGGCCCTGCCGCGGCTTGCCGACGAGAAATCCGACGGCCGGCGCGATCTCATCGGGCTCGAGTCGGCGCAGCAGCTCGGCCAGCGCCTCGACCTTCGCGAGACGCGAACGGGTCGAGGTGACGGTGTCGGTGGTCAGCACGAGTTCGTCGAGCAGCACGGGGACAGTCTCCCACCGGCGGCCGACATGCGCACCGCGATGCGTGGGATCAAGATCCCCGCGGCCGGCATTCCCCGGCGGTGGGCAACCTCCCCTGCTTCCACGGGCCGATAGGCTGCCTCGTGGCCATGCCGGCTGACCGAGAGGAGCCACCCGCCATGAGTACGTCGGACGCGAAGGAACCGCGCGCGATCTCAGCTCACGCGTGCGCCGTGCTCAGCGTCGTGATCGGCGTCGGCGCCATCTGGGCGGTGCTCTCGGTGCTTCGCGACGGCGGTGACTGGGTGTTCTCGGTGCTCGCGTGCTTCGTCCCATTGCTGTTCGCCGCGCAGGGTCTGCGCATGAGCCGGGAGCCCGAGGCGAAGTACCCTCGCTTCAGCTTCGTCACGTCGATCGCGGGCGGCGTGATCGGCATCGCGAGCTTCGCCCTCTTCCTCTACGCGCTCTCGCGATAGCGACGACGGCGTCGAAACCGGCGGTCAGACGCCGTATGCCGCCAGGAACACCCGCGTGACGTGCGCGGCATGCTGCTGCAGCGCTTCGGCATCGGGAACCGCCCCGTCGCCGAGCAACATCGCCTCGTTCATGGGTGCGCCCATGACGAGCCAGTTGAAGGTCGTCGCCGCCTCGACCGGGTCGACGGCCCCCAGCAGGCCGCGTTCGGTGAGCGAGGCCATCGTGACGGCGAGCGATCGGATGGCGCGCGCCGGCCCGTTCTCGTAGAGCGCGCGGGCGAGGTCGGGGAACCGTTCGACCTCGCCGATGACGAGCCGGCGAAGCTTCAGCAGCCGCGGGGTCATCACGACGGAGAGCTCGTCGGCGGCGTAGCGAGTGAGGTATCCGGCGACGTCGCCGTCGAGGGCGGGGGGTTCGTCGCGGTCGTGCAGGCCGTCGCCCGCCCCGCCGGTCATCGACGAGACGAGTTCGACGAAGAGGGACTCCTTGCTGCCGAAATGCGCGTAGACGGTCTGCTTCGACACCGCCGACCGCTCGGCGAGCTCGTCCATGCTCGTGCCGAGGTAGCCGTTGCGCAGGAAGAGCCCCTCAGCGGCGGCGAGGATCGCGCGGCGCTTCCGCTCGGATCGCGTCGGCTCCTTCGTGGCGGTCATGGCGTCCTCCCTTGACGAACAGTACTGGACAGTCTAGTTTGAAGAAATCACACTGGTCAGTCCAGTTTCGTTGATCGCGTGAGAACGGAACGCTGCAGAACGAGAGGAACCACCATGTCCGAGTTCGTCACCACCGCGAGCGGCGATCGCATCGCCTACGACCGCCACGGCTCGGGGCCCGCCCTCGTCTTCGTCGCCGGCGCCGGCCCGTGGCGGGCGATCGATCCCGAGACCACCCGAACCGCAGAACTCCTCGCCGGCCTCGGCGTCTCGGCGATCGTGTACGACCGCGTCGGCCGCGGCGAGAGCGTCGCCGAGGGCGTCATCACCCTCGAACGCGAACTCGCGGCGATCGAGGCGCTGATCGAGGCCGCCGGTGGCAGCGCCGTGCTCTGCGGCCACTCCTCGGGCTGCTCGATCTCGCTGCGCGCCGCGGTCGACGGCCTCGCAGTCGACGGCCTCGCCCTCTGGGAGGCGCCGCTCGCCCCGCCCGACAGCGGCGCGCGCGAATGGGCCGACGAGGTGAACCGCCTGATCGACGCCGGCGACCACGGCGGCGCCCTCGACACCTACATGCGCGACATGCCGCCCGAGATCCTCGAGATCGTGCGCAGCATCCCCGCCATGATCGACCAGGCACCGAGCCTGCGACCCGACGGCGATTCCCTCGCGTGGGCGGAGTCCGCGCCGCATGCAGTGCTCTTCGGCGGCATCCGCGTGCCGGTGCTCGCGATGGTCGGCGAGCAGACGTACGACATCATGACCCCCGCCGCCGAGTCCATCGCCGCTGCGATTCCCGGAGCGTCGTGGAAGGCGATGCCGGGCAGCGAGCACGGCTGGGAGCCCGAGGCCATGGCCGCCGAGCTCGCCGCGTTCGTGCACGCCGCCGCCGCGGAGCGCGCCGTTCGGCACTAGGCTCCGGCGTTCACGACGGCACACGCGAACGCCCGACCGGTCGAACCGGTCGGGCGTTCGTCGTTCCGAGCGAGCGGATGCCGCGGCATCCGCTCGCTGCACTACCCCTGGGTCGTCGAAGCCGCGTGGCGGCGACGACGCACCGCGATCACCGAGACGATCGCACCGAGGGCGAGCAGCACACCCGCGGCCCACAGTGCAGCGGATGCCTCGGCGCCCGTGTGCGCCAGGTCGCCGCTCGCGCTGCCGGAGCCGGAGCCGGCACCACCGTTGCCGGCACCGCCGCTCGGTGCGGCACTCACCTGCACCGGCGCCCAGCCGATGAGTGCGCCGTCGGCCGCCTGCACGACGAGCCGGTGCTCGCCGGGCGCGGTCGAGGCGGGCACGACCGTTGTGAACTCGCCGCCGTCGTCGGCGGTGGCAGCACCGAGCTGCGTGGGCTCGGAGTACAGCCACGCCCAGACCTCGGTGCCCGCCTTCGCCTCGCCGAGGCCGACGGTGAAGGGAACACCGACGGTGACCTTCGCCGGAACCGTGACGGCGCCGCGGGTGTCGTCGGTGAGTTCGGCCGGGTCGACCGGCTCGGGGGCCGTACCGGGCTCGGGGTCGACGGGCGGCAGGACGCCGGCCTCGGTGACCCACTTGCGGCCGTCGTCCTTCTTCGTCACCGTGAACTCGTCGTACACGGCGCCCACCGGCAGGTCGGTCGTCGCGGCCGAGGTCTTCTCGGCGAGGTACGAGCGGTAGACGAGGGTGTCGCCCGAGACGTCGACGACCTGGTAGGTCGTGACGCCGGCGCCGCGCAGCACCTGGGTGGCGTTGTTGTTCGTCCAGACGTTCTTCTCGTCGGACTCGAGCTCGTAGTGCTTCGCCCCCGAGTTCGAGACGATGTAGACCGGACCGTCGGTGATGCCGGGCGTCTCGGTGACGTCGTCGTTGTTGTAGCCGCGCGCGTAGGTGTGATCGTGGCCCATCATGACGAGGTCGATGTCGTGCTTCTCGAAGATCGGCACCCAGTACTCGCGCAGCACGGGCTCGTCGCGGCCCTCCGACGCCGAGTAGACGGGCTGGTGGAACGTCACGACGTTCCACTTCGAGGGGCTGGACTCGAGCACGTAGTCGAGCCAGGCGGCCTGGAACTCGGTCCAGAGCTGCGAGACCTTCGTCGACGGGCACTCGGCGCCGGCGCAGCCGGGCAGCGCGTCGGGCGTCAGGAAGGTCGTGTCGCGGGTCGCGTTCAAGGTGATGAAGCGCATGTCCTGGTAGTCGGTGAAGTACACCGTCTCGGCGGCGAACTGCGTCCAGTGGGCGAAGTACGCGGCGTACTGCTTCGCGACATCCGTGTCACCGACGGCGAGCGCGGCGAGGTCGCCCGTGGTCGCCGTGGTGGGGTTGTTGTGCGGGTACTCGAAGTTCGCCTTCCACGACTTCAGCAGCTTGTCGCCCGAGTACTCGTGGTTGCCGGGCGCCGCCATGACGTTCGTCGTCGCCGCCGAGTTCTCCATGCCCGTGAACCAGTTGAGCCACTCGGTCTCGTTGCTGCCGGTGTTGATGAGGTCGCCGGCGTGCACCGAGCCGATCGAGTCGGGTGCGGTGGCCTCGGCCTGTCGCACGACCGACGGCCACGTGGTGTCGAGGCCGATCTGCGCGTCGCCGTAATAGACGAACTGGAAGTCGCGGTCGTCCGGGTCGGCGGTCGAGAACTCGTGCCAGTCGCTCCAGGCGCCCTCGAGTCCGACGCGGTAGGAGTACGCCGTCGCCGGGGCGAGGCCGTCGACGGTCGCCGAGAAGTGCTGCTTCGGGTTGCCGTTGACCGTGCCGGCCGAGTAGGCGTCGACTGTTCGGACGTCGCCGCCCGCCGTCTTCCGGATCTGCACCTGGCCGCTCGTGTGCGAGACGTCGCCCGCGAGCCACGAGAACGACTGCGAGGTCTCGGGCGTCTCGGTCGGCGTCATGATGACGCGGGTCGGCGGCACTGCGACGGGTACGCCGGGATCACCTGCCGGCAGCAGCCGGAGCGAGGTCAGGTCGAGGTAGATGTCGGAGCTCGTCGCGCGGTCCTGGTAGAGCGCGATCGCGACCGTGTTGGTGCCGTCGACGAGCACGTCGCCGTCGACCTCGAAGTGGCCGGGTGCGGGGTCGGAGGCGCCGGATCCGGCGTACTCCACGTTGCTCGTCTCGGTCACGCGGTCGGCGTCGAAGCCCGCGACCCGTTCGCCGTTGATCCACACCACTACGCCGTCGTCGTAGACGAGGTCGCCGACGATCGATCCGACCTCGTCGGCGACGCCTGCCGCGAGGTCGAAGGTCGTGCGGAAGAAGAAGGTGGGCACATCGGGAGCGGCCGTGCCGTCGAGGTACTGGTTCAGCAGCGTCTTCGGAGTCTGCGGGCCGACCGGGGCGAGCTTGCCGCCCTTGGCGCCGAAGCTGCCCTGCGCCGACTTCCACGTGCTGTCGTCGAAGCCGGTCGTGGTCCAGACGCGGAGCGGGGTCGCACCGCGCGCGGGGTCGGAGCCGTCGTCGAGGTACTTCCAGGTCGTCGTACCGGTCGAGATCACCGGATCGGAGGGCACCTCGGTGGCGGCGAGCGCCGGGGCCGGCGCTGCGAGCACGCCGGCGAGCATGGCGAGCAGGGCGGTCGACACCGCGCCTCGCCTCCCCCAGCGCGTCGCGTTCTTCGTCGTGGTCATGTGAGTCCTTCGTTGCAGGGGCGGGCGGCATGCTCGCGCGCGGCCCTCATCCGCCGTCCCGGGGGTCGAGGGTCGCGCATCGGTGCCGTCGTCATGCAATCGGGTGCGGATGTCCCGGAGCTGGCCTCGAGGCGACCGCGAGGTGAACCGGGGTCGCCTCCGGGCGTGTCGCCGGCGAGCCGTATCCTGAACCCGTGGAACTGACCTTCGCGGGCGAGATCTGGTTCTGGCGCGGCCCCGCGCCCTGGCACTTCGTGACCGTGCCCGACGACGAGAGCGACGCGATCGAGACGGTCGCGTCGCTCATCACCTATGGCTGGGGCATGGTCCCGGTCACGGTGCGCATCGGCGGCAGCGACTGGACCACGTCGCTGTGGCCGAAGGACGGCGGCTACATCGTGCCGATCAAGGCGTGGGTGCGCGCTGCCGAACAGCTCGACGTCGGCGACGCGGTCGAAGTGCGGCTGACGGTGGGCGCCTGAGCCTCAGCGCGCGACGACAGTCGCTTCGGATGCCTCGGTACCCTCACTGCCATCGGAACTCAGGAATCGTTCGATCGTCGCGGTGAACGACGAGTCGTCGTCGAGCCACGGGAAGTGGCCGGCCCCTGGTTGCACGGTGAGTTCAGCTCCCGGCATCAACGCCGCCAGCTCGGCCACCATCGCGGGCGGGGAATTGAGGTCGGTCTCCCCTGCCACGAGCAGCACGGGAGCCGTGAGCGCTGCGAGTGCGGCACGGGTCGCCTGGGGGTCGAACGCCCCCTCGGCGGCGAAGACGGCCGCCGCCTCGTCATTGCGATACCGCTCGTCGGCCGCCCGATGCGCTTGCGCCGCGGCATCCCATCGCCCGTAGATGAACGGGTCGATCGCCTGCCAGTCGTCGCCCTCGCCCGCCACGATCGACTGCAGCGCGGCGTAGGCCGGCGCGAACCAGGGCTCGCCCGACCTGAGCCTCGCGACGGAGAGGCGCATCTCGGCCGTCACGGTCAGGCCGAGCGCAGACGCGCTCGGCGTGACGAGCACGAGCCGATCGATGCGCTGCGGGTACCTGGCCGCGTACATGACCGCGAGGTTCGTGCCGGCGGAGTGCGCGAGCACATCGAGCCGGTCGAGCTCGAGGTGTTCGCGCAGCGCTTCGAGATCGTCGACGAGTCGGTCGCATCGATACGACGAGAGGTCGGAAGGAACGCCGGAGGCGCCCGTGCCCCGGGGATCGAACAGGATCAGCCCGCGGTGCGCCGAGAGACCGCCGAGGTCGCCCAGATACCGGGAGTCGTGCATCGGGCCGCCCGGCACGCAGACGAGCGGCCTCGCTGCCGACCCGCCCGGCTGCTGGTGGTAGGCGAGTTCGGTTCCGTCGAACGCTGCGAAGGTCGGCATCCGATCGATCCTTGCAGCTTCCGGCGCCGACCGGGGAAGTTCTCCACAGGCCGCCGCGGCGCTACCGGGCGGTGTCGGGGCCATCGAACCTGAGAGAAAGCCAAGAGTCCTTACTCTCGTCGTCATGATCGCGTCACTCGGCCATCTCTCAAGTGAGGCGGTGCCCGTCGTCTCGACGTTCGATTCCCACGGAGACCTGTGAATACCCGAGCTTCTGCGCGCGAGCGCACCCACTTCGTCATGCGTACCGCCATCGCCGCGGCATCCGCGACCGGTCTGGCCCTGATCGGCGCGGTCGCGCTCGGCGCCGGCCCCGCGACGGCTGCCCCGGCCGCAACCGCTGCCGCCCCGGCCGCGTTCTGCCCGCCGCCCGGAGGGATGCCGGGCATCGGCAACGTACCGGCCTACACCGACTCGAACGTCGCCGTCTTCGCCGGCGGCGACTACCTCGCGACCGACACCTCGGCCGAGTCCGAGGGACTGCTGCTCGTCGAGGGCGACGCCCGATTCGACAAGGCGAACGGCGGCGTGTTCAACGTCGGCACCGTCGGCGTCGGCTCGGGCATCGTGCCGCCCGGCGGCTCGACCATGCTCGCGGTCGGCGGCGACATCACCGTCGGGGCGACCACCAGCGTGCACGTCGGCGCGAACCTCGACGGCGGCGGCGCGGTCGCGGCCGGCGGCGCGGCCAACGGCAGCTTCGACACGAACGGCGCCACCCTCACGGTCGACCTCGGCCGGGCGGCCGCGATGGCACCGAACGAGGACTTCCGGTCGGTCGTCGACGACACCTCCGCCACGCTCGGGGCCAGCCCCGTCACCGGCACGACCGACATCGCGTTCGGGCGGGTGACTCTCACGGGCACCGCCGGCGACGCCATGCAGGTCTTCGAGGTCGACGGTGCATCGCTCGCCGCGACCTTCGAGGTGTTTCTCGAGAACATCCCCGAGAACGTGCCGATCCTGATCAACGTCACGGGCGAGGACGTGTCGTTCTCACCGAACTACTTCTCGCTGAACGGCGAGCGGGTCGACGCCTTCTCGAGCCCGGACTTCGGCAACGCGGCATCCCGCATCCTCTGGAACGTCACCGATGCCACGTCGCTGCTCATCGGCGGCTCGAGCCAGTTCATGGGCTCGGTGCTCGCTCCCATGGCGACGACCGAGGTGACGGCGAGCACGAACGGCCGGATGCACGTCGGTGGCGACCTGACCTACTCGGGCGTCGGCAACGAACACCACAACTACCCCTGGACGGGCGGCGGATCGCTCGGATGCGGCGGCGGCTTCAGCGCTGCCAAGCTCGTGACCGGCAGCGGCGCGGCCCTCGTGCCGGGCGACACGGTCTTCACCCTCGCCTACGACTACGAGCTCGACGGCCGCACCGTCACGGGGACGCTGCCGCTGCGTGCCGACGGCACCATCGCCAACGGCCCGCAGGGCCTGCCCGACGGCACCGTGGTGCACCTCGACGAGATCGACCTGCCGACGGTGCCGGGCGTGCAGTGGGGCCCCGCGACGATCAGCCCAGAGGTCGTCACGATCGCGGCCGGCGAGGTCGTGCACGTGACGGTCACGAACACGGCGAACGCCACGGCACCGAGCGCCGTCGGCGGATTCTCGGTCGCGAAGGTGCTCGGCGGCGAGGCATCCGCGCTCGTTCCCGATGACACCGCGTACACCGTGCAGTACCGCTACGAGCTCGACGGCGAGCCGGTCACCGGCACGCTCACCGTGCGGGCCGACGGCGTCGCCGTCGACGGCCCCCAGGGGCTGCCCGTCGGCACGGTCGTCGAGTTCACCGAGATCGACCTGCCCGAGATCGACGGCGTCGAGTGGGGCACGCCCGTGTTCAGTCCCGGCACGGTGACGATCGCCGACGGCGCGTCGACCCTCGTGACGGTCACCAACACGGCGACGGATGCCCCGGTCGTGCCGACCCCGATCGACCCGGCCACCCCCGAGACACCCAAGGACGGAGCGGACCTCGCGAGCACCGGCGTGCAGGCACTCGTGCCCGCGCTCGTCGCGGCACTTCTCGTGGCCGCCGGCATCACGGCCGTGGTCGTGCGCCGCCGGCGCACCGCCTGACGCAACCGACGCGAAGCGGATGCCTCGAAGCCGCACCGGCTCGAGGCATCCGCTCGCTCACCGCCACCGAGCGACCGGTGTCAGCCCGCGATCGCCCCGGCGACCTCGCCGACGCTGCGCATGAACCCCTCGAGGTCGGGCTCGTCGGAGGTCGGCTGCAGCACGACCGCGTCGACCCCGGCGGCGAAGTAGCGTTCGGCGACCGCCGCGACGGCCGAGGCGTCGCCCACCGCCGCGGTGCGCTGGTCGTCGGGCATGTTCCACTGCGTGAGCTCGTGCGCGACGCGGGCCTCGGCGTCGCCGCCGCCGAAGGCCGCCATGAGGTAGACGACCACTTCGCTGCGCCCGTCGCGCCCCGCAGCGGTGCGCCCGGCCGCGATCGCGGCGACGGCCTCGGCGGCGCGCTCGGCCGTCGTGCCGCCGGTGAGCACGGTGCCGTCGGCGACTTCGCCGGTGAGGTGCAGTGTCTTCGGGCCCTCGCCCGCCGCGTAGACGAGCGGCACCTCGGCGGGCGGCCAGTCGAGCTTCACGCGGTCGAGCTTCACGTAGCGCCCGTCGGTGGTGACCTCTTCGCCGGCGAGCAGCTGCCGCAGTGCCGGCACGTACTCGCGCATGAGCGTGAGCGGCGAGGCGACCCGGCTGCCGGTCTGCGCCATCCAGCGCTGCACGCCGTGACCGACGCCCGGCACCAGCCGGCCCGGGAACATGCGGGCGAGCGTCGCGATCTCCATCGCCGTGACGGCGACGTTGCGGAGCGGCATCGGCGCGACGCCGATGCCGACCCGCAGGCGCTCGGTCCACGCCAGCGCGGCGGCCGCCGTCGCGAACGCCGACTGCTGGAAGCAGTCCTCCCACAGCCAGAGCTCGGGCACTCCCCCGGCCTCGGCCGCTTCGACGGCCGACCGCAGGCGCTCGGGTGGGAAGGCGGGCTGGAAGATGGCTCCGATTCGTCGCATGACCTCACTCTCGCAGCATCCGCAGACACCACGAGCTCGGGACGCGCTCGGGCATGATGGGCGCATGAGCGATTCCGCACCGACCACCGCCCAGGGCTCGACGACGAACTTCCGGCTGCTCGGGGTCATCGCCTTCGTCATCGGCGCCGCCGCCGTCGTGATGACCCGGCTCCTCGGCCTCGTCTCGCCGTTGCTGATCAGCACCGGGCTGTCATCGGCGTACGAGCTCATCAGCGGATTGGGCCTGCTCGCCAACGGGCTCTCGCTCGTCTGCGGCATCGCGGCCCTGGCGCTCGGCGTCATCGTGCTCCTGCGTCGCGACGCACCGAAGGGGTTCGCGGCTGCGGGCGCGGCTCTCGGCGGCGCCGAGGTGCTGAGCGCGTTCATGGGATTCGGCCAGGCCGCGTTCTACTCGTTCATGTGATCGTCGGGCACGCCCCACCTTTCGACCCACGTCGAAACACTGGCGACGGATGCCTCGGCCCCCGAGTCTGTTCGAGGGGGATGCCGCGGTGGCATCCGCGAAGGGACCGCAGATGTCATTCCAGGCCTACCTCGACAACATCGAGAAGAAGACCGGGCTCACGCCACGCCAGTTCGTCGATCTCGCGACCGAGAAGGGCTTCGGCCCCGGTACGAAGTCGACGCCGATCGTGGCCTGGCTGAAAGAGGACTACGACCTCGGGCAGGGCCACGCGATGGCCCTCGTGCACGTCATCACCAAGGGCCCGACGATCAGCACCAAGCACGTCGGCACCGACGGCACGCACAGCGACGCCACCGACACGCTCTGGCTCGACGGAGCGGCGACGAACCCGAACGGGTAGCCGGTGACGGGGAGCCGCCGACACATACAATCGCGGTGACGTCGAAGCGCCGGGCCGGAATTCCGGACCGGCGGGAGGGAGGGGCCGGGATGTTCGGATCGAAGAAGAAGAGGATCGGCCTCGACGACCTGATGGAGCGGCTCCGGCCCGACCTGAGTCGGGAATCGCTCGGCGTCGGCCCCGACTTCCCGGGCGTGGCCCCGAACCCGCTCATGAGCAGTGCTGCGTTCAAGCGCAACGCCGAACTGCGCAACGGGGCGCTCGCGCTCGGCGTTCTCGTCGACTGGCGGGAGGTCAACAGCAATCCGCGCGTGGTCCTGATGCTCGACGTCGAGACCGCCGACGGCATCGCGTTCCGCGGTATCGCGGACACGAGCCTCACGATCACCGAGCTCACCCGACTCGCCCCCGGGCAGACGTTGCCCGTGCGCTACCGGCCGGCCGTCATGGACCACTACGTCGCACTCGCCCGGGACGCGGACCCCGCCCAGGTGCAGCGGCTCGCCGACGACATCGCGAGCCGCAAGCGGACCTGACCCGAAGCCGTCGGCAGGAGCACGCCCTTAGAGGTCGTCGGGCTCGACGATGCGCTCGTGGTTCCACGGCTCGGCCCAGCCGAGCTCGTCGAACATGCGCGAGAGCACGAGCGCGGTGAACCCCCAGACGACGCGGCCTCCCACCGTGAAGGCGGGCGAGCGATACGCGCGCCCGCCGTAGACGTGCTCGGTGTTCGCACGGTTCGCGGGGTCGAGCATCTCGCCGACCGGCACCCGGAACACCTCGACCGATTCGTCGTGATCGACGGCGGCGACCTCCGACGGGCGGGTCCACCACGCGGGCACGGGCGTCACCAGGTGGTTGCTCACGGGTACCGGCATGGGCGGCAGCGTGCCGAGCGGCTCGATGCCGTCGACGTCGACGTCGGTCTCCTCACGCGCCTCGCGCACCGCGGCGGCGACGGGCCCGGCATCGGATGCCTCGAGCCGCCCGCCGGGGAAGGCGATCTGCCCCGCGTGGCTGCCGAGGGTCGCCGCGCGACGCAGCAGCAGCACGTCGAGGTCGCGCGGCACGGCTCCGCCGGTGCTGCTCGGCACGGAGTCGAGCACCCCGAAGAGCACGAGCACCGCGGCCGGGCGGAGGCCCGAGACATCCGCTCGGCTCTTCGGCAGTTCGGGGTGCCAGTCGAGGCCGCGCTCGCAGAGGGCGATGAGCTCGGCACGTGCGTCGGCGACTACGGGCATGGCCCCACCCTATGGTCCCCTCGTCAGCGGCGCGGCTCGGCGGTCGACCAGATCGCCAACGCCACGAGCAACGGCTGGAAGAGCAGGCGGATGCCCCGTGCGCGATCGGAATCGAGGCCGAATGCGGCTCGCTTCTCGGTGAACTGCGCGATGTTGCCCGGGAACACGGCGACGAAGAACGCGGCCACGATCCAGCCGATGCGCCGGCGCTCGCGGGGCAATGCCACGAGTGCCGCGCCCAGCCCGATCTCGACCGCGCCCGATGCCACGACGACGCCGTCGGCATCCATCGGCACCCACGACGGCACCTGCGAGCGGAACTCCTTGCGCGCCCAGAAGAGATGACTCACCCCGGCGAAGACCAGGCCCGCGGCGAGCGCGACTCGCGCGATCGTGCGGGGCGTGGTGCTCGTGGGAACGTCCCTGCGTGCCATGTCGACCTCCGGCCCGATGTGTACGCCTCAGCTCCCGACGACGGCGGCCGCCGTGAGCACCGACACGGTGATGAACACCCAGTCGTTGATGATGTGCGCGCCCGCCGACACCCAGAGGTTCTTCGTGCGGATGAACGCGAGGGTGAGCGCGATGCGCGCCGAGCCGATGATGACGATGGCCTGCACCCAGTTCCAGTCGTAGGTCGGAAGATGCGCCGCGCCGAACCAGATCGCGGAGATGATCCAGGCGAGGATGATCGCCGTCTTGCGCGAGAGACCGGCCTTCGCGAACAGGAAGTACGTGAGCGCCAGGAACGGCAGCACGACGAAGATCTCTTCACCGATGAGCTGGATGCCGCTGCCGACGTACAGCGCGATCGTGTCGACCACTCCGCCCGCACCGGCTCCCGCGATCGTCGCGTTCGGCGCCACCGGGAAGATCAGCGACACGATGCCGCCGATCACGAAGGTGAGCACGATGTTGAGCGCCGCGAAGAAGAACATGTTGCCGACGTCGACGAGGCGCACCCGGCGGAAGATCGCCGTCCAGGCGCGACCGGCGACGAGGGCGAGCACCGCGAGCGGAATCACCACGAAGAGCGTTCGAGGCAGGAGCGCGCCGAGGTTGTTCGGCGTCGGGATGAAGATGAGCGCTGCGAAGCCCGCGGCGACCGCGAGCCACACGATGATCCACTTCACGGCGGAGAGCTCGACCGGCACTCCGTTGTAGTACGGGAAGTCCGCGCCGTCGCGGCGCTCGATCAGGCGGCCGAAGCGGTCGTGCTCGCTGAGCGGGCGGAGTGTGCCGGGGGTGGTGGCTTCGGCGGTCATTCGTGCTCCTCTTGGGCGGCGTGCTCGCCCCGAATGGAGCGCAGTGTCGATTCTCTCAGCCGCGAGCGCGATCGTCCCACATCGTCAGCCGCCATTTCGAGTCGAACGCTCAGCCGACGAGTGCCGAGTCCAACCGGTCCACGATCCAGTCGACCGTCTGCTCGGCTGTCTGCCCGGTCGAGTCCACCCAGAGGCCGACGGGCGGCACCTCGCCGACCCATCCGTCGAACGTGCGCACCGCGTCGGCGAGCGTGTCGTCGCCGATCCACCCGTCGTAGGCACCAGTGCCGCGTTCGGTCTCGCGGCGCACGATCGCCTCGACGCTCGGCCGCAGCACGACGAGTGCGCGACGGCGCGGCATGCGGTCGAGCTGCGCGGTGACCCCGTCGCCGAAGATGTTGTCGACGTGCACGGCGCTGATGCCCGCCTCGACGAACGAGCGGCTGAGCATCGCGCCGTGCCGGTAGCGCAGTTCGAGCTGCGCGAGCGCGGCCTCGCTGGGCGGGTCGGCCATGTCTTCGCGCCCCGCCACGACCATCTGCCAGAGCGCGTCGCCCTCGATGAACGCACCGGGGCGAAGGCGTTCGGCGAGCAGCCGACCGACGGTCGACTTGCCCGACGCCGGCGCGCCGACGACGAGGATCGCGGTCGGCGCGAGGTCGGTCGTTCGGGCGGCCGGTGCGGTCATCTCGTCAGGCTATCGAACGGATGCCGCGGCTCGCGCTACTCCCCCGCACCCGCCCATTCGAAGCCGTCGGGGTCGGTGAACGCACCGGCGTTGCCGTTGATGCGGATGCGATGCGACCCCGAGCCCTCGGCGGCGACGCCGACGGTCTTGGCCAGCGCACGCCGCTTGTAGAGGCCGAGGCCGATCGGGCTGCCAGGGGCGGCGAAGTCGACGTAGCTGCCGAAGCTCTTCGCGACGGCGAGCCCGCGGTCGACGTAGAAGCGCTTGCTCGCGCCGACGTCTTCGGCGCCGATGAGCAGTACGAGGTTGTCGATCGTGCGGGTCGCCGGGCCGGTGTCCTTCTTCGACGAGGTCGCGACCTGCCAGATCGCGCCGTCGGGTGCCTGCACGACGCCGCCGAAGCCCCACAGGGACTTCTCGGCCGGCTTCAGCACCGAGGCGCCGGCGGCGACCGCGGAGTCGAACAGCGAGGTGACATCGGCCGGCTGCGACACGATGACCGACATGGTGAATCCGCGGAACCCGCTCGACGGGGCATCCGCTGCCCGGAGGCGAACCTGCGGTCCGAGCCCGAAGGCGTCGGCGTAGAAGCGCGCGGCCGCGTCGGGGTCGGCCGCGTCGAGGGTGATCGAGTCGATGGTGGTGAGCTTGGTCGTTTCCGTGTTCATGTCTTCGACGATATGCACCGCTCGCAGCCCGTGCTTCTCCGATTCTGCTCGCTTCGCGAGGTCTCGAGACGCCGCGCTACTCGACCGGCGCTGCGGTCAGCCGAGCGCCGCGATCGCGTCGGCGACGAGCTGCCGTTCCGACGGCTCGTCGTCGGCCGCCGGGGTGAAGCCCATGCGCACCACGACGAGCTCCTCCGAGGGCACCATGACGACCTTCTGCCCGTCGTGTCCGCTCATGTAGTAGGTGTCGTCGGGCAGCTCGGGCCAGCGCAGGCTGCCGTCGGGCAGCACGTTCGTGCGGAAGCCCATCGCGTAGCCGGGGTCGTCGGTCGCCTCGTGGTCGACGTTCGTGAGGGTGTCGTCCATCCACCCCTCGGGGAGCAGCTGCTCGCCGTTCCATTCGCCATCCTGCAGCGCGAACTGGCCGAGTGCAGCCCAGTCGCGGGGTGCCGCCCAGAGGTACGACGAGCACACGGGCGTGCCCGCGCCATCCGGTTCGAAGACGGCCGTCGACAGCCCGAGCGCGCCGAGGATGGTCTGGCGGGGCAGGTCGGCGCCGAGGCCCGTGCGCTCGGTCAGCACCGAGCAGAGCAGGGTCGTGCTGCCGCTCGAGTACTCCTGCACCGTGCCGGGCTCGTGCTCGAGGGGCAGGCTCGCGACGTAGGCGCCCATGTCGGGCTCGAGGTAGAGCATGCGGGTGATCGGCGTGCCGAGGTCGTAGGTCTCGTCCCACTCGAGGCCGCTCTGCATGCGCAGCAGGTCTTCGACGGTGATGTCGGCGCGCTCGTCGGTCCACTCGGGTCGCAGGTGGTCGTCGTCGAGTGAGACGACACCCTGCTCGACCAGCATTCCGGTCATCAGTTCGGCGACGCTCTTCGACATCGACCAGCCGAGCTGCGGGGTCTCGGCGTCGAAGCCGTCGGCGTAGCGTTCGGCGACGAGCTCACCGTCCTTCACGACGACGACCGCGCGGGTGCCGAGCGCCTCCTGGTCGGATGCCGCGAGCTCGTCGCCGAACGCCCGGCCCATCGCCTGCTCGAGCGCAGCGTCGGCCTCTGGGGTCGGGGCGGCGGGCGCTGCGGCGTCGGTGAAGGGGTTGCCCTGCGCGTCGATCGAGGTGGCCTCGCCGAGCTCGGGTCGCTGGTCGGCGAGCGTGCAGCCGAAGCCGTCGGTGTACCAGGCCGTCTGGTGCGCGATCGCGCCGAGGATCGAGCCCGTGGTGCGGTCGGCGTCGTCGTCGACGTCGACCTGCAGGTAGGGCACGAGCGGGTTCGGCGGCAGGTCGGTGGCCGGGTCGTCGCGACCGGCGACCTCGGTGACGGCGCACGCGTTGTGGGCGGCGTAGCCGGTGCCGGTCAGCAGGATCGGCTGCTGCCAGAGGTAGACCCCGGTGAACGCGGCGATGAGAACGAGGGCGGTGACGGCGACGATGACGATCACCCGACGGAGGATGTGCACGAGCGGATGCTAGCAAGCCCGAGTCGTGCGGCCGAATCCTGTTCGGTTTTCCACAAAACAGCCCTTCAGGCGGTGAACGACCCGAAGGCGCCGCCCGCGAGTCGGGCCGGCACCGCGGGGTTCGGCTCCGAGCCCTGGGTCGTCGTCGAGGGGGCCGGCTTCGGTGGCTCGGCCGGGCGCGACGACGGCACGTCGACGACCGACGCGGCGTTCAGGTGCGTCAGCAGGCCGACCATGAAACGGGCGATGTCCTCGAGCTCCTCGGTGGTCGGCACCCAGAGCACCGCGCGCGCGACCGACCGGATCAGGGCGTCGAACTCCTGCGCGAAATGTCCCGCGAGCGCGCGGATCGAGAAGTCGGCGCCGTCGATGAGGTAGCGCACCGCCCGCAGCCGTTCGGTCTCGGTCAGGCAGCCCTCGTCGGTCGCCATGCCCGTCTTGAGGATCTCGGAGGCGTCGACGAGCATCGCGAACTCCTCGGCGCCGAGGCCGAGGGCGTCGCCGAGGCCGAGCAGGCCGGACGCGTCGGCGATGCCGGCCGGATCGAAGATGCCGCGCTGCTCGAGCCGGTCGCGCACCGCCGCGAACCGGGCGATCTGCCACGGGGAGCTGATGGGGGCGAGCACGAGCTCGCGCATGCGCGGTTCGCGGCCGAGCAGCATCAGTTCGGGGTCGCGCGCGGCCTCCCGCTGGTAGAAGTCGACCTGCCTGGCATAGCGGATGCCTCGGATCGCCTCGGCGACGAGGGCGTCGTGCTCCTCGGGCGCGGCCACCGCGAGGGCGCGGCGGGCGGTGAAGCAGGCGCACGAGTAGCGGATCTCGACCTCGAGCGAGCCGTTCGCATCCTCCATCCAGCGGCGAGCGGCGGCCGCGACCCGGGCCTCCGTCGCCTGCTTCGCCGGCAGCCGTGCCGCACCGCGGGCGGCGGAGCCGGCGGCATCCGCTGCGGCCCATTCGTCGGCGATGCCGGGGGTGAAGATCACGTAGCTGAGGGCGGCTCGGGCGCGCATGCGCGAGAGCACCCGGTTCGGGTCGCGGCGCGGCCCGCCGGTCTGGTGCTCGAGGAGCGCGATGTAGCGCACGACGGCATCGTGGATGCGTTCGCGTCGCACGGCGACGCCGTCGCCGTCGCCCGTGCCGTCGCCGTCGGTCTCGCCGGCGAGGTCGACGAAGGCCGACCAGTTGCGGGCCGCCGTGAGGTAGGCCATCAGGCTGCGCAGCAGCATCGCATGCGGCTCGGGTGCGGGCGGTCGGGCCCGCCGACGTTCGTCGAGGCGGATGCGGATCGGCCGCAGGGCGGCGCGCACATCTGAGGGGTCGAGGCGCCGTCCGCCGACCGCGGCGGCGGTGCGCACGTAGGCGTGCCAGACCTTCGGCGGCACGTCGTCGAACACCGGCGGCTCGCCGCAGAGCCAGGCCGCCTGGTTCACGATCGGCTCGATGCGGTCGAGGAAGGCCTCGTGCGCCGTCTGGTCGTCGAGCCCGTCGACCCGGTCGAAGACGCGATCGTATTCCGCGAGGATGCTCGTCGGGTCCTCCTCGATCGCCCGGTTCAGGTAGTGGCGGTGCTCGGCGCCGCTCGTCATGCGCGCGAGGCCGAGGAACCCGACCGACTTCCAGCCCGTCGCGCGATAGAACCCGCGCACGTCGGGATACCGTTCGGCCATCGTCATCGCGGTGAAGCCCGCGGCGAGCGCGAGCAGCTTGCGGTGCTGGTCGGACTGGGCCGACTCCCACTCGAGTGCGAGTTCGACCTCGTCGACCGGGTGGCCGTTGCGGCGCAGCGTCGCGATGCCCGAGCGTTCGTCGAGGATCGTGACCTGCAGCATCCACGGGGCCGAGTTGAACAGCACCTGGAACAGCCAGGCGATCGCGGAGGCGATGCCGCTGCCGCTGCGGTCGGCGATCGCGATGAACTCGCCGAGGTCGGGCGTGCTCGGCCGCTCGACGCGCTCGGCGGGGTCATCGAGGTTCGCGTTGCGCACCTGGTTCAGGGCGTCGATCGACCACGCGGTGTTCACCGAGCCGTCGGAGTCCATCACCTTGGCGTCGAGGCGCGAGCGGCTCGCGAGCCCCGGGCCGAGCACCGCGATCGCGACGAGCGCGAGCGGCAGGGCGACCACGAGCCAGGCGGCGAACCCGTCGCTCACGGAGGCGGTGGCGATCACGATGACGACCGGGGTGATCCCGACGAGGGCCCAGCCGACGACCCGCAGGACGGCTCCGGTGCGACGGCGGATCGTCAGGTTCCGCACGCCCGGCATGAGCGCGACGAGCCGTCCACCGACCGCGAGCACGAGCCACGCGACGAGCATCGCGAGCAGTGCGTCGCCGACCGGCACGAGCACGACCTCGACGAACGACTGCCATCGCGTGCTGATCCCGGCCGTCCACGAGCTGAGCGAGCTGCCGTCGCCGACGTTCGCGCTGCAGCCTGCGAGCGCGAGGACGGCACCGGCCGCGAGCACCGCTCCCGATGCCCGTGGCGGTCGACGTCCCATCCCCTGCTCGCGCATGATCCGCAGCCTGCCTGGCGCGAGTCTAGTGACGCGGCATCGCACCGCGACAGGGGTGACACTGAGGGATGCTCACCCGCTTTCGGGGGGCGAGCACGGGCGCGCCGCGCCGCCGAAGGAGCGCCGCAGGCTCAGAATCGCGTCGGGAAGGTGAGCAGCACGATGAGTCCGCCCACGGCGATGAGACCCGCGAGCCCGAGCATCATCCACGCCGCGATGTGGTGGATGTCGCGCTGGGCCATCGCGGTCAGGAACAGCACGAGGGCGAACAGCACGGTCAGCAGCGAGTAGCTGTCGCCCCGCTCGGTGTCCTCGACCGCGTCGGCGAACCTCGCTTCGGCGTACGCCGAGCGTTCCGCGCTCTCGGCTGTTCCCGGCGGCACGTACTCGGGCATCGCGAACGGGCCCTGGGCCGCCTCGTCGCCGTCTCGCCACGCGTCGAAGGCGAGTGCGAAGTGCGGGGTGAACCGGGCCTCGATGGCGTCGGCGAGGGCCGTCTCGCCCTGAGCGCCCGCCGTGACCCAATCGGAGTAGATGATCAGGTCGACGACCCGGGCCTCACGCGCCTGGTTGTCGGCATCGCTCGCCTCGACCCGGGCAGCGGATGCCTCGGCGAAGGCGATCGACCGCTCGCCGCTCCACTTCGACGCCTGGAAGCCGCACCACGCCGTGAGGATGGCGGTCACCGAGAGCATCGCGACGGCGACGATCTCGATGAAGGGCCGGTGCCGCCAGCGGGACACGGGTGCCCTGGGACTCGCGACTGCCGGGGCGACGATCGCCGATTCCTCGCTCATGACTGGCCTTCCGTCGCACGCTCGACACGGGTCGCTGCTCACACTGGCACAGCAGCCGCCTCCAGGCCAGCAGGGCGCACGAGGTGATTGTGCACGGCAGGAGACCGGAGGATCCTGAGACCATGAGCGATCGCGAGGATTTCCTGATCTGGCTCCAGAGCGAGTTCGTGCGGGCCGAACGCGCCATGTTCGACGGCGATGACGGCCCCCGTCGCGCGATCTGGTCGGCGGACGAACCGGTCAGCGTGCTCGGCGCCTGGCGCAACGCCTCGAACCGCGCTGAACTCGTCGACGCGTTCGAGGAGCTGTCGACGAGCTTCTCGAACTGCACCGACTACGCGTTCGACCTCATCGCCTTCGACGTGCTCGGCGAAGCCGCGTACACGGTGGGCTACGAGCGCGCCTCGGCATCGGTCGACGGCGAGCCGCGCACCTTCACGCTGCGGGCCACGCAGGTGTACCGGCGGGAGCCGGGCGGATGGCGCGTCGTGCACCGGCACGCCGACAAGCTCGGGTGACCCGAACACCCGGGGCCGAACCGGCGGGCGCGCAGGACGCGCCCGCCGGTCGTGGCCGTCACTCGAAGTCGTGATCGTCACTCGAGCTCGTGGCCGTCACTCGAGCTCGTGGCCGTCACTCGAGCTCGTGGCCGTCACTCGAACAGCGACAGGGTGAGCTTCGACGTGTAGTTGCCGGGTGCCACGTCGCTCGCGGTGCGGAGGAAGAGGTCCGCGTTCGCGGTCCATGCGCCGTCGGCCGCGACATCCTCGGAGTCCCAGGCCGAGGCGAACAGCTCCTGGTCGACGAGGCCGACGTTGTTCTCGCCCTGCGTGGGCGCGTCGATCACGGTCACGACCTCATCGCCGACGGCGACGAGTCCCGACGCTCCGCCGTCGACGAGGTTCGGGCGCCACCCGAGGTGCCCGGCTCCGATCGGCGCCTGGCCGGCGTCGCCCACGAAGTCGCTCGTCGTGCCGAGCACGTACCAGGCGGCGGCGTCGGGGATCTCCTCCGCCGTGCGGGTGTCGGTGATCGTGACCGTCGGCAGCTGCCCCGTGAACTCGCGAACGGCAGGCGCGTCCGACGTTCCTTCGGTCAGCGCGACCTCGGTGCCGGCCACGGTCATCGCGAGCACGCCAGGCTCGGTCAGCGGAGCCACCTCGACGGTGACGTCGACGGTGCTGTCGCCGCCCACGAGCTCATCGGCGTTCGCGGCGGCGGCCGCGGCCGCGGCCGTCAGCAGCATGGCGCCGACGGCGACGGCCGTGACACGCGCCGCGGTGGTCTTGGTGATGCTCTTCATCTCGGGTATCTCTTCTCTCTCGTGGTGCATCGGTCTTGGGGTGGTTCGGTTCGGCTCACTCGCAGGTCGCGGCGTCGTATGGAGCAGTCGTCGCGACGGTCACGGGAACACCGCCGATCACGCGGGTCGCCTGCACGGTGACCTCTCCCGCGGGCGCGCTCGCCGCGCGCACCGGGAACGAGTGCACCGAGCCCTTGCCCGCGATCACGTTCGCGAACGACTTCTCGCCGTACACGGTGCTGATCGCGAGCGCGACCGCGTCGGCCTCGTCGTTCGCCGCCTTGACCGTCACGTACGCCTTCGACCCGAGGCATCGCGCCTCGGCTTCGACCGGAACGCCGTCGAAGCCGGCGACGAAGTCGACCGACGTCGTCGCGGAGCGATTGCCCCAGCCGTCGACCGCGGTCACGGTGGCGGTGTACGCGCGGCCGTTCGTGAGCGAGACGACCGGTGAGGCGGGCTGGAGGCCCTGCTTGATGGCGAGCGGGATCTCGAGCACGGAGGGCATCGGCGCGAAGAAGAAGTCGCTGGACACCTTCGCCCCGGCACGGAACGGCAGCGCCGCGGCGCCGGTCGCGACATCCGTCACCGTGATGTCGTAGCCGGAGACCTGCTCGTCGTCGCTGGCCCGCGGCACGCGCAGCACCGAGCCCGTCGCGGTCGAACGCACGCTCGGCTCGTCACCGAGCACGGGAGCGGTGCGGTCGGCGCGGACGGCGTCGGTGTAGTCGAAGTTCGCCTTCACCTCGGCTGCGGTCGCCCCGTCGAGCCGAACCGTCCAGGTCGGGCCGGCCAGTGCGCCCGCGCTCGGGGTCGGCACCGTCGGCGGGTACGGCGCCCAGCCGCCGTTCGCGTCGTAGGTGCGACGCGGCTCGGCGCTGAAGGCGATGCGGTCGATCTCGGTGCGGTCGGCGTAGACCTCGATGAAGATCGCCTGCGGCACCGGCAGCGTGAAGTTGTCGATCAGGTGCGGGCCGTAGTTCTGGTACGCGTCGCGCGGGATCTGCGAGTACGACATCGAGCCGTCGTTCACGGCCGTGAAGTCCTTCTGGTGGATCGACTTCTCGCTGTTCACGTTCAGGTGCGAGTGCCCCGAGATGAAGACCGACTGCGGGTAGGCCGCCAGATCGGCGGCGATCGCCGGGTTCGTTGCCTGGGCGCCGTCGTTCACCGTGCCCGGCGTCGGGCGGTGGCCGACCACGAACACGGGCCGGTTGAGTGCGCCGGGCTCGGCCGCGATCGCGGCGAGCCTGCCCTGCAGCCAGGCGCGTTGCGTCGCGTCGTAGGCCTCGGTGTTCAAGATCAGGAAGTGGTGCCCCTCGACGACCTGCTCGTAGTAGCCGCCGCCAGTGTGCGGGAACCACTCGGTCGGGTAGTACTGGGACATCACGTTCAGCCGGTCGTCGTGGTTGCCGAAGGTGACGAGCATCTTCGTGTCGTCGAGGCCGTGGCTCGTGAGGCCGTCGCTCAGCAGGGAACGGATCACCTGGTGGTGCGGGCCGGTGTTGTAGTTGTTGTCGGCGATCTGGTCGCCGTTGGAGAGGATCAGGTCGGGCGCGGCCTGGATCGACGTGATCGTGTCGAAGTAGTGGTCCCAGCGCGCCCGGCTGGCCTCGTCGTAGCTCGTGGTCTCGATGTCGCTCATGACGACGAACGAGAGCAGCGGCTCCTCGGACTTGATGAGGTAGCCCTCGATCTCGGCGGCGGACACCTCGCCGCCGAGCACGGAGACGGCCGAGAGGTTCGCGGACTCCTCGATCGTGATCGGCCCCTCGTAGCGCGGGCTCGTGAGCGTGGGCATCGAGCCGTCGAGCGTGTAGCGGATGTCGGCGCCCGCCGGCGCCGAGAGCTCGACGGTGGTCGGGCCGACGTGGCGGCCGCCGTCGACGCTGAACGTCGGCGCGGCGAGGTCGTCGGTGGCGTGGGCGACCGGTGCGGCCGCCCCAGCTGCGGCGATGACGGCCGCCACCGCGACCGCGACCGCACCGGGAAGGGCGACGGCCGGCTTTCGCGAGAAAGGCAT
This sequence comes from Agromyces sp. Root1464, assembly GCF_001427265.1. Taxonomy (NCBI): domain Bacteria; kingdom Bacillati; phylum Actinomycetota; class Actinomycetes; order Micrococcales; family Microbacteriaceae; genus Agromyces; species Agromyces sp. Root1464. The sequence continues at coordinate 145,562 of NZ_LMFU01000001.1, forward strand.
GCGGATGGATCCTCCGGAATCGAGTGCGGATTCGCACCGAGCGGTGCGCAACCATCGCGACGCTACGGACGGGCGGGCTCGACCCGGCTGCCGGTTCGTCGCCGAGCGGCGAACGGCGCGTGAACTCCGGCGGGAGTCGTTCGGACAACAGGCGGTCGATCCGCCTGATCAGGGGGCTCGATCGTTCGAGTGATCGAGGCCATCGGAAATCGGTATCGACGGCCTCTTGACGGGGCTGTCACGGCACTGATCTGATGTGAGCGTTTGATCGCGATTTGAATCACAAACAATCAGCCTTGATGAAAGTGAGCAACGATGATCCTCCGTCCAACGCGCCGCCCCCGGCAGGGCTCCAGGGCCCCCGCGATCCTCGCCGCGGCCTCGATCGCCCTGCTGGCCACGGCGGGCATCTCGCCTGCGGTCGCCGCAGAGACGGCCACGCCGATCGCGGCCGAGAACTTCGACTCGCTGACGGCATCGCTGCAGCCGCGGGTCGGCGAGACGCACATCCCCGTCGGCACGCTCGGCTGGACCCCGAACGCACCCGCGGGATGGACCGTCACGAGCGACGCGTCGATGACCGGCAAGGGCAAGCCCGAGTGGCGCGGATGGACGTTCGCGACGCCGCAGTTCTGGTCGGCCGCGCAGACCGGCCAGGGCCGGGAGGCGTTCACGCGCGCGACCGGCGTCATCGCGGTCGCCGATAACGACGAATGGGACGACGGCAACTCCCCCGCCGAGCAGCTCTTCGCGAGCACGCTCACCTCGCCCGACATCGCGGTCGCGGGCAAGTCGACGGTGCACGTCAACTTCGCCTCGAACTACCGCCAGACCGGCCCGCAGGTGGCCGCCCTCCAGGTGTCGTTCGACGGCGCCGCCCCCGAGCGGCTCTTCGAGTACAGCACGGCCGTGCTCGGCGATCAGGTCTACCTGCAGAACAAGCTGCTCACCCAGCCCATCGAGGTTCCCGCCGGAGCCACGTCGATGCGACTCGGCTGGGTCATCGAGCAGGCCACGAACGACTGGTACTGGGCCATCGACGACGTCACGGTGACGGATGCCCCGGTCGCCGGCGCCGAGCACCCGCTGCCCGATCCGCCGAAGGGCCCGGCGGACGTGCCCGACGGCATCAGCGGCAAGAAGGTGCTCTTCATCGACTTCGACGGCATGCGCATCGACAAGCTGCGCGACTACGCGACGCCGAACCTCGACGCCCTCGCCGCCCGCGGCCAGTTCGGCGTCGGGTACATGCCCGACAGCGCGCTCGCGGGCACCTGGTCCGGACACGGGCACGCGAACCTGCTCACGGGCGTCTGGGTCGACAAGCACCGTTCGCCCGACAACAGCTTCACGAACCCGAACTTCACGCAGTACCCCGACATCCTCACCCGGGTCGAACAGGTGAACCCGGACTTCTCGACGTTCTCGACGCTCGACTGGGCGCCGCTGAACCAGTACGTCATCGCGACGCCCGACGTGAAGATGCAGCAGGTCGGCGCGAACCAGAAGATCACCGATGCCCTGAGCGTCGCCGATGCCGTCGAGGTGCTCGACACCCGCAACCCCGATCTCATGTACGTCTACCTGCACGACGCCGATGCGATGGGACACGCCTACACGGCCGAGTCGCCCGAGTACAAGGCGGCGGTCGAGAAGCTCGACCAGCAGGTCGGCGAGCTCATCGCCGCGATGGAGGCACGTGAGAGCTACGCGGCCGAGGACTGGCTCGTCGTCGCCTCGACCGACCACGGCGTCACGGGCTACGGCCACGGCGGCGACCAGCACACGAGCCGCGCCATCTGGACCCTCGCGGCCGGCGGCGAGGTACCGGTGACCGGCCAGGCGACGCGCGAGTGGCGTCAGGTCGACATCGTCCCGACGATCCTCCGACACCTCGACGTTGCGATCGACCCGACCTGGGGCCTCGAGGGCGTGCCGATCGGCACCGAGTCGCAGGATCCGTTCGACACGGTGGCCGGCTCATTCCAGGGCGTGCTCGACGAGGCGCCCAAGCCCGCCGACACGAAGGGCTGGACGAAGCAGACCCCGGCTGGCTGGGCGATCGACGAGAAGACGCCTGCGGTCGGCGTGCGCGAATACCGCGGCTGGTCCTTCATGTCCGACGAGTTCTGGGCCACCAGCGAGGAGGGCCAGGGCCGCGGATCGTTCGTGCGCGGCCGTGACGTGATCGCCGTGGCTGACGCCGACGAGTGGAACGACCTCGGCGACCCCGCAGCCACGGGCGCTCGCTTCGACTCGACCCTGTACTCGCCGTGGCAGGCGGTGAAGCCGGGCGGCGCGGTCGACCTCTCGTTCTTCCACCACTACCGCCAGATCACGGCGGGCATCCCGCAGCACGCCGAAGTCATCGCCGAGTTCGGTGACGGCTCGAGCCAGGTGCTCTGGAGCCGCGACAGCGCTCAGGGCACGGTGTTCGAGATCAACCAGCCGGTGTCGCTCAGTGCCACCGCGCCGGCGACGGCGAGTAAGGTGCGCATCGGCTGGCGCCTCTCCAACGCCGGGAACAGCGGCTACTGGGCGGTCGACGCGCCGCAGATCTCGGCGGAGACGCCCGAGGTCGCCGTCGATGCGGTCGCCGAGACCCGCTGCATCGGTTCCAAGGTGTACGTGAGCGTCAAGGCGACGAACCACGAGAGCACGCCTGCGGCGATCGAGATCTCGACCGCCTTCGGCGACAAGTCGTTCGCCACGGTCGCACCCGGTGCGAACGCGGTGCACACCTTCGCGGCGCGCGCCTCGAGCGTCGCCGCGGGTGAGGCGTCGGCCACCGCCACGGTCGGCGACGCATCGGTGTCGGCGACGGTCGCCGCGCCGTATGCGGCGCGCACGTGCGGCTGATGCCGCGCGACGCTCGCGACTGAGCGAGCGTGAGCGGATGCCCCGGACCCGGGACGGTTCGGGGCATCCGTCGTCTTCGGTCTCCGTGCGACATCCGTGCAGCGTCGCGGGTCGGTGCGACCGTAGAATCTCAGGGTGCAGATCGGTCGCGGCGCCCAGGTGAGACGGGCGTTCGCCGTCGTCGGCACCGCGATCGTCTCCGCCTCGCTCGCGCACACCGTCGGCGGAGGTGCGCCGCCCGGCGTCGTGACGATCGCCCTGGCGCTGGCCATCTCGGCGCCGTTCGCGATGGTGGTCGTGGGCGGCCGGTGCAGTACTCCGCGCGCGGTATTCGCCGCCGTCGGCGCCCAGCTCGCGCTGCACGCGCTCTACTCGCTGACCCCGAGGGCCGGCACGGGCACCGTGGCACCGGCTCCTGCCGCCGGATCGCACCACCACGGCTCGGGCAGCGCGATGATGTTCTCGGCCGGCGCCCCCGTGCACGACGAGCACTTCGGCCCTGCGATGCTCGTGGCGCACTCGGTCGCCGCCATCCTCACGATCTTCGCGGTGGCCCTCGCCGATCGCATGCACGAGGCCGTGCGGTTCGCGGCGCGCGGCGTCGACATCGCGCGCATCGTGCTCACGGCTCCGCTCGTGCCGCCGCTGACGGCGCACGTCGTGCCCGCCGCCCCACGAGTGGTCGGCGCGGATGCCTCCTCACTGCTCTGCACCGCCTTGCGGTACCGCGGACCACCGCGTCAGCCCTTCGCCGCCCTCGCGGCGACTCGCTGACACATCCGCATTCGCGAACGCTCCGAAGCACACCTCGATCGTGTGCGTCCGTTCGCAGACCCTGAAAGCAGAGACATGAAGACCTCCATCCGCACGACCCTCGCCGCCGCCATCGCCCTCGGCGCGGGCACCGCACTCGCCCTCGCCGCACCGCTCGCGGCGAGCGCCCACGTCGTCGTCGACCCCAGCGCGACGGCCGCCGGCGCCTACACCGTGCTGAGCTTCGGCACCCCGCACGGCTGCGGCGAGAGCCCCACGACCAAGCTCACCTTCACGATGCCCGAGGGCATCGACCGAGTCACGCCGACCGTCAACCCGGGCTGGACCATCGAGAAGGTCGTCGAGCAGTTCGACGCAGCCCGCAAGGACTCGCACGGGGCCAACATCACCGAGCGCGTGAGCTCGGTCGTCTACACGGCGGTGACCCCGCTGCCGAGCGACCTGCGTGACGTCATCGAGCTGTCGCTGCAGTTGCCGGCGGACGCCGCGGGCGAGACCCTGGCCTTCCCGGTGCTGCAGGAGTGCGCCGAGGGCCAGACCGACTGGAGCGCCATCGCCGAGGAGGGCGAGGAGGAGCCCGAGCACCCCGCCCCCACGATCACGGTCACCGAGGCGAGCGCCGACGGCCACGGCCACGCGGTCGAAGCGGATGCCTCGGCGGAGCACGAGTCCGAGACAGCGAGTTCCTCTGGCTCGGCCGACGACGCCGGCTCCGACGACGTGGTCGCGCGCGCACTCGGCGTCGCCGGCCTGCTGGTCGGAGCCGTCGGCATCGTGCTCGCGGTCACCGCGCGGCGCGGCCGCAAGCAGGCCTAGCTCCCGGGCGGCGCACCGAACGCCCGGGCCTCTTCGCGAGGGCCGGGCGTTCGCCGTCGAGGCGGCCGGTACTTCGGTACTTCGGTACTTCGGTACCGCCGCGCGGACACGCAGACCACGCCGGTCGCGTAGGCGCGCCAGCGCCGTATCGAGACCCGCTCTCACGAGATGCGGCGTCGCGACGAGTCGTAGGATCGGGCCATGGGCGCCCGGGAGTACCGATACGACACCGACGTCGTGCGACTGATGTACGACTACGCCTCGTCGGTGGTCTGGTTTCCCGACCCGGTCCGATACGAGCAGAGCGGGCTCAGCCCCGAGCTGATCACCGACCTGCAGGCGTGGGGGCGGCTCTACGACGAGGGCCTCGACTCCGACTTCGAGTGGCGCTCACCCGAGCTGCCCGGCCGGGTCGACCGGGAGCGCCAGGAGCTCGCGCATCGCCTCGGCGACGAGCTGGGATCGGCCTTCGAGATCGAGTTCGACGTGCCGCAGGGCGTCTGGTTCGGACCGCGACACACGAGCTACCGCTCGCCCGGGCAGCCCACGAATCCGGAGGCCGCCGCGATCTTCACGGCATGGGCCGACGCAGCCAGAGCCGAGCGCGCCGAGCTGGCACGGCGGGCCACCGAGCGGCGGGCCGCCGGCGAGAGCGGCGGCGCCTGGTTCGCCGTGCTTCAGAACGGGCAGGAGTTCGTGCCGCTCGAGCGACCCGAACGAGAGTGAGGAACCGGGGGTTCTCCGGATTCCCCCGCGGCATCCGCTCTTTCTAGATTCGAGACATGCCCATCGCCGCCTTCCTCCGAATCTGGCTCGCCTCCGTCGTCGCGTGCTTTCCCCTCCTCGCATTGCTGCTGATCCCCGAGCTCATGCGTAGCCGGGCGGGCAGTGAGCAACTGCTCATGATCGGCATGTTCGCTCTGCTCGCGCTGCTCGTCGCGGCCTTCATCGCCGCCCCGTGGATGAGCGCCATCGCGGCGCCTGTCGCGGAACGATGGACGCCTCGCGTCGCGCTCGCGAAGACGCGGGCGGTGTGGCGGTCACGCACCGGCAGTGCCTGGCTGGTACTCGCGGCCGCCGTGCTCATCTACGCGGCGGCGCAGGCCGTCGGCTACTGGGTCGGCACCGTCGTGCCATCCGTGAGCGACAACCCCGCCTTCGGCACCGGCGCCTCGGAACCCCGCTGGCTCATCGACTACCCGGCCTACGTGCTGCAGGCCCTCACGATCTACTCGATCATGACCCTCGCGATCGCCTGGTACGGATGGCGCATGCGCACCCTCTCGCTCGCTTCCGCCGGTGCGCGCACGAGGGCTTCAGAGACACGGTCGCACGAGACGCTCACAGGCCGGTCGTGCACGAGGTGAACCCGCTCGTCGCCGTCGAGAGCACGGTGCCACCGACACCGACGCTGCCCGACGCGCTCGTGTTGAGCCCGTTGATGTAGTTCTCGACGGCGGGCGACGCCGTCTGGCCCTGCGGGAGCCCCTCGATGCCGAAGTCGTTGATCGTCGGGTCGGTCGAGAGTTTCGAGAGTTGGATGCCCGTCGCCTGGAACACCCCGGTGCCACCGGCGGTCGTGTTGCCCGTGATCGCCACGCAGACGGGCGAATCCGGGCCGGCGATCGAGCCCGCTGCGACGATGATGCCCGCGTACCCCGCATACCCATCGCCGGTCGGCGCGAGCACGTTGTTGCCCGTCACCCTCGCCGTGGTCATGCCCGCGCCTGACGCTCCGACGAAGATGCCGGGGCCGCCGGTCGCGCTGACCTTGTTGTTCGTCACGCGTGCCGCGAGGGTCGCACCGACCGTGTTGAGCGAGATCGCGTTCGCGTTGATTCCGGCGCATCCCGGCCGGCTGCCCGCGGCGATGACGTTGGCATCGAACTTGGCCGTGACGTTCGCCGCGCCGCCCGTGAGCACCGAGATCGCCTGGCAGTCGAGGTGGCGGATCGGCTCGGCATCCGTGCCGTTCGTCGACACGTCGACGTTGGCGTCGGCAGCGCCGAGCACCTGCATGTCGACGAACGCTTCGGGCTGCTGCTCGATGCCGCCGCTGCCGCCGTCCATGCGGTTGCCGGTCACCGCGACGACGTTCGTGACGCTACCGGGATTCCCGAGCGTCGACTTCGCGGCTCCCGCCTGGTTGCCGCCGATGAGCCTGATTCCGTGCCCGGCGCGGAAGTCGGTGATCACGTTCGACGAGATCGTCGCCTTCGTGATCGTCGCGGCGCCGCCGGTGGTTCCTGTGGCCTGCAGCAGCAGCGCCGCCCCCGGCGTGAGCAGGTCGCCGGCATCCGAGATGCGGTTGCCGCTGATGGTCGCCGACGAGATGGTGCCGCCCGCGTTCGTGATCGAGATGCCGGATGCCTCGTTCGAGGTGAGCACGCTGTTCGAGATGTCGACCGCACCCGAGAGGTTGGCGTTCGACCCGTCGAAGGCGATGCCGTCTTCGCCGTCGGCGTCACCCGCCCCCGTGACCGTGCCGCTGAGGAACGAGAACCCGATGACGCCGACGCCCCCGATGCCGTTGCCGGCGCTGTTCTCGACGCGCATGTTACGGAGCGAGACATCCGCCGTGCTCAGCAGCGAGATGCCGTCACCGGTGGTGGCGGCGATCATGCCGCCCGAGGCATCCCCGCCCTGAATCGTGCTGCCGTCGCCCGTGACGTGCAGGCCGCCCGCCGTGCCCGTGCCGAGCAGCACGATGCCCGAGGGCGCTCCGTTCGAGGAGATTCGCCGGAATGTGACGTCGTCGGCCCCGATGCCGGTCAGCACGATCGACAGCCCGGTGCCGGTCGTGCTCGAGAGCGTGTTGCCCTCGCCGGTGACGACGATGGTGCCCGAGAGGGAGGCGGCGAGCGGCACCCCGCTCGTCGTCGTGACATCGAGGCCGCCACCGGTGATCGAGAGGGCGTGCCCGTTGGACGACCCGAACGAGACGCCCGGATTCGCGCCGGTCTCGAGGTGCTTCGACGGTCCCGAGAGCACGGTGGCGCCGCCGGTGTTGTTCGCGACGACGACGCCGCCGCCCGTGTCGCTGCCGTCGGTGATCGACCCCGAGAGCGTGACGGTGCCGCCGGTGCGGCTCTGGATGTCGACACTCGTGGTTGCGGGTCCGTCGGTGATCGAGCCGCCGTACGAGATGTCGCCGCTGCCGCCGCGCACCCTGAAGGGGGTGGATCCGAAGGGCCCCGCGGAGAGCTCGCCGGCTGCCGCCGAGAACGTGCCCGCGCCGATCTCGTCGAGGTTGATGCCGTACACGCTGCTCTTCGTCGAGGTCACCTCGTCGAACGAGAGCGACGAGCCCGACGACGCGGCGACGTCGACCGCCGGGCCGTTGGTCGCGACGATCTTCGCGGTCGCGTTCGCGGGCACGGTCACCGGGCCGGTCAGAACCAGCGAGAACGCCGCCTGGGTCGAGTTCAGCGTGCGGATATCGAGGTCGCCGAAGGTGATGGCGCCGGTCGTCTGCTGCAGCCTGACGCCGCTGTCGAATGAATCGTCGACGACGATCCGATCGATCTGGCTTCCCTCGAGGTTGCTGCGCTGCGCGAGGAACGCCCACCCGCTTCCGGAGGTGCGGATGCTCACGGTGGCCGCCGGATCGAACACGATCTTCGCGGTGTCGTTGACGACGACGCCGAGGCCGATGACGTCGACCTCGAGGTCGCCGATCGTGTTCGTACCCGTCGCGTTCTGCAACGCGAGCCCGATGCCGCCGGCGCCCGTGTCGACGATACGCACGTCGTCGATGGTCGCGTCGCCGCCAGGGCCGGAGACGCGGATGCCGCCGCCCGTGGTGACCGGGTGAACCTCGAGCCCGGCGACACGGTTGCCGACGCCGAGGCTGACGACATTCGCTCCTGGCGACGCGGTGATCGTCGGCCGCTTGGCCGGGTCACCCTGGTGCAAGAGGCGGCCGCCGACGACGAGATCGGATGCCTCGCCGATGAGCTGCTGGTCGTCGTCGAGCACGATCGCGGTCGAATACCCGGTCGAGGAGCCGTCGCCGTCGAACACGAAGATGTCGTCGCCCGCGCTGCTCGCCGCCGCGGCCTGCGCGATCGTGTCGAACGGCTTGCTCCCGTTGCCGTCGTTGCCGTCGGCGGCGTTGTCGACGTACCAGACGCAGTCGCTGATGGCGATGGTCACATGCCCGGTGTCGGTCAGCGCCTGCACGACGCCCTGGTCGGTGACGGCGTAGTCGAACCCGTCGGCAGTGGCGTTGCAGCCGACTGGTGGCAGATAGGCGAAGTCCCCGTCGGCCTCGAGGTAGACGAAGCCGCCCTGCTCGGTCACGGTGACACCGGACTCGATCGCGAGCTCGGTGCCCGGGTCGGCGTCGGTGTCGCCCTCGAGCAGGTTGCCCGCGACGAGGAGGTGCGGGCGGGAGAGGTCGATCGCGCCGTCGCTCGGGTCGTCGACGATGAGGAAGGTGTTGCCGACCGCCCCGTCGGGACCGTCGAACGTCTCGTCGTCGGCGACGGGCGCATCGGCGATGCAGATCACCTTCACCGAGACCTGCGCGTTCGCGTCGCCGGGGCTCAGCGTGTAGCTGAACACGTCGTTCGCGTCACCGGGTGGCGCGTTGCAGTACTCGGCGTCGGGCTGGTACGTCAGGCCGGTGCCACCGCCCGTGATGACGACCGTGCCGTACTCGGGCTGCACGACGCTCGTGATGGAGCGCGCGCCGCCGTCGCTGTCGGTGTCGTTCGCGAGCACGTCGATCGCCGTGGCGGCGGCATCCTCGTCGACGGTGGCTTCGTCGTCGGCGGCGACCGGCAGGTCGTCGACGCACGTGACCTTCACGCCGACCGTCGTCGTCGAGCCGCCGGGCGCGAGGGTGTAGGTGAACTCGTCGGTGGTCGTGCCGGGCGGGGCGTTGCAGTATCCGGCGTCGGGTTCGTAGGTGACGGATGCCTCGTCGCCGGCGATCACGACGGTGCCGTGATCGGGCTGGCCGACGCCACTGATCGTGATCGGCCCGCCGTCGACGTCTTCGTCGTTGACGAGCACGTCGACGGTCGTCGGTGCGGCGTCTTCGTCGACGGTCGTCGTATCGGCGACGGCGGTCGGCGGCACGTCTTCGACGACGTCGAGCACGCTGATCGTGAACATCTGCTCGAGACTGCCGCCGTACCCGTCGGTGCCGCGCACGCGGATCGAGTAGCTCGCCTTCGTCTCGAAGTCGAAGCTCGCCGCGGTCTTGAGCGTCGATCCGGTGATCGTGAACGCCGCGTTGTCGGTGCTGCCGGCGCCGCTGACCAGCGCGAACGCGGGCGTCGCGGCGGGGTCTTCGTCGACGAGGCCGAGGGTGCCGACGATCGTCGCGGCGGGTTCGTTCTCGAGCAGCGAGTCGTTCGAGAGCGTGAGGGCGCTCGGCGCGTGGTTGCCGATGACGTAGCGCTGCTCGGTGCTGAGGCACACCGTCGAGGCGCTCACCCGGCGCAGCACCCCCGAGCTCGGAGCGCAGAAGTACACGGGCTGGCCGTTGGTGGTCGGCACGACGAGGAGCGTACCGGCGGGCTTCGCGCCCATGCACGACTTCGCCGACGCGAAGCGGCGCACCGAGCCGTCAGGCTGGGTGCAGAGCGCGGTCGGGCCCGGCCAGATCGTGACCGGCGTCTCCTGCTTCGTGCGGCAGTCGCCTGCGCTCGAGGCCACTCGCAGCAACCCGTTCGACTTCTGCGCGCACGCGTAGCGCAGCTGCGTCGCTGTGACGGCCGCGAACGCGACCGACGGGGTCGCGAGCACGACGATCATCGCCAGGACCGTGAACAGCACGAGTGCGAGGCGAGTCGAACGCCGCGAATCGGGAACGGGTGCAGCGACGGATTGCAGACGAAGCGCGTTGGACACGGGGTCTCCTCGAGGCGGCACCAAGCCGTCGATCCGCGTTCGTCGGGTTCGATGCGGAGCTGTGCCAACAATCGACCCGTCGCGCCGGTTCCACCAGACCCGAGAACGGGGGTGGCGCGCGGCTTCGCTTGACAATTTTCCTGAGCCGACTCATAATTGAGTCAACTCACCAACAAGGAGAATTCTCATGAGCACCACCCCCGAGACCGCGAGCGGCCCCGTCATGTCGTACGCCACGGCGCCCACCCGCACGATCACCGCGGGCGACGTCACCTACGCCTACCGCGAGCTGGGCCCGAAGGGCGGCGTGCCGGTCGTCTTCTTCGTGCACCTCGCCGCGACGCTCGACAACTGGGACCCGCGCATCATCGACCCCATCGCCGAAGGCCGCCACGTCATCACCTTCGACAACCGCGGCGTCGGCGCTTCCACCGGCGAGGTGCCCGACTCGGTCGAGGCGATGGCCGCTGACGCCTACACCTTCATCCGTGCGCTCGGCTTCGACCAGATCGACGTCTTCTCGTTCTCGCTCGGCGGCATGGTCGCCCAGGCCCTCGTCGTCGAGCACCCCGAGCTCGTGCGCAAGCTCGTGCTCACCGGCACCGGTCCCGCCGGCGGGAAGGACATCGACAAGGTCGCGGGCGTCACCTACCTCGACATGCTGCGTGCCGCCCTGACCCGGTCGGACCCGAAGGAGTTCCTGTTCTTCAACCGGAACACGGCCGGCAAGCGCGCCGGCAAGGCGTTCGTCGCGCGACTCGCAGAGCGCACCGCCGACCGCGACGAGCCGATCAGCGTGAAGGCATTCCAGACGCAGCTGAAGGCGATCAAGAAGTGGGGCCGCTCGGCACCCGCCGACCTCTCGAAGCTCACGCAACCCACACTCATCGCCAACGGCGACCACGACCGCATGGTGCCCTCGGTGCTCTCCGATGACCTGCACCGCCGCATCGCAGGGTCGGAGCTGATCATCTACCCCGACTCCGGCCACGGCGGCATCTTCCAGTTCCACGACCGCTTCGCGCCCGTCGCCGCCCGGTTCCTCGCCCGCTGAGCGGCATCCGATCCGACCAGGAGAACACGCCATGACGAACACGATCGCGTATACGAAGAAGCCGTTCGCGTCATCGATCCTGCTGTGGATGCGCACCGATCAGCCCCGCCAGCAGGGCATGGAGCACTGGAAGGGCCCGCACTCGAAGATCATCTCGGCGACGCCGGGAATGGACGAGTACCGGCAGGTCCACCTCGCCGCCACCAACCCGGGCCTGTGGCCGGCCACGCCGGGAATCGAGACCACCATCCCCGCCGACCGCAGGATCGACGGGGTCGCCGACGTCACGTTCCAGTCGGTCTTCTCGCCGCTGCTCGGCCGCACGCAGACCCGGCTCGCCTACGCCGACGAGATCAACGTGTTCCGGCGCACCCTGCTCTACGCGGGCCCGCCGAACTCGACCCGCTGGTACGACGTCGCCCCGCCCGGCGAGCAGACGGGAGCGCGAGCCCTCGTCTTCCTCCGGAGGCGCGAGGGCGTCGGCACCCGCCGGTTCCGGAAGTACTTCGCCGACGAGTTCGTGCCCGCGCTCGCGACGGCGGCAGCACTGACCGAGTTGCGCACCGAAGTGTTCATGCCCTGGAACGAGAAGCTCTGGGACTCCCCCGACGTGGCTCACGACAACCCGGCCGACCAGCGATTCCATGCTTCGGTGATGCTCGGGTTCGCCGATGCATCCGCTCGCTCGTCGTTCTTCGACAGCGCCGCGATCGCGAAGCTCTCGGATGAGGTGTCGGCGTTCGCATCGGCCGTGCATGCGTACGAGGTGTCCGAGGCGCTGACCTACGTCACGGATGGCGCCGTGCTGCCGCATTATGCTCGAAGCTGAGCACAGTCGGATCCGATTCTTGGAGGACGCGATGGCCTCGGTCACGGCACCCGTCGGGCGGCGCGAGCGCAACAAGCAGGTCAAGCTCGAACGCATCACGGCCGCCGCGCGCGAACTCTTCGCCGAGCACGGCGTCGACGACGTCACCACGCAGCAGATCGCCGAGAAGGCCGATATCGGCGCCGGCACCCTGTTCCTCTACGCCAAGACCAAGGGCGAGCTGCTCCTGCTCGTGCAGAATTCCGCCTATGCCGACGCCCTCGAGGAGGGACGGGCGGCCGCAGCGAGCCTGCCCGATGCGCTTGACGCGGTGACGGCGATCGTGCGCCCGGTCGTGCACTGCAACCGCATCCAGATCGACAACGGGCGCACGTACCTGCGCGAACTCGTCTTCGGCGACCCCGAGGAGCCGCACCACCGCGACGCCCTCACGCTGACCCTGCAGACGGAAGCGGCCGTCGCCGACGTGCTGCGCGGCGACGACCGCCTCGGCGAACGTGAGGCCGCCACCCTTGCGCGCGTCATCTCGGCGATCATGTTCGTCACGATGGCGGCCACGGCGAACATCTCCCGCACCGTCGACGAGCTCGTGCAGGAGATCCGCGAGCAGGTCGGCGTGCTGCTGCCGCGCTGATCGCACCACTCGTCCGACGCACAACGCCCGGCCCTCGTGTTGAGGACCGGGCGTTCTCTGCGCGGTCGGCCGGTACTTCGGTACTTCGGTACTTCGGTACCGGGGTCTCGATACGCTTCGCTCCTCGACCGGCGTCGGGCGCTTCGCCACTCGACCGACGTCAGGCGCTTCGCTCCTCGACCGGCGTCAGGCGCTGCGGCGTCGCCGCACGAGCACCAGCAGCCCCGCGCCGAGTGCGACTGCGAGGGCGGCGAACATCCCGAGGGTGATGAGGGCCGAATCGACACCGGTCGACGCGAGCGCCCCGGTCGCTCCCGAGCCCGACCCTGCCTGACCGTCGCCGGTTCCGCCGCCGGGCGCTCCCGGCTGGCCGCCGGGCTCACCGCCGGGCTCACCGCCGGGCACCGTGCCGCCGGGCACCGTGCCGGCCCGCAGGGCGGCGGGCTGCTCGCCGTCGGCGAACCACCAGGCGGGGCGCGCCGTCGCCGCGGCATCCGCGACCGCGCTCGCCTGAACGAACGGGCTCACCCGAGCGAGCGGAGCCACATCCGAAGCAGCACCAGCAGCAGCACCAGCAGCAGCAGCGACCGTCGACAGCGACTCGGGCGCCGTCGCGAAGCCCTCGTTGTTGAGGTTCGGCATGCCGGCGGGGCGAGCGAAGAGCTCGATCGTCGGTGCCGCGCCCGTGAAGGTGATGCCGGCGCCGCGGCCCTCGCAGCCGTTGTCGCAGAGCGCCCACAGGCGGTGGAGCACGGTGTCGTAGTCGAGCGCCATCACACCGCCGAGACCGGGGTCGATCGCCGCGATCTGCGTGCTCCTGCCGTCGGTGTTGAGGGCGTAGGCGTAGACGACGCCGTTGTCTTCGACGGCGACGAAGAACAGGCCGTCACCGTGACCGGGGTGGTCTGCTGCCTCGTACGGGGCGCCGGTGGTGGCGTCGACGAGCAGGCCTTCGAGCGCGGCATCCGGCACCCATTCGACGGCTTCGAGACCAGTGTTCGCCGCGACCTGCGGCAGTGACGCGGTGAGGTCCCACTCCTGCTCGGCGACGACGTCGGGGCCCTCAGCGTCGGGGTCGACCGCGAGGATCACGTTCTGGTTGACGCCCTTGTTCGAGTTGTCGCGCTCGGAGGCGACGTAGATCCGTCCGGCACCGTCGACGGTGATGCCCTCGGCGTCGGGCCCGGCCGCGCCGGGGTTCTCGGCGTCGCGCTGGAAGCGTACGCGCTTGCCCGCGTTCCAGCCGTCGGCGAAGGCGACCGAGCCGTCGGCGCTCGCGTCGAGCTTCCAGAACAGGCCCGTGCCGTTGTCGACCGCCCAGAGCACGACACCGTCGGCCGTCTGCTGCGCGTCGAGGCCCGAGGAATCGCTCTCGAACATCTGGGTCTCGTCGATCACGGTGACGTCGGCGGCACCCGGCCAGACCGCGACATCCGGGTCGACGGGATCGACCGGGCCAGCGCCGCACGCGTTCGGCTGACCCTTGGTGGCGACGGATGCATCGCCGAAGGCACCCGTGCCATCGGGGCAGCGCGCCCTCGTGACGGCGGCGTGTTCGGCCCAGGCGTATTCGACGACGGTGAGGCCGGCGGCACTGCGGATCGTCGCGACATCCGCTCCCCCGAGGCCGAAGCCGAAGTGCATGCCGCCGTCGAAGACGAAGAACGCGCCGGGGGCGAGCGTGGTGCCGGCCGCGACGGGCGTGACGTCGGCGGCGTGCCCGATCGGGTCGCTGTCCATCAGCGTCCAGCCCGTGAGGTCGATGGGCTGCGAGCCGGTGTTGACGACCTCGACCCAGTCGGTGGCGTCGCCGTTGGACTCGACCTCGTTCACGGCCACCGACGGCAGCACGCAGCTGTTGGCCTCACCCTTCGTCACCTGGGCGAGCCCGAAGCCGCCGGTCGCATCGGGGCAGCGCGCCCAGCTCGCGGCCGCCTCGTTGCCGTCGATCGCGGGGTGCCCCGCCCACGAATACGTGTCGAGCAGGGTTGCCGCGTTGTCGTACAGCCGGATGGAGTCCGAACCGCCGATGCCGATCGCCGCCGTGAACGTCTGCGGCGCACCGTTCGCGTCGACGCCCGCCGTGGATTCCTCGACGACGAGTCGTGCGCCGGCCGCGATGGTCGTGCCGGCCGCGAAGAACCAGCGGTGGTCGTCGGAGTTGTCGCGGATCTCGTAGCCCGACAGGTCGAGGTCACCGGCTCCGGGGTTGATGAGCTCGATGAAGTCGGCCGGGCCCGAGTCGATCTCGGTGAGCAGCACGCTGCCGGGCTCGGGCTCGGGTGCGGCGCAGACGTTCGCCGCACCGAGGGTCACCGCGGTGGCATGGGCCCACTCGCCGCCGTCGGCACAGCGCGACCAATCGGCGAGCGGAGCCGTCGCCTCGTAGACGTGATCGTCGACGATGGTGCCGGCGGCGTCGAACAGCGTCACGGCATCGCCTTTGCCGAGCCCGAACGGGAAGCCGAGCGGCGTCGCGTCCTTCGCGAGCACGAGGTACCCGCCGGGTGCGATCGTCGTGCCGGTCGGGATCTCGCCGGTCTTCAGCGGGTCCTTGGCGTCGTCCTGCACCTTCCAGCCCGAGACGTCGACGGATGCCGCGGACGAGTTGTAGAGCTCGATCGCGTCAGCGGGCGATCCGTCGTACCAGATCTCGTTGATCACGACGCCGGGCTCGGCGCCGAGGGCGATCGAGGGCGTCGCGGCGATCGCGATTCCTGAGGCTGAGACCGCGAGCGCGGCGAGCATCGCGGCGCTTCTGCGGAGGGGACGGGGCAACGACATTCGGGCGCTCCTGTCGGGCTGAACGGGGGTCGTTCGTACTCGACCGTTCGCCGGTGACGGGAATGCGTCCGCGTGGTGAACGCACGGTGTAGTTCACGCGGCAGGATGCCGCATCGCTCAGCGGACGAATGCCCGTCCCTCAGAATGCGGGCCGGTGCTGTCTGCGATCGGCCGGTACTTCGGTACTTCGGTACTTCGGTACTTCGGCACCGAGTCTCGACATGCGAGTCGTTCTCCTCGCCTGCGACTCGGCGGCAGGTGAGATCGTGGCAGTTCTGCTCGGCACGCAACCCCGTTGTGGACGACCGCAGACCGGTGCATCCTGAAACCATCAGGGACCGCGAAAAGACTTCCTGATCCGGCTGCCGAGCGAGTTCGAGCGGGCCTGGCGCACCAAGGGGAGGAAGCTGAATATGGCTGACGGAGATGTGGAGACCCGCTCGAACCGCGGGCAATGGGAGAACGCCGTCGAGGGGTCGCCCGAGTTGTCGCAGAGCTTCGCGAGCCGCGATGAGGCGATCGACGCCGGCCGCGAGCTCGCCGTGACCCTCGGCTCCCACCACACGGTGCGCGAGAGCGCACCGACCGGTGTCATCACCGACGAGGACTCCGCGGCGGGCGAGGGCGGCTGAGCGATGCAGGAGTGACGCCCGCCCACGAGGGCCGGGCATTCGTGGTCATCCGCCGATGCAGTTCGGATCACCCTCGCCCATGCAGGTCGGGCCGCGAGGAGCGTCGGCCGGAGGCGCCTGCTCGGAGAAGAAACGGTCGGCCGGAACCGCAGCGGCGACCGTGATGAGCAGGCCGAGGCATCCGACGATGCACGAGGTGATGATGAGGCCACGCCGACGGCTGACCGCCGCGAACACGATGGCGCCGACGTAGGCGACGAGGGTGAGCGTAGCCGTGACGAGGTACCGATCCTCTTGCGCCTGCGTGACCACCACCGGCGAACCCCACAGCGAGAAGTACGTTTCGAAGGTCTGCCAGGCGAGCACGAGTGTGAGCAGTCCGCCCATGGCGAGCAGCCCGCCTGCGATCCTCGCGGTCCGGCGCCGTTCCCGGCTGAGGTACGCCGCGGTGAACGCGACGCCGAGCGCGACGACGACGGTGAGGATTCCGGCGTCGAGCCAGGCGATGCCGTTGCCGAGTACCGCGCCGAAGCCGAAGCTCGAGAGACCGGGCAGGCTGCGCACGGTGGCGGCTACCAAGACCGCGACCGGCGCGGCGAGCACGATCATCGCCCATCGCCCCGGCCGGCGCATCGACCGCAGTCCGAACTGCACAGCGACGGTGAGCGCTCCCCACACCAGCAAGTTCAGGTCGAAGACCATGGCGACGAGTGGAAGAACCAGCGCGCCGGTCGCACCCGGCCCGTCTGATGAGACCACCAGCAGCAGCACGCCCAGCACGCGAAGCACGATAACGGATGCCACGAGCACGACCGTCTCGACGATGCGCGCCCTCAGCTCGAACGTCGGTCGGTCGGGCGCGACCGCGTCGCTGACGCCGGTGTCGTCGTCGGCTTCGGGCAGGGCACCGCTCATTCGTCAAGCATGCATCGGCCGGCGCGGTTGCGCATCAGGGTCGCCCCCGAACTGCCGCGGCAGCCGAAGACGACGGCCCTCTCGATAAGGGCCGGGCGTTCGTCGGTCGAGCAGGCGCGACAGCGCCGAATCGCGTAGTAGAGGCGGAGGTGATGTGGCCGACGTTCATCGGCACCCTCGTCGCCGATGTCAGCGGCGGACGAGATCATGACCGCAACACCAGCGTGAGGGGCAACATGGACAGTGACTGGATCGGCGCGGCGATCGCCGTCGTCCTGCTCATCTTCATCGCCTTGGTCGCCGCAGTGGGAGCTTCCTCCCAACGTTCGCCGAATTGGGACGATGCGTTCCGGGATCTCGCGGAACGGGAACTTGCGGCCTGGGACTTCCGCCGCGGCGAACTGACGACCGACGTGGAAGCGACCATCGCTGCGCTGCTTCCGACGCGAAAACCACCAGATGCCGGGTTTGATGCACTTGGGAATCTTCGAGCGGCGCTTCATCTGACGGGCATGCCCGTCACAGCGGCATCGATTGCCGGGCTCGAGTCATCTTCGGAGGCGGTTCTCGCAGAGGCGCTCGATCGTCAGCGAAAAGCCGTTGAGGGAGCAACGTCGGTCGGGTCGCTGCGTCGACGGTGGCAGTTCGGCCGAACCGTCAATGCACTCGTCCTCTGGCGGCATGGGGTGGTCTGGTTCGTTCCGAAATGGCTTCGACGTGTCGGCGCCGTTGCCGCTCCGACATTGGGTGCTGCTGCGGTAGTCGGACCGGTACTCGGCTTCGCCGCATGGTTCATCGGCAGATACGCCATCGTCCGCAACGAGACGTTCCCGTCCTGGACAACGACGGTGGGCGAGCTCTCCACAGCAGTGCTGGGGTTCGCGATCTTCGGGCTCTGCAGTTGGCAGATCTGGTCGATGACGAAACAACTCCGCAGCATCTCTCACCAACCGGGTGTCAAAGATGCAGTCAGGATGTTGATCGCACTCGCAGTGCTGACGGGCGTCGCCGTCCTAAGCGGCGACACGACAGCAACCCGCGAAGTGAAAGCGTGGAACGACGGTGCGATCCTCTGGATGGAGTCGACGGGCGTTGCCGAGGTCCTCGGCGCACTCGTGATGGCTGGCCTACTTGTGGTGCTAATCCGCAACGTGCTGAGTCGGATCTCTGATGCCCGACGGCCTTGGAGCGAGCGACTGCTGGCAATCGGTCTCGCCCTCTTTCTGTTTGTGCTCTTAGTGGCCGTTGCATTCTTTCTCGCCTCCCGCACAGGACTCGACGTCGCGGTCCCGATCGGGGTGGTGGCAGGCGGTGTCATCCTCACCGCCCTGATTGGAGTCGTCGCAATGTTGCTATCGCTCGTCGAACACTTCACCCGCGAACGTGCGATCTGGCGGGCCGGGCTCCGCACCGGAGGGGGTACTTTGACGATCGTCGCAGTGTCTGCTTTCGCTGGGGTGATGGTCACTCTTGCGGTTGCCACCGCGGTGTTCGGTCTCCTGCCCGAGTTCTCGACCAGCCCGCTGGCGCCCATCTTCGGTCTTCAGTTCTTCTGGGCTGCCCTGCTCTTTACTCCGTCTACTGTGCTCATCGTGGTGGTGATTTGGCTCCGAACCCGGTCCGTCGATCGGATATATCGAATCTGGAGGCGTCAGGGCTCGCCCTCGGCGACCACCTTGCCGTCTTCCGCGGGATGACGAACGCCCGACCCCGCAAAGGGACCGGGCGTTCGTTGTCGACTGGTTACGGTCGCTGCTTCACGCGGTTACGTGCGACGCCGCGAGGCGGTTACGCCGCCTGCGGCACCGTCACGGTCGCGCGGGGCACGGATGCCACGACGAACTCGCCGCCCGAGGCATCCACCGTCACGCCCTCGCCGTCGCCGAGCGCACCGCTCACGAACAGGTCGCTGATGCGGTCGTCGATCTCGCGCTGGATGACGCGGCGCAGGGGCCGGGCACCGTACTCGGGCTCGTAGCCGCGTTCGGCCAGCAGCGACACCGCGGCATCCGTCACCTCGAAGGCGACCTCGCGCGCGGCGAGCCGCGACGCGGTGGCGCCGAGCATGAGGCGCACGATCTGCGCGAGCTGCGGTTCGTCGAGCTTCTGGAACAGCACGATCTCGTCGATGCGGTTCAGGAACTCGGGGCGCATGGCCTCGCGCACCTTGCCCATGACGCGCTGGCGCACGTCGTCCTGCGACGCGAAGCCAGAGCCATCAGCGGATGCCACGAAGCCGAGCGCTCCCGAACGCGACGCGAGGAACTCCGAACCGAGGTTCGAGGTCATCACGATCACCGTGTTGCGGAAGTCGACCGTGCGACCCTGGCCGTCGGTCAGGCGTCCGTCGTCGAGCACCTGCAGCAGCAGGTTGAACACGTCGGGGTGCGCCTTCTCGATCTCGTCGAACAGCACGATCGAGTACGGGTTGCGCCGCACGCGCTCGGTGAGCTGCCCGGCCTCGTCGTAGCCGACGTATCCGGGAGGGGCGCCGACGAGTCGCGACACCGTGTGCCGCTCGCCGAACTCGCTCATGTCGAAGCGCACGATCGCATGCTCGTCGTCGAAGAGGGACGACGCCAGCGCACGCGCCAGCTCGGTCTTGCCGACACCCGTCGGCCCGAGGAACAGGAACGAACCGACCGGGCGCTTGGCGTCGCCCATGCCGGTGCGGCTGCGCCGCACGGCCTTGGCGACCGCGGTGACCGCGTCGTCCTGGCCGATGACGCGCGCGTGCAGCTCGCCCTCGAGGTCGCCGAGGCGCTCGCGCTCGCTCTCGGTGAGGCGGTTCACCGGAATACCGGTGGCCCGCGAGATCACCGCGGCGATCTCAGCTTCGTCGATCACGGTCGAGCGCTCGGCCGCGTCAGAGCGGAGCCCAGCGGATGCCGCGGCGCGCCCCTTCTCGGTGGCCGCATCGAGCCGATCCTGCACCTTCGAGATCTCGTCGCGGATGCGCGAGGCCTCCTCGTAGTGCTCGGCGCCCACAGCGGCGTTCTTGTCTGCCTCGAGGTCGGCGAGCCGCGCGATGAGCGCGGAGACATCCGTCTTCATGCCGAGCTTCAGCCGCAGACGCGCGCCTGCCTGGTCGATGAGGTCGATGGCCTTGTCGGGCAGCACGCGGTCGGTGAGGTAGCGGGCGCTCAGCTCCACGGAGGCGCGCAGCGCGGCATCCGTGTACTGCACGCCGTGGTGCTCCTCGTAGGCGGGCTTCAGCCCGTGCAGGATCAGCACGGCGTCTTCGATCGAGGGCTCCCCCACGCGCACCGGCTGGAACCGGCGCTCGAGGGCAGGGTCCTTCTCGATGGCGCGGTACTCCTTGAGCGTGGTCGCACCCACGAGGTGCAGCTCACCGCGCGCGAGGCGCGGCTTCAGGATGTTGCCCGCGTCGGTGCCGCCGTCGCCCGAGCCCCCCGCACCGACCACGGTGTGGATCTCATCGATGAAGATGATGAGTTCGCCCTTGTGCGCGGCGATCTCCTCCATGGTCTTGGTGAGGCGCTCCTCGAAGTCGCCGCGGT
The DNA here is from genome assembly GCF_001427265.1 of Agromyces sp. Root1464. Lineage (NCBI taxonomy): Bacteria > Bacillati > Actinomycetota > Actinomycetes > Micrococcales > Microbacteriaceae > Agromyces > Agromyces sp. Root1464. Next base: position 166,242 of record NZ_LMFU01000001.1, read on the forward strand.
AGCGGGTGCCCGCGAGCATGCCGGGCAGGTCGAGCGAGATGACGCGCTTGTCGAGCAGTGCCTCGGGCACCGACTCCTCGACGATCGCGCGGGCGAGGCCCTCGACGATCGCCGTCTTGCCGACGCCGGCCTCGCCGATCAGCACCGGGTTGTTCTTGGTGCGGCGGCTGAGGATCTCGATGGTCTGCTCGATCTCGTCGGCACGGCCGATCACGGGGTCGAGCTCGCCGTTCGCGGCCAGCTCGGTGAGGTCGGTGCCGAACTTGTCGAGCATGGGGGTGTCGGATGCCCCGGCGCCCGGCATGCCCGAGGCATCCGCGTCATCGGCGCCCGGCATGCTGGCTTCGACCGTCTCGCGCATGCCCTGCGTGAGGGCCTCGGCGGTCACGCCGGCGCGCGCGAGCACCTGACCGGCCGGGGCGTCCTGCCCCAGCACGAGCGCGAAGAAGAGGTGCTCGGGGTCGATGTAGGTCGAGCCGGCCGAGCGCGCCACCTGGTAGCTGTGGAACAGTGCGCGGGAGGCGCTCGGAGTGATCGTGGCCGCGTTGATGTCGGCGGTGTCGCCGGCAGCGGGCAGGCGCGCCTCGGTCGCGGTGATGAGCCGCTCGGGGGCGACGCCGATGCGGGCGATCGCCTGCTTGACGCTCTCGTCCTCGACGATCACGCGCAGGATGTGCAGGGCGTCGAGCTCGGTCTGGCCGCGCTCGAGCGCGAAGCGTCCTGCTTGACGCAGGATGCCTTGAGTACGGGCGGTCAGGAACCGGCTGAGGTCGATCGACCGAGCCTGACGCGCCTGCTCACCCGCGAGATAGCGGGCGAGAAACTCGTCGAACGAGCTCGCGCCGGCTTCGGGGTTGAAGTCTTCGGGCACCAATCCTCCTGGAAGTTGAGCGGGGTACGCTCAAGTTCAACGCGGAGGGGGCGTGGGTATTCCCATGCAAACCCGCAAGCGTTAGATCCCGCCCTGTCCTAGGCTCTGCATTGAAGTTGCGGCGTGGATGGAGGCCGGGTGTATCTGACAAGTGATGTCGACATACCTACCGAGTTGATTGAGGCACACCAGTCGGGCCGTCTTGTGTTGTTTGTTGGAGCCGGGGTGTCCAAGAAGGCGCCGTCCTCCTTGCCGTTGTTCGGCGAGCTCGCGGCACAGATCGCATCACACTTCAATCAGCCCTTCACATCTGAGGCAGAGTCACGCCCAGATGTATTCCTTGGTCGCCTCGACCTCGACGGATTGGATGTTCGATCTCGAACACGCGAGATCGTTGGTGCTCCGGGCTCAACACCAAACGAGAATCACCAGGCGCTTCTTCGCCTCGGCGCAAGCAGCAAAGCCATCCGCATTGTGACCACAAACTACGACAACCATTTGCTGACCGCTGCCGCGGAACAGGGAATCCTTGTCGACAGCACCTACTTTGCGCCGGCATTGCCGCTGGGTCGAAGCTTTGAAGGCATCGTGCACCTTCACGGTTCCATATTGCGAGGTGCAAATGAGTTCGTTCTAACGGATCGCGACTTTGGGCGGGCCTACCTAACGGACGGTTGGGCATCGCGTTTCCTTGAGCAGATGTTCCGCGAATACACCGTGCTGTTCGTTGGGTATAGCCACAACGACCTGATTGTGAACTATCTCGCTAGAGGCCTGGGTGACGGCGGAAACCGATACATTCTGACGGAGAATGGGTCGAATCCCGAGTGGGCTGCACTGGGCGTTAGACCCATCAGCTTTTCCACGGCGAACGATTTCCAAGCTCTAACGGACGTGTTGGAAGCGTGGGCAGAGCGCGCTCAGATGGGTGCGCTCGACCACCGGTCGCGGATGCAAGACTTACTCTCAGGCAAGCCGCCGCAGACACCGGTGGAACGCGACTATCTGGAAGACACTGTCGCGACCCCCCTCGGTGGCGAGTTGTTCGACTCTCTGGCCAAGGGCGTTGACTGGTTGGACTGGTGCGAATCACAGCCAATCTTTCTCGAGAACTTCCGCCCAGGCGCGCATGGAGTTGCGACCGAGTCGCTTGGCCGCTGGTTTGCGCGCACGTTTGTGGCCGACCCATCCGCCCAAGCGGCCGCGCTTGGCGTGTTTCAACGAAACGCGACGGAAGTAAGTTCGACATTCCTGGCCACGATCGCACGCGAGTCGGTGTCTCTAGCCAAGCTAGATAGAGCCGCCTTCCGTCGGTGGGTTCCCGTACTGCTGTCTCATGCACCACAATTGCGCGGCATGCCCCGCGTCATCGAGCAGCTCATTGGAGCATTCCAGATGCCAGATGACGCAGATCTCCTCATCATGTTGCTCCGGATTGGGCTCGACTCCCGCCTTGCCCTTCATCGGCGCTACCAGTTCGCGGGTGATTCTGAGGGTATCGATGACCGGGTACCTGACGCCGAACTCGAATGGACTCTCGACTACCACGCGGCATCCGCTGCGTGGTTCAAGCTGAGAGAACAGAAGGATATCGACGAGGAATCGACACTATTGATGTTCGAAAGCGCGCTGGTCTCCGCGTACCAATTGCTCAAGTCGTACAACCAAGGCCTATCCTTTGACCCCCTGAGCTTCGGTCGATCCGCGATCGAAGATCACGAGCAGGATTCACATAGATCCTCGACGACCAACCTCGTGATCGATGCGCTTCGGTCGCTAAGCGAGAGCTCGCCTGACGACCATCTGTCTGAACGTTGGATCGCTTCCGAATTTGCGTTGTTTCGACGGCTAGCACTTCACAGGATGGCTAAATCGCCAGTCGACCCTGACGCGAAACTCGAGTGGGTCATGCGCCACGACCTAATCTTCGACGTATCAGTTCACCATGAGGTCTACCGACTCCTGGGCGAAGCGGTGCCGGAAGCAAGCAGCGAACCGCTCGCCGCCCTGCTTCAGCGCGTTTTGGCCCACAACCAACAGGACGACCTGCAAGTTCACCGCGTGCTCAACCTCATCGCATTCATGGCGGGCAAGGCGCCGAATTGGCAGGAAGTTCACGTCGCGCTGGAGCAGATCGGCCAGCAGCATCCCACCGTTCCTGTGACCGATCATGAGGACTTTACTCACTACTCATGGTCAGGTGTGGCCGCCGAATCTTCACTCTATGACCAGGGGGAACTCGCCTCGCGCTTAACGGCAGACCTGAGTCGTACTTTGCGGGAGCTGATGACTGCTGACTATGCCCAGGTGTTTCTTGATGGGCCGACTTGGGACGGCACCCTGCAAGCCTTGGCCGCGTTGTGCTCAAACGAGCCTGATCTCGGGTTGCGCATCTGGGACGAGGTGTCGGGCAAGGAGTTTTCTCCAATTGTGAATACCGTCCGTGGAGCCGTTCTAGCCGGTTGGTCAAGCAGCGCGCCTGGGGAATTGTGGCCACAGATGCTGGAGCGCGCTGCGACAGCGACCGAATCCTCAACGCTGCCCGAACATATCGCTCGACTCTTGCGGGCTGGCGCGAAAAGCGGAGCACCTAGCGAGATGCCATTTGAGTTACTCGATCGAGCGGCGCAGATCGTGGACTCGCTTTGGGCCGCCCAGTCAACGCAGTTCTCTCACGATCGGGACGCGGAATGGGTGAGCTTGGCACTAAATTCCTGGCCTGGCCATGCGGCTGACTTCTGGATCTACATGATCAGTCGCGTATGGGCGGTCGCAGGGGATCAATGGCAAGGCATTCCCGTGGACATGCGCAATTCAATCGAGACGATGCTGAGCGCGGCTAGTCCAGCTCGCGACGCCGTCGTCCCGGCGTTCGGTAGCGAGTTGTACTTTCTGTTTGGCGCAGACGACGAGTTCGCCCGCACCGTTCTGTTCCCCCTGTTTGATTGGTCGGTCGACGAGCGGGCGGCCAAACAAGCCTGGGATGGATATCTGTACGGGGCCCGCTTCAATCTCGCGATGCTCGCGGCGGGATTCTTTGAAGCTGTGGTCGGCGCCTTGCCGCGAGTAGTAGGCGCGCTCAGCGACGGGCAGAGCCGGCAGTACTTCGAGTTGCTCGTCTACATCGCGGCATGGGATTCCGAGCGGCGACCTTTGGTGCTGGCGACATTCCTGGGCACGGCAAGCACAAATCAGCGAGAGAGGTTCGCAGCGGCGCTCTCCCGAGTCTTGGATTACTCGACGACTGAGGACGTTGACAAATCCTGGGGCGAGTGGATCGGACGATACGTCAACGATCGCCTTGTTGGCGTTGGCGGGGCACCAAGCCAGCAGGAGGCAAATGAGTTGGGATCGGTCGTCGCGAAGCTAGAAGCGGAGTTCCCAACCGCAGTTGAAATGATCCTCAAACATCCGGTGGGATTTGTCCGTGCATTTGATCTGCAGGAGTTGGGAAAGAATGACGGCCTCCTCAAGACTCAATCGACAGCTGTTCTACGGTTCATCGCGCACCTTCTTGCCCACACACCGGTGACTGATCTAGCAGCGATCGGGTACCGACTGGCAGAGATTGTTCCCCAGCTCCACGCTCGAGTTCCGCCTTCCGAGTTGAGCGCTCTTGTGGACCTCGCCACATCCAAAGGGATTTCTGGGCCCACCGAGTGGCTCAACGCGCCTCAGGCTTAGGAGCGTTACCGGGTCGTACACGCAATCGACCAAGCGGAAAGCGATCATGCTGCTACCCGCAGACGGCAGTACATATCCACGCTCAACCCCGCCTCACCCGTAGCAAACTATGCCGCCTTCCTGCTCTTCGTACGTGCCCCAAGTGGGGGTGCCGCTTGAGCGTGCGCTATCACTAAGCTCAGCGAATGGCGAAGGGGACCACGGCGCGTGACAAGGGCTAAATCGGCAAGAGGCACGACGACGCGAACGCGACTCCTTAGTGCGGAGCTAGACACTTTGCGTGGCTCCGCATGGGAGCGCTCAAGGTCCATCGATACGAAGGCATCGTTCGTGGTAGTTTCCGCAGGAGTGGTGGCTGCGGCGACATCTTCAGGCTTGATTCGGGCAGAGACTTGGTTTCTTGGCACGATACCTCTTGGACTCACCCTTGCGACCATCATCGTCGCCGCGTCAGCGCTCTGGCCTGTAGCGATAAAGCAGCCCACAGGTCAGGCGCTCGTCGACCGATGGCTTGATACGTGTGAATCCCCTGAGGCACTCGAGACCTACCTGCTGAGGATGAAGGCCTCTGAGATTCGTCTACGCAACGAGGCAAATCAGCGCAGAGGCAAGTACACCAAATGGGCGTTCAGGCTACTTATCGCCGCGGTCGCAACCACGTTAGTTGTCGCCATTCTTAACGCAGCGTTCACGGAGGGAGCAGTAAACGATGACACCGAAGGAACCGTCCCAACCCAACCCCCCATCGGAGGTTGAGGAGGTGTTCGAAGCACTAATTGGCTCGGGTCAGCTGCAGTCGAAGGGTCGTGAAGAGAAAACGTCTAAGGACCGCGAGGAGACGACGAAGAAATGATGAATCTCAGAGCGAGATCGAACCCCGAAGAGGACTTCGAGGAACTCATCGAGTCCGAGCGGCCAAAGCCGAGACCCAGCGACCGCCGGTAGACCGGCCACTAGGTGATCGTTGTTCAAGAGACGACTTCCTCCTGCATCATCTGCATCACCTGCAAAGGTTCGGTCGGTGACCCGATGAGAAGTCGATCTACGAAGCGACGCATACGCGAGCGGCATCGTCTCGGGGGCCGGGGTGCACCCTCCCCCCGAGACCTCGGATACTTGCACCACGAGTCGAAGGTGGTGGCCGAAGAGCAGATACACGATTCGACCACACGATGTCAAAGGCAGCATGATGGACGGTCGTGACAACCACCTCGTCACCTTTGAGCACCCGTCGATACGAACCCGCCATCGATGGAACTAGATCGTCATCACGCAAGGTAATTGATGAGGATTTGCCCAGCCGACCCGAGAGCCGCGAGCATCGCGACAACCCCGAGACATCCAGACTTTGACGAGCTCGCCTTTGAAGCTACGACGGGTCGTGCCGACTGCGACTCTCGAAGTGCATTCGGCTGCGGGACGTATGCCGCAGGAACTTCGTAGGCGGCAGCAGCGGGGATCAGCGCAGGAAGCGTCACAAGTGCGCCATTCAGCCACTCGTCAGCAAGCTCAGTAGCCTTCGCGCCTTGGATAGTGACCTCGGCACTGAGCTGGGAGCCCTTGATTCGCGCATATGCGGCAACGTCCGCACCCCTCCCATTGGTGTGGTCGATCGTCGCAAGGAAGTGGCGGGAGGTTGTTGGGGTCAGCTCTCCGATCCGCTGCCCGTCTAGCCGTACATCCACGATGTCTCGTGCTTCACCGCTCTTCAACAACTTCTGGGTTCGATGGAGCGTGACCAGGATGAGATCAACGTCTTCGCCGGTGACATACGGCTTGATTCGATCGAAATGCGCCTCTTCGCCCGTCACCTGGAGTCCGGCACCCCACGGGAGCAACGTATATGCCGTTGCCGGAGGATTGTTGCGAGGAAGATTGAGGCCACCCTCCCAGGGGAGCGTGATGGTAATGCGGGAGTAGAATCGCGTCCCGTCTTCGCGATGGTCGCGGCGAACCATCCAGATCCGCGCATTGGTGGCGGGTGCGTGGCCTGAAGCCGTTACACGTTGAACATCTTTTAGGTACTTCTTGGTATCAGCTCGCTCGATGTAACCGACGACCTGGCCGCCCACTCGAACAGAGATTGCGTTTCGGTCGTGAGGATTGTCTGGTTCGGGTACCAGGACCGCAGGAACGCTGACCTCAATCTCCTCGTCGAGTCTTGGATTTCGACCGACGGCCGTCGTGATTTCTCGTTCCCTCCAGGCCTCGCCGGCAACCTCGACATTGGGGTAGGCGTCGGGTTTGGCGAGGAGGTAGTCCATGTCTAGTGTTCCTTTCGCGGTAGGGCGCGGTTACGAAGAACCTAGCGGCCGGCGCTCTCGGCACACGTCCCCCAAACCGGGGGACGATGGGCCGACCGCGTTGTACGGTCTCAGTCATGACCCAACACCCCCGTACAGCGATCACCGGCGGCACCGGACTCGTCGGACGCCACCTGGCCGAACGGCTCGGGCCCGAGGCATCCGTCGTCATCTCTCGCCGCACCGGCGTCGACACCAGTGACTTCGACGCGCTGGCCCGAGCGTTCGAGAGGTGCGAGGTCGTCGCGCACTGCGCGGGCATCAACCGCGAGATCGGCGACCAGACCTACCAGCGGGTGCACATCGAGGGCACCGCGAGTGTGATCGAGGCGGCCAAGCGCGCCGGGGTGCGCAAGGTCATCATGCTGAGCTTCCTGCGGGCGCGGCCCGACTGCGGGTCGCCGTACCACGAGTCGAAATGGGCGGCCGAAGAGCTGATCCGCGACTCGGGCCTCGACTACACGGTCCTCAAGGCCGGCATGATCTACGGACGCGGCGACAGGTCATAGAGTTGATGCCAGCAGCGGTGATATACCCGTAGTCTGCTTCGAGCCCCCAGCAGGCCGGGCTAAATAGCGGCCCGATCCCGATAGATCGATCGATGGCGGTTCGACCATCTACGATTACGGGCGCCTGGTGTCCGTCGCCCAGTTGACTGATTGAGTTGTCGGTGCCACGCCCCGCTCTTTTAGCGACCGGCCCTTATGAAGTCCTACTGCCCTAGATCGCCCAGGAGATCATTCCGCAGGTCACTTATCCCGAACGCATTCATCTTGGCAGCGGTGTAGAGAGTGGACAATTCGCCGTTCAACTCGCCACTCTGCTTCGTCATGACCTCGGCGACCTTCACTGATTCCGGATTGCTCTCCGAATCTTCCGAGATTTTCCGCCAGATCTCGAAGACGTATGGCGGATTATCGTCGTCATCACGGCTCTTGATGTAGAACGTGAACTTCGCAGTCGACGTCAAGTATTCCTCGGAACCCTGCCAGCGCTTCCATGAGGCCTGACTCGACTGAGTTCGCCGAAGGAGAGTGGTGATCGCCACCCGCACGTCTTCTTCACTCAGCCCTATCATCAGTCGCTCACCCTCTTCTCAAGTCGTGCGATCAAAGAACTTGCCTCCAGCGAGACCTTCGAGATCTTTCCAATGGCCACTCTCGTTACCTCAACCATTGTTCGAGAGGTCCCCTCTGCGATTTCGGCTTTCGCCTTCGTTGCGGAACTCATCGCTTGGTTTAGCAAGGGCACGATCGGTTCTGAGGCCGAAGATTCATCCGCCTTTAGTATCCCGGAGATCCGTGCTGCGGCTCGCGAGTACCCGACCAGCTTTCTCTGAATTTCATTCGGCTCTCCGCTCTTGACGGCCTCGTCGAGATCATCCTCTAACGTGTGAAGCTCGGGGAGTCCCAATAGCAAGTCATTCCCGAGCAGTCGCAATCTCACCTTCTCGAGAAGTGCCTTAGAGGCGACATTCGCGTTGGCGGATCGAACAAGTTGCCAGATCGCAATCGAAAACCCAGCGATCGTGAACACCAATTGCGCCGCAGAGAGCACGTTACTCAGCGACAGGTCCCACCACGGTTGCGAGGCTGCGGTCAGGATCTTCACGTGAGAATGCTATCCGCAGCAGGTGGCCATGCGGTTCTCAGAGGTCTGCGTGATCAACGGTTGCGACGACCATCTCAGCCACGCCGTACAGACCCGGTCGGCACGCGCGACCGTCGGCTTCCACGAGAAGCCCATCCGGCCCATCCCGATCGACGACCTCACCGACATCCTCGTCGCCGCGATCGACGGGCGGATGCCGCGTGAGACCGTCGCGGTCGTCGGCGCCGAGCAGCTCCTGCTGTCGAAGGCCGTGCGGCGCGTGGCATCCGTTCTCGGACGCCGCGTGGTCGTTGTGCCGTGGCCGGTGTGGGCGCAGTTCGCGCTCGCGCAGGTGACCGAGTGGACCATGAAGGTGCCGCTCGTCGCGAAGGCCCAGGTGCGCATGCTCGCCGAGGGCGTGACGGATGTCGCGCCGCCCGCGGCATCCGTGCCCGACGACCTGCGGCCGCGGCGCATGTTCACGGCGGAGCGGATTCGGGAGAGTCTGCCCGAGGCCGGCGGGTTCGGGTGGAAGGATCTGCGGGTCAGTCGCTGAGTCCGCTAACAACTTGAGGCGGCCCGACGGCCGACGAGGCGACCGTCATCTTTCGGATGTCGTTGACCCACCCGCCGGCGTAGACCTCGTGTCGAGGGTGTTCACCGAGCGCGGGAGTCAGTAGTACCTGCGACCATTGGCGAATGAGTGCGCATGTGCCGTGGGATGCCGATGATGACGAGATCGCTGAACTGACAGTGGTGCGCGGCGACATTCCACCTGAGCTTCGCCCCGTGATTCGTTCGTGGCTGCAGCGACAGGTAACCGGCCCTTATGATCGGGTACCCGTACCTACCGTTCATGCGGTCCAGTCCGCGTTGAGGGTTGGCACACTTACGAACGACGACGACATCTCGCCGAAGCGGTTCGTGGCCGAGTTCGAGCGACAGGGCGACAAGATGTTCTTGCGACTCCTTGACCTGTTCTTGGCGAACACCGCACACGAATGGCAGAACGGCTACCTAGTAGCCCCCGACGTTGAAGCACTGAGAACGCACCTTGCGCTCACGGGTAGCGCGCTCGAAATTGTCCAGCGGGACAGTGAGTTTCGACTGAGCCGGCGGGTTCCGGAGGGTATTGAGCAATTGGCCCAGGTCGCGATCGATTCCGCGCATGGGCACGCCGGCCAGCACCTTGCGAAGGCGTGGCGGGCTGCTTTCAATTTCGAGCCTGATCCAAGTGCGGCGATGACGGATGCCGTCCGCGCGGTTGAGGCGGCTGCGGGAGCAGTGGTGACGCCGAAGGACGGGATGGCAAGGCTTGGCAAGATCGTGCAGGTGCTGCGTGATCAGTCGGGTTGGGGGTTGGATTTCCAAACTCGCGACGACGGGCATCCTGACCATAAGGGTGTACTCATCGGGATGCTCGAATCGCTGGCGTTCGCGCAGCGTGACCGCCACTCGGGTGAACCGCCGACGGCAGCTCAGGCACAGGCGCACGTGCAGCTCGCGTCTACCTTGGTGTTCTGGTTCTCAAATGCGGCGGTAGCGCGCTCAACCGAATAGGTGGAAGCTCACCTTTCGAGCGAAACCTCTACCGGTTCGAACCGGAAGGGCCCGGTGCACTGGCCGAATGTCCCGGTGCGTTCAACGGCAACGGGGATCTCGAACTCGTCGTCGACCAGGGCGCGAGTGCCATCGACCACGACGAGTCGCAACGTCTGCACGGAACCGTCGCCGAAGACGCCCGGCCCAAGGTACGGCGCCTCCTGCGGCACGACCCACTCGCCGCGGAGCTGGTCGACTCCGGCGGGCTCGCAGTCAGCACCGAAGCATGCCGTCACCACCGCCGACTCCGGCGGTGCGGGGTCGAATTGAACCACGGCCGGACCGTTGTACAGATAGCCGATCGCCGGGCAGGCGTCGAGCACCAAACCGGGCATGCACCCCGTCAGGGAAAGACCAGCACACACCACGAGAGTCGCGCTCATTATCGCCCGGGAGCGGGCTGTTCGAACACCCATGATCGGATACTGGCAGTGTCCGATACTCCGGTCACCGTCTACCGCAAGTCGTTATCCAGGAGTTGCCGGAATGTGACCGAAACGCGACCCGACGTCCCCGACGATTCGTCAGCCCTTCCGAGTCCTCGGTACGTGGCAGGATCGGTGTCGTGTCTACCCTCGCCGAGTTGACGATCGCTATCGTCATGTTCTCGGGATTTCTTGCGCTGGGAGTGTTCGGAATCGTCGCGCCGCGACGGCTGGGGCGATTCTTCCAAATCGTTGCCGGGCCGCTGTACGGGCCGCGACTTGCCGCGAAGGAGTTCTCCGCGCGCCGGATGCGTTTCACCGGCGTGCTGTTCGTCGTGGGTATGCCCTTCATCGCGTGGAGCGCGATCTCAAAAATCCTCGCCTGACTCCGCATTGTTCTTCCATGCCCGGCCGTCGGGCGGATGTCGCGTGAAGCCGTCGCCGTCGTTGGCGCCGAGCAGCTTCTCCAGTCGAAGGCAGTGCGGCGCGTGGCATCCGTTCTCGGACGCCGCGTGGTCGTGGTGCCGTGGCTGGTGTGGGCGCAGCTCGCGCTCCCGCAGGTGACCAAGCGGACTATGAGGGGCGCAGGTCGACGCGAAACCCGCCGTCCAGGAGCGGACTCCTGAACGGCGGGCGAGTGGGTTGATCTCAGTCGGGTCTTGCTCAGTAGGTGTAGAACCCGCTGTAGTAGCCGCCGACTTCATCTCGGTAGCCGGCGTCATCCCAGCTGGTTCCCTCGTTGAGTTCGGGCGAGTTCTTGATCTGGTCCTTCGTCAGGTCCACGTACACCCGCTCCTCGGTGTCATCGACTCGGTCGATGGTGCCCGCAGGCAGCAGGACCTTGCGGCCGAAGATCCACGGGCCGGTGTCGACGACGATCTGGCTCCGGCCGACGTCGTCGCTCGCCTCATCGACCTTGCCGATGTGACCATCCGTGGCGTGAACTTCGTAGCCGACGATGTCTGCGCTCTGCGCGGTGCGCCCGGCTGATTGGCGGTACGTCCACGCGTCCCAATTGGTGCTCATCATTCCTCCTTCACAGGTGCCAGTGAAGGCGCCTGACCGTGATGGTGATACCCCGACGGTAGGTCGGAAGCAGCGCCGCAGACAGAGGGTTGACAGGGCGCCGGCGGGCGGGGCCGATCCGTCGGTTCTTCGGTTTGGTCACCCCTCACGCAACGCTGACGCGATCGCCTCTCCCAGCACACGCGCGCCCTCCACCGACGGGTGCAGCCCGTCGAGACTCATCCCATCGGCGAACCGTCCGTCGGCAGTGCGCAGGCCAGCGGATGCATCGACCCACCGCCATCCCTGATCTGTCGCCAACTCGTGGAGGCGCTCGTTGTACGCCTCCGCTCCCGCAGGCAACGCGTCCATCGGCGGGATCGAGACGACCAGAACATCCTCGATGCCGACGACCTCGACGATGCGCTCGAGGTTCGCCGCAGAGTCTTCGAACGGGATGCTGAATGCGACGTCATTGGTGCCGGCGAGCACCACCAGCACGTCCACATCGACCGGGCCGACCGCGTCGGCCATCATCGCCGTCGTCGCACCCCACTCCGCCCAGCCCCCGACGAATGCGAAGCCGTCGTCCACGACGTACCTCGTCCAGGACGCGTCGCCGAGGTCGCCCCCGGCGAGATCGGGGCTGTCGGCGTCGGTGATCGAGTCGCCGACCGCGGCGAACGTGCCGAGATCGGGCAGAGCGGATGCCTCGTGCGACCCGGTGCCATGAGCAGGCCCTGGGGCGGAGCATCCGGCAATCAGGCTCGCGCACGCGAAGGCGACGACGGCCGCGCCGACCCACCGCGCAGCCGTGCCGACTGCCGATGCCGTTGTCGCCGCCCCGACCATGGGGCCAGTCTAGGAAGTCCGCCCGCGGGCGTTGCGCCGCACGACGGACACGACGCGAGGCTCACGCGGGCGACGTCCGCACTGCCTCGGGGCGGTCGCTACACCTCGACCGGCACGCCTGCCGTCAACCACACGGCGCGGTCGTGATTCGAGTGGGGGGACCTGCGGATCAGTCGGTGAGCCCAGTCTCTCCAATCGGGCGAACGGCTAGTGCTTGGCTGAGAAGGACTGCTGCCGAGGCGAGCTGGTTTCGGCGATGATGACACTATGAGCTTCGATGTCTATCTTCAGGACTTCTCGGACGCCGCCGCGGATCGCAGCGAGTCGGTCGGGCAGCAGGTCCTGGCACCCTTGCTCGACGCGGGCGGCGAGAACGTGATGACTGCTGACGGATCAGCGGCGGTGTACGGGGCCCGAGATGTGCCGTTGGACGGGCTGATGTTCAATCACATCGAGGGTGATCTCGCATGGGACGTCATCTTTGACGCCGCTGTCGCTGGTAGCTGGGTGATCATGCCGGTCGGTGGGCCGTTGTGCATCGTCAGGGAAGAACAAACTGACTCGGTGCCCGAAGAACTCAAGGACGATGGGCTCGTGCTTGTGCGCTCGGGGAAGGAACTGCGAGACGCCATCACGGTCGACGACTAACGGAGCCAGCCGCCCTCGCCGTCGAGGCTCCCCTGCTGGCGTTGAGGGGTAAGGCGACCGTGCACGTCCAGTGACTAGAACGACGACGCTCGGACACTCAGGCGCCAATTCCTGACAGGTCACACCTCGATCGGCACGCCTGCCGTCAACCACACGGCGCGGTCGTGAACGGATGCCCCGGCCGCATCGAGCGCGTCGCGCAGGCCGTCTTCTCCGTCGACGAAATGCGACCAGCCGTCGTAGTGGGCGAACGCGGCGACCCGAGGCTCGGCGATGCCGACGAGTTCGACGCCCTCGCGCCCGGTCATGGTGAACCTGATCGGCCCGGTCGCGGGGAAACGCACGCCGCCGACGTTGGCAAGCATCACGTCGATGTCGAGCCCGTCGACCGCGCGCCGGAGCGCGCCGAAGATCACGGTGTCGCCCGTGATCCAGATCGCGACGCGCTGCTCGTCTTCACGGCGAACGGCGAACCCGATGACGTCGCCGACGAGCCCAGTCGTGAGCGCCGGCCCGTGCCTTCCCGGCATCGCGGTGATCACGAGCGCGGGCATCCCGGGCCGGGCGCCCGGCAGCGTCACGGATTCGCCGGCCCTGAGCCCGTGCAGCCGAGCGGGGTCGAGGCCAGGCGCTAGCCGCTTGCCGCCACTGGCCGTCGTGATCACGGCGCCGACGGACGGCAGCATCGCACGACCGGCATCGTCGAGATTGTCGGCATGCTGGTCATGGCTGACGAGGGCGACGTCGACCTGCCCCAGCTCCTCGAGCGAGATCGCCGGGTCGAGGGTCTTCGTCGATGCGGTGCCCCACCCGAAGGCGTACTTGCGCCCGGCCGGATCGAACGTCGGGTCGACGAGCAGGCGCCATCCGTCGAGTTCGACGAGCACGGTCGGACCGCCGATGCGAGTGAGTCTCATGTCCGGAGCATAGTGGCCCGCGCCGCCCGGGCCTCGAAGCAGACCGCACCGGCGAGCTCACCGTCGAGTTGGCATTCGTTGACGGCCGTGGGGGCCACTGCCATAGTGAGGTTAACTCAACAATGGTGCGAAGGAGCCCCTCATGTCCGCCATGATCCGCAAGAGCCTGAACCAACCCGAAGAGACGCGCCCGTTCGAGGATGGCTCGGGGAAGCTCGAGCTCGTCGACGTCGAGGCCGGTGCCGTCGGCAGGGCCACCTTCGAACCCGGCTGGCAGTGGTCGAAGCACGTCAAGCCGATCGCGAACACCGAGAGCTGCCAGTTCGCCCACATGGGCTACGTACTCTCCGGGCGCATGAAGGTCGTCATGGACGACGGCGATGAGAACGAGTTCGGTGCCGGCGACATCATGGTCATCCCGCCGGGCCACGACGCATGGACCGTGGGAGACGAGGCGTGCGTCGTCATCGACTGGCAGGGCATGAACGACTACGCCAAGCGGTAGAGAGAGCGCAGAGCATCCAGCCCGACGTGACGGCCGCCGGCTGCGGCGCAACCGCGCCAGTCGCTCGGCCTCGTCGAGCCGCCGGAGCCCGTGAGGGACACTGCCCTCGACTCGCACTGCGCCCAGGCGCATCATTGCCTCCATGACGAAGCTCAGCTTCTCCGACCACCTCAAGCTCGATCTCCGGCATCGGCTGCGACCGATGTCGGGCCGCAACCCGGATGACCCGCATCGCACCGTCACGCCGCTCGAGTTGCTCTACGACCTCACGTATGTCATCGCGTTCGCGGCCGCGGCCGACGAGCTCGCCCACGCGCTCTTCATCGGCGAGACCTGGTCGGGAATGGGCGCGTACCTCTTCGCGATCTTCGGGGTGTCATGGGCGTGGCTCAACTTCACATGGTTCTCGTCGGCCTACGACAACGACGATGCGCTGGTGCGTGTGGCCGTCGTCGTGCAGATGGTCGGGGTCGTCATCTTCATCTTCGGCCTGCCGATCAGCTTCGAGGATGCCGCGCACGGAGCGAGTCCGAACAACATGCTGCTCGTGGCGGGCTACATCGTCATGCGGGTGCCGCTGATCGCACTGTGGTTGCGCGCGGCGCGCACGGATCCCGCGCGTCGCCGGACGTCAATCGCCTATGCGGCGGTGATCGCGATCGCGCAGGTCGGCTGGCTGCTCACGATCATCCCGGGGATCCCGACGGGTGCGATCATCATTGCGCTCGTCGTGCTGGCCACCGCCGAACTCATCGCCCCGCTCGTCATCGAGCGCCGATACGGGCGCGCACCATGGAACGCCGGTCACATCGCCGAGCGGTTCGGCCTGCTCACGCTGATCACCCTCGGCGAGGTCATCGCAGGTACGGTCGCGGCGGTCGGTGCACTGGTCGGAGAACAGGGCTGGTCGGTGGCGGCGGTGGCAATCGTCGCGGCCGGACTCGTGATCGCCGCCGGACTGTGGTGGGCGTACTATCTCGTCCCGTCGAGGACCATCCTCCTGCGATGGCCGGAACGCACCTGGGGTTGGCGCTATGTGCACCTTCCCCTGTTCGGCGCCATCGCCGCCGTCGGCGCCGGCCTGCACGTCGCCGCCGAGGGCGTCGAGCACGAGGAGCTCAGCCTGCTGCAGATCACCCTCGCCCTCGCAGTGCCCGTGGCCTGCGTGGTCGTGCTCGTGTTCCTGATCTGGAGCGTGCTGATGCGGTCGATGGATCTCACGCACGTGCCGCTGTTCCTCTGTAATCTCATTCCGCTCGTCGCCGCGGTCGTCATCGCTGCCGTCGTGGACGCAGGGGCCCCCATCGACTTGGAACCCGGCGGCGACCTCACCGCCCTCGTCACCGTGATCGGATTGGTGTCGCTCTCCTGCGTCATCGAGGTCGTCGGCCACGAGCTGGTCGGGTACTCGCACACGCTCCGCGCTGCGAAACGGCACCTGCTCGAGCCCGAGATCGAGGCGAGGCGGCGCACCGGAGCTCGTTCGACCCCTGAAGCCTGATCACGCGAGGCGGTCGCGAGCAGCCAGGATCTCTCGGCGAAGCGCGCTGCGCCATAGCAGCGCACCTTCAGCACCGACTCGGGTGTCGTGATCGCGACGATCTTCGTGAAGAGTCCCCGGAGCACCGTCACGTCGGTGATGTGTCGACATATGCCAGTTCCGCCTCATCGATGAGGGGGAACTGGCATACGGCGATCGCGATACCGACCGGTCGTCGATCGCGAACCCGATCGTCCCGAGACGAATGAGCCAGACGGGCGTCAGGCAGCGCACGTCAGCGGCGCACGTCAGCGGCGCGCGTCAGCGGCGCGCGTCAGGCGGCGCGCGTCAGGCCGCACGGATGACAGCAACCGCCCTCAACGCACCAACTCCGCCGCCGCGTCCAGCCGCCCGAGCTTGTTCGGGTTCGCGATCGAGAAGATCCGCGTGATGCGGCCGCCCTCGACCTCGAAGCAGATCGCACCGGCGAGCTCGCCGTCGACCTCGCCGCGGATCGCGGGATGTCCGTTGACCCACGTCGGCACCGCCTCGAAGGGCAGCCCGAGCTTCGCGAGACCGCCGAGCAGGTAGCGCGCGATCTTGTCGGCGCCGTGGATCGGCCGGAGCGCGGCACCCTTCACGAGTCCGCCGCCGTCGGCGACGGAGACGACATCGGGGGCGAGCACGTCCATCAGGCCCTGCAGGTCGCCCGAGTTGACCGCCGTGAGGAATCTCGCGACGACCGCCTCCTGCTCGGCGCGATCGACCGTGACGCGGGGGCGCCGGGCGGCGACGTGATCCTTCGCCCGATGGGCGATCTGCCGCACGGCCGCCGGCGACTTGTCGACGGCCGCCGCGATCTCGTCGTACGGCACGTCGAACACCTCGCGCAGCACGAACACCGCGCGCTCGGTCGGGCCGAGCGTCTCGAGCACGGTCAGCATCGCGATCGACACGCTCTCGGCCAGCTCGACGTCGTCCGCGACATCCGGACTCGTGAGCAGCGGCTCGGGCAGCCACTCCCCCACGTACGACTCGCGCCGTCGCGACATCGTGCGCAGGTGATTGAGGGCCTGCCTGGTCACGATGCGCACGAGGTACGCGCGCTCATCGCGCACCTCGCTGCGGTCGACCTGGTCCCACCGCAGCCAGGACTCCTGCAGCACGTCCTCCGCATCGGCCGCGGAGCCGAGCATCTCGTACGCGACCGTGAAGAGCAGGCCACGGTGGGTGACGAACGGATCGTCGGTCATGCTTTCGAACCTACAACGGATGCCGCGACATCCGCCCGGGTGGCGAGCGGCGGCATCTCACAGGCATCCGCATAGCCCTCGGAGTGGATGCCGAGCGAGATGTTCAAGCGCGAGCTCATGTTCATGAACGCGACCTTGGCACTGAGCTCGATGAGCGCGGCTGGGCCGAGCGCGTCGAGCAGCGAGGCCGACAGCTCGTCGGTGACGCTCGGCGGCGTCTGGCTCATCGCCTCCGCGTACTCCATGACCTGACGCTCGAGCGGCGTGAACACGGATGCCTCGCGCCAGACCGGCACCTGCCGCGCCTTCTCCTCGTCGAGGCCCTCGTTGTGCGTCTTGTAGTAGTTGAAGTCGAGGCACCAGCTGCAGCCGATGTAGGCCGCCGTCGCCATCACCGCGTAGCTCGCGAGGTTCTCGTCGAGCTCGTCGAGCGCCTCGATCTTGCGGCCGATGCCCATCGACGCCCGCATCAGAGCGGGGTGGTGCGCGAGCACGCCCATCGAGTCGGGCACCCGGCCGATCATGCGCTTGGCGGCGATCTTCACGACGGTGCCGAAGACGCCGGTCAGCTCGGTCGGCGGGATGCGGGTCTGGGTGGTGGTCATCATGTCCTCCTGCGTGTCGACGGCCCGGGGTTCGGTTCCCGGATGATCCGTCGACATGAAGACACCGGATGTCGCGTGGTTGTGACATCCGGATGGGAAGAAGGCCTCAGGAGCAGGGCTGGACCGATGGAGGTTCGGGCAGAGTCAGGCGTATTATGAGATAGATCGAATATCTGGAGGTGAACCGATGAGCGCAGGAAGCCTGATCCGAACGGCTCGCAAGAGCCGGCGTTTGACGCAAGGTGCGCTCGGGCACCGTGCCGAGCTGTCGCAGTCGCACCTCTCGCTGATCGAGCGGGGCCACCAGAACCCGTCGTACGACGCGGTCGAGCGCGCGCTCCGGGCGACCGGGCACCGCCTCATCGCCGTGCCGAGCGTTCGCGACGACGCCGCGGCCGTCGCCGCCGACATCCGTTTCGCAGTGCTCGACGGTCGTGACGACCGTGCTTTGCGGCGATTCATCCAGCTCAGCGACAATCTGCTCGCGGAGCACGGAGCTGTGCGATTCGCGCTCACGATCTCGGAGCCCGAATCCACGGGAAGCAAGCAATGGGATGCCGCGATCGCCGCACTCGTCGCGCACCACCTGGTTGCCGAGGGCCTTCCGGTTCCCGACTGGGCGAACAGCCCGGCACGTTCGCTGGGCCGACGTTGGGCGGTCGGTGAAGGCCCGTACACGCTCGCACCCGAGCTGCACCGGGTTCCGCCCGAGTTCCTGCGACGCGGCGTGCTCATCGATGCGGACGCGCTGGTGAGCGTGTGACCACCCGATTCGACCGCGACGGCCTGATCGACGGCATCCGGCAACTGATCGCGAAGCTCCGCGAGTCCGACGGTCCGACCGGCGTGCGCATCATCGGCGGCGCCGCACTCGCGCTGCGCTACTTCGATCGCGAGTCGACCGTCGACATCGACGCCAGGCCGATCGGCGACGCCGAACGGGTGCTCGCCGCGGGCAAGGCGATCGCCGCCGTGAACGGTTAGCCCGAAGACTGGCTCAACGCGCAGGCGTCAGGCTTCATCCCCGACTACGGAAGATCCGCGACCGAATGGCACACGCTGCACGACGATGGCACGGTCGTCATCCAAGTGGCGTCCGCCGAGGCGATGCTCGTGATGAAACTCCGAGCGAACCGCCCCGGGCGTGACGAGCGCGACATCGCGAACCTCCTCGCAATCTGCGACGTCACAACGCTCGATGACGCCGAGACGCTCTACGAGTCCTACTACCCGGCCGATCTCCTGCCTGATCGCGCGGTGCGAATGGTCGAGCGGATTCTGAAGGTCGGCATTCCCGAGACTCCGACGGCTCCGCCGCCACCGGATTTCGGAGGCTGACGAGACGCCGCCGACTCGCGGAAACACCTCGATGAGAAAGGCGGGCGCACCGCGGCGACCGCGTCACCCCTCGACGATCGGGTGCCCCACCACCTCGGCGAGCGCGTTGCCGATGAACACGGCCGGGTCGGAGCACACGCCCGTGGTGCGGCCTCCTTCAACGGTGCCGACGCTCTCGGGGCACTCCCCCGACTTGATGTCGCTGTTGGCCATGACGATGAGCGTGGTGCCCGACTCGAGGTGGTGCTGCAGCACGGTGTTGAAGCCGGGCATCGTGCCGTCGTGGCCGTACCATCCGAGCGCGAGGCCCATGCCGAGGCCGTAGGCGCGAGCCGGGGACTGCGGCGCATCGGTCTCCGCGTCGACGTACACGGGCAGCGAGAAGTCGAACGAATCGATGCGCTGCTGCTGCCAATCGGGCGGGAGGATCCCGTCGCCGGTGGCCAGGGACTCGCTCCAGGTGAGCAGGTCGTCGAGGTCGGAGATGACGGAGCCCGCCGTCCACCCCCATGACGGGTTCCAGTCGGTGGTCTCGACAGGCACGCCGTCGTCGACGCCCTGCAGCGTGTACCCCTGCGCGTGCGGCTCGGGGAACGAGGCATCCGTCGGGAAGATCGTGCCGTCGAGGCCGAGCGGTTCGAAGATCTGCTCCTGCAGCACGTCTTGGATCGGCTCGCCCGTGACCTGCTCGATGACCATGCCGAGCAGCACGGTGTTGGTGTTCGAGTAGAAGGTCTTCGTGCCCGGCGCGAACATCGGCTCTTCGCCGCGCACGATGTCGACGAGGGCCTCGGGCGTCCAGACGTAATCCGGGTCGCTGAACAGCTTCTGCTCGAACTCGGTGTCGAACGTGTACGAGGGGATGCCGCTGCGCATGGCGCCGAGTTCGTAGAGCGTCGCGTCGCCGTTCGGCATGCCCGGCACGTACTTCTCGATCGGGTCGTCGAGCGAGAGCTCGCCCTGCTCGGCGAGCTGCATGAGCGCCGTGACGGTGAACGTCTTGGTGACGCTGCCGACGCGGTGGTTGACGTCGGCCGCCATCGGCACGGTCTCGTCCCAGTCCTCGAAGCCGATCGTCGCGGCCCACGTGCCCTCGGGCGTGCGCACCCCGATCACGGCACCGGGCGCACTGA
Organism: Agromyces sp. Root1464; assembly: GCF_001427265.1. Classification (NCBI taxonomy): domain Bacteria; kingdom Bacillati; phylum Actinomycetota; class Actinomycetes; order Micrococcales; family Microbacteriaceae; genus Agromyces; species Agromyces sp. Root1464. Next base: position 186,453 of record NZ_LMFU01000001.1, read on the forward strand.
TGCCGGCGAAGGCCTCGGTCGCAGCGGCCGCGAGCTGCTCGCCGAGCTCGTCGCCGAGTCCGTCTTCGACGACGACGAGACGGCCATCGGATGCCTCGGCGGTCGGTGTCTCCGACGACGACGCGTCACTCGACGGACTCGCGCAGCCGGCTGAGCCGGCAACGAGCGCACCGACGGCGACGGTCAAGAAGGCAGTGCGGATGCTCGGCATGTCGTCCCCATTCGATCAGGCGCGGGCTGAGGCTCACTCTATGGGAGCGGACCGCTCTCTGCGAGGGAACCTCGGATCGCGTCGAGCACCGTCTGCAGGGCGGGCGAGTCGGCCTGGCTGCGACGGTGCACGGCTGAGACGCCACGGGTCGACGCGGGGCGCACGGTCGGGATGCCGACGAGATCGGGATGCAGCGGCGGCCGCCCCATGCGCGGCACGAGTGCCACGCCGAGACCCGCGCACACGAGCTCGAGGTGGTTCTCGAACTCCATCGACTCGTGCACGACCCGCGGCGCGTTCGAGACGCCGTCGAACAGTCGGCGCAGCCACTGCCGGCAGATCGTCGAGTCGAAGGTCGCGATCCACTCCTCGTCGGCGAGGTCGGTCGGCGTCAACTCGGTGCGGCCGGCGAGCGGGTGGTCGCGACGCAGGATCACGTCCGCGACATCCGTGAACAGGGGCGTCTCGACGAGGGGTTCGGGCATCGCGAGGGCGACTCCGCCCCAACGGTGCACGATGCCGAGGTCGCGCTGGCCCGATGCCACGAGCGCGATGGTCTCCCACGGCTCGCTCTCGCGGAGCGGCACCCGCAACTCGGGATGCTCGTCGCGCAGGCGCGGCAGCACGTCGACGAGGATCCCGCGCACCGCGGTCGAGAACGCGCCGATGCGCACCTCCCCGGTGACCCGGCGCTCGGCGCCGCCGGAGCCGCTGCCGCCGCCGGCGAGGTGCAGGTCGGCCTCGATGCGCTCGAGGTCGGCGAGCACCGTCGCCGACGAGGTCACGAGGTGACGCCCGGCATCCGTCAGCACGACGCCGCGACCCACCCGCTCGAGCAGCGCGATGCGGGTGCCGCGTTCGAGGCGCTTGATCTGCTGCGACACGGCCGACGGCGTGAAGCCGAGTGAGTCCGCCGCCGCTGCGACGCTTCCGTTCGTGGCCACCGCCCGCAGCGCGACCACCGCTTCGAGATCGATCATGCAGCGATGCTACCGAATCAGGCACAGAAATGATCGCTGGTGTTTCCGGATGCCGCGGGCGATCGTTGATCCATGACGAGACGCGACATGCTGCTGGCCGCTGCCGTGGCAACCCTGTGGGGCTTCAACTTCGTCGTGATCGACTGGGGCATGGCCGGCATCCCGCCGCTGTTCTTCGTCGCCGTGCGCTTCGGCGTCGTCGCGCTCGCGGCGCTCATCGTGCCGCGCCCCCTCGCGAGCTGGAAGACCGTCGTCGGGGTCGGGCTCTTCATGTGCCTCGGCCAGTTCGGCCTCTTGTACACCTCGATGGCCCTCGGGCTGCAGCCCGGCATCGCGGCCTTGCTGCTGCAGGCGCAGGTCGTGCTGACGATCGTGGTCGCGGCACTCGCGCTGCGCGAGCGCCCCACCCGCCTGCAGACGATCGGCGTGCTCGTCGGCACGGTCGGGCTCGGCGTCGTGGCCTTCGGCCGCGGCGGTGACGCGCCTGCCCTCGCCGTCGTCTTGTGCCTGCTCGCCGCGTTCTCGTGGGCGATCGGCAACGTCATCTCGCGCAAGGCGGGTGTCGTCGCGCCCCCGAGACGACTCGGCGCTCTGTCGCTGACGGTGTGGTCGTCGCTCGTCGTGCCGCTGCCGGCACTCGGCCTGTCGATGATGATCGAAGGGCCCGACGCAATCGCCGCGGGCATCGCGGCCTTCGGCTGGCGCCCCGTCGTCTCGACGCTGTACACGGCTGGCCTCTGCACCCTCGTCGGCTACGCGATCTTCAACGCGCTGCTCGCGCGCAACCGCTCGGCGTCGGTGGTGCCGTGGGTGCTCCTCGCGCCCGTCGTCGCGATGGTGTCGGCCGCCCTGTTGCTCGGGCAGGTCCCGAACCTGTGGGAGACCATCGGCGGACTCGTGCTCGTCGCCGGCGTCTTCATCGCGAACGCCCCGGCGCCGCGACGCAGAGGTTCGCCACCCCTGAAATGGGGCACCTCCGTGCCGCATCGGCGCGTTCCCGCGGCGTAGGGTCGCGGGTGGGGGCATCCGCTCTCGAACCGAGTCTTGCGCGACGCCGAGGGGCTGGTCATGCGGAACTCCATGTGGGCGGTCGCCGCAGTCGCGGCCGTCACCGCCGTCATGTTGAGCGGATGCGTCGCCACGGCGTCGGACGCCGACATCGCCGACACTCCATCAACGGCATCCACCCCGTCCCTCGACCCGGCGCTGCGCGAGCAGCTCGAGACGGCGCTCGACGAGGGCTTCGAGGCATCCGGAATGCCGGGGGTGATCGTCGGGGTGTGGATCCCCGGTGAAGAGGAATGGGTGTCGGCGCGGGGCGTGGCCGATGTCGCGACCGACGAGCCGATGGCGCGCGGCAACCAGCAGAAGATCGGCAGCATCACCAAGACGATCGTCAGCACGGTCATGCTGCAGGTGATCGGCGAGGCCGAGTTCGACGTCAGCCTCGACGACACCCTCGACCGGTGGTATCCCGACTTCCCCGAGGCATCGAGCATCACGGTGCGGATGCTGCTGAACCACTCGAGCGGCACCGGCGAGGCCGGACGGGCGCAGGTCGACCGCATCTGCAGCGCGCCCCACGCCGTGCCGACGCCCGACGAACTCATCGCGGTGGGCGCGGCGACGCCCCGCGCCGACTTCGCTCCGGGCGCGGGCTTCGAATACGCGAACACGAACTACTTCCTGCTCGGCGGAATCCTCGAGCAGGTCACGGGCGAGGAGCTCGCGACCCTCATCCACGACCGCATCACCGAGCCGTTCGGCATGGAACGCAGCCGATTCGCGCCCGACGGAGAAGTCACCGCCCCACTGACCCACGGCTACTCCGACTTCTGCCCGGAACTCGGACAGCCGGCCGACACCGTCGGCTGGTCGAACGGCGAGAGCTGGGCGGGCGGCGGCATGGTGTCGACCCTCGATGACCTCCACGCCTGGGGCGAAGCCCTCGGCGAGGGCGCAGGCGTCACCCCCGAACTGCAGGTCGCGAGGTATGCGGAGGTCGCGCCGATCCCCGGGCAGGCCGGAGCCGCGTACGGCCTCGGCACGGGTCTCGTCAGCGACGTCGAGACCGGGTGCGTGCTCAGCGTCTCCCACGCCGGAGCCGAGCCCGGGTACGGCTCGAATCTCGCGTACTACCCGGCGACCGGGGCGGTCTTCGCGATACTCGGCAACGGCGACGGCGGCACCGGCGACGCGACGGCGGAGGTGCTGAACGCGCTGGCGCCGGTGCTGCGCTCGGCGTTCCTCGGGTCGTCGACCGAGCCGTGCGCGGCACCATGGGGATGACAGGGGTCGAGATGCGGAATTCGAGGAAATGGGTGGTCGCCGCGGTCGCTGCAGCCACGGTCGCCATACTGAGCGGATGCCTCGGCGCGACGGCGGACGACGCCTCGGTACCGCCGACCGCGGCCGCCCCGCCCCTCGACCCTGAGCTGCGGGAGCAACTCGAGGCGGCCCTCGACGAGGGCTTCGAGGCATCCGGAATGCCCGGCGTGGTCGTCGGGCTCTGGGTTCCCGGCCAGGAGGAGTGGGTCGCCACCCGCGGCGTCTCGGATCTCGACGGGGACGTGCCGATGGACCGCGCGAACCAGTCGAAGATCGGGAGCATCACGAAGACCGTCGTCGGCACGGTCGCGCTGCAGATCATCGGCGACGGCGAGGCCGGGCTCACCCTCGACGACACGATCGACGAGTGGTACCCCGACTTCCCGCTCGCGAACGAGATCACCGTACGCATGCTCATGAACATGTCGAGCGGCATCGGCCCACCTGGCGAGGCCCAGATGGACCGGATCTGCGCCGACCCGCACTCGCCGATCACGCCCGACGAGGTGATCGCGATCGGCGCAGCGACCCCGCGCGAGGCCTATGCGCCCGGCGAGGGCTTCGCCTACTCGGGGTACAACACCTTCCTGCTCGGGCGCATCCTCGAGCACACGACCGGCACCGACCTCGGCACGCTGATCGACGAGCGTCTGATGGTGCCACTCGAGATGACGCGCAGCCGCTTCGCTCCCGATGCCGTGCTGGCCGATCCGTTCAACCGCGGCTACTCGGAGTTCTGCCCGCTGCTGCCCCAGCCCACCGACACCACCGATTGGACCAACCACGAGGGTTGGGCGGCCGGCGCCATGCTCTCGACGATCGACGACCTCCACACGTGGGGGCTCGCCCTCGGCGAGGGATTCGGGCTCACCCCCGAGATGCTGGCCGCGCGCATCGACGATCGCGCCCCGGGCACGAGCGACGCGGGATACGGCTACGGGCTCGGCGTGAGCGTGCACGTCGACCCGGCGACCGGATGCCTCCTCGATCTCAACCACAGCGGCGCCGAGCCGGGCTACGGTGCGCACGTGCAGTACTTCGAGGGCTCCGGCGCCGTGTTCGCCCTCATCGGCAACGGCGACGGCGGCACCGGCGTGGAGTTCTTCAAGGTCGTCAAGGCGCTGCTCACCGTGCTGCCGCCGTCGGTGGCCGCGACGTCGAGCGAGGCCTGCGACTCGTAGGCCTGCGAGTCGTGGGTCTGCGACTCGTAGGCTGGAGGGGTGCCCCGACTTCACGCCGAGCCCGACCTCTCCAAGTGGGTGCCCATCACGGACTCCCTCGGATTCCGCGGCCGCCGCCACCGCAAGGCGGCGATCCGGATGCTGCTGACGCAGGCCAAGGGACCGGGTGCCGCGCCGGGCGGCGCCGGCAGCGGCTTCAGCGCGTGGGCGATGAGCCAGGCCGTCCCCTTCCTGATGCGCAAGGCCGCGGGCCGGGTGCTCGTGTGGGTCTGGAAGGCGGAGCCGGAACTGCTCGTCGTCATGGCGCAGGTGCAGGAGGCGACGCCCCAACTGCGGATGGCGCGGGCCTCGATGCCGATCGAGTACGACGACACCGAGGAGTTCCGCGGCGACTACCTCGGCGTCGGCGAGAAGCTCGCGATGCCCCTGCCCGAGGGCGGCCGCCCGCCCTTCGCCACGTACACCTGGGACCTCGGCACGCACTTCGTGAGCGTGACGGCCGTGTGCAGCGATCGCGAGCGGTTCGGCACCGTCGTCGGTGCCGTCGACGAGCTCGCGCGGGGCATCCGCGTCGTCGACGACCTCACCGTCGGCGAATCGGCGCCCGTGCTGCGGATCGACCCCGCCTGATGATTCGCGTCGTCCTCTTCGACCTCGACGGCGTCATCCGGCACTTCGACCCCGACCACCTCGCCGGCATCGAGCGCCGGCACGGGCTCGCCGACGGCACGATCGCGAGCGTCGCCTTCGCGAACCCGTTGATCGAGGAGGTCACGACCGGGCGGATCACTCGAGCCGAATGGGTGCGCCGGGTCGGCGAGTCGGCCGGGAATGCGCCGGCGGCCGAGGAGTGGGGCGGGCAACCGTCGGTGGTGGACGACGCGCTCCTCGACCTCTCCGACGAGATCCGCGGCATGGGGCTCACGACGGCCGTGCTCACCAATGGCACCGACACCATCCCGGCGGAGCTCACCGCGCAGGGCATCGCCGGTCGGTTCGATGCGATCTTCAACTCGGCCGAGATCGGCTTCGTGAAGCCCGACGTGCGCGCGTTCGAACACGTGCTCGATGCCCTCGGGGTGACCGGCCCGGAGGTGTTCTTCACCGACGACACCGCCTCGAAGCTCGTCGGCGCCCACCGTCTCTCGATGCGCACGCACGCGTTCGACGGCGTCGACGGCCTTCGCGACCAGCTCCGAGCGGCGGGAGTCGGGGTTCGATAGTCGGCGCGACTCCGTGCCTCACACGGATGCCGCGGCTCACCCCCGCCGCGGCGTCAACCGGATCACCGGGATCTCCCGGTCGGTGATGCGCTCGTACCGTGCGAACCCGGGCGCCTGGGCCGTGATCTTCTGCCAGGCAGCCTCGCGATCGGCGCCGTGCAACTGCTCGGCCGTGACCTCGATGCGCTGCCCGGCGTACTCGATGCGAACCCGGTCGGGGTGGGCCGCGACGTTGTAGTACCAGGCAGGGTTCCGAGGCGCGCCGCTCGCCGACGCCACGATGAGTCGGGTCCCGCCCTCGCCGGAGAACCAGCGCACCGGAGTCATCCGCTCTTCGCCGGTCTTCTTGCCCACCGTCACGAGCACCAGCTTGTTCCCGCTCCGGTCGCCCTTTCGACGCAATCGCTGGGCCATTCGCAGGTTCGCCCACCGCTCGAAACGATTGCGTCCCGGCTGGCGGGCTCCACGGGTTCCGTTCGTCGTGTCGAATGCCATGACGTTCGCCTCCCTGAGGTGCGATGCGTACATCAATCATCCCGCGAACACACTCCCGCGTCCCCGAATTCAGACGGAACGGAGCGGGTCTCGCTCATGCGGATACTCGGTGCCCGGCATCGTTGACGCGCCGCGCGCGCGGGCGTAGACCTGAGGCATCCGACAAGGAGGTGCCGACATGGCGAAGGATCTCTTGGTCACCCTCGAGGACCAGCCCGGCGAGGGGGCGCGGCTCGGCGAAGCGCTCGGGAGTGCGGGCGTCAACATCGAGGGCCTCTGCGCGATCATGGAGGGCGGCCGGGGTGCCGTGCACATCCTGGTCGAGGATGTCGCGGGCGCCCGTACGGCGCTCGAGGAGGCCGGCATCGCGGTCGAGGCCGAGACCGACGTCATCGTCAGCCCGGCACTGCCCGAGCCCGACCTCGACACCCCCGGCGTGTTCGGCGGCATGGCCCGCGCGCTGGCCGAAGCGGGCATCAACATCTCGCTCGTCTACGTCGCCGCGAGGAACCGCGTCGTGCTCGCGACCGACGACAACCAGCGGGCCACGAAGCTGCTGCAGTCGATGATGTAGCGACGCGCACTACTGGCGCGCGTCGATGATCTGCTCGAGCACCCGCTCGTAGGCGCCCGGCCCGATCGAGATCGCCCCCGCGAACGGGTGGTCGGTGTCGGCCGTGACGAAGATCACGAGCCCGATGAACACCGCGAGCAGCCCCGCCATGAGCAGGTGCAGGCGGCGGTTTGACACGTGGATGAACGCGATCAGCACCGCGTTGACGGCAGCACCCACCCAGATGACGACCCAGAAGAGCGGCGGCAATGCGAGAGCGGTGGCGTCGATGCGCGCTCGGCGGGACTCGATGAAGTCGTCGAAGGTGGCGAGCGCCTGCTCGAACTCGGCCTGGTCGCCGCGCGTCTCGGCCTCGACGGTGTGCAGGAGCCGCTCGAACTGGTCGACCTGCACGTCACTGGCGCTCGGGAGCTCCCCCTCCGACTGATCGGGGAAGTCGACCTCGATGACCGCGTGCATGTAGGCGTCGAGCACCTGCCGCATCTGGTCGCCCTGGTCGTCGGGCAGGCCCGTGGTCGCCCGGTAGAGCGCGCCGACCTGGCCGGCCTCCTCGATCGCGGCCTGACGCGTGGACGCGAAGTTCTCGTAGACCGACACGGCGACGAGCGCGAGCAGGATGCCGAAGAAGACGCCGAACGTGCCGATGACGTGCGCGAGAGCGCGGTCCCACTCCTTCGGGTCGGTCACGAGCCGGTTCACGACCGGACGCAGCGCGACCACGGTCAGGCACGAGATCAGCACGAATCCGCCCACGAACAGCGGCAGCGTGATCAGGATGCTCGTCTCGTAGAACCAGTCCACCATGCTCGCTCCCCCACCCCGGTGGAGAACGGACGACGCGCGCCCGTCGATGCGGCACAGCCTACGGAAGGGGTGCGGTCGCCCGCCATCCCCAATCCGCGGCGGAGTCCTGTGCCGTCACTGTGCCGTCACCCCGCCGAACGCGACCCGGTTTCGAGCAGGCGCCACCGCTCGTACCGGTCGACCGGCTCGTGCACCTCGACGTATTCGCCTCCCGGCAGGCGCACGATGCGCCCGGTTTCGAACCCGTGGAGCACGACGTCGCGGTCCTTGCGCTGCAGGCCGAGGCACACCCGCCGGGTGATGGTGAAGCCGATGGCGGGCCCGACGATCAGCGCGACCTGCAGGGTGAGCACGACGCCCTCGATCGTGAGGCTGAACGCGTCGGCGATGAGATCCGCACTGCCCGCGGCCCAGAGCGTGGCGTAGAACACGACGCCCGCGACACCGATGCCGGTTCTCGTCGGCATGTTCCTCGGGCGGTCGAGCATGTGGTGCTCGCCGCGGTCGCCCGTGATCCGCTCCTCGAGGAACGGGTACACGGCCACGACGAGGAGGAATGCCCCGATCACCGCGAGGGGCACGAGCACGGCGAGCGTCCAGGTGCGATCGAGCGCGACGAACTCCCAGCCCGGCGGCACGAGCCGCAGCGCACCGTCGAGGAAGCCCGTGTACCAGTCGGGCTGGCTGCCGGCGCCGGCGTCGCCGGGAGAGGCCGGGCCGTACAGCCAGATCGGGTTGATCGTGACGGTCGCCGCGATCAGCATCAGCATGCCCGCGACGATGAGGAAGAGCCCGCCCGCGCGGGCCGCGGCATTGGGGAAGAGCGGAAGGCCGACGACGTTGGCCTCCGTTCGCCCGGGGCCGGCGAACTGCGGCGGCCGGTGCCGGGCCAGCAGCGCGACGCGCACCACGAGGAGCGCGATCATCGCCGGCACGACCACGAGGTGCAGCGGGTACAGGCGCTCGATGATGTCGCCCGGGAACGCGCCGCCGAACAGCAGGTCCTTCAGCCAGGTGCCGACCACGGGGATGCCGAGCGTGATGCCCTCGACGATGCGCAGCCCGGTACCCGAGAGCATGTCGTCGGGCAGCGCGTAGCCGCTCCATCCGCCCGCGAGCGCCGCGATGAGCAGGAGGAACAGCAGCACCCAGCCCGCACGTCGTGGCCGGCGGAACGCCCCCGTGAAGAAGGTCACCAGGAGCTGCGCGAGCAGGGCCGCCGGCAGCAGGAGCGCGGCCCAGTGATGCGCCTGCCGGAGGGCGAGCCCGCCGGGCACCTCGAACGAGACGTGCATGGTCGACGCGAACGCCTCGGAGACCTGTGCGCCGTGCAACGTCGGATACGCCCCGTCGTAGGCGACGGTCGCACTCGACGGTGTGTAGTGGAACATGAGCACCACGCCCGTCACGGTGACGACCGCGAGGCAGGCCAGCGCGACGACTCCGAACAGGTTCGACCAGTGCAGCGGCACGACGCGGTGACGGAGCTCCTGCATCGCGGCGCCCCCGCGCCTGCCGATCCGCGTCTTCGACAGGCGCTCGGCCAGCCGTCCCGTGACGTCCGTGCGCGTTCCCGATGCTCCCGACACGTTGGTCGCCTCTCAGGCCCTTCACCACATACGACACGGGCGGACCCGGTTTTGTGACAGGTCGAGAAACTTCTGCCGGAGGTGTCCGATCGGGGCCACGCTGTTCGTAGCAAGGGTGAGAGGTCGCCGATCGGAGGCGGCCCGAGAAGGGACCAGGGTCATGAAGCTGATCACCAACACCCAGATCACCGTCGACGGCGTGATGCAGGCCAACGGCGGCAACAACCCGGAGTTCGATCCCGGGTTCGAGCGAGGCGGGTGGGCGCTGCCGCTCGGCGACGTGGAGTCGACGGCCTACATCGGCGACTTCTACCGGCGTGCCGACGCGTTCCTCTTCGGCCGGCGCACCTACGACCTCTTCGCCGGCTACTGGGGCGTGCAAGACGACTTCGACAGCCCGTTCGTCAGCTCCCTGAACACGCGCCCGAAGTTCGTGGCATCGAACACGATCACCGACCCGCAGTGGGCCGACACGACCGTGCTCTCCGGAGACGTCGAGGCCGCGGTTCGCGAGCTGAAGGCGCGGCCGGGCGGTGAGCTGCAGGTGCACGGCAGCGGGCAGCTCATCCGCTGGCTGCTCGAACGCGAACTCGTCGACGAGATGACGCTGATCGTCTTCCCCGTGATCGTCGGCGCCGGCACGCGACTCTTCCCCGACGAGGGCACGGACTTCGCCCTCGAGTTGCTCGAGTCGCGCACGTTCGCGACCGGCATCATGGCGCAGACCTTCCGGCCCGCAGGCCGGCCGCAGTACGCGTAGCCCCGCGCGGCGGCGCAGACCAGAATGTCCCTGAACGGCACGTGGAGGTATGAGATGCAGTACTTGGTTTCCGTCATCGACGACAAGACCGGCTCCGGCACGGAGGAGGAGATGGTGGCCATCCGGGCGTTCAACGAGCGACTCCGGGCGGGTGGCCACTGGGTGTTCGCCGCGGGCCTCGCCGCGCCCGAGACGTCGACGGTCATCGACGCGCGCGGCGAGGAACCCGTGCTCACCGACGGCCCCTTCATCGAGTCGAAGGAGCACATGGCCGGGCTCTGGATCATCGAGGCGCCCGACCTCGACGTCGCGCTCGAGCTCATGACCGCCGGGTCGAAGGCGTGCAACCGGCGCCTCGAGGTGCGCCCGCTCCTGTTCGTGTGAGCGCCGCGTGAACCCCGTCGACGCACGTGAGGCGATCACCCGGGCCCACCACGCCGAGTGGGCCCGCGTGGTCGCGTCGCTCGCGAGGCGCTTCGGCGACCTCGACATCGCCGAGGAGGCGGCGGCCGAGGCTTTCGCCACGGCCGTCGAGCGGTGGCCGGCCGACGGCGTGCCGCCCAACCCGGGCGCCTGGCTCACCACGACCGCCAACCGCAAGGCGATCGACCGCATCCGGCGCGAGCAGAAGCGCGCCGACAAGCACCGGGAGGCCATGATGCTGACCGACGACACCCCGCTCGAACCCCTCGGCGCCATCGACGACGACCGGCTGCGACTGATCTTCACGTGCTGTCACCCGGCGCTCGCGATGGAGGCGCGCATCGCACTCACCTTGCGTCTCGTCGGGGGCCTCACCGTGCCCGAGATCGCCCGAGGGTTCCTCGTGCAGGAGTCCGCCATGGCCCGGCGCATCACGCGCGCGAAGGACAAGATCGCGGCAGCCGGCATCCCGTACCGCGTGCCCTCGGCGCAGGACCTGCCGGCGCGCATCTCCGGCGTGCTGGCGGTGCTCTACCTCGTCTTCAACGAGGGCTATCTCGCGACCGGTCCGGGCACCGACCCCGTTCGGGCCGAGCTCACCGCAGAGGCGATCCGGCTCACCCGCCTGATCCGGACGCTGCTTCCGGGCGACGGCGAGGTCGCGGGCCTCCTGGCACTGATGCTGCTCACCGAGGCACGTCGCCCCGCTCGCGTCTCGACGACCGGCGAGCTCGTGCCCCTCGGCGAACAGGACCGCGGCATGTGGTCGGAAGCGCTGATCGACGAGGGCCATCGGCTGGTGCGCGAGCGCCTGGCATCCGGAATCGCGCCCGGCCGCTACCAGTTGCTCGCGGCGGTCAACGCCGTGCACACCGACGCGCGAGACGCCCGCGACACCGACTGGAGGCAGGTCGTCGCCCTGTACGACCAGTTGGTGCGCCTCGATCCCTCGCCGATCGTCGCCCTCAACCGCGCCATCGCCGTCGCCGAGCTCGACGGTCCGGATGCCGCGTTGCCGGCCATCGACCGTCTGAGCGACGCCTTGGGCGGCTACCACGCCTTCCACGCCACTCGGGCCGAGCTGCTGCGCCGGCTCGGGCGGCGCGACGAGTCGCACGACGCCTACGGCCGGGCCATCGCCCTCGCCGGCAACACCGCGGAGACCGCCTACCTGGTGCGTCGCCGCGAGGAGCTCGACTGAGACCGACCGCCGCCTACGCCCAGCCCAGCTCCCCGAGCTTCGCATCGTCGAGGCCGAAGTAGTGGCCGATCTCGTGCACGAGCGTGATGCGCACCCTCGTGCGCAGCGAATCGAGGTCGGCGCTGTGCTCCTGCATGTTGTTCTGGAAGAGCGTGATGCGGTCGGGCAGCTCGCCGAAGCCGTAGACCCCCCGCGTCTTCAGCGGCCGCCCGCTGTACAGGCCGAACAGGCGCGGCCGCTCGCCGACCGGCTGGTTCTCGATCAGGATCGCGACGTTCTCGACCCCGCGCACCATGTCGTCGGGAAGCGAGTCGAAGACCTCGCCGACCATGCGTTCGAAGTCCGCGTCCGAGATCTCGACCATGCTCCCATTGTGCTCGCTCCCCCTGCGGGCCGGCCCCGCCGGGCGGGACTGCCGGTGCGCCGTCGGCGAACGGGTGCGGGTGGCGCTCGCACGTGTCATGCTGCGACGAACGAGGAGGTTCACGATGTCCGAGTCCGGCAGCCCTGATGCGGGCTCGCGATGAGCATCGAGGCATCCGGGCAGATCACCGTCGCAGACCGCGACCCGTCGCGTGCCCACTGGATGGAGTTGTTCTTCGACCTCATCTTCGTGGCCCTCGTCGGCCAGCTCGCCCACCCGCTGCACGACCACCCGTCGATCGCCGGGCTGCTGCTGTTCACGGCACTGTTCGCCTCGGTCTGGTGGTCGTGGGTCAACCTGACCTTCACCGTGAACGTCATGCCGTGGCTCAGCCGCCGGCAGCTCGCCCTCGTCATGCTCGCCGCGATGTTCGCAGTCGGGGCGATCGCCGTCGCCGCCCCCGAAGCGACCGGCGAGCGGGCATGGCTGTTCGCGGCGGGCAACGCCGCGCTCAGGCTCGTGCTGCTCGGCCTGTGGATCACGCAGTCATGGGGCAGCGGCGCGGCGTCGCGAACCCGGCTGCTCGTCTACAACGGCGTGACGGCCGTGCTCTGGTTCGTCTCGATCTGGCTGCCGAGCCCGTGGATGTTCGCGCTCTGGGGTCTCAGCATCGTCGTCGAGGTGACGCTGCTCGTCACGAGCAGCAGCAACTGGGCGGCGCGCGTGCTGCCGCGCATGAACACCGAGCATCTCTCCGAGCGGTTCGGCCTGCTCGTGGTCATCGTGCTCGGCGAGTCGGTGCTCTCCACGGTCGGCGCGCTCAACGAGAGCTGGAACCTCCCCTCCGGCATCGTGGGGATGCTCGGCCTCGCGACGATCTCGCTCCTCGCGTGGTCGTTCTTCATGTACGGCACCGATGCGATGCGAGTCGGGCTCGACGAATTGCGCGAGGCCGGCGACTTCCGGGCGATCCGCGACACCGTCGGGTTCCTGCCCTTCCTCATCGTCGTCGGCGTCACTGCGGTGTCGGGCGCCCTCGACAGCGCGATCCAGCATCCCGACGAACCGCTCCCCCAGGCCTCGGCCATCGCCCTGTGCGGCGGCATCGCGATCTTCTACGGCACGAACGCCATCATCTCGCTGCGCTTCGGGCGTCCCCTGAGCGCCGTGCTCGGCTGGGCGATCCCGGCCCTGGTGCTGACGATCGCGCTCGGCGTCGCCGCGTGGGTCGTCGACGCCGCGTACGCGATGGCCGGGGCCGTCGCCGTGCTCGTCGTCATCGTGGCGACCTCCGAGATCGCCAACCGGCGAAAGCGGCTCAGCGCGCCTGCGTGAGCGGCAGGGCGTCGCCGAGCACCGGCGCGAGCGCGAACTTCGCCGGACCGAGGTACCGGCTGAGCTCGGGGCGGCCGTAGCGGATCGCCACCTGCGTCGTCCCCTTGGCCGGATACATCTCGTACTCGTCGCGGAGCGTGCCGAGGAAGTGCGGGCCGAGCGCCGGCGCCGCTCCGGCGATGACGATCTCTTCGGGGTCGATCAGCGCCGAGCTGATGCGCAGGGCGCGCGCGAGCGCTCGGGCACCGAAGCCCATGCGCTCCCGTGCCTCGGCCGTCGACGCGAGCAGGGTCGTGTCGTGCTCGTCGAGCTCGTCGGTGTACGTGTCGCCGAGCATCGCGCTCATCGAGGTGGCCGATTCGAGGCATCCGGACACGCCGCACCGGCACCTGGAGCGCGCGCCCTCGTAGATCACGCGAACGTGCCCGATCTCGCCCGCCCGGCCGGTGGCGCCCGTCATCAGGGAGCCGCCCGTCGTGATGGCGGCGCCGACGCCCTCGCCGAGGTGCACGACAAGACGGATGGCCCGATCGTCGGCGTCGACCGCCTCGGTCAGCGCCTCGGCGTCGACGTCGTTCACGACCGAGGTCGGGGCGCCGATCTCGGATTCGAGGATGCGGGCGAGCGGCACGTCGCGCCAGCCGAGCTGCACGCTGTCGACGACGACGCCCGCGGCCGTGACGCCGGGCACCTGCACGCACGCGGCCAGCACCCGCGATTCGAGCCCGTCGGTCAGCCCGCGAATCGCATCGACGACGGTCGAGACCTCCATACCCCCGGTGACGTCGAGGCGGCGGCTCTCGACCGTGCGCCCCGCGAGGTCGACGAGCGCGGTGTCGATCGCGCGAGTGCGGACCACCGCCACCACGATGAGATACGCGTCGCTCTCGAGCTCGAGCCGGGTCGCCCGCTTGCCGCCGGTGCTCTCGGCACGACCCGTCTCGACGACGAGGCCCAGCGCGATCAGTTCGGCGACGAGCGACGACGCGGTCGCGGAGGTGAGGCCGGTGCGCCGGGCGATGACCGCTCGCGTGACCGGCGCGGGCTCACGTGCGATCAGGCCGAGCGCCCGGAGGAGGTGCTCGCGCCGGATGCCCGTCTGCGACTCGGACTGGCCCGAGCGCGCGAAGCGGCGCAGGAGGTCGGACTTGCGCTGCGGATCGGCGGTGCTCACGGTGATGGTCTCCTCGGGTCGTGCCGGCGGTCTCGGGCCGATGCCTGCACGATGACATCTTGCCCCTTGACGCTCGGACTTGGGATCACATAGCGTCGAGAACGCTTAGTTTACCTAGTCAACAAAGTGGTGCTGACCGGATCTCGGCACTTCGTTGACTCGAATTCGTCGAGACAGTTGGAGGCAACGATGCAGTCCATTCGCAAGACGGTCGCCACGGTGGGCATCTCCGCCGTGGCCATGGCGGGGATGCTCACGCCGCTCTCCGCCTCAGCGGCACCGCCATCGGGCCCGCTACCGGCGGTGAGCCCGACACCGCAGTCCATCACCCGCGCCGGCTCCGACCTCAACGTGCCGGGCCGGGTCGAGATCGTCGTCGATGACGACACGGATGCCGCGGCGCTGGCCGAGCTGCGCGAGACCCTGAGCGAGCACGGCGTCGACCGCATCGACGAGCGCGCGACGGCGACGGGTCGGGCGCCGCTCACGATCAAGTTGGGCGCAGCCACGAGGGCCGACATCGACAGTGCGCTCGGTTCGACGGAGGCGCCGACGCACGCCGAGGGGTACGCGCTCCTGGCCGATGCATCCGCCGGGCCGCTCGGCACGGTCGCGCTGGGGGGCGCCGACGCGGCCGGCCAGTACTACGCCGTCAAGACCCTCGACCAGCTGTTCGTACCGAAGGACGACGACGGCGGCTACCGCATCGCGGGTGCCGCGATCACCGACTTCCCCTCGATGCCGCTCCGCGGCACGATCGAGGGCTTCTACGGCGAGCCCTGGTCGCACGACGAGCGACTCGACCAGCTCGAGTTCTACGGCGACGTCAAGGCCAACACGTACATCTACGCGCCGAAGGACGACCCGTACCACCGCGATCGCTGGCGCGATCCCTACCCCGCCGACAAGCTCGCGGAGCTCGGCGAGCTCGTGACGACCGCGACCGACAACCACGTGCGCTTCACCTTCGCCCTCTCCCCCGGCAATACCGTCTGCTACTCGAGCGACGGCGACTACCAGGCGGTCGCGGCGAAGCTGCAGCAGATGTACGACCTCGGCGTCCGGGCCTTCAACATCCCGCTCGACGACATCGACTACGGTCGCTGGCACTGCGACGGCGACCGCACGACGTTCGGTGCACCGAGCGCCCGCACGGCGGGCGTCGCCCAGGCCGCCTTCCTCGACCGCGTGCAGCGGGAGTTCGTCGAGACGCACGAGGGCGTGAATCCGCTGCAGATGGTGCCGACCGAATACTCGAACACCGCAGACTCGGGCTACAAGACGGCCCTGCGCACCATGGACGAGGACATCGTCGTCATGTGGACCGGCGAGGGCGTCGTGCCCCAGTCGGTGACGGTCGCCCAGGCGCAGCAGGCCGCCACGGTCTTCGGCGGCCCCACCTTCCTCTGGGACAACTACCCGGTCAACGACTACGGCAACACCGCAGGGCGACTGCTCATGGCGCCGTACGACAAGCGCGAGGCCGGCCTCGGCGAGCACCTCGCCGGCATTGTCTCGAACCCCATGAACCAGGCGGCCGCCAGCAAGATCGCGATCTTCGGCGTCGCGGACTTCACGTGGAACGACGCGGCGTACGACGCCGGGCACAACTGGTCGCGTGCCCTCGATCACCTCGCGAACGGGGATGCCGCGACGACCGCTGCGCTCCGCGTCTTCGCCGACCTGAACCACCTCGCGCCGAGCTTCGGGGCACCCTGGCAGCCGCAGGCTCCCGAGCTCGCCGCACACATCGCGACGTTCTGGGAGACCTGGAGCGCGGGCGACCGGGCCGGCGCCGTCGCCGGGCTGCGCGGCTACGCCCAGTCCATCGCCGACGCCCCCGAGGCGATCCGCTCGGGCACCACCGACCCTGCCTTCGTGTCGGACTCGGACCCTTGGCTCGATGCCGCGGCCCTCTGGGGCGAGTCGACGGTCGAGCTGCTCGACGCCGTGCAGGCGAGGATCGACGGCGACACCGCGGCATCCGATGCCCTCGCCGCCTCGGCGAAGGCCACGGCTGCGCAAGCGGCCGCGGTCGTCGTCGACCCGCCCGACAACTCGTGGGGCAAGGCCAAGGTGCGCATCGCCGACGGCGTGCTCGACGCCTTCCACGGTCGCATCGGGTTCACGCTCGCGATGTGGGACGCGGGCGATGTCGTCAACGTCGCGCCGAGCGGCACGGCGACCGCCTCGAGCACCGAGGTGCCGCAGTTCGGCGCGAAGAACGTCAACGACGACAACCCGTCGACCCGATGGGCGTCGGGCTACAGCGACGACTCGTGGGTGCAGGTGAAGCTCGCGGAGCCGACCGTCGTGCGCGGCATCACCGTCAACTGGGAGGCCGCATGCGCGGCCGCCTACGAGCTGCAGACGTCGACCGACGGTACGACGTGGACGACGATCCGCACGGTCGACGACTCGACCTGCGCGCTCGACGTCTACACCTTCGACGAGAGCGAGCCGGTGCAGTACGTGCGCATGCAGGGCATCGACCGCAAGTCGACCTGGGGCTACTCGATCTGGGAGCTCGGCATCTACGCGGCGAGCTGAGTCGCTCCGGTCCGGTCTGATCGCCGGCTGAATGGCACGGGTGCCCTCCCGCTCGCACCGAGCGGGAGGGCACCCGCCTTCGCCCCAGTCGACAATGTCGGACCGGGCGAGTAACTTCGCGATCGGAATCGCCAGATCGCTCTCGAACGGGGACACGATGTCAGAGATACTGCTCTTCCACCACGCGCTCGGCCCCACCACGGGCCTGCACGCCTTCGCCGACGAACTGCGTGCCGCCGGACACACGGTGCACACGCCCGACCTCTTCGAGGGTCGCACGTTCGCGACGATCGACGAGGGCGTCGGCTACGCCCGTGAGGTCGGCTGGGACGAGATCATGGCGCGTGGCGAGCGTGCTGCTGCGAGCCTGCCGAACGAGCTCGTCTACGGAGGGTTCTCGCTCGGCGTCGTGCCCGCGCAGAAGCTCGCCCAGACCCGCGCCGGCGCGCGAGGCGCACTGTTCTTCTACTCGTGCCTGCCCGTCGACGAGTTCGGCTCCTGGCCGGCCGGCGTGCCGGTGCAGATCCACGGCGCCGATGCCGACCCGATCTTCATGGACGAGGGCGACGTCGAGGCCGCGCGCGAACTGGTGGAGGTCGCCGACGACGCCGAGCTGTTCCTCTACCCGGGCGACCAGCACTACTTCGCCGACTCCAGCCTGCCGAGCTACGACGCCGGAGCCGCGGAGCTGCTCACGGAGCGCGTGCTCGCATTCCTCACGCGGGTCGGCTGACGGGGCGGTCGGCTGACCAGGCGGGTCAGGCGAGCGCGTCGACGACGTCGGACTCGTCGAGCTGCGCGACCTCGGCGGTGAACAACGGCGACAACACCTCGTAGGCGGCCCCTTTCGCCACCTCGGCCTCGGCACCCACGACGACATCGAGGTGCGGAGCCGCGGTGTTGCCGTGCACGAACTCGGCTTCGAAGGCGGCCTCCACTCCGCGGGCGAGACGCGGGATGTCGAGCTCGGGCGCGAAGGCGACGACGACCCCTTCGGGGCCGAACATCTTGCTCGCGTTCGCCATCGCGATGCCGAGCTCTCGAGCAGCGTCATCGAGCACCGGCTCGACCGACGCCGGGTCCGCGTCGAGCCCGGAGACCCCTCGACGAGCGAGCTCCCGTTCGATGCCCCACCCGCTCCCCCAGGTCTCGAGGCATCCGTGCGCCCCGCAGTGACACGCGCGGTCGGCGCCGCCCACCGCGCGCCAGTGCGCGAAGCCTCCGGCCGAGGCGTCGAATCCGCGGTGGATGCGCCCTTGCACGACGAGCGAGGCCCCGAGGCTCTGGCCGACGCTGAAGACGATGAGGTCTCGGCCCTCGAGACGCCCGTCGTAGAGCAGCCCGGCCGACGCGAACGCGTTGACGTGGCTGTCGAGCACGACAGGGGCGTCGAGTGCGCGGGCGAGTTCCGCGCGGAGTGCCACGTTCTCCCAGCCGAGCGTGCCGCTGTGCCGCACCCGGCCGCCGGCTTGGTCGACCACACCCGACACGGCGATGCCGATGCCGACCACCTCGCCGCTCTGCTGTCGATGCGTGACCGTCTCGACCGAGCGCACGACGGCGTCGACGGCATCGGCCAGGGCCGTGGAGGCGAGTGGCTCCCTGTGGTCGGCGACGATCTCGCCGGCGAGGTCGATCAACGCGACGTACGCCTCGTGCGCGGTCAGTCGGACGCCGATCGCGAAGACCGCGTCGCGCCCGAGTTCGAGCAGTCGCGCCGGTCGCCCCCCGGTACCGCGCACGACATCGGTCTCGACGAGCACGCCCGAGTGCAGGAGCCTGCCCGTGATGCCGGTGACGGTCGCCGGACTGAGCCCGGTCTGCACGGCGATGAAGGCGCGCGCGACCGGGCCGCGGGCGCGGACGACGTCGAGCACGAGCGCCTCGTTGATCTCGCGGATCAGCGCCTTGCTTCCCGCCCGCAGCTTCATCGCCGTCGTCCTGTCGTGTGCCGGGTCATCGTCGAACCCCATTCTGTCGAGTCGGCCGCCGAGATCGAGGGAACCCATCGCAGCGTATCGCCATTCTATTACTTCGGTCATTGACAAAACACAATTGTCCGATCTACGCTGCTCGCATGACCGACGACAACGGAGTCAGCGCGACCGCGCAACCCGAACCCCCAGAGCAGGTGCGCATCCTGCTCAGCGTGCCCGCCCGTGAACTGGCCGCGATGTTCCCCGCCGAGACCCGCTCTGCGCTCGACGAGCTCGGCGAGGTCGTCGTCGTCGAGCCCGGTCGGCTGGCCGACGCCGCCGCGTTCCACGCAGCACTCTCGGGCGTGCAGGTCGCGATCACCGCGTGGGGGTTCCCGACGCTCGACGCCGCACGGCTTGCCGACGCGCCCGATCTGCGGTTCGTCATGCACGCGGCATCCTCGCTCCGAGCACTCGCGAGCGACGACTTCTGGGCGACCGGCATCCCGATCTCCCAGGCGGGCGCCGCGATGGCGCCGGCCGTGGCCGAGCTCTCGCTCGCCTTCACGATGTCCCTGCTCCGACGCACGCAGCGCACCGACCACGCGCTTCGCAGCGGCGGCGACTGGTGGGAGGCCCGCGAGGTGCCGCGGGCACGCGAGATCCGCGGCAGCCGCATCGGCGTGATCGGCGCGAGTCGCACCGGGCGCCAGTACATCGACCTCGTCACGGCGCTCCGCGCCGACGTCACGGTCTACGACCCCTACCTGCCCGCGGGCGACCCGTTGCACGCGATGCAGCGCAGCCTCGGCGACCTGCTCCGCGAGTGCGAGGTGCTGGCGCTGCACGCCCCGGCGACGCCCGAGACGCGCGGCATGCTCGGCACCGCCGAACTCGGCCTGCTCCGCGACGGAGCGCTCGTGGTCAACACCGCCCGCGCCGAACTCCTCGACGCCGACGCCCTCTACGCCGAGGTCGCCTCGGGTCGCCTCGACGCGGCACTCGACGTCTTCGAGATCGAGCCGCTCGACGACCGCTGGCGTGCACTGCCGAACGCGCTCGTCACCCCGCACCTCGGCGGAGCCACGGTGGAATCCCGCCGTCGTGCGGGCCTGATCGTCGTCGACGAGATCCGCCGATTCCTCGCCGGCCGCCCCCTGCAGTACGCCCTCACTCGCACCGACGTCGAACGGATGGGATGACATGCCCCACAACGTCCTCATCATCCACTGCCACGACCTCGGCCGCTTCCTCGGCACCTACGGTGTCGACACCGTGTCGACCCCGCACCTCGACGCGCTCGCCGCCGAGTCGACGGTGTTCGAGCGTGCCTTCTCGACCGCGCCGCACTGCAGCCCGGCACGCGCCTCCCTCTTCACCGGCAGCTACCCGCAGCAGCACGGCGTGCTGGGGCTCACCCACGAGCCGTTCGGTTGGGACCTGCACGACCCGTCGACGCATATCGCGCACCGGTTGCACACCGCCGGATACCGAACCGAGCTCGTCGGCGTGCACCACGAGTCGAAGGTGCTGGCCGACGACGAGATCGCCGTGCGGCTCGGGTTCGACCGCGTTCGCACCGGCGGCGATCGCGACCTCGTCGCCG
The DNA here is from genome assembly GCF_001427265.1 of Agromyces sp. Root1464. Lineage (NCBI taxonomy): Bacteria > Bacillati > Actinomycetota > Actinomycetes > Micrococcales > Microbacteriaceae > Agromyces > Agromyces sp. Root1464. The sequence continues at coordinate 207,167 of NZ_LMFU01000001.1, forward strand.
AGCGCGCGATCGAGGCGCTCGACGCGGCGAGCGCCGACGGCGCCCCTTTCTACCTGCAGGTCGGGTTCAACGAGCCGCATCGATCCCCCTCGGATCGCGACCCCGTCGGCGTCATGGGCTTCCTCGGTGAGAACGTCGACCCCGACCTGAGCCTCGGCGTGACCGTGCCGGCGCACCTGCACGACGACGCGGGCGCTCGCACCGAGATGGCCGAGCTCCAGGGTGCGGTCCGCGCGATGGACGAAGGCGTCGGCCGGGTGCTCGCCAAGCTGCACGCCCTCGGCCTCGACGAACGCACGATCGTCGTGTTCACGACCGACCACGGCCTCGCGCTCCCCCGCGCGAAGTGCACCCTCTACGACGCGGGCACCGGCGTGGCCCTGCTCATCCGCGCCCCCGGGCGCGGCGACTGGGCGGGCCGTCGCATCGACGAACTCGTGAGTCACGTCGACGTGCTGCCGACCCTCTTCGAACTGCTCGGCCTGGCGACGCCCGAGACGGTGACGGGCGACAGCCTCGTCCCCGTGATCGAGCGCGGTGCAGAGGGCCGCGAGCACGCCTTCGCGCAGCTGAGCTACCACACCTACTACGACCCGAAGCGGTCGGTGCGCTCGACGAGCCACAAGCTCATCGTGAACTTCTCGAACGCCCCGCGGGCGATGGACCCGACCCAGTCGTGGATCCACCGCAGCCTACCGGCCGACCTCGCCGGGCCGACGATCGGAACGAGCCCAACGGTCGAGTTGTACGACCTGCGCTCCGACCCGCACGAGACATCCAACATCGCCGGCGATGTCGCGCACCGCGCGGCGTACTCCGCCCTCGCCGGCGCCCTCCTGGGCTGGATGCGCGAGACCGGCGATCCCCTGCTCACGCCGCAGCCCCAACTGCGACGCCACCGACTCGCGCTGGCCGCCCTCGAGGCAGCCGCGCGCGACGTGGAACCCGCCTTGCCCTGACTCCCACCCCCATCCCGGAACCGACGAGGCTTCCGGAACACCCTGAGAAAGCGAGAACAGCATGACCAGACGACACCTCCGGCTCGCGGCCGTCGCCGCCGCCGGCGCGCTCGCCCTGACGGCCTGCGCCTCGAACACCCCGTCGACCGCCCCCGCCGCCGATGGCGAGGTCACCGGCGAGGTGACGATGTGGATGTACCCCGTGATCAAGGACGAAGCGGCCAGCAAGCAGTACTGGGCCGACACCGAGACGGCGTTCGAAGAGGAGTACCCGGGCGTCGACCTGACGATCGAGCTGCAGACCTTCGACAAGCGCGATGCCCAGATCTCAGCCGCGCTCGCGGCCAACACCGGACCCGACCTCGTGCTCATCACGCCCGATCAGGCCGCCACCTACCTCACCGTCGGCGGCCTCCTGCCGGTCGACGAGGCGATCGCCGAGGATCGCGACGCGTTCTACGAGGGAACCTTGTCGGCGGCGACCTTCGACGACGAGTTGTACGGCATTCCGCTGTTCCAGAACGTCTTCACGACCGCCTACAACACGGAGATCTTCGAGGCGGCGGGGCTCGACCTGCCGAAGACGTGGGACGACGTGCTCGACGCGGCGCCCGTGCTGGCGAAGCAGGGCATCGCGGTGATGGACTACGCCGGCAGCACCGAGCAGACCCTCAACCTCTCGTTCTACCCGTTCCTCTGGCAGGCGGGCGGCCGGGTCTTCACCGAGGACGGCTCCGACATCGCGTTCGACTCGAAGGAAGGCGTCGAGGCGCTCCAGTTCCTCGTCGACCTCCAGGAGGCCGGCGGGCTGCCGGCGGATGCCGCAACCGCGGGCCCCGCCGTCGAGGGCGCGCCGATCGCTTCCGGCAAGGCCGCGATGCGCGCGACCACCTTCCTGCCCGAGGTGAACCAGATGCGTGCCGCACTCGGTGAGGACGCCTTCGCCCTCGGCGAGCCGCTCGAGGGCGAGGTGCAGGCCACCTACGGCAACCCGGGCCTGCTGTCGCTCACCTCCATCAACAAGAGGGAGAACCGGGAGGCCGCGTACGCGGTGCTGTCGTTCCTCACCTCGGCCGAGCAGCAGTCCGCGCTGAACGCCGCCGCCGTGAACTTCCCCACCCGCACCGATGTCGGCGCGCCCGGCGAGGGCCCGGACTTCGAGGCGCTCGGCAGCGCCCTCGAGTCCGCGAACCCCGGTGAGCCGTCGCCGGTCGCCCGTCAGGTGATGGGCGTGCTCGCCCCGTACATCCAGGCCGCCCTCGCGGGTGATCTGTCGCCCAAGGAAGCCCTCGAGAAGGCCGCGGACGAAGCCCGCGCCGAGCTCGACCGCGCCTGACCCGTCTGGGCCGGGGGTCGCACGTCGACCCTCGGCCCGCCCCGAAGCATCCGCCCAGCTCGTCGATCGGACCCACTCATGACCGCCACCACAGCACGGCGCACAGGCGCACCGCGCCGGCCGGCAGGCGCACGTCGCGCCAATCGACGGGAAGCCGTCGCCGGCCTGCTCTTCATCCTCCCGACGCTCGTGATCTTCGCGGTGTTCAAGTTCCTTCCCATCGGCGGCGCCGGTGCCATGAGCCTCACCGAGTACCGACTGAACGGCGACGTCACCTTCCTCGGTGCCGAGAACTACACCCGGCTCTTCAGCGACCCGCACTTCTGGCAGTCGCTCGGCGTGACCCTCGGGTACGTCTGCATCTTCGTGCCGCTCATCATCGCCGTCTCGCTGGTCGGCGCCCTGCTGCTGAACAAGCTCGTGCGCTACAACGGCGTGTTCCGGGCCTTGCTCTTCGTGCCGTACCTCAGCTCGTTCGTGCTGGCGGGCATCATCTGGACGTGGATCTTCGCGATCGACGGTCCGTTGAACGCCGCGCTCGAAACGGTCGGCCTCGGCCCCGTGCTCTTCCTCTCCGGCGAGCAGTGGCTCGTGCTCGCCTCACTCGCCATGGTCTCGGTCTGGAAGGGCTTCGGTTATTCGATGCTCATCTTCCTCGCCGGCCTCAAGGCGCAGCCCGCCGAAGTGCACGAGGCGGCCCGCATCGACGGCGCGAACGCGTGGAAGGGGTTCTGGCACGTGACCTTCCCGCTGCTGAAGCCGGTGCTGTTCTTCGTGCTGGTCATCGAGACGATCATCGGATTCCAGGTCTTCGACACCATCTACGTCATGACCGCCGGCGGCCCGGCCCGCGCCAGCTACAGCCTCATCTACTTCCTGTTCGACGAGGGCTTCAAGTACTTCGACTTCGGCTACGCCGCCGCCATCGGCATCGTGCTGTTCGCGATCGTGCTCGTGCTCTCCCTCGTGCAGCGACGCTTCTTCGAAGGAAAGGAGGAGCTGTGAGCACCACCGCCCTTCCCCAGACCCGCCGTGCCGGCGAACCCACGAGCGGGAACCCCCGACCCGGGCAGGTCCCCGGCCGCAACGGCGCCCGTCGCCGACCGGCGAAGCGGAGGCAGACCGGCCTGCTGATCCTGCTGATCGTCGTCTCGCTCTTCACCGTGGCGCCGCTCATCGCGGTCGTCGTGCTGGCCCTCTCCCCCGAGAACGCCCCGACGCTCCCGTACGCGATCCCAACCGAGCTGACCCTCGACAACCTGATCCGCATCCTGAACGTCGGCGAGTTCACGACGTGGCTCACGAATTCGTTCCTCTACTCGGTGATCTCCGTCGTCGTCATCCTGTTCACGGCGTCGATGGCGGCGTATGCACTGGCCCGCAAGCGATTCCCCGGGCGCAACATCATCCTGTGGTCGATCGTCGCGACGCTCATGGTGCCGATGCAGGCGACCCTCATCCCGATGTTCATCATGGTCGCCGGCTGGGGCGGCGTGAACACGCTCTGGGGCCTCATCCTGCCGACGCTCGCGAACGCGCAAGCGGTGTTCCTCATCCGCCAGTTCGTGCGCGACCTGCCCGACGAGCTGTTCGATGCGGCCCGCATCGACGGGGCCGGGGAGTGGCGGACCTTCGTGTCGATCGTGCTCCCGCTGATCAAGCCCGTGCTCGCGACGCTCGCCATCTTCGTCTTCCTGTGGCACTGGAACGACCTGCTCTGGCCGCTCGTCGTCGGCCAGTCCGACGAGGCGCGCACGCTCACCGTCGGCCTCGCGACCCTGAACACCGAGACCGTGTCGACGGCGAACATCATGTCGGCGGCGCTCATCAGCTTCATCCCCTGCCTCGTGATCTTCCTGTTCCTGCAGCGGCACATCGTGGCGAGCATCACCTCGAGCGGCGTCAAGGGATGACTCCGACCGGCGCCCAGCCGCTCCGCTTCGGCCTCATCGGTGTGGACTCCGCGCACTCGGTGCAGTTCACTCGACTGCTCGGCGACGGCCGCACCGGCGTCGTACCCGGCGGCACCATCGTCGCCGCCTGGCAGGGCCCCACCGTCGCGGACTTCCCGCCGAGCCGCGACCGCAACGAGCAACTCGCCGCCGAGGTCGCCCAACTCGGGGTGCCGTTGCTCGATTCGCCAGAGGCGGTGGCCGAGGCATCCGATGCCCTGCTGGTGGTCGCGAGCGACTCGCGAACGCATCCGAGATACCTGCGCCGCCTCAGTCCTTTGGGCAAGCCGATCTACATCGACACGCGGTTCGCGCCAACCCGCCAGGAGGCCATCGAGATGCTCGAGCAGGCCTCAGCAGAGGGATGCCTCGTGCTGGCGGGCTCTCCGAAGCGGTTCACGCCGGAGTTCCGCCGCGCGTTGGCGGCCGCGGGCGACGCCGAGCGCATCGACCTCGACGGTCCGTTGCCCGAGCAACCGAACCACCCCTTCCTCGCCTGGTACGGCGTGCACCTCGTGGACCTCGCGGTCGCCGCGCTCGGTCCCGACTGCGCGACGGTCGATGCCACCGGCGATCGCGTCGTAGCGACGTGGGCCGACGGCCGCGTCGCGGTGCTCGGCGGCGACGCCGATTGGCACCCCGTCACCCGCGGGGTGATCGACTCCCCGAACGGGTCGCAGGCGTTCGCGATCGAGGCGAGCGAAGGCATGCTCGTCGGGCTGCTCACGAGCATCGTGGCATCGTGTCGAAGCGGCCTCCCCACCGTGCCGCCGGCGGAGATCGTCGCAACCGTCGCGATCGTGGAGGCCGCCGCCCGGAGTCGCGCAGACGGTGTCCCGGTCGATCTTCAGCGCTGACGCCGACCCACGCTGACGCACTCCACTGACGATCCACTGACGCTCAACCGAGCCCGGCGCGCTCCTCCGCGGCATCCGACTCGCCCTCGACCGGGCGGTTCGACAGGCCGACCGAGCCGGCACCCTCGCCCCTCGAGAGCGCGGCCGACACCGCGACCGACTCGTCGACGTCGGGGTACTGCGGGCGCAGCTGCACGGCCTCCTGGCGACGCTGCTCGCGCTTGGCCTTCCGCGACGAGGCGACGAGGTTCAGCGCCTCCACGAGGATCGCGAACGCCATCGGGGCGTAGATGAGGGCCTTGTCGATGTGCACGCCGAAGCCCTCGGCGATGAGGAACACACCGATGAGCAGCAGGAACGACAGCGCGAGCATCTTCACCGTCGGGTGCTGGTTGACGAACGAGAAGATGAAGCGCGACGCGAAGAGCATGATGCCGAACGAGAGCACGACGACGGTGACGATGACGACGAGGTTCTCGGTCATGCCGACGGCCGTGATGACCGAGTCGAGCGAGAACACGATGTCGAGCGCGAGGATCTGCAGGAGCACCGAGCTGAAGGTGATGCGCTTCGGCGCGGCACCGCCGTGCTCCTCTTCGGCACCCTCGAGCTTGTGGTGGATCTCGGTGACGGCCTTGTAGACGAGGAACAGGCCGCCGGCGATGAGGATGAAGTCCTTCACCGAGAAGCCCATGCCGAACCAGACGACGACGTCCTCTTTCAGCGTGATGATCCATCCCGCGAAGAACACGAGGATCACGCGGATCACCATGGCGAGCGTGAGGCCGAGGTTGCGAGCCCGTGCCTGCTGCTCCTTCGGGAGCTTCGACGCGAGGATCGAGATGAAGATGACGTTGTCGACGCCGAGCACGACCTCGAGCACGAACAGCGTCACGAAGACGGCGATGAGATCGGGCGTGAATGCGAAGGAGAAGTCCACCCGCTCATGTTAGAGGGGCGGATGCCGCGGCATCCGCGAATTCGCGACGCCCGGGACCCGGTGCCGAGACCCCCGCTACCGCTGCGCCGGCGCGTACCTCGCGAAGATGGTGCCCGATTCGGAGCCCTCCACGTCGAGCAGCCGGAATCCCACCGGGTGCGGCGAGCGCAGCCGGCCCTCGGCGTTGCCGACGATGAACGGATGGATGCCCGCGTGCACCTCGTCGACGAGCCCGGCGTCCACGAGGGTGGCCGCCAACTGCCCGTAGCCGTGCGAGATGATCGAGCCGTACCGTTCGCGGAGGCCACGCACCGCCTCGACGACGTCGCCCTCGATGAGCGTGCAGTTCCAGTCGAGCGGGCCCGTGAGCGTCGTCGATGCGACGAACTTCGGCAGGGCGTTGTAGTGCGCGGCGAAGCCGCGCTCGTCAGTCTGCTTCGGCCAGTACTCGCGGAAGAACTCGTAGCTCTCACGGCCGAGCAGCACCGCGTCGGCGCCGAAGACGAGTTCGTCGGAGTGGCGCACCAGATCGGGATCGTTGTCGTCGAACCACTGCTCCATCTGGTCGAACGCGCCGTCGAGGGTCATTTCGAAGGAGATCGTCACTGTTCCCATGCATTCCAGACTGCGCCTTCGAGCGCCGGATGTCACGGGGTCGATCGAGTCTGCATCGCGCGGGCGAGTCAGCTGCCGTCGAGTCGCACCTTCGCCTCGAGCCCGAGGAATTCGCCGTACCGGTCCGCGGCATCCTGAATCGCCCGGATTTCGCGCGGCGACAGCGGGCGATGCGGGTGCACCGCGAACGCGACCGCCTTCGCCGTCACCGTGCGCTTCATGCCGGCGACGAGCTGCCCGTCGACGAGCGCCATGCCGATCGCCGTCTCCCGCGCCCGCGGCACCACGCCGTCGGCGTCGACGACCCAGCGCGAGTCCTGGTAGCCGCGGTACATCTCGTCGAGCACCTGCAGCAGGTGACCGGCGGGCGCAGCGGATGCCGGGGCTTCGCCTGGCGCATGCCAGAAGGTGCGGCCATCGTGCTCGAACGAGGCAAGACGGTCGCCGGCCGCGGCGATGCCCCGCCGCACGTCGGTCACGGTGAGGGTCGCCCAGTAGGCGAGGTCTCGATCGGTGGCCGGGCCGTGCGAGGTGAAGTACCGCAAGGCGAGCTCGGCGAGAGCCTCGTCGCGGTCGAGGCGACGCGGTGCCGGCACGCGATCGGCGAAGCGCGCGTAGGTGTGCTCGCCGTCTCGCGGCGCGCCGCTGCAGATGCGGCCCTGCACCTCGAGGCGACCGAGCAGCAGCATGAGCTGCTGGCCCGTGACCTGCTCGCCTCGCTCGGCCAGCGCGTCGGCGATGTCGCCCCTGGTGCGGTCGGGCGAGTCCGCGAGCATCGTCTCGACGGCGTCGCCGAGCATGCCGAGCCGGTTGGCGATCGGCCGCAGTTGCTGTTCGAAGATCGGCATGACGCGCGGCGCGGTGAGCTCCTGCAGCCAGAGCGCGTCATCGGCGTGCACGTAGTGCCAGGTCGACCGCAGTACGTGGATGCGAAGGATGCGGCCCTCGGTGAGCGCGTCGGCCAGATCGCCCTGCCGCGGGGACGAGGTGCGCGTTGCGACCGCCCACGCCGACTGCGAGGCGTTCTCGGCCTGCACGGCGGCGAGGGTGCGCACGACGTCCTCCGCCGTCGCGGCGGGTGCGGCGAGCCGTTGCGAGTGCAGCCGCCACCGGGCGAGGTCTCGGTCGCTGATCACCCCTGCAGCGTATGAGCGTGGCGCACCAGGCGCCAGAGCAGTGACCGTATCTCCGAACTTCGGTACGTCGGTACGTCGGTACGTCGGTACGTCGGTACGTCGGTACTTCGGTACTTCGGTACTTCGGTACCGCTTCCGATCCCCACGCCCCGGGAACGACCGAGCCGCTGACGCCCGGTCGGGCATCAGCGGCTCGCGTCGTGCGGCGGAGGCGGCTCAGAAGCTGCGTGCCTCGATGTCGCCGTACGCGGTGGTCGCCGTGATGGCGAGTTCGGCGTCGGCGCCCTTGGTGTTGTTGAGCGAGTTCTGCACGCGGCCGAAGCTGGTGCCTGCGTCGAGCGTGGCGGATGCCCCGGGCACGACGCCGACCGACAGGTTGCCGGCCTGTGCGCTCAGCACGACCGAGCCGCGCACGGCCTCGGCGATGCGGATGTCGCCCTTCTGGGTGCTGATCTCGGCCGGGCCGTTGAGGCGACCTACCACGACGTCGCCGGCGAGCGCCGACAGACGCACGCTCGCGGCCTCGTCGATCTTGACCGTGCCGTTGGCGCCCGCGAACTCGACGTCGCCGAGGCGTCCGACGCCGCGGAACTCGGCCGCGGCCGCCTTCGCCTCGACACGGGAGCCGGCCGGCACCTGCACCGTGATCTCGACCGATCCCGACGGGCCGAGGATCTGGTTGCCGGCGGGCGTCGCGACGCGCAGCACGCCGTCGCGGTAGTCGATCGTCGTCTCTTCGGCCATCTTCACGTCGCGGCTCTTCGACGCGTTGGCGGGGCGAACCTCGATCGTGGTGTCGGCCCGGTCGGCGGCGATGACCTGCACGCGGCCCGCCGAGATGTCGAGCACGGCGGCGATGGGGGCGGGGGTGTCGAACTTCTGCAGCATGATGATTCCTTCGAGTCGGTGTTGCGTTCCAGTGGTGTTTCTGATGTTGGTAACGCTACGTTGCGTTCACAACTTGCGCAACAATGGAATTGCATTCGGCATTCTAAAATGCTGATCAGGTACATATAATCGTTGCAACAGCTTCGATTTCAACGCAATGACGAGCACAATGCTCGTTGCAATGGTTGTGGAACGAACGTCATACTGGAGGCATTCCGTCGACGAAGGAGGCCACCATGCCGGGAGGCAGGCTCACCCAGCACGAACGCCAGCAGATCTCGCTGGGCCTCGCCGACGACCTCGCCTACGCGGAGATCGCCAGGCGTCTCGACCGCCCGACCTCGACGATCACCCGCGAAGTGATGCGCAACGGCGGACCCGGGGCCTATCGTGCCGATCTCGCCCAGCGGGCCACTGAGCGCCGCACCCATCAGCGCAAGCCGGCGGCACCGCGCGGCACGGGCGCACCCGCGCCGGCCCACGGCCGGGACCCCGACGCCGTGCACGAGTACGAGGAGGCGTTCATCACGATCCTCATGCAGTCGGGGCTCCCCCGCATGGCGGCCTCGGTGCTCACCTGCCTCTACACCTCCGATGCCGGCAGCCTGACGGCAGCGGAACTCGTGCAGCGCCTCCAGGTCAGCCCGGCGTCGGTCTCCAAGGCGGTCGCCCTGCTCGAGAACGTGGGGCTCGTGCGCCGCGAGGTCGAGGCCGGCCGCCGCGAACGCTACTCGGCCGACAACGACGCCTGGTACCAGTCGATGATCGCCGCGGCCCGCTCCAACGCCGAGCTCGCCGAGGCCGCCCGGCGCGGCGTCAACGTGTTCGGTCGCGACACGCCTGCGGGCAACCGCCTCCAGAACATGGCGCGCTTCGTCGACTTCGTCGCCGAGAGCATCGCCCGAGCGGCCGAACAGGCCAGGGACATCCTCTCGACGATGCCCACCACGAACGCGGCCGCCACGAGCAGCCCCACCTCGAACGACGACGAACGCTGACGGATGTCGCGGCTCGTGCAGTGCGAACCGGCGGGACCTGCGACGATCGAGGAATGACCAGCCCGGACCCGATCGACCTCGAACAGCTCATGGCCGATGCGAGCTGGGTGAGCGCGTGACATCCGCTGAGCCGGCTCCGGCCACGCGACGCATCGAACTGACCCTGCGCAAGCCGTGGTTCGCACTCTACAGCCGGGTCAGGCCGACCCTCGTGATCGGGGGCCTCGGCCAGCCCGCGCAGTGGGGCATCGGTACCTGGCAGCTCCCCGCCGACGAGACCGCGGTGATCGGCGTCTACCTGTTCAACCGCATGTGGCGCTTCGGCCGCGCCGAGTTCGCACTCGAGCCGCACCATGCGCCGGCGCTCGAGTACCGGGCGCCGGCGCTGCCGTTCCTGCCCGGGCGCATCCGCACTCGGGCGTAGGCCACGACGGCACGGCGTGACGACGTCGGCGCGACAACCCCGGCGCGACGACGCCCGCTCGACTAGGGTCGCCGGTATGACCGACCGACCGCCGCCCGAGCTCATCGCCGCCGTCGTGCTCGGCTACGTCACCGGCGTGATCGAGGTACTCGCGGGCATCGCGCTCATGTTCGCCCGCTACCTCCCCGACGTGGAGGGCGCCGAGCGAGTGGTCGTCACGATCGCCGGGGCATGCACGGTGCTGCTCGGGCTCTTCGTGATCGCGATCGCGGCGGGCCTCACCCGAGCCCGGCTCGACGCCCGCGTGCTCGTCACCGTGCTGCTCGGCATCACCATCGCGCTCGACGTGGTGGTCCTGATCGCCTCGCCCGGGCTCTGGTTCGTGCTCGTCGGCCTCGTACTCGCGACAACGGCGATCACGGTGTTGTGGACGGGTCGAACTGCGCGGTTCTTCGCACGTACCGCCGGTGCGCGAACCGAATGACTTCGATCGCGCCGATGCTCACGACCGCCACGGCGAGCACGAGCGCCGCCGTCACAGGTGATGGGTCGACGAACACCAGGAACTCCGTGACGAGCGGCACCGAGTACACGAGGATGAGGCCGACCATCATCGCCCCGATGATGAGGATCTTCCATCCGTCGATCGGCCGCGAGAGCACGATCAGCACCCACAGCCCGTTGATGGTGAGCAGCAGGGTCGAGCCCGTGCGCAGTTCGTCCTCGCCGATGCCGGCCTGCGTCGCCGCCCAGCTGTAGACGAACAGTGCGACCGCGACGACGACACCGGCCGGAATCGCGAAGCTCAGCGACCGCCGCAGGAACCCGGGTACGTAGCGCCGCGTGTTCGGCATGAGCGCGAGGAAGAAGGCCGGGATGCCGATCGTGAGACCGTCGATCACCGAGAGCTGGCGCGGCAGGAACGGGAAGGCGAGCACGAACACGCCGAAGAGCAGCGCGAGCCCGGTCGCGTAGACCGTCTTGGTGAGGAACAACATCGAGACGCGCTCGATGTTCGCGATCACCTGACGGCCCTCGGCGACGACGCGAGGCAGGTGCGAGAACTTGCCGTCGAGCAGCACGATGCGGGCGACGGCCTTCGTCGCCGGAGACCCCGACTCCATCGCGATGCCGATGTCGGCCTCCTTGATCGCGAGTGCGTCGTTGACGCCGTCGCCCGTCATCGCCACCGTGTGACCCGCTTGCTTCAGCGCGATCACCACGGCCTTCTTCTGGTCGGGCGTAACGCGCCCGAACACCAGGTGCTGCGACAGCACCGCTGCGAGCTCGGCCGGGTCGTCGGGCAACTGCCGGGCGTCGAAGCCGTCGGCGGCATCGAGCCCCACGCTGCGCGCGATCGCAGCCACGGTCGCAGGGTTGTCGCCGGAGATGATGCGCACAGCCACGCCCTGCTCGGCGAAGTACGCGAGGGTCTCCGCGGCATCCGGCCGGACCCGCTCGCGGAACGTCACGAGCGCGACCGGTTCGAGCCCGTCGGGCAGCGCCTCCGCCTCCTCGTCGAGCGGCTCGGCACTGCGAGCGAGCACGAGCGTGCGCAGGCCGGATGCCGCGAGCTCCCGTGAGTCGCCCGCCAACCGATTGTCGGGGAAGACCATCTCCGGGCCGCCGAGCACCCAGCTGCCCGCGACATCCGTGCCGGCGGCGAACGCGACCGCGCTCCACTTGCGCGCCGACGAGAACGGGATTCGCGCCGTGGGCGCCGCAGCGGGCACGTCGCCGTAGGCGTCGGCGAGGCAGCGGGCGGTGGCGTTCGCGTCGGGTTCGATGCCGTTCCAGGCGAGCACCCTGCGCCACGCCGCAGCACCACCCGCGACACCCTCGCCGGCCTCGAGCGGGTGCTCGGCGTCGAACGCGATGCTTCCCTCGGTGAGCGTGCCGGTCTTGTCGAGGCAGATCAGGTCGACTCGTGCGAGGCCCTCGACCGCCGCGAGCTCCTGCACGAGCACCTGCTGCCTGGCCAGCTTCACCGCCCCGACCGCGAAGGCGATGCTCGTCATGAGCACGAGCCCGAGCGGGATCATCGCGACGAGTGCGGCGATCGTGTTGACGGCCGCCTGACGCCAGTCGCCGGACTCGATCGCCTGCTCCCACCCGCCGAACACGAACATCTGCGCGTTGAAGACGAGCAGCGCGATCGGCCCGACGATCCACGACACGACGCGCAGCACCTTGTCGATCGACGTTCGCAGCTCGCTCGCCACGAGCGAGAACTTCTTCGCCTGCGACGCGAGCTTGTTCGCGAACGAATCCGCGCCCGCCCGCACCACGATCGCCTCGCCTTCGCCCGCGATCACCACGGAACCCGAGAGCACCTCGTCGCCGGGCCCCTTGTCGACGGCGTCGGACTCCCCTGTGAGCATCGACTCGTCGAGCTGCAGACGAGCGGATGCCGCGACGCGCGCGTCGGCCGGAACCTGGTCCCCCGCGCGCAGCACGAGCAGGTCGTCGAGCACGACCTCGCCGACGGCGACCTCGATCACGGCGGCGTCACGGCGCACCCGCGCCCGGGGCGCGTGCAGCAGTGCGAGCCGATCGAGCGCCGCCTTCGCGCGGAACTCCTGCACCGAGCCGATGACGGTGTTCGCGACGGCGCTGATGCCGAACAGGGCGTCCTGCCACCGCCCGAGCAGGAGCAGCACGAGGAAGCAGGCCGCGATGATGCCGTTGAACAGGGTGAGCACGTTCGCCCGGATGATGCTCGAGACGCTGCGGCTCGACTGCTGCGTGAACGCATTCGACCGGCCGTCGGCGACACGCTCGGCGGCCTGGGCGCTCGTGAGTCCGACCGGGGTCTCGACATCCGTCGTGCTCATGTGTGGAGACTACCGGCGAGGCGGTCTCAGCGTCGGGCGCCGGGCAGCGGAGCGCTCAGGCGCGAGCGTCCTCGAGGTGCGGTGCGCCGTGGCTGAGCACCTTCACCACGAGGTTGTGCCGGGCGAGGGTGCGGATCGTGCGGGTGACCTCGTCGCGATCGCGGCCGAGCGCACGCTCGTTCGCCACGACGAGCACGTCGCCGGCGCGCAGGGTGCCGAACAGGCGGCCGAGCCGCTGCTCCCAGGTCTCGGGTGCTTCGGCTGCGGGGTGCTTGAAGTCGAGGATCGCGACGCCGAAGTCGGCGAGGTCGTTCCGCTGCTCGACGACCGAGGGCATGTCGTCGCGGGCGACGACGAGACCGACGAGACGTGCGCCCTCGGGGCGCGCCTTCCACCAGTCCTGGTTGCGCTGCAGCTCCTCGAAGCACTCGGGGCAACCGAGGGCGTGGTGCCCCGGACCGTGCGGTGCGGGTGCGGCTTCGGGAGCCGACGCCCCCGCCGATGCATCCGTCGTCGACCCTGTGTTCAGCTCTGCCATGCCGTGCCCCTTCGATCCAACCCCCATTGTCGCGCCGATCGCCGACGAGTGCGACCCGACTCAGCGCACGCACGGATGCCGCGGGGGCAGGTCGGGCGTAGGGTGCGGGCTCATGAGCGATCGCACGTACCTGTTCGTGCTCACCGACGCCGGCGGCACGGTTCCTCCCGAGATGGGGGTCGTGCGGCGACTCGTCGACCGCGGTCATCGCGTCACGGTGCTCGCGGACGATCCGTTGGAGGCACCGGCGCTCACGGCCGGCGCGAGGTTCCGTCCGACGACGGGGCGCGTGACGAAGCCGTTCGACGACTGGGCGATCCGCACGCCGCCCGGCATCGCGCGCGGAATGGCCGATCAGATGATCGTCGGGCCCGCGCCCGTGCAGGCGGCTGACGCGGTCGCGGCGATCGACGAGCTCCGGCCCGACCTCGTCGTGGTCTCCTCGTTCGCCGTCGGCGCCATGATCGCAGCCGAGTCGCGCGGGGTGCCGTTCGACCTCCTGATGCCGAACACCTACGCGCTGCCCGCGAAGGGCATGCCGCCGTTCGGCGTCGGACTCGCGCCGGCACACGGGCCGATGGGTGCGCTCCGCGACCGGGCGTTCGGAGCGGCCGGCCGGCGCCTCTTCGATCGGTTCGCGCTCGAACCCCTCAACGCCGTGCGCACCGACCACGGCCTCGAGCCGGTCGCGACGATGTGGAACCAGATGCAGCACGCGCGCCGGCAGCTCGTGCTCACCTCCGCAGCGTTCGACTTCCCCGCCGAGCTGCCGGCCAACGCCCGCTACGTCGGGCCGGTGCTCGACGACCCGAGCTGGGCTGCCGACGTGCCGTGGACGCCGCCGACCGGCGACGACCCGCTCGTGCTGGTCGCGATGTCTTCGACGTTCCAGAACCACGTGGAGTGCCTGCAGCGCATCGCCGACGCGCTCGGCGACCTGCCGGTTCGCGGAGTCGTGACCACGGGGCCGGCCGTCGAGCCGGGTACGATCACCGCTCCCGCGAACGTGACCGTCGTGGCGTCCGCCCCGCACCACCTCGTGATGCGGGAGGCGAGCCTCGTCGTTACGCACGGCGGCCACGGCACGGTCATCAAGGCGCTCGCCGCCGGGCTTCCGCTCGTCGTGCTGCACCACGGCCGCGACCAGGCCGACAACGCCGTACGTGTCACGGAGCGAGGTGCAGGGGTCGCCATCTCGCGCCGCTCCTCGTCGCAGAAGATCAGCAGGGCGATCGCCCGCGTGCTCGGCGACGACCGCTACCGGCAGGCGGCCGCGCGACTCGGCGAGCAGGTGGCACGGGATGCCTTGGGCACGGCACTGCTCGACGAGCTCGAGAGCGCTCCGCTCGCGCGCGACCCGCTCGGGTAGCGCCGGGGCGAGCGCCCAGAGCTCGGGCTCAGATGCCACCGCGCTGCGCCCGGATCCACCGTCGGCGCTCGGCGAGCACGTCGTCGATGCGGGGCAGCCGCTCGAGCTCGATGCCGCCACCCTGCCGCAGGACGGGTGAGCCCACAAGGGTGGTCGACGAGGGCTCAGCGCTCACCCGACCGAACTTCGCCCGCGTCGTCCTTCAGGAACGCGAGCACCGCGGCGACCCGCCGGTGCACACCCGTCTCGGGCAGCCGCAGCTTCGTGAAGATCGCATTCACGTGCTTCTCGACCGTCGACGTCGACAGGAACAGCGCCTGCTCGATGCCCCCGTTCGTCTTGCCGGCGGCCATCTCGCGCAGCACCTCGAGCTCACGCGGCGAGAGCGTCGCGAGCGGGCTCGACGCCCCGGCCGCGCTGCGACGGCGCACGAGGGCGTCGACGATCTGCGGATCGATCACCGAGCCGCCCGCGTGCACCTCGTGCAGTGCGTGCACGAGGTCCTCGAGGTCGCCGATGCGGTCTTTCAGCAGGTAGCCGAGCCCGGCCGACCCGTTGGCGAACAGGGCGAACGCGTAGCTCTCGTCGGCGTGCTGCGAGAGCACGACCACCCCCGTCGACGGCGACGAGGCGCGAATGGCGTGCGCGGCCTCGATGCCCTCCATGTGATGGCCGGGCGGCATGCGGATGTCGGTGAGCACCGCGTGCGGCGCGAGCCGGCGCACGGCGTCGAGCAGTTCGGTGCCGTTGCCGACCGAGGCGACCACGTCGACCTCGCCCGAGTCCTCGAGCAGGCGCCGCACGCCCTCGCGCACGAGGTAGTTGTCCTCGGCGATCACGACGCGCAGCACGCCCGGGTCATCCAACCGGCGCCTCCTCACGAGCGGATGCCGCGGGGCCGACGTCGAGCGGCAGGTCGACGAGCACGACCGTGCCCGAGGGCTCGTTCCGCGAGACGCGCACCGTTCCTCGCAATGCGGCGACCCGGTCGCGGATGTTCGCGAGCCCGCCGTGCGACACCGCCGCCCGGCCCGGCCGGTCCGTCACGGAGGCCGCACCGACGCTGCCGGCCGAGCCTGCCAGGCCTGCCGAGCCGACCGGGTCTGCCTGGCCGATGCCGCAACCGTCGTCGCTGATCGCGATGCGCAGGTGCCCGTCGCTGCGGGCGAGCCCGACCGACGCATGGGTCGCGTTCGCGTGCTTCGCGGTGTTGGCGAGGGCCTCGCGCACGACGTAGTAGGCGGTCGTCTCGACCTCGTCGGGGAATCGCTCGGCGCGTACCCGCTCGTTCGCCTCGACCGTGAGCGGAATGGGGAACCGCGCCACGCTCGACTCCACGGCGGCGACGAGCCCGTTGTCGCTCAGCACGGGCGGGTGGATACCCCGGGCGAACTCGCGCAGGTCGGTGAGCGTCGCGCGCGCCTGGTCCTGCAGCTCCTCGAGCTCCGCCGCCGTGAGCTCGCCGCGCTGCAGCCGGTTGCGGGCCAGGCGCAATCCGGCGATCTGGGCCACGACGTCCTGCTGGATGCCGTCGTGCAGGTCGCGCTCGAGGCGCCGGCGCTCGTCGTCCTGCACGGCCACGAGCCGCTCGCGCGAAGCGGTCAGTTCATCGAGCTGCTCCGCGAGCTGAGCGGTCAGCAGCACGTTGGCGACGGAGGCAGCCGCCTGCCCGGCGACCGTACGCAGCAGCGTGCGCTCATCATCGGAGTACTCGCCCCGATGCCGGGGCCCCAGCTCGATGCGGCCGAGCGTCTCGTCGCCGTGCAGCAGGTCGCAGGACTCTGCGGCGGCGGGCTCGGCTTCACCGGCGACAGCCGGGTCGCCGGCGACGACCATGGGCATCGCGACGAGCGCGCCATTCGTCGACGCGACGCGAATGCGCACCCACGAGGCATCGAGGCCCGCGCGCACCGCCTCGGCGAGCCGGCTGAGCAGTTCTCGCGGCTCACCGGCGTGCTCGAGCTGCGCGCCGAGCTCGCCGAGCATCGTCAGCTGTCGCTCACGATCTCCGAAGAGCGCTCGGTGGATCCACCGCTGCATCCAGGTGCGCACCGGGAGCAGCAGCACGGCCACGATCGTCGTGACGAGCACGGCGGGAACGACCCTGAGCCGACCGGAGAGCAGGATCGCCGGCATCGCGACCCCCGCCGCGTACATCACCGTGATAAGCAGGTTCGACGAACGCGCCACCATGCGGCCCCGGTCTCCGGGGGCGATGTCGAATGCCCCCGAGCGGAAGATGCCGTGCACCGCCGCGACCGGCAGGGCGATGAGCGACGCGTAGACGAGCACCTCGACGACCCAACTCCCGGGGAGGAAAGTCCACAGCACGAAGGCCACCATGGCCGCGGCGACCGTCAGGCCCATCCCCCGCGTACGAGCGCGCACCTCGGGCGTGCCGAAGATCGCACGGGAGCCGAGCACCGCAAGACCGAGCGCGGCGGCCGGCCACGCCTGCACGACCAGGACCTCCACCGCGGGCGCCGCCCACTCCAGCCACGGCACGGCGTAGGGGTTGGCGATCGCATCGCCACTGATGCCGATGTACTGCGACATCACGACGTGCGGCGTCGTCAGGAGCGTCAGCGGCCCGACGAGCAACGGGGTCCAGAGGAACGCGACGGCGACGCGCTGCCATCGGTGCTCGACGTCACCGGTCGGGAAGGTCGCGAAGACGATCAGGAGCGCCGAGGTCGCGGCAGCATCGGCGGAGAGGCCCAGCACGTTGAAGAACGGGAACCACGGCTCGGTCATGATCTCGATGTTGCGCTGCAGGAACGTCTCGTACGCCGAGCCGACGAGCATCGCGGTCGACCCGAGAGCGATGAGCAGCGCGATCCGCGACGCCGACACCGTGAGCAGCCACATGCCGAACACGAACAGCGGCAGCGCCCCGAGGAGCGGCCAGGCGAGCCCGTGGTCGGCATCGCCTTCGATGAAGCCCCGCACGACGACGACGTAGACCAGCGCGGCGACCCCGATCGGGCCGAGCGTCGCGAGGCACACCCACCTGCGGACCACGATTCCATCGTCCTCCTCTCGGGCGGCCCGCGGGAGAGGGTCTGCCCCGAGAGCCCTTAGCAGCTGACCCCCACCCGTCGTGCGGCGCGCTGCCATGCGGCATCCGGTTCTCTGCATTCCGGAGCTCGGCGAGGGCGACGAAGGTGTGAGGCGAGCGGATGCCGCGGACCGGCGCCGCACAAGGGAGAAGGCATCATGCGCAAGCTCTACACCGGACTCGCCTGGACGGTCGCCGGCGCCGTCGTCGTGCAGGCCGCCGCGATCGCGTTCGCGTTCGGCGGCATGCTCAACCTCGTGTCCGAGGGCGGTGTCGTCGACAAGGCGCTCCTCGAGAGCTTCCAGGCGGGCGGGGTCGGCGAAC
This sequence comes from Agromyces sp. Root1464, assembly GCF_001427265.1. Lineage (NCBI taxonomy): Bacteria > Bacillati > Actinomycetota > Actinomycetes > Micrococcales > Microbacteriaceae > Agromyces > Agromyces sp. Root1464. The sequence goes on from NZ_LMFU01000001.1 coordinate 225,395, forward strand.
TCGGGTTCATGATCCACGGCGTAGTGGGCGCGGGCCTCATCCCCCTGCTCGCACTCGCGCTGCTCGTCGTCTCGTTCTTCGTGCGAGTACGCGGTGCCCGGCTGTGGGCGGCGATCGTCCTCGGCCTCGTCGTCCTGCAGGTGACGCTCGGGTTCTCCATCACCGACATGCCCTACCTCGGGCTGATCCACGGCGCGAACGCGCTGGCCGTCGTGGTCGCGGCGTCGATCGCCGCGATGCGCGTACGGCGCGCAGCGGTGGTGGCCGCGACAGACGCGTCGCCGGCGCCCGACCCGGCGCCCGAGCCGGCGCCCGAGGCGGCGAGCCCCGATGCCGTCTCGGCGTGAGCTCCTCAGGTGCGCCGTCGTCGGCGTCGCGGTCACGGCCGCGCTCGGCGCCGGTGCACTGGCCTGGAGCTCCACGCTGCTCGGGGAGTACTCGGTCATGACGATGGGCGGTCACGACAGCGGCGAGGGCGGCCACGGCGAGCACGCGGGAACCGGATCGGGTGCAGCCGAGGCATCCGTCGCCGCGGGCGCTGGCGCGGGCGGCGCGGTGAGCGTGACCTCGCTCACCGCCGACCCCGACCGAACTGCCGACGTGCACGTCGAGCTCGTCGCTCGTGCGGGCACGGTCGAGGTGCCGGGCGGACGTCCCGTCGAGGGCTACACCGTGAACGGCACGTCTCCGGGACCCGAGATCCGCGCCCGACAGGGCGATCTCGTCGAGGTCGAGTTCGTGAACGAGTCGGTGCCCGACGGTGCCACGCTGCACTGGCACGGCATCGACGTGCCGAACGCCGCCGACGGCGTCGCGGGCATCACGCAGGACGCCGTGCCCGTCGGCGGTCGTCAGGTCTACCGCTTCGAGGCGACGGATGCCGGCACCTACTGGTACCACTCGCACCAGGTCTCCCACGTGCAGGTCGAACGCGGGCTGCTCGGCGCGATCGTGATCGAGCCCGCCGCGGCATCCGAGTCCCCGGGCGACGTCGAGACGACGGAGTTCACCGCGCTGCTGCACGTCTACGGCGGCCAGCACACGCTCAACGGCCGCGCCGACGATGCGCGGGTGGCGGCCGACCCGGGCTCGACCGTGCGGGTGCGCGTGATCAACACCGACCAGGGCACCGCAGCCCTGTGGTCGGCGTCGCCGTTCCGCGTCGTCGCGATCGACGGCCACGAGGTGAACGAGCCGGGCGTCGTCGAGGACCGGCGGGTGCTCATCCCGGCCGGTGGGCGAGCGGATGTCGCGGTGCGCTCGCCGGCCACGGGCGACGCAATGCGGCTCAGGGTCGGCGGTGCCCGCAGCGTCGTGATCGGCGACCCCGCGGCATCCGTACCGCCCGACCCCCGCCAGCCCTCGACGACCCTCGACCTGCTCGCGTACGGCACGCCGATGCCGCTCGCGTTCGACGCATCGGCCCCCGACCGCTCGTACGACTACGTCATCGCCCGGCGCTTCGGCATCATCGACGGGCGCCCCGGCAACTTCTGGACGATCAACGGCCGCATGTTCCCCGACGTGCCGATGTTCGCGGTGTCGGAGGGCGACGTCGTGGTGATGCACCTGCGCAACGACTCGGGCGACGTGCACCCCATGCACCTGCACGGCCATCACGTCGTCGTGCTCTCACGCGACGGCGTCGCGGCGACGGGCAGTCCGTGGGTCGTCGACTCGCTCGACCTCCATCCCGGCGAGTCCTACGACGTCGCCTTCGTCGCCGACAACCCGGGCATCTGGAGCGATCACTGCCACACGCTCCCCCACGCGGTCGACGGGCTCGTCGCGCACGTCATGTACGACGGCGTCACGACGCCGTTCACGATCAACGGCGAGGCGGGCAATCGCCCGGAGTGAGGGCTCAACTCACGCGCGCCAGTCGTGGACGACGGCGATCGACTCCAGCAGGTGCAGGTCGAGTGCCGAAGCTGCCTCGCAGTCGAGGTAGACGCTGAGGGCCGGATGCCGCTGCAGGACCGATGCCGGCAGATCCGTGGTCACGGGGCCGGTCAGGGCGGCCCGCACCGCTTCGGCCTTCGCCGCCCCCGTGGCGATCAGGAGTGCAGCCCGTGCCCGCATGATCGTCGCGAGCCCCTGACTGATGGAGTGGCGGGGCACCTCGTCGCGGTCCGCGAAGAAGCGGGCATTGGCGACTCGGGTCGAGTCTGCGAGCTCGACGACGCGCGTCAGCGAGCGGAAGTCGCTGCCCGGCTCGTTGAATCCGATGTGGCCGTTCCGGCCGATGCCGAGCAGCTGCAGGTCGATGCCGCCTGCGAGGTGGATCGCCCGTTCGTATGCCTCTGCCGCTGCCGACGGGTCGGCGTCGCCGCCGTCGGGCACGTGCACGCTCCGGTCGTCGATGCCGAGCGGATCGGCGAAGGCGCGAAGGAGAACGTTTCGGTAGCGCTCGGCATGGTCGTCGGGCAGACCGACGTATTCGTCGAGCGCGAACGCGCGCAGGGAGTCGACGCGGAACGTGCCGGCGCTCGCCCGATCGGCGAGTGCCGCGTAGACCGGTTCGGGGCTCGAGCCGGTGGCGACGCCGAGCACCGGGCGCCGGACGCCGAGCAGGGCGACTTCGATGTGACGGGCGGCGAGCGCCCCGAGGCGCTCCGCACCGGGAAGGATGTGGATGATCATGGTGCGAATGCTCCGTCAGTCGGTGAGCGATGCCGTCTCGGCGGAGGCGTCGATCGCGAGCTCGGCGGCGCCGATGAGCTCGGGTTGGTCGAGGCGAGCCGCCGCGAGGGTGGGCTCGTAGGGGATGCGGCCCTTCAGCCTGCGGGCGATCGCCGGAACGAGCAGATCTGCTGCGGCGCGACCGAAGCCGCCGCCCAGCACCACGAGCTCGGGGTTGAGCAGCACGCTGGCGTTGCCGATCGCGAGCGAGAGATCGTCGACGACCTCGTCGAACACCGCGACCGCCTGCGCATCGCCGCTGCGGACGTGGTGGAGGAACTCTTCGGTGCCGTGCGGCTCGGGGTCGGTCGATGCGACGGCGTCGGAGGACCGCGAGAGGATGCCGGCGGCGCCGACCCTGGAGTCGAGGTCGCCGAAGCCCGGCCACGGGCTCGAGAGCGATGCCCGGCCGAGCAGGGTGTAGCCGAGCTCGCCTGCTGCGCCACCGGCGCCCCGGTACAGGTGCCCGTCGAGGATGAGCGCGGCACCGACTCCCGTTCCGATCGCGACCGTCAGCACGTCGCGGTGGCCCTGCGCTGCGCCGTGCCGGTGCTCGGCGAGGGCGACGAGGTTGACGTCGTTCTCGATCAGCACCGGCAGTTGCAGCCGCTCCTCGAGCAGGGCGACGAGCGGGAAGTCGAACCACTGCAGCGCGGGAGCGAATTCGACGCGGCCGCTGTGGCGACGCACCACGCCGGGAACGCCCACCGCCACCGCGTGCACCGGGGACTTCATCGCGGCCGCCTCGTCGACGAGTTCGGTGGCGAGTGCGGCGAGGGCGTCGAAGAAGGACTTCGCCGCCCGTCTCGTGTCCGCGGCGACGAGACGCTCTCGGGTGATCAGCACCTGTGCCTCGAGGTCGGTGACGGCTCCGGCGACCTTGCGCCCGCCGATGTCGATCGCGAGCACCGAGCGGGCAGCGGCATTGAACTCGACGAGTCGTGCCGGCCTGCCGCCGGTCGACTCCGCGACGCCGGTCTCGGAGAGCACGCCGTCGTCGACGAGTCGGTCGACCAGGCGGTTGGCGGTCGCCGTGCTCAGGCCGGTGCGACGTGCGAGCTCGGACCTGGACATCGGCCCCGACGCGCGCAGCACGTCGACCAGCACCGTGCTGTTCACGCGGGAGGCGGTGCGGTTCGATGCAGTTCGCGGCGCCGTGCGGCGTTCGCTCGAGTCGGGCATGTTTCTCATCTTGGCCGTTTCTCGTTCGGTTGGGCGCTCACAGCGCGGAGATGCCGCTGATGAGGGCGAAGACGCCGCCCGCGAGCGCGACGATGCGCGTCAGCAGGTTCGCGACCGACAGCCGGATGCGATGACGCACGGCTCCCCCGACCAGCGCACCGACGCCGACCGCGGTCGCCGCGACGACGAAGAGCGGCCACGGCACCGCCACCGGCCAGCCGTGTCCCAGCACCACGAACGGAACTGTGAGCAGCAGCACGACCTGCAGGTTGGGCACGAACGACTCGCCCCAGGACTTCGCCGCACCGTGGGCCGCAGCGGCCGGGCCGCCGAGGCCCGCGAGTGCGGCCGAGACCCCGGTCATCATCCCGGCCGCGACCGGCGAGCCGACCACGGTGAGCGCCGGCCCGGCCATCCGGACGCCGACGACGATCGTCGCCGCGACGACCAGGCCGCCCGCGACGATGTTCGATGCCGCTTCGCTGAGCGATCGAGCGAGGAGCAGGGCGGGGATCATCGTGACGAGGGTGACGGCGGAGAGTGCCACGATCGCCCTGGGCTGCAGCGAGCGCCAGGTCGCGGCAAGCGCGACGAGGCTCGACATCGCGCCGATCACGGCCACGAACGGAACCGCCTGCGTGCCGAGCACCGCGAGCGCCGCCGGAGTGGCGATGAGCGCGAACCCGAGTCCCGTGATCCGCTGCGCGGCCCCGGCGATGAAGATCGTCGCGATGAGTGCGAGCCATGCCGCCGTCACCTCGCTTCGCCGCGGCGCGCCCAGATCGGCGAGCTCCAGGCGTATTGCTCGTTGTGCTGACGGACCCGCACGTAGTACCAGTCCTCAGCGGCATCCGTGCCCTCGTCCTCGACGCTCCACTCGAGGTCGAGGGCCGACGACGGTTCGGCGCGCTCGAACACATACCCGCCGCTGATGAAGCCGCCGAGGAAGCCGACTCGGGGGCCGGCGAGCAGTTCGCCGACCGTGTGCACGACCTCGCGCCCGTTGATGCGAGCGCGCACGGTGGTGCGGTCGTCACCGGTCAGGTGCAACGCGATGCGCTGCGTGGCATCCGTCATCACGTTCGGGTTGCCGTTCGTGCGCGTGTTCAGTGCGACGCGTCGTTCGTCGAGCTGCTCCCACGACGAGAAAGCGTAGTGCTCGGGTTCGGCAGCACTGGGCGCGACGACGTCGTAGCCGTGCAGGCGCGGCTCGACCGCGTCGATCCTGCCGCCGTCGACCTCGATCTCGACGTCCCAGGCCGTGTCCACGCCGACCTCTCCCCACCCGAAGCCGAGGGAGACCACTCCGTGGAACCCGCCAGTTGTCTCGGCGCCCGGCGCCGGGCGTGTGCGTGCCACGACCTGGCCGTTGCGGACGAGTTCGACGTAGTCGATCGACGAGCCTCCGCGAACCGCGATGTCGAACCGGCGCACGCCGTCGGCCACGACATCGGATCCCATCGGTGCTCCGTCGAGCGAGACCGCCAGCATGATGCGGTCGCCCGTGACGCAGTACGTGCGGCGCTCCCGGATCGCCGACCAGATGCCCTCGCGCGTGAGTTCTTCGGCCCACACCATGGCGCGGCCGTACCCGTAGCTGCCCGGGTGGGCGCTGTGGTGGTCCGTCGAGCCGATGAAGCCGAACCGATGCCCGGCCGTCAGCCCGGCGTAGGCCATGCTGCCGACGTCGCGCGGCCCCATCGTGTGCAAGTACTGGCGCGGCGCGTGGTCGTCTTCACCGTTGCCGTGCATCGAGACCAGCTCGATGACCGGCGAGAGCTCTTCGGTGTACGTCGCCCAGTTGATGCCGCGAAAGCCCTTGAGGTAGCCGATGTGGTGCGGCAGCATCATGCCGGGAAGCCCCTGCCCGCCGAGGTTCCGCAACGACTGGCGGAGTTCTTCGAGGCTGCCCGAGCTCGCGGGCTCGAGCGGTCCGCGGCCGGCGCGGTAGTACACGCAGTGATCGCCGTAGGTCATCGAGTGCCACTCGAAGGAGAGGAACGAGACGAACCGGCCGTCTTCGTGCGCGGCCTCGGTGACGTCCTGCACGTGCTCCCAGCCGTCGCGCAGCCGGTCGAAGCCCTGCCTGTGGTAGTCGGCGACGTGCGCGGGGTCTTCGGGCATGTCGTGCCAGTTCGCATGGCCGGTGACCGTCGCGAAGTCGAGCTGCAGTTGCGCGTTGCGATACGCGTCCTCGATCGTGCCGTGGCCGTAGCTGATGCCGCAGTGGTTGTGCAGGTCGCCGGCGTACGCGGTGAGCCCGGCGTACCCGTCGAGCGAGGTGGTGGGTCTCAGGAGAGCCATGTCATCCTTCCGGTGCGTGCGGATTCGTAGGCGGCCTCGACGAGACGCAGGGCGGCCTCCGCATCGTCGAGGCCGGCGGCCGGGTCGCGGCCCTCGGCGAGGGCGTCGAGCAGGTCGGTGATGCCGAGGCCGTGGAAGCCGCCGGAGGAGAACACCGGCACGACGCCGAGGTCCTCCCATTCGCGTGCAGCTGCGGCATCCGCGCTGCGGCGCGCGACCCGTCGCAGCAGTGACTCGCCGCTGAGGCCTCGCGAGGCCATGTCGACGCCGCCGAGGTCGATGGTTGCGTCGCGGCCGTGCACTTCGATGCTGCCTGAGGCCCCGGCCATCGACCACGACGTCGTGATCGAGACGATCGGGCCGCGGCGGTACTGCACCGTGATCACGGCGGTGTCCTCCACCGCGAGGCCCGTCGCAGATGAGACGTGGGCGGTGATCGCATCCGGCTCGCCGAGCAGCCAGCGGCAGAAGTCGAGGGTGTGGATGCCCTCGTCGAGCAGCGCGCCGGCGCCCGCAGCGACCGGGTCGGTGAACCACGACGACCGGAACCCGTCGTCCCAGGCCTGCCAGTGACCGTGCCGGATCCGGACGGAGGCGATCGGGCCGAGCTCGCCCGCGGCGACCAGCCGTCGCACGGCGAGACTCGCCGGATCGAGCCGCTTCGGCAGGTTCTGGGCGAAGACGACGCCGGATGCCTCGACGGCCTGCCGTACGGCGGCGAACGACGCGAGATCGGCGGTCGGCGGCTTCTCGAGCAGCAGGTGGCAGCCGGCCTCAGCGGCCGCGACCGCGTCGTCGCGATGGTCGCTCGTCACCGAGGCGATGGCGACGACGTCGGCGTCCGCGAGGAGCGCCTCCCGCGAGTCCCAGGCCGTGGTGCCGGCCCCGGCGGCGAAGCGGGCACGGAGCACGGCGTCGCGATCCCAGACGCCGACGAGTTCGGCGTGAGGGTGCGCGGCGACCGCGGCGACCCAGTCGGTGGCGTGATAGTGGCTCAACCCGATGAAGGCCACCCGTTGCGTCTTCGTCATATCGTGCCCCGCTCCTCGCCGGGAAGTTCGATGGTGCGCTGTTCGCGCGCGGCCTGGCCGACGATCTCGGCGACGTGGAGTCCCCGCACCGCGTCACGCGCGGTGCCGTCATCTGCGCCTCGCCGCACCGAATCGATCCAGGCCCGATGGTGCCGGAATCCGAGGACCGGTTCGCGGTCGAGTTCGAGGGCCTGCCACTCGCCGCTGCGCCAATGGATGCCGATCGGCGATGACGGGGTGCGAAGCACGGCGGATGCCTCGGTGCCGTGTACCTCCATGGCGAACCGTTCGGTGCCGCCCGCCTCAGCCCAGCACTGCTCGTGCGAGACGAGCACGCCGTTCGCGAGGCGGTAGTGGGCGAGCGCGTGGTCGGGCACCGAGCTCTGGATGACCTCGCCGTCGCGCATCGTGCGCAGCGGCATCCGGGTCGCAGTCATGGCCTGCACCGAGGTGATGCGGCCGAGCAGGTGCTCCACGAGGTCGATGCCGTGAACTCCGAGTTGCCCTACGACGCCCGCCATCGGGCCGTTCCCCTGGTAGAACCAGCCGCCCCAGTCGGGCCCCGGCGTGGCGTTGCGGATCCTCGCGCTCATGATCTCGCCGAGCGCGCCGCTGCGGAGCACCGCCTCGAGCGCGACCGTCGCGTCGAGGTGCCGGTGCATGAAGCTCGCCGAGATGAGGTGCGGAGGCGAATCGGCGACGAGCGCTGCGGCATCCGCCAGCGACGCGGCCAGTGGCTTCTGCACCATCACCGCGATGCCCTCGGCGATGAGTGCGCGAGCGAGGTCGGCGTGCGTGTCGTCGGGCGTCGCGATGATCGCGACGTCGACGAGACCGCGGAGATCGCGCCAGTCCGTCAGCGCGTGCGGAGCGCCGTAGCGGGCCGCCGCGGAGACGGCCCGCTCTGGCCTGGTGGCGACGATCGCCTCGACCGGCGCATCCTCGAGCGCCGCGAGGGCGTCGAGGTGGTACGCGCTGATGAGCCCGGCACCGACGACGCCGACGCGACTGGGGAGAGGCGCGTCGCCGGTACCGGGAGTCATCTCGTGTCTCGCTTTCCGGGCCGGGTCAGCGACCGTCGGCGAACAGGAGCGCGTTGGCCATGGCCGAATCGTTCAGCCAGATCGGCTCGGTGACGTCCGTCGCGGTGCCGTTGCGCACCAGCATCTCCTGGTAGGCATTGACGCTGTCAGCGGCGTCGCCCGACTCGAAGATGTCGATGCCGCCCGGCAGGTCGACCCACTCGTAGAGGTCGATGGTGCGCTTCAGGTCCTCCTCCGTCTGCGTAACGCCCGTCTCCTCGTAGAAGCCCTGCGCGAGTTCGAGCGCCTGCTCGGGGTCGGAGGCGAACAACGCATTCGCGCGGAAGACCGCCTCGGTGAAGCGCGCGACGGCGTCGGGGTGCTCCTCGAGGAACTCCTTGCGCACGACCATCGTCGGATAGGCCGCGACGTCGAGCTTGCTCGTGTCGCAGATGTTCTCGTAGCCGTCGGCCTCGAGCTGGAACGCGAAGGGCGGGTACGCCGAGGCGGCGACGCCGTTGCCCGACTGCATCGCGGCGACGAGGTCGACCGGTGCGAGGTTCACCGCATCGATGTCGCTGATCGACAGGCCGAACTGGTCGAGGCAGCCCTCGAAGAACAGCTGGTCGGTCGAGCCCTGCGTGAAGAGCACCGGTTGACCTGCGAGCTTGTCGTCGGCGTTCTTCGCGGTGATGCCCGAGTCGCTCTTCACGTAGACGCCGTGCGCATGCGGTTCGTTGCCGAAGAAGCCGATGGTCTGGAGCTCCCAGGCGCGGCCGGCGTTGATTGCCGGCAGCTCGCCGGTGAAGGCGATGTCCCAGTCTCCGCGAAGGCCCGCCTCGACCTGCGGGGCCCCGTTCGGGTACAGCTCGGCGAGCTCGACGTTCACCTCGTTCTCATCGAAGTAGCCGAGTTCCTGGGCAGCCCACCACTGGGAGAGCGCGAAGACCGGCTGCGCCCCGACGCGGATGGTGACGTCGTCGACGGCACCCGCCGAAGCCGAGGGGTCGGGGGCGGGGGCGGCCGAAGGGGCGCAACCGGAGAGCGCGACGGTTGCAGCGGCGGCGATGCTCGCGCCGACGAGCGCGATGCGGGGAATGCGACGCATGAGTGTTTCCTTCCGTGTGAGTGGTGCAGGGGGCCATCCGGTGGGGATGGGGTGTGCTGTGGTGCTCGGTGCTGTCGTGCTGTGTTTGCTGTGTTTGCTGTGTTTGCTGTGTTTGCTGTTGCTGTGTTGCGGCTTGTGGGTCGGCGGTCGGTCAGGCTGGCCTGGGGCTCGAGATCTCCTCGCGGACCGAAGACCAGATGCGCTCACGCCAGTAGGCGAAGCGCTCGCTCGTGTAGGCGTCGTCGACGGGACCGCCGCGCCAGGCCTCACGGCCCTCGATCTCGACGTCCTCCTTGATCCGGCCGGGGCGCGCGGTCATCACGAGTACGCGATCGGACATGAAGACGGCCTCTTCGACGGCGTGCGTGATCATCAGGACCGTCAGCTGCTGCTCGCGGCAGATCCTGGAGATGTCCTCCTGCAGGATGATCCGGGTCTGGGCGTCGAGGGCGCCGAACGGCTCGTCCATGAGGAGCACGTCGGGTCGCATGGCCAGCGAGCGGGCGATCGCCACGCGCTGCTTCATGCCGCCCGAGAGCTGGCTCGGGTAGTGCTCCTCGAAGCCCGAGAGGCCGACCATGCCGAGGTACTGCTCGACGCGGGAGGCGCGCTCGGTCTTGCTGAGCCCGGCGACGCGGAGGCCGAAGTCGACGTTCTTGGCGACGGTCATCGCGGGATAGAGGGCGAAGCTCTGGAACACCATGCCGCGGTCGCGGCCCGGGCCGGTGACCTGCTTGCCGTCGACCGAGATCGTGCCCGACGTCGGGCTCTCGAGGCCCGCGACGATGTGCAGCAGTGTGCTCTTGCCGCAGCCCGAGGGGCCGACGAGGGTGACGAACCCGCCGCGCGGCACGTCGAACGAGACGGGGAGCAGCGCCTGGAGCGAGCCCGTGCGGGTGCTGAAGACCTTCGTGAGCTCGCTGATGCGGAGCTTCGGTGCGTCAGTGTCGGTCATCGGTGTTCCTCCAGCGCAGCAATGGGCGAGTGATGAGAATCAGGACCGTGTCGGCGATGAGGCCGATCACGGCGATGGTCAGCATGCCGACCACGATCAGGTCGGGTTGGAAGTCCTGCTGTCCGCGGATGATGAGGAACCCCAGGCCGGAGTCGGCGCTGACGAGCTCGGCGGCGATGACGGCCATGAGGCCGTTGCCGAGCGCCACGCGGAGTCCGCTGATGAGCTGCGGCAGCTCGGTCGGCACCACGACCTGCACGAGTTGGCGGGTCGCCCCGGCACCGGAGGTGCGCGCGGCCCAGACGATCTGGGAATCGATGCCGCGGGCGCCGTGGTACGCGTTGATCACCATCGGCGGGAACGCCGCGATGAACACGAGAGTCACCTCGGTCACCAGGCCCGTTCCCATCCAGAGGATGGCGAGCGGGATCCAGGCGAGCGGCGGGATGGATCGCAGTGCGTTGAACAGCGGGCTGACGACCGCGTCGGCGACCCGGAACCAGCCCATGATCAAGCCGAGCGGAACGCCGATGACGACCGCCATCAGGATGCCGAGGCCCCACCTGGTGAGCGACATGCCCAGATGCCCGAAGAGCGTCTGGCCGGCGTACGGCTCGACGACGAGCCGGCCCGCCGTCGAGACGACCTCCGTCAGCGGAGGAAGCGTGCGTGCCGGGATGAGGCCGAGCAGGTCGCCGAACACGAACCAGGCGGCGAGCAGGGCGACGATGGCGACGGCGCCGCGGGTGAGGGCGGTCGGCACGGTGCGCTTGTGCGCGGTGACCTCGGCCATGGCGATGGTGTCAGTGCTCACGGGATGCTCCGTCCCAGACGAGGACGCGTCGGAACGCGAACTTCAACAGGAAGGTCATCAGGATGCCGAGCAACCCGATGAGGATCATGCCGACCATGATGATGTCGGCTTGGAACGCTGAGCGGGCGATCTGCATCATGTAGCCGATGCCGGCCTGGGCCGCGAGCAGCTCAGCGGCCACGAGCGTCATCCAGGCGCCGGTGAGTGCGAGGTTCGTGCCGATCAGGATGCGCGGGAGCGCCGTCGGCACCACGACTCCGCGCAGCGTCGTCATGCGGGACGCGCCGGCCACGCGAGCTGCACCGATGAGGGCAGGGTCGACGCCGCGCACGGCCTCGTACGCGTTGATCACGCACGGGGCGAACGCCGCCATGACCACGACGAAGATGCGGGCGCCCGGCGTGATGCCGAACCACAGCAGCGCGAACGGCGTCCACGCGATCGGCGGGATCGGCCGGATCAGGTTGAACAGCGGCTCCAGGTACTCGCGCATGCGGCGGTTCCATCCGAAGAGCACGCCGAGCGGAACGCCGACGAGCACTGCGATGATCCATCCGGCCACCACGACCTGGAGGCTCGCCCAGAGGTGGGCCATCAGTGTCGAACCTTGGTACGGATTGCCCAGCATCCAGATGAACCGGCTCCAGACCGTGACGGGCGAGGGAAGCATGACCGAGGGGGCGAGCTTCCAGACGTCGCTTGCGAGGTACCACAACAGCACCGCGAGCACGACGGACGCCACCGAGACTGCCCCGAGTCGCATTCTCCTGCTCACCCGTCGCACCTCCATCCTTGTGATCGTTTGTTCTTCTCAGGTTGAGATGAAGGCAATACTGCATCGGCGGAAATCAAATGTCAACACTCGAATGACATTCGACCCCAACCCGCCGCCCGGTGGCCCTCGCAGGCCATACACGGCACGAGTTCGCGACATTTGTCGGGTCGGCGGGATTTCCAGTCTGACTTCATTCTTTTTTCTCTATTTGATATAAAGACCTCATGACGTTCTCTCCCATCGGAGCCACGACTCCGAGATTCGTCGGTATCGACATCGGCGGCACGAAGGTTCGCGCCATCGTCGCGGATGCCGAATGCCGCCGACTCGCCGACGCGACCGAGCCGACCTCCCAGGATGTCCTGGCGCAGGTTCGGCGTCTCGTCGTCGAGCTCGGGGAGGGCGCCGCAGCGGCCGTCGGCATCGGCGTTCCGGGCACCGTGGATCCGCTGAGCGGGATCGTCAGCAAGGTACCGAACGTCGCCGCGCTCGACGGCCTCCCCCTCGCCAGGCAGCTGGCGCTGGAATTCGGCATCCCCGTCGCGGTCGAGAACGACCTCATCGCGGCGGCCCTCGCGGAACTGCAGGTCGGCGGGCACGGCGACAGCATGGTCGCCGTCATCGCCGCCGGCACCGGCATCGGGCTCGGCCTCGTCTACCGCGGCGAACTCGTGCGCGGTGCGCGCGGCGCGGCCGGCGAGATCGCCGACATCCCACTCGACGGCGGAGGAGTGCTCGAGGACCGACTGTCGATCCGGGGTCTCATCGCCGGATATCGTCGCGCAGGCGGCCCCGTCGACCACGGCGTGCCCGAGATCCTCGCGCGCGCGGAACGCCACGACCCTGCGGCGTTCGCTGCGGTCGACGAGTACGCCCGGATGCTCGCGTTCGCCGTGCGGACGGTGGTCGCGGTCGTCGACCCGGCGCGCGTCGTCCTCACCGGCGGTCTGGGCAGCAGCGATCTCGTAGTCGGCAGGCTTCGCCTGCATCTCGACGAGTCGATGAGTCGTCGCGTCACTGCCAGCGAACTCGGCGCCGACTCACCCGCTCATGGCGCGATGCTGCTCGCGCTCAACGCCGTCTCGTCGCCCGTCCCGGTGGCGACGTCGTCGACGATCACGTAGAGCTTGCGCACGGTCTCGTGCACGACCCACACACCGCGCCATCCGCTCGGCATGACGAGCGTGTCGCCGGCCTCGAGGGTGACGGGCTCCTCGCCGTCGACCTCGATGGAGACGCGACCCGAGAGGAGCTGGCAGATCGCGGTGTAGCCGTCGCGCGTGGCGGTGAAACGACCCGGCGTGCACTCCCAGTAGCCGACGTCGAGGCCGTCGCGGCCCCAGAGCGAGTCGGATGCCTCGAGCACGCCGTCGGTCACGGCGGTGGCCTTCGGCGAACGGTCGCCGAGGTCGCGGTCGAGCGGGCGGAGCCCGGCGACGGTCGCGGCGGGATGCTGCTGCCGGGGAGGCTGGCCCATGGTCAGCGCCCTGCGACGAGGTCGGCGAGGTGGGCGATCGGCGAGGTGGTCGCGCGGCCGCGCAGCTCGGAGCGGTCGGCCGCGTGGTACGCCCCGTAGATGGCCTGCACCGCGAGCCAGCGGAGCGGCTCGATCTCCCACTTGCGGGCACGGTGCCCGACCCACGGCAGGCGGGTGAGCCCGGTGTCACGGCCGAGCACGAGGTCGCGCAAGGTGCGGCCGGCGAGGTTCGTCGCGGTCACGCCGGTGCCGACGTAGCCGCCCGCCCAGCCGAGGCCGGTGGCGCGGTCGTGGCCGACGGTGGCCGCCCAGTCGCGGGGAACGCCGAGCACTCCCGACCAGGCGTGGTCGATCGCGGCATCCGCTGCCATGGGGAAGAAGCGAGCCAGCAGCGCGCCGAGACTCTCGATCGTGGCCTGCTGGGTGCGGCCGTCCTGATCGACGCGCGAGCCGTAGCGGTACGGCACGCCGCGGCCGCCGAACGCGATGCGGTCGTCGACGGTGCGCTGCGCGTACATGTAGACGTGGGCCATGTCGCCGAGCACCTCGCGGCCGTTCCAGCCGATCTCGTCCCACACGGATGCCGCGAGCGGCTCGGTCACGATGAGCGACGAGTTCATCGGCAACCACGTGCGGTGCTCGCCCCGCAGGTCGGGCGTGAAGCCCTCGGTGGCACGCAGGATGTGGGCGGCGCGCACGGTGCCATGGTCGGTGCGAGCCTCGCCGGGACGGATCTCGGTGACCGTGGTGCCCTCGTAGATCGTCACGCCGAGGCGCTCGACCGCCGCGGCGAGGCCGAGGGCGAGCTTGGCGGGGTGGATGCGCGCACAGTGCGGATGCCAGGCGGCACCGAGCATGCCGGCGACGTTGACGCGAGCGGTCGCCTCCTTCGTGTCGAGCAGCTGCACGTCGGTCGCCGGCCAGGACTGCTCGGCCGCGACATACGACTTCAGGCGGGCGAACTGGGCCGGCGTGTACGCGACCTCGAGCTCGCCGCCCTTGTGCAGGTCGGCGTCGATCGCCTCGGCGCCGGCGACGGCGATGACCTCGTCGACGGTCTCGTTGAGCGCCACCTGTTGTGCGATCGCGGCCTCGCGCCCGTGCGTCTTCACGTACTGCTCGCGTCCGCCGGTGACGGAGTTGGTGAGCCATCCGCCGTTGCGGCCCGAAGCGCCGTACCCGGCGAAGCGCCGCTCGAGCACGGCCACGCGCAGGTCGGGCTGGTCGCGCTTCAGGTAGTACGCCGCCCAGAGGCCGGTGTAGCCGGCGCCGACGATCGCGACGTCGACGTCGACGTCGAGGTCGCCGGGCAGCGCCGGACGAGGCGTCGGCAGGCCGACCTGCTGCAGCCAGAACGAGACGCCGCCGTTCGCGGTCATGGGTTCCTCTCCGGTGAGATCGATGAAGTATCGGCGTGTTTTACAACAATGTTTTGAAACGTACCCGCGGTGGTGGCAGGCTGTCAACAGAGAGCTGTCAGGAGAGAGAGGGGGTCACCGTGCCGATCGACGTCGACGCCGATGCACGCCTCGCCGACATCGCCCGTGCGACGGTCGAGGTCGCCCGCGAGCGCGGCACCCGCGCCGTGACGCTGCGCGCCGTCGCCGATCGCCTCGGCCGCTCGACGGCGTACATCACCAACTTCGTGCCCTCGCGCGCGCACCTCATGGCCAATGCCCTCGACCACGCCCGCACGCAGTGGGACGCCGAACGCCGTGAGCACCTCGGCGAGCTCGTCGGCGTCGAGCGGCTCGCCGCGCTCGCCCGGTGGATGTGCACGTCCGACCCCGAGGAGAACGTGCTGCGCAGCCTCTGGATCGAGGTCATCGCCGACGTGCACGGCGCGAACGAGCGCGCCTACCGCGTCGTGCGAGGCGTGACGGATGCCACGTACGAGAAGTTCCTCGACGGCGCCGAGCACGTCGAGCACGACGGGGCATCCGTCGACCGCGAGACGGCCGCGCACATCGCCGACATCCTCTACCTCTACTGCCGCGGCTACGAGGTCAAGGCCGTCGAGGACCCGGCGTCGTGGACGGATGCACGTGTGCAGGCCTCGCTCGAGGTGCTGCTGCGCACGCTCGTGTTCGGGCGCCCGCCGATCTAGCCGACGCCCGATGACTCACGACGCCAGGGTCGCCCCGGGGATCGCCGCGAGGAGTTCGCGGGTGTACGGGTCCTGCGGGTCGTCGAAGATCTGCTCGGGAGTGCCGCTCTCGACGATGCGGCCGCGCTGCATCACGTGCACCTCGTCGGAGATCATGCGCACGACCGCGAGGTCGTGGCTGATGAAGAGGTAGCTGAGGCCGAGGCGGGCCTGGAGACCGGCGAGCAGTTCGAGGATCTGCGCCTGCACGAGCACGTCGAGCGCAGAGACGGCCTCGTCGAGCACCACGAGCTCGGGCTCGAGGGCGAGGGCACGGGCGATCGCGACGCGCTGGCGCTGGCCGCCCGAGAGCTCGTGCGGGAGGCGCGAGGACATCGCCGTCGGCAGGGCGACCTGCTCGAGCAGCTGCGCGACCCGCGTGCGGCGGCTCGCGGCGTTGCCGATGCGGTGCACCTTGAGCGGCTCGGCGATCGACTCCTCGACCGTGTACCGCGGGTCGAGCGAGGCGTACGGGTTCTGGAAGACGGGCTGCACGCGGCGCCGGAACGCGAAGAGCTCGCGGCGCTTGAGAGCCGTCAGGTCGGTGCCGTCGAAGGCGATGCGGCCCGAGGTGATCTGCTCGAGCCCGAGCACGAGGTTCGCCGTCGTGGACTTGCCCGACCCCGACTCCCCCACGATCGAGACCGTCTTGCCGCGCGGGATCGTGAAGCTCACGCCGTCGACGGCGGTGAACGTCGTCGGTTCCCCCGCCTTGGGCGACCGGAGGTGGAACTCCTTGCGGAGGTCGCTGACCTCCACGAGCGGACGGGTGTCGGCCTCGCCGCCGCGGATCGGCAGGGGCTCCCGGCGCGAGGCGAGGCTCGGCGCGGCAGCGAGGAGCTGCTTCGTGTAGTGGTGCTGCGGATTCTCGAGCACCTCCTGCGACGTGCCGGTCTCGACGATGCGGCCGCGGAACATCACGACGATGCGGTCGGCGCGCTCGGCGGCGAGCGCGAGGTCGTGCGTGATGAGGAAGACCGCGGTGCCCATCTCGCCGGTGAGCTGGTCGAGCTGGTCGAGGATGCGGCGCTGCACCGTGACGTCGAGGGCCGACGTCGGCTCGTCGGCGATCAGCAGTCGCGGCTGGCACGCGAGACCCATGGCGATGAGGGCGCGCTGGCGCATGCCGCCCGAGAACTCGTGCGGATACTGCCGCGAGCGCTGCTCGGGGTCGGGGATGCCGACGAGCTCGAGCAGTTCGACCACGCGGGCCCGCACGGCGTCGCCGGTGCCGTACCCGTGCACCTCGAGCGCCTCGCCGATCTGCTCGCCGACCCGCATGAGCGGGTTGAGGTTCGACATCGGGTCCTGCGGCACGAGGCCGATGCCCGCGCCGCGGAGCTTCACGAGCTCGTTCTCGCCGAGCTCCGTGATCTCCCGGCCCTCGAAGCGGATGCTGCCCGCGGTGATGACGCCGTTCTCCGGCAGCAGCCGGTTGATCGCGGCGGCCGTGGTCGACTTGCCCGAGCCCGACTCGCCCACGATCGCGACGGTCTCGCCGGCCGCGACGTCGATCGAGACGTCGTCGACGGCGGTGACGAGCTCCCCGCCCGAGCGGAAGGCGATCGAGAGGCCCCTGATGCGGAGCACCGGTTCGTTCGTGGTCATGGTCGCGTTCACTCCTGTGTGCTGAGGGCCGAGGCGAGCGCGTCGAGCACGCGCCGCCAGAGGATGTCGGTGGGTGCCGGCTCGGCCGCGAGCAGGCGGTTGCTCGCGAAGGCCACGGCGATGCCGCGCCCGGGCACGAAGCCCACGGCGCAGCCGGTGAATCCGGGGTGCCAGAGCAGCGGCATCCGCTCGCCCTGCACGATGAGTTCGCGACGCCGCCAGCCGAGCGCCTGCTCGGCGTCGGGTCCGGCGGCGATGACATCGGCCGTGATGTCGGGGTTCCAGAGCTCGGGCCGTTCATCGGCGCGGCTGAGCGCGGCGGCGACCTCGAGCACGTCGTCGACGGACCCGAAGAGCCCGGCATGCCCCGCGACACCGCCGAAGGCATGGAAGCAGTTGCCGTCGTTGGCCTCGCCGTTGACGGGCGCGGTGCGCCAGGCGAAGCCCGGATCGCTCCATGCGACGGGGTACGGATGCCCCGTGGCGACCATGCGGCGTTCGGCCTCGTCTCCGCGGGAACTCGTCGCGGCCTCGCCCTCGACGGGCCCGTAGCCGAGTGAGCTGAGGCCGAGCGGGCGCACGACGAGCTCGCGCACGGCCAGGTCGAGCGGCTGTCCGACCGCGGCCTCGACGACCCGGCCGAGGTGCATGAACCCGAGGTCGGAGTAGTGCCGCTCGCTGCGCGCGGCGTACCGGAGCGGCAGCGCGTCGATCGTGGCGAGCGGGTCGTCGCCAGGGGCGAGGTAGAGCGGCTGCCACTCCCAGAGCCCGGCGCGGTGCTGCAGGAGGTCGCGGATGCTCGTCTCGGCATCGCCCCCGTAGCTCGGCACGAACCTCGTGACGAGGTCGTCGAACCCGAGCTCGCCCATCGAGGCGAGACGGTGCAGCGCGGTAGTCGTGCCGACGACCTTGCTCACCGAAGCGAGGTCGTGCAGCGTGCCGCGACGCATCGCTGCGGCGACGGGCCGCTCGGGCGCGGCGAGGCCCGCCGCGGCGACGTGTCGTGCACCGTCGACGTCGATGCCGATCACGCAGCCGGCGGGTGCCCCGGCGATAGGCGCGACGATCGCCTCGGCAGCGGCGAGGAGGATCTCGTGGGCGCTCATGCGGCCACCTGCCTTGCGAGCCCGAGGATCCCGAGACCAGCAGCATCCGCGAGCACGGCTCGATCGCCCGCATACTCGAGCCCGCCGTCGACAGGGGACGTACGCAGCCACAGCCCGGCGTCGAGGTCGTGCACCGCTCCCGGGCGGATCGCGGCGGCGAGCGATGCGGCGGAGGC
Organism: Agromyces sp. Root1464; assembly: GCF_001427265.1. Lineage (NCBI taxonomy): Bacteria > Bacillati > Actinomycetota > Actinomycetes > Micrococcales > Microbacteriaceae > Agromyces > Agromyces sp. Root1464. Next base: position 243,781 of record NZ_LMFU01000001.1, read on the forward strand.
GACGCCCACGGCGCTCTCCATCATGCAGCCGACGAGCACCTCGACCCCCGCGGCCCGAGCCTCGTTGGCGAGGCGCAACGCCTCGGCGGGTCCGCCGGTCTTGGCGAGCTTGATGTTGACGAGGCCCGCGGCGCGGCGGCGCACGATCCGGCGCAGGTCGAGGCTCGTCCAGACCGACTCGTCGGCGAGGATCGGGGTGTCGACGGCGGCCGTCACCTCGGCGAGGCCGTCGAGGTCTCCGGCGGCCACGGGCTGCTCGACGAGTTCGAGGCCCACGCCCGCGTCCTCGGCCTCGCGGATGACCCGGATCGCGGCGCCGGGCGTCCACGCCTGGTTCGCATCGACGCGCAGCACGACCGCGGGTCCGAGTTCGTCGCGCAGCGCCACGAGTGCCGGCACGACCGCCTCGTCAGCCGCCGCCTTGACCTTGATGCAGCCGAACCCGTCGTCGACGTGCGCACGGGCGCGTTCCACGATTCCGTCGACGGAGCCCGCCGAGAGCGTCATGTCGGTGCGCACGTGCGCGATGCCCTGCTCGGCGCCGAAGAGGTCGGCGACGCGGCATCCGGCGGTCTGCGCAGCCAGGTCGGTCAGCGCGCACTCCACGGCGCTCCTCGCGGAGCTGTTGCCGACGACCGCTGCGGCGATGGCGGCCGCCCACCGCTCGTGCTCGACGATCGGGACGCCGAGCACGGCCTCGGCGATCGGCCCCGCGACGGCCGCCCGCACGCTCTCGGGGCTCTCCCCGGTCACGCGCCAGCTCGTGGGCGCCTCGCCCCATCCGCTGCGCCCGTCGCCGTCGACGGCCTCGACGAGCATCACGTCGATCTCGTCTGCGCGGCGGATCGCCGTGACGAAGGGGCGCACGAGGGGGCTCTGCACCCGGTGCACCCTGAGTTCGGCGAGCCTGCTCATGCGGGATCCCATCCACCACGGCGGAGCCGCAGCTCCGGCTCGCCGAACTCGGCTTGCGTGCGCGTTCCACCGTCTGGCAGCCATCCACGGCCCCGGTAGAACGCGATCGACGGCGCGTTCGCCGCGAAGACCCAGAGCGCCACGGAATCCGCGCCGCCGGCGCTGAGGGACTCGAACGCGGCATCGAGCAGGCGCGTGCCGAGGCCGAGACCCCTGGCGTCGGGCGAGACGTAGAGCGAATGCACCGCACCGGCGTCGCCCTCATGCCCTGGCGCGAAACGGGCGACGCCCTGCACGAGACCGTCGTGCTCGGCGACGAGCACCGTGCCCTCGGGCGAGGCGAGCACCCGGCGCCAGAGCGCCTGCGCACGGTCATCCGTCATCGCCTCGATCGCGGCGGCCGGCAGCACGCCGACGTAGCTCTCGCGCCAGCAGGCGAGGAAGACGGCGACGATCGCGTCGCGGTCGTCGCTCGTCGCGGGGCGAAGCGTCACGGCCATGGTTCAGCGACCCTCCTCGAGCACGAGCGACCGGAGGCCGTCGACCGGCTTCGGCAGCACGAGCGGGCCGTCACCCGGGGTGATGGTGCCGAGGATGCGGGGGGCACGGGCCCCGGTGCCGCCGGGAACGGTGGCAGGAATGCCGTGCAGGGTGCACCAGCCGATGAGGGCGAAGGCGATGGCCTCCTTGCTGTCGGCCGGGGCTCCGAGCTCGTCGGCGAGCACCACCTCGACGCCGGGAAGCGCCGCGCGCAGCCCGTCGAGGATCAGCGGATTGCGGCATCCGCCGCCCGAGACCGCCAGGAAGCCGATGCCGGCCGCACGCACGTCGCGGGCGACCGACTGCACCGTGAGCTCGGTGAGGGTGCGCACGAGGTCGGCGACCGCGAGCGAGCGGCCGAGCCGCGCCTCGGCGTCGCGCACGTAGGCGAGGTGGAAGTGCTCCTTGCCCGTGCTCTTCGGCGCGGTCAGCGCGTAGTACGGGTCGGCGAGGAGCAGTGCGAGCAGTTCGTCGTCGACGGTGCCGCCCGATGCGATTCGGGCGTCGTCGTCGTAACCGAGCTCGTTCAGCGCCTCGTCGACGACGACCGCGTCGACGAGCGCGTTCGCCGGACCGATGTCGTAGGCGACGAGCGAGCCCTCGCCGACGACGGTCATGTTGGAGATGCCGCCGAGGTTCAGCGCGGCCGAGACACCTGAGCGCCCGCGGAGCAGCAGCTCGTCGAGGAAGGAGACGAGCGGTGCGCCGTGACCGCCGGCGACGATGTCGCGAATGCGCACGTCGGAGACGACGGGCACGCCGAGCCGTTCGGCGATCCACGCGGGCTGGCCGATCTGCAGCGTGCCGAGCGCGTGCGCGCCGTCGACCCAGTGGTAGACGGTCTGCCCGTGAGAGGTGACCGCGTCGACCCCGCCGACCGCATCGCGAGCGGCGCGGGCCGCATCGGCGAACGCCTGGCCGATGAGCGTGTCGAGCTCGCAGATCTCGGCGAGCGTCGTCCGCGCCGGCGGCAGGGCGGCGATCAGCCGCTCGCGCAGGGCGGGCGCGTACGACGTCGTGGCGTCGTGGAGCACACGCCCCGAGAGCACGCCGTCTCGCTCGGAGAACTCGACGACGGCGACGTCGATGCCGTCGTGCGAGGTGCCGGAGATCATGCCGAGAACACGCATCATGCACCTTCCATCGCGGGCCGGAGCCGGCCGCCTGCTGCAGCCAGGCGCGCCTCGGCCTCTGACTGCGAGAGCCCGCGGGCGAGCACGAGCACCGAGGTCTTCACGTCATAGTCGTTGCCGTCGAGGGTGGCGGCCGCCCGCTCGCGCGGCACCCCGGCGATCTCGGCCACCATCCGCACCGCGCGGTCACGGAGCTTGTGGTTCGTGGGCTTCAGGTCGACCATGAAGCTGCCGTAGGTCTTGCCCTGGCGCACCATCACGATCGTCGAGAACATGTTGAGCACGAGCTTCTGCGCCGTGCCCGCCTTGAGCCGCGTCGAGCCCGTGAGCACCTCGGGGCCGACGGCCACCTCGATCGGGAACGCGGCGGCGGCGCTCAGCGCCGTGTCGACGTTGCACGAGAGGCCCACCGTGAGGGCGCCGAGCTCGCGAGCCCGTTCGACGGCCGCGATCACGTACGGCGTGCGACCGCTCGACGCGATGCCGATGACCGTGTCGAGCGGGCCGATCCTCGCCTCGTCGATCGCGGCGGCACCGGCGTCGGCGTCGTCTTCAGCGCCCTCCGTCGGGGTGACGATCGCCGACGCGCCGCCCGCCATGATCGCGAAGACCAGCTCGGGCGGCGTGCTGAACGTCGGCGGGCACTCCGAGGCGTCGACCACGGCGATGCGACCGGGGGTGCCGGCGCCCACGTAGACGAGTCGCCCGCCACGCGACATCCGCTCGCTCGCCGCCTCGATCGCCGGAACGATCTGCGGGAGGGCGCGTTCGACCGCGCCGGGGACCGTGGCGTCGGCCTCGTTCATGGCCGCGGCGATCTCCGCCACGCTCATGCGGTCGAGCTCGGCGTAGCGCGGGTTGCTCGCCTCGGTGGCGAGATCCGCCAGGTCGTCGTCGAGCGTCATTTCTTTCCTCTGTTTCTGGGGTCGAGTGCGTCGCGGAGACCGTCACCGAGCAGGTTCAGTCCCACGACGAGGAGGACGACGACCGCGCCGGGCGCGATCATGGTCCACGGCGCGATGCCGATGAGGGTGCGCGCCTCGAAGATCATGGAGCCGAGCGACGGGGCCGGCGGCGGTGTGCCGAGGCCGAGGAAGCTCAGCGAGGCCTCGGTCAGCACGGCCCACGAGAGCGAGAGCGTGACCTGCACGATGATGATCGACGTGATGTTGGGCAGCACGTGCCGGAACATCACCATCGAGCGGCTCTGCCCCGTGCTCGTCGCGGCCTTCACGTACTCGATCTCGCGGAGCGAGAGCACCGGCCCGCGGGTCACGCGGATGAAGATCGGCACGTAGACGATCGCGATGGCCACGGCGATCGTGAACCAGTTGCGATCGAAGACCGACGCGAGCGACAGGGCGAGGAGCAGCGGCGGGAACGCGAACAGCACGTTCGTGACGCCCGAGATCACGCCGTCGGAGACGCCGCGGTAGAACCCGGCGACGAGTCCGCAGAACGTGCCCACGAGGGTGGCGAACGCCACCGCGACGAGCGAGATGAGGGCCGAGTTGGCGACACCCGCCGCAACGCGCGAGAACACGTCCCGGCCGAACTGGTCGGTGCCGAACCAGTGCTCGGCCGACGGCGGCTGCAGCCGGGCCGGCGGATCCTGCGCGATCGGGTCGTACGGCAGCAGGCCGAACGCCGAGAGCAGGCTGAGCACGCCCAGCAGGACGACGATGATGAGGCCGACGAGGCCGCTCCGGCTGCGGAGGAGCAGGCGCACCCGCTCCATCGTCCGTCCGCCGCCCGGAGCGAGGGTCGCGGTCTGAGTGATGTCGGTCATGCGGCACGCACCCTCGGGTCGATCATGCGGTAGAGCACATCGGTCAGCAGGTTCACGATCACGAACGAGAGCGCGATGATCAGCACGGTGCTCTGCACGAGCGCGTACTCCTTCTGCTGGATGCCGAGCAGCACCTGGCGGCCGATGCCCGGCAGCGAGAAGATCTGCTCGACCACGACGGCGCCGCCGAGCAGGTAGCCGAACTGCAGGCCGGTCATCGTGACGATGGGTACGAGCGCGTTGCCGAGCACGTGCTTGGCCTGGAGCCGGCGGGGCGGAACGCCCTTCGCCTTCGCCGTGCGGATGAAGTCGTTCGAGCGGATCTCGAGCACGGCCGTGCGCGTCGTGCGCATGATGGGGGCCGCGATGCCGAAGCCGAGCACGATCGACGGCAGGAGCATCTGCTGCAGGTTCAGCCACGGGTCGTCGACGAGGTAGGCGTAGCCCTCGCCGTTGGGGTTGAACCCGAAGCTCGAGGCGAGCACCGCGAGGAGGGTCGTCGCGAGCAGGAAGGCGGGGATCGAGAGCCCCGCGAGACCGACGACCTGACCGAAGGCATCACGGGGAGAGTCGGGCCTCGACGCCGACAGCATTCCGAGCGGGATGCCGATGAGGAGCGCGAGCACGATCGAGAAGATCGCGAGCTCGATGGTCACGGGAAGCGACTGCGCCGTCAGCTCGAGCACGCTCTGCTGCGCGCGGGCCGAGAAGCCGAGGTTGCCGGTGAAGATGTTGCCGAGCCAGCTGAAGAATTGCACGATGAGCGGCTGGTCGAGACCGTAGTACGCCTCGAGCTGCTGCTGTTGCGCGGGTGTGAGGGCCGCGGCCTCGGTGCCGAGGCCGGCCGTGATCTGGTTGCCGGGGATCGCCCGCAACATGATGAAGACGAACACCGCGACGCCGAGCAGCGTCGCCAGTGCGGCGAGGATGCGCCGGAGCACCGGGTTCCTGAAGAGTCGTCGAAGCATGGTCTTCCGTGGGTTGGGCCGAACGGCGCGACGCGAGTGTGGGGACGCCGCGCCGTTCGGGGTCTTAGTTGACCGTCGTGGTGCGGAGGTACTGCAGCGAGCCGTTGGCCATGGGCGTGAAGCCCTGCACCTCGGACGACGCAGCGGTGTAGGAGTAGCTCGTGAAGAGCCAGACCCACGCGGCGTTGTCTTCGAGGTTCTCCGAGATCTGCGCGTAGATGTCCTTGCGCTCATCGGGGTCGGAGCTCTGCTTGCCCTCGGCGAACAGCGCGTCGAGTTCGGGAGAGCTGTAGCCGGCGACCTGGTTGAGGTTGCCCGTGCTCGTGAAGTAGCGGCCGTACATGCCGTCGGGGTCGGGGCGTCCGCCGTTCAGGGCGACGGCCGCGTCGAAGTCGGCGGCGATCCAGCGGTCGACGAAGGCGCCCGACTCGAGCACCTCGAGCTCGAGGGTGATGTTCGCCTCGGCCAGCTGCGCCTTCAGGTTCTGCGCCTCGTTGACGCTCGTCGCGTACTCGCCCTGCGAGACGATCGTCTTGATCGTCACGCCGTCGGACTTGCCGGCCTTGTCGAGGTACTCCGCGGCCTGGTCGAGGTCCCGCTCGGGGCAGGGCCGGGCGTCGGGGTCGGAGCGGTACGCCGGCGACGTGATCGGGCCAGTCACCTCGCCCTCGCCGAGGGCGGCGGTGTCGAGCACCTCCTGGCGGTCGACGGCGCACTGGATCGCGAGGCGCACGTTGACGTCGGCGAGGTCGCCGCGGCGTGCGTTCAGCTGCAGTGCGTGGTAGCTGAGCTGGGGCGTCTTCTCGACGGTGACGGTGCCGCTCTCGGCGGTCTGCGCGACGAGCGGGTCGTCGAAGACGGCGAGCTGCACGTTGCCCGACTGCATGGCCGAGACGATCGAGGACTCGTCGGGGATGACGCGGAACTCGACGGTGTCGAGCTTCGCGGCGTCGCCCCAGTAGGCGTCGTTCTTGGCGAGCGTCAGCGACTGGCTGGCCTTGCGGTCCTCGAGCACGAACGGCCCGGTGCCGTTCGGCGTCGTGTTGAGTTCGGCCTCGGTGTCGTCCGACGAGAGCATCGCCATGTTGATGACGGCGAGGTTCGCCGGCAGGGCGGCGTCGGGGGCGGTGAGCGTGAGCACGACGGTCTGCTCGTCGGGCGCCTCGATGGCGGCGACCGACGCGAGCGAGGTGCGCGAGACGGCGGCGGTCGCCTCGGCCTGGATGGCCTCGAGCGAGAACTTCACGTCTTCGGAGCCGAAGGTCGAACCGTCGGCGAAGGTGACGCCTTCGCGCAGCTTGAAGGTCACGGTGAGGCCGTCCTCCGACGCCTCCCACGACTCGGCGAGGCCGGGCACGACGTTGAGGTCGGCGTCGAACTCGGTCAGGGTGCCGTAGAGGTTCTGCAGCACGTTGACGGCCTGGAACTGGGTGGCCTTCCAGGGGAAGAGCGTGTCGGGGTCGCTCGTGACGCCGATGACGAGCGCGCCTCCCGCCGTGCCCTCGTCGGTCGGCGCGGGCTTCGCCGGGCTGCAGCCGGTGATCGTCAATGCGACGGCCGCTGCCAGGCCGACCGCTGCGAGGGCGCCGCGTACACCGCGGTTGCCTCCGTTCATGGGGGAACTCCTCAGGGCTATGTGCGCCTCGTCCGGGTGGTACTGCGCTGTGTGCGCCGGGTCGAAGAGCATCGGTGATCTCAGTAGGTCATAAAAGTACATCACATTGGCTAGGCGTGTAACAAAATTTCTTCTAGGGTGGTGTCAGCCCCCGACGGGTCATCGACAATCGACGAGGAGACTGATGCCCACTCACGAGCTCAGGGCCGACGAGCCCGGCCGTCGCCCGGTGCTCGTGCGCATCCGGGCGATCCTGCCCGAGCTGCGCCCGAGCGAGCAGCGCATCGCCTCGCTGTTCGTCGCGGAACCCGCGACGATCGCCGAACTCTCGATCGCCGAACTCGCCGCCCGCTGCGACACCTCGACCACCTCGGTCGTGCGCTTCTGCAAGCGGATGGGCTACGAGCACTTCAAGGACCTCCGCATGGATGTGCTCCGCGACGTCGCCCGTGAGACGTTCCAGGCGGCCGGGCTGCCGGAGATCTCGGGCGACATCGACCGCGACGACACGCTCGACGACATCGTGGCGAAGGTCTCGATGGCCGAGACGCTCTCGATCGCCGACACCGCGAAGGGGCTCGACATCGTCGCGCTGCAGGCCGCGGTCGACGCGGTCGGCACCTCCGCTCGCGTCGACATCTTCGGCGTCGGGGCGAGCTCGTTCGTCGGCCTCGATCTGCAGCAGAAGCTCACCCGCATCGGTCGCACGGCGCTGAACTGGTCGGACCCGCACGCCGCGTGGACCTCGGCGGCGACGCTGCGCCCCGGCACCGTGGCGATCGCCGTCTCGCACAGCGGCGGCACCGTCGACACGATCGAGTTCCTCGCGATCGCGCGCGCCTCGGGCGCGACGACGATCGCGATCACCAATCACGACCACTCCACGCTCGCCGAGCACGCCGACATCGTGCTGACCACCGCGGCCCGCGAGACCGGGTTCCGCTCGGGCGCGCTCGGCAGCCGCATCGCCCAGCTCATGGTCGTCGACTGCGTCTTCATCGGCGTCGCGCAGGCCAGCTACGACCAGTCGATGGAGGCGATCCGCAACACCTACGCGGCGGTGCACCACCTCCGCGCGCGCCGTCCGTGACCCCGTCGGTTCGAGGACTCTACGCCGCGTTCGCCGGCATGGGTGCGACCGCGGCGGCCATCCCCGCCGTGCTGCCGTCGGTCGAGCAAGTGGTCGGCGCATCCGTCGCGCCAGCGGTGCCCGCCCTCTTCGCCGGCCTGCTGGTCGGCGTGCTCGCGTCGGGCCTCGTGCTGCGTCGGGTGCGAGCCATGCACCTTGCGGCGATCGGATGCCTCGTGCAGGCGATCGCCCTCGGCGGCGCCGCCCTCGCCCCCACCGCACCGGCGTTCATCGCCTTCGCCGCACTCGCGGGCCTCGGGTTCGGGCTCACCGAGGCATCCGCGAGCGTCGCCTCGAAGGCCGTCTCGACGACCTCGACGGCCGCCATCCTCACCGCGCTCACGGCGACGGTCGCCGTGACCGCGGCGCTCACGCCCTCCCTCGTCGCTGCCGCGGCGGGCACCGGACGGCCGCCGCTCGTGCTCCTCGTGGTCGCCGCCGCGCAGGTCGCCGCCGCCATCGCGCTCGTCGTCGGCGCGCGCGGCGTCGCGGCGCCCGCCCCCGTCCACGGCGAGCGGCCACGCGGCCTTCGACGTGCGAGCCTGCTCGCCCTGCTTCCGCTCGCGATCGCGCTTCCCCTCTACGTCGGCGTCGAGACCGTCTTCGCCGGGTGGTCGGCCGTGATCCCCGCCGAGCTCCTGCAGGTCGACCCCGCCGCCGCCGCGATCGGCACCTCGGTGTTCTGGGCACTCATGGCGGTCGGCCGATTCGTCTCGTCGGCGATGCTGCGGAGCGGGGTCACCACGCGAACCGCCCTGCTCATGGGCCTCGTCACCGCCGCCGCGATGCTCGCCCTCGCCGCCGCCGTCACGCCGACGGCCCCGACGTTCGGCCTCGTCGCCATCGCCGTCGCCGTGGTCGGACTCGCCCCGACCTACGCCCTCACGGTCGGCCTCGCGCTCGATCGCCTCGACGACGCCGAAGCGGCGAAGGCGACCGGCGTGCTCGTCGCCTGCGGCGCGGCCGGCGGCAGCATCGTGCCCGCCGCGATCCTGTTCTTCACCGACGACCCCACCGCCCCCGCGACCTTCATCGCGACCGCCGTCATCTGCGTGATCGCCGCCGCGCTGTCGGCGATCCGCGTCGGCACCATCAGTCCAGCCGCCACAGGAAGCCGCACCGCATGACCGCGCCAGCCACCGCCAACCGCTCCGCCGTCGACCCCGGCGACACCCGTCTCGCCGCCGGCCTCCGCTTCGCGCTCGACGCCGCAGCCTCGGTCTCGACTCTCTCGCCTCCATCGGAGGCCCCGGCGGCCCCGGATGTCTCAGTCACCGAGTTCGATCGCATCGTCGCGGGAGTCGACGCTTCGCACGTGCTGCTGACGCCGTCCGCCGTGGTCACGCCTCGCAGCATCGAGCAGGTCGCGGCGGTGCTCGGCTTCGCGGCCGAGACGGGGCTCGGGGTCACCGTGCGCTCGGGCGGCACGAGCCTCTCGGGCCAGGCCGCGACGGAGGGAATCCTGCTCGACACGCGCACCGCGTTCCGCCGCATCCAGGTCGAGGCCGGCGGCGACCGCGTGCGGGTGCAGCCCGGCGCGACGGTGCGACAGGTCAACGCTCGGCTGCTCCGCCACGGCCGGAAGCTCGGGCCCGACCCTGCCAGCGAGATCGCCGCGACCATCGGCGGCGTGATCGCCAACAACTCGAGCGGCATGGCCTGCGGCACGCATCACAACAGCTACCGCACGCTCGCCGCCCTGACGTTCGCGCTGCCGAGCGGCACCGTCGTCGACAGCTCCGCGCCCGATGCCGACCACCGCCTCGCCGACGCCGAGCCCGCGCTGCACGCCGGCCTCGCCCGCCTCCGCGACCTCGTGCGCAGCCGCCCCGACCTCCGAGCCGAGATCGAGCGGCAGTATCGCGGCAAGAACACGATGGGCTACGGCCTGAACTCCTTCCTCGACTTCACCGAACCCGTCGAGATCCTCGCGCACCTCATGGTCGGCAGCGAGGGCACGCTCGGCTTCCTCGCCGAGGCGGTCTTCGACACCGTGCCGATCGCCTCGAGCGTCGCCACCGCGCTCGTCGTGTTCCCCTCGCTCGACGCGGCCACCGGCATCCTGCCGGTCCTCGTCGACACGGGCGCCGCCACGCTCGAGCTGATGGACGCGGCGTCGCTCCGCGTGATCCAGGCCGACTCCGCGGCATCCGGCATCATCGACGACGTCGTGATCGACGGGCACGCGGCACTGCTCGTGGAGTACCACGGCCGTGACGCCGACGACCTCGCCGGGCAGCTCGCACTGGCCGCCGCAGCCCTCGCGTCTGCCGGTGCACCCGCGCTCGACGTCACCCGCGACCCGAAGGAGCGCGCCCGGCTCTGGCACTTCCGCAAGGGCCTGTATGCGGCGATCGCCGGCGCCCGTCGACCGGGCACCACCGCGCTGCTCGAGGACATCGCGGTGCCCGTCGAGCAGCTGGCGGCGACCTGCGCGGCCCTGCAGACCCTCTTCGACCGCCACGGCTACGCCGACGCGGTCATCTTCGGGCACGCGAAGGACGGCAACATCCACTTCCTCCTCACCGAGGACTTCACCGCCGCCGATGCGGTCCCCCGGCAGGAGCGGTTCACCGAGGAACTCGTCGACCTCGTGCTCGGCGCCGGCGGCACGCTCAAGGCGGAGCACGGCACGGGTCGCATCATGGCGCCGTTCGTCGAACGCCAGTTCGGCCCGGAGCTCTACGGGATCATGCGCGAGGTCAAGGCGCTCTGCGACCCCGCCGGCGTGCTGAATCCCGGCGTGCTGCTCACCGACTCGCCGACCGCGCATCTCGAGCACCTGAAGCTCACGCCCGAGGTCGAGTCCGAGGTCGACCGCTGCGTCGAGTGCGGCTACTGCGAGCCCGTCTGCCCGAGCAAGGACGTCACGATCACCCCGCGTCAGCGCATCGCCGTGCGCCGAGCGCGAGCCGCGGCGAGGGCGGCGGGTGACACCGGCCTCGACGCTCGCCTCGCAGCCGCAGAAGAGTACGCCTCGGTCGAGACCTGCGCCGCCGACGGCATGTGCCAGACGGCGTGCCCCGTGATGATCAACACGGGCGACCTCGTGCGGCGCCTGCGCGAACAGGAGGCGAACGGGCCGGCCCGCACGATCGCCGCAGGTCTCGCGAAGACCTGGGCGCCGGTGTCGAGGGGCGCCGCGCTCGCCCTCACCGCGGCGAAGGCCGTGCCGCCGATCGCGGCGGCGGCGAGCGCCGCCGGGCGAGCGGTGCTCGGTACCGACGTCGTGCCGCAGTGGACGGGCGACCTGCCGCGCGGCGGGGCGAAGCGCGCGCACGTCTCGGCGCCGAACGGCGACGTCGTCTTCTTCTCGGCCTGTGTCGGCTCGATGTTCGGCCCGGCCGACGACGGCATCGGCGCGGCATCCGCGTTCCGCCTGCTCTGCGAGCGGGCCGGCGTCGAGCTCGTCACGCCCGCCGGCATCGACGGGCTGTGCTGCGGCACGCCGTGGAAGTCGAAGGGCCTCGCAGCCGGCTACGCGACGGCGATCGAGAAGACCGTGCGCGCCCTGCTCGCCGCGTCCGACGGCGGGCGCCTGCCGATCGTCTGCGACAACTCCTCGTGCACCGAGGGCCTCGTGCACGCGCTCGAGAACGTCGGGGAGCTCGACGGCGCACCCGTCTCGCTCCGCATCGTCGACGCGGTCGACTTCGCGGCCGAGCGGCTGCTGCCCACCCTCGACGTCGGCGAGCGGCTCGACTCCCTCGCGCTGCATCCGACGTGCTCGAGCACGAGGCTCGGCTCGAACGACCACCTCCGCGAACTCGCGAACGCAGTGGCCGTCGACGCGGTGGTTCCGGATGCCTGGGGCTGCTGCGCCTTCGCGGGCGACCGCGGCATGCTCCACCCCGAGCTGACGGCCTCGGCGACGGCCGCCGAGGCCGCGGAGCTCGCCGAACGCGACTTCGACGCGCACGCCTCGTGCAACCGCACGTGCGAGATCGGCATGACGCGCGCGACGGGCGAGTCGTACGTGCACATCCTCGAACTCCTCGAGCGCGCGACCCGCTGAGCGAGGTGCTGCTGCGGACGCTCGTGTTCGGACGCTGATCGGGTGATGGACGCTGTCGACGCGCGCAGCAGCGCTATCGGACACTGTTGTCCGGTTGCCGTACTGTGGTGCAGGCTTTGCTCAGGTCGATGAAGGGACTGTCCGATGGATCTTCAGCTCGTGCTTCCGGAATTGCGCGAGCCGATGAGGCGTGCGCAGGTGTCGGCGCCGCGCTGGCTTGTACGGATCGCGGTACGCCTGCTGCGCGTGCCGACCTCGAATGCCGTCCGCGTGACGAACGAGCGGACTGGATCGACCCGGATCCGGGTCTACCGGCCGACGAGTGCGCACAGCGGCGCCGCGCTGCTGTGGATTCATGGCGGCGGCCTGCTCTTCGGTGACGCGAAACAGGACGAGGCGCTGTGCCTGTCGACGGCAGAGCAGCTGGGGATCGTGATCGTGTCGGCGAACTACCGATTCGCCCCGGAACATCCCTTCCCCGCGGCCCACGACGATGTACTGACTGCCTGGTACTGGCTCCTCGCACACGCGAAGGAGCTGCGGGTCGACCCGGAGCGCATCGCCATCGGCGGCGAGAGCGCCGGTGCGGGGCTCGCGGCAGGACTGGTCCAACGGATCCACGACGAGGGCGAGGCGGCGCCGTGCGGGCAGTGGCTCTTCGCGCCGATGCTCGATGACCGCACGGCCGCGCGACGGGAGCTGGATGCCCTGCAGCACTTCGTGTGGGACAACGAGGCGAATCGGGAAGGCTGGTCCGGATACCTCGGCACCGCGCCGGGCGCCGCAACCGCCCCGCCGTATTCCGTTCCCGGCCGCCGCATCGACGTCTCCGGCCTCCCGCCGGCCTTCATCACGTGGGGCGACATCGAACTGTTCGCGGAGGAGGACCGGGCCTACGCCGACGCACTGCGGACCGCGGGTGTGCCGGTGACGACGGACGTCGTCGAGGGTGCGCCGCATGGATTCGAGAACTGGGCGCGGGACGCGCCGTCCGCGAAAGCCCTCGTGAAGCGCGCGCAGGAGTGGTTGCGCACCGTCACCGCCCCTGCGTGATCGTGAATCCGATCACGGCTCCGCCGACGGCTCATCCGACCCGCAGCACCACGCTCCCCCGCTTGCGGCCGGTGTCGACGTAGCGGTGCGCCTCGACGATCTCGTCGAGGTCGAAGGCGCGGTCGATGACCGGGCGCAACGACCCCGACTCGGCGAGCGCCGCGAGCCGCTCCATGCCCTCCCGTCCCATGCGGCCGCCGCGGTGGTCGACCACGAGGCCGCTCCGGCGCGCCTGCCCGCCGGCGGCCAGCATGCCGGGCAGGTCGGCGATGACGAGCAGCAGTGCGCCGCCCGGCCGCAGCAGATGTGCGACGCGACCGAACGGGGCGTTGCCCACGCACTCCACGATCACGTCGTAGCGGGTGCCGTCGGCGGAACCACCCGACCCGGAACCCGCCGCGAAGTCCTGGCGCGTGTAGTCGACGATCTCCGTCGCACCGAGCGAGCGAACGAACTCGGCATTCCGCCCGCTCGTCACGGCGGTCACGTGCGCACTCCGTGCCGCCGCGAGCTGCACAACGGCCGTGCCGACGGCGCCCGAGGCGCCGTTCACGAGCACCCTCGTTCCCGGCCCGATCGTCACGCCGTCGAGGTAGCGCAGCGCGGTGTGCCCGCCGAAGACGATCGCGGCGGCCTCCTCGAACGAGAGGTTCGCGGGCTTCGGGGCGACCTCGCCCTCGGCATCGACGACGACGAACTCCGCGTGGCAGCCCATGCGCGCACCGCGCATGACGATGACCTCGTCTCCGGGCTCGAACCGCACGACGCCCTCCCCGATGCGCTCGACGACGCCAGCGGCTTCCATACCCAGGACCGTCTTCCTCGGCCGGAAGAACCCGATGACCGGACCGACGACGAGGCCGAGGCCGCGCGGCACGCTGCGGCTCCGCAGTCGATGGTCGGCGATGCTCACCGTCGAGGCGCGCACGCGCACGAGGAGTTCGCCAGGCCCGGGCTCTGGCCGGGGCGCCGCAGCGACGCGCACGACCTCGGGTCCGCCGAAGCGGGCGGCGACCGCGGCACGCATGGTGGTTCGGGCGGCGGATGTCGCCGGCTTCAGTGATTCGGTGGACATGAGCAGCTCCCTTACGTTGTAAGACTTACGCCGTAAGATACGCCGTCGACGCGGCGGCGTCCAGTCCCGGAGGACAATTGCCTGACGTTGTAAGGTGAAGGCATGCCGCAGCGATCCATCGCACGCCCACAGCTCACTCGCGAGAGCGTGCTGCAGGCCGCGCTGCAGCTCGCCGACCGCGACGGCATCGCGGCGCTCACGATGCGCGCCCTCGCCGAACAGCTCGGCGTCGAGGCGATGTCGATCTACTACCACCTGCCCAATAAAGACGCGATCCTCGACGGCCTCGTCGAGGTCGTCTTCGCCGAAATCGAGCACGAGGTCGGCGGCTTCCCGCCTCCGCCCGCGACGGATGCCTCGAGCTGGGCGCCGACCCTCCGCGAACGCATCCTCGGTGCCAGGCGCGTGCTGCTGCGGCATCCGTGGCTGCCGAACGTCATGAACGCTCGCGGCGCCTCAGGACCCAACGCCATGCGCCATGTCGACGGCGTCGTCGGGATCATGCGCGCCGGCGGCATGTCGCACGACCTCATCCACCACTCGCTGCACGCGATCGGCAGCCGCATGTACGGCTACGTGCAGGAGCTCAGCGACGACGGTGCCACCCCGGCACCTGTCGAACTCGAGCAGCTGGCCGCGCTCGCACCGCATCTGGCCGCGATGCTCGCCGAGGTCGTGCACGACGATCCCGACTCGACGCTCGGCTGGTGCGACGACCAGACGGAGTTCGAGTTCGGGCTCGACCTGCTGCTCGAAGGGCTCGAGCGCCGGCTGGCGGCGCAGCCCGCCTGAGCCGAAGGTCTCGATACGCTCCTTCGTCGATACTCAACCGGCGGGGCCGGCCTCAGAGCGCCCCGGTCGCCGCCGTCTCGAGCACGGTGGGAGTGCCGTCGAAGACGAGCAGCCGGTCGGCGAGCTTGTCGACGAAGAAGCGGTCGTGGCTGACCACGATGACCGCGCCCGGGAAGTGCGTGAGCGCCCGCTCCATGACCTGCGTCGAGGTGATGTCGAGGTGGTTCGTCGGCTCGTCGAGCACGATCACGGCAGCTCCCGAGAGCAGGCACTGCGCGATCGCGACGCGGGCGCGCTGACCGCCCGAGAGCGTGCCGATCTTCTGCTTCAGGTCGGCCTCAGAGAACTGCAGCATCGCGAGGAACCGGCCGACGCTCTTCTTCGTCGCCGTGAAGGCGAGCGAGTCGGGGTAGGCGTTGACCGCGTGCCCGACCGTGTCCTCGAGGTCGAGCTCGGCGTACACCCGGTTGTACGAGACGTACCTGGCGCCCTTGGCCCAGCGCACCGTGCCGAAGTCGGCCTCGGTCTCGCCCGTCAGCACGTCGAGCAGCGTCGACTTGCCCGAGCCGTTCGAGCCGAGCACGGCGACCCGGTCACCCCGGCGCAGGTCGAACGAGAGGCCTTCGAAGAGCGGCGCTCCCCCGAAGCTCTTCGTGAGCCCAGTCACCGTGAGCAGGTCGTTCGAGACCCGCAGTCCCTCGTAGATACCCGTGATGATCTGGTCGATCGGGCGCGGCGCCTGCCGCTTCTTGATGTCGGCGAGCCGGCGGGCGACCGCGTTCGACGGGTTGCGAGCGGCCTCGCGGCGGGCGGCCGACGCAGCCTGCTCGTAGGCCAGCAGTTCCTCTTCGTGGGCGAACTGCTTCTCGAGCATCTTCAGGCGCGACTGCTTCGCGTGCACGTACGCCGAGTAGTCGCCGTCGTACTCCTGCAGGCGGTAGTTCTCGAGCTCGATGATGCGGGTGACGACCCCGTCGAGGAACTGGCGGTCGTGCGAGACCACGAGCACGGCGCCCGCGAAGCCCGAGAGCCAGTTCTCGATCCACTTCACGCCGTCGAGGTCGAGGAAGTTCGTCGGCTCGTCGAGCAGCAGCACGTCGGGCGACTGCACGAGGATCTGCGCCAGGGCCGCGCGGTTGCGCCATCCGCCCGACAGGCGTCCGACCGAGAGAGCGCGGCGCTCCTCGTCGAAGCCGAGGCGGGTGAGCACCGTGTCGATCGTGGTCTCGTAGGTCCAGCCGCCGATGTGGTCCATGCGTTCGAAGAGCTCGCCTTGCTCAGTGAGCAGCCGGGTCATCGCGTCATCCGCCATCGGCTCGGCGAGCGCCATGCCGATCTCATCGAGCCGGGCCTGCGTCTCGTGCACCTGCGCGAAGTGCCCGCTCAGGAGCTGCTGGATGCTCTGCTCGCCGTCGAGCTCCGAGAACTGCGAGAAGTACCCGATCGTGGTGCCGAGGGTGACATCCCGCGTGCCGCCGCTCGGCTCGCTCCGGCCCAGCACGACTTCGAGCAGGCTCGTCTTGCCGGTGCCGTTCTTGCCGATGAGGCCGACCCGGTCGCCCTGCTTGAGCTTCAGGAACGCCTCCTTCAGCACCGGGCGCCCGTCGAACTCGATGCTGACGTCGTTCAGGCGGATGAGGCTCACGAGTGTCCTTGCGGTGAAGAGGAGAGGTTCGGCGAGACGGATGCCTCGAGCCGCGCGCCAACTCTACCGACGCCGCCTGAGCGGCCGGCCCGTGCAGAGGAGCACGAAGCCGGCCGCGAGGCTGCTTGTGGGTGCCGGGCGCTTGACCACTTGCGCGAGGGCTCCGTCTCCGGCGCGCACGCCGGCGCCCCCGCCGCGACTACCGCACGCTCTCGAGGAAGTTCCGCGTTCGCTGGCGTTGCGGGGCGTCGAGCACGTCCTCCGGCCGGCCCGACTCGACGACGACACCGCCATCCATGAACACGACCTGGTCGGCCACGCCTCGTGCGAAGCCGATCTCGTGGGTCACGACGATCATGGTCATGCCGTCGTTCGCGAGCTCGCGCATCACATCGAGCACGTCACCCACCAGTTCGGGGTCGAGGGCGCTGGTCGGCTCGTCGAACAGCATCAGCTTCGGATCCATCGCGAGCGCGCGGGCGATCGCGACCCGCTGCTGCTGCCCGCCCGACAGCTGGGCCGGATAGTGAGCGGCGAAGTCCGCGAGCCCGACGCGGTCGAGCAACTGCTTCGCCCGGGTCTTGGCCTGCGTCCGCGGGCGCCCCGCGATCCCGATGGGGGCTTCGATGATGTTCTCGAGCGCCGTCATGTGCGGAAACAGGTTGAACCGCTGGAACACCATGCCGATGCCGCGTCGCTGGCGGGCGATCTGGCGCGGCGTCATCTCGTGCGCGTTGTGGCCCGACTGGCGGTAGCCGATGAGCTCGCCGTCGACGATGATGCGACCGCCGTCGATCGTCTCGAGGTGGTTGATGCAGCGCAGCAACGTGCTCTTGCCCGAGCCCGACGGGCCCAGCAGCACCGTCACCGTGCCGGCCGGCACCGCGAGGGAGACATCGCGCAGCACTTGGTGCGCGCCGAAGCTCTTGCGTACGCGCCGGATCTCGACGAGCGGGTTGGGAGACGTCCTCGTGGAGTGCTCCACCGGAAGGATGATGCTCATATGACGCTGACCGCCTTGGTCTCCGGCGCCGGCGCGACGCCGGGCCGACGGTTGGCGAATGCACGACGCATCCGCTGCAGGGGGGTGGGCGGCAGGGCGCGGGAGGTGCCCCGGCCGTACCGTCGCTCGAGGTAGTACTGCGGGATCGAGAGCACGCTCGTCATGAGCAGGTACCAGAGGCTCGCGACGATGAGCAGTTCGACCTGCTTGAGGTTCTGCGACGAGATGACGGTCGCCTGCGTGTAGATCTCGAGCACCGCGATGACCGAGAGCAGCGACGTGTTCTTCAGCATCGAGATCGTCTCGTTGCCCATCGGCGGGATGATCACCCGCATCGCCTGGGGCAGTAGCACCCGACGGAAGGTGTAGAGCGGCGACATCCCGAGCGAGTACGCGGCCTCGCGCTGGCCCTCGTCGACCGACAGCATGCCGGCCCGCACGATCTCCGACGAGTACGCCGCCTGGTTCAGTGTCAGCGCGAGGAGCCCTGCCACGAATGCGGTGATGAGCTGGTTGGTGTCGACCTGCCAGAAGACCACGGCGGTGAACGGGATGCCGAGCGCGAGCTTCTCGTAGAGGAGGCCGAGGTAGCCCCAGAGCACGATCTGCACCAGGAGGGGGGTACCGCGGAACACCCAGACGTAGAACCACGCCACCGTCGACAGCACGGGATTCGACGACAGCCGCATCGCGGCGATGACGATGGCCAGCACCGTCGAGACCAGCATCGAGATCAGGGTGATGAGCAGCGTCAGGGCGACGCCCTCGAGGATTCGCTGATCGAAGAGGAACTCGCCGATGGCGGCGAAATCGATGTTCGGATTCGTGAGCACGGAGTACAGGAATGCCGAGGCGAGCAACAGCACGAGCGCCGCGCTGATCCATCGCCATGGCCGTCTCAGTGGGATCGCCACGACATCGTCGTCGGTGGCGTCCTCCCCGAGCTCATTGCGGGTCTGCTCCAGGGCGGTCACTGATCCGACCCCTGGTTCACCTCGGCCGAGTCGACCGCGTACGCGCCGATGTTGTTGCGCTCCAGCACCTGCTGGTACGTACCCTCGTCGATGAGCGCCTGCAGCGCCTGCTGGATCGCATCGATGAGCTCCGTCTCGGCCTTCAGTACGCCGATGCCGCTGTACACCGGATTGAAGCCGGCCGGGTTCTCGGGGTCGCGCACCACGTCGAACGCATCGCCGTCGTCCGTGGTGGCGGCCACGTACTCGGCGACCACGGCGTCGGCCACGTAGGCGTCGCTCTTGCCCGCCCGCAGCGCAGTCTGGGCATCGAGATCGGAGGGCAGCTCGGTGACGACCACCGGGTCGGACCCGCACTCCGTCGCCCGCAGGAGGTCTCCCTGCACGGTCGCCTTCTGCACCGAGACCGTCATGCCGCAGAGGTCGGTCTGCGTCGTGATGCCGTCGGGATTGCCGGCCGGCACGAGGATCGCGAAGCCGCCGTGCGTGTAATCGATGAAACTCACCGTCTCCTGGCGCTCAGGGGTGTCGTTCATGCCGCTCATGATGATGTCGTTCTTGCCGGCCTGGAGCGAGGGGATGACCGAGTCGAACGCCTGCTTGTTGAGGGAGACGTCGATGCCGAGCTTCTGCCCGAGGAGGCGCCCGAGTTCGGGGTCGAAGCCGATCGCGCGATTCGAGTCGTCGTACATGGCCATCGGCGGGAAGGGGATGTCGACGGCGATGTCGAGACGGCCCTTCTCGGCGATCGCGGAGGGCAGCAGCGCGGTCAGCGTCGCGTCGACCGTGGTCGAGATCTCATCGTCGATCGGCAGGTCGGGCCCGGCTGCCGCGGCCTCACCGGAACCGGTGATGGCGGAGCATCCGCTGAGGAGCAGGGCGCCGGCGGCCAGTGCCGCTGCTCCGAGCAGTGTGTTGGTGCGTGCCTTCATGTGACTTCCTTGTCGTCGGGGGTACTCGGGTGGAAGGTGCTGGTCAGACGAGCACGCCGGCTCGCGCCGGAGCGTGCGTCGCGAGCAGGTCGGCGTACGTCTCCCGGCGCGTCACGAGCCTCGCCTCACCGTCGCTGACGAAGACGATGGCGGGCTTCAACGCGCCGTTGTAGTTGTTCGACATCGTGTACGCGTAGGCGCCGGTCGCCGTCATCGCCACGAGGTCGCCGACGTGCGCGGGCGGCATGGGTGCGCCGTCGACCAGCAGGTCGCCCGATTCGCATTGGCGCCCGACGAGCTGCACGCTCTCCGACCACGGCTCGAGCAGTCGATCGGCGAGCAGCGCCTCGTAGCGCTGCTGCGTGAGGGCGATGTCCATCTGATCGGCCAGGCCGCCGTCTACGGCAACGAAGGTGCGCCCGGTGCGCTTGACCGAGGTGACGCGGTAGAGCGTGACCCCCGCCCGGGCGACGATCGACCGGCCGGGTTCGATCATCAGGCGTGAGCCTGCGGGGAGGTGCTCCCGCGCAGCAGCGACGATCGCATCGAGGTACGACTCCACGCTCGGCGCCTGCTCGTCGTAGGTGTAGCTGACGCCGAGCCCCCCGCCGACGTCATAGGTCGAGAACGTGCCGACG
The DNA here is from genome assembly GCF_001427265.1 of Agromyces sp. Root1464. Lineage (NCBI taxonomy): Bacteria > Bacillati > Actinomycetota > Actinomycetes > Micrococcales > Microbacteriaceae > Agromyces > Agromyces sp. Root1464. The sequence goes on from NZ_LMFU01000001.1 coordinate 263,997, forward strand.
GTCGAGATCTTCCCGACGGCCTCGGCGAACTGCGCCGTGTCGAGGATCTGCGATCCGATGTGCAGGTGCACCCCCACGAACTCCATCAGCGGGTGCGCCTGCATGCGGGCGATGGCGCGCTCGGCCTGGTCCATCGGGAGTCCGAACTTCGACCCCGATCCACCCGTGGCCTGCGACACGTGCGTCTTCGCCTCGACGCCCGGGATCACGCGCAGCAGCAGGCGCTGCGGGCGCACGAGGATCCGTTCGAGGCGGTCGAGCTCGTCGTCGTTGTCGACGATGATCGTGCCGATGCCGGCGTCGACGGCCATCTGCAGCTCGGCATCGGTCTTCGCGTTGCCGTGGAAGTACAGGCGCGCCGGGTCGACGCCGGCGGCGAGCGCGAGCTGCAGCTCTCCGCCGCCCGCGATGTCGATCGAGAGCCCTTCCTCGTGCGCGAGGCGGTACATGCCGACCGCCGGCAGTGACTTCGAGGCGAAGAGCACCTCCGAGTCGGGCCAGCGCTCGCCGAGTCCGTCGATGAAGCGACGGATCTGGCGGCGCAGGCCGACCTCGTCGTAGACGTGCAGCGGGGTGCCGAATCGCTCGGCCAGTTCGGTCACGGCGACTCCGCCGATCTCGAGCACGCCGTCGCCGCTCGCGGTCGCCTCCTCCGGCAGGATCCGCCAGAGTTCGCCGAGTCGGGTGCCGTTGGGTGCGGGTCGGGTCGGGGTCATCGTTCCTCCTTCAGCGCCGCGAATCGCGTTCGCCGGGGCCAGCCTAGAAACTTCGTGCTCGCCTGTGGTTGGCGATTTCGGATAGCTTTGCGCCATGGATGCAGCGAAATCTCCAACCCAAACGCCTCGTCCGCCCGGCGCCCGCGTGAGTCTCGTCGAGCTCGTCGAGCAGTTGGGGCCTCGTACGCTCACTGCGATCGGCCCGCTGGGCGACCGGGTCGCCGTCACCGGCACCGAGTTCCTCGACGTCGCCGATGAGGTGATGGATGCCTCGGGCACGCTCCTCCTCGCCCCATCGACCGCTTCGCTGAGCACGGCACGCATCGGCGCACTCGCGGCCGCTGCTGCCGAGCACGGTGCCGCGGGGATCGCGCTGAAGTGCAGTGCCGAGCGGATGCCGGCGCTGGCCGCGATCGCCGACTCCACCGGGCTCGCACTTCTCCGCGTCGCCGACCGCATCAGCTGGCGCCTCCTCGACGCCCAGCTCACCCACCTGCTCGGAGAGGCCGACACGGTGCTCGCGGCCCCGCAGGACCGTGGCGCAGAGCCGTTGTTCGCCATCGCGAACGAACTCGCCGAGTTCTTCGGCGGGTCGGTCGCGATCGAGGACCTGAGTCGCAACATCCTCGCCTACTCCTCGGTGCCGGGGCAGGTGATCGACGCGCTGCGCACCCACGGCATCCTGGCCCGGCAGGTTCCGGCATCCCCCTACAACGACGACCAGTACCGCACCGTGCTGCGGTCCGACCGGCCGATCAGCTACCCGCGCCTGGGTGACGAGGAGCCGCGGGTGGCCTTCGCGATTCGGGCAGGCGCCCTGCCGCTCGGCAGCATCTGGGCGATCGACGCGTCGGGGGCAGCACGTCTCACCGAGGAGCAGGAGCGCCGCATGCGGCACGCGAGCGCCCTCGCCGGGGCCCACCTGCTCGACGATCTCCGAGTGCACGCGACGAATCAGCGCCCGCGCGAGGATCGGCTGCGGACGTTGCTGACGGGCATCGATCTGACCGGAACCGAGTTCGCCGAACTCGGCATCCCCGAGGAGCGCGGTGCCGCGCTGCTCGCGTTCGACGTGCCGGGAGCCGGGCCGACGACCATCGCCCAGTTGCGCTCGACCGTCATCCGCCATCTCGCGCTGCAGCGCCCCGATGCGGTCGCGGTGCCGCATCGAGGCCGGGTCTACACGCTGTTCGCCGCAAGCTCGGTCGACGAGGCCGTGGGCGTTGCGACGCCGCTGCTGCCGCTCGTCGATCGGTTGGTCGGCGATGGCACCCGAGTCGCCGTCGCCGGGCCGGCTCACCGTTCTGGCGACGTCGCCGGTGCTCGCGAGCTCGCCGATCGTCTGCTCGAGGCCGCCGACCGCAGCATCGATCCGTCGACGTCTCGCATCGTCACGGCATCGAGTCTGCGGCCGATCCTCGTGGTCGAACGCGTCGCGAGGCTGTTCGCCTCGGCCGATGAGCTGCGCGACCCCGCGGTCGACGTCGTGCAGGCCTCCGATCAGACGCGGCCGATCGCCGAGACGCTGCTCGTCTGGCTCGAGTGCTTCGGCAACATCGCGCAGACCGCCGCCAGGCTCGGCGTGCACGAGAACACCGTGCGCCACCGCCTGCGCCGCGCGAGCGAGGCGCACGGCATCCGCACCGAACGCGCCGACCAGCGACTCGCGCTGTGGCTCCAGCTGCGCGCGGATCTCCACGGCGCCGGCCCCGCAACGGACGGTTGAGCCGGCAGCCGAGCGGTTCGCGGTCGAGCACGCCCGGCGCGTTCGGAAGGTTCTCGACGCCCGGCGCGTTGCCCACTGCATGAGAGCGATCGCGTATGCCAAGACCGGGGACTCGTCCGTGCTGCACCTCGTCGAGCGGGAGGCGGCCGAACCCGGCGCCGGTGAAGTGCGCGTGCGCATCGCCGTGTCGGGTGTCAACCCGACCGACTGGAAGGCGAGGGTCGGTTCGCAGCCGGGCGCTGCAACACCGTTCGCCGAGGTCGTGCCGAACCAGGACGGCGCCGGCGTCGTCGACGCCGTCGGCCCCGGCGTGGACGGGCTCGTGGTCGGCGACCGGGTCTGGGCCTACCTGGCCGCGCACGAACGACCGTCGGGCACCGCGCAGCAGTTCGCGGTGCTGTCGGCCGAGCACGTGGTGCCGCTGCCGGATGCTGCGAGCTTCGATGTCGGCGCCTCACTCGGCGTGCCCGCCATGACGGCACACCGCGCGCTCACCGTGTCCGAGGAGGGTCCGTCCCGGCTGGGCCCCGGCGCGCTCGACGGCCGCACCGTGCTCGTGGCCGGTGGCGCGGGCGCCGTCGGACACGCCGCCATCCAGCTCGCCCGCTGGTCGGGAGCCACGGTCATCACGACCGTGAGCTCGCCTGAGAAGTCCGCGCTCGCGACCGCGGCCGGGGCCCACCACGTCGTGAACTACCGCATCGACGACGCCGCCGCCGCGATCCGCGCGATCGCCCCGCACGGCGTCGACCAGGTCGTCGAGGTCTCGCCCGCCCGCAATGCCGCGCTGAACGCGAGCGTGATCGCGAACCACGGGACGATCGCCGTGTACGCGACCGACGGCGGCGCCGAGATGACCCTCGACGTGCGCCGGCACTTCGCGCTCAACGTTCGCTACCAGTTTCTGCTGCTCTACACCGTCGGCCAGGATGCCCTCTCTGCTGCCGCGGAGGACATCGGTCGTGCCCTCGCCGACGGCGCGCTGCCCGTGGGCGAGGACGCCGGCCTGCCGATCACGCGCTTCCCGCTCGAGCGCACGGCCGAGGCGCACGACGCCGTCGAGGCGGGCACCGTCGGCAAGGTGCTCATCGACGTCGATCGCGGAATCGGCTGATCCTTCCCGCGGCGAGCGGGGCTCAGCCGAGACGCGCTCAGCCGAGCAGGTGCGACAACTGCTCGACGACGAGCACCACTGCGAGCACGACCATCGCGGCGCCCGAGAGGCGGGAGACGAGACGCATGGCCGACGGCCGGGCGCGCAGCACCGTGCGAGCGCCCATGCCCACGACGAAGTAGACGAGCGCGCAACTGCCGACGAAGATGAGGCCGAGCACGGCGAGCTGCACCGGGATCGGCCAGTCGCCCGCGGCATCCGTGAACTGCGGCAGCAGCACGACGAGCACGAGCAGGCCCTTCGGGTTCAGGCCGCTGACGCCGGCGCCCTGCACGAGTCGGAGCCACGGCGGTGTCGTCGCTCCCACGCCGACGCCGGATTCGCCTGACGCTCTGGACACTCCGGCGACCGCGGCAGGCGGCTCGACGAGCACCCGCACACCGAGGTACAGCAGGTACGCCGCGGCCGCGAACGTGAGGCCGACGAGCACCCACGGCATGGCTGCCACTGCGGCGCCCACCCCGACCGCGACGGCGACGACCGCGGCGAGGTAGCCGATGAGGATTCCAGAGAGCGCCGGCAGGATGCTGCGATCGCGCAGGCCCGAGGCGATGATGTACGCCCAATCAGGGCCGGGCACGAGCACCATGAACGTCATCATCGCCCAGCAGGCGAGCAGCAATTGCGTGTTCACGGCGGCCTCCTCTCGACGGATACGAAGAATGTAGGCGCCATGCACCAGAAGCCGCTGCCGAATTCACCCCCGATCACGCCGTCTCGTGGAACAATTCACTCCATGGATGCCATCGATCTGAAGATCCTTGCCGAACTGCAGCAGGACGGCCGGCTGAGCCTCACCGACCTCGCCGCCCGCGTGCAGCTGAGCATGTCGCCGACCCACCGACGGCTCCATGCGCTCGAGGCATCCGGAGCCATCTCGGGTTATCGGGCGGTCATCGATCCGGAGGTGGTCGGGCTCGGCTTCGGCGCGCTCGTGTTCGTCACGATGGACCAGGCGAATCGGGCGACCATCCCCGCGTTCGACGCCGCGGTCGCCGAGATCCCCGAGGTGATCCAGGCGCTGCGCCTCTTCGGCGACCCCGACTACCTGCTGCGCGTCGCCGTGCCCGACCTGCCGGCGTACCAGCGCCTCTGGGATGAACGGCTCTCGGCGCTGCCGGGCGTGCGCCGGGTCGAGTCGACCCTGGTCATGAAGACGATCGTCGACGACCGGCCGCTGCCGATCTGACGGGCCGGCTCGGCCCGACGCGCGACGCAGGACGACGAGAGCCGCCCCTCGACGCCGTCGGCCGGTCGGCGTACCGTGGCCGTCGAAGCGACAGCCCCGAACGAGGAGGTTCCCGATGGCCGAGCTCTCACCCATCCAGCCGTGCCTGTGGTTCGACGAGCAGGCGCGCGAGGCGATGACGTACTACGTCGAGGTCTTCCCGAACTCGCGCATCACCCGCATCGACGAGTACCCCGACGAGTCACTCGACGAGCACTTCGTCGGCATGACCGGCAAGGTGCTGAACGGCCAGTTCACCCTGAACGGCGTCGACTTCGTCTGCCTCGACGGCGGGCCGCTCTTCGAGTTCAACGAGTCGGTCTCGTTCGTCGTCTCCTGCGCCGGTCAAGAGGAGATCGACTACTACTGGTCGAAGCTCTCGCATGTGCCCGAGTCGGAGCAGTGCGGCTGGTGCAAGGACCAGTTCGGCGTCAGCTGGCAGGTCATTCCGGCGAACATGGGCGAACTGACCCGGCGGCCCGAGCAGATCCAGGTGATGATGCGGCAGAAGAAGGTCGTGATCGCCGAGCTCGAGAACGCCTGAGCCGTCGGATTCCGCGGCTCGCCGTCATCGATCGGGTACGACGTCTCGTGGTTCGGCTGCCCCGTTCGCCCGAGTGAGCACGATCGCAGCGGGAAAACGCCCGACGACCCTGCGGAACGCTGGTTTCGACAGCGCCGCCGCCTCCGCGGGCTCGACCAGCCGGGGGCCGGTCGCTCGATGCTCGCGCCCCTTCCACGCGATCGTCGCTTCGCCTGCGACGAGCACGTTGCGGGCCCAGTTGGTCTTGGCTCCCCACGGCAGGCCGATGAGGAAGAGGCTCTCCGACACGGTCGGCACGAGCGCGATGGGCGTCGCGTACGCGGTGCCGCTGCGACGTCCGCGATGGTGGATGATCCCCCAGAGAGGCATCCATCGATGCCCGGCGAGCGCCCGGGCGAGCGGTTCGCTCGCCCGCACCGCCCACCGGGGCGGCCCTTTCCTGCGGCCGGAATCGCTCACGACCCCAGCATCCGCTCTCCGGGCGGATTCCGCACCCGCGATCTCCGCGCCCTGCCGCCGCACCGGTCGCCCAGCCGGACGATCTAGGCTCGAAGCACCGTCACCGAACTGCAGAAGGAGCATGCCGCCATGAGCGACGCCGCGAACCTCGACGTCTTCGACCGCCGCGAGTCGGAGGTGCGCGGATACGTCCGCGCGTTCCCCACGGTCTTCGACCGTGCGAGCGGCTCCACCCTCGTCGATGCAGACGGCCGCGAGTACCTCGACTTCTTCGCCGGTGCCGGCGTCTTGAACTACGGACACAACAACCCCGTGTTCACCCGCGCGCTCATCGAGTACCTCGAGCGCGACGGCATCATCCACGGCCTCGACATGGCCACCTCGGCCAAGCGCTCGTTCATCGAGGCGTTCGAGCAGTACGTGCTCGAGCCCCGCGGGCTCGACCACAAGCTGCAGTTCACCGGGCCGACCGGCGCCAACGCCGTCGAGGCGGCCCTGAAGGTCGCGCGCCAGGCCACCGGCCGCACCAACGTCGTCGCGTTCACGAACGGGTTCCACGGGCTGAGCGTCGGCGCCCTCGCCGCGACCGGCAACAGCACCTACCGCGAGGCCGCGGGCATGCCGCTCGACAACGTCACGCGCCTGCCGTTCGACGGGTACCTCGGGTCGAAGATCGACACGCTCGACCTGTTCGAGAAGATGCTCGACGACCCGGGATCCGGCCTCGACCTGCCCGCGGCCGTCATCGTCGAGGCCGTGCAGGGTGAGGGCGGCATCAACGTCGCGAGCGTGCCGTGGCTCCAGCGGCTGCGCGCCCTGACCGCCGACCGGGGCATCCTGCTCATCCTCGACGAAATCCAGGCGGGCGTCGGCCGCACCGGCACGTTCTTCGCCTTCGAGGCCGCGGGCATCGTGCCCGACATCGTGACCGTGTCGAAGTCGATCTCGGGCTCCGGCCTGCCGATGTCGCTCGTGCTGCTGCGCCCCGAGGTCGACGTCTGGAAGCCCGGCGCCCACACGGGCACGTTCCGTGGCAACAACCTCGCCTTCGTCTCGGCGCGCGTCGCCCTCGAGACCTACTGGGCCGACGCCGCATTCACCGACGGTGTGGCGGCGAAGTCGGCGCTGCTGCGGGCGGAACTCGACGCCATCGCTGCCGAGCGCCCCGAGCTCGGTCTCGCCCCGCGCGGCCGAGGTCTGATGTACGGCCTCGCCTGCGACGGCGACCGCACGCTCGCCGGCCGCATCTCGAAGGAGGCCTTCACGCGCGGACTCGTCATCGAGACCTCGGGTGCGTTCGACGAGGTGCTGAAGTTCCTGCCCGCGCTCACGATCACCGAAGACGAGCTGCGCGCCGGCCTCGCGATCGTGCGCGAGAGCATCGACGCGGTGCTCGCAGCCTGACAGCCCGGTCTGGGATTCAACATGTATCCTAGGCCGCGATGTCGAACTCCCCTGCACCGAAGCCAGTCCACCCGCTCGCGCGCAAGCTCCGCCTCGCGCGCATCCTGAACGTCGTGCTCGGCGCCGTGACGGCGTTCCTGCTCGTCGTCGTGATCGCGCAGTCGGTGCCGAATGCCGGGCAGGCTGCAGCCGGCGGCGGCGCGACGCAGACACCCGCGGCCGGCGAAGCGGGCGCGGGCGAGAACACGGCCGGCTCGGGCGCCGGCTCCGAGCTCGCGAAGCGAGACCCGAACGACCCCCTCGCGATCGGCGATGTCGACGCCCCCGTCGTGCTCGTCGAGTGGGCCGACTTCCGCTGCCCCTTCTGCGCGGTCGTCACGAACCAGACCCTGCCGACGATCTTCGAGGAGTACGTCGAGCAGGGCCTCGTGCGGTACGAGTTCCGCGACGTCGCATTCTTCGGCGACGAGTCGGTCGACGCCGCTGTCGCGGCGCGGGCCGCCGGCGAGCAGGGCAGGTTCCCCGAGTACCTCGAGGCCGTCTTCGCCGCCGCGCCCGAGAAGGGCCACCCCGACATGCCGCGCGAGAAGCTCGTAGGCTTCGCCGCCGAGGCCGGCGTGCCCGACCTCGCGAAGTTCGAGCAGGACCTCGATCGCGCCGACCTCCGCGATGCCGTGCTCGCCAGCACGGCGGAGGCGCAGAAGCTCGGCGTCACGAGCGTGCCGTTCTTCGTCGCCGGCGACCAGGCGATCGCCGGTGCGCAGGCGATCGAGAACTTCCGCGCCCTCCTCGACGAGCAGCTGGCCGCGGCGGGCGAGTGATCGACCTCGGGCTCGCGGGGGCCCTCGTCGGAGGCATCCTCACCCTGCTGAGCCCGTGCTCGGTGATGCTGCTGCCGGCGTTCTTCGCCTACGCCTTCACGAGTCCGAGCCGGTTGATCGCCCGCACCGGCGTCTTCTACCTCGGCCTCATTACGACGCTCGTGCCGATCGGCGTGCTCGCCGGCACCGTCGGCGCTTTCGTCAGCACGAACCGCACGCTACGGCGGCATCGTGCTCGCCGTCTTCGCCCTCGGCATGACCGTGCCGCTCTTCGTGCTGGCCTTCGCGTGGTCGCGGTCGCCGCGGCTCCGCGGCCTGCTGCGCCCCCGCACGGTGCGCATCGGTCGGTGGACCAACACGTGGACGCAGGTCGTCGGCGGCCTGCTCGGCATCGGCATCGGCGTGCTGCTCATCGTCACCGAGGGCACCGCCTCGCTCGGCGGCGTGCTCGGCGCCTCGCAGCAGTTCGCGGTCGAGAGCTGGGTGCTCGAACGAACCGCCGGGGTCTCCGACCTCGTCGTCGCGGGTGTCGCGATCGCCGCACTGGCGGCCGCCTGGGGCATCCACCGGTGGCGGCGCGGCACGGCACGACGAGCGGATGCCTCGCGCCACGGCTCCCCCGAGGCATCCGTGGCCGCGCCTGAAGGAGACGCCTCGTGACGCTCCCCGCGCACGAGACCGGGGCAGCGGATGCACCGGCGCCGACGCCGCGCCATGATGGTGGGATGCCGACCGTCGACAGCGCAGCAGAGCGCGCCCGCATCGCGATACGCGCCGGGATACTCGACGGCACCCACCGGCCCGACACGATGCTCAGCGAGAACGAGCTCGCCGCCGAGCTCGGCATGAGCCGCACCCCCGTGCGGGCGGCGCTCTCTCGCCTCCAGGACGAGGGCTGGATCACGATCTACCCGAAGCGCGGCGCGCTCGTGCGCTCGCTCAGCGACGGGGAGATCGCCGACCTCGCCGATGCGCGCCTCATCCTCGAGTCCGCCGGCGTGCATCGGGCCGGCACCGCGGCCCGTCGCGCGCTCGCCGACCGGCTCGAGCCCGGCCTCGACGCGCAGCGCGCCGCCCTCGAAGCGCGCGACCTCGACGGCTTCGTCACGCTGACGATCGCGTTCCACCGCTCGTTCGTCGAGGCGGGGGGCAATCGCACCCTCGCCGAGATCGGCGACCGGCTCACGGCACGGCAGCGCCTGCTGCTGAGCGCCCACCGCGATGCGCTCTTCGAGCGATCCGACCAGGTCATCGACGAGCATCGCGCCCTCATCGAGCGGCTGCGCGCCGACGACCCTGCCGGCTTCGCCGAGGCCCTGCGCACCCACCTCATGGAGACGCACGGCCCCGAACTCGGCCCGATCTGACCGGCAATCCCGCCCTCAGTCGTCTTCGGGCACCGGCACCGTGAGGCTCGCCCGCTCGTTCAGCAGCTCTGGCACGAATCCCGCCGCCTCCTTGTACCGGTTCGCGATCTCGGCGCGCTCAGCGTAGGGCACGACGAGTTCGATGTCGCCGAATCCGCCGGGAGCACGCTCGTAGGCAAGCTGCATGACCTGTTCCGGCCCCATCGACCGGTTGCTGAGCGTGATGGCCGTCGTGCGCGGACGGCGCTCGTCCTCGTAGGCGCCGAGCGCCGCCTCGACGGAGTCGATCGTTCCGAGCTGGAAGGCGAGGGTGCGGGCGTCGATGATCGCCTGCGACGCGCCGTTCGAGCCGATCGGGTACATCGCATGCGCGGAATCGCCGAGGAGGGTCTGCGAACCGAACGTCCAGCGCGGGATCGGATCGCGGTCGACCATCGGGTACTCGAGGATCTCGTCGGCGGCGCGGATGACGGTCGGCACGTCGAGCCAGCCGAAGTCCCAGTCGGCGAACCGGCCGAGCACGGCGCTCGGGTCGGCGCCGCGGTTCCAGTCGCTCGCGCCCGGCTCGGGGTCGTCGGATCGGTACTCGGCGATGAAGTTCACCGTCTGCAGTCCGTCATCGCCGACCTCGGACAGCGGGTAGGCCACGAATTTCTGCATCGCGTCGCCCGCCATGATCATCGTGAGCCCGTCGAGGTACGGCCGCACCCGCGCGGTGCCGCGCCAGAGGATCAGTCCGTTCCACACCGGCGCACCCTCGTCGGGGTAGTGCTGGCGGCGGAGCGCGCTGTGGATGCCGTCGGCGCCGATCACCACGTCGGCCGTCACGCGAGTGCCGGCGCCCGGACCGCCGAGCACCGCGACACTCGTGCGCGCGCCCTCGCTGCGGGCATCGCCGACCGGGCTGCCGAGGCGGATCGCGTCGGCGCCGAGGCGCTCGAGCACGGCGTCGCGCAGCATGAGCTGCAGACGCCCCCGGTGCACGGAGTACTGCGACCAGTGGTAGCCCGCGGCACGCCCGCGCGGCTCGGTCCAGATCTGCTGGCCGTGGCGGTTGAAGTACGACAGGGTGCTCGTGGCCACGCCGAGCCCGGCGAGCCGGTCGCCGAGACCGAGCTCGGTGAGTTCGCGCACGGCGTGCGGCAACAGGTTGATGCCGACGCCGAGCGGCCGGATCTCCGGCACAGACTCGTACAGGGTCACGTCGTCGATGCCCGCCGCGTGCAGCGAGAGCGCCGTCGTCAGGCCGCCGATGCCGGCGCCCGCGATGAGGACGTTCATGTGGTGGATCTCCAGTTCGATGGTTCGATTCGACAGGGCGAGCGCTCAGTTCTGCGGCGCGGCGTCCTCGAGTTCACCGGCCTCCGCGGCCACGGCGTCGAGGTTCCACTCGGGTCGCGGCACGGAGTCGATGAGCAGTCGCGTGTAGGGATGCTGCGGGTTGCCGAGCAGTTCGACGGTGCGGCCGCGCTCGACGATCGCACCGGTCTTCATGACGACCGTCTCGTCGCACAGGCGGCGCACGACGGCGAGGTCATGACTGATGAAGAGCACGGTGAGGCCGCGCTCACGGCGGATCTCCTCGACGAGGGAGAGCACCTGCGCCTGCACCGACACGTCGAGCGCGCTCGTCGCCTCGTCCATCACGAGCACGTCGGGCTCGATCGCGAGCGCCCGGGCGAGTGCGACGCGCTGCCGCTGTCCGCCCGAGAGGGTTCGCGGGCGCGCCTGGGCGTGCACGTCGCCGAGGCCGACCTGCTCGAGCAGTTCGAGCACGCGCTCGCGGGCATCCGTCGTGCTGAGGCGCCGGTGCAGTCGCATCGCGTCCTCGATCGCCTTGCCGGCGGTGATGCGCGGGTCGAGCGAGAGGTACGGGTCCTGGAAGACCATCTGCACTGAACGGGCGTGCTCGAGCCGCTCGACGCGCGAGCTCGGCACCGAGGTGCGCTCGCGTCCGGCGATGCGGATGTCGCCGGCATCCGCCTGCTCGAGGCCCACGATCATGCGGGCGAACGTCGACTTGCCCGAGCCCGATTCGCCGACGACGCCGAGGGCGCCGCCCCGTGGGATCTCGATCGAGGCGTCGATGACTGCGTGCACCGGCTCCTTGCCCCGGCGCGTGTACGTCTTCGAGATGCCGGTCGCCGAGAGCATCGGCTCGGTCGCAGGCACCGCGACCGTCGACGAAGCGGATGCCGCCCCGCCGGTCGACGCCGCAACCGCAGCGTCCGGGATCGTCGACGCCGCGGCATCCGTGCCCGCATCGGTGGGCGTCGACGAGTCGCGGACGACGATCGTCGGCGTCGCGGCGACGAGTCGCTTGGTGTACGCCGCCTGCGGGTTGCGGAACACCTGACGTGCATCGCCCTGCTCCTCGACCCTGCCGGCACTCATGACGTAGACGCGATCGCAGATCGCGGCGGCGAGGTTCAGGTCGTGGGTGATGAAGAGCATGCCCATGCCGCGGCTCGCCCGCTGCTCGGCGAGCACGCCGATGATCTCGGCCTGCGTCGTGACGTCGAGCGCGGTGGTCGGCTCGTCGCAGATGAGCAGCCGCGGCGAGCTCGTGAGCGCGCCGGCGATCATGACGCGCTGCAGCATGCCGCCCGAGAGCTCGTGCGGGTACTGATGCAGGTGCTCTTCGGGTCGCGGCAGGCGCACCGCCTCCATGAGCGAGATGGCGACGGCTCTCGCGTCGGCCGCCGAGCGGCCCTCGCAGAGTCGCATCGTCTCGGTGAGGTGGTCGCCGACCGTGCGCATCGGGTTGATGCCCGCCCGAGGGTCCTGGAAGATCATCGACGCACGGGTGCGGCGCAGCTCGAGCAGTTGCCGGCGGCTCGCGTCGAGCACCGACTGGTCGAGCAACTGCACCGAGCCGCCCATGGTCGCGCGGCTCGGCAGGAGCCCCAGGACCGAGCGGGCCGTGAGCGACTTGCCCGAGCCCGACTCGCCGACGAGGCCGACGGTCTCCCCTTCGGCGACGGTGAGGCTGATGCCGTCGAGCAATCGCTTGCCGTTCGGCAGGTCGAGCGTGAGCTCGGAGATGTCGAGGAGTGTCATGCGGGGATCTCGCCTCCGATGCGGTCCGAGAGTTCCTCGCCGATCACGTTGACCGCGACGACGACGAGCACGATCGCGACCGCTGGCACGAGTGCGGGAAGGAAGTAGCCGCCGATGAGGCCGGACTGCGCCTCGTTGACCATCGCACCCCAGTCGGCCGTGGGCGCCTGGACGCCGAGACCGAGGAACGAGAGGGCCGCGAGCTCGGCGAGCACGTAGCCGAAGTTCAGGGTCGACTGGGCGCCGACGATCGGCATCACGTTGGGGAGCACTCGGCGCAGCGCGATGAATCCGCCGCCGAAGCCCTGCACGCGATACGCGGCGACGTAGGGTCGCGAGCGCTCCGAGGCGATGAGCGACCGGGTCAGGCGCGCGACGAACGGGGCGTACGCGATGCTCATCGCGACGACCGGGGCCACGAGGCCCTTGCCGAAGAGCGCGACCGCCATGATCGCGAGGAGCAGCGCCGGGAAGGCGAAGATCACGTCGAAGATGCGGCCGAGCACGGAGTCGATCCAGCCGCCGCGCCAGCCGGCGAGCAGGCCGAGCAGCATGCCGACGACCGTCGAGAAGATCACGACGAGCAGCGGCGCGAGGAGCGCGGTGCGCGCTCCGTACATCATGCGGCTGAGGGTGTCGCGGCCGAGCGCGTCGGTGCCGAGCCAGTGCGCCGGGCTCGGCTCGGCCTGGATGTTCAGCAGGTCGACCTGGTTCGGCGGATACGGGGCGAGGAACGACGCGAAGATCGCGGCGATCGTCACCGCGCCGAGGAACACGGCGCTGATGAGGAACGTGGTGCTCGAGCGCCGCGCGCGGGGCGAGCGCAACACCTTCATGGCCATGGTGGGGGTCGTCATCGGGCACCAGCTCCTGCGGCGGCTCGGGGGTCGATCCACGGTTCGAGGACGTCGATGATCGCGTTCACCACGACGAACGCCGTGACGATGAGCAGCACGATCGCCTGCACGACCGGGAAGTCGAGACGGTCGACCGATGCCACGAGGAGCGAGCCGATGCCGGCGAGGCCGAACGCCGCCTCGACGATCGAGCTCGCGACGAGCAGGCCCGCCACGAGCACGCCGCTGACGGTGAGGATCGGGCCGATCGAGTTGCGGAAGACGTGACGACGGATGACGGTGCCGCGCTTCAGACCGCGGCTGGTCGCCACCTCGACGTGCTCGCGTCCGAGCTGCTCGACCATGGAGGAACGGGTGACCTTGCCGACGAGCACGACGAACACGATCGCGAGCGCGATCGACGGCAGCACGAGGTGGTAGATCGTGTCCCAGAAGCCCTCGCCCGACCCGAACGACGGGAACCAGCCGAGCTGCACCGCGAAGATCGCGATCAGCACGATGGAGCCGACGAACGACGGGATGGCCCCGAGCACGGTGAGGCCGATGAGCACGGCCCGGTCGAGCACCTTGCCGCGGTTCAGGGATGCCACGATGCCGGCCGTGAGGCCGACGATCGCGATCATCGTGCCCGCCATGACGACGAGGCCGAGGGTCACGGGCAGGCGATCGCCGATCACCTGCGAGACATCCTGCCGGTACTGCAGCGAGCGACCGAAGTCGCCCTGCAGCACGCCGGTCAGCCAGTTCAGGTACTGCTGCCAGGGCGGCAGGTCGAGCCCGTACTGCGCGGTGACCTGGGCCACGGCCTCGGGGCTGGGCTTCCGTCCGCGCAGCAGGAAGCTGACCGGGTCACCCGGCACGAGGAACCGCGAGAAGAAGACGAGCAGTGATGCGAGGAAGAGCGTGAGGAGCAGGGCGCCGAGCTTGCCCGCCACCCGGCGGAGCGTGGTCATCGGGTGACCGCCGCTCCGCCGAGGTGGACGAGGCTGCGCCCGTCGGTGCTAGCGTGCGCCAATGGTTGCTGCCCAGGGGTAGTACATGAAGGCGATCGACGGCGAGACACCGGTGATGCGTTCGCCCATGAAGAGCGTCACGGGAGCCTCGAACATCGGCAGCCACGGAAGTTCCTCGTTGGCGATCTGCTGCGCTTCAGCGGTCTTCTCCGAGCGCTCGGCGGGGTCCTGGATCGCGAGCGCCTCATTCACGACGGCGTCGAACTCGGGGTTCGACCATCCGCCGTAGTTGCTGAACTCGTCGGTGCGCAGCACGCTGTACATCTCGAGCGGGTCGGGGCTCGAGAGGTACCACGAGGTGTAGAACAGGTCGACGCCCTCGCGAGCCGTCGGGTCGGAGAACAGCGCGGTGTACGCGTTCGGCGTGACGGTCTCGATGTTGACCGTGAGGCCGATCGACTCCGCCGCTGCAGCAGTGGCCTGCGCGTAGACGTTGAAGTCGCTGCTGATCGGGGCGGTCACGTAGGTGAGCTCCGCGCCCGTCGCCCCTGCTTCCTCGACGAGCTTCTTCGCTGCTTCGACGTCGTAGGGGTACTCCTCGACGTCGCCGAAGGCCGTGGCGATCGCCGCATCGCTCGCCCCGTCCCACACCGACTCGGTCGTCAGCACGTCGGTCGTGGTGCCGTAGCCCTTGACCGCCGCGTCGACGATGCCCTGGCGGTCGAGCGCCATGAGCAGCGCCTGCCGCACGCGCACGTCGCCCAGCGGGCCGTCGAGATCGGAGATGATCAGGTTGTTGACCGCGGTGTTCAGGCCGAAGAGCATGTCGCCCTGGTCGGAGTCGAGCAGCTGCGGCACTGCGTCGGCCGGAATCATCCAGCCGCCGTCGACCTCGCCCGACTTCAGGGCGTTGGTGCGCGCGTTGGCGTCGTTCATGAAGATGAACTTCACCTCGGCGGAGCGAGCGGTGAGCTCGGGGTCCCAGTAGCCGTCGTAGCGCTCGAGGGTGATGGACTCGCCCGACTGCCACTCGCCGAAGCTGAACGGGCCGGTGCAGTTCACGCCGCCGGTCGAGTTGCCGTAGTCGGCGCCCTTGTCGGCCAGCGTCGCAGCGGACTCGATGACACCGGCGGAGCCGCCCATGCCGAGGTTGAACTGCGAGTCGGGGCCGGTCATCGTGACGGTGACCTGCATGTCGCCGGTCTGCTCGATCGAGGCCACGTTCTGGTACGTCGAGTACCACGACGATCCCACGGCGGGGTCGAGGTGGCGGTTCATCGATGCCACGGCGTCGGCCGCGGTCAGCGGGGTGCCGTCGTGGAAGGTCACGCCCTCGCGGATCTCGTAGACCCAGGTCTCGGGCGTCGGGTGCGCGACCGACTCCGCCAGGCCCGGGGAGAGGGTCCAGTCGGGGTTCAGGCGCATGAGCGACTCGCAGACGTTGGCGAGCACCATGTTGTCGGCGTAGTCGAACGCGTATGCGTAGTCGAGCGAGTAGGGCTCGGCGTAGTTCGCCCACGTGAACGACTCGAGGTCACCCGAGGGTGCATCGGTCGTCGACGTGAGCTCCCACTCCGCGGGCTGGGCCTTCTCGGGTTCGGCGCCGGAGCAGCCGGTCAGGACGAGTGCTGCTCCCAGCCCGGCGGCGATGATCGACGCGATGCGACGACCGGTGCCTCGGGAGGGCATGACGGGGGACGGGGACATGATTGCGGCTCCTCTTGGTCAGGCAGTGCGGGTGAAGGCGGACGTGCCCTCGATCCAGGTGGAGGTCACCGTCGCGCGGTGGATCTCCTCCTGGGGGAGGCTGAAGGGGTTCGGCTCGAGCACGACGAGGTTGGCGAGGTAGCCCTCGCGGATGTATCCCGTGTCGTGGTCGCGGTGGTTCACGTAGGCGGTGCCCGAGGTGTAGGCCGCCATCGCCGTCTCGAGGTCGAGACGCTGGTGCTCGCCGCCGAGCGGCTCGTAGTCGAGCCCTGGGGCGATGCGGTTGACGGCGATGTGGATCGCGTCCATCGGGTCGGCACTCGACACGGGCCAGTCGCTGCCCGCCGCGAGGCGCGCACCGCCGCGGACGAGGTCGCCGAACGGATACTGGCGGGCCTCGGCGCCGTCCTGGAGGAACGGCAGCGTGAGGTCGTCGATCTGGTCTTCGTGCGTTGCCCAGAGCGCCTGCAGGTTCGCGACCGCGTCGAGCGGCGCGAAGCGGGCGGTCTCCGACTCCTCGACGATCTGGAGGTGCGCGAGGTGGTGGCGGCCGTCGGTCGGGCCGTTGGCCGCGCGTGCCGCCTCGATCGCGTCGAGGGCCTCGCGCACGGCGCGGTCGCCGAGTGCGTGGAAGTGCACCTGCATGCCGGCGGCGTCGAGCTCGGTCACGACCTGCTTCAGGAAGGCCGGGTCGACGAACGAGAGCCCTGTGTTGTCGGTGTCATGGCCGTGGCTGTCGCGGTAGGGCGTGAGCATCGCGGCGGTCTGGTTCTCGGCGACGCCGTCGACCATGATCTTGGTGGTGCCGAGCGAGTAGCGCGCGGTCGTGCCGGCGGCGAGGAGTTCGTCGCGACGAGCGACCATCCGCTCGACCTGCTCGATGCCGCCGTCGCGCTCCCACCACTGGGCTCCCACGACGTGCACGCGCAGCGTGCCCTCGGCGACCGCGCGGCGGTAGATGTCGTCGACGCTCTCGATGCCCGAGATGCTGCCGATCATGGCGTCCTGCCAGCCGGTGATGCCGAGTGCGAGCAGCTCGTCCTGGGCACGCAACAGGCCCGCGTAGGCGAAGTCGGCGTCGACGCCCGGGCGCACGTGGTCGAACAGGTGCTCCGCGCCCTCGTGGAACGTGCCGGCGGGGAAGCCGTCGGCCTCGCGCTCGATGCGGCCGTCGACGGGGTCGGGGGTGGCGGCGTCGAGGCCGGCAAGCGTGATGGCGGCGGTGTTTGCCCACACGCTGTGGTGGTCGCGGCTCGAGAGCGCGACGGGGCGGTCGGGCACGACCGCGTCGAGCAGCGCACGCACCGGCGCTCCCCCGGGGTAGTGGTCCATCGACCAGCCTCCGCCGAGGATCCATGCCTCGTCGGGGTTCGCATCGGCGTAGGCCTTCACCGTGGCGACGGCCTCTTCGGCGCTCTCCGCCTCGGTGAGGTTGCACATGAGCAGCTCGACGCCGGCGCCGATCGGATGCACGTGCGCGTCTTGGAAGCCGGGGCTCAGCAACGCCCCGTCGAGCTGGATGACCCGCGTCCCCTCGCCGATGAGCGCAGACGCCTCGGCCTCGGGGACGACCGCTGTGATGCGATCGCCGGTGACGGCCACGGCGTGACCCTGAATTGGACGGCCGGTTCCAGTGAACACGGCCGCTCCGGTGAACAGCACATCGGCAGCTGACACGTCGCCCTCGCTTCCTCGTCGAACGGTTGGTGAAGGTGACGCTAGCGACGCCCAGCACCGCTGTCAACTGTGTTGACAACATTGTGCTCGCATTCGTTATGCTGACGATGTCAACCGCGGCCCAGACGCTTCCGTCCGCCGGGACGTGACACGATGAGACTTCGAACGAGGAGGAGGAGGCGATTTGACAGCGACAGGCTCCAACCGTGGCGGTGCCACCCGCGCATCGACCGGCCGGGCTCGCCTCGACCGCGAATCCATCGTGGCCGCAGGCCTCGAACTGGCCGCGACCTCCGCGACCCCCACGATCTCGGTACGCGAGCTCGGCACCCAGCTCGGTGCCGACCCCACGGCGATCTACCGGCACTTCCGCAGCAAGGAGCAGCTGATGGAGGCGCTCCTCGACGAGTTGACCCTGCGCAGCGTCGCCGCCGTCACTGCGGAGAAGGCCGAGTGGCGCGAACGACTGCGGCAGCTCTCACGCGCGACCCTGGCCCACTACTCAGCGCACCCGGCCATCGGGGCCGAGGCCATCGTGCTCACGACTCACGGACCGGGCGAGCTCGAGGCCATCGAGATCATGCTCGAGGCGTTCGCCGAGGCCGGCCTGGCCGGCGACGACGTGGTGCGGCACTACGCCCTGCTCGCCTCGCACGTGCTCTCGAGCGCCGCCGGCATCGCGCGAGGCCGCGCCGAGCGCGGCGACGGCCCCGAACCGGGCCCCTGGTTCGACGGTCCGATCCTCGCCGACCCGCGCCGGTTCCCGCTGATCACGGCCTTCAACAGCGAGCTCGCCGACCTGAAGGACGAGGACCTCTTCCTGCTCGGGGTCGAGGCCGTCATCCAGTCCGCCGAGTTGACCGTGGCGCGCAACGCGGAATAGGCGTCACGGGGAGGCGGCCGGCGGCGGGCGCAGCGCCGCGATGCCGAACCCGCCTCCTTCGCGACGCACCGCTCCCGGCGTCCAACCGTGGTGCCGCTTGAACGCACGCCCGAACGACGCCTCCGAGGCGTAGCCGACCCGAGTCGAGATCGACGCGATCGAGTCGGTCGTGCTCGCCAGCTCGGCACGCGCCTGCTCGAGACGCCAGGCCGCGAGGTAGCGCATGGGCGGTTCGCCGACGAGCGCCGTGAAGCGCTCGGCGAACGAGGAGCGCGACATGTTCGCCTCCCGCGCGAGTTCGACCAGGGTCCAGTCGTGGTCGAGGCGGGCGTGCATGCGGCCGAGCGCACGCCCGATGTGGGGGTCGCGGAGGGCGGTGAGCCATCCGGTGGCCGACGGCTCCGAGCTCCGCAGCCATGAGCGGAGCACCTGCACGACGAGCACGTCGGCGAGGCTCGTCATGACCGCCTCGCCGCCCGGCTGAATGCTCTCCGCCTCCCGCGCGAGCAGGCGCAGCACGGTCTGAAAGGCTCCCGACTCGCCGTCGTCCCACGCGTCGACCCTGATGAGGGCTGGGAGTTCCTGGATCAACCGCGCCGAGAGCGGGCCGTCGACCTGCAGGGCCGCATACGCGATCTGCGTGCGATCGCCCCCTCCCCCGAAGCGCATGTGCTCGTAGGTGTCGCTCACCTGCTCGACGGGGATCTCGAAGAGCGGCGTGCTCGAGGCATCCGCTGCACTCAGCAGTCGATGGGATGCGCCGCGCGTGACGAGTGCAGCGCTGCCCGCCTCGAGCGAGTGCCGCTCACCGTCGATCTCGAGGACGCATCGGCCGGCGAGCACGACGGGCAGCATCATGAATCCCTCGAGCTCGGGGAACTCCACGCCCCACGGCGCCGTGAGCTCGGCACGGCAGTAGAGCGCGCCGGTGAACCGGAGCAGGTGGAGGCCGTCGCCGAGGTGGTCCTGGGCGACGGGCGTGCGCGGGTTGACCATGCATCCAACGTGCCATGCAACTTGACCGCAGATCCGCAGATCCGGACGATCGGCATACGAATCCGGCCGCATGGCGATTGAACGTCCGGATACTTCGGTCGAAGGTGGACTCACCACCCACCGAAAGGAACCCATCATGTCAACGAACTTCGCCGTCATCGGCTCCACCGGCAAGACCGGCCGCCGCGTCGCCGACCTCCTCGAGGCGGAGGGCTTCGCAGTGCGCCGACTCTCCCGCGGCACGAGCCCGGCGTTCGACTGGGAGCACCCGGAGCGCTGGGCCGACGCCCTGCGGGGTATCGACCGCGTGTACGCGGCCTATGTGCCCGACCTGGCCGCCCCCGGTTCCGAGACGGCGATCGCCCGTCTGGCGGATGTCGCAGCCGACGCGGGTGTCGAGCGCATCGTGCTGCTCTCGGGGCGCGGCGAAGACGGCGCGCGCCGCTGCGAGGACATCCTGCTCGCATCGAGCGTGCCGGCGACGATCGTACGGGCGAGCTGGTTCGCGCAGAACTTCACCGAGGGCATGCTGAGCGACGCGACCGTCACCGGGGTGCTGGCCCTTCCCGCCGCCGACGTTCGGGAGCCGTTCATCGACGTCGACGACGTGGCAGCGGTCGCCGTCGCCGCACTCACCGAGCCCGGAGCGGTGCACGCGAACCGCATCCATGAGGTGACCGGACCGGAGTCGCTGACGTTCGCCGAGGTCGCGGCGATCATGTCGGAGACCACCGGGCGAGAGGTCGCGTACCTGCCGATGGGCTTCGACGAGTTCCACGCCGCAATGGCGGCGGAGGCGGGCGAGGCCGTCGCGACCCTGCTCACCGAGCTCTGCCGCGAGACCTTCGACGGGCGGAACGTGCTCCCCACCGACGGCGTGGTCGCCGCCCTCGGGCGACCGCCGCGCGACGTCCGGTCGGTGCTGCGCGCTGCGGCGACCGCAGCGACGGCGACGGCAGCGGACGGGTCGTCGTCGTAGCCGACACGCCTCTCAGGCGTCGTCGGATGCAGCGGGCCCGGCGTCCTCCTCGACCCACTCGAGCAGGTCGCCGGGCTGGCATCCGAGCACGCGGCACATCGCGTCGAGCGTGGTGAAGCGGACCGCCTTCGCGCGGCCGTTCTTCAGCACGGCCACGTTCGCGGGGGTGAGCCCGATGCGATCGGCGAACTCCCCCACGCTCATCTTGCGCTTCGCGAGCTCGACGTCGATGCGCACGATGATCGGCATCAGATCACGTCCTCGAGGTCGGTACGCAGCAGGGTCGCCTGGCGGAGCAGCGCGCGCATCACGACCATGGTCAGCACGAGTACCGCACCGATCAGCACCATGCCCGTGAGAACCACCGGGATGCCGGGGTCGCGCAGTTCGGGCGTGAAGTAGATGACCGAGACGAAGTAGGCCGAAACTCCCGCCAGCAGCACCCAGGCGACGACCATCGCCCAGACGATGCCGTCGACCCAGGCGAAGGCCTCTTCGCTGAAGATCCGGTCGGACCGGACGAGGCTGAGCAGCCGCCACGTGCAGACGATGACGACCTGGAAGCACAGCACCTCGAGGATCGAGAAGATCAACAGCAGCCACGGGATGAATCCGCTCTCGGGATGCTCGCTCGCCATGTGGGAGAACTGGCCGGGCAGGCTCAGCAGTTGCGCGATCAACAGCCCGACGAAGACGAGCACGAGCAGGACTCGCAGGGGCACGATGACGCGATCGATCGTATGCATGCATCGAGTTTCGTTATTTCTCTATCGATTGTCAATCGACCGGCTCAACCGAGTTCGTGCGCCAGAGCACCCGACGCGTCATATGCCCGCGCCCCCCTGTACATCCGGCCCGTCGTCCGGCAATATGAAGGCGGTGAGAATCAAATAGGATATTTGCTCACTGCATCCCGACAACGACGTCCCGGAGGTCCCATTGATTCTGAACCGTGAAATGCCGCGGCGACGAGCGCTCCAGCTCGGCAGCGTGGCTGCCCTGGCGCCGCT
This sequence comes from Agromyces sp. Root1464, assembly GCF_001427265.1. Taxonomy (NCBI): domain Bacteria; kingdom Bacillati; phylum Actinomycetota; class Actinomycetes; order Micrococcales; family Microbacteriaceae; genus Agromyces; species Agromyces sp. Root1464. Next base: position 285,558 of record NZ_LMFU01000001.1, read on the forward strand.
CCTCCCGAACCTGCTGACCGCGCAGTCCGCTTCCGCCGCGGCGATCGCCGGAGTCCGGCGCGCCACCGTCGGAGCACTCGAGCTCCCCGACATCTCCACCAAGTCGCTCTGGTACGGCGTACCGGGCACCGATTGGGCGTCGCAGGCCCTGCCCGTCGGCAACGGCCGCCTCGGCGCCATGCTCTACAGCCACCCCGAGGAAGAGGTCGTGCAGTTCAACGAGCAGAGCCTCTGGGGCGGTGTCAACAACTACGACAACGCCCTCATGGGCCAGTCCGAGACCGCCTTCGACACGAGCATGACCGGCTTCGGCTCCTACCTGAACTTCGGCACCGTGAAGGTCTCGTTCGGTGGACGGCCGACGGTCACGGCACCCGGCGGGCCGTACCAGGACTCGACCTCGAGCCAGACGGTCGCGCAGACGTACGACGGCGACACCAATTCCAAGTGGTGCATCATCGCGCCGCCCGCTCACGTGCTGTGGCAGGCTCAGCTGCCGGCCCCGACGGTCGTGTCGTCCTACAAGTTCACGAGCGCCGCAGACGTGCCGGCTCGCGATCCGCAGAACTGGAGCCTGCTCGGCTCCAACGACGGCACCACTTGGGCGACCCTCGACACGCGCGCGATCCCGCCGTTCGAGCAGCGGTTGCAGACGAAGACCTTCGAGTTCGCGAACACCACGGCCTACCGGTTCTACCGCTTCGACATCCTGCCCATCGCCGGGGTCAGCCACTTCCAGGTGGCCGAGATCAGCCTCGTCGGCGTCGACATGGCCGGCGGCGGACTGGTCTACGCGACCTCCCCCAGCGGCCACTCGGCCGACGCGGGCAGCGACCTCGTGCGCAGCGTCGACGGCGACCCCTCGACCGTCTGGCGGGTCGACGGCGTCGGCTCGGGCGCGAGCTGGCAGCTCGAGCTCCCCACGAAGCAGGCGCTCACCAAGTACGTGCTCACGAGCGCGGCCGACCAGCCCGAGCTCGACCCCCGTGACTGGACGCTCGAGGCGTCGAACGGCGCGAACACCTGGGTCACCCTCGACACGAAGTCCGGCCAGACCTTCGCCGCTCGCGGCGAGGCGAAGGAGTTCGCCTTCGCGAACACGACGACTTACTCGCTGTACCGCCTGACGTTCACCGCGCCCGGCACCCTGCAACTCGCCGGCGTCGCATTCGTCGGCACGGGCTTCGACAGCCGCACTCGACGCGTGATCGCCGACTACCGGCGCGCGCTCGACACCTCCGTCGGCGTACAGGTCACGCAGTTCTCGACGCCCGCGGGCCGCGTGCTGCGCGAGTCCTTCGCGAGCCGCGCCTCCGACGTGGTCGTGCTGCGCTACACGACGGATGCCGCGGCCGGCCTCACCGGCACGATCGACGTCACCTCGGCGCACGCCTCGGCTCCCACCACGGCCGATGGCACCGCGAGACGGCTCGGCTTCCAGGGCACCCTGGGCAACGGCCTCAAGCACGCCGCCACGATCCAGATCGCCGACACCGACGGCGAGGTGGCCGCAGAAGGCGCCTCGCTGAAGTTCACGGGTGCCTCCACGCTCACCCTCGTGCTCGACGCCCGCACGAACTACAAGCTGAGCGCCGCCGACGGCTGGCGGGGGTCCGAGCCGCGGCCCGCCGTCGATGCGGCGATCGCCGCGGCATCCGCTCGCCCGTACGCCGAGCTGCGCAGCGAGCACACGGCGCAGGTCGCCGCGCTCATGTCACGGGCGACGGTGACCTGGGGCGATTCGGATGCCTCGGTGCTGGCGCTGCCGACCAGCGTGCGCCTCGCCCGCTACAAGGCCGGCGGCGACGACCCCACGCTCGAGCAGGCGATGTACGACTACGGCCGCTACCTGCTGGTCAGCTCCTCGCGTCCGGGCGGTCTGCCCGCCAACCTGCAGGGTCTCTGGAACAACAGCAACCAGCCCCCGTGGGCCGCCGACTACCACACCAACATCAACGTGCAGATGAACTACTGGGCGGCCGAGAGCACCGCGCTGCCCGAGTCGCACGAGGCCCTGGTCGGCTTCGTCGAGCAGGTGGCCGTGCCGAGCCGCATCGCGACGAAGAACGCGTTCGGCCAGAACACGCCCGGCTGGACGGCGCGCACCTCGCAGAGCGTGTTCGGCGGCAACGCGTGGGAGTGGAACACCGTCGCGAGCGCCTGGTACGCACTGCACCTCTACGAGCACTACGCATACACGCAGGATCGCGACTACCTGCAGAACGTGGCCTACCCGATCCTCAAGGAGATCTGCGAGTTCTGGGAGCACCGCCTCAAGGAACTGCCCGACGGCACCCTCGTGTCGCCGAACAGCTGGTCGCCCGAGCACGGCCCGCGTGAAGACGGCGTCATGTACGACCAGCAGATCATCTGGGACCTGTTCCAGAACTACCTCGACAGTGCCGACGCCCTCGACATCGACACGGAGTACCGGGCGACCGTCGCCGACCTGCAGTCGCGCCTCGCGCCGAACAAGATCGGCAGCTGGGGCCAGCTGCAGGAGTGGCAGACCGACCGCGACGACCCGAACAGCATCCACCGCCACACCTCGCACCTGTTCGCGGTGTTCCCGGGCCGTCAGATCACGACGCAGACGCCCGAGCTCGCGGCCGCGGCGCTCGTCTCGCTGAAGGCCCGTTGCGGCGAGAAGGCGGGGGTGCCGTTCACGGCCGCCACCGTCTCGGGCGACAGCCGCCAGTCGTGGGCGTGGCCGTGGCGCGCCGCGCTGTTCGCCCGCCTCGGCGATGCGTTCCGCGCTCGCGAGATGGTGCGGGGCCTGCTCAGCTACAACACGCTGACGAACCTGTTCTGCACCGCGTCGGGCGTCTTCCAGATGGATGGCAACTTCGGCATCCCGGCGGCGATCACCGAGATGCTGCTGCAGAGCCACGACGGCAAGATCCGACTCGTTCCGGCCCTGCCCGCCGAGTGGGCCGCCGCCGGTTCGTTCACGGGCCTTCGCGCTCGTGGCGGCTACGCGGTCGACTGCACCTGGGCGAACGGCCAGGTCACGGCCTTCACCGTGACCGCCGACAAGACGACGAACGCGAGCGCCGTCACGGTCGTCGTGAACGGCGCGGAGCAGACCGTCATCCCCGTCGGCGTCACCCCCAACCCGACGCTTGCAGTGGCCGTGACGGTCGAGCCGCGCATCATCGGCGGCAAGGTGGTGCTCTCGGTGAAGGCGACGAACAACGAGGCGGTGCCGGTGGCGCTGACCTTCGAGTCGGCGTACGGCACCAAGTCGTTCGCGTCGATCGCCCCCGGCAAGAACGCGACCCACGCGTTCTCGACGCGCAAGACGAGCGTGCCCGCGGGCGCGGTCACCGTCACGGCGACCGCGACGATCGACGGTGCGCCCGTGACGGCCTCCACCGAGACGGCCTACGCGGCGGCGCCCGCCAACTGATCCCGCCTCTTCACCCTGTTCGACACCAGTTCCGAATGCACGACACCCGTACCAATGCAAGGAGAATCCCCATGAGCAAGACAGCATTCGCCGCACGATGCACCGCGGTCACGATCGGCACCGCACTGCTGGTCGGCGTCGCCGGCATCGCGNATGCAAGGAGAATCCCCATGAGCAAGACAGCATTCGCCGCACGATGCACCGCGGTCACGATCGGCACCGCACTGCTGGTCGGCGTCGCCGGCATCGCGATGGCCGARGAAGGCACCAACGGCGACCACGACGTCGCCGTGAACGTCGCGATCACCGAGATCGCCCAGCCCGGCGTCCTCGCCATGACCGTGGCCGGCACCACCACCGACCTCGTCGAAGACGGCTCCACCGCCACCGTGCGCCAGTTCACCGGTGCACTGCCCACCGTCACCGTCACCGACACCCGCGCCGCCGAGGACATCCCCGCCGACGCCGCCTGGTACGTGCTCGGCAGCTCCACCGACTTCACCGGCAACGCCGGACAGGCCCCGATCAGCGCCGGACACCTGGGCTGGACCCCCGACCTCGTCGACGGCGGCGAATCCGGACAGGTCTCCGAAGGCGACCAGGTCGACACCGTCCTCGACTCCGGCGCCAACGCCGTCGGCCTCGTCGACCAGGAACTGCTCGCCGCCGCNCGAATCCGGACAGGTCTCCGAAGGCGACCAGGTCGACACCGTCCTCGACTCCGGCGCCAACGCCGTCGGCCTCGTCGACCAGGAACTGCTCGCCGCCGCTTGGAACTCCGGCGACATCGCCACCGAAGGCCAATGGACCGCCACCGCCAACCTCTTCCTCCGCACCCCCGCAACCGTCGCCGCCGGCGACTACACCGCCAACCTCACCCTCTCCCTCTTCGAGTAGAACGAGGAACGACGCGACGTCGGCCGCCCATCGGCCGACCGCGAGCACAGGGGCCCGGTGCACTCGCACCGGGCCCTTGGCCGTCACCTCGCCCGGTAGGCTCACGGCATGCTCGCCGCCGTCGCGCTCTGCGCGATCCTCGCCGCCCTCGCCGTCTTCCAACTCGCACTCGCCCTCGGCGCCCCACTCGGCAGGTTCGCGTGGGGCGGGCAGCACCGCGTGCTCCCGACACGGCTGCGCATCGGCAGCGCGGTCTCGATCGTGATCTACGCGGTCATCGCGGTGCTCGCGCTCGATCGAGCAGGCGCCGTCGACGTCGTCTCCGACGTGGTCTCGACCGTCGGCATGTGGGTCGTGTTCGCGTACTTCGTGCTCGGCATCCCGATGAACGCAATCTCGCGCAGTACCGCCGAGCGGTACACGATGACGCCGATCGTCGCCGTGCTCGCCGTTTTGAGCCTCGTCATCGCCATCGGTTAGTGCGACGCGCAGTGTCGACACGGCGTCGCTGCGTTTCCCGAGCACGGCTCGGCGATACCGTTGACGAGCGCGCAGACTCCGCGCCTCGCCCCCCTTGAGATGAGGCACCATGACCGACCACGTTTCCGAATCCCGCTGGCAGTCGTTCTGGAACCGCGGCGGCTGGTGGAAGGCGTTCGGCCTCGCCGCCGTGTACCTGGCCCTCTACCTCGGCACCGGATGGGTCGTCGACACGCTCGGCCGTGATGCGATCGACTTCGAGAACCTGTTCGGCGACGCACTGAGCGTCTTCCTCGCGGTCGGCATGCCGGTGATCGTCGGCTCGATCATCCTGCTCGCCTTCGCATGGTCGCTCGGCTGGATCCCGAAGCCCCTCTTCACCAAGCAGCCCGTGCGTGGCAGTTGGTGGATGTGGATCGCGCCGGTGCTCGTGCTCATCCCGGTGCTGCTCCGGCTCTTCGGCACCGACTACAGCCAGTACACCGGCGGTGTCATCGCCGTCACCTTCCTCGTCGGCATCTTCGTCGGCGTCTCCGAAGAGCTGCTCACCCGCGGTCTCGCCGTGACGCTGCTGCGCAAGCACGGGTACAACGAGTGGGTCGTCGCCGTGCTCTCGTCGCTGATCTTCGCAATGCTGCACTCGAGCAACGTGCTCTCCGGCCAGCCGATCGTCACGGTGCTGGTGACCATGGGCTACACCTTCGTGTTCGGCATCATGATGTACCTGACCTTGCGCGTCACGGGCAACCTGATCTGGCCGATCCTCCTGCACGCGATCACCGACCCGACGACGTTCCTCGCCACCGGCGGTATCGACGTCGCCGCCGCCGGCGCCCAGAACCCGCTCCTCGCCTTCGTGACCCCCGCGACGCTCTTGATGGCGGTCTTCGCCCTCATCGCGCTCATCTTCATCCGCGGCCGTGCCGACGCCGGTGTTCCGGGTCTCGTCGCGGCCCACAGTGCCGACACCGCCCCGAAGGGCTGACGCGGACCAGACTCAGTCGACGAGCGCCCCGGCCGTGAGGTTCGAGATCACGCCGGTCATCGAGCGCGCGCGATCGGATGCCGCGAACGCGAGGTACTCCGCGACCTCGGCGAGCGACGGCAGCCGGCCGAGCAGGGTCGTGCCGGCGAGGCCCGCGAGCCACTCGTCGCGACCGATGCCGCCCGCCGCCGCGATGCGGCCGAACATCTCCCCCGTGTACGAGGTGTCGTATGCATCGGCCATCGCGTGCGGTCGCACGCAGACGACCCGAACGCCGCCGGGGCCGAGCTCGCCGGCGAGCGCCCGAGAGAAGCCCTCGAGCCCCGCGCTCTGCGCGGCATTTCCGATGAGGCCAGTGCCCGAGAGCCGCGCGCCGGGCGTCGAGATCGTGAGGATCACGCCGCCGCCCTGCGCGAGCATGGGCCGGGAGACGGCCTTGGCCGTCACGAAGTTCGTCTGCAGGTACCCGGTGACGGGGTGCAGGTAGTCGGCGAGGGAGGTGTCCGCGATCGGCAGTCCCTGCACGTGGTCGAAGCCGACGGCGTTCAGGGCGATGTCGATGCGCCCCGCGGCATCCGTCACCTCGTCGACGTGCCGGTCGACCGCCGCCTGGTCCATCGCGTCGACGACCGCGATGTCGACGGATGCCCCGAGCTCGCGCGCCTCGGCCGCCGCGGCTTCGAGCCGTGGCAGGCTCCGCCCGGCGAGGAACAGCCTCGCTCCTTCGCGCGCGAACACCCGCGCCGTCGCGGCGCCGATGGACCCGCCGCCGCCGTGGATCACGGCCACCTTGTCTTCGAGCAGCATCATGAATCTCCGTTCCCTGCGAGTGTTCGGGCGAACCGGTCGATGATCTCGGTCCAGCCCTCGGTGTGCCGGCGCACGGCCTCGGCGTCGGGCAGGCGCTCGTGGCGCACCTCGACCACCGTGGCGTCGCCGTCGGGCGTGAAGGTGACGCGCACGAGCGAGTCGACCTGGTGCGTGGCGATCGAGCGCCACGTGAACTCGAGCGTGTGCGGCCGGTCGATCACGGTGTAGGCGCCGGCGTGCACGAAGGAGCCGCTCGGGTCGTTCATCGTGATCGCGAAGGCGCCACCGACCCGGCGGTCGGCGACCACGCTCGACGGCGCGCTGCCGTCGCGGCGCATCCAGACGGCGAGGCTCTCGGGGTCGAGCCAGGCGTCGAAGAGCCGTTCGGCGGATGCCGCGATGCGCCGACTCACCGTCACGGTCGCGGTCATCGTGCTGCTCCGCTCGGGGCGTCGTCGGGCGAGCTCGGCGGCGCCGCGGCATCCGCTCGGCCGTCGCCGGCCTCGCCCGCGAGCACGAAGGCCTCGAGCGCGGCGAGGCGCTGCTCCCAGAACTCGCGGTACTGCGTCATCCACGCGACCGCGTCGCCGAGCGCCTCGGCTCGGAGCGAGAGCACGTGGTCGCGACCGCGAACGTGCCGCTGCACGAGCTGGGCGCGCTCGAGCACCTTGATGTGCTTGCTCGTCGAGTTCAGCGAGATCGGGAACTCGCGCGCGAGTTCGGTGACGCGCGCGTCGGAGACCCGGAGCCGGTCGAGGATCGCACGACGCGTCGGATCGGCGACGGCGCTGAGCACGGAGTCGAGTTGATATTCACCCATGTGGGTGAATATATGCCCCTCGCACCTGTGCGTCAAGGCACGAGCGCCGCGTCGACGCCGTGCAGGCCCCGGTGCCGACCTCACGGGCCGCCGTCTTGCCACGTCCATGAACCGATGCGAGAGTGAATCGATGCCCTACGAACCGATGCCCTTCGAGCTGCGCACCGAACGACTGGCCCTCCGGCTCTGGGAGGAATCGGATGCCGCAGGCTACCGCTTCCTCGTCGGCGAACGCGGCGACGCGATGCCGACCTTCGAGGAGGCGACGGAGGAGATCCGTGGTGCACGCGACAGCGCCCCGGCCCGCGGCATCCACCTCCTGACGCTCCGGCGCCATGACGAGGGCGACTTCCTCGGCTACTGCGGGCTCGTCATCGGGCGCTCGACCCTCGACGAGCCCGAACTCGCGTACGAGTTGCTGCAGGGCGCGCACGGCAACGGCTACGCCACCGAGGCGGCGACCGCCGTGGTCGCTGCGGCGCGCGAGACGGGCAGGTCGCGACTCTGGTCGACCGTGCGCGCGTGGAACACGCCGTCGTTCCGCGTGCTCGACAAGCTCGGCTTCCGCCGCGACCACTTGACCGCCGATGAGAAGGGCGAGATCGTCTGGAGCGTGCTCGAACTGCGCTGACGGCGCAGTGCGCGTCGGCGGTTCGCGGGTGACGGGCGTCGCCGGCTCCGGATGTCGGCGGGCGGTGGCAGTCTGACGTCATGGCCATCGAGGTACGCCCCGCGACCGAGTTCGACGACGTGGCGGCGGTCGTCGGGCCGAAGAACCCCACGTCGAACGTGTGCTTCTGCCTGAGCTACCGACTGCTCTCGTCGAAAGAGAACGTCGAGCTCCGCGGGCCCGAGCGGGCCGATCGGGTGCGCGAGCTCTGCACGCTCGACCCGCCGCCCGGCGTGCTCGCCTACGACGGCGACGAGTCCGTCGGCTGGGCGGCCGTGCATCCGCGTGCCGACACGAGCTTCGCGAAGAACCGCAAGATCCCCCACGTCGACGACCTCGACGTGTGGTCGGTGTGGTGCATCCGCGTGCGGCCCGGGCATCGCAAGAGCGGCATCAGCCACCACCTGCTCGCGGGCGCGGTCGAGTTCGCCCGGTCGCACGGCGCACCCGCGATCGAGGGCTACCCCGTCGACAATCGCGGCGAGAAGGTCGACCTGACCATGGCCTACGTCGGCACGCGCGCGTTGTTCGAGCGGGCCGGATTCACGAAGGCGGCCGACACGGAGTCGGTGGTCGGCGGTTTCCCGCGAGTGCTCATGCGCCTCGATCTGCGCTGAGCTCGGCCGCGCCGCCGGCCTCCACGTCGCCGTTCGAGGCATCCGTCGCCGACTCGCCGGCCGCCGGCGCGCCGTGCACCGGGTGGCTCCGCTCGAGCGCGGCGCCCTCGACGTCGACATCGGGCAGCAGCCGGTCGAGCCACTTCGGCAGCCACCACGCGGCCGGCCCGAGCAGGTGCATGATCGCGGGCGTCAGCAGCATGCGCACGATGAACGCGTCGAACAGCACGCCGATCGCGAGGCCGAAGCCGAGCGGCCGCACCATCGTCAGGTGCGAGAACACGAAGCCGCCGAAGACGGCCGCCATGATGATCGCCGCAGCCGTGACCACGGCGCGGCCGCCGCGGAGCCCCGCAACCACCGCGAGCCGCGCCGGAGTGCCGTGCACATAGGCCTCGCGCATGCCCGAGACGAGGAACAGCTGGTAGTCCATCGCCAGGCCGAAGAGCACGCCCATGACGATGATGGGCGCGAAGTTCAGCACGGGCCCGGGGTTGTGCACCCCGAAGACCTCGCCGAACCAGCCCCACTGGAAGATCGCCACCGTCGCGCCGAACGCCGCGAACAGCGAGAGCACGAAGCCGGCGGTCGCGATGAGCGGTACGAGGATCGAGCGGAACACGAGGATCAGGATGACGAGCGAGAGTCCCACGACGACCGCGAGGTAGAGCGGGAGCACTCCGGCGAGCTTCGCCGAGATGTCGATGTTGCCGCTCGCCCCGCCTGCGACGCCGAGCTCGACGCCGTCGAGTCCCGCAGCGGATGCCGCGTCGCCGCCGATCGGCGACTGGCCGCGCAGCTCGTGCACGAGGGCCTCCGTCGTCTCGCTCGACGGCCCGTCGCTCGGCACCACCTGGAAGGCGAAGAAGTCGCGCTCGTCGGAGACGCCCACCGGAGCCACGGCGACGACGTCATCGACGCCCATGAGCCACTCGGCGAGATCGGCCTGCGTCGCCACGACCTCGTCCTCCGCGACCGCGTCGGGCAGCGTCGCGGTCACCAGCAGCGGGCCGTTCTGACCGGCGCCGAAGGCATCGGAGACGGCGGTGTACGCCTGGTACGTCGTGGCATCCGGCGATTCGGATGCCCCGTCGGGCAGGCCGAGCCGCATCGAGAGCGCCGGGAGGGCGATGACGAGGAGCACCACGATCGACACGACCGCCGTGACGATGGCCCGCCACGTCGGCATCGCCACGAGCTTCGGCGCCGCGTGCACCTCGTGGCCGATCTCGGCACGGGCGCGCTTCGAGAGCACGCGCGTGCCGATCAGGCCGAGCAGAGCCGGCGTGAGCGTGACGGCGATGAGCACGGCGACGAGCACGCAGACGGCGCCGACGGTGCCCATGATGCCGAGGAACGGGATGCCCGTGACGTTCAGGGCGAGGAGCGCGACCAGCACGGTGGAGCCGGCGAAGACGACGGCGTTGCCCGCGGTGCCGTTCGCGAGCTGGATGGACTCGTGCAGCTCCATGCCGGCGAGCACCTGGCGCCGGTGCCGGTTGATGATGAAGAGGGCGTAGTCGATGCCCACGGCGAGGCCGAGCATGACGCCCAGCACGGGGGTGACCGACGACATGTCGACGACACCCGAGAAGGCGAGCGAACCGGCGACGCCGATGCCGACGCCGATGAACGAGGAGATGATCGGCAGGGTGGCCGGCAGGAGCGCGCGGAACACGATGATGAGCACGAGGGCGGCGATGAGCACGCCGACGATCTCGCCGATGCCGATGAGCCCGTCGATCGATGCGGCGATCTCCGAGGAGTAGTCGACGTTCACGCCCTCGATGTCGGCGCCGTCGAGCTCGCCGGCGACCTCGGCCTTCAGCTCGCTCGACAGCGAGAAGAGGTCGTCCTCGAACATGACGGCGCCGATGGCGGTGGTCTCGTCCTCCGACACCGTGCGGATCTCGGCGGCGGCGTCCATGAGACGCTCGCCGTCGTCGAGTTCGGCGGCCGACTCGTCGAGTTCGGCTCGGCCGTCGTCGAGCTGCGCCTGCTGGGCGTCGAGCTCTGCGGTGCCCGCGTCGAGCTGAGCCTGCTGCGCGTCGAACTGGGCGGCGGCCTGGTCGTAGACGCCGGCGGCCTTCGCCTGCTCGACCGCGGCGTCGAGCTGCGCCTGGCCGGCCTCGAGCTGGGTGCGAGCGGCATCGAGCTGCGCTTGGCCCGCCTCGAGTTCGGCACGGCCCGCCTCGATCTGCGCGGCGCCGTCGGCGAGCTGGGCGGCCTGGTCGGAGCGGTCGGATGCCGCGACGAAGGGATCCACGACGCTCGAGACGCCGTCGATCTCAGCGATGTCGGCGAGGAGCGCCGAGATCTCCTCCTGCTGCGCCTCGCTCAGCGCCTCGCCGTCGTCGGTCTGGAAGACGACGGTGCCGGTGGCGCCGCCGAGCCCACCGAGGCGGGCGTCGAGCTGCTCGGTGACGCGCTCGGTCTCGGTGCCCGGGATCGACATGCTCTGCGTGAGCGTGCCGCCGAAGGCGAGGAAGGCGCCGCCGGCGAGGGCGAGCACGCCGAGCCATCCGATGAGGACGAGCCATGCTCGTCGTACGGAGAATCGACCGATGCGGTACAGGAGTTCAGCCATTGAGCCGAGGCGCCCTTCATGAAGTGTCGGAAGTCGGCGCTTCATCGAGCCCTCTCGAGAATAACCGACATCTGTCGGAGATCTTGCCGCTTCGGGACATCCGGAACTGGCAGAATCCCCCTATGGACGTCAGGGTGGAGCGAACGCGGCGACGCCTGCAGGACGCCCTCCTCGAGCTCGCCCGCGAACGGCCGCTCGATGAGATCACCGTCGCCGAGATCACCGTGCGCGCGGGCGTCAATCGCAGCAGCTTCTACCAGCACTACTCCGACAAGGAGACGCTGCTCGCCGACGCCCTCGATGCGGCCGCGGAGGCGGCAGCCAGGATGCTGCCGGATCACTACGAACCGCCGAGCGGTCCGCCGCAGGCGCTCGTCGTCTTCCTGCAGCACGTCGACGAGCACGCCGAGCTCTACCGCTCCGTCTTCGGGCCGACGGGGTCGGCCGCCGTGCTCACCCGGCTCCGCGCCCGCATCGACGCGATCGTGCGCGCCGGTTTCGTCTCCGCGGCCGCCGAGGCCTACGACGGGCTGCCGGTCGACATCATCGCCGCCGGCATCACCGGCTCCGCACTCGGCGTCGTGGAGGCGTGGCTCATGCGCGATCCGCGCCCGTCGGTTGAGGTCGGCGCCGGCTGGGTCTGGCGTGCGCTGCTCGGACCGGGGCCCGACTGGGCGTGACGCCGTCGGCGGTCTCCGCTAGGTTGACCCCGACGAAAGGAATGCGATGACCTCCGCATCCGAGCTCCTCTCCCTGCGCGCCGAACTGACCGGCACGCTCCTGCTCCCAGACGACGCCGAGTACGACGCCGCCCGCAAGCCGTGGAACCTGAGCGTCGACCAACGGCCCGCCGCGATCGCCGAGCCCGCCGACATCGCCGACGTGCAGGCGATCCTCCGCGCCGCGACCGCGGCCGGGCTCGGCGTGACCGTGCAGCCCAACGGCCACGGTGCGAACGGCGACCTGCGCGGCACCGTGCTCATCCGGCCCACCCGATTCGACTCGGTGGTCGTCGACACGCAGGCGAGGGTGCTGCGCGCCGGCGCCGGCGTGAACTGGGGCCGGGCGCTCGAGCACCTCGACGGCACCGGTCTCGTCGCGCTCGCGGGCTCGAACCCCGAGGTCAACGTCGTCGCGCTCGCGATCGCGGGCGGCCACTCGATGTTCAGCCGCCGGTACGGCATCACGGCCCGCTCGATCATCTCCGTCGAACTCGTCGACGCGGCTGGCGTCGTGCATCGCGTGAGCGACGCCGACGACGCCGAACTGATCTGGGCGCTACGCGGCGGCGGCGGCCTCTTCGGCATCGTCACCGAGGTCGAACTCGCGCTGTACCCTGGCGACGCGATGTTCGGGGGCGGCCTGACGTTCCCGTCCGAGGCGGCCGAGCGCGTCATCACCGCGGCGCTCGAGCTCGCTCGCGATGAGCCCGAGCTCGGCATCGACGTCGGCATGATGCGCTTCCCCGACGCACCGCAGCTGCCGCCGCACCTGCGCGGCCGCACCGTCGCGACGGTGAACCTCGTGCACGTCGGCGACGAGGCCACCGGGCGAGCGTTCGCCGATCGCATCACCTCGGTCGCCGAGCCGATCGCCGACGCCCTCACGACCTTCACGATCGGCGGGCTCGCCGCCGTCGCGGCCGAACCGGTCGATCCCATGCCGTCGGCCGAGTTCGGCGCCGCGCTCACCGACCTCAACGCCCCGTTCGCACGCGAGTTCATCGACGCGTTCCTGCGCGGAGCCGACCGCGGGCTCATGCGGTGCAGCATCCGCATCCTCGGCGGAGCGATCTCCGACGAGCTCGGCGCCGACCGAGCGGCCGTCGGCGCGACGCAGGCCGACGGCCTCATGAGTTCGGGAGTGCTGCTCTTCGACCCGACGATCGACGTCGGCGCCGCGTTCGCACCGCTCCGCGAACTCGTCGCGAGGCATCCGGGCGGCAACCCCCTGCCGACGTTCCTCAGCTCCGGGGCGACGCTCGCCGACGCCTTCGACCGAGACGTGCTCGACCGCCTCGCCGCCGTCAAGCGGCGTGTCGACCCGGGCGGGGTCATCCGCAGCAACCGCCCGTTGGGCTGATGCCGGTCGGCATCCGCCTGGAGAACGCCCGCATGGAACCGCATCGCCTCGATCGCGCCGAGGCGCGACGCATCGCGATTCGCGCGCAGTTGCTCGACGCTCCTCGACCGACCGGGCTGTTCGACGTCGTACGGCAGCTGACCCTGCTGCAGGTCGACCCGACCGCGGCGATCGCCCCGAATGCCGACCTCGTGGCGTGGAGCCGCCTCGGCGGCGCCTACCGGCCGGGCGACCTCGTGCGCGCCCTCGAACAGGAGCGCACGCTCTTCGAGGTCGACGCGCTCATCCGCCCGATCGAAGACCTCGAGCTGCTCCGTGCCGACATGGCCGCCTGGCCGGTGTGGCAACGGTCGCGCAACTGGCTCGAGCAGAACGAGTCGTTCCGCCGCGACATCCTGAGCCGGCTCGCCGACTCCCCCGAACCGCTGCTCTCCCGGGACATCCCCGACACGAGTGCGGTGGCATGGCAGTCGAGCGGATGGACCCACAATGAGAACGTCGGCAGGATGCTCGAGCTCCTCGCGCTGCGCGGTGAGGTCGCGATCGCGGCCAGGCGCGGGCGTGAGCGGCTCTGGACGCCGGCCGACCGGGTCTATCCCGCCGAGCTGCTCGCAGCCCCCGTGATCCCGGCCGACGAAGCACTGCGACGACGCAACGAGCGCCGCCTGACGGCGCTCGGCATCGCTCGCGAGAAGTCGACGAAGATGCCGCTCGAACCCGTCGACGTCGGCCTCGCCGGCGAGCCGGCGATCGTCGAGGGCGTGCCCGGCGTCTGGCGGGTCGACCCCGCTGCACTCGGCCGGCCGTTCACCGGTCGCACCGCCCTGCTCTCGCCGTTCGACCGGCTGACCTACGACCGCGTGCGCGCGCAGCAGCTCTTCGACTTCGAGTACGTGCTCGAGATGTACAAGCCGGCCGCGGCACGCCGCTGGGGCTACTTCGCCCTGCCGATCCTCCACGGCGACCGGCTCGTCGGCAAGCTCGACGCGAAGGCCGACCGCAAGGCGGGCACGCTCACGGTGCACGCGGTGCATGAGGACGTGCCGTTCAGCCGCGACATCCGCCGCGCCGTCGACGACGAGATCGCGAGCCTCGCCGAATGGCTCGCGGTCGAGGTGGTCAAGACCTGACCGATCAGCCGGCGACGAGCCGCTCGGGCCGGGGCATCGCCGGTTCCGGGGAGGCGAGCCCCGCCGGTCGAGGCTGCGACGGATGCGGCGAGTCGAGCAGCTCGGCCTGCAGCTGCCAGAGCGTGACCTTCAGCTCCTCGCGGAGCTCCGCGTATCCCGGGTCGAAGTACACGTTGTTCAGCTCTTCGGGATCCGCCGCGAGGTCGTAGAGCTCCCACTCCGGCGGATAGCGGTGGGATGAGGCGCCGGGCAGGCCGAGACCGTCGTTGTAGAAGTAGATGAGCTTGTACCGGTCGGTGCGCACGCCGTAGTGGGCGAAGGCGTGGTGGTTGACGTCGTCGTTCTCGAAGTACCGGTAGTACATCGCGGGTCGGGTCGGGCGCTCGGGCTCGACGGTCAGTTGCGGCCAGAAGCTCGTGCCTTGCATGCGCGGGTGCGGCTCGAGTCCGACGCCGTCGAGGATCGTCTGCGCGAAGTCGACGTTCGTGATGATCTGCTCGAGCGGCTCATCGCGATGCCGGATCCGCGACGGGCAGCTGATCAGCAGCGGCATCCGGAGGGATTCGTCGTACATGAAGCGCTTGTCGAACCATCCGTGGTCGCCGAGGAAGAACCCCTGGTCGGAGGTGTACATCGTGAGGGTGTCGTCGAACTGGCCACGATCGCGGAGCCAGTCGATGACGCGGCCGACGTTGTCGTCGACGGATGCCACGCAGGCGAGGTAGTCCTCCATGTACCGCTGGTACTTCCAGAGCGCGGCCTGCTCGTAGTCGAGTCCTTCGGGCGGGGCCTCCTTCAGGTCGGTGAGCGTGAGGTGGTCGGCGATGCGCATGGCGGCGCGATGCGCGGCCGACGAGCGCGTGCGGTAGTCGTCGCCGAACGTCGAGGGCACCGGGATCGGCTCCGAGTACATGCCCGTGTGCTTCTCGTCGGGCTCCCACGGCCGGTGCGGCGCCTTGTGGTGGATGAGCAGGCACCACGGCTCGTCGCCCTCGAGCGATTCGAGCCACTCCAGCGAGAGATCGGTGATGACATCCGTGGCGTAGCCCTCGACGATCCGCACGCCGTCTTCGGTGAGGATCTGCGGGTCGAAGTACTCCCCCTGGTCGCGCAGCACCGCCCAGTGGTCGAACCCCTGCGGGTCGTGCCCCGGGCCCTCGCCCATGTGCCACTTGCCGACGATCCCGGTGCGGTAGCCCGACTCCCGCAGTTGCGAGACGAACGTCGGCTGGCTCGCGTCGATCGGCGTCTCGAGGGTCGTGACTCCGTTGACGTGGCTGTAGGTGCCGGTGAGGATCGACGCCCGGCTCGGCGTGCAGAGCGCGTTCGTGCAGAAGCAGTTGTCGACGCGCACGCCGGCCTCGGCGATCTCGTCGATCCGCGGCGTGCGGTTGACGACGGAGCCGTATGCGCCGATGGCATGCGCTGCGTGGTCGTCGGTCAGGATCAGCAGGATGTTCGGGCGGCGTTCGGTGGAACTCATGGATCTCATTCGTCTCGTGCGTGCAGGGTCGGCCGGGCATCCGCTGCTCGTGGGCCGTCGCGCGGCGGAGCTGGGGCTCCGCCGCGCGACGGGCGCGGATCCCGGCTGCAGGTCTCCCTACTCGCCGGCCTCCACGAACTGCTCGCCGAGGTAGTACTCGGTGGGATCGGTCGGTTCGGTGAGCTTGCCCGCGGTCGTGAAGTAGTCGTTCAGGGCGGTCAGCCAGGTCACCACCGTGCCGTCCTCGGTCAGGGCGTCGACCTCGGCCGCGGTCATGTACTTCGCGTTCTCGGCCTCGACCTCGAGTGCCGCGGCATCGATCTTCAGCATCTTCGACGTGAGCCCGATCACCTCGTCGAGGTTCTCGACCCGGTAGTCCATCGCCTCGCGGAGCACGGCGAGCACCTTCGTCGTCGCCTCGGGGTTCTCCTCGACGAACGAGGGGCTCGCGACGAACGCGCTCGGGAACGCGACGTCGTCGATGAAGTCCTCGTTCTCGGCGAGGATCTCGAGATCGGGCACCTGCTCCTGGATCGTGTCGATGAGCGGATACCAGATGCCGGCGGCGTCGACCTGCTTCGACGAGAACGCGGCGACGATGGTCGCGGGGTCCATGGCGACCTTCTCGACGTCGTCGATGGTCATGCCGGCCGAGCGCAGCGCCATGGTGAGGATCATGTCGCCGGACGTGCCCTCGGGCACCGCGACCTTCTTGCCCTTCAGGTCCTCGATCGAGGTGATCCCAGCCTGCGCGATGACGCGGTCGGCGTTGCCGAGGCTGTTGATCGCCGCGACCTTCGCCTGCCCGGATGCCGGGAGCCACATCGCGCCCGGGCCGATGTAGCCGAAGTCGAGGTCGTTGGTGCCGAGCGCCTGGATCTGGAGCGGGCCGTTCGTGAAGACGGGCGTCTCGACCTCGATGCCGTGCTTCTCCCAGAGGCCCTGGTCGTCGGCGATCGCGAGCAGGCTCGCGCCGTTGAAGTCGGCGATGTAGCCGAAGCGCACATGCTCGAGTGCTTCGGGAGCGTCGGCGGAGCCGCCTGAGGCGCTGGTCGCGCAGCCGGCGAGCGCGAACGCGACGACGGCAGCAGCGGCGGCGAGGATGCCGCGCTTGCGGAGTGAGTGGGTCATGGATCTTCCTTGGTGTCGTGCTGTCGGTCGACAGCGGTCGGGGGCCGTGCGGGTGGGGCGTTACGGGTTCTGGTGGTACACCGCGTTCCAGACGCGGTTGCGGAGCGCCGCGAACTCGGGGCTCAGTCGCATCTCCTCCGTGCGCGGGTACGGCAGGTCGACGTCGACGATCTCGAAGATCCGTCCGGGGCGGGCGGCCATCACGACGACGCGGTTGGCGAGATACACGGCCTCGTCGACGTCGTGCGTGATGAAGACGACGGTGCGCTTGTCGCGGCTCCAGGTGTCGAGCAGCTGCTCCTGCAGCTTCACCCTCGTGAGGGCGTCGAGCGCACCGAACGGCTCGTCCATCAGCAGGATGCTCGGGTTCACCGCATAGGCGCGGGCGATCGCGCACCGCTGCTTCATGCCGCCCGACAGCATCTTGGGCAGCGCGTCGGCGAACTGGCCGAGCCCGACCATGTCGATGAAGTGCTCGGCCTTCTCGCGGCGGTCCTTCGCGCTGAGCCCGGCGGTCTTGAGCCCGAACTCGACGTTCTTGCGCACCGTGAGCCACGGGAACAGCGCGTACTGCTGGAAGATCACGCCGCGCTCGGGACCGGGGCCGGTGACGGCGTCGCCGTCGACCAGCGCCTCCCCCGAGCTCGGCATGTCGAGGCCCGCGAGGATGTTCATGAGCGTGGACTTGCCGCATCCCGACGGCCCCACGACGGTGACGAACTCGTTGTCGGCGACATCGAGCGACACGTCGCCGAGTGCGACGAACTCCTCGCCCTTCAGGTCGAACGTCTTGCGCACGTGACGCACCGAGATGCGGGCGTCGGCGAGCTGCGTGGTTGCGGTCATCGGCGTTCCTGCCATCCCGTGAGCTTGTGTTCGGCGAAGAGCAGCACCCGGTCCATCAGGAGGCCGAGGATGCCGATCGTGATGAGGCCGACGAAGATCGTCGGCAGGTCGTAGTAGAGCTGCGCGTTCTGCATCCGGTAGCCGAGGCCCGCCTGGGCGGCGATGAGCTCGGCGGCGACGAGCGTCGCCCAGGCCGCTCCGAGTCCCACGCGCATGCCGACGAGGATGAAGGGCACGGATGCCGGTACGACGACCCTGAGGAAGATGCCGGCGTCCTTCGTGCCGAGCACCCGTGCGGCGTTGATCAGCGTGCGATCCATGTTCACCACGCCCTGGAAGGTCGAGATCACGCAGGCGAAGAAGGCCGCGAGGAAGATGACGAAGATCTTCGGCTCCTCGCCGATGCCGAGCAGCACCAGCGCGAGCGGGATCATCGCGAGCGGCGGGATGGTGCGGAAGAACTGCACCCACGGCTCGATGAGGCCGCGCGCCCAGGCGTACCAGCCCATGAGGAAGCCGACGGGGATCGCGACGAGGGTGCCGAGCGCGAAGCCGATGAGCACGCGGGTGAGGCTCGCGGCGGTGTCGGAGAGCAGGGTGCCGTCGACGAGCAGCTCCCAGCCGCGCACCGCGACCTCTGCGGGAGACGGCAGCCGCAGCCCGGAGGCGGACAGCGCCCACCACAGCAGGATGCCGATGGCGACACTCACGAGGTTCAGGACGAGCATTCGGCGACGCGGCGACCTCCCCTTCTGGGGCGTCGAGCGCTGCGCGGCGGTCTGCCGCACGGTGGCGTCGGTCACAGCGACCATGCGCGACCTCCTCGGTTCAGGGGGGACATCAGCTGTTGCTCCTTCGCAATGGGGTGGTCGCGGGCGCGACGTTCACGCCGACCGGTAGCCGGCCAGCAGGGGGGAATTCTGGAAGATGGCGATGATCGCGCCGATCGCGCCGCCCTCGTCGCCGAGCGCGGCGGTGCGGATCGTCGGCGAGTACTCGCCGACGGGCAGCAGCTCGTAGGCGGTCGTCGCCGCAGCCTGCTCGAGGATCACGTCGGACACGTGCGCCACCTCGCCGCCGATGACGATCTCCGACGGGTTCAGGGCGACCGCGAGCGAACCGAGCACGCGGCCCACCGCCTCACCGGCGTCGCGCAGTACTCCGACGACGAGGGGATCGCCCTTGCCCGCGGCATCCCCGAGTTCGGCGAGTGAGGCGACGGGCGCACCCGCCTCGGTGCAGCGCCGCAGGATCGCGCCGATGGAGGCGACGGTCTCGAGGCAGCCGCGCTTGCCGCAGCGGCAGAGCTCGCCGGTGCCGCCGAGGCTGATGTGGCCGAACTCGCCGGCCAGCCCCGATGCGCCCGTGACGAGCCGGCCGCCGACGACGAGACCGCCGCCGATGCCGTCGGAGAGTCGCAGGTAGAGCAGGTGATCCGCCCCGGCCGCGGTGTCCCAGGTCGCCTCGGCGAGGCCGGCGAGACGCGTGTTGTTGTCGAGGAGCACCGGCGCGTCGAAGCGATCCGCGAACGCCGTGCGCATGAACACCGCGCCGGCACGGCGCGCCTCGGCGACGGGCTCCGACGGCTCGTGCGGCACTCGCGGCGAGAACGGTCCGGGGAATCCGATGCCGACGCCGAGGACGCCCTCGAAGTGCAGCCCGCGCTCGGCGCCCATGCGGTCGACGAGATCGAAGGCGGCGGCGATGCGATCGGCCCATGAGGCGGATGCGTCGTAGCCGACGGCGTCGGAGGCGATCAGGTCGTGCGCGGCGTTCGCGACGACGATCCGCACCCGCCGTCGGCCGAAGTCGACGCCGAGGTATTGGCCGGCCGCAGGGTCGAGCGTGAGCTTCTCGGCGGGCCGGCCGCGGCCGAGGCGCCGCGTCTCGTCGGCCGAGACCGAGATCACGCCGCGCTCGAGGAGCTGCGACGTGATCTCCGAGAGGGTCGTGCGCGAGAGGCCGATGCGCGTGGCGAGCTCGCCGCGCGTCATCGCGCCGTGCTCGCGCAGCACCTGGAGGACCCGGTCTTCATGGGTCCGTCTGACGAGTGCGTGCACTCCGCTGGGCAAGGTCACAACGGAGACGCTACGAGGGCCGATTTTTTCCGTCAACACACCGACATAATTCGGTTCGAAATCCGCCGGAGCGCGGATGAAGGCGTCTCACGCGATGGGCCGAACGAAGCCGACGACGAAGGGCACTTGGTCGACGACCAAGTGCCCTTCGTTCAGGGGTCGACCGGCAGAACCGATCGCCCGCTCAGCGGATCACGCCGTCACCCGCACGACCGCGCCTCGTACGGCAACTGCGAGGTGGTGGAGACGGGAACGCCGTCGATCACGGCGGTCGCCTCGATCGACACCTCGCCGGCCGGCGATTCGGGCAAGCGGGTCGAGAAGGCGTGGAACGCGTTCTTGCCGGCCGCCACGGTCTCGAAGGCCTTCGTACCGTACGGCGACGTGAACGTCACCGCGAGCGACACCTCTTCGCCGTTCGTCGCCCTGACCGAGAGCACGGCCTTCGACGCGACGCACCTGCTGGTCACGACGGTGTCGAGGTCGAGGCCGGCATCGACCACGGTCACCGAGACCTCGCCCGCCAGGACCGGCTCGCCGCCTCCGACGGTCACCTCGAGCCGGCCGACGTGCACTCCCGCCGTCTCGAAGCCGCGACTCGAGGTACCCGCGTAGGCCGAGTTCATCGTCATCGCGGCGATGTCGGTCACGGCCGTGCCGGCCAGTGCGACCGGCTGGCGCTGCCCGTCGTCCCACACGAGTTCGGCTGCGACATCCGCTGCCGCCGTATCGGGCGCGATCACGTGCCATCCGATGTCGACCGTCGACCCGACGGCCGCCTCCCCGCCGCCCGCGACGGTGGGGGCGGCATCGACCCGCCAGTCGACCGTCGGGGTCGGGAAGAAGTTGACGCCCTGTGCGGTCATGCGCGGGCCCAGCTGTCCGACCCGGTCGATGAACTCCGCGAGCACCTTGCCGTCCTGCGGGGTCCAGCCCGCCTCGGCCGTCGCCAGGAGGCGGGGGAAGGTGTAGAACTGCGCCTGGTCGACGCCGCGGATGAACTCGCCCCAGAACGCCGCCTCGACGCCGAGGATCGACTCCTCGGCGACGCCCGGGATCTGGGTCGCCGGGTTCCAGTTGTACGCGTTCTCGAGCGTGCACGGCCCGCCGCACGCCCACGTGCCGCCGAGCGGCTGGCGGGAGTCCTGCTTCTGCGGCATGTACGTCTTGTTCGCGGGCGACAGGATCACCTTCGCACCGCGGGTGTCCACCGCGTCGCGCGTGGACGCCCCATTGCCGGTCCAGAGCTGCACGACCGCGGCATCCTGCGGCAGGTTCGTGCTCGCGTACTCGTTCCAGCCCACGACGGTCTTGCCGAGGTCGGCGACCGTCGCGGTCGCGAAGTCGACCATCTCGACGTAGTCCTCGTGCGAGGTGGTGTGCGCCTCGTCGCCGCCGATGTGCAGGTACTCGCCCGGCGTGAGCTCGGCGACCTGGCGCAGCACCTCGGTGATGAAGGTGTACGTGTGCTCGTTGTCCGCATCGAGCGTCGAGATGCCGACCTGGCCGGTGCCCTGGTGCGGGGCGGTGGTCTCACCGGGCAGCGGCTTCGGGTTCGAGCCCGCCGAGTTCAGTTGGGGAATCGCGTGCAGGGCGGCGTTCGTGTGGCCGGGCAGGTCGATCTCGGGGATCACGGTCATGCCGTTCTCGCCCGCGTACTCGACGATCTCGCGGTAGTCGTCCTTCGTGTAAAAGCCGGTGTGTCCGAGCTCGGTGCCCATGAGGGTGCCCGTCGGGCTGTACGTCATCGCGGTCGCGCCGCTGATCGTGGTGAGGGCGTCGTAGTCGATGCCCGAGGGGTTCTCCGCCGGGACGTCCATCGCGATGCGCCAGCCCTGGTCGTCGGTCAGGTGCAGGTGCAGGCGGTTGAGCTTGAGCGGTGCCGCGCTGTCGATCAGTCGCTTGACCTCGTCGACGGTGTAGAAGCTGCGCGCCGTGTCGACCATGAGACCCCGGTGCTCGAAGCGCGGGTAGTCGCTGATCGCCACGAACGGCACCGACCACTCGATGTCGGTGACCCGATCGGACTCGACCCATGCCGGCAGCAACTGACGCAGCGTCTGCACCCCGTTCAGCGCCCCGGCCGGGGTGTCGGCGGCGAGCTCGATGCCGGCTGCGGTCACGTCGAGGGTGTAGCCCTCGGCCTCGTGCCCGGCCGGCGCGTTGCCGGGAGCGACCGAGATCTCGATCGCACGCTCGCCGGCTTCGCCTGGTGCCGCGATCGGCAGCGCGAGTCCGGTACTCGGCCGCATCAGTTCGGCGAGGTACTCGGCCGCGTCGAGAGCGTCACCGGATGCCTCGATCCCGATGTCGTCGGCGAGCACGAACGCACCCTCGGCGCGCTCGAGCGAGACGGGCGCCGGCACGAGGGGCAGTTGCGGCTGGGGCTCGGGCAGCGGCTGGTCGTAGACGCGGAACTCCGAGATCGAGTACCCCCACGTCGACCAGCGCGTCACGCCCTGCATGCGCACGAAGCCGACGGGCTCGTCGACGTCGATGCTGATCTCGTCGATGCGCGGGCAGGTGGCCTGCGCGCTGCGCTCGGCCTCGGTCGTCCATGACACGCCGTCGACCGAGGTCTGGATGCGATACGAGCGCGCACACGCGTTCGGCCAGTCGATCACGACGGTTGCGACGTCGGCTGGCTCGGCGAGTTCGAGTTGCAGCCAGCTCGCGTCGACGTACTTCGAGGACCATCGCGTCGAGATGTCGCCGTCGTTGACCTGCGTGGGCGCGAATCGCGCTTCGTCGAGCTCGGTCGACGACGCCGTTGCGACAGCCTCGAGGGCGAGGTTCGCCGGCATCGCGGCGAGCGCGGTGGAGCCGGTCGTCGGGGTGGCGGCCGATGTCGGCTCGGTGGCCGAGGCGGCGACCGGCACCGCCGCGAACGCGACGGCGGCCACCGTCACGGCAGCGGCGAGACGGAATCTGGTTGGCATGGAACACTCCTCGTCGAGGCTTCTGGCACGTGCTGCCCAACGCTAGGGAGGGGTATTTTTTCCGTCAACACTCCGTCGGTATTCGGCCGTCACCGACCTCTGCACGGCCCTACAGTGAGGTCATGATCCGTCACACCGTCGCCTTCCGCCTGCGCCACGACTCCGGCTCCGCCGACGAACGCTCGTTCCTCTCCGAAGCCGAGTCGCTCGCCGCGATCCCCGGGGTCGAGCGCTTCGAACAACTCCGTCAGGTGAGCTCGAAGAACGGGTTCTCGTACGGCTTCTCGATGGAGTTCGCCGACCAGGCCGCCTACGACGCCTACAACGTGCACCCCGTGCACGTCGCGTTCGTGCGCGACCGCTGGGTGCCCGAGGTCGAGGACTTCCTCGAGCTCGACTACGTGCCGCTCGACGCCTGAGTCGCCGCGCTGCGAGCGGAGACACGCCGCCACTGGCGACCGCGCCCGAAGTCCGCGAACATGGGCGAATGGATGTCACCGAATGGCTGCTCGACTCCGATCCGGCGATCCGCTGGCAGGTCATGCGCGACCTGCTCGACGCGCCGCCGGGCGACACCGCCGGCGAGCGCGCCCGCATCGCGACCGGGGGCTGGGGCGCGAGCCTGCTGGCCCTGCAGGCCGAGGACGGCTACTGGGGAGGCCAGGAGTACGGCATCGACGGCGATCGCCGCAGCGTCATGTGGACCCTGCACCTGCTGCGTCGCCTCGGCATCGACCCGGATGCCCCGGAGACCCGTTCCGCGATCGCCCGGGTCCGCGACGGCGTCGTCTGGCGGGAGTGGGGAGACCTGCCGTTCTTCCACGGAGAGGTCGAGGAGTGCGTGAACGGCGGGGTGCTCGCGCTCGCCGCGTACTTCGGTGAACTCGGTGCCGGCAGCGACCGCATCATCGAGCGACTGCTGGCGGAGCAGCTCCCCGACGGCGGCTGGAACTGCGAGCCCGTCGAGGAGTCGCAGCGCTCCTCGTTCGACTCGACCCTGTGCGTGATCGAGGGGCTCGCCGCCTACGAGCGCTCGGTGCCGGGCGCACCGCCCGAGATCGCGGCATCCCGTCGTCTCGGTGAGGAGTACCTGCTCGAACGCGGCCTGTTCCGACGGCGGTCGACCGGCGAGATCGTGCTCCCCCGCTACGCGAACCTCAAGTTCCCGCCGTACTGGACCTACGACGTGCTGCGCGCGCTCGACTACTTCCGCTCGGCCCATGACCGGCCCGACCCGCGCGTCGCCGACGCCGTCGAACTCGTGGTCGCGCAGCGGGGCGACGACGGCCGCTGGCTCGCCGGGACCCCATGGAACGGCCAGGTCTTCTTCGCCGTGGACGCGCCCGAGAGCGAGCCGAGCCGGTGGAACACGTTGCGCGCCCTGCGAGTGCTGCGCTGGTTCGACGGGCGCTCGGTGTAGCGGGACCGGGCGAAGTCGAGGCGGGCGTGGCCGGAGCGACACCCGCGCGCGGCGTCAGCCGAGCCGGGCGTCGAGCCGGTCGCGACGGAACTGCCCTGCCGCGACGAGCACCGCGACGACCGCGGCCATCACGGCACACGTGATGAGTCCGGCGGGTCCCGCCAGCCACGCCGGCGGCACCGGCGAGTCGGCGGCGACGACGAGCGCTCCGAGACCGGCCGCCGCGTTGAACGCCCCGTGGCCGAACACCGCCGGCCACACCGACCCGGTGTGGAGCCTGGTCCAGCCGAGCAGCACGCCGAGCACCATGCAGGCGAGGATCATGAGCAGCACGCCACTGACGTCGGTGAGCCCGAAGTTGTAGCCGAGCAGGATCAGCGGCGAGTGCCAGAAGCCCCAGAACGCACCGCTGAGGAGCAGCGCCGGCCACACCCCGAGGGGCCGCAGTGCGGGCAGCAGCCAGCCGCGCCATCCGATCTCCTCGCCGAACGCCAACGGCGCGTTGATGATCGCCCCGATGGGGATCATCACGAGCTGCATCGTGACGAGCAGCATGATCGGCGGGGCGGGCGTGCCGGCAGGGAGCATCGCATCGAGCTGCTCGGCGAAGCCCGAGAAGCCCACGAGGTCGAAGCGCGCGAGGTCGAGCAGGCCGACCACGGCCAGCCCGGCGGCGATGAGCAGCGGCAGTATGACGATCGCGACCGCCGACATGCCGAGGGTGCGACCGAGCGGGCGGAGCGGCCACATGCCGAGGTCGCGCAGGATGCCTCGTGCGCCGCGGCGCCCGCGCTGCCGCCGTTCCACGAGCAGCGCCGCGACCGTGGCGATCGCCGGGGTGAGCATCATGGCGGCGGCGATCACCGGCAGCAGCGGGTCGGTCATGCCGAGCCCGCGCACCCAGAGCGGCGAGGCGACGGCCCAGGCGAGCCCGCACGAGACGACCGCGAAGACCGCGACCGCAGCCCAAGGAACGCGGGTCGCCTCGCTGTGCCCGGACTCGGGCGCTGCGTCGCGCGCAGCTCGGGGCACTGCATCGGGTGTCGCGGCATCGGAGGTCGTCGAGACGGTCGGGTCGGCACGTTCATCGCTCACGCGATCCACGCTAACCACGCGCGCCGCCTCGCGGATCCCCCGCGCGACGGAGTTCAGCGCTGGGAGTCGACGGTTCGCGCCGCCATCGCATGACTCGCGGCGATGTGCCCGTAGACGAGACCTTGGCCGATCGTGGCGCCTGCGCCCGGATAGCTCTCGCCGAAGACGTTGGCCGCCGCGTTGCCGATCACGTAGAGGCCGCGGATCGGCGCGCCGTCTTCGGCGAGCGCCCGCCCCGCTGCGTCGGCGGTGATGCCGCCGCACGTGCCGAGGTCGGAGAGCACGACGCGCACGGCGTACAGCGACGCCGGGTTCAGTGGTCGGAGGTTCGGGTTCGGCGCGATCGTGGGGTCGCCGTAATAGCGGTCGTAGGCGCTGGCGCCGCGACCGAAGTCGTCGTCGACGCCGGCTGCGGCGAGTTCGTCGAAACGGCGGGCCGTCTCTCCCAGCGCGACGGTCGGAACGCCCATCCGTTCCGCGAGCTCCGTCCACGAGGAGCCCCGCACGGCGATGCCGTGCTCGTACCAGGCCTTCGGCAGCGACATGCGCGGGAACACCTGGCCGCCGAGCAGGTAGCTGTTGCGGTACTCCTGGTCGAACACGAGCCACATGGCGCCGACCGGCCGTCCCTCGCGCTCGCGCTCGAGCACGTCGTGACCGAACGACATGTAGTCCTCGGCCTCGTTGAGGAATCGCGTGCCCGCGCCGTCGACGATGAAGGAGCCGGGCAGCGAGCGCTCGGCGAGCATCACGACGGGACGCTCCCCGGGCAGCGGGGCGATCGCGGGGAACCACCAGGCCTGGTCCATCAGTGCGACGCCCGCGCCGAGTTCCTGCGCGGCGCGGATCGCGTCGCCGGTGTTGCCGTCGCTGCCGAGGCTCCAGTCCTCGAGCGCAGCTGACTGCGCGGCTCGCCGCAATGCGAGGTCGTGGTCGAACCCGCCGGCGGCGAGCACCACGCCGCGGCGGGCGGTGATCATGATCTCCCGGCCGTCGCGCGTGACGACGGCGCCGACGACGGCCCCGTCGCCATCGGTGACGAGTCGCTCGAGGCCCGCCTCCGTCCACACCGGGATGCCGGCGCGGACGACGCCGTCGAAGAGCCCCGCGGCGAGCGCGCGACCTCCTGCGGCGTACTCGCGCCCGATGAGCTTGCCGCCGATGCCCTGGATCGCGCGCTTGATCGCGACGCCGAAGCCGCGCACCGGTGACTTGGCCATGAGGTTCAGCCACTTGTAGTCGGCGCCGGTCACGGGCATCGGGAGCGGCGCCTCCATGACGGCGGGCCGCAGCCGTGCTCGCTCGGCGCCGAGCCGTGCGACGTCGAACGGTCGGCACTCGCAGCTTCGGCCCGCGGGCGAGCCGCCGGGCAGTTCGGGGTGGTAGTCGGAATAGCCCTGGGCCCATGCGAACCGCATGCGCGTCGTGCGCTCGAGCATGCGCACGGTGTCGGCGCCGTGCTCGAGGAAGCTCTCCCAGCGGGGCGCCGGACTCGTTCCGTCGACGACCGCGCTCAGGTACTCGCGGGCCCGCTCGAGCGAGTCCTTCGCGCCGGACGCCTCGAGCACCGGGTTGGCGGGGATCCAGAACGCCCCGCCCGATCGAGCCGTGGAGCCTCCGACGAACGCGGTCTTCTCGACCACGAGCACCTCGGCGCCCTGCTCGTGCGCGGAGAGGGCGGCGGCGAGCCCGGTTCCCGATCCGACCACGAGCAGGTCGATCGTCATGTTCTCGGTCATCTTCGACGCAGCTCCGATTCATCGGCGGACAGTGCAGCCATCCTCGCCGATGTGCACGTCGTGCACAATAGGCACGTCGTGCCACTCGTGTCAGCCGCCCGCGGACGGAGCAGCTCAGAGGAAGAGCTTGAACCCCACGTGGGATGCCGCGAACCCGAGCCGCTCGTAGAAGCGATGCGCGTCGACGCGGCGGGCGTCCGACGTCAGCTGCACGAGCGAGACTCCCTGTTCGCGCGCATGGCCGATCGCCCACGCGATCATCGCGGAGCCGAGGCCGAGGCCCCGCAGCTCCTCGGACACGCGCACCGCCTCGATCTGCACCCGCGTCGCCCCACGGCGCGCGAGCCCGGGGATGACGGTGAGCTGCATGGTGCCGACCACCCGGCCGTCGGCGGTCTCGAGCACCGTCAGGGTCTGCGCGGCATCGGCGTCGATGGCCTCGAACGCACGCTGGTAGGGCTCCGCCCCGGTCGGGTCGGGCGTCTCCTCGGCGGCGCGCAGCGAATCCGCGGCGATCAGCGCGACGAGGGCGACGAGGTCCTCGCGCCGCGCACGCCGAAGGATGAACGTGGAACCACCGGCTTCGAGCGTCGCGAACGTCATGCTCTCAACCTCCCACACGATCGGGAGGGCGGATGCCGCGGCATCCGCTGCCGTCACTCCGGGTCCTGCGCGAGCCGCCGCAGCAGGGCGGCGAGCGTCGCCTGCTCCTCGCGGCTGAGGCCGCGGAGTTCCTCGGCCTCGCGCTCCGCGAGCGTGCGCATGGCGGCATCGACGCGGGTGGCGCCCTCGTCGGTCAGCCGCACGAGCACGCTCCGGCCGTCGCGCGGGTTCGGCCGGCGTTCGACGAGGCCTCGGCGCGTGAGGTTGTCGAGCCGGTTCGTCATGGCGGCACTGCCGATCATGGTCGCCTCGATGAGCTGCGCCGGGCTGAACTCGTGCGGCGGGTCCTCGCGGCGGAGCGCGGCCAGCACGTCGAACTCCCAGACGGCGAGCCCCGCGCCGCTGAAGGCGGCCGCACGCAGCCGCCCGAGGCGATTCGCCACGCGCCGGAGCCGCGACATGACGTCGAGCGGTGTCAGGTCGACCCCCGGCAGGCGGTGCGACCAGGCGTCGATCAGCAGGTCGACCTCGTCGTCGCGGTCGCCGCGCTCACTCACGCTCCGGGGCATACCGCCACGGTATCCGAACCGGCGCGCCGAACGCATTCCGGGCGCGTGAGATGACGGATGATCCGTCTCACGGCGATCACCGATCGAAACTGCGTCAGACTGGAAGGGTGCAGGCGATCGCCTACGCGGCCCTCTGGGAGGAACAGTGACCCTCGATCGAACGACGACCATCGACGGTCTGCTGCCGACGGATCTCCGTCGCGACTTCCCGTACCTCGACCAGGAGCTGAACGGGCATCCGCTCGCCTATCTCGACTCCGGCGCGACCGCGCAACGACCGATCGCCGTGCTCGACGCCGAGCGCGCCTACCTCGAGCACGCGAACGCCGCCGTGCACCGGGGCGCATCGACCCTCGTCGGCACCTCGACGACCGCGTTCGAGGAGGCGCGCGAGACGGTGGCGCGCTTCGTCGGCGCCGGTAGCCGCGAGATCGTCTGGGCCTCGAACGCCACGGACGCGATCAACATGGTCGCCCTCGGCATGGCGGATGCCTCGGCCGGCCTCGGCGGGCCGGAGGCAGAGATCTTCCGGCTCGGCGCGGGCGACGAGATCGTCGTCACCGAGGCCGAGCACCACGCCGACCTGATCCCGTGGCAGCGCCTCGCGGCGAAGACGGGTGCGACGCTGCGCTTCATCCCCGTGAACGACGACGGCACGTGGTCGATCGACGACGCGGCATCCGTCATCGGACCCCGCACGCGGCTCGTCGCCTTCGGGCACGTCTCGAACGTCACCGGCTTCCTCGCCCCCGCCGCCGAGGTCGTCGAGCTCGCCCACCGCCACGGTGCGCTCGTCATGCTCGACGCCTGCCAGTCGGTGCCGCACCGCCCCGTCGACTTCGCCGAGCTGGGCGTCGACTTCGCCGCGTTCTCGGCGCACAAGATGCTCGGCCCGACCGGCATCGGCGTGCTGTACGGCCGCCAGCACCTGCTCGACGCGCTGCCGCCCGCGCGAACGGGCGGCTCCACGATCACCACCGTGACGATGGAGTCGGCGTCGTTCCTGCCGGCACCGCAGCGCTTCGAGGCGGGCACGCAGCCGGTCTCGCAGGCGATCGCCCTCGCCGAGGCGGTGCGCTACCTCGACGGCCTCGGCATGCAGCGCGTGCACGCGCACGAGGAGGCACTCGCAGAGCTGCTCGTCGAGGAGACGTCGCGCGTCGCCGGCGTGCGACTCGTCGGGCCGCCGCCCGGCAGCCCGCGTGCTGCACTCGTGAGCGTCGACGTGCCCGGTGTGCACGCCCACGACGTCGGCCAGTTCCTCGACTCGCAGGGCATCGCCGTGCGCGTCGGCCATCACTGCGCCCAGCCCCTGCACCGGCGGCTCGGACTCCGGGCGACGACGCGCGCGAGCGCCTACGTCTACACGACGGCCGACGAGGTGCGCCGATTCGCGGCGGCGCTCGCCGAGGTGCGCGGCTTCTTCGGGGTCGGCGCATGAGCGACCTCTCGGGCCTGTACCAGGAGCTCATCCTCGACCACTCCAGGCGACGACTCGGCGACGGCGAACTCGCCGAGCCGCACGCGACGCACCACGAGCTGAATCCCACGTGCGGCGACGAGATCACGATGGGCATCCGCCTCGACGCATCCGGCACCGTGCTCGACGAGATCGGCTGGACCGGCGACGGCTGCAGCATCTCGATGGCCTCCGCCTCGGCGCTCACCGAGCTCGCGGCGGGCGCGGAGCTCGACCGGGTCCGGGAGCTCATCGACGGGTTCCGCACGATGATGCGCTCGCAGGGCGCGGGCGAGGCCGATGAAGAACTGCTCGGCGACGCGATCGCCTTCCACGGCGTCTCGAAGTACGTCATGCGCGTGAAGTGCGCCATGCTCGCGTGGGTCGCGCTCGAGGCGTGCGTCGCCGCGGCGAGCGCCGACGACTCGCGCTCCTGACGGCCGCGCTCGCCGCCGGTGCCGCGAGCGAACGAGCAGGATCCGCTCATGGTGCACCCGCTGGGGTCGGGCGCATCTTCGCCCGCTCTCCCCCAGATCAGGTTGCCTTTCCGCGCGCCGCGACACGTCGTTCGCGCAGCAGTACCCGGCCACATCCTCCGATCGGCACGCACCGTGACTGATCAATACTGATCGAATGGCGCAATCTTCGATCATCTCTTGACACGAATCGATCAGGCCAGCAAGGTATGGGATTACCGAGCTTCACCGAGTTCCCTGACCGACTTGGAGAGTGTCATGACGCGTTTTCTCACCACCCCCCGCCCCACGGAGGAGCCGATCATCGCGGATCGGGATCCGGGGGCATTCGGCTTCAGCCGGCGCAACCTCCTCGGCGGACTCCTCGCCGGCGTCGCCGTCACCGCCGTAGTCCCCTCGGTCGCCAACGCGGCGATCATCCCCGCCAGGAAGGGCGGCGCGACCTCGATGGCGAACGAGCCCTTCGAGGCCGTCGACGTCGTCAAGATCGGCCTCATCGGCCTCGGCAACCGCGGCATGGGCATGCTGAACGGATGGGTCGACGTGCCAGGCACCGCCGTCACGGCGGTGTGCGACATCCGTGCCGATCGCGCAACGATTGCGGCCGACCGGGTCGCCGGCAAGGGCAAGCCGCGACCTCGCGAGTACGGCGGCAGCGACGAGTCCTTCCAGAAGATGCTCGACACCGAAGAGCTCGACCTCGTGTACGTCGCGACGCCGTGGGAGTTCCATCACGCGCACGGCAAGGCCGCCCTGCTCGCGGGTGCCCACGCGGCGATCGAGCTGCCGATCGCGACCGAGCTCGACGAGCTCTGGGACCTCGTCGACACGTCCGAACGCACACGAAAGCACCTGTTCCTCGCCGAGAACTGCTCGTACGGGCGCAACGAGCTCGCGATGCTGAAGATGGCGCACGAGGGCGTCTTCGGCGACGTCACGAGCGGACACGGCGGCTACCTGCACGACCTCCGCTCCCTGCTGTTCGCCGACGGCTACTACACCGACGACTGGCGTCGCCTCTGGCACACCCGCAGCACGGCGAGCTTCTACCCCATGCACGGGCTCGCCCCGATCGCCGCGGCCATGGACATCAACCGGGGCGACCGCCTCGAGACGTTGACCGCGACGGCGACCGCGGCGCGCGGCCTCGCCGACTACCGCGAGCGCTTCGTTCCGCGCGACCACCGCTCGTGGAAGGAGGAGTACATCAACGGCGACCTCGTGACGTGCATGATCACGACGGCGAACGGCCGCACGATCCGCGCCGAGCACAACGTCAGCCAGCCCCGACCGTACAGCCGCATCAACACGCTCGAGGGCAGCCGCGGCATCTTCGAGGACTACGTCGGCGCCGACTCGACGGGTGCCCGCATCTACGCGGAGCCGTACCACGGCGGCGACACCTGGCGCGGGGCGAGCGCGATGCGCACGGAGTTCGACCACTGGCTCTGGAAGGACCTCGAGGGTCCGGCCGCCGGCGGCGGCCACGGCGGCATGGACTACATCCTGCAGTGGCGGATCGTGCAGCAGATGCGCTCAGGCCTCGTGCCCGACATCGACGTCTACGATTCCGCCGCCTGGTGCGCACCCGTACCACTGAGCGTGACGTCGCTCGAGAAGGGCGGCAAGCCGGTCGAGGTGCCCGACTTCACGCGCGGCGAGTGGAAGAAGCTGCGCCTCGGGCTCGATTCCACGCGATCCGCCATGCCCGCCGTCGTCTGATCGATCAGCTGAGAGGAAGAACATGTCCATGAAGTTCCTTCGCCGGGCCGCCGTCGCCGGCGTGCTCGTGCTCGCGGCATCCACCTGGTCGACCGCGGCGGGTGCCTTCGCCGAGGAGTCGCCGGCGACGACGCAGTCGCCCGCGTCCACCGAAGCCCCGTCGACCGACGACGCGCCGCAGACCGAAGCGCCCGAATCGGATGCCCCGGCCACCGAAGCGCCCGAAACGGATGCACCGGCCACCGAAGCGCCCGAATCGACCGCTCCCGCGCCGGAGTCGTCGAAGCCGAGCGACACCGCACCCGAGGCATCCGACGCCGCCGAGCCCGCACCCGAGATCACCGTCACGGTTCCGGAGGTCGGTCTCGACGGGCCGGCGATCGCCGACGTCGAGATCACGGTGTCGAACGATTCGGCGCAGAAGATGAGCTCGGTCGCCGTCTCGTTCGCCGGCCCGGTCGGCTGGCAGGTCGTCCCGTCGAGCCAGAAGCTCGACGCGATCAAGCCCGGCCGCGAGCAGACCGCGACGTTCCAGATCCGCATCCCCGAGAAGCGCCCCGGCTTCGCGCTGCGCATCTTCACGGCGACCGTCACGTACAAGGGCGGTGACGGTGCCGGAAGCGCGACCGGCATCCGTGCGATGCCGACGAGCCCGCCGACCGATTCGCTCGCCGCGCTCTACAACAACGTGGGCATCACGGCCCTGTCGCAGACGACCGCCGGCAACTTCGACGGCGAGGGCAACACGTTCTCGGCGGAGCAGCTCGCCGCGGTGGGCGCAGCGCCGGGAGCGACGCTCGAGGCGCTCGGCGCCACGCTGACGATGCCGGCGTCCCAGCCGGGCACCGCCGACAACGTGACGGCGGCCGGGCAGGCGCTCCGCATCAGCGGGCAGGGTCAGCGCCTCGTCTTCCTCGGCTCCGGATCGAGCCTCGGCGCGACCGGCACGGCGACCGTCTTCTACACCGACGGCACGACGAGCTCGGGCGCGATCGGATTCCCGAACTGGTCGTTCCACGACGAGAATGCGCACGGCGCCGAACTCGCGATCTCGACGAACGGCCGCAACCGACCGAGCGGCTACGGCGATGCCGCCTACCAGTACCGCATGTTCGCGCACTCGGTGCCGCTGACGGCGGGCAAGACGGTCGACTTCGTCGTACTGCCCACGAACGCGACGATGCACATCTTCTCGATCGCGGTCGCTCCCTGACCCGTTCGCGTTGAACGATTCGCGCCCGGCCGATCGCATCGGCCGGGCGCGAACGTGTGAGCGGGGCTGCTCAGTGACTCACGGCGTCCACCACGGCCGGAGCGGGAGGTCGCCGTTGCCGCCGCGCTCGTCGGGTCGCACGGCGAGCACCTGGTGCAGCTGGATGCCGCCGGTCTCGAATGCGAGACGCGAGCCGGCCATGTACAGGCCCCACACCTTCGCGGTCGGCAGCCCGACCTCGGCGACCGCTTCGTCCCAGTGCGCGACGAGGTTCGCGCACCAGTCGCGCAGCGTCATCGCGTAGTGCAGTCGCAGGTTCTCCTCGTGCATCACCTCGAGGCCGACATCCTGGGCCTCGGTGATGATGCGGCCCGAGCCGGTGAGCTCGCCGTCGGGGAAGACGTAGCGGTCGATGAACCCCTTCGCCGCGGGCTCGGAGCGGTTGTCGGGGCGCGTGATGCAGTGGTTCAGCAGCAGTCCGCCCATGCGCAGTCGCGACTGCAGGAACGTGAAGTACGACGCGTAGTTGCGCACCCCGATGTGCTCGAGCAGGCCGATCGAGGAGACCGCATCGAACCCGGTCTCGGTGATGTCGCGGTAGTCGCCGTACCGCACCTCGGCGAGGTCGCCGAGCCCCTCGTCGAGGATCGCCTGCTGCGCCCACGCCGTCTGCTCCGCCGACAGCGTGACACCGAGGGCGCGGATGCCTCGGCGCGCGGCGTATCGCACCATGCCGCCCCATCCGCAGCCGACGTCGAGCAGCCGGTCGCCCGGTTGCAGGCGCAGCTTCTCGAACACCAGCCGGTACTTGTTCTCCTGCGCTTCGTCGAGCGAGGCCCGGGCGTCGGGGTAGCACGCGCACGTGTACGTCATCGAGGGCCCGAGCACCCACTCGTAGAAGGTGTTCGAGACGTCGTAGTGGTGGTGGATCGCCTCGGCGTCGCGGCTCTTGCTGTGCCGAAGGCCCTCGGCCACTCGCCGCCAGCGGGGCGGCGCCTCCTGCGGCGGCGGCGCGATGGGGCGCAGGTGCTCCAGGCCGATCGAGCGGATGACATGGGCCATCGTGCGCGGCGGCGGCAGCTTGAACACGAGTTCGTCGGCCAGCGCCTTCAGCAGCTCGTAGGGGTCGCCGGGGTGCACACCGTGGATGTCGATGTCACCGGCGATGTACGCGCGGGCGAGCCCGAGGTCGCCGCGGCCGGTGGCGAGGTAGGTCGTGCCCCTCGGGCTCTTCAGTTCGATGCCGAGTGCCGCGTCGGCCGGCCCGGCCGAGCTGCCGTCGTAGGCGGTGAAGCGCAGCGGCAGCCGGCCGCCGGCGAAGATCTCGAGGATCTCGGCGAGGGTGAGCTTGCCCGAGGCATCCGTCGCCTCATGCTGGTCGCCCGTCGCCGTCGTCTCGGCCGCCGTGCCCTTGGTCGTGGTCATCGTCGTTGCACCGCCTTCGCATAGAGGTCGAGGAGTCGTGAATCGGGGTCGTACCGCACCTTCGCGGCGCGATAGGCGTCGCCGCCGTAGAGCGCGTCGAACTCGGCGCGCTCGTAGAACGCGTCGGAGTAGAGCGACTTGTGGCCGTCGAGCGCGCTGACCTCGCGCTCGATGCGCCGGTTCGTCTCGCCCTCGCTCGCGCCGACCGGCACCGTCGACCAGAAGCCGACGTTCACGTAGCTGCGGTGCGGCTCGAGGGGGTAGAGCGGCCAGGCGTCGTCGCCGCGCAGGCGCAGCGGGCACAGCCAGATCGGCTCGATCGGCACGTGCTCGAGGAACCAGTCGAGGAACTCCGCGCATCGCTCGATCGGCACCTCGACGTCTTGGATGACGCGTTCGCGGGGCGGCAGGCCCTTCAGCGCCTCGATGCGGTTGCCGAGGTCGTAGCGGCGTTCGAGGCGCATGAGCTTCGCATAGGAGCGGCTGCCTCGGTACCGGCGCGGCCAGAGGCGGCGAACGAGCGGATGCTGCGCGCCGAACGCCTCGGAGCACCAGAACCAGTCGGTGTCCCACCGCCAGAGGTAGTCGTGGGTCGTGAGCCGGTCGCGTGCAGCGCCGTCGTCGTGCTGGATGGAGCGGTAGAAGACGCGCTGTCCGGTGTAGTCGCTGACGGGTCCGGATGCCGCGGTACGCCGGCCGAGGCAGAGGTACGACTCCTCGGCGCTGAACACGACGCCGTCGAGGGAGTCGACGTCGACGCCGTCGTGCCGGCCCGTGTCGATGATGGCCGTCATCGCGGCGACGAGCTCGTCGATCGCATGGAATCGCAGGTGGGTGAGCGCGACGTACGGGAGCACCGGTTCGAGCGCGATGCGAAGGCGCACCGCGTATCCGAGGGTGCCGTACGAGTTCGGGAAGGCGCGGAAGAGGTCGGCATGCTCGGTCGGCGATGCCGTGAGCACCTCCCCCGCCCCGGAGAGGATGTCCATCTCGAGCACGGACTCGTGCGGCAGGCCGTTCCGGAACGAGGTCGACTCGATGCCGAGGCCCGTCACTGCCCCGCCGAGGGTGATCGTCTTCAGCTGCGGCACGACGAGCGGCGCGAGCCCGAACGGCAGCGTCGCCGCCACGAGATCCTCGTAGGTGCACATGCCCGCGACGTCGGCGGTGCGCGCCTCGACGTCGACCGCGATGACGTGCGTCAGACCCGAGGTGTCGAGGCCGGGGGCATCCGTCGCGGCCCTCGACCGGAAGAGGTTGGAGGTGCGCTTGGCGAGTCGCACCGGCGAACCCGCCGGCACCGCCCGATAGCTCGCCAGCAGTCGCTCCACGCCGTCGGCGTGAGCGGCCCGTGCGTCGGTCGCGGGTGCAGACACGCCTCCAAACTAGTCCGCGGTGCCGTCGTGCGCACCAGCTCGAACGCATGATCTCGTGCACGTGGGCCCTGCACATCAGTGGGTGCTGGCAGACTCGGGGCATGACGACGGAGATCGGCACTCCCGGCGGCACTCCCGAGCGGCCGGCGCGCTTCTTCGCCTCGCCCGAGGAGTTCCGCGCGTGGCTCGAGGCCAACCACGACACGGCGACCGAGCTCTGGATGGGCCTGTACAAGAAGCACGTACCCGATCGCGGGCTGACGTGGGAGCAGGCGGTGCCCGAGGCGCTGTGCTTCGGCTGGATCGACTCGGTCTCCCAGCGCATCGACGACGACGCGCGCCGCCAGCGGTGGACCCCGCGCAAGGCCGCGAGCACCTGGTCGAGCGTCAACATCGCGCTCGTCGAGCAGCTCACTGTTGAGGGGCGCATGCACGAGGCGGGCCTCGCGGCCTTCGAGCGACGGCGCGAAGACCGCTCGGGCATCTACTCCCACGAGAACCCCGATCAGGAGCTGCCGGTCGAGGCCGCCGCGCGGCTGGCCGCGAACCCCGGGGCATCCGCGTTCTGGCAGGCCGCGACACCGACGTACCGCCGTCAGGCGACGCACTGGGTGCTGACCGCGAAACAGGAGGCCACTCGCGAACGACGGCTCGTGCAGCTCATCGACGACAGCGCGGCCGGCCGCCTCGTCTCGTTCCAG
This sequence comes from Agromyces sp. Root1464, assembly GCF_001427265.1. Taxonomy (NCBI): domain Bacteria; kingdom Bacillati; phylum Actinomycetota; class Actinomycetes; order Micrococcales; family Microbacteriaceae; genus Agromyces; species Agromyces sp. Root1464. The sequence continues at coordinate 322,320 of NZ_LMFU01000001.1, forward strand.
CGCTACGGCGAGACACCGAAGTGGGTCGAGCGCGCCGCGGCGGCAGCGCGAGCGGCGGCGTCGGGCTCGGCAGGCTGAGGCGCGACGGCGGTCAGGCGGCCGGCGCGCCGAAGAACTCGAGCGCGGCCTCGCGGAACACCCGCGAGCCCGGCGCGTTGAAATGGTGCCGCCCCGGCAGTTCGACGAACGTGCCGTTCGGCGTCGCGCGCGCCAGCAGCTTCGACTGCGCGAGGATCGCGTCCTCACTGCCCGTGGCGAAGAGGATCGGCTGCAGCGGCGGGTGCGCGACATCGGGGTCGGCGTCGCCGAGGCGCATGCCCTCGGCGAGCGCGACGAGCGCGCGCAGGTCGTTGCCGGGCACGCGTTCGGCCAGGGTCACGTAGTTGCGGGTGACCTGGTCTTCGACCGGGGTGCCGTGGTCGGCGAACGCCCGCGCCTGCTCGATCTGCAGTCGCGCGAGGGGGCGCCCGTCGGGGATGCCGCCGAGCACGGCGCGCTCGACGTGATCCGGCAGCTGCACGGCGACCTGCCAGCCCACGCGCGCGCCGAGCGAGTACCCGGCATAGACGACGGTGTCGAGCAGGTAGGTGTCGAGCACGGTCGTGATGTCGTCGACGAAGGCGTCCATGCCGTAGGCGGATGCCTCGTGCGGCTTGTCGCTCGCGCCGTGACCGCGCTGGTCGATGCCGAGCACGCGGTAGCCGGCACGGGTGAGGTCGCGCACCCAGCCGGTGTTCACCCAGTTGTCGCGGCAGCTCGAGGCGAAGCCGTGCACGCACAGCACGGTCGGTGCGTCGTCGTCGCCCCACAGGTAGGTCGCGATGCGGATGCCGTCGCCCGACATCACGTACTGCGGCGCGGGCATCTCGGTGAGGGCGGGGAGGGAGGCATCCATGTCAGCCATTGTCGCGCGGGCGTGGTCTCGACACGGCGCTGGCGCGCCTACTCGACCGACGGAGACGGCGGCGTGCCTCGGCCGAAGGGATGAGACCGATCGGGCCGATCGCCCGATGCCGAGTGCCACCGTTCCCGCGAGCATCGGGTCATGACCGAAGCATCCGCTCGTCCCACCGTTCCGCGCACGACCCGGCACCCCGGCCGGGAGTGGCTCGCGCCGGCCGGCCTCATCCTCCTCAGCCTCGTGCCGGTCGTCGCCGGCAGCATGCGGCTCACCGAGCTCGCGAGCGATCCGGTCGTGACGGCCGACAACGCGCGCTTCGTCGTCTTCCCCGCCCCGGTCGTCGTGCACATCGTCGGCGCGACGGTCTTCGCGTTGCTCGGCGCCCTGCAGTTCGCACCGTCGCTGCGCCGGCACCGCTGGCATCGCATCTCCGGACGCATCGCGGCGCCCGCGGGCTTCCTCGCCGCCGTGTCGGGCCTGTGGCTGACGGTCTTCTCCGACCTCCCCGCCTCCGACGGAGAGGCGCTCGCCGTCATCCGCCTGGTGTTCGGCACCGCTATGGCCGCGAGCATCGTCGTCGCCGTCGTGGCCGTGCGTCGCGGCGACATCCGCCGGCACAGTGCGTGGATGACCCGGGGGTACGCGATCGGCCTGGCGGCCGGCACGCAGGTGTTCACGATGCTCCCGTGGTTCCTGCTCTTCGGCGAGCCCGACGTGAACGTGCGCGCCGCGCTCATGGCCGCCGGCTGGGTGATCAACCTCGCCGTCGCCGAGATCGTCATCCGGCGCCGCGACGCGCGAGGCATGTTCCGTCCTTCCGGCCGATCCGCTCGTGCCGCCGCAGCCCTACGATGAGGGGCATGACGAGCCCCGTCCGCTCGCTGTGGGATGCGCCGGCCGCATCACCGCCGCCGCCCCGTCGCGTGTGGCGCGACTGGGTGCTGGTGACCGTGATCCCGCCGCTCGTACTGCTCGAGGCGGCGCTGCGCACCGAGGTGGCATGGCGCTGGCTCTGGGCCGTGGTGCTCATCGTCCTCGTGCCGACCCTGCTCTGGCGTCGCGCCCGGCCGCTCCTCATGCTCGTCATCGCGTTCGGCACCGGCGCGGTGGTCGCCGTGGCGACGGGCGGCGACCCGCAGTTCGTGTCGACCGCCTACATGCTCCTGCTCGTCTACGCCGCGTTCCGGTGGGGCGACGGACGTGCTCGCATCGCCGGCGCCGCGCTGCTCGCCGCCTCGACGACGCTCTCCCTCGCCATCGGGCCGACGACGCCCACCGACCTCATCGGCGGCGCCGCCGTGCTCGTCGCCACCGTCTCGCTCGGCGCAGGCCTCCGCTGGCGGGCGGCGTCGCGAGCCCGTGAACTCGATCGGGTGAAGCTCGACGAGCGCGAGCAGCTCGCACGCGACCTGCACGACACCGTGGCCCACCACGTCTCGGCGATCGCGATCCAGGCGCAGGCGGGCACGGCCCTGGCGCCCACCGATCCGGCCGCCGCGGCCGCCGCACTGCGGACGATCGAGGGCGAGGCGTCGCGCACCCTCGCCGAGATGCGCTCGATCGTGCGGGTGCTGCGCCGAGCGGATGCCGCCGAGCTCGCGCCCGGGCCGGGCCTCGGCGATCTCGGCGCGCTCGCCTCGGGTGACTCGACCGGCGCCGCCGATGCCGCGGCTCGTGCCCCTCGCGTCGACGTGCACCTCACCGGTGACCTCGCGTCCGTGCCGCCGACGATCGGCGCCGCCGTCTACCGCATGGCGCAGGAGTCGGTCACGAACGCACGCCGCCATGCGCGCGGTGCCACTCGCGTCGAGGTGCTCGTGCGGGTCGACGACGCCGGGATCCGGCTCGACGTGCGCGACGACGGTGACGCCGCGGCATCCGGCTCGCCCGGTTTCGGCATCGTCGGCATGGTCGAGCGCGCGACGCTGCTCGGGGGCACCTGCACCGCCGGCCCGGCGCCCGACGGCGGATGGACGGTCGTCGCCGCACTCCCCCGCAGCGGGTGGTCGACATGACCGTGCGCGTGCTGATCGCCGACGACCAGGAACTCGTGCGCGCCGGCCTCCGGGTGCTCCTCGACACGCAGCCCGGCATCGAGGTGATCGCCGAGGCCGCCGACGGCGCCGAGGCGATCGCGCTCGCCCGCCGTCTGCGGCCAGACGTGTGCCTCCTCGACATCCGCATGCCGGGCACCGACGGGCTCGAGGCCACGAGGGCGCTCGCCGGTCCGGATGTCGCGGAGCCGATCCCCGTCGTCGTGATCACGACCTTCGACCTCGACGAGTACGTCTACGCGGCACTTCGAGCCGGCGCTCGCGGCTTCCTCTTGAAGGATGCCGGCCCGACGATGCTCGCCGAGGCCGTGCACGCAGCCGCCCGCGGCGACGCGCTGATCGCGCCGAACGTGACGGTGCGGCTGCTCGAGGCCTTCGCCGGCACGGGATCGGCGGGTTCGCCGTCGTCGACCACGAGATCCGGCTCGCAGCCCGCCCAGCCCTTCGAACCACCGACCGCCCGTGAGCGCGAGGTGCTGGCCGCCGTCGCCCGCGGCCTCGGCAACACCGAGATCGCGAGCGAGCTGCACATCTCGCTCAGCACGGTGAAGACGCACGTCGCGAGCCTCATGACCAAGCTCGGTGCGCGCAATCGCGTCGAGCTCGCGATCTGGGCGCTGGGCGAGAAGCACCGCCGTCGCGACTGAGCCCTCCGGCCGCCGCTCAGCCCTGGAAGTCCTCGGGATCCACGTCGTCGAGGAACCGCTTGAACTCGTCGAGCCGCGCCTCGTCGCCGGACTCGGCCGCGAAGTCCACCATTTCCGCGGGGATCCCGGCCGCTTCGAGCACGTCGTCGGCCACCCAGATCGGCGCGTCGGCACGCAGCGCGAGCGCGATGGCGTCCGACGGGCGCGAATCGATGGTCTGGGGGCCCGACGGCGTGATGAGCGAGATCTCGGCGAAGAAGGTGCCCTCGTCGATGCGCGTCAGGTCCACTCGGCGGAGTTCTGCGCCGACGGCGGTGAACAGCGTTGCGATGAGGTCGTGCGAGAGCGGCCGGGGCGCCTGCCGCCCCTCGAGGGCGATGAGGATCGACGTGGCCTCCTGCGTGCCGATCCAGACCGGCAGCACGAGCCCGGTCCCGGACTCCTCGTGCAGCGGCTTCAGCAGCACGAGGTTGCGTTGCAGGGAATCGAGCGCGATTCCGATGACCCGGACCTGGACCATGGCGCCTCCCGTCCGATGCTCGGGCGTGACCCTGCCATGGTACGTCGGGCACCGCTCGGCCGCCTCTGTGGGCCGGGCGGCGACACGGAGCGGTCCGTCCGTCCGCGGCGTCACGCGCCGGACTAGGCTCGGCCTCACCGGCAGCGACGAAGGCCGAGGGGGCCATGGGGAACGCACTCACCGAAGACCAGCTCGCGATCGTCGACGCGGTGCGCGACTTCACGGCGGCCGAGCTGGCCCCGTACGCGAACGAGCGCGATCAGGCGAAGCACTTCCCGATCGAGGCGCTCGAGCACGCGGGCCGGCTCGGACTCGGCGGAATCTACGTGCGCGAGGACGTCGGCGGGTCAGAGCTCGGCCGATTCACCGCCGCCTTGATCTTCGAGGAGCTCGCCAAGGGCGACACCGCGATCGCGGCCTATGTCTCGATCCACAACATGGTGGCGTGGATGATCGACCGGTACGGCGACGACGGGCAGCGCGAGCAGTGGCTGCCCGCGCTCACCACCTTCGTGAACCGCGGCAGCTACTGCCTGACCGAGCCGTCGGCCGGGTCGGATGCCGCGGCGATCATGACGACCGCCAGGCGCGAGGGCGACGAGTACGTGCTGAACGGCGTGAAGCAGTTCATCTCGGGCGCCGGATCGTCGGCGGTCTACCTCGTCTTCGCTCGCACCGGGGAGCCGGGGTCGCACGGCATCAGCGCGATCATCGTGCCCGCCGCGGCATCCGGCCTCTCGTTCGGCCCCGACGAGAAGAAGATGGGCTGGAACGCCCAGCCGACGCGCCAGGTCGTGCTCGACGCGGTGCGGGTTCCCGTCGGCAACCGTCTCGGGGCCGAGGGCGATGGCTTCGCCATCGCGATGTCGGGACTCGACGGGGGCCGGGTGAACATCGCCGCCTGCTCGATCGGGGGCGCGCAGTGGGCGCTCGACCAGACCCTCCGCTACGTCAGCGAGCGCGAGACCTTCGGGCATCCGCTCAGCGACCACCAGTCGGTCGTCTTCACGCTCGCCGACATGGCGACCGACCTCCACGCCGCCCGCCTGCTCGTGCACGATGCAGCGGAGGCGCTCGACGCCCGGCTGCCCGACGCCACCTCGAGGTGCGCGATGGCGAAGCGCTTCGCGACGGACGCCGCGTTCACCGTTGCGAACAGCGCGCTGCAGCTGCACGGCGGCTACGGCTACCTCTCGGAGTACGGCATCGAGCGGGTCGTGCGCGACCTGCGGGTGCACCAGATCCTCGAGGGCACGAACGAGATCATGCGCATGATCGTCGGCCGGCGGCTGCTCGGCCGCTGACGCGACGCGCCCGCTGCAAGGGCCGTCTCAGCCCTCGACGGTGAGCATCCCGTGGTGCAGCAGGTCGAGGTAGTTCTCGCTGACGCTCGCCGCCGTGTGGCTGCCGCCCGGCCGGAACCAGAACACCGTCGACCACACCGCGTCTCGGATGAAGCGGAAGGCGAGCCGAGGGTCGATCGTGTCGCGGAACACGCCGGCGGCCTGCCCCTCGGTGATCTGCTCGAGCCAGAGCTCCTCGATGCGCTCCGCCCCGTCGGCGAGGAACTCGAACCCGGGCTGGGTCATGAGGAACCCGGTCTCGTTCTGGTAGATGCGCACGTCGTCGGGGCGCTGCTCGATCGTGAGGAACGCGTGCTCGATGAGCTGGTCGAGCCGCTCGCGGGCGCTGCCGCCGCTCGCGGCGATGCGCTCGAACGCCGAGAGCGTGTCGTGCTGGAAGCCGTGCAGGATCTCGTGCAGCACCGCCTCCTTCGAGGCGAAGTGGTGGTAGAGGCTGCCCGAGAGGATCCCCGCCTCGTCGGCGATGTCGCGTACCGTCGTCGCCGAGTAGCCGCGCGCGGCGATGAGCCGCCTCGCGATGACGATGATCTGGTCGCGCCGTTCGGAGCCGTCGCCCATGTCAGCGCCCGCTGACCTTGCCGAACAGGCGTGCGATCGGCGCGAGCACGAGCGGTCGGGCCGCGACCCAGGCTGCGGCGATCACGACGAGCGACGCGACGAAGATCCAGAACCCGGTCCAGTTCACGACGTCCTGGCTCGCGTACATGTGGTTGAGGTTGCGCAGCGCCCCGGTCGCGAAGACGAGCCCCACGTGCACGATGATGAACAGCACGAAGTAGAGCATCACGGGGAAGTGCACGGCGCGCGCCCACTCCACCGGGTAGATGCGGTTCAGCGTCTTCGCGTTCTTCGGCCAGATGCCCGACATGCGCACGCCCGTGACCGCCGCGAGCGGCGCCGCGATGAAGACGGTGACGAAGTAGGCGATCTGCTGCAGGCTGTTGTAGTTCACCCAGCCGTTCTCGGTCGGCCAGTCGAGCGAGAGATACTGCAGCAGCGCCGACAGCGCGTTCGGGAAGACCTCCCAGCTCGTGGGCACGAGTCGCATCCACTGCCCCGTCATGAAGAGGAGCACGACGAACACCACGCCGTTGACGAGCCACAGGATGTCGAGCGACTGGTGGAACCACAGCGAGAGGCTGATCTTGCGCTTCGAGTTCCAGCTCGGCGACCAGAACGCGGTCGGCCGCTTCTGCGTGCGCACCTCGAGGCCCGAGCGGATGATGAGCACGATCAGGAACACGTTGAAGAAGTGCTGCCAGCCGATCCAGGCCGGGATGCCGACCGGAGCGGACTCGGGCAGGTGGTACTCGCCCGGGTAGCGCGCGATGAACTCCTCCATCGGCGCGAGGCCGAGCAGCCAGTTGACCCCGACGACGACTCCGGTTGCGGCGAGCAGCAGCCCGAAGCCGCCGAGGACGAGCGCACTCGCCCACTCCGCACGGGAGTACGGACCGTACAGCTTCGGCCACGGTTCGGCAGTAGGGCGAGCGGATGCCGCGGCGACCGCGACCGGGCGACGCGGCGGCTGCATCGGGGTGCGCTGTGGCGCCGGCGCCGGGGCTGCGGCGGCCGCGGGTGCGATGACCGGTTCGGGGTTCGGCTCGAGGACGGGCTCGGAGATTGGCTCCGGCGCTGCCTCGAGCACCGGTGCCGCGACGACGCGCTCGGGCCTCGCGGGCGCCGAACCTGCGGGCGGCCAAGGCTCGCCGTCGGGCGTGCGCGGGAGTCCACGACGGAGCGCCGTTCCGCCGGCCGCCGACGGCGCCGAGGCGGCGGTGGCGGTCGAGACCGCGGTGAGCGGTTCGACGGGAGGAGCCGCGGCCGGGACATCCGTCGCGGTGGTGGCCGGCACCTCGACCGTTGCCGCCGTCGCAGCGAGCGGGGCTGCGGAGGCGGGCGGCCACGGCTCACCGCCGGGCACGCGAGGCAGCCCGCGCCGCACCGCACGAGCAGTCGGAGCGGCTGCGGGCACAGCGGCCGGAGCGACCGTGGCAGCCGTCGCCACGGGTGCCGAGACATCCGCGACCGCCGCCGGAGCGCTCGCCTCGTCGACGGCTGCCGCGCTCTCGCTCGCGGCCTCAGCGCCCCCTGCGATCTCGAACACCGGGGGCCAGGGTTCACCGCCGGCGACGCGGGGCAGGCCCTGCCGCGTCGTTCGCCCGTACGTCGCCATCGCGCGCTACGCCTTCCGCGCCTCGAGCGCGGCGATCAGCTGCGGCACGACCGTGAAGAGGTCGCCGACGATGCCGAAGTCGGCGATCTCGAAGATGGGGGCGTCGGCGTCCTTGTTGATCGCGACGATCGTCTTCGCGGTCTGCATGCCGGCGCGGTGCTGGATCGCGCCCGAGATGCCGAGCGCGATGTAGAGCTGGGGCGACACCGAGACGCCGGTCTGGCCGACCTGGTGCGACTGCGGGATGTAGCCAGCGTCGACCGCGGCGCGCGATGCGCCAACGGCGGCGCCGAGCACGTCGGCGAGCTGGTCGACGAGTGCGAACTTGTCTTCGGAGCCGAGCCCGCGACCGCCCGAGACGACCTTCGCGGCGCCGCGCAGCTCGGGGCGCGACGATGCCACGACCTCTTCCTCGAATGCGCCGATGACGGCGGCCTTCCGACCGGATGCCGCGACCTCGAGCCGCTCGACCGAGGCGGGCTGCGCCTCGGCGCGGGCATCGATGGAGCCCTCGCGCACGGTGATGACGGGTGCGCCCCACGTGACGGCCGAGTCGACGTTGTAGGCGCCGCCGTACACCGAGTGATGGGCGACGACACCTTCGGCATCGCGCGAGACCCCGACGGCGTCGACCGCGAGGCCCGACCGCGAACGGGCGGCGAAGCGGGCGGCGATCTCGCGGCCCTCGATCGAGTTGGAGACGAGGATCGCGTCGGGCCGCACCGCGTCGGCGGCCGCGGCGAGCGCGTCGGCGCCCGGCACGGTGAGGCCTGAGCCGGCGGCGGCGTGCTCGGCGACGAGCACGTGGGTCGCGCCGAGCGCGGCGGCATCCGTCGCGGCCTGCTCGCCCTCGCCCGGAGCTGCGACGATCACGGCGACCGGGGTTCCGGCCTGGGCCGCCGCACCGAGGAGGCCGGCGGCGCTCTTGGCGAGCGCACCCGACGGCGTGACGTCGAGGAGCACGAGGATCGAGTCTGCGGAGTAGTCAGTCATCGTGGTCCCTTACGCGAGCCGGTTCTGGACGAGGTACTCGGCGAGGCGCTCGCCGGCGTCGCCCTCGTCGACGATCTTGGTGCCCGCCGAGCGGGGCGGCTTCTCGCCGAGGGAGATCACGATCGAGCGCGACGCCTCGGTGCTCTCGGCGTCGACGCCGAGGTCCGCGAGCGTGAGCGTCTCGAACGGCTTCTTCTTGGCCGCCATGATGCCCTTGAAGTTCGGGAAGCGGGCATCGGGCAGTGCCTCGGTGATGGAGATCACCGCGGGCAGCGACGCCGAGACCTGCATCGTGCCGTGATCGGTCGCACGCTCGCCCCGGAGCTCGGCGCCGTCGATCTCGACCGAGTTCAGGCTCGTCGCGTTCGGCACGTCGAGGAGCTCGGCGACCATCGCCGGGAGCACTCCGCCCGAGCCGTCGGTCGACTGGTTGCCGGCGATGACGAGATCGAACCCGATGCGCTGCAGCGCTGCCGCGAGCACCTCGGCGGTGAGGCCGAGGTCCGCGCCGAGGAGCGCCTCGTCGGCCACCTGCACGGCGCCGGCGGCGCCCATCGCGAGGCCCTTGCGCACCGTGGCCGCAGCGGACCCGGGCGACATCGACAGCACGACGACCTCGGTGTCGGGGTGGGAGTCGGCGTACGAGAGCGCCACCTCGAGCGCGCGCTCGCCGATCTCGTCGAGCACCGTCTCGCTCGCGGCACGATCGGCGAGGCCGGTCTGCAGGTCGAGCTTCCGATCCCCGTAGGTGTCGGGGACTTCCTTGACCAGGACGACGATCTTCATTCCGCTCCTTCGACGAGTTGCTTCATCCTAACCAAGCACTTGCTTGCCCGAAAAGGGGCCTGATTTGTGGGATGCCGCCAAACCATGCCGAGTCCCGGCCCGCACCCGTCGTGGAACCCGCACAGTTCCCGCCCTGTTGCGAGGTGCCGGGCTTACGCTGCGGGCATGAGTGGATTCCGACCCCCTGTTGCAGATATCGCCTTCGCCCTCGAGCATGTCGTCGACTACGACGCCGTCGCGCAGCTGCCCGGATTCGAGCACGCCGACCTCGAGACCGTCACCGAGATCCTCGACGAGGCCGGCAACTTCATGGCCGAAGTCGTCGCCCCCACCAACCGAGCCGGCGACCTCGAGGGTTCGAAGCTGAACCCCGACGGCACCGTCACCACGGCCACCGGTTTCAAGGAGGCCTACTCGGCCTACGTCGACGCAGGCTGGGGCTCGGTGCCGCTGCCCGAGGCGTTCGGCGGCGGCGGGTTCCCGCGCACCATCGGCCTCGCGCTCCAGGAGCTCATGGCGACCGCCAACATGGCGTTCGCACTCGCACCGCTGCTCACGCAGGGCGCGATCGAGGCGCTGCTGCACTACGGCAGCGACGAGCAGAAGCAGCAGTGGCTGCCGAAGATGGTCACGGGCGAGTGGGCCGGCACCATGAACCTCACCGAGCCGCACGCCGGCACCGACGTCGGCGCGCTCACCACGAAGGCCGTCAAGCGCGACGACGGCACTTACGGCATCACCGGCCAGAAGATCTTCATCACCTTCGGCGACCACGACCTCAGCGAGCAGATCGTGCACCTCGTGCTCGCCCGCACCCCCGATGCGCCGGCCGGCACCAAGGGCATCTCGATCTTCATCGTGCCGAAGTTCCTCATGAACGACGACGGTTCGATCGGCGAGCGCAACGGCGTCCACACCGTCGGCGTCGAGCACAAGATGGGCATCCACGGTTCGCCCACCTGCGTGCTCTCGTACGAGGATGCGACCGGCTACCTCGTCGGTGACGAGAACATCGGCATGCGCATCATGTTCGTCATGATGAACAGCGCCCGCCTCTCGGTCGGCATGCAGGGCCTTGCCGTGTCGGAGCGCGCCTACCAGCAGTCGCTCGACTACGCCCGCGAGCGCATCCAGGGTCGCGCGATCGGCGCCACCCAGGACTCCCCCATCATCGACTTCCCCGACGTGCGCCGCATGCTCATGACGCAGAAGGCGTACATCGCCGCGATGCGTCGCATGATGCTGCTGACCGCGACCTACACCGACGTGTCGACCCACCACCCCGACGCCGCCGTACGCGGCCGGGCGAACGAGATCGTCGGCCTGCTCACCCCGATCAACAAGTCGTTCGGCACCGACCTCGGCAACGAGCTCACCTCGCTCGCACTGCAGATCCACGGCGGCATGGGGTTCATCGAGGAGACCGGCGCTGCGCAGCACTACCGGGACGTCCGCATCGCGGCGATCTACGAGGGCACGAACGGCGTGCAGGCCGCCGACCTCGTCGGCCGCAAGCTCCCGGTTCGCGGCGGGGCATCCGCTCTCGAGTTCATCGCGACCATGCGTGAGCTCGACGGCGAGCTGGCCGCCGCGGGCGACGAGTTCGCGTCGATCCGCACGCAGCTGAACGCCCAGCTCGACGCGCTCGAGCAGACGACGGCGTGGATGCTCCGCACCGGCGCCACCGACCCGAACGCCGTGCTCTCGGGCTCGACGCCGTACCAGCGCATCTGGGGCCTCGTCGTCGGCGGATGGCTCATGGCCAAGTCGGCGCTCGCCGCCCGCGGCATGGACGACGACGGCATCGCGGAGACGCAGCTGCCGCTCGCCCGCTTCTACGCCGAGCAGCTGCTGCCGCAGGCCGCAGGGCTCGCCGGGGCGGCCACCGCAGGTTCGCGCGACCTCTTCGCCCTCGGCGCCGACGCCCTTGGAAACGTGGCGCTCCGCGGAGCTCGCGTCTGACCTGACGCTCGACTCAGTCGCCGGCCCGTCCCATGGACGGGCCGGCGTCGTGTTTCCCCCATGGGCGACGTCCTTCGCCACGTACCGGGACGATGCCCTCGCGCCGCTTTCCTCCCGGTCAAGCCCCTGACGTCTCGCTGCCCGGTGTGATGGAATGATCTGTATCCGGTCGAGGAGATCGGGCGCATTTGGAGGACTCGGTGGGCGATTTCGGCTCTGCAGTCGATGCACTGGAACGTTGGGCGGAGTCGCCCGACGGGCTGGCCGCGCTCTTCGTCGGCGCCTTCCCGATCACGGGGGCGTCCGTCTCGACGGTCGGCAACATCCTCGGCAGCGAGACCCTGTCGGCGACCGATCAGCGTGCCCTCCGAATCGACGAGCTCCAGTTCGATCTCGGTGAGGGCCCATGCTGGGACGCGCTGCGCTCGGCACGCCCAGTGCTCGTGCCTGACCTTCGGCGCGACGCTCCCACGATCTGGCCCGCCTTCACCGCCGCAGTCCTGCGTGAGGACCTGAGCTCGATCTTCGCCTTCCCGATGACCGTCGGGCCGCTCCGGCTCGGCGCCGTCGACCTGTACTCCGTGGCACCGGTGCGCCTGAATCCGACGCAGACGTCCCAGGTCGGGGTCATGGCCGATCTCGTGGGCAAGCAGGTGCTGCGCCGGGCCCTCGACGCCGTCGGGCAGCACGAGGAGGACCTCGGCAACGCCTACTCGCGCCGCTTCGTGCACCAGGCGACGGGCGTCGTGCTCGCGCAGCTCGGACTGTCGCCGGACGAGGCGCGGCTCGTCATCCAAGGGCACGCCTTCGCCGAGTCCCGCACGATGATCGACGTCGCCCAAGACATCGTGGAGGGCAGGTTGAAGTTCACGAACGGCCCCACGGGCATCGAGGCGATATGAACAGCCGCACCCGCGAGCAAGAGCTGCTGCGCACCTTCGCGTCCCTCGCCGACACCCTCGTGGAGGGCTACGACGTCGTCGAACTCCTGCAACTGCTCGTCGACAGCTGCCAGCAGTTGCTCGACACGACGGCCGCGGCGATCCTGCTCGCCGACGCCGACGGCGAACTCGACGTGATCGCATCCACGAGCGAGGCGAGTCGCCTCGTCGAGCTCATCCAGATCGGTGCCGAAGCCGGCCCGTGCGTGGAGAGCTTCACCACGGGAACGTTCGTCTCCGTGCCCGACATCAGCGATTCTCCCGAGCGATGGGGCCGATTCCGCGACGGCGCCATCGCTCAGGGATTCGCATCGGTGCACGCCTTCCCGATGCGATTGCGCGAGACCCGGATCGGCACCTTGAACCTGCTTCGCGACTCGGTCGGCGAGCTCGACCCCGACGACCGGGCCGCCGCGCAGGCCTTCGCCGACGTGGCCACGATCGGCATCCTGCACGAACGCTCGATCCACGAGAGCCACGTCCTCTCCGAACAGCTCGAACGCGCGTTGCAGAGCCGGGTGGTCATCGAACAGGCGAAGGGGGTCGTCGCACACACCAGGGGCGTGCCCATCGAAGAGGCGTTCACGCTCATCCGTGCCTACGCGCGAGCCAATCGGATCGGCATCAGCCAGGTGGCGGCCGGGCTCGTCGACCGCAGCCTCGCGCTGCCCGAGTAGGCGCCCAATGATCGGCCGAGCACACGGGTCACCATGCAGCAGACGGGTTTACACTGGAATGGCGTCGACCCGGACCCCGCCGGCCAACTCGCATCGAGATGCTGCAGGGGGTTCCCATGAAATTGCTCATCAATCGGCTCGGTTCCTACCTCACCGGTGATGATCTCGCAGACGCCGTCTTGAACTACGGTCTCGCGCTTGCGCGTCAACGCCGACTCGATCTCATCGACGTTCCCTATCGTCGCAATGACGGCTCCATCGCCCGCGTGCGGATGACCGTCGGATGGCGCTCCGACACCTCGTCGGTCGAGTTCACGTCCTCTCGCGAAGCCCACGACGACGAACTCGTCGAGCCCGACACGACACTCGCCATGTACGACAAGGCGTCGTCGATCGACGAGGCTCGCTCCACCGTGTTCTCGGTCACGGAGGCGACGACGCAGCTCGACTGGGACGTGGACCTCACGCAACAGCCCTGACCCGAAGCCGCGGCCGACCGGCGCGCCCGTGTCAAGCCCCACGGCGTTTCTTGTGCACCCTGCCGAACGGGCATTACGTTTCCTCCAACCGGCCTCGATCACGGTCGGCAGGAGCGAGCGACCGGAGCTGACATGACGAGCACCTCGGCAGAACTCACCACCCCCCGCGGCGACCTCGCCCGGCAGATCACGGTCGCCGTGAGCGCGGCGCTCGCGGTGATCGGCGCGTTCATCGGCTCGGGAGCGGCCGGAGGCACGCCGGTGCAGGATGCCTCGGGCGGCGCGCTCGCCGCCGACGCCACGCTCCTCGCGCCGGGCGGTGGTGCCTTCAGCATCTGGTCGGTCATCTACGTGGGACTGGTGGCGTATGCGGTGTGGCAGTTCCTCCCGGCGCAGCGCGCTGCCGAACGGCAGCGCCGGCTCGGCTACCTGGTCGCCGCATCGCTGGTGCTGAACGCCGCGTGGATCCTCTCGATCCAGTTCGACCAGCTCGCCCTCAGCGTCCCGGTCATCGTCGCGCTGCTCGTCGTGCTCGTCCTGGCATTCCGGATCTGCCGTGCGACCCGTCCTGCCGGTCCCGTCGACGCCGTGCTGACGGATGGCACGATCGGCCTCTACCTCGGTTGGGTCAGCGTCGCCACGGCGGCGAACATCACCGCCGTGCTCGTGGCGGCGGGCTTCGACGGCTTGGGACTCGCGCCCGAGGCGTGGGCGATCGGCGTGCTCGCCGTCGTCGGCGTCATCGGGGTCTGGCTCGCCGTCTGGGATCGCGGCCGCATCGCCCCGACGCTCTCGCTCGCCTGGGGCCTCTCATGGATCGCGGTCGCGAGGCTCACGGACGCACCGCCGTCGACCCCCACCGCGGTGGCGGCCATCGCAGCAGCGGCGGCCATCGTCATCGCGACGATCTGGAGCCGGCTCGCGACGATGCGGGCGCGGTCGACCTCCGCCTGAACGGCGGGTTCCGCGGCGGTCAGCGGATGCCGCGGCATCCACTATTCGGATCGTCCCCGCTCGGCTAGTGGCCGAGCTCGGCCACCGACTCCGCGAACTCGAGCGCGACCTTGGCGATGTTGTCGACGTAGTCGTTGTCGTGGTTGTACGAGAAGACGGCCGCTCGCCATCCCTCGGAGCTCGTCATCGGACCCGACTCGCAGAGGTACCGTGCCGTCGACAGCGCAGCGTCGTCGATCTGGTGCGGGTCGGCGACTCCGTCGCCGTTCGCGTCGGTGCCCCACTTGTGCCAGGTCGACGGGATGAACTGCATCGGTCCGACGGCGCGGTCCCAGGTGGTGTCGCCGTCGAGCGCACCGTCGTCGGTGTCATCGATCCTCGCCACATCGGCACTCCCGTCGAGAGCGGGCCCGATGATCGGCGGCGTGGTGCGGCCGTCGTCGTCGAGCTTCGACGTGCCGTGGCTGCCGTGCTTCGACTCGATCGCTCCGATCGCGGCGATCGTCGCCCAGTCGAGGCCGCACTCGGCGTCGTCCTGGGCGATGGTGACGTGCGCGAGCGCATAGGCCGCGAGGGCGCGCTTCGGGATGCCGGTGGCATCGGCGACCGTGGCGATCCACTCGGGATCGACCGACGACATCGGGGCGAGCTTCGAGCCGGAGAGCCCGGTCGGCTCCTCGACGACGCCGGCGTCGACGGTCTCGCCGTTGTCGCCGTCGTCGACCGATTCGTCGCCTTCCCCGTCGGGCTGCGAGGTGAGCGGCGGCATCGCGACGGCGGGACCGTAGGCGTCGGGAGCCGCGAACCCGTCGGGGTTCACCGCGGTGCCGACGAGGTTCACGGCGAAGACCGCGCCGATCACGAGGCCGATGGCCCCGACCACGACGCCGACGTACGCGGCGGTGCGACGCACGAGCCGCCACTTCGAGGTCGGGGCTCGATTCGGGCGACGCTCGCCGTACTCGTCGTCGTCGAAATCGTCATGCCAGGACATCGGTGTCGCGCTCCGTTCAGGCGTGGGTGCAGGGTTCCCACCGGGTCGATCACCGCAGGCTCTCGAAGCCCGGGGCGATTCGACCCGCTCCTTCACAGTACCCGCGCGCCGCCGCTCCCGCATCAGTCGAAGCCGATGCTCAGGAAGCCCGATGCTGAGGTCGCGGCCAGCGACCGACGACCGACGGCCGTCAGCCGGCTCGGCCGATGCTCAGCCAGCCATCGGGTCCGGGACGCTCCGTCGCACCGCTGCCGGCCTGCCCGCTTCCGCTCTTCAACGCCTGCAACTGGCGATCGATCTCGGCCTGCGCCGAGACGGCGGCGAGCTGACGCTCGATGTCGGCGTCGGGTGCAGCGGTGAGGTCGGTCAGGGCGCCGCTCGCGAGCAGCTCGTCGGTCGCGGCCGCGCGCGCCTGCATCTGCTGGACGCGATCGCGGGCGCGGTCGAGGCTCGATCCGACATCCGTGATCGTGTTGCTGATGCCCGACACCGCCTCGTTGGCTCGCACCTGCGCCTCGGACGCCGTGTAGGTCGCCTTGATCGTCTCCTTCTCGATGCGGAAGGCGGCCACCTGGTCAGTGAGCCGGCGCTCCCGGTCTTGCAGCTGCGCCGTCTGTCGATCGAGCGCGGTGAACTGCTGCTGCAGCTGCGCGACCTGCCCCTCGAGCATGGCCCGGCGTTCGAGCGCGGCTCGCGCGAGGTCTTCGCGCCCCTGCGCGAGCGCCTCGGCGGCTTGCGATCCCAACCGCTGGTAGCGCGTGCCCATCTCCTCGCCCTGCAGTTCGATGCGCTTCTTCGCCGTCGCGACGTCGGCGACCGCGAGCCGCACCTGCTGCAGCAGCTTCACCTGCTGGTCGTAGCTGTCGTCGAGCGTCTCCCGCGGGTCCTCCATGCGGTCGAGCGCCTTCGACGTCTTGCTCCGGAAGATCGTCCGCATCCGCGCCGAATTGCTGTTGGCGTTGCTGCTGCTCATGGTCGGTTCCCCTCGTCTCGGATGATGGAAGTCGTCGGCGGTCTCGTGACATCGACGCGACCGTCGCGGCGGTTGAGTGCCTGGAGTTCTTCGATGCCCGTCTGCAGGGCGGCGACCTCCCGGTCGACGTCGGAGCCGAGCGCGGAGAGCGCGTCGTCGGTCGCACCGGAGAGCCCGGATGCCACGGCGTCGCGCACCCGTCGGACGAGCGCCTCGACCTGCTCGACGCGAAGACGGGCCGCGGGCAGTTCCTGTGCGAGCACGCCGGCGTTCGTCTCGGACTCCATCAGGCGCAGCTGCAGGTCGAGCACGTCACCCTCGTCGCTGATGCGCCGGAAGAGCCGAGGCAGTTCGCCGCGGAATCCGTGGGTGCGGGAGCCGCCCGACGTGCCGGTGAGCTCGACGGCGGCGCGTCCGCTCCGCAGGACGTCGTCGAGCCGCACTCGCAGTGCGAGAACCGTTCGCTGCGGTCCGTGACTCACGCGGGCCCGGGCGCGGAGGGTCGTCGCCCCGAAAGCTCGGCTCCGGCGGACGCGACGCACGAGTGCCCGCACGACGAGCACAACCGTCACCATGACGCCGATCGAGAGCAGCACGATCACGCCGAGCCCGATCAAGATCGCTTCGATGCCGGTCACATGCACCACCCCGCCCAGTTCGACCACTTCGCCGATAACGCGATATAACGCGTGTCGTAAAGATACCCCCGTTTCGCCGGATCCGTGAGTCCCGATGCCGATTCGCAGGGGGCACGCAGGTGGGGCGCGGTGCGACGGCGGCCCGGGATCAGACGCTGATCAGGCGCGGATCAGCCACTGATCAGGCGCTGATCGAGCGAAGCGCGTACTGCCGCACCCGCACGAACCGCGTCGCGGCGCACGTCGACAGCAGGGGTTCGGAGTGCGTCTCCTCCAGGTCCACCACGATGTCGCCAGCACCGGCGGCATGACCGTCAGCGGTGCCCGCATCGGTACCGCCGGCGTCACCCGCCCCGGCCAGTCGCACGCGCCATCCGCTCTCCGCTGCCTCCTCGGCGATCGGCGCGAACGAGTCGATGCGTTCGTCGCCGAAGGCTTCGCGGGCGAAGTGCTGTGCGGCCTGCACGGGGTGCGTCAGCGAGCTGCGACCACGGAACCGCTCGGGCACGATGCGGCCCTCGTCGAAGGCGTCGGCGATGCGCAGGGGGTCGCCGTCGTCGGCATACCCGTAGTAGAGGCCGTGCGGGAAGACCACCATGGTCCCGGCGAACCGGTCGCCGCCGAGGTGCGAGCACTCCCAGGTCTCCTCGGGGCGCGCTTCGGCGAGCGCGGTCACGACCCGGCGGCCGCGCACGGCGCAGCACTGGTCGTGCCTGGCGTGGGTGCAGATGCAGTAGACGGGTCGGGTCGAGGGCGTGCCCGTCGACCCGTCGAGCGGCACGTCGAGCAGCGCCGCGGCATCCGCCACCTCACCCCACACGACACGTTCCCGACCCGGCCGTGAATCGACGATCGCCCACCGCTGCGTCGCCGGGGCGGCGCGCCGACCCGTTCGACGGATGGCGAGCGGCCGCATGCCCGCGCCCTCGATTCGACGCACGAGGGCACGGCCGAGCTCGCGGTCGAACGGCGCGTCGAGCAGGGCGTTCTGCCCCCAGCTGCCCGCGACCTCAATGAGGAACCATCGCAGTCCGCGGGGGCCCGTGCCGACGAGCGGGTCGTGCCGTTCGCGAGCGCGATCGCTGCACGGTGCCCAGTGCTCGACGGCGAGCGTCACGCGGGCGCCACCACGAATCCCTCGCGCACGAGGCGTCGCACCACGACGACCGCGCTCTCGGTGTCGAGGCCCGGCAGCTCGCCGGGCGCGACGACCCCGCCCGCGACGAGCCGTCGCACCGCCGGTTCCGCCTCGACCGGCAGCGACAGCGTCTTCGCGCGCCCCACGATGCGCACCCGGTCATCGATCGTGGTGACCCGCACGGGCAGCGACGCACGCCAGCGCACGGGCGTCGACGCATCCAACGTCGCGAGCGCCGCGAGCGCCTCGAGCGTCGAGAGGGGCGCGATCGGTTCCGCGCGGGTCGCGGCATCGAACCGGTCGGCGAGCACGGCGGCCGGCCGCGAGGCATCCGTCTGCTGCAGCGTCTCGATGAGGGCCTGAATCGTCTGCGCGACGACGGGCGCGATCGCCTCCGTGTCGCGCAGGTCGATGCCGAGCGGAAGCGACCCTCGCAGGGCGGCGTTGTCGCCGACCTCGCCGAGGAGCGTGTCGACGAGGTCGGCGCGCGTGTACGCCGCCATGCCGACGGTCAGGTGCACGGATGTCGCGCCGAGCGCGGTCGCCGAATGGATCCAGCCGCGCGGCAGGTAGAGCGCATCGCCGGGGCGCAGCACCGCGTCGATGACCGGCTCGCCCGTGGCAGCTCGGGCGACCGCACCGCGATGCCGGTCCCACGGCTGGGAGCGCAGCGGGTCGACGAGCACCGGCGCGTGGATGCGCCAGTGCTTCTCGCCCGAGACCTGCAGCACGAACACGTCGTGGGTGTCGTAGTGCGCGTCGAACCCCTGCGACGACGGCGGGGTGACATAGGCGTTGACCTGCGCCGGGTGCCCGAGGTCGTCGATGAGCTCGCGCGTGAAGTCGATGATCGGCGGCCACAGGCGGTGCAGCCCCTGCAGCACGATGGTCGCGCCGCCCGCGAACTCGGCGAGCACCTTGTCGCTCGAGACCTGGTCGGCGATCTCGGCACCGAAACCACCTGGTGCGGTGTACGAAGACGCCGCGAGCACCGAGCCCTCGTTCGCCATGCGGATGAACGGGGTGCGCACCCCGCGACGCGTGATGAGCTCGTCGACGGCGGCGACCGAGAACAGGTCGTCGAAGCCGCGGTCGAGCTCGGCGGCCGGGGAGAGCAGCGGTTGACTGCCCCAGTACCGGGCGGCGAACTCGTCGGCGGGAACGCTGATGCAGCGCGAGAGCGCGGGCCGACTGCTCGACCCGCGCTCCGGGTCGGTCACTCCGCCGAACCGTCCGCGCCGCCGTCGTGGCCGCCGGGGTTCGCGCCGCCGTCGGCGACGCCCTCCCCCGCAGCCGCCGAACCGTCGGCGCCGCCGTCGTGGCCGCCGGGGTTCGCGCCGCCGTCGGCCGTGCCTTCGCCGCCGGCCTCGGCCGACCCGTCGGCGCCGCCGTCGTGGCCCTCGGGGTTGGCACCGCCGTCGGCGGTGCCTTCGCCTTCGGCGCCGGGCTCGCGGGTGATGTCGTCATCGTTGATCGTCATGAGCATTCCTCTCCTCGCCTGCCCGCTCAGCGTATCGAGGGCGTGCCGTCTGCGGAACCGGTTGACGGATCACGTTCGTCGCCTGCACGGCCAGGATCGAACGCGACGAAGGGCGGATGCCACGCGGCATCCGCCCTTCGTTCGCTCGCGCTTGTTCGCGTGCGCCTGGCAGCCCCTGGCCGCTCAGCTCACTGGAACAGCTCGGTCTGGAGCAGCGCGTAGCTCACGGCGTGCACGCGGTCGCGGAGGCCGTTGCCCACGCCGACCGGGTCCTCGTCGTACGCCTGCTTCACCGAGCTGGCGACAGAGCTCGACAGCGGGGCGAGCATGAGGTCGTTGCCGTAGCGCACGGCGAGCGCCGGGTCCATGAACCCGCCGAGCACCGCGTCCGTCGAGACGACGCCGTCGAAGCCCCACTCGCCGCGCAGCACCTCCTGGAGGAGCTGCTCGTTACCGCCCGCCCAGCTGCCGCCGATGTTGATGAACGAGGACATCGCGCCCATCGCGCCGCCCTCCTTCACGCTGATCTCGAAGGGCTTCAGGTAGAGCTCGCGCAGCGCCTGCTCGTCGACGAAGACGTTGACGCCGGGGGCCCGCGCGTTGATCTCCTGGTCGTTCAGCACGAAGTGCTTCATGAAGGTGAGCACGTGCTTGCTCTGCGCGCCCGAGATCATGCCGGCGGCCATCTTGCCCGAGAGCAGCGGGTCCTCCGAGAAGTACTCGAAGTCGCGACCGCCCATCGCGGTGCGGTGCAGGTTCATGCCGGGGGCGTACCAGCCCTCGATGCCGTACGCGTTCGCCTCTGCGCCGACCGATTCGCCGAGTTCGAAGGCGAGCTCGTCGTTCCAGGTCGAGGCGACGACGATCTCGGTCGGGTACGCGGCCGCCGTGATGTCGCCGAAGAAGAAGCTCAGGCCCGACGGGCTGTCGAGCAGCACCGCCGAGGGAACGCCGAGCCGCTCGACCGCCGCGGTCTCGTAGGCCCCCTTCGCGAAGAGGTCGACGAGCTCGTCGCGGGTGAACTGGTCGAGGAACAGTTCCCACTTCGGGTCGTCGTAGTCGAGGCCGGCGAGGTCCACCAGCATGAGGCCGTTGTCGGCCTCGTAGGTGGGCACGTCGCCCTCGGCCGGTGCGATCTCGGGGTCCATCAACGCGAGGGTCTCCTCGGATGCCTCGTGGTCGATGTCGTCGGCGCTCGGGTAGGTGCCCTCCCAGTCGGCGCGCGAGAGGTACTCCACATCGCCTTCCGCGTAGCCGAAGCGGTTCTCGAGCTCCACGCCCGTGGTCTCGTCGGTGCCGTAGACCGTCGTGTCGGCGACCGCGATCGGGAACGCGGCGACGGGCGTGTGCACGTCGGTCGAAACGGAGATGTCGTACTGGCCCGCGTCGAGCACGTAGGCGCCTTCGTCGGTGTTCCACGAGGCGAGGTCGCGCAGGGCGAACTCGACCGTGACCGTCTCCGACGCCCCGGGTTCGAGCGACGAGGTCTTCGCGTAGCCGGCAAGCGTGATCGCCGACTTCTCGACGCCGCCCGGCGTGTACGGCGCCGAGGCGTAGACCTCGACGACATCCTTGCCGGCCGTGTCGCCCGTGTTGGCGACCGTCACGTCGACGCTGACCCGACCCTCGGCGACGACCGGCGTGCTCGCCGTCCACTCGAAGTCGGTGTAGCTCAGGCCGTAGCCGAAGGGGTACTGCACGGCGGCCTGGTAGCCCGCCTCGTCGTCGACGTATCGGGTCTCGTAGTAGCGGTAGCCGACGTAGATGCCCTCGGCGTAGTCGAGGAAGCCGCGCTTGGTGTTGTCGTACTGGAAGTCACCGTAGTTGACCGTCGAGGGCGCGCTCGTGACGTCGTAGGCGTAGGTGTCGGTCAAGCGGCCCGAGGGGTTGACCTCGCCGGTCAGCACCTTCGCGAGCGAGACCGCTCCGCGCGGACCCGGGGTGCCGATCCAGACGGCGCCGGTGATCTGCGGGTACTCGTCGAGGAAGCCGAGCTCCATCTGGTTGCCCGAGTTGACGATCACGACGACCTGGTCGAACGACGCCGTCACGGTGTCGAACAGTTCGCGCTGCTCGTCGGTGAGCGCGAGCTCGCCCGCCGTCATGTCGGCGCTCTCGACGCCGTCGTTGCCGATGACGACGAGCGCGGTGTCGGCGAAGCCCTTCGCCTGCGCTATGACGTCGTCGGTCAGGTAGTCGGGTGCGGGCTCCGTGCCCTTGCCGCTCCCCGACACCATCTGGGCGATCGCGATGAGGCCGTTGGCGGCGCCCTCCTCGGTCTTCGCGCCGGCGTCCTGCATGGCACCGTACAGCTCGGGGTTGTAGGCGACGCCCTGCTCCTCGAGCGCGTCGTAGAGGGTGACGGCGCTCGACTGATCGGAGCCGCCCGAGCCGTTGCCCCCGTACCGCAGGTTGAACGACGCGAAGCTGAAGACGTTGACCTTCTGCTCGGCGAGCGGAAGTACGCCGTCGTTCTTCAGCAGCACGATGCCCTCGTCGGAGATCTGCTCGGCCACCACGGCACCATGCTCGCGAGCGGCGACGCCGTCGGCGGTCGACGAGTCGACGGTGATCGACAGCAGCCGGCTGATGTCCGAGACGACGGGCGCGGCCAGCACGGCCAGGATCGCGACGACGGCGACCACGACGGTCCAGCCGATCGCGCGCTGCGGCCGGTGCTTGACCTTGCGGTACACCCGCTCGCGGCGCGAGTCGAGGCGGCGCTCGGCGCGCGTCATCGTGGCGCGCCGGGCGGCGCGCTCCGCCTTCGCTGCCTTCTTCGCCGCACGGGCCTCAGCCCGGTGGGCGGCCTTCGCGGCCGCGCGCTCCTCGCGCGGCATCGCCTTCAGCTCGGCGCGCCACTGCTTCGCGAGTTCGCGCTCCGCTCTGACGCGGGCCACGGCCTCCTGCTTGATCTCCTTGCGTGTCGCCACGTCTAGTCCTCTCCCCGCGTCCGTGCGGTTCGTCGATGGGTGCGCCATGCGGCCACGAAACGGGCGGCACCGCGCCAGAAGCGGCCGTTGACCGCGATGAGCAGCGCGTCGACCATCTCGTCGCTGACCGATCCGCCCGACAGGCGGGAGATCGATCGGAACGGGAGGTCGAGCGCGAAGCGGATGTTGTTGGCCGTGAGCGGGCGGCCGAGCCGCATGACGAGTCGGCTCGCGCCGTCGATCACGCCGTGCATCAGGCTCGCGAATCCGCCGCGGCCGCGCGTGCGGGCGACGATGTCGTCGCGGGTGAGCGGCTGGTTGGCGGGCCACATCGAGGGCGGCAGCTCGCGACCGAGCAGGGCCGCGTACTCGGCGTCGCCCACCAGCTCGACCCGGCCCGTCGCGTAGTGCGGCAGGGCGGAGGTCCCGGTGGACGGCATCGGCGAACCTGCGACCTCGAGTTCGGCACGCAGACGGATGTCGCGCGACGACGCCGCGGCCAGGACGGAATACCTGCCCCCGATCGTGCGCCAGTCGTCCGCATCGGCGTCGAAGACGTCGAACGCGTGCTCGGCGTACGGGATCTCGACGGTCGCCGATTCGCCGGGCGCGAGGTCGACCTTCGCGAAGCCGCGCAGCTCGCGCGGCGCCCGGATGACTCCCGCCGCGGCATCCGGGGCCTCGACGTAGAGCTGCACCGTCTCGGTGCCCGCTCGATCGCCGGTGTTGACGACGGTGACGATCGCGGACGTCGGGCCGGCGCTCAGGTCGGAGTAGGCGAACGTCGTGTAGCCGAGGCCGTGCCCGAAGGGGTAGCGCACGGCCGCGTCGACCTTGTCGAAGTACCGGTAGCCGACGTAGACGTGTTCGCGGTGCTCCGAGGTGGCCTCGGTGCGTCCGTACGTGGCCGACGACGGGACATCCTCGTATCGGATCGGGTAGGTCTCGGCGAGGCGACCGCCGGGGTTCACTTGGCCCGTGAGCACCTCGGCGACCGCGCGACCGCCGCCCTGGCCGGCCAGGGAGCTGTGCACGATCGCGTCGACGTCATCGGCGAACGGGAGCTCGACGGCTGCGCCGCCCGCGAGCACGACGACGACGGGCACGTCGAGCGCCGTGAGCTCGCGCACGAGCGCGAGCTGGTTCTCGGCGAGGCGCATGTGCGATCGGTCGACGCCCTCGGCCTCGGCCGATTCGTCGAGGCCGAGGAAGAGCAGCACCACGTCGGCGCGTCGGGCCAAGCGGATGGCGCGGCGACGGCAGCCGCTCGATCGCCGGTCCATGCGTGCGAAGCCCGGCTCGTAGCCGATCACGTCGAGCTCGGACTCGCGAAGGGCGTCGAGCGCGGCGTCGATCCTCGTCGGGTTCACGAGCGAACTGCCGGCGCCCTGGTAGCGCGGCCGGGCCGCGAAGTCGCCGATGACGGCGACCTTGCCTGCGCCCTCGCCGAGCGGGAGGATCGAGCGGCGGTTCTCGAGCAGCACGATCGAGCGGCGTGCCGCCTCGACGGCCAGGTCGTGGTGCGCGTCGTAGTCGACGGCGGATGCCTCGACCGGCTGCGTCCGCGTCCGGGCCCGCGTCCGCTCGATGAGCGCGAGCAGTTCGCCGACCCGGTCGTCGAGCACGGCCTCGTCGAGGTCGCCGTGCTCGACCGCATGAACGACCTCCCGGTCGGTCACGCCGTTCGTCGACGGCATCTCGAGGGCGTTGCCGGCGAGGAGCCCGCGCACCCGGTCGTTGTTGCCGCCCCAGTCGGTGACGACGAGCCCGTCGAAGCCCCACCGCTGCCGGAGGATGTCGCCCAGCAGGTGCCGATTCTCGTTCGCGTAGGTGCCGTTGACCTTGTTGTAGGCGCTCATCACTGTCCACGCGTCGCCCTCGGTGATCGCGATGCGGAAGCCCTCGAGGTAGATCTCGTGCAGCGCGCGCTCATCGACGATCTCGTCGATGCTCATGCGGTGCGTCTCCTGGCTGTTGACCGCGAAGTGCTTGACGCTCGCCGCGACGCCGCGGGACTGGATGCCGCGCACCTTCGCCGCGGCCAGCACGCCGGACAGCAGGGGATCCTCGGAGAAGTACTCGAAGTTCCGGCCCGCGAGGGGGTTGCGCTTGATGTTGAGCCCCGGGCCGAGCAGCACGCTCACGCGCTCGGCCGCCGCCTCGTCGCCGAGCGCCTGGCCCACTCGACCGACGAGGTCGCGATCCCAGCTGTTCGCCAAAGCGGCGGCCGGAGGGAAGCAGGTCGCGGGAATGCTCGCGTTGAGCCCGAGGTGGTCGGCGGCGCCGCCCTGCTTGCGCAGGCCGTGCGGACCGTCGGTGAGCATGATCGAGGGCACGCCGAGGCGCGCGACGGGCTTCGTATTCCAGAAGTTCGCGCCCGAGGTCAGCGACGCCTTCTCGGCCAGCGTCATGCGCTCGATCAGTTCAGCGTCGTTGCGTGGAGTGGACACGGTTGCCTACACTAACCCAAGTTCCACCACTTGGTGGAATTTGAGTCGGCTACCCTCGAGAGCTGCCGATTCCACACCGACGAAGGAGCCGATCGTGCCCGAGTTGCCCACCGAGTGGCTCTCCACCGGTTACGCGACCGGCAACGCCACGAAGCGCCTGATCGTCGCCAGGGCGGCCGAGGCCTTCGCCCAGAAGGGCTTCTACGGCGCCTCCCTGCGAGCGATCGCCCGCGAGGCCGGCGTCGACCACTCCACGCTCCTGCACCACTTCGGCAACAAGGTCGCACTCCTGCTCTCCGTCATCGAGTGGCACGACCTGCAGGGCGCCCCGCCCGAGTTCCCCGAGACGATTCCGCCCGCCACGCTCGTCGACGGGTTCGTCGCGGTCGCGAGACAGAACGAGTCGGCGCCGGGCCTCGTGAACCTGCTGTCGACGCTGTCGGCCGAGGCCGGCGCGGCCGCCCACCCGGCCCGCCCCGCCCTGCAGGAGCGGCACCGCGTGCTCACGTCGATCATGGCGTCGACGATCCGCAGCCAGCGCGAGAGCGGGGCGGTCGCCGACGACGGCCTCACCCCCGAGCAGAGCGCCGCCGTCGTGGTGGCGACCTGGGAGGGCCTGCAGGTCTACAGCGCGCTGCACCCCGGCGAGCTCGACGTGCCGGCGCTGCTCGGGCAGACGTTGCAGCGGGCGTTCGGGCTCAGCTGATCCGTGCCGGCGTCTGCTCGGCGCCGGACTCGCGAAGGTCCATAAGGTCACCGACTCGGCGCCGACGCGGCTGCCTGTGCAGGGCACGCGACCTCGACCACGGCAAATGACGTCCATAGCCACAAACACCGTACGTCAAGCACCTTTCATCTCGAATCCGGTGGCTTTCGTCTGCTCCATGCGCAAAACTCGGGGTTTCGTGCATCGACTGTCTCCGAGGAAGTAGACCAATGACTGCGAATCTGCCGGACCCTCCGATCTCCGAACCCGGCCGCGCCCACGCGGCTCGGCCGACTCGGCGCACCGTGCTGCAGGGCGTGGTGCTCGCCGGCGTCGGCGCCTGGGCGATGCCCGCCCCCGCGACGGCTTGGGCTGCGCCCGCAGCATTCGGGGGCTCGGCCGCGGGTGCCGTCGCTGCTCTGCCACGGGCGGTCTCGGGCATCTATCCGACCTTGGCGATGTTCAACACCGAGGGCGAGTGCGGCACCGGTGCCGTCGTTCCCTGGGCCGGGCGCCTGTGGGCGATCACGTATGGGCCGCACCTCGTGCGCGGCTCGAGCGACAAGCTCTATGAGATCACCCCTGAACTGCAACAGGTGGTGCGCCCCGAGAGCGTCGGCGGCACCAACGCCAACCGCATGATCCACGAGGAGTCGAACCAGCTCTTCATCGGCCCCTACGTCATCGCCGCCGACGCGACCGTGCGGGTCATCGACCGATCGGTGATGCCGGGCCGCCTGACCGGCACGTCGCGCCACTGGGCCGACCCGGTGAACAAGGTCCATTTCGCCACGATGGAGGAGGGCCTCTACAGCGTCGACGTCAACAGCCTCGCCGTGTCGGGTGACATCAAAGACGGCAACGGCGGCATCACGAGCCCGACCGATCCCGCGACGATCAGCTCGACCCTTCCCGGCTATCACGGCAAGGGCCTCTACACCCACGGCGACGTGGTCATCTACAGCAACAACGGCGACGCCGCCCCCGCGGCCCAGACCGACCCCACGACCGAGTCGGGTGCGCTCGGCGAGTGGCACGGCAGCGGAGACTGGCAGCTCGTGCGCCGTAACCAGTTCACCGAGGTCACGGGGCCCGCCGGCATCGTCGGCGGCAGCCGAACAGCGGACGACCCGGTGTGGGCGGTCGGCTGGGACTACCGCTCGATCATCCTGCAGATCCGTCGCAACGACGAATGGGTCACGTTCCGTCTGCCGAAGAGCAGCCACAGTTACGACGGCGCCCACGGCTGGAACACCGAGTGGCCGCGCATCCGCGAGGTCGGGCAGGGCGAAGACCTGCTCATGACGATGCACGGTGCCTTCTGGCGGTTCCCGGCGGCATTCGACATCGGCAGCGCCGCCGGCATCCGCCCGCGCAGCAGCTACCTCAAGGTGATCGGAGACTTCGCACGCTGGGGCGACCGCATCGTGCTCGGCAGCGACGATACGGCGCAAGCCGAGTTCTACAACAAGCGCAGACACAAGGGCAACCTGATCGGCCCCGGCCAGTCGCAGTCGAACCTCTGGTTCGTCGATCCCGGCCAGCTCGACGACCTCGGCTTCGCGATCGGCCGTGGTTCCGTCTGGGACGACGACGAAGTGCCCGCCGCCACCCCCTCCGACCCGTTCCTCATCGCCGGCTTCGACCGACGCGTGCTGCACCTCAGCCATGGTTCCAGCGAGCCCGTGACGTTCGACCTCGAACTCGACGCCGACGGTTCGGGCGCGTTCTCCCGCTGGCAGCGCGTGACGGTGCCGGCCAACGGCTACCAGTGGATCCCGATGCCGAGCCACGTGCTCGGCGAGTGGATCAGGCTGACCACCGACCGCGCCGCGACACGGGTGACAGCCACCGTCTCGATGCGGCAGCTCGACGAGCGCCCGGCCGAGGCCGACGCCATGTTCGACGGCCTGGCCGGGATCGGCGACACGGCCGTCACCGGCGGCCTGGTGCGTGCCCGCGGCGGCAACCTGCGCAGCCTCGCCTTCGTCGTCGACCGGCCCACCGCCAACGGGCCGCAGTCGGTCGGCTACTACGAGATGGACGGCAACTTCGAGCTCAAGAAGGTCGAAGATCCCGACTCGGACGCCTGGCACCGTCTCAACTGCGCCATTCCCACCGGCGTCCTCGACGTCGACGCCGCGTCGGTGCTGGTGATCGACGACGCCGGTCGGCGCTGGCGACTGCCCAAGTTCAACGCGGCCTACGAGACATCCGCCCCTCTCGGGCCCGAGCGCATCGACCGCGAGATCTGCACCGAGCGCGACCTGTTCAACGCCCACGGCACGTTCTACGAGGTACCGGCCGAGAACGCCGGTGGGTTCGCGAAGATGCGCCCGATCGCAACCCACGGCCGCCGCATCAAGGACTACTGCTCGTATCGCGGCATGGCCATCCTCACCGGTGTGCGCGACGACGCCCCAGCCGGCGAGCACATCGTTCGCTCGACCGACGGCAAGACCGCGCTGTGGGTCGGCGCGGTCGATGATCTCTGGAAGCTCGGTCGTCCGCGCGGCGTCGGCGGGCCGTGGAAGAACACCTCGGTCGTGGCAGGCCAGCCCTCCGACCCGTACCTGATGACCGCCTACGAGGAGAAGTTCATCGCGCTGTCCCATCAGGGTGAGGCGGCGGTCGACTTCGACGTGCAGGTCGACATCACCGGCGAGGGCAACTGGGTCAGCTACCGCACGTTCACGGTCGAGCGCCAGCTGCGCCACCGATTCCCGGTGCACTTCTCGGCGTACTGGGTGCGGGTGGTCGCGAGTACGAGCGTGGTCGCGAGCGCGCAGCTCACGTACAGCTGAACCGGACGAGGGGGAGCTCTGCAACATCCCCTCACTCGCTCGCGGCGAGCCGCATCGTCGCGCCTGCCCGCGCGGCGAATGCCGTCGCACTCGCCGAGATCGTCTGTCGCATGACCTCGACGGCCGCGGTCGGCGCGACGTCGGTGGGCCGCGCGACGCTGATGGTGCGGTCGAGTGTGGGCTCGCCGAGTCGCACCGGCCGCAGGCCGGGCCGATCGATGAGCACCATCGCGGGCACGATCGCGACCCCGAGCCCGCGTTCGACGAACCGCAGCACGGCGTCCATCTCGGCCCCCTCGAGCACGACCTCGGGCGTGAGGCCGGCGGCCCGGAACGCCGCGTCGGTCGCGCTCCGCAGGTCGTACGTCGCGCTGAAGACGATCTGCGGCAACGCCGCGACATCCGCCAGCTCGATGGTGTCGCGCGCGGTGACCGGCGGTGCGCCGGCCGACGAGATCACCACGAGCTCCTCGACGAGGAGCGGCGTCACGGTGAACCGCTCGGCGGCCGTGGCGTCCGAGGTGGTGATGAGCGCGAGATCGAGCTCGCCGCTCGCGAGCTCGTCGAGGAGGCGGCGCGAGCCCTGTTCCGAGAGGTGCAGCTCGATGCCCGGATGCTCCGCGTGGAACGCACTCAGCACCTCGGCGACGAGGCTGATGCAGAGGGTCGGCGTGGCGCCGAGGCGCACCCGCCCGCGCTCGAGACCGGCCAGCTCGGCGAGTTCGCGGCGCACCGACTCGGCATCGGCGAGCATGCGGCGGGCGAGCGGCAGCAGCGACTCCCCCGCGGTCGTCAGGGTGCTGCCGCCGCGGGCGCGGTGGAAGAGCTCGGCACCCAGATCGTGCTCGAGCGCGGCGATCTGACGGCTCAGCGAGGGCTGGGCGAGGTAGAGCTCCTCTGCGGCCCGGGTGAAGTTGCCGAAGCGTGCCACCTCGACGAAGCTGCGGAGTTGCTCGAGGTTCATGTCGATAACGTACGCGCATCGTCGCCGCGACATCCATGCGGCGCACGGATGCGTCGACGCAGGCATGTCTCGAGCGGATGCCGCGGCGGCTCCTCACCCCCGGATGCCGCGGTCCGCCGGTTACTCAGGGTGCGTCACGCACGACCTGATAGCGTCCATCGAGATCAGGCACCAGGAGGACAGCATGACGACCGACCCTATCCGCGTGCTCTCCGATCACTCGCTCGTCGAGACCCCTGGGCACGAGGGCATCGAGGCGTGCAGCGTCGACAACCCGGCGAGCCGCGTCATTCGCGAGACCCTCGCCCGCGTCGGCGACAAGTGGAGCATGCTCGTCATCGGCGTGCTGCACGACGGCCCGCTGCGCTTCACCGAGCTGCAGCGCAAGATCGACGGCATCTCGCACCGCATGCTCACGCAGACCGTGCGCAGCCTCGAGCGCGACGGGCTCGTCACGCGCACGAGCTACCCCGAGATCCCGCCGCGGGTCGAGTACGCGGCGACGGAGCTCGGCCGCTCGCTCTCGGTGCCGGTCATCGAGCTCGCCCGCTGGGCCGCCGCGCACCACGACGACATCCTCGCCGCCCGGGACGCGTTCGACGACGAGCGCTGAGGGCATGGATCGATAGCGAGAATGCATGATGTCGACGACATAAATGCATTGGAGTAATGGACTGCGCAAACCTAGCGTTGAGTCCATGAGCACCCCGAGCACCTCCAGCAGCGCCAAGCTAGAACGCCAGATCTCCACGACCGTCCTCGTCATCGGCACGGGCGGCTCCGGCCTGCGCGCCGCCATCGAACTCGCCGAGGCGGGTGTCGACGTCCTCGCCCTCGGCAAGCGCCCCAAGTCCGACGCGCACACCTCGCTCGCGGCCGGCGGCATCAACGCGGCGCTGTCGACGATGGACCCCGACGACAGCTGGCAGCAGCACGCCGCCGACACCCTCAAGGAGAGCTACCTGCTCGCCAACCCGCACACGGTCGAGATCGTGACCTCGGGCGCGGCCCGCGGCATCGAGGACCTCGAGCGGTACGGCATGCCCTTCGCCCGCGAAGACGACGGGCGCATCTCGCAGCGCTTCTTCGGCGCCCACACCTACCGCCGCACGGCCTTCGCCGGCGACTACACCGGCCTCGAGATCCAGCGCACGCTCATCAACCGGGCCGCGCAGCTGAACGTGCCGATCCTCGACACCGTCTACGTCACTCGCATCCTCGTGAACGACGACGGCGCGGTGTTCGGCGCGTACGGCTTCGACCTCGAAGACGGCACCCGCTACCTCATCCACGCCGACGCGGTCATCCTCGCCGCCGGCGGGCACAACCGCATCTGGCGGCGCACCTCCTCGCGGCGCGACGAGAACACGGGCGACTCGTGGCGTCTCGCCGTCGAGGCGGGTGGTCGGGTACGCGACCCCGAGCTCGTGCAGTTCCACCCGTCGGGCATCATCGAGCCCGAGAACGCGGCGGGCACGCTCATCAGCGAGGCGGCCCGCGGCGAGGGCGGCATCCTCACCAACGGCCTCGGCGAGCGCTTCATGCACAAGTACGACCCCGAGCGCCTCGAGCTCTCGACTCGCGACCGGGTCGCCCTCGCCTGCTACACCGAGATCAAGGAGGGCCGCGGCACGCCCAACGGCGGTGTCTGGCTGGATGTCTCGCACCTGCCCCGCGAGACGATCATGACCCGCCTCCCACGCGTGTACCAGACCATGCTCGAGCTGCAGATGCTCGACATCACGAAGGAGCCGATCGAGATCGCGCCGACCGCGCACTACTCGATGGGCGGCGTGTGGGTGCGCCCCGACGACCACGGCACGGATGTCCCGGGGCTCTACGCCATCGGCGAGGCATCCAGTGGCCTGCATGGCGCCAACCGGCTGGGCGGCAACTCGCTCATCGAACTGCTCGTCTTCGGGCGCATCGTCGGGCGGGCCGCCGCCTCGTACTCGGCCGCCCTCTCGGCCCAGACGCGTTCAGCCGCCGCGGTGCAGACGGCGCGCGACGAGATCGCGGGGCTGCTCGCCTCCGACGGCACCGAGAACGTGCGCGCCCTGCAACGCGCCATCCGCGACACCATGACCGAGCACGCCGGCGTCGTGCGCGACGAGCAGGGCCTCGTCGCCGGACTCGCCGAGCTCGACGCGATCGAGGCCCGCATCGCCGACATCGGCGTGCACCCCGACATCGCCGGCTACCAGGACCTCGCGCACGCCTTCGACCTCAAGTCGGCCGCGCTGGCGGCCCGCGCAACTCTCGAGGCGGCGCTCGAACGTCGCGAGACGCGCGGCTGCCACAACCGCAGCGACTACCCCGAGACGGATGCCGCGCTGCAGGTGAACCTCGTCTGGTCGCCGTCGACCGGTGTGACGCGCGAGTCGATTCCGCCGATCCCGGCGGAGATCGCGTCCCTCATGCGCGAGGTTTCGGTGGCGGGCAAGCTCGTGGAGTAGCCGGAGTCGGCGGGAGAACGAGCAGCGCGCCTCGTTCATCGACATGTTCTACTGGAAGCCCTTCACTCCCCGCACCACCTCAGGACTGAACATGACCCGCGCCGCTCGCGATGCCGACCTCTACCGGTGGCAGCGGTCGGGCGAGCTCAGCGCGCTCGAGCGCATCGGACACTCGTCGTGGGTCCCCACGCTGCTCGTGGAGCTCTTCGCGCTCGTGATGGTGGTCGTCGTCGCAGCGAGCTGGCTCGTGCCGGCCGTCGTCGCGGGCGTGACCCTCGGTTGGGACACGACCCTCGACGGCGGGCCGCTCCGTGCCGCCTCCATCTCGGGACCGGCATGGATGTACGGCCTGTTCGGCCTCGCCTTCCTCGCGATCGCGGTCGGCGGGCTTCCCTTCATCGTGCGCGAAACCCGGCGGAACCGCCGTCCGACAGCGATCCTGACGCTGGCGCCGGGATTCGTGACGGTGCATGCGGTCCGTGACGTCAGGCAGGGCACGGGTGCCGGCAAGCCACGGCTGCGAGAGTCTCCGACGGTGTTCGAGTGGCACCACATCGACGGGGTCGAACCGAGTGCCGACCCGAACGACGAGCAGCCGATGCTCGTCATCCGCCGCACCGTGGCTGCCGACCGGGGTCTGCCCTTCGACCGCGACGGCGACAGCGACGTGCGGGTCCCCTTCCGCGGGGACGCTCGCGACATCCCGGTCCTCTCCGGCTTCCTGGCGAAGCCTCGCCGGCAGCAACAGCTCGGATCGGTCGAGTCGCTCAGGTTTGCGCAGCAGTTGTCGGGCACCGAGCCTCCCGCCCGCTGACTGACGAGACGAGACGAGGCGCCGACGGACGCCTCATCGGGTCACGGCGTGGCGACGCCCGTCAGCGAGCTGAGCACGGCATCGATCGTGGCGTCGGCGGCTTCTCGCCACGGCACCCCGTCGAGCAGGTCGTCGGTCGCGAGCGCGGCGACGCCGTGCACGGCGGCGAACACGACGAGCGACTGTCGTTCGACGTCGCCCGGCCGCACCTCGCCCGTCGCCTGCGCCGCGCCGACGAACTCGACGACCACGGCCATGCTCGCCCGACTGAGTCCGAGGAGGTCGGGCGACGCGTCGGGATGGTGCTTCGCCTTGTACATCAGGTCGAGGATCGCCGGATGCTCGACCGCGAACCCGATGTAGGCGAGGCCCGCGGCGTGCAGTTGCCCGGCGAACGTCGTCTCGGTCGTCGCCGCCGCGGCGAGCGCGTCGTTCATGCGCGTGAAGCCGGTGACCGCGATCGCGTCGAGCAGTGCCGTGCGGTCGGCGAAATGGCGAGCGGATGCACCGTGGCTGACGCCGACGTCGCGTGCGAGCTGTCGCAGCGACAGGGCGTCGATGCCGTCGTCGTCGATCGTCGCCCACGCGCGCTCGAGGAGCGCCTGACGCAGGTTGCCGTGGTGATAGGCGCGTTCGGTCACTCGTGCACTCTATCGGAAAGTAGACATTGACAACAATGCTGTCACTGTCTACATTAGCGACATGACCATTGACTTCACCGGGACCACCGCCCTCATCACCGGCGCCAGTTCGGGCCTCGGCACCGCCTTCGCGACCGAGTTCGCCCGCCGGGGCGCCGACGTCGTCCTCGTCGCCCGCCGCGAGGAGCGGCTGCGCGAGCTCGCCGATCGCATCGAACGCGAGCACGGTGTGCGCGCGACGCCGATCGCACTCGACCTCGCGACATCCGACGCCCACACAGCGCTGCGGGCCGCGCTCGACGAACGGGGCATCCGCGTCGGCACCCTCGTCAACAACGCCGGCTTCGGGGTGAAGGGCGCGTTCGTCGACGCCGATCCGGCACGCATCGCCGAGATGGTGCAGCTGAACGTCGCCTCCCTCGTGGCGATCACGCGCGAGTTCCTGCCCGACCTCGTGCGCGAGGGTCGCGGCGCCCTGGTGAACATCGCGAGCACCGCGGCGTACCAGCCCTGCCCCGACATGGCGGTATACGGGGCGTCAAAGGCATTCGTGCTGAGCTTCACCGAGGCACTCGCCTACGAGAACCGCGCGTCGTCGCTGCGGGTGCTCACGCTCAGCCCCGGCGCGACGCGTACGGAGTTCTTCGACGTCGTCGGCACCGGCGATGCCGCGGTGGGCAGCTTCCAGTCCCCCGAGGAGGTCGTGGCGCTCGCGCTCCGTCGCCTCGACCGTCGCCGCACGCCCGCAAGCGTCGTCTCCGGCCGGGCCAATGCGATCACGAGCACACTCGTCCGCTTCATGCCGCGACGCCTCGCGCTCTCGGCGAGCGGCCGGGTGCTCGCCGATCCGAAGCGATGAACGCAGCGCCCTGGTAACGCCGAAGGGCGGGTGGCTCACGCCACCCGCCCTTCGTTCGTTGCTGCTGCGACTAGTACTTCGAGATGGTGACGTACCCGGGCGATCCCGAGGCGGGCTTCTCCACGTAGCATCCGGCGTCGTACGCGGCCTGCCATGCGGCATTCTTCGTGGCACCCGAGCTCGGGTAGGCGAAGTTCACCTGGCCGGCGTGGAAGCAGAGCTTGCCCCAGGTGTTGGCGCCGACGATGCCGTCGGCGGTGAGGCGCGCCCAGCCCTGGTACCGCACGACCTGCGTGCGCGTGTTGGGACCGAAGGCGTTGTCGACCGAGAGGCCGTACCCGCCGTAGAGGGAGCCGTAGGTCTGGTTGATGCCGTTCAGCATGCGCTGGATCTGCCCGACGCACGATGCGTAGCCGCCGCTCGAGTACTGGTAGGCGGTGCAGCCCTTGCCCGTCGTGCCGCTTGCCGCGTTCGCCGCGGTGACCGGCGCGATGGCGCACAGGCCTGCGATCGCGATCGCCAGCGCCCCACCGGCGATTCCTCTTCCGAACTTCTTCATCAACGTCCCCTTCTCGGGCGCCGAAGCGGCGCCGGTGTGTTCAGCGCCCCTTGTGCGCGTCATGATCACACCACGAAGCGCGGCCTGCGGAGAATGGGCAGCACTGCCCATCGCGGCACCAGGCCCGACGCAGATGCCCCATGCAGAACGAGCGGCCCGCCGGATCGGCAGGCCGCTCATCTGGTGATCCTCGGATCTCGGAACGTCAGCTCACTGTGCAGCGGTGACGATCTCGAGGAGGTTCGGGTTGTTGGCGTACGCCTCGGCCGCGTTCTCCTTGGTCACGATGACCGGGTCCAGCAGGTAGGCCGGCACGACCTTGACGCCGTTGTCGTACTGCTCGGTGTCGTTGACGTCGGCCTCCTCGCCCTTCTGGAGCTGCTGGATCATCTTGATCGTCTGCTCCACCAGCAGGGTGGTGTCCTTGTTGATGGTCGAGTACTGCTCGCCGGCCATAATCGACTTGACCGATTCGACCTCGGAGTCCTGACCGGTCACCGTGATCTTCGAGATGTCCTTGCCGGCCTGCTTGGCCGACGTGATGATCGCGCGAGCGAGGTTGTCGTTCGGCGAGAGCACGCCGTCGATGTCGGAGCTCGAGTAGGTCGAGGTCAGGATCGAGTCCATGCGGCTCTGGGCGTTCTCAGCTTCCCAGCCCTGCGTCGCGGTCTGCGCGATGTCGGTCTGGCCGGAGGCGACGACGAGGGTGCCGTCGTCGATCTTCGGCTGGAGAACCTCCATGGCGCCGTCGAAGAAGACGGCCGAGTTCGCGTCGTCGGGCGAGCCCGAGAAGAGCTCGATGTTCCACGGCGCGGCGTGGCCGGAGCGTGCCTCGAGGCCCTCGAGCAGCGCCTGGCCCTGCAGCTGGCCGACCTTGAAGTTGTCGAACGCGACGTAGTAGTCGACGTTCTCCGTGTTCTCGATCAGGCGGTCGTAGGCGATGATCTTGACGCCCGCGTCGGCAGCCTGCTGCAGCTGCGTGCCGAGCTGCTTGCCGTCCTTCGCACCGATGACGATGACCTTGGCCCCGTTGGTGACCATGGCCGAGATCTGGTTCTGCTGCTCGGCGACGGTGTTCGAGGCGGGCGCGTACTGCACGTCGCCCTTGAACCCGGCTTCCTCGAGGCCGTCTTCGAACAGGCCGCCCGCGAGCACCCAGTTCTCAGAGGTCTTGTCGGGCAGCGCGACGCCGATCGTGGAGTCGGCGGCGAAACCGGCTGCGTCGGACGCCCCGCCGGCGTCACCACCGCGCTCTCCGCCGGAGCATCCCGACAGGGCGAGTGCAGCGACCGCGGCGAGCGCCGTGGCCGCGAGAGTGATCTTCTTCATTGATCTTTCACTTTCTTGTTGGATTGACGGATTCTCTTGGGATGGGACGGCCGGCGGATGTCGCGGCCGACGTTCCTCAGCGCCGGGTGACGTCCTCGGGCTGCGACGAGAGGTTGGATTGCGAGCTCGGAACCACCGTCGGAGCCTCGTCGGGCGCCTGCGCCTCGAGGCGCGACTTCCGGCGGCTGCCCCAGATGCCGAGGATCGAGGGGCGCCCCTGGCTCTTGCTCCAGACGTCGACGCCGACGGCGAAGAGCAGCACGAGGCCCTTGATGATCTGCACGACGTCGGCGTCCGCGCCGATGAGCTGCAGGCCGTTGTTCAGGAACGCCATCACGAGACCACCGATGACGGACCCGATCACGGTGCCGATGCCGCCCGAGACGGCGGCGCCGCCGATGAAGACGGCGGCGATGGCGTCGAGCTCCCAGCCGTTGCCGTCCTGCGGACCGGATGCGGTCGCACGGGCGACGTAGATCATGCCCGCGACGGCCGCGAGCACCGACATGTTCATCATGACGAAGAAGTCGACCCGGCGATCCTTGACGCCCGAGAGCGTGGCGGCGATGCGGTTGCCGCCGACGGCGTAGATATGGCGGCCGAAGATCGTGTTGTTCGTGATGAACGAGTAGAGGATGACGAGGGCGACGAGGATGATGCCCGAGATCGGGAAGCTCGTGCCGGGGCGCCCGGTCGCGAACAGCCAGGCGGCCCAGAGGATGACGCCGGCGAGCACGACGACCTTCACGATGCTCACCCACACGGGCGCCATCTCGGAGCCCATCTTCTTCTGCACGCGGCGGGCGCGGATCTCGTTCCAGACGATCCATCCGGCGCCGATGACGCCGAGGATCATCGTCAGCACGTTGAAGTTCAGCGGCACCGCGAGCTCGGGGAGGTAGCCGGCTCCGATGATGCCGAACTCCTGCGGAACGGGCGTGGTGGTCGACTGGCCGATGAACTGGTTGCCGCCGCGGAAGATGAGCATGCCGGCCAGGGTCACGATGAACGCCGGGACCCCGATGAACGCGACCCAGAACCCCTGCCAGGCGCCGATCGCGGCGCCGACGGCGATGCCGAGCAGGATCGCCCACGGCCAGGGCAGGTTCCAGTCGGCCATCGACTTCGCGACGATGATGCCGGTGAACGCCGCCACCGAGCCGACCGAGAGGTCGATGTGTCCCATGATGATGACCATCACCATGCCGATCGCGAGGATCAGGATGTAGGAGTACTGGTTGACGACGTTGATGAGGTTCGTCGGCGACAGGGTCAGACCGCCCGTCCAGATCTGGAAGATCAGGATGATGACGATCAGGCTGCCGAGGATGCCGAACTGGCGGAGGCTGGACTGGCCGCCTCCGAAGACCTTGCGCAGGTCGGAGAGTCCGCCCTTCTTCGGGGCGGCCGGGTCGTTCGCCGTCGTGCTCATGCGTTCGCCTTCTTCTTCGCGGAGGTCATGCTGCGCATGAGGGCCTCGGGGTTCGCTTCGTGTGCGGGGATGTTGTCGGTGATCTGGCCTTCGAAGACCGTGTAGATGCGGTCGGCCATGCCGAGCAGTTCGGGCAGCTCGCTCGAGATGAGGATCACGCCCTTGCCCTGCGCGGCGAGCGCCTGGATGATCAGGTAGATCTCGTACTTCGCGCCGACGTCGATGCCGCGGGTCGGCTCGTCGAGGATCAGCAGGTCGGGGTCGGTGAACATCCACTTCGCCAGCACGACCTTCTGCTGGTTGCCGCCCGAGAGCTTCGAGACGCCGGCGTCGACGCTGGGGGTCTTGATGCGCAAGAGCTTCCGGTAGTCCTCGGCGATCCCGAACTCCTGCGAGTCGTCGATGACGCCGCCCTTGGCGATCTTCGTGAGCTTCGCGGCGACGATGGATCGCTTGATCGTGTCGAGCAGGTTGAGGCCGAGCTGCTTGCGGTCTTCGCTCACGTACGCGAGCCCGTGGTCGATCGCGGACTCGACGTCCTTCAGGACGATCTCCTGCCCGTCCTTCACGATGGTGCCCGACAGGTAGTTGCCGTAGGAGCGCCCGAAGATGCTCATCGCAAGTTCGGTGCGCCCGGCGCCCATGAGGCCGGCGATACCGACGATCTCGCCGCGACGCACGTTGAAGCTGGACCCCTTCACCACGAGGCGCTCGGGCACCTGCGGGTGCTGGATGGTCCAGTTCTTCACCTCGAAGAACACGTCGCCGATGCTCGGCGTGCGCTCGGGGTACCGGCTCTCGAGCGAGCGCCCCACCATGCCGCGAATGATGCGATCCTCATCGACCCCGCCGGCGTGCACGTCGAGCGTCTCGATCGCGCGGCCGTCGCGGATGATCGTGATCTGGTCGGCGACGGCCTCGATCTCGTTGAGCTTGTGGGAGATCATGATCGACGCGATGCCCTTGCCCTTGAGCCCCCTGATGAGGTCGAGCAGGTGCTGGGAGTCGTCTTCGTTGAGGGCCGCGGTCGGCTCGTCGAGGATCAGCAGCTTGACCTCCTTCACCAGCGCCTTCGCGATCTCGACGAGCTGCTGCTTGCCGACGCCGAGGTGCTTGATCTGCGTGTCGGGGTCTTCGTCGAGGCCCACTCGTGCGAGGAGGTCGAGGGCCCGCGCCTTCTGGGCGACCCAGTCGATGCGGCCGCCGTGGTTGATCTCGTTGCCGAGGAAGATGTTCTCGGTGATCGACAGCTCGGGGATGAGCGCGAGCTCCTGGTGGATGATCGCGATGCCGGCCTGTTCAGACGAGCGGATGTCCCTGAACTCGACCCGCTGGCCGCGGAACCAGATCTCGCCCGTGAAGGTGCCGGTCGGGTAGACGCCCGAGAGCACTTTCATGAGGGTCGACTTGCCGGCGCCGTTCTCACCGCAGATGGCGTGGATCTCTGCGGGACGCACCGTGATCGAGACATCCGAGAGGGCTTTGACCCCTGGAAATTCCTTCGTGATCGAACGCATCTCGAGGAGCGCGTGCGGTTCGGTGGTCAACTTCATCGTCTTCTTTCGGGAACGAGGCCATGTCAGCGTTGTCATGGCAGGTTTGCACACCCTGATGATCATGTCAATGCGGCGATTCGCCGCCGGTGGCGTGATCGGGTGAGGCGGCGATCGGTCAGCCGGCAGGTGCGGGGATCTCGCCGGAGCCGCGCTTCACGAGGCGGGTCGGCAGCTCGATGCGCCGGATGGGCCCGCCGTGGTGCTCGATGCGCTCGAGGGCGAGGCGGCCGGCCGCGCGGCCGAGTTCGACCGGGTCGTGCGCGACGACCGAGATGCCGAGCATCTCGGCGAGCTCGAAGTCGTCGAAGCCGATGAGGGCGACCGGATCCTCGCGGGTGCGAAGCTCGCGGAGCGCGCCCATGGTCGCGCGGTTGTTGCCCGTGACGATCGCGGTCGGCGGGTCGCTCGAGTCGAGCAGCGAGCGCACCTGCGACTCGGGCGTGATCGACGGATCGTTGCCGAGCCGCTCCCACGGCGTGCTGTCGGCGACCCCGGCCTCCATGAGTGCCTGCCGGTAGCCCGCGAGTCGCTCCGAGAGCGTGTACATCTCGCTCGGGTTGCTCACGAACCCGATCTTGCGATGGCCGTTGGCCGTCAGCGATCGCACCGCGTCGGCCATGCCGCTCCGGTTCGCGAGCACGACAGTGTCGGCGACGAGATCGGTTGCCGGGCGGTCGACGGTGATGATGGGCGTGCCGAGCTGCCGCTCGCCCTCGAGGTAGGACTGGTCGCCCGCGATCGGGATCAGCACGAGCGCACGCACCAACTGGCTGAGCAGGGCGTCGACGACGACGGGCTCGCTGTCGGGGGCATCCCCCGTGCTGGCCCACAGCATCGTGAACCCGCCCTTCGCGAGCTCCTGCTCGATGCCGGCGGCGACGTGGAAGTAGAACGGGTTGTGGATGTCGCCCATCACGAACGCGACCGTGTCGGTCTTGCCGCCCTGGCGGAGGTTGCGTGCCACGGTGTTCGGCCGGAAGCGCAATCGCTTCGCCGCCGCGAGGATGCGCTCGCGGGTCTCGGGGAGCACCCGCGGCGAACCGCTGTACACCCGCGAGACGGTCTTGGCGCTGACTCCGGCGAGCCGCGCCACATCGTGAAGGGTCGCCCTGGACTGAATCGGAATCCTCCATGTCGGCGTGAGGTCGGGGACGTGGGTCTCCGACGGCGCCCGTGGCATCGAGTGCTGTCTTCAGCTTTCCACAATTCGCACCGCGACAGGTAACATGCCACGAAGGGCCGTGTCCAACGTTGACATGCCGAGTCGGCGAACGAGGGCAGTGCGCCGAGGACGACAGGAGAACTGAGGGTGATGGGGGCGGAGGAGATGGCGTCCGTGCGAGCGGACCGTGACCGTACTCCGACACTGGCGGTCGACGCCGGCCAGTCGGGGATCAAGGTCCGGTATCGCGGCGCCGAGCTGCAGCAGTGGTCGCTGCCCGGCATCCGCACGGACCTGCCATTGCGCCCGCAACTCGCCGAGGTGATCCGCGATGCCTTCGAACGCGGCTGCCGGCCGGCCTCGGCCGGCGTCGGCGTGTCGGGACTGACGCGCAGCGAGGCAGACGCCGAAGGGCTCTACCGAACCGGCGCGCACGAACTCGGCGTCGAGTCGATCACGCTCGCGCACGACTCGGTCACCGCGTTCCTCGGCACGCTGGGCGAGGAGCGGGGCGCCGTCGTCGCGGCGGGCACCGGAACCGTCGCGTTCGCGGTCGGTGCTTCGGCGGTCGCACGCATCGACGGGTGGGGCAACCTCATGGGCGACGCCGGCAGCGCGTACTGGCTCGGCCGGGAGGCGCTCGACGCCGCGATGCGCGCCCACGACGGCCGCGGCCCCGAGACGCTGTTGCTCGACGTCGTCAGGGCCGAGTTCCCCGACGTCGAGAGCGCCTACATCGAACTGCAGTCCGACCCGAGCCGCGTGGAACGCATCGCGAGGTACGCGCGGCAGGTCTCCGCCGTCGCCGATGACGATGACGTCGCCCGGTCCATCCTCACGCGTGGAGCACGCGAACTCGCCCTCTCGGCGTTCACGGGGCTCCGCCGCGTCGGCGAGCACCTCGCACCGGCCCCGACCATCCGGGCGACGGGCGGAGTGTTCCGCAGCGCGCACATCGTGGACGAGTTCTCGTCCGAGCTGTACGCCCGCCTGCCGGGCGCCGACATCCGAGTCGCCGACGCGGATCCGCTCGACGGAGCCGAGCTCCTCGCGCAGATCGCGGACTCGAGCGTGCTCGCATCACTCGTCTCCCGCGTACACTCCTGATCTGGACTCCGTGAGCGCGGCCGATCCCGGCACCACCGTCTCATCCCGCACGAAAGGCGCGAAGTGCTGACCGACACCGCTCGAGAGTTCCTCTCGGAGTACCACCTCGCGACGCTCTCGACCCTCGATCGCCACGGCCGCATCCATTCGGTGCCGGTCGGCATCACGTACCTCGACGGCGTCGTGCGCATCATCGGCAGCAGCGGCTCGCAGAAGTTCCTGAACGCCGAGCGCAACGGGCGGGCGAGCGTC
Organism: Agromyces sp. Root1464; assembly: GCF_001427265.1. Lineage (NCBI taxonomy): Bacteria > Bacillati > Actinomycetota > Actinomycetes > Micrococcales > Microbacteriaceae > Agromyces > Agromyces sp. Root1464. Next base: position 364,021 of record NZ_LMFU01000001.1, read on the forward strand.
AACACGGTCGACGGCGTGCGCTGGATCAGCTTCGAGGGCCCGGCTCGCGTGCACGACGATCCAGAGGCGGTCGCGTTGGCGGTCGAGCTCTACGCCGCGCGCTACCGGCAGCCGCGCCCGAATCCACAGCGGGTCGTGCTCGAGCTCACGGTCGAGCGCGTGCTCGGGTCGGCCGGGATGCGCCCGGCTCGATAGCCTGTTCGTCCACCCCCACGAACACAAGGAGATGCTGTGAGCATTCAGCGCATCGAGCCCGGCGCCCGCATGAGCCAGGCGGTCGTCCACGGCGACACGGTCTACCTCGCCGGTCAGGTGGCCGAGGGCGCCACCGTCGTCGAGCAGAGCCGGGCCGCCCTGCAGCGCGTCGACGAGCTGCTCGCGGGCGTCGGCAGCGACAAGTCGAAGCTGCTCAGCGTCACCATCTACCTCGCCGACATCGCGACCTTCGCCGACATGAACTCGGTCTGGGACGCCTGGGTCGACGGTGCCAATCCGCCCGCCCGCGCCACGGTCGAGGCGAAGCTCGCCACCCCTGACTACTTCGTCGAGTTCGCGGTCACCGCAGCTATCTGAGAGGCAACAGCACGACGGCATCGCAGCGGTTGTCGCGAAGGCCGCCGTCGACCGCACCTACGGCATGTAGACCGGCGAGGCGCCGCCGCCCGACGCGGGCTGACGGCGCACTCAGTGCACGACCGAGCTCAGCCGCTCGCTTCGACGCCGCACCAGCGGGAGCACCGCGGCAGCCGTCACGACGGCGGCTGCGACCAGCACCGCGACGACGAAACCTCCGGCGACCAGCACGGCGGCGATGGTGCCGAACACCGCGACGCCCAGCCCGCCGCCGAGCGCGAACCCCACCTCCTGAATCGCACCCACCTGCCCGGCCTGGTCCTCGGTCGTCACCTCGAACAGCGCGGTCGCGGCGAGCGTCGCGCCGACTCCGAACCCGAGTCCCACGAGCACGAGCGGTATGGCCATGAGACTCGGATCGAGTGCGAGCCAGCCGAGCCCGCCGGCCTGCAGGAGGAGGGCGACGACGGTGAGACGGCTCGCCGACAGCCAGCGGAGGGCGAGGGGTGCCACGACACCTCCGATGGCGATGGCCACGGCTTGCGGCAGCAGCGCGATTCCCGCCTCGGCGGCGTTCTGGCCCCGAGTGTCCTGCAGGTGCAGGCTGACCAGCAGCACCGAGGCAGCGGAGGCACCGCTGCTGGCGATGATGCGGATGGCGGCAGGGCTGAAGCCTGGCACGCGGAACAGGCGGATGTCGAGGAACGGTTCGCTGAGCCGCCATTGCCTGCGCACGAAGAACACGAGCCCCACGACGGCGACGAGTGCACTGACCACCGCCGATGCGGGCGCGACGAGGGCCTCGTGCAGCGCGAAGACGAGAGCCCCGAGCCCGATGATCGAGGAGATGATGCTCGGTGCATCCCACGAGGGCTGCTGCGAGCTGCGCGAGTCGGGCACGAGCCAGAGGGCGAGCAGGCCCGCGATCACGGCGAGCGGAACGCTTCCCAGCATCAACCAGCGCCACCCGGGGCCTTCGGCGAGCAGGCCGCCGATCACCGGGCCGAGCGCGCTCCCCGTGCCGAATGTCGCGGTCCACAGCCCGTATGCGAGCACGCGCTCCCGCTCGTGGAACTTGGCGCCGATCGTCGCGACGACCCCCGCGATGACGAAGGCTTCGGCAACGCCGAGCAGGGCACGGACGAGGATGAGTACGACGCCGCTCGTCGCGAACCCTCCCACTGCGTTGAGCACCGCGAACCCGGCCAGGCCGATGAGGATGATGGTCTTCCGCCCGAAGGCGTCTCCGAACCGGGCCGCCACGATGAGGGTGGCGGCCAGCGACAGTGAGTACACATCGACGAGCCAGAGGCTTTCGGTGTCGGTGAGGGCCAGATCGCCGCGGATTGCGGGAAGGGCGGTGGAGACGCTGCTGATCGCGAGCGCGCCGATGAGGACGCCGAGAAGGAGCGGGACCATCGCGAGCCAGAGGCGGAGGGTCGAACGCTGGCCGACGAGAGTAGGGATTGAAGTCACGCTTTCATTCTGTAAAGTACAGGCAAGAGCAACAAGTACGGTCATTTGTGATACGTACTGACCAAATGGATACCAAGGAGGCTCCGATGCGCGAGAAGACGGCACGGATCATCCACGAGTGGGCGGACTCGTGCGACACCGAGGTTTCGATCGCGGTTCTGGGCGGCGCCTGGAAGCCGAGCATCCTGATGCTTCTCGATGAGCACGGGGTATTGCGCTTCGGCGAGCTCGGACGCCTTCTGCAGGACCCCACCGCGCGCGTGCTCACCCGTCAGCTGCGAGAGCTCGAGGACGACGGCCTGGTCATCCGAACCGTGTATCCGCAGGTGCCGCCCAAGGTCGAGTATCGACTCAGCGAGCTCGGCGCGAGCGCGACACCCGTGCTCGCAGAACTGACCCGCTGGGGCACGCTCTACTCGACCCGGCAGCGTGCGGCCGCGGCGGAAGACGCGGAAGCAGTCGCGACGATGTGACGCCGCGGGCGCGCTCAACCGATTCGCATCAGAATGCGAAGATACAATAAGACTTGACTTATATAAGTCGCGATGCAATTATGGTCGCATGCACGCTCTTGATGTCCTCGGCGATCCGGTACGACGCCGCATCCTCGAACTGATCGCCGACGGCGAGGCGCCGGCCGGCGACGTCGGCCGGGTCATCCAAGCGGAGTTCGGCATCTCCCAGCCCGCGGTCTCGCAGCACCTCCGCGTGCTGCGCGAGTCGGGCTTCGTGACCGTGCGACCCGACGGGGCGCGGCGGCTCTACGCCGTCGACCCCGCACCGCTGGCCCAGGCCGACGCCTGGTTCGACACCTTCCGCAGCTTCTGGCAACCGAAGCTCGACGCCCTCGGCACCGAGCTCGCACGGGGCCGGTTGGCGAAGCGGAAGGCAGCCGACGCCGAACGCGAGCCCAGCGACCCACCCCCGAACGGCGGCCCGACGACTCCCGTCGACCCGCCGCGACCCTGAATGGAAGGAGTACTGAAATGGTTGACGTGAACGCGCAGATCGACGCCGTCACCCGCAGCATCGAGACGAAGGAGGTCGACGACGCGCTCGCCTACGTGCAGACGCTCGCCCAGACCTATCCCTCCCCCATCGACGACGTGTGGGACGCCGTGACCTCCGCCGAGCGCATCCCGCGCTGGTTCCTGCCGGTCAGCGGCGACCTGCGGCTCGGCGGCAACTACCAGTTCGAAGGCAACGCGGGCGGCGAGATCCGGCGCTGCGACCCGCCGAACGGCGGGCAGGCCGGCTACACCGTCACCTGGGGCATGGGCATGGGCGAACCCGCGATCGTGAACGTCCGGCTCGTCGCGGTGGATGCCTCGTCCACTCGCCTCGAGCTCGAGAACGTCGCGACCGCGGCGAGCGTCCCCGAAGGTTTCTGGGAGCAGTTCGGCCCCTCCGCGACCGGCATCGGCTGGGACCAGGGCCTGCTCGGCCTCGCGCTGCACTTCGCCGGCGGCGCCGACGGCATCGCGCCCGAAGAGGCGGCGGCCTGGGTCGCGACCGACGAGGGCAAGTCGTTCATGCGGCGCTCGGCCGACGAGTGGGCTGCCGCTCAACAGCACGACGGCACCGCAGCGGATGTCGCGAAGGCCGCCGCCGACCGCACGTACGGCATGTACACCGGCGAGGTGCCCCCGACCGACATGGGCTGACTGTCACAAATCACCCCGCACGAGGGTCTTTACTGGTGAAGGTCGAGCTGAATCGAGAGGACGCACGAATGAGGATCGCCGTCGCCGGAGGAACCGGAACCGTGGGCCGCCACGTCGTCGATGTCGCGCGTGAGCGTGGACATGACGTCGTCATCCTCTCCCGCTCCACGGGAGTGGATCTCATGACGGGCGCCGGGCTCACCGGGGCGATCGACGGAACGGCTGCCCTCATCGACGTCGCTTCCGTGGCGACGCAATCGGCGAAGAAGTCGATCGAGTTCTTCGAGACCACGACGAACAACCTGCTCGCCGCGGAGCAGGCCGCGGGCGTTCCCCACCACCTCGCGCTCTCGATCGTCGGCAGCGACCGCGCACCCTTCGGCTACTACGCCGGGAAGCAGCGGCAGGAGGAGGTCGTGAGCGCCGGCCCGGTGCCGTGGACGATCCTTCGCGCCACCCAGTTCCACGAGTTCGCCCAGCAGCTCTCCGGGCAGATGAGGTTCGGTTCGATCACGGTCGTTCCCAAGATGGTCTCGCAGCCGGTCGCCGCCCGCGAGGTCGGTGAACGCCTGGTCGCTCTTGCCGAAGGCGGGCCCGCCGGGCGACCTGCCGATCTCGCCGGCCCTGAAGCACTCCGCATGGCGGACATGGTGCGGGCCTATTCTGCAGCGGTCGGCAACACGGGCCCGATCTGGGAGATCGCGCTGCCCGGCGGCTTCGGAAAGGCGCTGCGCGACGGCACCATCCTTCCGGGGCCGTCTGCCGACCACGGCGTTCAGACGTATGCAGACTGGGTCGCCGCCATTCGTCGTCCGTGACGCTCGCGCCGGCTCGCGTGGAATCTCCCTCCGCGTTCCGGTACGGTCATCGTCGTAGACACCTCAGCGCTGCCCACCCCGGCCCCTGCGCCCGCCCCCGTAATCCCATCGGCTCATCGATGGGGTCTTCTTCATGCCCTCGTCGGCGTCGGCATCTTCGTCGCCTGCATCATGGGACCGTCGATCATTCCGTTCGAGTTGATGACGTACCCGGTCTGGCTGGCAGTGAGCATCGCCATGCCCGTGCTCGTCGTCAGTTGGATCGTCTTCGTCTCCCAAAGATGGGGCACCGGCAGCCTCATCCGCGACTACGGTCTCTCGTTCCGGTGGGTCGACCTCCTCGCGATTCCTGTGGCGATCGCCGTGATCTGGTTCGTCGGGCCGATCTTCATCGGCGTCGCGCTGATGATCTTCGGTGACCCCGGCGGGCTCCCCACCAACGTCGTCGTCACCCCCGACCCGATGATCTGGGTACCGATGCTCGTCCTGTCCGTCGTCAGTGCGCCGTTCATCGAAGAGGTCGTCTTCCGCGGCATGCTGCAACCCTCCCTCAAGCGGTGGTTCGACGGGTATGCGCCAGACCAGGACCGCAGCTTCCGGGCAACGAACGCCGCCGTGCTCGTGACCGCGCTGATCTTCGCCTCGCTCCATCTTCCGCAGGTGCTCGGCGGCGTCAACGGCGTCATCCTTGCCGCGGGCACCCTGTTCGCGGGCATCGTCTACGGCGCCCTGGCGATGGCGACCCGTCGCACGGCGCCGTCGATCGTCGCGCACGCCGCGTGGAACCTCCTCGCGACTGCCAGCGCCTACGGGCTCATCAGCTGACCACGCAGCACGCGTGAGCGACGCCCCGGCGCGCCTCAGTGCACGAGCGAGCTCAGCCAGATGACCGCGAGCCCCAGCACCGTCGTGATCGCCGCGCTGAGCAGCCGGAGGTACCAGGCGCCGTTGTTGCGCTCGGAATTGACCCAGCCGATGACGGCGAGACTCACGATCCCGACCCAGAGCGCGATGTAGTACGCGACATACTGGTCGATCCATCCCAGCGTTGCGAGGGCGAGTGCCAGTGCGGGCAGCAGCATCGCCAGCAGCATCCCCACTGAATGCGAGGCGGTGCGAGCGATGGCCCGGCCGATCGGAACCGCGCGCCCCTGTGCCGTGCGGCGGCTCGCCACGACGACGGCATAGATGTGCGTCAGCCAGAACACGCCGACCGTACCGACGATGAACAGCAGCACCTCGAAGTCGGTGTCGAACTTCCACCCGACGGTGATGAGTGCCGTGACGAGCACCAGCCCGTAGACGGCATGCTCGGTGTTGTACGCGTCGAGCACGAACCTCACGGGGCGGGCCGCCGCCACCGCAGCGGTACGACGAGAACGCGCCACCTCTTCCCCCATGCACACAGATTCCCACGCGGCGGTGCCTTCTGGCGAGCACGCGGCGAACTTCGTCGGCGCCAGCACCGCCCGTCAGCTGCCAAGCGTCAGCCGCGCGGCGTCCACCCCGACGGCAGCGGCCCGTCGATCGCCGCCCGCTCCTCGTCAGCCGCGGCAGACCAGCCTTGCGCGGCATCCGTTGTCTCGAAGCCGCCGCGTGCGACACGGAAGCCGACGTCTGGGTGGTGCATGCGCGGGGCGCCGCCGCGGCGCACCGACGCGCGCACGCTCCACGCGTCGTCGGCGAATCCGCCGCCGCGGAACACGCGATACTCGTCGTAGCGGGACGGGTCGAGCAGGTCCCAGCACCACTCCCACACGTTGCCGAGCGTGTCGAAGAGCCCATTGAGGTTCGGATGCTTGCCGCCCACGTCTTGCGGCGCGGTCACGCCGTCGGCGCTCGTCCAGGCGACCTCCTCGAGCGGGCCGTAGTGCGGACGCGTCGAGCCGGCACGACACGCGAACTCCCACTCGGCCTCGGTCGGCAGCCGGAACCCGTCGGAATCGACGTGCCAGGTGACGTCTTCGCCGTCGTACGTGTAGGCGGGTTCGAGCCCTTCCCATTCGGATGCCGCGTTGCAGAAGCGGATCGTCCGCAGCCAGCTCACGTCGGTCGCCGGGCGTCGCGGATGCGTCGCGGTCTCGCCGAGCAGCTCGGCGAGCTGCTCCTGCGTCACCGGATACACCCCGATCTCGAACGGCTCGAGTTCGACGCTCCAGCGCACCTGGCGGCGCGCGTCGTGCAGGGCGACGGCGCCCCCGTCGATGCTCGCCATCTCGATGTCGGTCACCGAGGCAGTCTCGCACGCCAAGAGGTGTATCCGCGGTTCAACGAGTGCTACTCCGCGTCCTTCGTCGAGAAGGACAACGGCCTAGTGCTTCTTGTGCGCCTGGTCTGCCTTATACGCCTCTTGCACCGCATCGGATGCGGCGCTCATGTCGTGTTCGTGCTCCTTGGCGTGCTTCTCAGCGCGCTTCTCCTTGAGCGTCTTGGTGGCCGGCTTCTTGACGTGATGATCGTGCGGCGATTTGTCAGGCATGATCTCTCCCCAATCACCCACTGTACGCCCCACTCCGGCTGTTCGAACGGTTCGCTCCAGCACGAGATCGCGCGGGCGATCGGCCGTCGCAGATCTACGGACCCGCTTGCACATCCAACGGGCGAAGTTCCCGGTTCCCCGTACCCGGGCGCGCGTTCACATGGTGAGCCGATTCTTGATCAGCTGGCCCGATCGGCCATCCGTTGCTCAGCCCGCCGGCGGACTCGACGGCGACGGCGACGGCGACGGACTCGGCGAGGCATCCGGAGCAGTGAGCTCGGCGATCGCGCGCTCGAAGGCGGCGATCGTCGCGGCATCCACCGCACCGGTCGGCTCGACGCCGAGCTCGGTCTGGAGTGCCTGCAGCGCCGCGGTGAGCTCGTCGGTCCACACCCCGTCGACCGGTCCGTCCCAGAACCCTGCGAGCTTCAGCGTCTGCTGCACGGCCGCCGTCGACGCCAGCGACTCCTGCGCGGCTGCACCGCCGAGCGTCACGAGTTCGGCCTGAAGCGCTTCGGCCGTCGCCTTGTCGACCGTGCCCGTGACCGGCAGCCCGTTCGCCTCCTGCAGGTCTTCGATCGCCTGTACGGTCAGCGGCCCCGACACCCCGTCGACCGAGCCGGTGTAATACCCGGCAGTGGCGAGGTCCTGCTGCAGCGCGTACGTGTACGCGGTGACCGACGCCACGGCCTCCACCTGCTGGTCGTCGGTGAGGCAACCGGCATCGGCGAAGAGCCTGAGCCATGCCATCTCGAGCGCGACGACCGCACTGTTGAACTGCTCGGATGCCTCGACCAGCGGTGTCTGCGGGGTGACGGCTGCCTGCGCGTCATCGAAGTCGGCTTCAGCCTGCTTCACGCGGTCGACGGAGGCGGCAGGTGCCAGCGGCGCGCTGGTCGGCACCTCGGTCGGAACGACGGAGGGCGTGCCGGTCGGCCCGGCCTCGGCCGCGGCGAGCGCGACCTGCGCGTCGACGAGTTCCTGCTGGGCGGTCACGAGCGCCTGCTGCGCATCGACCGCGGCTTCGGCGCCGTCGAACGCATCGTCGCGAGGGTCGGCGAGGTCGGTGCCGGCCGTCTGCACGTCGCCGACGGTGATCGCGGTGTCGTGCAGCACGTCGCCGTACACATCGAGCGCGTCGATGTAGTCGCGGCTCGCGCCGCAGAACTCCGCGGATGCCGCGTCGAACTCGGCCTGAGCGGTCGCCAGCGCCTTCTCCTTCGCGGTGACCTGCGCCTGGGCCCGATCCACCGGGTCGGTGCCCTCGGCGCATCCCGCGAGCCCCACCACGACGACGATCGACACCATGGCCGTAGCGAGCAGCCCCGACACCCTCACGCGATCTCTGTTCACGCATATCCCCCGATTGTGATCTGAAACGTGCTCACATCATGGCAGCGGGGCTGGTCGCGGTGCGGGACATCCGCCGTCACGATTCCGGCAACAGGCCTTCGCTCGCCCACCGATCGACGATGCGGTTCGCCCGAGCCGCGTCGGGGCCCTCCAGTCGCTCGAGCAACGGACGCACGACATCGGCGACGAGCGGATCGACGAGCTCTCGCGCTCCTGCCGATCGCAGCAACTGCTCGAGGCGGGTGAAGTCGTTGACGAGCAGCGTCGGCACCTGCCCCTGCAGCAGCACGACCGCGGCGAGCCGGCGCTCGTACACCGGCTCGGCCCACAGCTCAGATGCGAGTGCGGTGACCTCGTCATGAGACAGTTCCGGATGCCGCCGCCGCGCGTCTCTCACCGCGCCCCGTACCGCTCCCACTGATGCACCGTAGAACCGCAGGCCGCCGGCGATGCGCGCGGCATCCGCGGTCGCGCGCTCGTCCGATCCCTCGGCTCGGAGGGTGCGATCGATGAACGCTGCGGCAGCGGTTTCCACTCTGAAATCGTGCCTCATAGGATGGCCGGATGCGCCTCTTCGACCATCTCGGGCTCTCCGTTGAAGACCTGCCCCGCTCGATCGCCCAGTTCGACCCGGTGATGGTCGCACTCGGTTGTACTCGGCAGGACGCCGACGACAGCGTGTCCTGGTCTCTGGGCGAAGACGAGCTCATCCTCTTCCCGACTCGAGAACCGGGCAGCGGTCCGCACCGCCACGGCAAGGTCGGATGGCAGCACCTCGCCTTCCCCGTTGATTCGCGCGAGACGGTCAACCGCTTGCACGCAATCGCGATCGATGCGGGCTGGACGGCCGTCAGTGGCCCGAAGGTATTCACGCGATTCAGCGACCGCTACTACGCGGCGTTCGTCGAAGACGACAACGGCATCCGAATCGAGTTCATGTTCAACCCGCCGAAGGACGTGGCTGCGGACTGACTCTCACCGACGTGTCCTGCCGTCCTGGCGCTGGGCAGCGGCTTCGTTACGCGACGATCCGGTCTTCGATCGCGTCACGATCCCAGTCGATGCCGAGTCCGACGCTCTCGGGCGCGTATGCGCGGCCACTCTCGATGAGCATCTCCTTCTTGGTGACCGCACGCAGCTGAGGGATGTGCTCCACATACCGCCCGTTCGGGACGGCTGCGACCAGGCTCACGTGAAGCTCCATCAGGAAGTGCGGACACACGTCGACGTTGAACGCCTCGGCGAGATGGGCGACCTTCAGCCATGGCGTGATCCCGCCCACCCGGGCGACATCGACCTGGATGATGCTGGCCGCGCCACGGTCGAGGTACTCACGGAACTGGGCGATCGAATACATCGACTCCCCCACTGCGATCGGTGTCGCCGTCGATCGCGACAGGCGCACGTGGCCTTCGATGTCGTCCGCTGGAAGCGGCTCCTCGATCCAACCGAGATTGAGCCCATCGAACAGCCTGGCACGGCGGATCGCCTCCGCCGCGGTCATGGACTGGTTCGCGTCGACCATGAGGTCGAACTGGGATCCGACCGCGTCACGTATGGCGGCCAGCCGCTCGAGGTCCTCTTGGCCATTCGGCTTCCCGATCTTGACCTTCACCCCGCTCAGCCCCTTCCGCTGGGAGCTCAGGGCTCCGTCCACCAACTCGTCGATCGGAAGATGGAGCCAGCCGCCCTCGGTGTCGTAGAGCGGCACGTCGCGTCGGAACCCGCCGGCGAGTCGCCACAACGGCAGCCCGGCTCGCTGGCATGCCACGTCCCACAGCGCGGTATCGATCGCGGCCAGCGCAAGCGATGTGATGGCGCCGGTGGTCGTCGCCCGCGTTGACGCGAATAGACGATGCCAGACCGCCTCGATGCGGTCGGCATCCTGACCGATCAGCACATCGAGGAGGTGCTCGCGCAGCATCGACAGCACCGCCCGGCCACCGGTGCCGATGGTGTATGCGTAGCCGCGGCCATGCAGGCCGTCGCTCGTGGACACTTCGACGAAGATGGTCTCTTGCTTCACGAAGCTCTGCACCGCATCGGTGCGCTCCGTCTCGACAGTGATGTCGACGAGGAAAGCGCGCGCCGTGGTGATGGTGGTTGTCATTGCATCTCTCCGGGGAGGGTCTGGCGGCTCATCTGAGGTCCGCTCTGGAGGTGAGTCAGGTCGCCGCTGAGATGAGTCAGGAGACGATGGTGATCGGTGGCCGGCGGCCGGGCTGTGCGAGCTGGCGCTCCGCTCACTCCTTTACGCCGCCGGCGGAGAGGCCGCTGGTGACGTACTTGAAGGCGAAGAGGATGATCACGAGCGCGGGCACGCCGAGCAGCACGAGCGCTGCGTAGTACTGGGAGGATTCGGCGGGGGTCGGCCCGAACGCACTGCGGATCGTCTGCACCGCCTGCGCCGCTGTTGTGAGCGCGGGCGAGCGGAGGAGCACCGACGGGAAGAGGAAGTCCTGGAGTGACCACATCACGCTCAGCGCGGCCAAGTTGAACAGCGGCCCCCGACAGAGCGGTACTGCAACGTGCCAGAAGACGCCGATGTGGCTCGCGCGGTCGAGGATCGCAGCCTCGACGAGCTGACGGGGAATGTCATCCATCCGATTGCGAAGGAGCAGCACCGCGAACGGCAAGGTGAGGACCGCTTCGGGCAGGGCCACACCGATGTGGGTGTTGAACAGGCCCAGAGTGCCGCTGATGAAGTACACGGGAACGAGGATGGACGTGGCAGGGACCGCAAGGAACAGGAGCACCCCGTAGTACAGCGGTTCGCGTCCCCGAAAGGGGATGAACGAGAACGCATAGGCGGCGAGGGCGCCGATCACGCACACGAGCCCGGCGTGCATGAGCGCGATGATCGCGCTGTTCAGGAAGGTCTGCGGAATCGACACGCCGTTCAAGGTGCGGGTGAGCACCGCCCAGTAGTTGCCGATTCCTCCGACCGCGACTGACATCTGCACGGCATTGATGAGGGGCGCGGCGAACGCCAGGCCGATGATGACGAGGAACCCGTAGATGAGGATCTTGTCGATCCGGCGGCTGCGCAGCGGCAGGGCCTCCTCGTCTGCGGCGTGTTGGGTTTTCATGCGTGCCATGATCACGAGGCCTTCCGTCGCACGATGATCTGCACGACCGAGATGATGAGCGCGATGATCAGCACGATGATGGACGCAGCGGCGGCGTAGCCGACCCGATCCAGGCCGAGCGTCGCTTTGTAGATATAGGTGCCCGTGATGTCGGTGCGCCCACCCGGCTGGCCGCCGGTCGAGAAGTAGATGATGTCGAAAGCGCGGAACGATCCGAGGATGACGGACAGGATCACGGTGATGTGAGTCGTACGCAGCAACGGGAACAGCATGATGCGGTAGATCTGCCACACGGATGCGCCGTCCAAGGTGGCCGACTCCACGATCGAGGCATTCACCTGCGCGACGTCGGTCGTGTAGTACATGATCGGCAGCCCGATCGTATACGTGAGCAGGATGCCGATCGCGACGTAGGCGGCAGTTGGGTCGCCGAGCCAGTCCTGGGCGAGGAAGCCCAGGCCGAGGTTACGCAAGCCATCGTTGATCGCGCCGTCGCGTGTCTCCAGCATCCGGCTGAAGACCGTCGCGAACAGCGACATGGGGATCAACGACGGCAGCAGGAAGACGGTGTAGAACAGTCTGCGCATCCTGACGCCGGACGCGAGCATCATGGCCAGGATGAAGCCCAGGGTCAATGCGACCAGCACGCTGAACAGCCCGAACACGATCGTGTTGATCAGGGAGCGCTGGAACGTGGGGTCCTCGAGAACGAGGACGAAGTTCTGCATCCCGACGTCGACGGCGTTGCGGAACGTCAGTCCCACGCGCTCGGTGCTGACCATCCCGAGGATGCCGAAGCTGTACAGGAAGTACACCCCGTAGAACAGCAGGAGCGGGCCGAGAAAGAGGACGACGTACCATCCCCCGCGGAAAGGCGACCTCCCGCGGCCCCCCCGCGCGGGGGACCGGCGTTGCCGCCGTTCCCCCGCGCGCGTGACGAGAGTGGAGGTCTCGGTCGTCGTCACTGGTCCGAACCGTGCGGGTAGCGGCCGGAGGTCCACTCCTCCTGCATCGTCGCAGCGGCTTCCTCAGCGGTCTTCGTACCGCGAAGGACGTCCAGAATCGCGTTTCCTTCCACCTGGTTCAGGAAGTCCTGCTGGCTGTCCCGCTTGGACGTCGGCGCTCCGATGAGAGTGCTGGCCGTCTGGAAGCCTTGCTGCGCAGCGTCGCTCTCGAGGACGCCGTCGGGAAGGGTGTAGCCGTCGAGGCTCGGAACGAGAACGAGGTCCTTGGCCCAGACGTCCGCGCCGCCGGCTTCCACCATGAACTTGATGAACGCCGTCGCCGCCTCGACGTTCTTCGACGCCGCCGGAATCGCGAGACCGCCCTCGGCCAGCGCCCGGACCGCGGGAGATCCGCCGTCGATCACGGGCAGGCCCGTGACGCCGACGTCCTCGAGCTCGATCCCGTTCTCGGACCGGTAGGCGGCCGACAGGAGGGAGTTCTGCCACGAACCGTCGATGTAGAACGCCGCCTGGCCTGCGGAGAACAGCTCGCTGGGACGGGTGCCCTGCAGACTCAGCACGTCGGTTCCAACGATCCCGTCGTCGAAGATCGACTTGTAGGTGTTGAGGCCTTCGATGAGCGCCGGCTGATCCCACGCGCCGTCGCCGCCGATGATGTCATCGGACAGGCCGGGCGAGTTCTGCTCGGCGATGCCGAACAGCATCTCCTCCTGCCAGTACGGCTCTCCCGTGAAGACGACCGGGGTGACGTCGGGCTTCTGCGCCTTGATCTCGTCGACCGCGACCTTCCACTCGGCTGCCGTCGTGGGCACCTCGATGCCCAGTTCCTCGAGCATCGCGGCGTTGTAGTACATGAGCGGGCTGCCGATGGAGCCCATCGGCACCGAGTAGAGGACCTCATCATCCGCGATCGACGTCGTCTGCTCGACCATCGTGGGGTTGATGTCGGCGAGCCAGTCGCCGGTCCACTCATCAGCCGGGTGCAGGTAGTCCTTGACCGAGTTCGTCATGGCCGAGACCTGCACACCCACCACGTCGATGCTCTCACCGCCGGAGAGAGCGAGCGGAAGCTGCTTCTGGTAATCCGCGGCTTCGAAGGTGCGGAGCTCCACCGTGATGTTCGGGTTCTCCTCCTCGAATGCGGCGATGGCCGCGTCGAGCGTCGCTTGCGGCGGGAACCAAGTCCAATAGTTGATCGTGGCCTTTTCGCCGGTGTTCTGCTCGACGTCATCGCTTCCACCGACTCCACCGTTCGAGCCGCATCCCGCGAGGACCAGCGCGGAGGCTGCGAGGGCTGCCGCGGTGACTGCTGCGTTGCGCAATCTCATGTGATCTGTCCTTTCACTTCATTGTGATCGTGATCCTGCCCGAGGGAAGGATCGCACTGTTGGCGCATCGCAACGACGAGGGCATCAAGCCCGTTCCGCCTCCGATGAGCAGTCGGCTGATTGCCCGGTACACTGTCGCGATACGGTGATGGTACGCGTATCATTTCACAATCGCAACACGAACGAGGGAGTTCATCATCAGCAACGACGTCAACACCGACTGGTTCGCCTCAGCCGGCTTCGGAGTCTTCATCCACTTCGGTCATGCTGCTCACCGCGGATGGGAGTTGTCGTGGCAGATGACCGGAGGTGTCGAGGGGCAGCACCCTCCGCGAGAGCCGGTCGCGTGCGACGAGTATTTCGCGAACGCGGCGGAGTTCGACCCGCAGGATTTCGACGCCGTCGAGTGGGCGCGCATCATCGCCGATTCCGGTGCCGCCTACGCGGTCTTCACGGCAAAGCACCACGATGGATTCGCCATGTTCGACACGGGACTCTCGGACTACTCCATCGCGAAGACGTCGCCGTTCGGGCGAGACCTCACTGCGGAGCTCGTCGCGGCACTGAGGGAGGCCGGCGTTCGGATCGGGCTGTACCTCTCCCTCCCGGACTGGTACCACGCAGAGTATCCACGCATGACAGATGAGACAGTGACGAAGCCGTATCGGATCGGCAGCTACCAACGGGTCTCCGAGGCCCAGTGGAAGCGGTATCGAGCGTTCTTCATCGGCCAACTGACGGAGCTGCTGACCAACTACGGCGTCGTCGACGTTCTGTGGCTGGACGGCGAATTCGAGCACACCCCTGAGGAATGGGATTTCGCGGAGATACGCAGGCTAGTCGCTTCCCTGCAGCCCGGTTGCGTCGTCAATGATCGGTGCGTCGGTTTCGGCGACTTCGCGACCCCGGAGCAACAGATACCCGAGCGGGTGCCGGCCGGCCCATGGGAGATCTGCATGACGATGACGGACTCATGGGGCTGGGTGCCAGATGACGGACCGTGGAAGAGCACGCCCTCCATTCTCGCGACACTCGCCGAGACCGTCTCCTCGGGGGGCAACCTTCTCCTGAACGTCGGGCCCAGGGGCGATGGCCGCATTCCGGAGGAAGCGGCGTCCCGACTCGACGACATCGGGCAGTGGATTCGACGCAATGCGTCAGCGGTCTACGGATCGATCTCACGACCAGCGGACCTCAGGGCGCCGCTCCCGCTGGGGCGGAAGATCGACTCGGATGGCGAGCACGTCTTCGTCTACTGCACGCTCCGACCGTGGGATTCGATCACGGTCTCCAATATTCCGGTCCGACGCATCGAGTCCGTCCACGTCGTCGGCGACTCGCGGACGCTTGATTTCGTCGGAATCGCAAGTCTGCCCGAAGTGCATGCTGGCAAAGCGGACCCTCGTGGCGAGCTCGTCATCACGATCCCACCAGACGTGGCGGACCTGCTGGCGCCGGTGATTGATATCGTGCTGCGTGACGAGCAGTCCCCGACTCCTCTGACGACACACGGCTGAGGCGGAGGTGGGGGCGGTGCCAGAGCCGACCGAGCATCGTAGAAGGTCACGGGCCTTGCAGCATCCGCCCGGGCGCGTTCGCGTACCGGAAGGTGATCGGTGGCCTCTGGGTATCCAGAGTGCGACGCCGACGCTCGGTGTTACGCGTAGCATCGGTGGGCAGGAGCAGGTATGAGAGGGACGATGGCCACGATCCGAGATGTCGCAGACAGGGCCGGCGTCGCCCCGATGACAGTGTCGCGGGTCCTCAACAACCCTGACTCGGTGTCACCGAAGACTCGGTCTCGCGTCGAGGCGGTCATCGCAGAGCTCAAGTACGTGCCGAACATGATCGGCCAGACTCTCCGCACGAATCGGACGATGGTGATTGCGCTCGTCGTTGCCGACATCAGCAATCCCTTCGCCATTCAGCAGATCCGCAGCGTGGGCGACACGGCCAGACGTGATGGCTACACGGTGCTCTTCACCCACACCGAGGCGAGCGAGGAGAACGAGCTGACGCAGCTGCGCGCGCTGGTGCAGCGACGCGTCGACGGCATCGTGCTCGCTCCGGTGACGAACCGACCCGATTCGGTCGACTTCGTCCAGGGCCAGGGATTGCCGATCAGCGTGATCGGCTACCCCATGCCAGGGAACGACGTGGATGTCGTGCGCTGTGACACGGGCACGGCATCACGACAACTCACCGACTACCTCCTCGACCTCGGACACAAGCGGCTCGCCATGTTGTCCGGTCCCAGCGAGATCGTCTCCGCTCTGGAGCGAACAGACGGCTTCATCTCGGCGCTTCGAGGTGCGGGATTGTCGCCCGTCGCATTGCGCAACGCCCCCTTCACGGTCGAAGGCGGCTACCAGATGGCGTTGTCGGTGCTCGGCGGCCACGACCGACCCAGCGCCATGGTGACGGCGAACAACTTCATCGCCATCGGCGCTGCCAAAGCTGCTCGTGAGCTCGGGATGCGGGTGCCAGAGGATGTCTCGATCGCGACCTTCGACAACGCGCGGAGCGACTCGGTCCTCGACCCGTTCTTCACCGGCATCATTCAGCCCGCAGCAGAGATGGCAGAACTGGCAACCGGCATGCTGCTGGGCCGCCTCGCAGGCGACGAAGACGGACCGGGCCGGGAGATCATTCTCCCGACGCGCTTCGAAGTTCACGACTCGACAGCTCCACCGCCCGCGGCGAACTGACAGCCGACAGGCAGGTCGGGCTTGCCCGCAGTCCAGGCTCGGACGTGCGTCCGTAGGGATGGTTCACCTGCGTGCGGGTCGTCGCATCACCGTCCGCCCCTCTCGCGCGACCTCTTGACAGCGCCGTAGCCGCCGGATCATGCTGAGGCGTGGTACGCGTAACATTCCCAGTCAACGACGACGAGAGGTACACACCATGCACCGACGACTTCCACGCGCCGGAGTGGGCTTCTTAGCGCTGATCGCGCTGACGGCCAGCCTCCTGACGAGCGCGAACGCGGCATCGGCCGCGAGCGATCTCCCCCAAGGCGGCCCCGCCGAGCTTCCCCTCAGCACCGTGACCGACGTCGACGGCCAGGTCGTCCTCGGTGCGAACCGTGCTGCGCGCAGCTCCGACTTCACCATGGGCGCTCCCGGCTGGCCGTTCGACCTGTACATGTCCGGATGGACGCGAGCCGACCAGCACTTCACCTGGACGGTCACTCAGCCTGCTGCCCGCACGTACCGCGTACAGTCGCTCATGGCTGCCCCTCAGGGGCAGCAGTTCCAACTGACCGTGCGGAGCGGGGATGCCAGCGGGCCCGTGCTGTCCACGACCCCGGTCACGACGACGATGGCTGAAGGCCGATGGGACCGCCGACTGATCGGTGACGTGGCGCTCCCAGCCGGCACATCGAGCATCACGCTCACGCGAACGGGTTCGCTTTCGGGAACCGCGTCGTTGAAGGCGCTCGAGATGTTCCCGTCCAGCGAATACAGCGCATACCAGGCGGATGTCGCTGCGGCTCGCGCCGATACGAGCGCGTTCACCAGCACGCCGTACGGCCTCTTCTTCCAGTACGGTCCCTGGGGTGGGCCCCGTAGCGGAACGAAGAAGTCGATGGAGCAGCAGACCAACGACTTCGATGTGCCGGCGTTCGTCGAGAAGGTCAAGGCGACCGGCGCCGGATACGTGATCTGGTCCATTTCGTGGTGGACGTATCAGATGTCGGCGCCGATCTCCTCTGTCGATGCGATCCTCGGACACGGCGACCGTACGACGCAGCGAGATCTGATCGGCGAGGTCGCAAGCGCGCTCAAGGCGGACAACATCGGCTTCCATCTCTACTACCACACCGGGCAGGACTGGCATCTCGGCGCGAACACCACCGACTGGTGGCAGAAGCAGCAGTTCCCCAGCACCTACCCCACCCGCGGCTGGGGCGATCGCGCGACCTTCATCGCAAATTGGAAGACTGTGATCGAGGAGATCGGAACCCGCTACGGCAGCGACCTCGACGGGTGGTTCTTCGATGATGGAAACGCCTACTACGGGTACAGCTATCTCGACCTCAAGCAGTCCGCCCGCGCAGGCAACCCCCAGCGCATGGTGAGTTTCAACGGCGGCTGGAATTCCGCTCAGATCACGAACACCGACGACATCTTCTTCGGTGAGATCGCCAGCAACGGCAGCCCGTGGCCGGGGATTTCGGCCCCCAGCGGCAGCGACGGGAAGATCATCGCAGGTCCGGGAGTCGGTGAGGCCGATCATTTGATGAGCATCACAGAGAACAATTGGGGCATCACCGGATCCGGTCAGCAGATCATCACCTCGGCCGAAACGGCGCCTCAACTCCGGGATCGGATCGCGACGATGAATGCGCGTCGCATGCCATTCAGTATGAACGTCATGATGTGGGAGAACGGGGCCTGGGGCAATGCGACCCAGAACCGGTTCGAAGATCTTGCTGCTCTGGTGCATGGCGGCCTCGGGCAGTTGCGCGTCGCGGACACCGACCAGTTCATCACCTATGGGGCCGGGTGGTCCCGCAACGGCGGTCTCGCGCGACCCTTCGGCAACTACAACAGCGACGTGTCGTACGCCACAGCCAACGGCGCGGAATTCAGCTACACCTTCGAGGGAACCGGCATCGAGATCGTCTCGGAGCGGCACCCGACGTACGGGGACATGGACGTGTACATCGATGGCACGCTCGTCCAGACGGTCTCGGCGTACGCCGCCGGCGCGCGACAGGTGAAGCAGGTCGTTTTCAGCAAGCGCGACCTGGCATCCGGCACGCACACGATTCGCGTCGTCAAACGCTCGGGGCAGTACCTCGTCCTCGATGCGCTCCAGGTGCTGCGCCCGACAGTGGTCAACAACCACTCGCCGGCGATCGCCTACGCGGGCAGCGGCTGGTCGACGAGCATCAATCGCGACTTCGGCAACCACAACAACGATGTGGCATACACCACGGTGGACAACTCGTCCGCGACGTTCACGTTCACGGGGAGCCGCATCGGGTTCGTCACCGAGAAGGAACCGAGCTACGGCCTGATCGATGTCTATATCGACGGCCAATTCCAGACGACGGTGGACGCGCGAGCGACGAGCCGGCTTGCAATGCAAGAGGTGTTCTCGACGGCCGTGACGCCGGGCTCGCACACGATCAAGCTCGTCAAGAAGTCAGGATCATTCATGCTGGTCGACGGCTTCCGGGTGACCCCGTCCGGCACCGAGGAGGTCAGCCCGAACGTCGAGGTGACCGTCGATGAGCGCTGCATCGCTGGCAAAGCGTACGTCACGGCTCGCGTGCACAATCTCGAGGCCGTGCCCGTCGACGTGGCGATCACCACGGAGTTCGGTCAGAAGCAGTTCACTGCGGTCGCGGCTGACAAGAACGTCGTGCACGCGTTCAACACCCGTGCGACGACCTTGGATCCGGGTGACCTCACGGTGGCCACTGCCACAGACCTGGGCGCCGGCCCGGTCACCGGCGAGGTCACGGTCGAACACGCCGACCTGACCTGCTGAGCCACCGGGGCTGACACCCGTTCATCGGGTTGAGCCCGTCGAATCACGCACGCACGGTTTCGACGGGCTCAACCCGAAGATTGCAGTACTCGGTTGGCTGGACCTCGGAGGTGCCTTGAATTGTGGACGAGATTCCGGTCCCTCAGCGAACGCTGAGCGCGCGATCCCAGCTCTCGAAGCGGCGCTGCGCCACGATCGTGCTGAGCTCCTCACGCAGTTCGGGATGCTCGGCGTAGAAACGCACCGCGCAGTACAGCAGCACCGCGTCCTGCTCGAAGACGCCCGCGGTGAACTCCAATGGCTCGGCCGTGCCGATACGACTGATGCTGACGCGAGAATGCACGTGCGCCTCGACGCCGCTGATCGTCTCCCACGGCACCCACCGCACGCCCCCGGCGATCAGGTACCGCGCCACGCCATGACGGCTGAGGGTCAGCCCCACCGGGATCCTGCCGAAGGAGGTGTTCTTGCGGTCGAGTACGAGCTGGAGCACCCCGGCCCCGATGGGCACGAGGCAGAGCACGAGCAACGGAACGAACAGGAACAACCACCACAGGCCGCCGGGTGCGCCCAGCACGCCCGGCATCGCCAACCCGAGCAGTACACCGGTGCCGAGCCCCATCACGATCAACCACAGCACGCTCCAGATTCGCACTGGGCGTTCACGGCAGAAGTGCACCCAACCATCGACCGGCCGCGCCGTGGCTCGGCCGAGCGTCACGGCGTTGATCAACTGCGGAGGGCTCCGACGCACGGCGAAGAGGCCGAACACCATCGCGGTCAGTGCAATCAACCCGAAGAGCACAGCGAGCACGACACCCCACACCAACGACCCCGCCGCGGTGAGCAGCGCTGACCCGATGCCGACCGCTACCGCGACACCGCCCACGGCCCAGATGGCCGAGGTCGGGAAGTACTGCGGATCGGGCAGCCATCCTTCAGGCGAAGGATACGGGAGCGACTCCGGCGTCGGATCGGGCCCGTTGGTCAGAAGTCCCAGTCCTCGTCCTCAGTCACGACGGCCTTGCCGATCACGTACGACGAGCCACTCCCCGAGAAGAAGTCGTGATTCTCGTCAGCGTTGGGCGAGAGCGCCGAGAGGATCGCCGGGTTCACGTCGGTGACGGTCTTCGGGAACATCGGCTCGTAGCCGAGGTTCATAAGGGCCTTGTTGGCGTTGTAGTGCAGGAACTTCTTGACGTCTTCGGTCAGGCCGACACCGTCGTAGAGGTCTTGCGTGTACTGCACCTCGTTGTCGTAGAGCTCGTAGAGCAGCGAGAACGTGTAGTCCTTCAGGTCGTCGCGCTCGGCCTGCGAGAGACCTTCGAGACCCTTCTGGAACTTGTAGCCGATGTAGTACCCGTGCACGGCCTCGTCGCGGATGATGAGGCGGATCATGTCGGCGGTGTTGGTGAGCTTCGCCCGCGACGACCAGTACATCGGCAGGTAGAAGCCCGAGTAGAACAGGAAGCTCTCGAGCAGCGTCGAAGCGACCTTGCGCTTCAGCGGGGAGTCGCCCTGGTAGTACTCCATGACGATCGCGGCCTTCTTCTGAAGGTTCTCGTTCTCGACCGACCAGCGGAAGGCGTCGTCGATGTCCTTCGTCGAGCACAGCGTCGAGAAGATCGACGAGTAGCTCTTCGCGTGCACCGACTCCATGAACGCGATGTTCGTGTAGACGGCCTCTTCGTGCGGGGTGATCGCGTCGGGAATCAGCGAGACCGCGCCGACCGTGCCCTGGATCGTGTCGAGCAGCGTGAGCCCGGTGAACACGCGCATCGTCAGCACCTGCTCGTCACGCGTCAGCGTGTTCCACGACTGGATGTCGTTCGACAGCGGGATCTTCTCGGGCAGCCAGAAGTTGTTGACCAGACGGTTCCAGACCTCGAGGTCCTTGTCATCCTGGATGCGGTTCCAGTTGATCGCGTTGACGTGGCTGACGAGCTTCAGCTTGCCGCCCGTGTGGGCGGGGTCGTTGCTGGCGGAGTTCACCGGGTCCGTGAGAGTCATTTCAAATCCTTCAAGAAGAGAGAGCGGATGTCGCGTGGCGACGGGTCTCGATACGCTTCGCTACTCGACCGGCGAAACGTGAGAAATGCTCACAGCATGCATGAGACGCACTCAGTCATGTCCGTGCCCTCAAGCGCGAGCTGACGCAGGCGGATGTAGTAGATCGTCTTGATCCCCTTCTTCCATGCGTAGATCTGCGCCTTGTTGATGTCGCGCGTCGTCGCCGTGTCCTTGAAGAACAGCGTGAGCGAGAGGCCCTGGTCGACGTGCTGCGTCGCCGCGGCGTAGGTGTCGATGACCTTCTCGTAGCCGATCTCGTAGGCGTCCTGGTAGTACTCGAGGTTGTCGTTCGTCATGAACGCAGCCGGGTAGTACACGCGACCGAGCTTGCCTTCCTTGCGGATCTCGATCTTCGACGCGATCGGGTGGATCGAGGCCGTCGAGTTGTTGATGTACGAGATCGAACCGGTCGGCGGCACGGCCTGCAGGTTCTGGTTGTAGATGCCGTGCTCCTGGATGGACGCCTTCAGCGCCTTCCAGTCCTCCTGCGTCGGGATGTGCACGTTGGAGTCGGCGAAGAGCTGCGTGACCTTGGCGGTCGCAGGCACCCACGCGGCATCCGTGTACTTGTCGAAGAACTCGCCCGACGCGTACTTCGAGTCCTCGAAGCCGACGAAGGTCTCGCCACGCTCCTTCGCGATGGCGTTCGACGCCTTCAGCGCGTGGAACAGCACCGTGTAGAAGTAGATGTTCGTGAAGTCGATGCCCTCTTCGCTGCCGTAGAAGATGCGCTCGCGAGCGAGGTAGCCGTGCAGGTTCATCTGGCCGAGGCCGATGGCGTGCGACTTGTCGTTGCCGTCTTCGATCGAGCGCACCGAGGTGATGTGGCTCATGTTCGAGACAGCGGTCAGGCCACGGATGGCGGTGTCGACCGTCTTGCCGAAGTCGGGCGAGTCCATCGTGAGCGCGATGTTCAGCGAGCCGAGATTGCACGAGATGTCCTTGCCGATCTCGTTGTAGCTCAGGTCTTCGTTGTACGTCGTCGGCGTGTTCACCTGCAGGATCTCCGAGCACAGGTTCGACATGTTGATGCGGCCCTTGATGGGGTTCGCCTTGTTCACCGTGTCTTCGAACACGATGTAGGGGTACCCGCTCTCGAACTGGATCTCGGCGATCGTCTGGAAGAACTCGCGCGCGTTGATCTTCGTCTTCTTGATGCGCGGGTTGTCGACCATCTCGCGGTACTTCTCGGTGACCGAGATGTCGCCGAACGGCTTGCCGTAGACCTTCTCGACGTCGTACGGCGAGAAGAGGTACATGTCTTCGCCGTTCTTGGCGAGCTCGAACGTGATGTCGGGCACGACGACGCCGAGCGACAGCGTCTTGATGCGGATCTTCTCGTCGGCGTTCTCGCGCTTGGTGTCGAGGAACCGCATGATGTCGGGGTGGTGCGCGTTCAGGTACACCGCGCCGGCGCCCTGGCGGGCACCGAGCTGGTTGGCGTAGCTGAAGGAGTCTTCGAGGAGCTTCATCACGGGGATGATGCCCGACGACTGGTTCTCGATCTGCTTGATCGGGGCGCCTGCCTCGCGGATGTTCGAGAGCGAGAGCGCCACGCCGCCGCCGCGCTTCGAGAGCTGCAGGGCGGAGTTGATGCCGCGCGAGATCGACTCCATGTTGTCTTCGATGCGGAGCAGGAAGCAGGAGACGAGCTCGCCGCGCTGGGCCTTGCCCGTGTTGAGGAAGGTCGGCGTGGCCGGCTGGAAGCGGCCGCCGATGATCTCCTCGACGAGGTTGACGGCGAGCTTCTCGTCCCCCTGCGCCAGGCCGAGGGCCGTCATGACGACGCGGTCTTCGAAGCGCTCGAGGTAGCGCTTGCCGTCGAACGTCTTCAGCGTGTAGCTCGTGTAGTACTTGAACGCGCCGAGGAACGTCTCGAAGCGGAACTTCTTCGAGTACGCCAGGTCGTTGAGCTTCGTGATGAACTCGAACGAGTACTGGTCGAGCACGGCCTGCTCGTAGTACTCCTTCTCGACGAGGTAGTCGAGGCGCTCTTTCAGCGAGTGGAAGAAGACGGTGTTCTGGTTGACGTGCTGCAGGAAGTACTCGCGCGCCGCTTCACGGTCTTTGTCGAACTGGATCTCGCCGTTCGGGCCGTAGAGGTTCAGCATCGCGTTGAGCGAGTGGTAGTCCATGCCACTGGCCGATCGCGGTGCGTCGATGAGCGCTACGCCGTCAGTTGTCGCTGTGTTTGCCAAAATGCGTCCAATCCATCGTTGACGGCGCGAACGTCGTCTGGTGTTCCGAATACTTCGAAGCGGTAGAGGTGCGGCACCCCGGTCTTGGCGGCGACGATGTCGCCGGCCAGACCGAAGGCCGTACCGAAGTTGGTGTTGCCCGCGCTGATGACACCGCGGATGTTCGAGCGGTTGTCGGGGTCGTTCAGGAAGCGGATGACCTGCTTCGGAACGGCACCCTTGCCGTCGCCGCCGCCATAGGTCGGCACGACGAGCACATAGGGCTCGTCGACGTGCAATGCTGCTTCACGCGCATGCAGCGGGATGCGAGCCGCAGAGCGGCCGAGCTTCTCGATGAAGCGCTTCGTGTTGCCCGAGACGCTCGAGAAGTAGACCAGATTCGTCATGGTGCGTCCTTCGCGACTGCGTTCTCCACCGGTTCACTCCCCCGAGCTCACCGGTGCCTCTTATGCGAGGCGCGAGGCGAGCTCGTCGATCTTGTCGGGACGGAATCCCGACCAGTGGCCTTCGTCGGTGATGACGACCGGGGCCTGCAGGTAGCCCAGCTCTTTGACCTGCGCAAGGGCGCTCTCGTCGACAGAGAGGTCGAGCACTTCGTACTCGATGCCCTTACTGTCGAGGGCGCGATACGTCGCGTTGCACTGGACGCAAGAAGGCTTGGTGTAGACCGTGACCGTCATTGTTTTCCCCTCGTTCTCAGGCTCTGGAGGAGCCCGTCCCCCGGTGTTGCATTTCGTACTTCAATACTACATCTAGTGTTCGAAGAACTCGACTGCCACAACATGCTGTAGTTACATTCGTGTAGTTATCCACGGGGTTATCCACGGGTTATGAACAGCGGATGCCTCGGTGACCGGCGGATTCTCGCGGCTTCGCCGGAGGTTATCCACAGCCGGCGTCTTCGAAATCTCTTGCCCTGTGGACGGATGCCGGGCGTGTCGCGAATCGGAACCCTTGGGGGTGCTTCACCCCGCCGACCCCTACATATGGTGTTGTGACACCCACGATGCCACCACCCACCGACATCCCCGTGGCACGACTCGCCCTGTCGGCGTAGCCTGACCCAGAACCGAGACGAAGGGGCATCTGATGACCGAGTTCGCGACCTCCGCCGACGGCACGCGCATCGCCTACGACCGCCAGGGCTCGGGTCCGCCCGTGATCCTCGTCGACGGCGCGATGCAGTTCCGTGCGTTCGACCCGGCGACCGTCGAGATGGCGAAGGAACTCGCCGGTCACGGATTCACGGTCTACCACTACGACCGGCGCGGCCGTGGCGAGAGCGCCGCCGAAGCGCCCATCACGCTCGCGCAGACGCTCGACGACCTCGGCGCGCTCATCGACGTGGCCACCGAGGGCGCCGATGAGGCCGTCGCCCTCTTCGGCAGCTCCTCGGGCGGGGCGATCGCACTCGCGGCCGCGGCATCCGGTCTCGCGGTCTCGAAGCTCGTGCTGTGGGAAGTGCCGCTGAACGCCGAGCTCGGCACCGACGGCGCCGAGTTCCTCGCGGGCCTGCGCGAACGCATCGCGGCCGGCGACGGCGACGCGACGATCGAGTACTTCATGAAGGACATGCCGCCAGAGTGGCTCGAGGGCGCGAAGGCGAGCCCCGGCTGGCCGATCATGACCTCGATGGGCCCGAGCCTCGAGCCCGACGCCGAGGCGCTCGCTTGGACGCAGAGTGCGCCGCGGCCGGCGCTCTGGGCCGGCGTCACGCAGCCGACGCTCGTGCTGCTCGGCGAGCAGACGCTCGAGTTCATGACGCCGGCCGCCGACTCGCTCATGGCGAGCCTGCCGCACGCGTTCCGCGGCACCGTGCCGGCCGCCGACCACGCGTGGGAGCCGAAGCCGATGGCGCTCGCGATCGCGGGGTTCCTCGTCGACTGACGCATCCGGCCGACCCCGTCCATTGGCCCGGCCGGATGCTCAGCACGACCTGCTGAGCGCAGTCGCGTTCAGCAGGACATCGCCGCGTGCTCGACCGTGTACTCCCCGGTGACCGCGCCGCCGCCGCCCAGGTCGCCGACGGCGGTCACCGTCACCGTGCCGGCGTCGATCGCCGTCGAGCGCGTGTTGAACGCGTGCACGGCGTTCCTCCCCGGAGCCACGGCCGCGAATCGCTTGTCTCCGTAGGCCGTCGAGACCGTCACGTCGACGGACACGTCCTCGAGGTTCGACACCCGTACTGAGAGGAACACCTTGCCGGCCATGCAGCGCTCGCCGACGGTGACCTCGACGTTCGGGCCGCTACTCGGTTCGAACTCCACGACGTCCTTCAGCTCGGCGGGCGGCTCGGGCACGAACCGCGGCTGGCAGTTCGCCTCGGGCACCACGGGCACGCCGGTGCCGTACTGCTCAGCGACCTCGGCGCCCGAGAGCGCCTCGGCGTACACCTGCATGCCCTGGAGCTGCACGAGGCGCGGTGCGGCGAACCACGAGCGGGGCAGCGGGAGCGTCGAGTCGACGGCGCCGACCTGCACGCCGTTCGCGTAGAGCACGGTCGACCCGGCCGTCGACACGAACACGAGTTGCACCCACTGATCGCGCGGTGCCGCGTACGAGAACGAGACGGCGCCGCCATTGTTCACGAAGCCCACCTGCCCCGAGCCGGCGAGCGCGAAGTCGATCGAGCTCGCTTGCGTGCGGAGCACGCCGTCGGCGTCGGGCTTCAGCCACGCACCCGAGCGCGAGTCGAGCAATTGCACGCGACCGGTGACGGATGCCGGCACCTTCACGTTGACCGCATAGCTCCAGTCGCCCGAGACCTCGACGGCGCCCATGTGCCATCCCGCCGCTGCGCCGTTGCCGCCGAGCTGCTTGACCACACCCTGCACGGGATCGGTCACGTCGGAGACGTTCGAGAAGAGCGGCGTCATGCCGTTGAGCCCGCACACCTCGGTGAGCGGCCGACGGTTCGACGTGGAGTGCGCATCGAAGATGCCCGCCGGGAAAGCCGTCTCTGCCGCCACCCAGTCGTGGATCGGGCGCCCGTCATCGGTCGCGGAGACGGGCACGACACCCGTGTAGTCGGGCGCGGTGCCGATCGCCGCCAGTCGTGCCGTGAAGGTCGCGAGCGTCTCCCCGGCCGCAGGCGGGCCGGCATTCCAGGTGCGCTCGGCAGTGGCCGACCTCGGCAGGTAGGCGATGCTCTCGAGGTACTGCCCCTCGGCCCAGCCGAGGTCGTCGCCCCAGATGTGCATGCCGAGCCCGAGGTGCTTGGGGTTCGCCGGGTCGACCTGCATCGCCGCGGGTTCGGCTCCGAAGATCGCGCCGACCTTCGGATACGAGGATCGAGCCGGCACGAGGTAGTAGTGCGACTCGTTGCCCATGATCTTGTCGTACGCCGCGAGACTCGCGGGGTTGTTCGGGCCGGTCCACAGCTGCACGATGACGTCGGTGTCGACCTTCGGCTGGGCGCCCGCCGGCACGCCGTTCTCGAAGCCGTTGTAGGCGACCGTTCGCTTGCCCATGCCCTCGAGGTGCGCGTCGAGCTCGTTGATGAACGCGGCCTCGACATCGGCGAGCGTCTTGATGTCGGGCTGCTGGGCGAACCAGGCCTGCAGGGCGGGGCAGTTGTTCAGCTGGGCCGGTACCTCGTCGCCGCCGATGTGCACCCATGGCGCGTCGAACCAAGGTACGAACTCGTCGAGCATCTCCTTCGAGACCCGCATCGCCTTCGGGTTCATGAAGTTCAGTGTGAAGTCGGGCTTGAGGTGGCTGTGAGTGTACGGCTGCCCGCACGTGTTCGTGGCATCGGCGCCGGTCTCGCGCGGGCCGTAGCCGGGCTCGACCTCGAGCGGGCCGTCGCCCATGCCGATGTGGAAGTACGAGGCCTTGGCCGACACGTGCGCCGGATACTCGAACGCGGGGATGACGGTGACGTTGTGCTCGGCGCCGAGTTCGACGAACCGCTGGATCTGCTCGCGGTCGTAGCTGAACTCGGGGTCGGCGAGGCCCGGGTACGCCGGGCTGTTCAACCGGAAGTACTCGGCATCGTCGAAGTGGAAGATCAGCACGTTCTGCTTCTGCCAGCCCATCTGGCGGATCACGTCCTCGATGTTCCGCGGCTCCCAGTACTCGCGCGACACGTCGATCGTGTTGGCGCGCAGCTCCATGCTGGGCACGTCGAGGCCGCTGCCGTTGCCGAGCGTGCGATGGTCGTCGTGCGCGCGCAGCGCCTGCAGCACGCT
Organism: Agromyces sp. Root1464; assembly: GCF_001427265.1. Taxonomy (NCBI): domain Bacteria; kingdom Bacillati; phylum Actinomycetota; class Actinomycetes; order Micrococcales; family Microbacteriaceae; genus Agromyces; species Agromyces sp. Root1464. The sequence continues at coordinate 391,726 of NZ_LMFU01000001.1, forward strand.
GCGACCGCCGTAGTACAGGCCGCTCGTGGTGTTCGCGCTCACCCGCACGATGCCGTCGGCGATTTCGAGCGCATAGCCGTCGCGACCGGTCGACTGCTCAGTGCCCTCGGTGTTCTCAAGGGCGAAGACGATGTCACCGCCGCGCGGCGTGCCGGTGCCGACCTCGGGATCGAGACCCGACACCTCGGCGAGGTCGCGAGCGAACACCTGGGCCGTCTCGGCCGTCGTCTTCTTCGACGCGAACTCGTCGTCGCCGAACGCGACCGCCGCGAGATCGCGGGAGGCCGGATCGATCACGACCCGGGTCGTCTCATCGAGGGTCAGCGACCCCGCGGCATCCGCCCACGTGTCGAACGCCGGCACCGTCGTGCGGCTCATCGACGTGGAGTGCCCGGCCGGCAGCAGCTGCACCTCGGCGAGCGAGAGGTATTGGGTGCCCTCGATCTGGATGCGGAGGTAGCGGGCATCGAGCTCGACCGGGATGGTGACGAACGGCGACGGTGCGGTGGTGACCGTGTGCTCCTCGACGCCGGGCTGCGCGCGCACGACGGCGGGATCGGTCGAGGTGAACGGCTCGGCCGAGAGGAACACCGAGAACGACGCGAGGCGGTTCGAGCAGCAGTCGGTGCGGTTCCACACGACGACGCTCTCGACGTCGACCACCGAGCCGAGGTCGGCCTGCCACCACGGGTTGGCCTCGAGCGCCGTGTGCGAGATCGCCGGCGAGACCCCGCTCGTGTCGCCGTCGATCGCGAGCTCGGGCCCCCAGCTCGGCGAGGCGTCGCCGTCGAGCTTGGAGCTCTGCGAGACGGTCGCGTTCGCGAATGGATCGTCGGTCGACGCGGAAGCGGCCGACGGCTCGGCCGCGTTCGCCGGGTTCGCCGGGTTCGCCGCGTTCGTCGCGTTCGCGGCGTTCGCGGCCGGTGTCGCTGCGAGTGTGAGCCCGGCGATCACGGCCAGGGCCGCGATGGTTGCCGTGAGGCGGCGTGGATGGTTCAGCTGCACGCGGTGACTCCTTCGTCTGGGCACTGCTCTTCGTCTGGCTCTCGACCTCCGGACGACTTTGTTTATATGCTCTACTAACTCGGCCGGTACGTCTAGAGGTCAGACGAAGGAGTCTTCCCATGCACGCGAGTCACGTTCGGGCGATCAGCGCCGCTGCCGCCTTCGCCCTGCTCCTCAGCGGGATAGCCGTCACCGGCGCATCCGCGGCGAGCGCAGAGACATCCGATGATTTCACCTCGATCTCGGCTGCCGGCCGGGCAACGAGCGCGTCCGATCTGCCGCAGCCCGACGGCAACGCATTGCGCATGTGGTACACGAAACCGGTCGTCAACTGGGAGAACGACGCCCTCGTGCAGGGCAACGGCTCGACCGGCCTCATGGCCTTCGGGCAGCCGAGCAAGGATCGCCTGCACGTCAACGAGAAGACCCTCTGGCGGGGCGGCCCAGCCGCCGGCCGGAACTACATCGGCGGCAACCGGGCGACCGCCGTCACGCCCGAGCAGCTCGAGAGCTACCGCGAGGCGCTCGATGACAAGTCCGCGTACGTGTTCGGGCTCCCGGCGACCGGCACCGGCGGTGCCAACCAGCAGCTGACGAACCTCATGTTCGGCAACGGCACGGGCATGGGGCAGTACCAGGACTTCGGCGATATCTCACTCGACTTCGCCGCGGCCGGCATCGTCGACACCGCGGTCACGAACTACGTGCGCGACCTCGACCTGCGCACCGGGGTCTCGTCGGTGAACTTCGACCACGGCGGCGTGCACTACGAGCGCGAGTACTTCGTGAGCTACCCCGACCAGGTCGCCGTGGTGCGACTGCGCGCGTCGGAGGCGGGCAAGCTCTCGTTCACCACCTCGGCAACGTCAGCCGCAGGCCTCACCACCACGAGCACAGCGGATGCCGCGCAGCAGCGCATCACGCTCGCAGGCCGCGTCGACGACAACCAGTTGAAGGCCGAGATGCAGGTGAGGCTCGCGAACGAGGGCGGCACCGTCACGAGCGGCGACGGCAAGACGCTCACCGTCACCGGCGCCGACTCGGTCACCCTCGTCTCCTCGACGGGCACGGACTACGAGAACGTGTACCCCGCCTATCGCGGCGAGGACCCGCACGCCGAGATCACCGAACGCGTCGACGCCGCGGTGGCAAACGGCTACACGCCGTTGCTCGAGCGTCACCTCGCCGACTACCAGGAACTCTTCGACCGCGTGCAGTTCGACGTGGGCGGCGACGCGCCCGACGTGCCGACCGACCAGCTCATGCGCGACTACCGCGCGGGCGACCACGACCTCGCGGTCGATGAGCTGGCCTACCAGTTCGGGCGCTACCTCAGCATCGCCGGCTCACGGGCCGGCGACCTGCCCACGAACCTCGTCGGCTTGTGGATGGTCGGCGAGGCCGGGCGGTTCTGGGGCGCCGACTACCACTTCAACGTCAACGTGCAGATGAACTACTGGCCGGCCATGATCACGAACCTCGCCGAGACGCAGGTGCCCTTCAACGACTACGTCGAATCGCTCGTCGTGCCCGGCCGGCTGACGGCCGAGCGATCGGCGGCCGTGGCGACCGAGGACTTCGCCACGGCGCCCATCGGCACCGGCAACGGCTTCCTCATCAACACCCAGGTCAACCCGTTCGGGCACACGGCGCCGATCGGCTCCCAGGAGTACGGCTGGAACGTCGGCGGGTCGTCGTGGGCACTGCAGAACGTCTACGACTACTACCTCTTCACCGGCGACGAGGAGTTCCTGCGCGAGAGCGCTTACCCGATGCTCAAGGAGATGGCGGCGTTCTGGAACGAGTACCTCTGGTACAGCGACACTCAGGGCCGACTCACCGTCGCCCCCGGCGTCTCGGCCGAGCACGGTCCGACCGCCGTCGGCACCGCCTACGACCAGTCGATCGTGTGGGAGCTGTACGACATGGCGATCGAGGCATCCGAACGCCTGGATGTCGACGCCGACCTTCGAGCCGTGTGGCAGGAGAAGCAGGGCCAGCTCGACCCGATCCTGATCGGCAGCCAAGGGCAGGTCAAGGAGTGGTTCGAGGAGACGACCCTCGGCCGGGCGCAGGCCGGAAGCCTGCCCGAGGAGGCCATCTGGAACTTCGGCGCCGGCGGCAGCGCCAACCAGGGTTCCGTGCACCGCCACACCTCGCAGCTCATCGGGCTCTTCCCCGGCACCCTGATCAACCAGGAGACGCCCGAGTGGATGGACGCGGCGATCACCTCGCTCGAACAGCGCGGTCTCAACGGCACCGGCTGGTCGAAGGCGATGAAGATCAACATGTACGCCCGCACGGGCCTCGCCGACGACACCTACTCGATGGTTCGCGCGATGCTCGGCGGCAACACCGCGGGGCTCCTCGACAACCTGCTCGACTCGCACCCGCCGTTCCAGATCGACGGCAACTTCGGGCTCACCGCGGGCATGACCGAGATGCTCGTGCAGAGCCAGGCCGGGTACACGCAGTTCCTCCCGGCGCTGCCTCGCGCATGGAGCAGCGGGCAGGTCGAGGGGCTCGTCGCCCGCGGCAACTTCGTGATCGACCTGGCCTGGCGCGACGGCAACGCCACCGAGTTCGAGGTCACCGCGCGAGGCGGCGGCGAGTTCATCGGGAGCTATCCCGGCATCGCCGGCGCCACGGTGACGGACGGCGACGGCAACCCCGTCGCCGTGACCGCCGACGGGCCCGACAAGGTCTCATTCCCGACGGCCGAAGGGCAGAGTTACACGTTCACCTTCCCCGAGCAACCGACGAACGTCGCCCTCGACAAGCCCGCCACCCAGTCGTCGACCTGGCCGCTCGACGGCGGCTACACCTACGGGGCGGAGAAGGCGGTCGACGGCGACACCGTCGGCAACGGCTCAAACCTCTCGAACACCGCCGGCAACGAGGCCAGCCCGTGGTGGCAGGTCGACCTCGGCGCGCAGTTCGACCTCACCGAGACCGCGGTCTGGAACCGCGTCGACTGCTGCACCGCGCGGCTCAAGGACTACACGATCGCCGTGTCGTCCGAGCCGTTCCCGAACCGCCCGCTCACCGCCGACGACCTCGCCGCCGAGGGCGTCTGGTCGACGGTGGTGACCTCGCAGGCGGGCCGCCCGACGACCACGCCAACGCAAGCCACGGGCCGCTACGTGCGGATCCAGCTCGACGACGTCGCCTACGCGCTGAATCTCTCCGAGGTGGAGGTCTTCGGCGTGCCGGCGTCGGCGCCGCCCTCGCTCGAACTGGCGGTCACGGCCGAGCCGCGGTGCATCGGATCGAAGGCCTACGTCTCGGTGCGGGTCACCAACGACGACGACGTGCCGGTCGACCTGCGCGTGCAGACGGCGTACGGCGAGAAGGCGTTCACGGCAGTTGCGCCGGGCAGGAATGCCGTCCACACGTTCAGCACCAGGCTCGCCGAGGTGCCGGCCGGCGAGGTGACGATCGATGCCTCGGCAGTGATCGACGGAGTGGCGGTGACGTCCACCGTCGTCGCCGAGTACGCCGCGAAGGCGTGCGGCTGAGCCGGCTGGGTCGGCTGGGGCGGATGGCCCGGTCTCGAGCGGCCGGGCCGGGCTCGTGCGGCTGAGCCGGCTCGTGCGGCCGAGCCGGCCTGCCGCCGAGCCCGTCCGACGCGGCTGACGGGCCCCGCCGGGCTCAGCCCTTCGCGGCCTTCGCCGCGGCCTTGGCGGCCTGCTTCGTCGCGCGCACCTTGGCGAGCGACTCGGGATCGGTGATGTCGGCGACCGAGCGGAAGGCGCCCTCGTCACCGTACGAACCCGCGGCTTCGCGCCAGCCCGGCGCCGTCAGCCCGCACTGCTTGCCGAGCAGCGCGAGGAAGATCTTCGCCTTCTGCTCGCCGAAGCCCGGCAGCGCCTTCAGCCGGGCGAGCACCTCGGCACCGCTCGGTTCGCCCCGGGTCCAGAGAGCGGATGCCTCGCCGCCCCACTGCTCTACGATCGCCGCGGCGAGCGCCTGCACGCGACCGGCCATCGATCCCGGGAAGCGGTGCACCGCCGGCGTCTGCTTGAACACCTCGACGAAGGCCTCGGGGTCGTAGCTCGCGACGGTCTCGGGGTCGATCGAGCCGATGCGCGAGCGGATCTTCTCGGGCCCGGCGAACGCCGACTCCATGGTCACCTGCTGGTCGAGGAGCATTCCCGTGAGCAGCGCGAACGCGTCGACGCTGAGCAGCTCGTCGGCGGCCTGCTCCCCCGTGATGTGCAATGCCATGCATCCATCCTTCCACTCGAGGGCCGCGGCATCCGCTCGCTCGTCATTGCGGACGGAAACTGACCGCTTCGTTGCCTACGCTCGAAGCAGGCGATTCGATGGACGGATCGCACCCTACTCACCGAGGAGTTCACCATGACCTGGAAGATCGAGCTCATCTTCGTGCCCGTCACGGATGTCGATCGCGCGAAGGAGTTCTACGTCGAGAAGCTCGGCTTCAACGCCGACCACGACCAGCGGGTCAACGAGGGCCTGCGCTTCGTGCAGCTGACGCCGCCCGGATCGGCATGCTCGATCGCGATCGGCGAGGGCCTCGGCAGCACCATCGAGCCGGGGTCGCTCGACGTCATCCAGGTCGTCATCCCCGATGCCGACGCCGCACTCGCCGAGCTGCGCGCCAAGGGCGTCGAGGCCGAGGGCGTCGACGAGCAGGCCTGGGGCCGCTTCATCACGCTGAAGGACCCCGACGGCAACCGCTGGACCCTGCAGGAGCTGCCCGACTACAGCCAGCAGGCGTAGGGCGGCAGGGGTAGGCGCCGCGGCACGCGCGCCCGGCCGCGCCCGCGTTCGGGACCACTCGTTTCCCTCGGGACGCACGATATCCCGTGTCCCGTGCGACACGAGTGGTCCCGAGCGCAGCCGGGCGGCGCGTCCGGTGCGACACGAGTGGTCCCAGGGGTCCGGGCGGGCGTGTCCGGTGCGACGCGAGTGGTCCCGAGCGCAGCCCGGCGGCGCGGCTACGCCACGGCGCGCGTCGACGCACGCACCACGAGCGTCGGCGCCCGCACGGGCAGGTCCTCCGCCTGCTCGTCGCCGAGCACCGTGAGCACCGCGGCGACCGCATCCCGGCCGAGCAGCGCGAAGTCCTGCCGCACGGTCGTCAGCGGCGGAGCGATGTGCTCGGCCTCGGGGATGTCGTCGAAGCCGACGATGCTCACGTCGCCCGGCACCGACCGCCCCTCAGCGGTGAGCGCATGGATCAGGCCGAGCGCCATCTGGTCGTTGCCGACGAACACCGCGGTGAAGTCGGGGTCGGATGCCGCGAGCTCGCGCCCGAGCCGGTACCCGCTCGCCGGCGACCAGTCGCCCACGAGCGGCTCGCGAGCGACGAGCGAATGGGCGGCGAGCACGTCGCGCCAGCCGCGCAGGCGCTCCGCGGCATCCATCGAGTCCTCGGGCCCGGCAAGGTGACGGATGTCGCGGTGCCCGAGCTCCACGAGGTGCGAGACGGCCCGCCGGGCACCCTCGAACTGGTCGAGCGACACCCGGTGCGCGAGCCCCGAACCCTGCGACGCCACGGCGACGAGCGGCACGCCGAGTTCGATGCCCTGCACCGCGTCGACGGCCGTTCGGTGCGCCGCGATCAGCACGATGGCCTCGACGTTCTGGCGCACGAGCATCTCGGCGGCAGAACGCATCGACGCGGCATCCGTCTCGAGCAGGCTCGCCATGATGACCGCGTACCGGGCATCGCGCGCCGCCTGGTTGAAGTGCAGCGCCGTCGCCGACGGACCGAAGTCGGGCGCACCGGTCGTGATCAGGCCGAGGGTGCGCGACCGTCGCGTGACCAGGGCGCGCGCCGCCTGCGACGGCACGTACCTCAGCTGCTTGATCGCCCGCTCGACGCGGTCGCGCGTGGCTGGCCGCACGTTCGGCAGGTCGTTGAGCACCCGTGACACCGTCTGGTGCGATACGCCGGCGAGCCGGGCCACATCGAAGATGGTGGCCGCGCGCGCCTTGTCGTCTTCACTCACCGGTTCCGTCGGCTCCTGCCCGGCGCTTCCGCGCGCTCTCTGTGCTGCACATCATTATCCGAGACGGCAGCCCGCTATCGCCGCCGCGACGTGAGCACCTTCTGCAGGATGATGAAGACGAGCAGCAGCGCGCCGATGAAGATCTTCGTCCACCACGACGAGAGGGTGCCCTCGAACGTGATGATCGTCTGGATGATGCCGAGCACCAGCACGCCGAGCACGGACCCGAGCACGAATCCGTAGCCGCCCGTGAGCAGGGTACCGCCGATCACGACGGCGGCGATCGCGTCGAGCTCGGTGCCGATCGCCGTGAGCGGGTACCCCGACAGTGTGTAGAAGGTGAAGAGCACGCCGGCGAGGCCCGAGCAGAACCCGCTGATCACGTAGACGAGCACCTTGGTGCGGGCCACGGGCAGGCCCATGAGCAGGCCGCTCTGCTCGCCGCCGCCGATCGCGTAGACGGTGCGACCGAACCGCGTGGCGTGCAGCACCCAGACCGCGATGGCCACGACGACGACCGCGATGATGACGCTCGGGGTGATCGAGAGGTTGCCGCCGAGCGGGATGCGCGCGACGGCGAGCTGCACGAACGTCGGGTCGGTGATCGAGATGGAGCTCTGGCTGATCACGTAGCAGAGCCCGCGGGCCAGGAACATGGCCGCGAGGGTCGCGATGAACGGCTGCACCTTGAAGACGTGGATCATGAGACCGACGAGCAGGCCCAGGATGCTCGTGAGCACGAGGATCAACGGGATCACCGCCGCCGGCGACCACCCAGTCTGCAGGAGGCTCGCGGCGATCATGCCGCTGAGCGCCACGACGGCGCCCACCGACAGGTCGATGCCGCCCGTGAGGATCACGAACGTCATGCCCACTGCGAGCACGATCAGGTAGGAGTTGTCGACGAGCAGGTTGAGCAGCACCTGCCCCGAGAAGAAGCCGCGGTAGCGCACGCCGCCCGCGATGAAGATGACGACGAAGAGCACGGCGGTGACCGTGACGGGCCCGTATTTCGGGCTGGTCAGCAGGTTCCGGATGCGTCGCGCCAGGCTTGCCCGCGGCGCCGGGCCGCTCGGGCCGCCGCTGCGGAGAGGACGCTCGGGGGCGTCGAGGAGCTTCGTCATGATGCCGCCACCCCCTTGCCGGCGCGCAAGGCCAGTCTTCGCCGGAAGCCGCTCAGCGCCTCGGTCGTGGTCGGCGACTGCAGCAGGCACACGATCGTCACGACCGCCGCCTTGAACACCATCGTCGCGATCGGCGGGATGCCGACCGTGTACACCGTCGTCACGAGCGTCTGGATCACGAGGGCTCCCACGAGGGTGCCGACGAGCGAGTACCGGCCGCCGGCGAGGGAGGTGCCGCCGATGACGACCGCGAGGATCGCGTCGAGCTCGATGAACAGTCCCGTGTTGTTGGCGTCGGCCGCAGCCGTGTTCGCCGTGAGGATGAGGCCCGCGATCGCTGCGCAGAGCGCGCTGAACGTGTAGACGACGAAGAGGAGCCCCCGTGCCCGCACGCCCGCCTGGCGGCTCGCCTCGGGGTTGATGCCGACCGACTCGATGAACATGCCGAGCGCGGTGCGCCGGGTGACGAGCGCGGCGATGCCGAACACGACGGCCGCGATGATCACCGCGATGGGGATGCCGAACCAGAAGCCGGATCCCAGCGCCTTGAACGGCGGGCTGTTCACCGTGATGATCTGGCCCTCGGTGATGAGCATGGCCACGCCCCGACCGGCGGTCATGAGGATGAGTGTCGCGATGATCGGCTGGATGCCGAGCACCGCGACGAGGAACCCGTTCCACATGCCGAGCACGAGCGAGATGATCAGGGCGACCGTCACGGCGACGGCGACGGTCGCGGGGTTCGCCGGCTCGGGCGATCCGAGGATGATCGAGCAGGCGACCGCGCCCGAGATCGCCGCGACGGCGCCGACCGAGAGGTCGATGCCCCGGGTCGCGATCACGAGCGTCATTCCGACGGCGATGATCAAGGTCGGTGCGCCGTTGCGCAGGATGTCGATCAGGCTGCCGAAGAGGTGGCCTTCGCGCAGCGTCACCGCGAAGAAGCCGGGGAAGGCGATCAGGTTGATCGTGAACAGCACGAGCAGCATCACGATCGGCCAGAACAGCCGGCTCGCGACGAGCCTGGCGAGCAGGGCGCTCATCGGGGGTCTCCTGTGGGGTCGGTGGGGTTCGGGTCGGCATCGGATGCCGCAGGGTCATGGGGTCGGTCGGCGCCGGGCACGGCGAGCACGGCGAGCGGCACGCCGCCCGCGGCATCCGGAACCTCGTCGTCGCTCGAGCCCTCGGCGATGAGCGCGAGGAGCGAGTCGACGGTGAGCCCGTCGTTCTCGAGGTCGGCGACGACGTGGCGGTCGCGCAGCACGACGATGCGGTGGCTGAGGCGCAGCACCTCCTCGAGCTCGGCCGAGATGAACAGCACGCTCATGCCGTTCTCGGCGAGGTTGAAGACGAGCTTCTGGATCTCGGCCTTCGCCCCGATGTCGATGCCGCGCGTGGGCTCGTCGAGGATGAGGAGACGCGGCGCGATGGCGAGCCAGCGCGCGAGGAGCACCTTCTGCTGGTTGCCGCCCGAGAGGTTGCGCACGAGCGCGTCGGGGTTGCCTGGGCGGATGTTGAGCGCCTGGATGTAGCTCTGCGTGAGCTCGTCGCGCCGCTTCGCGGGGATCGGCCGGAACCACCCGCGGTCGGCCTGCAGCGCGAGCACGATGTTGTCGCGCACCGTGAGGTCGCCGACGACGCCTTCGTCGCGGCGGTTCTCGGACGAGTAGGCGATGCGATGCGAGATCGCCTGCCTCGGCGTGCGGAGCTTCGTGACCTTGCCGCGGATCTCGAGCTCGCCCTGGTCGGCGCGGTCGATGCCGCCGAGCAGTCGCGCGAGCTCGGTTCTGCCGGAACCGAGGAGGCCCGCGAGGCCCACGACCTCGCCGGCCGCGATGGGGAGATCGGCCGGGTTGATCGCGCCGCGCCGCCCGAGGCCCTCGGCATTCACGAAGAGCGCGGCATCCGATTCGTCGACGACCACCGAGCGCGCACGCTGCTCGAGGTCGTCGAGGGTCGTCAGCTCCTTCCCGATCATCTTCTGCACGAGGTCGATGCGGAGCAGCTCCTCGACGAGGTACTCCCCCACGAGGCTGCCGTTGCGGAGCACCGTGAGACGGTCGCAGATCTCGTAGACCTGGTCGAGGAAGTGCGAGACGAAGAGGATCGCGACGCCCTGCTCCTTGAGCGAGCGGATGACCCGGAAGAGCTCGGCGACCTCGTCGGCATCGAGGCTCGACGTGGGCTCATCGAGGATGAGCACCTTCGCCTGCACGTCGATGGCGCGGGCGATCGCGACGAGCTGCTGCACCGCGAGCGAGTGGTCGCCGAGGAGCGACCCGGGGTCGAGGTCGAGGTTCAGGCCCTCGAGCAGCGCAGCGGCACGGCGGCGCATCGCGCGCCAGTCGATCGAGCCGAAGCGGCGGGGCTCCCGCCCGAGCATGATGTTCTCGGCGACGGAGAGGTTCGGCAGGAGGTTGACCTCCTGGTACACCGTCGAGATGCCCGCCGCCTGCGCTTGGGCGGGGCCGCTGAACGACACCTGGTCGCCCCCGAGGGTGATGGTGCCGGCGTCGATGCCGTAGACGCCGGTGAGCGCCTTGATCAGCGTCGACTTGCCCGCCCCGTTCTCGCCCATCAGCGAGTGCACCTCGCCGGGGAACATGCGGAAGTCGACGCCGTCGAGTGCCTTCACACCGGGGAAGGCGATCGAGATGCCCTGCATCTCGATGACCGGCGCGGCGACGGATGTCTGGGTCACGAGTCTCTCCATCGAGGTTGTGACGGCATCCGCTCGCTGCGGCGCCGTGGGTCGAGAGTAGGGCACGGCGGGTGTGCGACGTGGACGTCCGCACACCCGCCGGGCCGCGTCAGTACTGGCGGTCGGGCAGTGCCTCGATGGCCTGCTCCTGGGTGAAGGTGGTCTCCTCCGTGATGATGCGAGGCTCCACCGTGCCGCCGTCGTTCAGGGTCGTGATGATGTCGACGAGCTGCGCGCCGAGCAGGGGCGAGCACTCCACGATGAAGTTGATCTTGCCGTCGGCGAGGGCCTGCATGCCGTCCTTGACGGCGTCGACCGTGACGATCTTGATGTCTTCACCGGGGACGAGGCCGGCCGCCTCGATCGCCTCGATCGCGCCGAGGCCCATGTCGTCGTTGTGCGCGTACACGAGATCGATGTCGGGGTTCGACTTCAGCATCGCCTCCATGACCTGCTTGCCGCCCGCACGGGTGAAGTCGCCGGTCTGGCTCTCGATGACCTCGAGGTTCGGGTTCTGGCGGATCGTGTCGGCGAAGCCCTCGGCCCGGTCGATCGCCGGAGCGGCGCCCGTCGTGCCCTCGAGCTGGACGATGTTGACCTTCTCGGTGGCGTCCTTGTACTCGTCGAGCACCCAGAGGCCGGCCTTCTTGCCCTCCTCGATGAAGTCGGAGCCGAGGAACGAGACGTAGAGCGACGTGTCTTCACTGTCGACGGCGCGGTCGGTCAGCACCACAGGGATGCCGGCGGCCTTGGCCTCGTTGAGCACCGCGTCCCAGCCGGTCTCGACGACGGGCGAGAAGGCGATGTAGTCGACGTCCTGCTGGATGTACGACCGGATCGCCTTGATCTGGTTCTCCTGCTTCTGCTGCGCGTCGGAGAACTTGAGCTCGATGCCCGCCTCCTCGAACGACGCCTGGATGTCCTTGGTGTTCGCGGTACGCCAGCCCGACTCGGCGCCGACCTGCGCGAAGCCTACGACGAGCTCGTCGAGCGCTTTGGGGCCCTCGGCCGCTCCGGTTCCGCCGTCGCCGCCCGCGCAACCGGCGAGTACGAGAGCGAGGGATGCCGCTGCGGCGATGCCGATCAGCTTCTTCATCGTGAACCTCCTTGTTCAGTGATCCGGCCGGATGCGCTGCGAGCCCCTGGTGCCGGTCGGCCAGATCATTCTGGCCGTGATCGGATGTTAGCGTTCACTTGTGAGCGCTCACAAGTGGCAGATTCATAACGTCTTGATCACGGCGGGGCACGAGTGCCGGGCGAGTCATGGGCGCTCGTCGAGGCATCCGCCGCTCGGACAATGTGAGCGCTCATAACGCGCGCCCGCGACCGGGCCGTACTTGCGTCGCCCGCGCCCGCCCGCCCGCTCGGACCACTCGTGTCGGCCCTCCCGCTCGGGCCACTCGCGTCGCGCCCTCCCGCTCGGACCACTCGCGTCGGCCCTCCCGCTCGGACACTCGCGTCGCGCCCTGCCGCCCGGACCACCGTGTCGCACCCTCCCGCTCGGACCACTCGTCTCGCACCGGACACATGACATCCGTGGTCCCGTGCGACACGAGGGGTCCCTCGCGAAATGAGTGGTCCCATCCGGCATGGGTCGGTGCGAAACGAGCGGTCCCGCGCGAGACGAAAGGTCCCGTGCGACACGAGTAGTCCCCCACGGCATCGCGTCGGTGCGAAACGAGCGGTCCCGCGCGAGACGAAAGGCCCCGTGCGACACGATTGGTCCCCCACGGCAGCGCGTCGGCGCGAATCGAGGGGTCCAGCGCGAGAGGAAGCGTGCCGCGCGAGACGAGGGGTCCCGACCTCATCGCCGCGGCACGCCGAACTCCGTGAGCAGCCCGTGCAGGTCCCGCGGCGACCACACCGTCGACCAGCCCCACCGCGCCATCCGTTCGCCGCGGCGACGCAGCTCGTCTTCACGGAGCTTCTCCTCGTAGACCACCTGCGCGGGGTCGAGGCCGCTGACCGATCGACTGCGCGAGTACTTCAGGCGACCGTCGAACTCGCCGATCAGTCGGATGCCCCGCCAGTAGAAGTCGACGAGCGCGAACGATCCACGGATGCCGTCGAATCGCACCTGCAGCTCAGGCGCGACGAAGCCGAGCTCGTGGATCCGCACCCGGCTGACGGACTCGCCGGGGCTTCCCGAATGCTCATCGGCGAAGCCGATCGCCTGCGCCGCCTTGGCCCGGCCACGCACCGGGGCGACGTGCTCGAGCTCGAGCTGCAGCGCGCTCCGCGTGACCCCGGGCCTCGTCAGCCCGGCATCGAGCATCGGCACCGACCGCACGAGCGGCTCGCTGACCGCGACGTCGACGAGCGTGCGCAGCAGCGAGGTGCAGGCCACGCCGTCGATCGTCTCGACGGTCGGCACGGGCCCGGCGCGACGGGCGGCGACGTGCGCGGTCCGGCGGCCCCCGCCTCGATGCTGGGCGGCCGTTTCGACGAGCGCCGGTGTGCGGCCGACCATCGGGAGGCGGTGCATGGCGGCCGCCGCGCGATGCGAGACGACGAGCGGATGCCGCGCGGCGCCGGCCGTCGCCACGATGAGCCGGCGATATCGGTCGTCGGGCGTGAGTGCCTGCCATTCATCGTGCTTCGCGTAGACGCCGGAGCGCACGCGCACGAGCAGTCCCCGCTGTTCGAGCCGCTGCACCGCCGACGGGTGGACCCCGAGCTCTCGCAGGTCATGAGCTCGGATGAGGCCTCCACCGACCGCAGCGGCGAGTTCGATTCGTTCGTCCATGGCGCGATGATCGCGGACCGCGACCGGCTGCCGGCGGGCGGAGACGACCCCCGTGGCCGGGAGGCGCATCCGCTCCATGGGGAGGAGGAGTCGGGACCACTCGTGTCGCACCGGACCCATGACATCCATGGTCCCGTGCGACACGAGTGGTCCCGAGCGAACGCGTGCGGGTCAGAGCCCCTGCGCGAGTCGGTAGTACGCCTGGTTCCACCGCACCTCGCGCTGGAATCCGGGCAGCGTCGTCTCCTCGTCGATGACAAGCAGCTCGGCCTTGGCCATCTCGGCGAAGTCGCGGAACACCTCGACGCCCACCGCGGTCGACATGACCGTGTGGTGAGCGGCACCCGCCGTGAGCCACGCGGCGGCGCTCGTGTGGAAGTCGGGGGCGGGCTTCCAGACGGCGCGCCCGACGGGCAGCTTCGGCAGCGGATGCCGCAGCTCGACGTTCTCGACGACGTTCGCCGTGAGGCGGAAGCGGTCGCGCATGTCGCTCAGCGCGACGACGACCGCAGGGCCCGGGTCGGCCGTGAAGACGAGACGCACGGGGTCGTCTTTTCCGCCGATGCCGAGCGGGTGGATCTCGAGCGTCGGCTTGGACGTCGTGAGCGACGGCGACACCTCGAGCATGTGGGCGCCGAGGATCAGCTCGTCGCCGGGCGTCATGTCATACGTGTAGTCCTCCATGAGGCTCGCGCCGCCGGGCAGGCCCGCGCCCATGACGTTCGCGACGCGCACGAGGATCGCCGTCTTCCAGTCGCCCTCGGCGCCGAAGCCGTAGCCCTCGGCCATGAGGCGCTGCACCGCGAGCCCGGGCAGTTGCTTCAGCTCGCCGAGGTCCTCGAAGCTCGTGGTGAAGGCGCCGAAGCCCCCCTCCTCGAGGAAGGAGCGGAGCCCCAGCTCGATCGCCGCGCCGTCGCGCAGCGACTGGTGCCGCTCGCCGCCCGCGCGAAGCTCGGGAACGACCTCGTACAGCTCCTCGTACTCGGCGACGAGCGCGTCGACGTCGGCATCGGATGCCGCGGCGACCGCCGCCGCGAGCTCGTTGACGCCCCACGTGTTGACCTGCACGCCGAAGCGCAGCTCGGCCTCGGTCTTGTCGCCCTCGGTCACGGCGACGTAGCGCATGTTGTCGCCGAAGCGGGCGAGCTTCAGGCTGCGGGATGCCGCGAGGCCGGCCGCCGCCCGCTGCCACGTGCCGAGCTCGGCCTGCACGCGCGGGTCGCTCGCGTGGCCGACGATCGTCTTCCGCGGCACGCCGAGGCGGGTCTGGATGTACCCGAACTCGCGGTCGCCGTGCGCGGCCTGGTTGAGGTTCATGAAATCGAAGTCGATCTCGCCCCACGGCAGCTCGACGTTGGCCTGCGTGTGCAGGTGCGCGAGCGGCTTCTGCAGCGCGTCGAGGCCCGCGATCCACATCTTCGCGGGGCTGAAGGTGTGCATCCATGCGACGAGGCCGATGACGTGGTCGGCGGCGTTCGCCTCGAGCGCCGTGCGGCGGATCGCGTCGGCGTCGGTGAGCACGGGCTTCCAGACGATCTTCACGGGCACAGCGGATGCCGCGGCCAACGTCTCGGCGACCTGGCGCGACTGCTCGGCGACCTGCGCGAGGGTCTCGGGCCCGTACAGGTGCTGGCTGCCGGTGAGGAACCAGACCTCGTAGCCGTCGAGCGAGGTGGTGAGCGGAGTGCGAGCCATGGTGGATCCTTCTGGTTCAGTGGAGGTGCTGTGCGCTGAGCTTGTCGAAGCGGAGGCGATCAGAGCGAGCTGACGGCGGCGGCCTCGATGGCGAGGCCCGAGCGGTAGCGGTCGAGGTAGGCGGCGAAGCCGGCGACATCCGCTGGGTCGGGGTCGATCGTGGAGAAGCCGGCATCGGCGAAGACCTCGTCGCGCAGGTAGTCGACGAGCCCGGTGCCGGCCGGTGCGGTGAGGTACGACGCGAGCACGGCGATGCCCCAGGCACCGCCCTCCGACGCCGTCTCGCCGACGGCGACGGGTGCATCGAGCGCTCCGGCGAGCAGTCGCTGGGCGACCCCGGCCGTGCGGAAGATGCCGCCGTGCGCATACATGCGGTCGAGCTCGACGCCTTCGCCGGCGAGCACGCGCATGCCGAGCGCGAGGGTGCCGTACACGCCGTAGAGCTGCGCACGCATGAGGTTCGCGAGGGTGAGCCGGCTGTCGGGGCTGCGCACGATGAGCGGCCGCCCTTCGTCGAGGCCCGCGATGGGTTCGCCCGCGAGGTGGTTGTAGGCGATCACGCCGCCGGCATCCGCCTCGCCCTCGAGCGCTTCGCGGAAGAGCGCCTCGAACACCGCGTCGCCGTCGGAGCGACCGCCGGTCAGCTCGGCGAACCGCGAGAACACGCCCGCCCACGCGGCGAGTTCGCTCGCACCGTTGTTGCAGTGCACCATCGCGACGGGGTCGCCGGCCGGCGTCGTCACGAGGTCGAGTTCGTGGTGCACGTGCTCGAGCGGGCGCTCGAGCACGACCATCGCGAAGATGCTCGTGCCCGCGCTGACGTTGCCGGTGCGCGGGGCGACGGCGTTCGTCGCCACCATGCCGGTGCCGGCGTCGCCTTCGGGCGGGCAGAGCGGAGCGCCGGCCCGCAGGGCACCGGAGGGATCGAGCAGCGCGGCCCCGGCATCGGTGAGCCGGCCGGCCTCCTGGCCGGCGACGAGCACCTCGGGCAGCAGCTCGGCAACGCGGAGCCCGGGCGCGCGCTCGGCGACGAGGTCGTCGTACACCGCGAGCAGCCGACCGTCGTAGTCGTTCGTCGCCGGATCGATCGGGAACATGCCCGAGGCATCCCCGACGCCGATCGCCTTGCGACCGGTGAGGCGCCAGTGCACGTACCCGGCGAGCGTCGTGACGAAATCGAGCTCGGGCACGTGCGACTCGGCGTCGAGCACGGCCTGGTGCAGGTGCGCGATCGACCAGCGCAGCGGGATGTTGAGGCCGAACCGCTCGGTGAGCTCCGCCGATGCCCGGCCCGTCGAGGTGTTCCGCCAGGTGCGGAAGGGCACGAGCAGCTCGCCCGCGTCGTCGAACGCGAGGTAGCCGTGCATCATGGCCGAGACGCCGATCGCGCCGAAGGCCTGCGGCTCGACGTCGTGACGGCGACGGGTGTCAGCGACGAGGTCGGCGTAGGCCGCCTGCAGACCCGACCAGACGTCGTCGAGCGAGTACGTCCACGTGCGGTCCTCGAAGCGGTTCTCCCACTCGTGGCTGCCGACCGCGAGCACGTCGCCCGGGTGCTCGCCGACGAGGCACAGCTTGATGCGGGTCGAGCCGAGCTCGATGCCGAGGCTCGTGCGCCCATCGCCGATCGCTCTGGCGGCCGGGCTCATGGGGGTGTCCGATGTGGGCATCGTGGTGCGTCTCCTGCCTGCCCGGTTCGTGCCGGTGAGGGGCGGATGCGGGCAGCATCCGCCCCTCACCGCGAGGTGTTACTGGCCGCCTGCGCGACGCTTGTTGTAGACGTCGAACGCGACGGCGAGCAGCAGCACGAGGCCCTTCACGGCCTGCTGCCACTCGATGCCGATGCCCATGATCGACATGCCGTTGTTGAGCACGCCGATGATCAGACCACCGATGATCGCGCCGCCGATCGTGCCGACGCCGCCCTGCACCGCGGCTCCACCGATGAAGGCCGCCGAGATCGCCTCGAGCTCGAAGCCGTCACCGGCCTTCGGGCCGGCGAGGTTCAGTCGCGCGGTGAAGATGAGGCCGGCGAGCGCCGCGAGGGTGCCCATGTTGACGAACAGCCAGAAGTCGACCCGACGGGTCTTGATGCCCGAGAGCTCCGCCGCGTGGCGGTTGCCGCCGATCGCGTAGATGTGACGGCCGAACACCGTGCGGTTCATCACGATGCCGTACACGAGGATGAGCACGGCGAGGATGATGAGCGTGACGGGGATGCCCTTGTACGAGGCGAGCGAGTAGGCGAAGAAGCCGATCGCGGCCGAGACGAGCACGAGCTTCGTGATGAACCACGCCATGGGCTCGACCTCTTGGCCGTACTTCTGGCGGCCGCGACGGGTGCGCACCTGCTGCACGATGAGGGCGATGATCGCGATCGCACCGACGCCGAGCGTGAGCGGATCGATCTCGAACTCTCCGAAGAGGTCGGTGAGGAACCCGTTGCCGAGTGCGCGGTACTCGGCGGGGAACGAACCGATGTTCGCGTTGCCGAGCACGACGAGGGCGAGCCCTCGGAAGATGAGCATGCCGGCCAGTGTCACGATGAACGCCGGGATGCCCACGTAGGCGATCCAGAAGCCCTGCCAGACGCCGACGAGCGCGCCGATCGCGAGCGACAGGATGACCGAGAGCCACCACGGCAGGCCCCATTGCACGGCGAACACGCCCGAGCAGGCTCCGACGAACGCCGCGACCGAACCGACCGAGAGGTCGATGTGGCCCGCGATGATCACCATCACCATGCCGATCGCGAGCACGAGGATGTACCCGTTCTGCACGATCAGGTTCGAGATGTTCTGCGGCCGCAGCAGGATGCCGTCGGTCAGGATCGCGAACAGCACGACCACCGCGATGAGCGCGATGAAGATGCCGTTCTTGCCGAGGTCGGCGAGGATGTGGCTGAGCCACTGCGTGAACCGGTTGTCGCTCGGGTTGATGTTGCCGCCGACGGCGTTCGATTCGCCGGTCGGCCCGGTCGGGGTTTGGGTCGGGGTGGGATTCGACATGGGATTCTCCTGGTGGTCCGCCGGCGTCAGCGGGGCTTTTCCATGGTCATGAGCTTGAGCATCGCTTCGGGCGTGGCGTCGGCGATCGGGAGTTCACCCGTGATGCGGCCCTCGGAGAGCGCGTACACGCGATCGGAGATGCCGAGCAGTTCGGGCAGCTCGGACGAGATCACGATGATGCCCTTGCCCGCTGCTGCGAGGCGATTGATGATCGAGTAGATCTCGTACTTGGCGCCCACGTCGATGCCGCGGGTGGGTTCGTCGAGGATGAGCACGTCGGGGTCGGCGTAGATCCACTTCGACAGCACGACCTTCTGCTGGTTGCCACCCGAGAGCTTGCCCGTCTTCACGAGCACGTTCGGCGCCTTGATGTTCATCGAGGTGCGGTACTCGTTGGCGACCCGGTACTCCTCGTTGTCGTGCACGAGGCCGAACTTCTCGAGCTTCTTCAGCGACGCCATCGAGATGTTGCGCTTGATGTCCTCGATGAGGTTGAGGCCGTAGGTCTTGCGGTCCTCCGTCGCGTAGGCGATGCCGTGCTCGATCGCCTCGGCGACCGTGCGGGTCTTGATCTCCTTGCCGCGGAGGAAGACGCGTCCGGAGATCTTCGAGCCGTACGACTGCCCGAACAGGCTCATCGCGAACTCGGTGCGCCCGGCGCCCATGAGTCCGGCGATGCCGACGATCTCACCGGCGCGCACGTTGAGGTTGACCTTGTCGACCATCACTCGCGACGTGTCCTGCGGGTGGTGCGCGGTCCAGTCCTCGACCCGCAGCAGCTCCTCGCCGATATGGGGCGTGTGGTCGGGGTAGCGGTGCTCGAGGTCCCGGCCGACCATGTCCTTGATGATGCGGTCTTCGGTGACGTCGTTCTTCGCGATCGTCTCGATGGTCTTGCCGTCGCGGATGACGGTGACCGAGTCGGCGACCTTCTTGATCTCGTTGAGCTTGTGGCTGATGATGATCGACGTGATGCCCTGGCCCTTGAGGTGCAGGATCAGGTCGAGCAGGTGATCGGAGTCCTCGTCGTTGAGCGCGGCCGTCGGCTCGTCGAGGATCAGCAGCTTCACTTCCTTCGAGAGCGCCTTCGCGATCTCGACGAGCTGCTGCTTGCCGACGCCGATGTCCATGATCTTCGTCGTGGGGTTCTCGCGGAGTCCGACGCGGGCGAGGAGCTTCGATGCCTCGAAGTTCGTCTTGTTCCAGTCGATCAGGCCGCCGCGGCCCTTCTGCTCGTTGTTGAGGAAGATGTTCTCGGCGATCGAGAGGTAGGGGCTCAGGGCGAGCTCCTGGTGGATGATGACGATGCCCTTGGCCTCACTGTCCGTGAGGTCGCGGAACTCGACCGTCTCGTTCTCGAAGACGATGTCGCCGTCGTAGGTGCCGTGCGGGTAGACACCCGAGAGCACCTTCATGAGGGTCGACTTGCCGGCGCCGTTCTCGCCGCAGATCGCGTGCACTTCACCGCGTGCGACGGAGAGGTTGACGTTGGCGAGGGCTTTCACGCCCGGGAACGTCTTCGTGATGCCGCGCATCTCGAGAATGTCTGTGGTCATCTCTGCTCCTGCTGCTCCTGCTCCATTGCCGGGACCGCCGGTCGAGTAGCGAGCGAAGCCCGCGTATCGAGACCTGGTCGAGAGCGTAGTCCCGTTGGTCCCGATACGCGGCTCCGCCGCTACTCGACCGGCGAAGTCACCTGACTAGCCGTTGATTTCCTCTTCGGTCCAGTAGCCGCTGTCGACGAGGACCTCGGTGATGTTGTCCTTGACGACGATCTGCGACTCGAGGAGGTACGACGGGACGACCTTCTTGCCGTTGTCGTAGTCGGTCGTGTTGTTGACCTCGACCTCTTCACCGTTCAGGATCGAGGAGGCCATGTCGACGGCGACCTCGGCGAGCTTGCGGGTGTCCTTGAAGATGGTCGCGAACTGCTCACCCGAGTTGATCGCCTTGACCGAGTCGATCTCGGCGTCCTGGCCCGAGATGATCGGCCACTCGGCGCCGACGCTGTAGCCGGCGTCGGTGAGGGCCGAGATGATGCCGCGCGAGAGGCCGTCGTAGGGCGACAGCACCGCGTTGACCTTCGAGCCGTCGGAGTAGGTCGACGTGAGGATGTTCTCCATGCGCTCCTGGGCGACTTCGCCGTCCCAGCGGAGGATGGCTGCCTGCTCGAAGTCGGTCTGGCCCGACTTCACGACGAGCGTGCCGTCATCGATCAGCGGCTGGAGCACGTCCATCGCACCGTTCCAGAAGAACGTGGCGTTGTTGTCATCGGGCGAACCGGCGAACAGCTCGATGTTGAACGGGCCGGCGGGGGCGTCCGCGGCGGGCGCGCCCTCGAGGTCCGTGAGGCCGAGGCCGTTCAGGAGCGAGGTCGCCTGCTGCTGGCCGACGACGAAGTTGTCGAACGACGCGTAGTAGTCGACGTTCTCCGAGTCGCGGATGAGGCGGTCGTAGGCGATGACGGGGATGTCGGCGTCGGCCGCGTCCTGCAGCACCTGCGAGAGCGTGGTGCCGTCGATCGAGGCGATGATCAGGGCTTCGGCACCCTTGGTGATCATGTTCTCGATCTGCGAGACCTGCGTGGGGATGTCGTCCTCTGCGTACTGGAGGTCGACCTTGAAGCCCTGCTCCTCGAGCTGCTCCTTGACGGCGTTGCCGTCCTGGATCCAGCGCTCGGAGCTCTTCGTGGGCATCGCGACGCCGATGAGGCCGCCGTCGCCGCCGCCGTCGCCGCCGTCGCTGCCGGAGCCGGAGCCGCCCGAGCACGCGGCGAGCGCGAGCATCGAGCCGACCGCGATCGTTGCGAGAAGCACCTTCTTCGTGTTCTTCACGGTGTTTCCTTTCACTGTGTCATTCATTGGGACGTCATTGTCTTGGTGACAGTCGGAGTCGACCGCGTCCACGTCGGTCGTCTCCCCTCGCGCCGGCCGCTGAAGGCGGTCGCAAGTCTCAGGTGGGGTGTTTCATCTCACGACGGGCGTCGGTCGTCTGCCCGTAGACGTTCTGGTAGCGGTCGAAGAGCCGATCGATCGACTCCTGCGGAATCGGGATCAGCGGGCCGGCCTCCCGTGCGAGGTGCACGGTGCGCGCGACATCCTCGACCATGACCGCGGCCTTCACCGCGTCCTTCGCCGAGGTCCCGATCGTGAACGGGCCGTGGTTCTGCATCAGCACGGCGCGGCTGCGGTGGCCCGAGAGGGTCTCGACGATGCCGCGGCCGATCGAGTCGTCGCCGATGATCGCGAACGGGCCGACCGGGATCGGCCCACCGAACTCGTCGGCCATCGCGGTGATGACGCACGGGATCTCTTCACCCCGTGCCGCCCAGGCGGTGGCGTAGGTCGAGTGCGTGTGCACGACGCCGCCCACCTCGGGCATGTTGCGGTACACGTAGGCGTGTGCGGCGGTGTCGGACGAAGGGCTGCGCTCGGCACCGGGAGTGCCCTCGACGACGTTGCCGTCGAGGTCGCAGAGGATCATGTTCTCGGGTGCGAGGTCGTCGTAGGCGACGCCCGAGGGCTTGATGACGAAGAGTTCGGCGCCGGGCACACGGCCCGACACGTTGCCTCCGGTCCACACGACGAGGTCGTAGCGGGAGAGCTCGGCGTGCAGGCGTGCGACCTCGGCGCGAACCCTCGCGATGGCGACCTCGATCTGCGGTCCGAAGGTGCTCATGCGCACCGCCCCGATGCCGGCGTGCATGCGCCCGTCGAGCCTGCGAGCGTGTCGCATCGCATCGTCGGAACGGCGCTGGTCTGCACGTGGGACTCCTTCGTCAGGGTGATCGCTGGCCATGTTCCGGATCGATGTGACCGTTCACATGGCGTTGCTCATGTTAGCCCGATGGCGGATCATCCTGTCAACTCCGATTGGTCACGGAATCGTAACGACGCCGAAACCTGCGGAACTCCGCGGGCGACGGTCACGACCGCAGCGGCGGCTGCGAGCGAAACGGCGACCCGAAGCGCCTCGGCTCAGAACGACGGGGCTCCCGTCGAGCCCCGGATGATCAGCTCGGGCGCGATCGTGGCGACGTATTCCGGCGCTGATGGATCGCGATCGCCGAGCAGGAGCGCGACGCACCGGCGCCCGAGCTCGGCGAAGTCCTGCCGCACGGTGGTCAGGGGCGGCCAGAAGTGCGCCGCCTCTGGCACGTCGTCGAACCCGATGATCGAGACGTCGCCGGGGATGTCGAGGCCGGCGTCGCGCACGGCGTGCATGAGGCCGAGCGCCATCTGGTCGTTCGAGGCGAAGATCGCCGTGAAGTCGCGCACGGTGAGCAGTTCTCGGCCGGCGTGGTAACCGAAGTTGGCGGTCCAGTCGCCGAGGATCGGCGCCGTGGTCGGCACGTCCTGGGCGCTCATCTCCTCGAGGAACCCGCGCATGCGCGCCTCCGCCTCGATCCAGTCCTGCGGGCCGGCGAGGTGGTAGATGTTGCGGTGGCCGAGCTCGATGAGATGTCGGGTCGCCATGCGCGCGCCCGCGATCTGGTCGACCGACAGGGTGCGCCCGACTTCTTGGCCGGTCGACTGCATGGTCACGTACGGCACGTCGATCGAGAGCTGGGCGATGGTCTCGAAGACGCGCACCTGCGGCGCGATCACGACGAGCCCCTCGATGCCCTGCGCCGCGAGGTGCGCGAGCCCGTCGGCGATCGACCCGGCATCCGACGAGTCGATGTTCGCGGTGGAGACCCAGTAGCCCGCGACGCGGGCCGCCGCCTCGATCGCGGCGATGCTCGAGGCCGGACCGTACTGCGTGCTCGACGCGGAGAGCACCCCGATCGTCCTCGATCGGCTCGTGACGAGGGCCCGGGCGGCACGGTTCGGCTTGTACTGCAGCTCGGCCATGACGTCGAGCACGCGCTGCTTCGTCTCGGGGCGGATGCTCGGGTGGTGGTTGAGCACGCGTGAGACCGTCTGGTGCGACACTCCCGCGAGGCGCGCGACATCGCGAATGCTCGGTGCGCGCCCACGCGGCGCCTGCTGCTCGGACACGCTCACCCTCGATCATGTTCTCGGCATGTGCACGGTCACACCCGACCGCGAGTCCATTATGCACATGCCGCTGCGGGATGTGACGGTCACACGTGTGACGGTCACATCGTGTTCCGGCGCCGGAAGGCCGTCCGATCGACCACCGGCGAGGGCCGTACGCGCTCGCTCGCGGTAACGTGCTGCCAGCACCGGATCGGTGCGGACCCCGACCGTTGAGGACCCGACGTGGCCGACTTCATGCGCTATCTCCCGCTCAGCCAGGGCGACCGCGCTCGGGAGTCCGATGTGTCGTCCGACTGGCGCGATGCCACTGCCGACGTGATCGACCGCGCAGCGGTCCTGCTCGAGGCCGCGGAACTCGACGACGACGCCGGGACTCGTCTCGCCGAGGGATTCCTCGAGAGCGTGAGCACGCGCCGTCATCCGGCACCGGGGCCGACCACCGCCAGCGACACTGCGACACCCGACTCCTCGCACCCTGCCGCAGCGGTCCCCGCCGACCGGCTCCGCGCGTTCGCCGTCGCGATCCGCCTCGGTCGGCCTGCGCGCATCAGCTTCCTCTCCCGTGCGGTGGCCGCGCATCTCATGCTCGCCCACGAGGTCGGAACCGCTCCCGCGTTGCCCGAGCGCACGAGCGGAGCCGTGGCGCTCTACCTCGCCGCGAAGGCGCCCACTCCCATCCGCGCGGTCATCAACGGGCACACTCTGCGGGCCTCCGACGCCGATTGGGAGTTCGGACACGGCCCGGTGCTCGAACAGGCGGCGATCCCGATGCTCGAGTTCCTGCTCGGGCGCAGCCTCGAAGCGCCGCGTCCGGCCGCCGGCGACCGGGGCTGAGCGCACCTCGACGAGCACAGCAGCGCACCGAGACATCCGTCAGCCGTATCCGGCCGCCGGCCTTCCGTCAGCCGCATCCAGCCGCCGGCCTTCCGTCAGCTGACGGATGCCTCACCGCGAGGCCGCACGCGCGACGCGAGCAGCACCGCGGCGATCGCGATCGCCGCGGTCACGGCGAAGTCGGCCGCGAACATGCCGGATCCGAGTGCACTCGAGATGAGCGCCGTGATCGCGAGCGCGATGGCCGCACCGAGCGACTCCGAGATCGTCAGCGCCGCGCTGTTGAAGCCCTGCGCCGAGACCGGCGAGAGGGCGAGCACCGCGACCGAGAACCTCGGATACATGAAGCCCATGGCCCCGCCCGCGAGAGTCCATGCGACGAAGGCGATCGCCGGCGCGAGCGTGAACAGCGCGACGACGAGCACGATCACGAGGGAGATCGCGAGCAGGATCGTGCCGATCACGACGGCCTGCGTGTTCGACACGCGATCGAGCCGGCCCTGCAGCCACGACGCCGCGGCCCACGAGACGCCGGCACCGGTCAGCACCGCGCCCGCGAGGCTCGGCGAGAAGTCGTAGTTCTCGATGAACAGGTACGGCAGGTAGATCTCGCTGCCGAAGAATGCGCCGGCCACGATGAGCTTCAGCAAAACGGTCGCCGGCATGCCACGTGCGGCGCTCAGGGTTCCCTTCGGCAGCAGCGGCCGAGCGGCGTACGCGGCGAGGGCGATCGCCGCGATCGCGACGACCCAGCGCCACGGGTCGCCGAGCTCCTTCGAGAGCGACACCCCGAGCGCAGCGGCCGCGGTGAGCACCGCCCAGCCCACGCGGCTGATGCTCCACTCCACCGACGGGTCGCCCTGCACCTGCGAGCGCACGCGCAGCACGGGCGGCAGCATCATGGCGGCGGCGGGCACGACGAGCGCGATGACGCCGAGGAACACCCAGTGCCAGCTGAATGCCTCGGCGACGACGCCGGCGAGCGCCGGGCCGACGATCGAGGGGATCACCCACGCGGCGGCGAAGCCCGCGAAGACTCGGGCGCGCAGTGCCTCGGGGTAGACCCGACCGACGATCACGTAGAGCGGCACGATGACGGCGGCGCCCGACAGGCCGTGCACGAAGCGGCCGACGATGAACACCTCCATGTTCACGGCGGTGCCGGCGATCACGAGGCCGACGACGAACAGCGCCGCTGAGACCAGCAGCGACGGGATCGGCCCGGAACGGTCGGTCCAGTTGCCCGCGATGACCATTCCGATGATGCCCGCGGCGAGCGGCACCGCGAACGCGAGGGCGAAGAGCGACTCGCCGTCGAGCTGCTCGGCCACGAGCGGCATGATCGTCGTGACGGCCATCGCCTCGAATGCGGCGAGGAAGATCAGCGAGAACATGCCGATCGACAGCCAGCGGTACGGCTTCGACAGCGGCCCCGAGGCGGCGACCGGCCCTGCCGGCGCAGCGGATGCCGCGGCACCCGCCACGGTCGAGGCATCCGTCGACTCGTCGACGGTCGAGGGCGGCGCAGGCGTCGGAGCAGTGGGTTCGGTCACCCTGTCGAGCCTACGACTTCAAGGGGACTTGAACTCAAGCGGATGCCCCGGGCGCCGAAGCATCCGCCCGGGGCATCCGTGCGCTCGACTACCGGAACCGCGGGTCGTTGCCCGCCGTGGTGCTGACCTTCAGGTGCAGTGCCTCCGCGACGTCGGCCCAGTCGACGTACGAGAAGTTCGTCGCATCCCGGTCGCCATCGACGCCTTCGCCGGTCTCGGGCTCGTCGTGGGTGACGAGGAGGCCCTCTCGGTAGTCGCCGACGACGCGGTTGGTGACGGCGAGCCCATCGGAGCCGTTGATCTCATCGGCACCGTCGACGCCGTCGATGCCGAACGTGCCGACAAGGCGATTGCGTCCCTGACGCTCGTACACGGCGAAGGTGTCGTCGCCCTGGCTCGAGACGATGAGGTACCCGGTCGCGCCGGGGCCGTAGTAGAGGTCGACGCCCTCGGCGTCGGCTTCGAGCACCGAGCCGCCGAAGCCCTCGTCGTCAGCGTCGACGGGTGCGCACTCCTCGGTCTCGGGGTCGTACGCGTCGTGGACGCCGTAGTCCTTCACCCGGTCGATGAGCCGCGGCTCGGCCGCGCCGAAGGGAAGCTGGATGCGCCAGAGGCCGACATCCTCCTGCGCCGCGTACAGCACGCCGGTGCGCTGGTCGATCGTGAGGCCCTCGAGGTGCGGTTCGATGCCCGGCTCGTCGCAGGGCGTCCAGGTCGTGCCATCGGGCAGCAGGAACGAGGCCGGCATGTCGGTCGTCGCGACGTCGTCGTAGCCGAGCGCGCCGTCGACCTCGACGATGCGAGCGGTCGCGAGGGTCGTGGCGCCCTCCTGCGTGACGACGGCGTACGCGTCATCACCGGCGGCAGGCTGCCACACGGCGAGGCCGTAGGCGGTGTGCCCTTCGTCGACGGTCGCACGGTCGGCGCTGAAGAGGAACGGCTGATCGGCCGCGGTGACCTCGACGAGCGGGGTCTGCGCCTCCGCGCCCCCGGGGTCGATGGTGAAGAAGCGCAGCTGGTCGTTGTACCGGTCGGAGACGACGGCGACGTCGACGAGCTCGCCGTCGAGTTCGACGCCGTAGGCGATGTCGACGTTGTTGTACCGGCCCTCGGTGCCGTCGGCGCGCGGCGCGACCGTGGCCGGCAGCGACTGCAGCTCGTCGGACTCGAGGTCGTAGACGCGGAGGCCGCCCTCCTTCGCCGTGACGATGACGATCGACTCGTCGGCGTCGCCCGGGTGCACCCAGATCGCCGGGTCGTCGCCGACCGCGTTGCCGCCGGCCTCGTCGTCGTAGAGCACCGGCGTCTCGTTGTCGGTCGTTATGACGGCCGGGTCCCCACCGACGGAGCCGGGCGCGGCGGCCCATGCTGCGGGGGCGGCGACGAGGAGCAGGGCGGCGACGGATGCCGTCGCGGCACCCTTCAACAGTGGAGTCATGCGATGAGACTCGCGGATGCCGCGAAACAGCGGCTGGACGCGGGGTGAATTCGGCTCGACGGGACCCGGGCCGCCGCTCAGAACTCCTCGTGCGTGTCGGGGTCCCCGCCCCAGATGCGCCCGCGCGACAACGCGGAGATGGCGTCGACCTCTTCGGTCGTGAGCGCGAAGCCGAAGATGTCGAGGTTCTCGCGCCGGCGCGCGGCATCCGACGACTTGGGGATCGGCACCGCCTCGAGTTCGACGTGCCAGCGCAGCACCGCCTGCGCGGGGGTGACGCCGTGGGCGGCGGCGATCTCGACGATGACCGGCTCCTGCAGCAACTCGGTTCGCTTGGCGAGCGGACTCCAGCTCACGGTGCGGATGTCGTGCTCGTCGTGGAAGGCGCGCAGCTCCTCCTGCGGGAAGTACGGGTGCAGCTCGACCTGGTTCACGACCGGGACGATGCCCGTGCTGTCGATGAGCCGGGTCAGCATCTCGGGCGTGAAGTTCGAGACGCCGATCGCCCGCACGAGCCCCTTCTCTCGAAGGGAGATCATCGCCCGCCAGCTCTCGAGGTACTTGCCGAGGCGCGGCAGCGGCCAGTGGATGAGGTACAGGTCGACCCAGTCGAGATCGAGTCGCATGCGCGACTGCTCGAAGCTCGCGATCGTCTCGTCGAAGCCGTGGTGCTTGCCGGGCAGCTTCGTCGTGATCACGAGATCGCTGCGATCGACGTCGGTGCGGCGGATCGCCTCGCCCACGGCCTCTTCGTTGCCGTAGTTGAAGGCCGTGTCGATGAGGCGGTAGCCGTCGGCGATGCCCGCGGTGATCGCCTCGATGCCCGCCTGGTCGTCGAGCCCGTATGTGCCGAGTCCGATCGCCGGAATCGTGTTGCCGTCGCGGAGTGCGTACGCGGGTGCGATCATCTGTCCATCCTCACGCACGAGAGCACCGGATGCCAGACACGACGCCCCGGAGTCGCCGGTCGAGTAGCGACGAAGGAGCGTATCGAGACCCGCCTCGTGGTCTCGATACGGCGCTGACGCGTCTACTCGACCGATGCCGGTGGCACCTCGGCGAACGCGCGCACCGGGAAGGTGCCGAAGCCCGCGACGCGCGGCGGCACCGCGGTGAAGCGTGCGCCGCGCACCGGCACCTCGTCGAGCGCGGTGAGGTGCTCGATCACGTGGATGCCCGCCGCGAGCAGAATCGAGTGCGCCGGTCGCGTGCCGCCCGACTCGGTGTCGTCGATGTTGAGCGAGTCGATGCCGACGATCGCGACACCGGCGTCGGCGAGATGCCGAGCACCCGCCTCGGTGAGAAACGGCGAGCCGTGCGCGTACTCGGGCAGCCCGAAGTGCCGGCTCCAGCCCGTGTGCAGCAGCACCGCCGTGCCTTCGAGCTCGCGATCGAAGAAGACCTCTGCGGGAATGCCGCGCTCCGCGGCATCCGTCAACCTGAAGACCTCGACCGGGATGCCGACGAGCGTCTCGAGCGGCAGGCTCGCGAGGTCGCCGCCGTCGGCGTAGCGGTGGAACGGGCTGTCGAGGTAGGTGCCGGTGTTGCCGGCCATCGCGATGACGTCGATCTCGAACTCGGTGCCCGGCGCGTAGTGCTCGCGGGACGCCTCGCGCGTGAGGTGCGGAGTGATCACCGGAGCCGGGATGCCCGGATACGTCACGAGCCCCTCGCTGATCACGTGGCTGAGATCGACGAGGCGCCCGCGCTGCGTGCGCTGTGGGTCGCCCTGCGCAGCGGATGCCTCGGCGCCGCGCTCGTTCGCATCGCCGACGACACCGCCGCCGACGCCCCGCGAGCCCTTGTGCGCCTCTTCGACGATCTCGAGGTTCGAGAGCTCGACGCTGCCGACGAGCGCGAGCCCGAGGTGGCGCACGAGCAGCTCGCCGATTTCGGCCTCGCTGAGCTGCGGCGACGGCAGGTCGAGCCGGAACGCCTCGGCGCGCAGCCCTCCCCCGTTGACGAAGGCGATGTCGGCGTCGAAGTGGGCGCGGTACTCGGTCATGCGTGCTCCTCGGAAGCGGGCTGGGCGATCGGTGCTGCGACGGGTTCGCCCCGGCGACGGGCGCGCACGCGGCGCACGACCGTCACGAGCACCGCGGCAGCGGCGAGCACGAGCGGCACCACGAGGTTCGCCCATGCGAGCACGAGGAGCCCCGCGGTCATGATGGTCGCGACGACCGCGAGCCACCAGCCGAACGACCAGCGCTTCAGCAGCAGGGTCGCGGCGAGCATGCCCGCGGCGTAGATCGCCACCATGTTGCTCGTGTGAATGAGGATGAACCCGGTGAGGTCGAGGTCGTTCAGCAGCATGAGCCCGAAGTAGACGACGATCAGCACGCCGGTGAGCGCGAGCGCCCGGCGCGGCACCTCGCCGTCGGCCGCCCCCTTCGCGAAGAACCTCGGCAGGTCGCCGTCGCGCCCGAGCGCGGCGCCGAGCTTGCCGAACGCCGGCAGGTAGGCGTTCATGACGCCGACGGTGACGATGGCTGCGATGATCGCCACGAGCACCGGACCGATGCCGGGCGCGGTCGTCTCGACGAGATCGAGCAAGGGCACCTGGCTGTCGCCCGCCCGATCGCCGAGCACCGCGACGGTGACGAACTGCAGCGCGAGGTAGGCGACACCCACGACGGCCACAGCGATCGCCGTGGCGAGCGGGATGGTGCGCCGAGGGTTCCTGAACTCCCCCGCGATGTGGGTGCCGACCTCCCAGCCGGCGAACGCCCAGACGAAGAGGCTGATCGCGACGCCCACCCCGCTCCAGCCGTTGGGCAGGAACGGTTCGAAGTTCGAGACCTCGACCGCGGGGAACGTGGCCGCCACGACCCCCACCACGACGGCGATCAGCAGGCCGGTCAGCACGAACTGCACCCACCCGGCGACGCGAACGCCGAACCAGTTGATGACGAACGGGGGCACGAAGACGGCGAAGCCGATGATCGGCACGGCCGACCGGTCGATGCCGAGCACCGCGACGACGTACTCGCCGCCGAGCACGGCGAGCACGGGCGCACCCACGCAGACGCCGAAGTAGAACCAGTACCCGGTCATCCGGGCGGCGGTGCCGCCGAGCGCACGGCGAACGAAGCTCGCCACGCCGCCGGCGTCGGGGTAGCGCGCCGAGAGCGCAGCGAATGTGCCGGCGAGCGGAATCGACAGTACGAGCACGGCGGCGACGGCCACGATCGAGGCGGGTCCGGCGGCGGAGGCGGCGAGGCCGGGCAGCACCAGGATGCCGGTGCCGAGCACGCTCGCGATGTAGAGGGCCGTGCCCTGCACGAGGCCGAGGCTGCCGCGGTGCGGGACGGATTCAGGAGTCGCCGAGGCGCCGGATGCCTCGGGGCCGGCTGGAGCCGCGCCGGCGGCGACGGCGGTCTGGTTCGAAGTCACTCGCTCATTCTGGGGTATCCCACCGACACTCACCGCTGGCAGGAATGACACACTTCATCGAAATACTGCCAGCACCTCAGGCGCGCCGCACCTGCGCGACCGCCGCCTCCCGATCGATGAAGTTCGTGAGCTCGCCGATCGAGGCCATGAGCGGCGCCGGGAAGAGGACGAGCGTGTTCTTGTCGACCCCCACCTCGACGAGCGTCTGCAGGGTGCGCAGCTGCAGGGCGAGCGGATGCGACATCATCGTGTCGCTCGCGACGCCGAGCTGCTCGGCAGCGAGCGACTCCCCCTCGGCGGCGATGATCTTCGCCCGCTTCTCGCGCTCGGCCTCGGCCTGCTTCGCCATCGCGCGCTTCATCGAGTCGGGCAGCAGGATGTCCTTCAGCTCGACGAGCGTGACCTCGACGCCCCAGTCGAGCGTCGTGACATCCAGGATCTCGCGGATGTTGGCGTTCAGCGCAGCCGTGTCGGCGAGCGTCTCGTCGAGGTGGTGCTGACCGACGACACGGCGCAGCGTGGTCTGGGCGATCTGCTCGATCGCGGCCTTCACGTTCTCGATCGCGATGACCGACTTCACCGCGTCGGCGACGCGGTAGTAGGCGACGGCCGAGACCCCGACGGTGACGTTGTCCTTCGTGATGATGCCCTGCGACTGGATCGGCAGCGTGACGATCCGCAGCGACACCCTGGTCATCACGTCGACGATCGGGATGATGAACCGGATGCCGGGCTCGCGCACACTGTGCAATCGGCCGAAGCGCAGCACCACGCCGCGCTCGTACTGCTTGACGATCTTCACCGACATGAAGAACAGGATGATCGCGAGGATGCCGACGATGACGAGGGTGATCCAGAACCAGACCATGAGAGCTCATCTCCTGCGGCGCCGGTTCGTACCGTGCGCCTGCTCCCATTCTCCCACCGCGAATGCCTGCCGAGTAGTGGCTGCGGATGCCGGTCGAGGAGCGACGAAGGAGCGTATCGAGACCGCGCGCGGGGTCTCGATACGGCGCTGGCGCGCCTCCTCGACCGGCTACAGGCGGGCGAGCGCCCCGTCGATGTCGGCGAGCAGGTCGGCGACGTCCTCGATGCCGACCGACAGGCGCACGACCGACTCGGGCACCTCGGCCTCGGTGCCCTTCACCGAGGCGTGCGTCATCTCGGACGGGTAGTTGACGAGCGACTCGACCCCGCCGAGCGACTCGGCCAGCTGGAACAGCTCGGTCGACTCGGCGAACCGGCGCGCGGCCTCGCCGCCGCCCGCGAGCGAGATCGAGAGCATGCCGCCGAAGCCCGACATCTGCCGGGCGGCGAGCTCGTGGCCGGGGTGCGACTCGAGGCCGGGGTAGAAGACGCGCTCGATGCCGTCGTGCTCCTCGAGGCGTCGCGCGATCGCGAGGGCGTTCGAGCTGTGCCGCTCCATACGGACCCCGAGGGTCTTGATGCCCCGCGAGGTGAGGAATGCGTCGAACGGGCCCGAGACCGCACCAGCGGCGAACTGCGTGAACGTCACGCGCTCGGCGAGGTCGGCGAGCTCCGTGCGACCGGAGCCGGCACCTGTCACGTCGCCGAGACCCGCACCGAACACGAGCGCGCCGCCGAGGACGTCGGAGTGGCCACCGAGGTACTTCGTCGTCGAGTGCACGACGACGTCGGCGCCGAGCGCGAGCGGTTGCTGCAGCGCGGGCGAGGCGAACGTGTTGTCGACGACCACGAGCACGCCGGCGGTGCGGCCGAGCTCGGCGAGCGCCGCGACATCCGAGATCTTCATGAGGGGGTTCGACGGCGTCTCGATCCAGAGCACCTTCGTCGACGGCTCGATCGCCGCGCGCACCGCGTCGAGGTCGCTCGTGTCGACGGTCGTGTGGCGCACGCCCCAGGCGCCGTGCACGCGGCGGATCAGCCGGTGCGTGCCGCCGTAGACGTCGTTGCCGACGACGACGTGGTCGCCGGGCGCGAGCACGGTGCGCAGCAGCGCGTCTTCGGCGGCGAGGCCCGACGCGAACGACAGCCCCAGCTCGCCGCCCTCGAGGGCCGCGAGCTGGGTCTCGAGTGCGGTGCGCGTGGGGTTGCCGCCGCGCGAGTACTCGTAGCCGCCGCGGAGGCCGCCGATTCCGTCTTGCACGTAGGTCGAGGTCTGGTAGATCGGCGGGATGACGGCGCCGGTGGT
Organism: Agromyces sp. Root1464; assembly: GCF_001427265.1. Taxonomy (NCBI): domain Bacteria; kingdom Bacillati; phylum Actinomycetota; class Actinomycetes; order Micrococcales; family Microbacteriaceae; genus Agromyces; species Agromyces sp. Root1464. Next base: position 424,380 of record NZ_LMFU01000001.1, read on the forward strand.
GGGGTCGAACTCCTGCCCGGCGTGGATCGCGCGGGTGTCGAAGCGTGCGTGGTCGTGCATGTGTCTCTCCTGAGAAGCGTCTGGTGCAGATGTACGGCGGCCGGTCAGGCCGAGAGGTAGGCCAGCAGGTCGGTGCGCGTGATCACGCCGAGCGCCTTGCCGCCGTCGGTCACGAGCATCGCGGGCGTCGTGCCGAACGACGAGCGAGCGGATGCCACGGGCTCATTGACCCCGATCAGCGGCAGCGACTCCCCTACGACCCCCGAGACCTTGTCGGTGAGCTTGACCTTCCCCGAGAAGACGAGGTCGAGCAGCGCCTCTTCGTGCAGTGCGCCGAGCACCTCGCCGAGCACGACGGGCGGCTCGGCGGTCAGCACGAGCAGTTGCGAGACGCCCGTCTCGGTCATGCGGTCGATCGCCTCGCGCACCGTGTCATTCGGGTGCACGTAGACGAGGGGCGCCGTGCGGTCGGCCTTCGCGGCGAGCAGCTCGGCGATCGTGTGGCCGGCCGGAGCGTTCGAGAAGCCGTAGGCGCGCATCCACTTGTCGTTGAAGATCTTGCCGAGGTAGCCGCGACCGCCGTCGGGCAGGAGCACCACGAACACGTCGTCGGGGCCGGCGGATGCCGCTGCCTTCAGCGCCGCGACGACGGCCATGCCGCTCGAGCCGCCGACCAGGATGCCCTCCTCGCGTGCGAGGCGTCGGGTCATGTCGAAGGACTCGGCGTCGGAGACGGCGATGATCTCGTGCGGCACCGCGGGGTCGTACGCCGTCGGCCAGAAGTCCTCGCCCACGCCCTCGACGAGGTACGGCCGGCCGGTGCCGCCGGAGTACACCGAGCCCTCGGGGTCGGCGCCGATGATGCGCACGCGATCTTCGGACACCTCACGGAGATAGCGTCCGGTGCCGGTGATCGTGCCACCGGTGCCCACGCCGGCGACGAAGTGCGTAATCTCGCCCTCGGTGTCGCGCCAGATCTCGGGGCCGGTGGTCTCGTAGTGCGATCGCGGCCCATTGGGGTTGGAGTACTGGTCGGGCTTGAACGCGCCGGGGATCTCACGGGCGAGCCGGTCGGAGACCCCGTAGTACGACTCGGGGCTGTCGGGCGCGACGGCGGTCGGCGTCACGACGACCTCGGCGCCGTAGGCCGTGAGCACGTTGCGCTTGTCTTCGCCGACCTTGTCGGGGCAGACGAAGATGCACTTGTAGCCGCGCTGCTGCGCGATGAGGGCGAGGCCGACGCCCGTGTTGCCGCTCGTCGGTTCCACGATCGTGCCGCCCGGCTTCAGTTTGCCCTCGCGCTCGGCGGCGTCGATGATGCGGCCCGCGATGCGGTCCTTCGACGAGCCGCCGGGGTTCAGGTACTCGAGCTTCACGAGCACCGTCGCCGAGGTGACGCCTTCGGTGACGTGGTGCAGCTTCACGAGCGGGGTGTCGCCGACGAGATCGACGATGGTGTCTGCGTACTTCATGGTGAGGTCCTTGCTGTCGGCTCGTTCAGCCCGGTCGGCGAACGGGGGCGGCGAACGATCGATCGTGCGCGCGTGCGTGCGGCGTCGGTTTTGTCGGCGTCAGCGACAACACAGCGAGAGGATCACGAGGCCACTCTATCCGGTCGGGCGATCGTGGCGAAGGACCGATCGGATGCCTCGACCCGGCGTTCTCCCAGCCTGAACGCTCGCGCCGTTCATATGATTGAAGCGACAACCATGCGAGAGAGGCCTACGTGTGAGCGCGACCCCGCCCGTTCCCCCCAAGGTGAAGCAGCAGAACACCGTCAAGCAGCAGCGCGCGGCTGAGCGCGAGCGCAAGCTGGCCGAGTTCAAGAAGCGCGAGGCCAAGGCCAAGCGCAACCGGCGCATCGGGATCTGGTCGGCGGTCGTGGGAGGTCTCGCCGTGGTCGGCATCGTCATCACGTCGATCGTGCTGACCCCGCAGCCCGTCTCGTACGGCGCCGGTGGCGACGGATCGAAGATCGAGGGCGTCGAGACCTTCGACAACGGCGCCGGCCACGTCGAGGGCGTCGTCGACTACGCGCAGACCCCGCCCGCCGGCGGCGAGCACAACCAGGCGTGGCTGAACTGCGGCGTCTACGAGCAGCCGGTGCCGAACGAGAACGCCGTGCACTCGCTCGAGCACGGGGCGATCTGGGTCACCTACGACCCCGAGCTGCCCGCTGCCGAGCTCGAGGCGCTGAAGTCGCACCTGCCCTCGACCTACGTCGTGCTCTCGCCCTTCGAGGGCCTCGACTCGCCCATCGTCCTGAGCGGCTGGAACACGCAGCTCGCCCTCGACAGCGCCGACGACGAGCGCATCCCCGCGTTCTTCGAGGAGTACTGGCAGAGCCAGAACGTGCCCGAGCCCGGGGCCCTCTGCACGGGCGCCTACGACGCGCCCGGCAAGGTGTCGTGACGGAGCTCGCCGATCCGGTGAGCCCAGTCGGCGCCGACCACGAGGCTGCCGGCGAACTCGCCGCCGCCCCTGTGCCCGCGCGGCGCCGTGGCGGCCGGGCGGCGGTCATCGCCGTGGCATCCGTCGCCCTCATCGTCGTGGCCGTCGTGGCCTTCTCGATCGGGCGCCTCTCGACCCTCGCCGAGCCCACGCCGTCGAGCACGAGCGCCGAGGCCGGCTTCGCCCGCGACATGCAGGTGCACCATCTGCAGGGCGTCGAGCTCGCCATGATCGTGCGCGACGCGACCGACGACCCCGAGGTGCGACTGCTCGGCTACGACATCGCGACGACGCAGGCGCAGCAGGCCGGCCAGATGTACGGATGGCTCGCCGAATGGGGACTCTCGCAGGCGGGTTCCGAGCCGTCGATGACGTGGATGACGCGCCCCGCGATCGACGGCGCCGCCGGTCACGACGACCACGCGACGGCAGACCCCGGCGCCCACGTGCCCGGCGCGCCCATGCCCGGGCTCGCGACACCGGCTCAGGTGGAAGAGCTGCGCGGCCTCACCGGCGTGGAGGCGGAACGCCGCTTCCTCGAGCTCATGATCGCCCACCACCAGGGCGCGGTCGAGATGGCCGACGCGGTGCTCGCACGCTCGTCGAACGACGTGGTCGTCGCGCTCGCGCAGTCGATCGTCGACAGCCAGACGTCGGAGATCGACCTCATGACCGACATGCTCGCCGAGCGCAGCTAGCCCACCGCTGGAGCTCTCGGCCTCACTCGGCCGAGGCGTTGCCCGCGGCGAGGAAGCGCAGCACCGCGAGCACCCGGCGGTGGTCGTCCGACGAGGCCGGCAGTGCGAGCTTGCCGAAGATCGAGGTGATGTGCTTCTCGACGGTGCCCGGCGAGAGGAACAGCGCGACGGCGATCGCCGAATTGGATCGCCCCTCGGCCATCAGCCGCAGGATCTCGAGTTCGCGGTCGGTGAGCATGGCGAGGGGCCCGTTGGCGCGCCGCCGGCCGAGCAGCGAGGTCACGACCTCGGGATCGAGCACGACGTGGCCGGCCGCGACCTGGCGCACCGACTCGATGAAGGTCGAGACATCCGCCACCCGATCCTTCAGCAGGTACCCGACCCCCTCGGAACTCGCGTCGAGCAGGGTGCGTGCGTACCGCGTCTCGGCGTACTGCGAGAAGAGCAGCACGCCGGTGGCCGGGTGCTCGCGCTTGATGCGGAGCGCCGCGCGCAGTCCCTCGTCGCTGTGACCGGGCGGCATCCGGATGTCGGAGATGACGACGTCCGGAGGATCCTGGGCGACCAGGGCGACGAGACTGTCGCCGTCGCCGACGGCACCGGTCACCTCGACCCCGCGCCCCGCGAGGAGGGCCACGAGTCCGTCGCGGATGATCGCGGAGTCCTCGGCGACGGCGACGCGCATCAGGCGACGACCATGGGCAACTCGATCGTCACGCGCGTCGGTCCGCCCGCGGGACTCTCGACCGTGAGCGTCCCGTCGACCGACCGGGCCCGTCCCGTGAGACCCGCGAGCCCCGTACCCGAACCCGACTCGTCGCGGAAGGCGACGTGGGCGCCCCCGCGACCATCGTCGGCGACCGCGACGACGAGACGGTCCCCACGCTGCACGACCGAGACATCCGCTCGGCCCGCACCCGAGTGCTTCACGACGTTGCCGAGCAGCTCGAGCACGCTGAAGTAGGCGATCGTCTCGATGACCGCGGATGGCCGGCCCGCGATGCGGCAGTCGAGCTCGACCGGCACCGGCGAACCCGCGGCCACTGAGGCGAGCGCAGCCTCGAGCCCCGCGTCGAGCACCGGCGGATGGATGCCCTTCGCGAGGTCGCGCAGCTCGGCGAGCGTCGACGTGGCAGCGGTGCGCGCCGATTCGACGAGTGCCACGACCGTTTCGGGGTCGTCGCCACGAGCGAGCCGTTCATGGGCGTCGCCGAGCGACATGGCGAGCCCGACGAGGCGCGCCTGCGCCCCGTCATGCAGGTCGCGCTCGATGCGGCGCAGGGTGGCATCGGCATCGGTCACCGCGACGCGGCGCGAGTTCGTGAGCTCGATGATGCGCTCTTCGGCGGGCGTGCGTCCGAGCATGCGCGCGATCACGTTTCCGTGGAATTCTGCGAGGCCCCGGTTCACGGCGGGCCAGACGAAGAGGAGGATCAGCACGCCCGCGACGGTGAACACGACATGCATGAGGGGCGTGTCGGCCACGTAGCCGAAGATCTGCACGCGGCCCGGCCCGAGCAGCTGCACGAGCCACTCCGTCGAGAGTCCGGCCCCGAGCGCCAGCACGATCGTGGAACCGGCCCAGCTGAGCACGGCGAGCGGCAGGTGCAGCAGCGGGAAGCCGATGGTTCGCGAGGTGGCGAGACCGCGCATCCGGGTCGCCCAGTCCGCATCGGTCGTACCCGCCGACGGCGAAGGCGGATCGGCGATCTCGAGGCCCAGCTGGTGCCTCGCGAGCCGGATCGAGAGCGTTCCGAGCTTGCGCGAACCGGCCGCGAACGCCTCGGCGATCGAGATGCCGACGTAGCTGAGCGAGGCGATCAGGCCGAGCAGGAAGGCGAACGACAGGTAGCAGAGCTCGAGCATCGCCACGGGCAGCGCCGTCCAGATGAAGGCGAACTCCTTCCAGGTGCGGCGGGCGAAGAGCGCCGTCGCCAGGAGCGGGCGAAGCCCGGCGGGCGCGGTCGAAGTGCGTGACATCTCAGTGATTCCAATCGAGCGGAGGTCGCGACGGGCGGCGGCTCGTCTTCAACCATATTTGCGATCGACTGGCCGCCCGCCCACGGGGCTGTCCCGACACCGGGGAGGGTTCTCCCCCTGATCGCGGTACGATCGCCGCGCCCCTTCGCGGCCCTGCCTCCGCCGGCGTGCCCCGCCCGTCACCGCCCGCCGAGGGCGCCGCGCACGATGCCGGCGGCCGCGAGGGCGTCGGATGCCGCGCGCCGGCGATTCTCGATCGCCTGGCCGATGTCGCGCGCCACCGCCGGGTTCGAGCGCACGATCTCGTCGATCACGGAGAGGGGCATCACGAGGATCGTGCTCACCTCGGCGGCGACCGCGCGCACGAACGACGGCTCGCGGGTGAGCACCGTCTGCCCGACCGACTCGCCGACGTCTGCGGTCCCCGAGTCGATCGCACCGCGATCGGTCACGATCGACAGGGCCAGGCGCCCATCGACGACGACCCTGAGCACGTCGGGCACCTGGTCGGGCTGCTGCACGACCTCCCCGGTGCCGTACCGCTCGAGATGGCACGAGGGCGCCAGTCGCTCGCGGTCGTCGGCGCTGAGCCGGAACGCCGGAGCGATGAGCTCGAGCGCAGCGCTGAGCGCCGAAGGCTCGGCGACGGGGTCCGTCGAGTCGCCGTCCAGTGAGAGGCCGCGACGGCGCGCCGCGTACCAGAGCCAGGCGAGCAGGAGCGACACCGCGTCATCCGCTGCCGCCGGACCGGAGACGGGCACCTCGACCAGGTACTTCGCGGCGCCGAGGTACCTGGCTGCGGGCTGCTCGCCCGACGCCGCCATCGGCAGCCCGCGCGCCACGTCGACGACGAGGTCGATGACCTCGTGCGGCGGGTCGTCGGTCGAGAAGGTCACGGTGGCGATCGCGCGGTGCAGTTCGGTCGGCAGGCTCAGGTTCGTGAACGAGGCGTTCGCGAGCGAGGCGTTCGGCACGATCTGCACGCCGGCGCCCGTGTCGATGTGCACGGCCCGCCAGTTCACCTCGATGACCCGTCCGCGCACGCTGCCGGTGTCGAGCCAGTCGCCGAGCTTGAACGGCTGCTCGAAGAGCAGCAGCAGGCCCGAGATGATGCCGCCGACCGCGTTCTGCAGGGCGAGGCCGATGACGATCGACGTGACGCCGAGCGCGGCGATGAGCCCGCCGACATCCGCGTCCCACACCCAGGAGAAGAGGATCGCGAGGCCGACGACGATGAGCACGAGCCGGCCGAGGTCGACGAAGATCGACGGGATGCGCTCGCGCCAGCTGCCGGGCTTCGCGTTGGCGAAGAGGGCGACGTTGAGGGCGCTGAGCACCAGGAGGATCACGAGGAAGCCGAGCACCGTGGCGACGACCCTCGCCCACACCTGCTCGGCTGGCGACTGGATCGCGAAGATCAGCAGGCCGAAGAGCGCGCCGACCGGCACGACCCAGTTGCGCAGCAGCCGCACCGGACCTGCGGCGGCACTGCCTCGACGCGTCAGCCAGCCGAGCACCTCGGTGAGCACGACGAGCAGCACCGGCACGCCGAGCGCGAGCACGATGCCCCAGAAGAGCCATCCCTCGCCGAAGAGCTCATCCATGGCTACTCCACCCGCCACACGGTCTCGGAGCCGTCGGCCGTCTCGATCGTGCCGGCCGAGACGATGCGCACTCCGTCCTGCAGGCGGTCCTTCACCGCCTGGCTCACGTAGATGCCGGGCCGGCCGTCGACACTGCGCACCCGGTAGGCGAGGTTCACGGCGTCGCCCCAGAGGTCGTAGGCGAGGCTCGTGCGACCGACGAGCCCGCTCGTCACGGTGCCGGTCGCGATACCGGCGCGCAGTTCGACGGATGCGTCGTTGCCCGCGTTGAACCGCTCGATGACCGCGCGCAGCTCGGTCGCGAACTCGACCGCTCGCCTGACGTTGTCGACTCTGGGCACGATGAGGCCCGAGCTCGCGAGGTATCCCCCGCGGAGCGTGCGCACCTTCTCGACGCCCGTGCGCTCGGCCGCCTCGTCGAAGCCGCGCATGAGCGAGTTGAGTTGCGCGAGCTCGTCCTCACTCGACAGCGAAGCCGTGAAGTCGTCGAAGCCGATGAGCTCGGCGAAGATGACCGAGACGTCCTGGTGCACCTCGGAGATCGTCTCCTCGCCGTCCTGGTAGCGCTTCGCGACGGTCTCGGGCATGAGCGTGTGCAGCAGGCGCTCGTTCTCCATGCGCTGCTCGTCGATGAGCTCCTGCTTGATGCGCAGGCTCGAGCTCATGTCGTTGAACGCGTTGCCGAGGTCGCCGAACTCGTCGCGCGAGCCGGCCGGCACCTGCACGGTGAGATCGCCGCCGGCGACCCGGCGCACCGCCTCGGAGAGATGGCGCACCGGCCGGGTGAAGACCTGGGCGAGCAGCATCGAGAGCACGCTCACCGCGAGCAGGATCGCGAGTGTCGAGATCACGAGGTTGCGCGTGAAGTCGGTGACCGGCGCGAACGCCTCCTCGGTGTCGATGCGTGCGACGGCCACCCAGTTGAGCCCGTCGATGTCGACCGGGGTGTACGCGGTGATGTTCTCGCGCCCGAGATAGCCTCTCGAGATCGTCGTACCCGACTTGCCCTGCTGGGCGAGCCTGACCGACTCCGTGGTGACCGGCTGCAGCAGCACGGTGCCGCCGACCTCGACTTCGCGTTCGGCGAGCTCCGAGGGTGTGCCGTTCGCGACCGCGAGCTTCTCGAACGCCTGCGGATCCTCGATGAGCAGCCGCGAGTTGCTCCGCATCAGGTCGTCGCTGCCGGCGACGTAGACCTCGCCGGTGTCGCCGAGCCCCTGTTCCTTCCAGCGCTCATCGCCGGTGAGCACGTCGTTGATGATGTCGATGGGAATCTGCACCGCCAGGGCGCCGGTCACCCGCTCGGTGTTGCCGACGGGCGAGACCACCCAGATCGCGGGCACGTTCAGCGACGGGATGTACCGCTCGTAGTCGGTGGTGGCGAGCGCGTTGACCGAATTGGTGGCCATCACGTCGCGGTAGGCATCCGCGAGCTGCGAGTCCTTGAACGGCCCCGTCATGATGTTCATGCCGAGATCGGGCCCGGAGTAGGCGGTGTAGACGACATTGCCCTCGGTGTCGAGCAGGAGCACGTCGTCGTAGCCCGAGGCGGCGATGATCCGCTGGAAGTAGTCGTGGTACCGCTCGCGTGCGGCCGACCACGGGCTGCCGTCCCCGGCGTCGCCCGCGTCGATCGCGGCCTCGAAGTCGAGTTCGCCGCCCGGGAACCGGTAGGACTTCGAGGTGTACTGGTATTGCAGATACTGGCCGGCGACGGATTCCGGGATGAATGCGCCGGCCGCATAGGTGCCGCCGGCGCGAGCCGACAGTGCGGCGTTGAATTCGTCGTCGTAGTACGCCTCGAGCTCCGCCCGTTGCGCCTCGTCGAGCGGGCGCGACTGCGCCTCGGCGAACGCCGCGTTCAGGGCGACCGACGCGTTCTGGGCGCTGAGGTTGCGCGAGTCGAGCGTGACCCCCGTCTGCACCCCGCCGAAGACCCGTTCGAGCTCACCCGTGCGCAGTTCGCGGATCGTGGTGAGCTGGTCGACCGCGGCGGCCCGCAGCGACTCGCGGCCGCTGACGAAGCCGATGACGCCGACGATGATCGAGGAGATCAGGCTCACCCCGAGCAGCATGATGAGCAGCTTCGACTGGATGCTGAGGCCGACCCTGCGAGGCTTCGAAGTGCGCGGCTTCCGCTCGCGCGGCGCGCGGCTCGGCACGGTCGGTGCGGTCGGCGGCGGTGCTGCGTCGCCGTCGTCAGCGGATGCCTCGGACGGCGCCCCACGTTCCATCGTCGACACGTCGCCCCTCTCGGCCCCCCGGCAAGATGCTCCACACTCTAGCGGCGCAGGGTGCCCCGATCGCAAGAGGCGCCGTCGAAGTCGTGTCCCCCGAATCGCCGCTGCACGTGCTCAGGACTCGAGCACCGACCGTTCCTCCTGCTGGCGGTACAGCGAGGCGTAGACGCCCTCGGCGACGACGAGTTCGGCGTGCGTCCCCCGTTCGACGATGCGCCCGGCGACGACGACGAAGATGACGTCGGCCGAGACCACGGTCGAGAGCCGGTGCGCGATCGCGATCGTCGTGCGACCCCGTGCGGCGTCGTCGAGCGCCTGCTGCACGACGCGCTCGGAGATCGTGTCGAGCGCACTCGTCGCCTCGTCGAGCACGAGCACCGCCGGGTCCTTCAGCAGCACCCGCGCGATCGCGATGCGCTGCTTCTCACCGCCCGAGAGCCGATAGCCGCGTTCGCCGACGACCGTGTCGTAGCCGTCGGGGAACGAGGCGATCGTCTCGTGGATGTTCGCCGCCCGCGCCGCGGCCTCGAGCTCGGCGTCGCTCGCATCGGGCCGCGCGTACCGCAGGTTCTCGCCGATCGTCGCGTGGAAGAGATATGTCTCCTGGCTCACGATGCCGATGTGGGAGATGAGCGACTCCTGGTCGAGATCGCGCACGTCGACGCCCGCGAACCGCACGACGCCGCCGGATGCCTCGTACAGCCGCGGCACGAGGTACGAGACCGTGGTCTTGCCGGCTCCGGACGGGCCCACGAACGCCGCGAACTGACCGGGCTCGATCGTGAAGCTCACGGCGTCGAGCGTCGGCCGCGAGTCGTCGTCGGCATCGGGGTAGCGGAACGACACCTCGTCGAACTCGACGCGCCCGAGGGGCCCCTCGCTCCCCGAGCCCGTCGAAGGGACCTGCCTCGCGTCGGGCCGGTCGACGATCGCCGGCTTCAGGTCGAGGTACTCGAAGATGCGCGCGAAGAGGGCGCTCGACGTCTGCAGGTCGAGCGCGACGCGCATGAGCCCCATGAGCGGGAACAGGAGGCGCGCCTGCACGGTCGTGAAGGCGACGATCGTGCCCGCCGTGACATCCGCTGCGCCGCCGGCGATGAGCCAGCCCGCGACCAGGTAGACGATCGCGGGAATGGACGACATGAAGATGTTGACCATCGCGAAGAACCACTGGCCCGTCATCTGCTGCTTGACCTGCAGGTGGATCTGGTTCTGGTTCTCGTCGGAGTACCGCTCGATCTCGCTCTTCTGCCGGGTGAAGCTCTTCGACAGCAGGATGCCCGAGACGCTCAGCGTCTCCTGCGTGATCGCGGTCATCTCCGACAGCGACTCCTGGGTCTTCCCCGCGATACGCGCACGCACCTGTCCGACCCTGCGCTGGGCGATGACCATGAACGGCATGAGCACGAGGGCGATGATCGTGAGCTGCCAATTGAGGATGAGCATGGCGATGAACGCCGAGATCACGGTGACGGTGTTGCCGAGCACGCTCGACACGGTGTTCGTCAGCACGCCGGCGACGCCGCCGACGTCGTTCTGCAGCCGCGACTGGATGACGCCCGTCTTCGTGCGCGTGAAGAAGCTCAGCTCCATGGCCTGCAGGTGCGTGAAGAGCCGCACCCGGAGGGCTCCCATGACGTTGTTGCCGATCGTCGCCGTCAGCCACGTCTGCCAGACGCCGAGCAGTGCCGAGACGATGAAGACGGCGATCATCGCGATGACGAGCCACATGAGTACCGGCAGGTTCGGGCCGGAGACCTCGCCGCTCGCGTCGACCGGGAAGAGACCGTCGTCGAACGCCCGCTGGGTCAGCAGCGGCGGAATGATGGCGAGCCCGGCGCCGATCAGCACGAGCACGACCGTCGTGCCGAGCGCGACCTTGTGCGGGGCGAAGAGCTCGGCGATGCGACCGAGCAGGTTCGGCACCTGCGGCGCCTCGGCGTTCGCCGCGCGCTGCGCCTCCTCGTCGACGGCGAACCCCCGGCGAGGCCCGCCACCGCCGCCGGCTCCACCGCCGCCGGCTCCGCGTCCGCCGCCGGCTCCGCCGCCGCGCGGCGCTCCCCCGTGCATGCTCATGGCACGAGCCTATGCCGCGCCCCGCTGGCCGCCGCCATCGTTCGCCCGGAGCAGAGCGAGCGGATGCCGCGGGCCTCAGCCCGCGGCATCCGCTCGCGCTCGGCTCGCCTACCCCTTGGTGGAGCCCGCGAGCAGGCCGCGCACGAAGTAGCGCTGCAGCCCGAAGAAGACGCCGAGCGGGATCACGATCGAGATGAACGCGGCCGCGGTGAGTCGCTGCCAGTCCTGCCCGCGCGTGCCGACCATCTCGGCCAATCGCTGCGTCAGTGGAGCGACGTCCTGCGTGCCGCCCGAGAAGATGAGGGCGACGAGCAGGTCGTTCCACACCCAGATGAACTGGAAGATCGCGAACGACGCGAGCGCCGGTGTCGCCAGCGGCAGCACGATGCGGAAGAAGATCTGCCCGTGCGTGGCGCCGTCGACCCGCGCCGCCTCGATGACGTCGGACGGGATCTCGGAGATGAAGTTGTGCAGCAGGAAGATCGCGAGCGGGAGCGCGAACATCGAGTGCGCGAGCCACAGCGGCAGGTAGTTCTGCTCGGGGATGATCGGCACCAGGTCGTGCAACCAGGCCTGCATGGGCCGCAGCCACGTGGAGAAGATCTGCAGTAGCGGCACGAGGGCCATCTGCAGCGGGATGATCTGGAGCGCGAACACGAAGATGAAGAGCCAGTTGACCCACTTGAAGCGGATCCACGCGAACGCGTACGCGGCCATCGACGCGAAGACGAGCGGGATCAGCGTGGCGATCAGCGCGATGGCGATCGAGTTCACGATGTACGAACCGAGCTGCGGCGATGCCGACGACGTCGAGAACAGCACGTCGCGGTAGTTGTCGAGCGTGAAGCCCGGATTCTGGAAGATCGTCCACCAGCCCGTGGTGCGGATCAGCTCGGCGGGCCGGAACGACGAGACCAGGAGCCCGAAGGTCGGGATGGTCCAGAGCACCGCGATGATCAGCGAGATGATCGTCGCGGTGCGCGAGGTCAGCCGCTTCTTCACGCGTGCGGTCTTGGAGCCGTACTCACTGCGCTCGGCGGCCTCGATCGAGCCGAGGTTCTCACCGACCGGGAGGTCGGCGGGGGCGACGCTGCTCATCGGATCTCCCTCTGCTTGCGGAGCACGTTGACGTTGTAGACGACGATCGGCAGCACGAGCACGAAGAGGATCAGTGCGAGGGCCGAACCGCGCCCCACCTCGCTCGCCCGGAAGGCCTGGGTGTACATCTCGTTGGCGATGACGCTCGTGTTGAAGTTTCCGGCGGTCATCGTTCGCACGATGTCGAAGACCTTCAGCGTCGCGATGGAGATCGTCGTGAGCACCACGACGAGCGCGCCGCGGATGCCGGGCACCGTGACGTTGAGGAAGCGCTGCCAGCCGTTCGTGCCGTCGAGCTGCGCCGCCTCGATCTGCTCGGTCGGCACGCCCTTGATCGCCGCGCTCAGGAGCACCATGGCGAAGCCGGTCTGGATCCAGATCATCACGACGATCAGCAGGAAGGTGTTGATCGGGTCGGTCTGCAACCACTGCACCGGTTCGCCGCCCGCCGCGACGACGAGGGCGTTCAACAGGCCGATCTGCTCGCGGTCGCCCCCGCGGTACTCGTAGACGAACCGCCAGATCACGCCGGCGCCGACGAAGGAGATCGCGATCGGCATGAACAGGATGACCTTGTAGTAGCGCTCGCCACGTGACTTGTCGATGAACACGGCGTAGGCGAGGCCGACCGCCGTCGAGATCGTCGGCACTAGGAGCACCCAGATGATCGTGTTGATCAGCGTGCGGATGGCTGCCGGCTGCGTGAACGTCCAGACGAAGTTGTCGAGGGTCCAGTCACCGCTCGAGTCCTGGAACGCCAGGAGGCTCGTGCGGATCGCCGGGTACACGAGGCCGATGGCGATGAAGAGCATCGCCGGCAGCAGGAAGAGGCCCAGCTGCCAGTAGTCTCGGCCCTTCTTCGGAGCCTTGTCGATGAAGAAGATGAGGAGGCCGACGACCGCGGCGAACACCGCGAGCCCCATCACCACCTGGAGCAGCTTGCCGAGCAGATCGGCGGTGGTCATCGTGCCTCCCAATGTTCGTCATTGAAATCGGAGTCGTCGTCGAAGGCGGGTGACGGAGGGCGGGGACTTCGCATCCCCGCCCTCCGATCATGCCCCTCGGGCGTGAGTCGCGCCAGTCAGCCCTGCGGCCAGCTCGACTCGATCGTGTCGAGCACCTGCGCGGTGTCTTCACCCGTGACCCAGGCGACCATGCCCTTCCAGAAGGAATCGGCGCCGACGGCACCCGGCATCAGGTCGGAACCGTCGAACCGGAACGTGGTCTCGGGGTCCTGCAGAATCTCGATCGACTGCGTCAGCAGCTCGCTCGAGGCGACCTGCGGGTCGAGGCCCTTGTTGGCGCTGATGACGCCGCCGAGGCTCACGCGGTTGTTGGCCCAGGTGTCGCTCGAGAGGTAGGCGCGGAACGCCTCGACCTCTTCGGCGTCGCGGAACGCGACCGGGAACTCGCCGCCGCCGGTGACGGACAGCGGGTCGTCGGCGTTGACCGGCGGGAGCAGGAACGCGAACACGCTGCCGTCGGACGCGACGGTGTTCTCGTCGCCGCCCTCGGGGTTCCAGAAGGTCTCGTAGAACGAGGCCTGGTGGTGCAGCGAGCACGCACCGTCGAGGATCGGCAGACCGGCCGTCTGGAACGCCTCGGTGACCTGCGTCGACACGTCTCCGATGCCGCCGTTGACCATGTCGTCGTTCTTCAGGTACGCCCCGACCGCGTCGAAGGCCTCGGCCACCTGCGGGTCGTTGAACGGGATGCCGTGGGTGACCCACTGGTCGTAGACCTCGGCGCCGTGGAGACGCAGCATGTAGTCCTCGACCCAGTCGGTGCCCGGCCAGCCCGTGGCGTCGCCCGACTCGAGGCCGACGCACCAGGGCTTGTGGTCGCCCTCGGCCGCGATCTCCTCGGAGAGCGCTGTCAGCTCGTCGAGGGTCTTGGGGATCTCGTACCCCTTCTCCTCGAACTCGGCCGGCGAGTACCAGACGTAGCCCTTGATGCTCGCCATGAGCGGAGCGGCGTAGAACGTGTCTTCGTAGGTGCCGTACTGCTTCCAGTCCTCGGACCACCACTCGTCGACATTGGCCTCGACCTCGGAGGATGCCGGGATCAGCCAACCGCCGGCGGCGAGTCGACCGAGGAGGCCGGGCTGCGGCACGATGCCGACGTCGGGGGCGTTGCCGCCCTCGGCGAGCACGGCGATCTGCGCCTCGAACTCGCTCGAGCCCTGGTAGTCGACCGCGATGCCGGTGCAGGCCTCGAAGTCCGACCACGATTCGATGAGGCGGTCGGCCTCGAGGTCGAGGATAGTGCCGGCCACCGTGACCTCGGCGTCCTCGAAGGTGCCGTACTCCTCGTAGTCGGTGCAATCGACGTCGGCAGCGTCCTCCTCCGCGACGTCTCCGGTGCAGCCCGTGAGGGCGAGTCCAACCGCCGCGGCCGCCACCACGGGGGCCATCCAACGGCGATGCCGTCTGATTCTCATGTCATCTCCTCGTCGAGTGAATGTGGTGCAGGCGAAGCCGGGAACCGGTTCCAGCCTCCACGCTAGAACACCCGCCGCCCTCCTCACAAGGGATGGGAGGTCACGGTTCGGCCACTGCCCCGTGCTGCGGCAGGAACTGGCGGAGAGCGCTCCCATCGATGACGCGCGGACAGGACCGCGACGCGAATGCCCGACGGGAAACGGTTCCATATTTCACGACGAGCGCAGTACACTCTCGCTCGAAGCAGCCCGACGGAGGGAGGCGCGCATGGCCGCGATCGGCGACGTCGCACGCCTCGCCGGGGTGTCGAAGGCCACGGCCTCCCGGGCGCTCACCGGCAACGGCTACGTCGCCGAGGAGACCCGGCGCCGCGTCGAGACGGCTGCCGCGGAGATCGGCTACATCGCCTCCCCCGACGCCGCGAGCCTCGTCACGGGGCGCACCAAGAACGTCGGCGTGGTCATCCCGTTCGTCAACCGCTGGTTCTTCGGCGAGGTGCTCGAGGGCATCGAGCGCGCTCTCCTCACCGCCGGCTACGACCTGACGCTCTACAACCTCTCCGACAGCGGCCCCGACCGGGCGCGCGTCTTCGAGTTCTTCCTCGCGCGGAAGCGCGTCGACGCCGTCATCGCGGTCGGCGTCGACCTCGCCGAGCACGAGGTCGCGGCGCTCGACCGCCGCGAGAAGCCGCTCGTGTGCCTCGGCGGAACGGGCGGCACCGCGGCGCGGCTCTCGGTCGACGACCGGGCCGTCGGCCAGCTCGCGACCGAGCACCTGCTGCACCTCGGGCACACTCGGATCGCGCACCTCGCCGGCGCGGGGGCGAGCGAACGGCCCGACACGGTGCAGGGCCTGCGTCGGCACGGATTCCTCGACGCGATGGGCGCGGCCGGGCACGATCCCTCCCCGGCCGACGTCGTCGAGACCGAGATGACCATGCCGGGCGGCTACCGCGCCGCCCTGCAGCTGCTCGGACACCCGGGCCCTCGGCCGACCGCGGTGTTCGCGGCATCCGACGAACTGGCCTTCGGTGCTCTCCGAGCCGCCGAGCGTCTCGGCATCGCGATGCCCGCCGAACTCTCGGTCGTCGGGGTCGACGGACACGAGTACGCCGAGATGTTCGACCTCACGACCGTCGAGCAGTACCCGGGCGAGCAGGGCCGCTCAGCCGTCGGCGTCGTGCTCCGCCTCCTCCGCGAAGGGGCCGTCGCCGACCCGCTCCCCGATTCCGGCGCCCCCTTGCCGGCGCGTCTCGTCGTGCGCGCGAGCACGACGGCCGCTCCGCGCTGAGCGCGGCGCGGGCACGACGGTCGCGCCGCGCCGGAGCGCGGGGACTGGTGTCTCAGGCGGCGTCGCCGATGCCGATCGCCTCCGCCTCGCCCGCCGCGCTCTCAGCGACGCCGTCGGCGGCCGCGAGCCTCGAACGACCCAGCACGATGACGGCCGCGGCGATGAGCACGGCGACCGCACCGGCGATGAACGGGCTCGACGGCGACACCGTGGCCGCGAGCAGCGTCGCTGCGGGCGGTGCGATCGCCCCACCGAGGAATCGCACGCCGGAGTAGGCGCTCGAGGCGACGGAGCGGGGCAGGTCGGTCGCGTCCATCACGCACTCGGTGAGCACGGTGTTCAGGATGCCGAGCAGGAGTCCGCCGACCACGACGCCGACGATGACCGCGACGGCCGAGTCGATGAGGGCGGCGAGCACGAGCAGGTCGAGGGCGAGCAGCGGCAGCACGAGCTGGAGCACCCGGGTGCGGCGCATGCGCGCGGTCAGCAGCGGCGCGACCCACACCGAGGTGACGGCGACCGCCACGCCCCATCCGAAGAAGACGAGCCCGAGTGCGATGGCGCTGTGGATGCCGAGGGGCACGAGCGCGAACGGCGTGTAGGCGAGCAGCACGAAGAAGCCCATGTTGTAGAACAGCGCCGCCGCCGCGAGGATGCCGAGCGCCGGGCGGGCGAGCGCCCGGAACGGAGCGGACAGCTTCGTCGGCACCGGCTTCTCGCCGACCTCCGTTCGCAGCAGGGTGACGATCGCGATGAACCCGACGGCCATGAGCACCGCGGTGCCGAAGAACGGGCCCCGCCAGCTCCACGAGCCGAGGAGGCCGCCCACGAGCGGCCCGATGGCGAGGCCGAGGCCGAGCGCCGCCTCGTAGAGGATGATCGCCGAACTGCTGCCGCCTGCCGCCGCACCGACGATCGTCGCGAGGGCGGTCGAGATGAAGAGCGCGTTGCCGAGCCCCCACCCGGCCCGGAAGCCGATGATCGATCCGACATCGCCCGACAGGCCGGCGAGCGTGGCGAACACGACGATCACGCCGAGCCCGATGAGGAGGGTGCGCTTGGCGCCGATGCGGCTCGAGATCCAGCTCGTGAAGAACATCGCGATGCCCGTGATCACGAGGTAGCTCGTGAAGAGCAGCTCGGTCTCGGTGGGCGTCGCCTGCAGGTCGGCGGCGATCGCGGGAAGGATCGGATCGACGAGGCCGATGCCCATGAACGCGACGACGCACGAGAACGCGACCGCCCAGACGGCCTTCGGCTGCGTGAGGATCGAGGCGCCGGATGCCGCGTGGCCGGCCTGCACCGGAATCGCCCTGGTGTCCACGCTCATGCGACCGGCCCCGTGCTCGCGGCGGACTCGACGAGCGCCGCGCGCGACCGCTCGAGGCGCGTGCGCACGATCTCGACCGCCGCCGCGAGCGTCTCGAGTTCGCCGTCGTCGAGGTCGGCGAAGGTCGGCGCGAGGGACTGCGCCAGCTCGCTCCGCCAGCCGTCGAGTGCGGCGAGCCCGTGCGGATCGGCCGAGATGAGCATGGCCCTGGCGTCGCCGCTGTCGACGATGCGGCGGATCCACCCTCGCTCGTCGAGTGCGTGGACGAGCTTGGTCATGGTCGGCTGGGTGACGCGGCTGACCCTCGCCAGTTCGCCGAGTCGCATCGGCCCCAGGTCGCGCAGCACGCTGAGCGTGCGCCAGACCGCGGGCGATTCGGTACTGCCCGTGACCGTCGCGGCGAGCCGGGTGAGTCGGTGGTTGACGGAGATGAGGTCTCCGATCACCGTGGGGAGGTCGAGCTGCGTCATGCCTCAAGTATACATAGCTTGGCTATGGGATATCTGACCGGGAACGACGGATGCCCCGTGGCTCATGCGAGCCACGGGGCATCCGTGTATTTCAAGTGACGCAGGTCACCTCAAGCCGCAACCCTCTGGCGAGGGCGTGGATTACTTGAGGGTGACGGTTGCGCCGGCTTCCTCGAGGGCAGCCTTCGCCTTCTCGGCGGTCTCCTTGTTCGCGCCCTCGAGCACGGCCTTGGGAGCACCGTCGACGACGGCCTTGGCCTCGCCGAGACCGAGCGAGGTGAGCTCGCGGACGGTCTTGATGACCTGGATCTTCTTGTCGCCGGCAGCCTCGAGGATGACGTCGAAGGAGTCCTTCTCCTCAACCTCTTCAGCAGCAGCGCCAGCGCCACCGGCAGCGGCGACGGGAGCGGCAGCGGTGACCTCGAACTTCTCCTCGAACGCCTTCACGAACTCGCTGAGCTCGACAAGCGTCAGACCGGCAAACTGCTCGAGCAGCTCTTCAGTGGTGAGCTTCGCCATGATGTATCTCCTAGATTTCTTGGTGTTGTAGAACGAGAACGTCGGACGCTTACGCGGCCGCGGTCTCCAGCTTTTCGCGAAGCGCGTCGATGGTGGCGGCAGCCTTGCCCATCGTCGCCTTCATCATTCCCGCTGCCTTCGCAAGCAGAGCCTCGCGGCTCTCGAGCGAGGCGTACTTGTTGACCTCGTCGGCGTTGAGGGCCTTGCCCTCGAAGACGCCGCCCTTGATCACAAGATTCGGGTTTGCCTTGGCGAAGTCACGAACGGCCTTGGCGGTGGCGACGAAGTCGCCGTGCACGAAGGCGACGGCGGACGGACCGACGAGGTCGGCGTCCAGCGTCGAGATACCCGCGTTGTTCGCGGCGATCTTGGTCAGCGTGTTCTTCACCACGGCGTAGGACGCGTCCTGACGGATGTTGTTGCGCAGCTGCTTGAGCTGGGCAACCGTCAGGCCGCGGTATTCGGTCAGCAGAACGGCGGTCGAGCTCTCGAACAGGTTCGTGAGTTCGGCAACCGAGGCTTCCTTGTTCGCCATGGCCACTCCTTGTGTACTCAACATGCATCGCGATGGCGGTGCACGGCTTCGGAACGCGGCTCAGGTGGCGAGGTGCTGCGGGCAACAAAAAAGCTCCGGCGCAGTTGCGCGGAGCTCGGCCGGTCACCCGGAAGTCTTCGTCACACCTGCGCGGGCCCTTGCTTTCGCAAGACTTCGGTCGCGTTCCCTCTCGGGCGCACGACAACCAGCGGTCTTCGGCTCCGTACAGGCTAACGGATGTCGCGGCCTCCGCCAAATCGCCGGCTCGACCCGCCCCATTGAGGACACGTTCGACCTGAAGCGACGGGAACGGCGCAACGGCGCAACGGCGCACCCGCGGCACGGGGCACCCGGGCCGTCGGGCCCGGGTGCCCCGTGCGATCAGGGTCGCACCTCGACGGTGAACGCCTCGACCGGACCGATGTTGCCGGCGGCATCCGTCGAGCGGTACTCGACACGATGCTGACCGTAGCCCGGTTCGCGCTCCTGGAAGGGCGAGAGGGACATGCCACCCGTGCCGAGGTTGCCGTAGATGAGATCGTCGACGTTCGTGCCGGTCGGCGTGAACAGGAACGGGGCATCCGCGTTGGTCGGCCAGCCGTAGTAGTTGTGCCAGCCGTCGCCGTCGAGGCGGAACTCGGTCACGAGGGCGCCCGCCTGGTCATCGCTCGCAGTCAGCTTCATCGTGAACGACTCGTCGACGACGTAGTGCGGCTCACCGTTCGCGCCGACAGACGTCGCCACCGGGGCGGAGACGACGGACTCGACGGTCGGCGCCTCGGCGTCGACGGCCCACGTCCGGGTCTCGGCGGCGGCGGCGGCGCGCTTCGAGTCGCCGACCGATGCGGTGACCGTGTGCGTGCCGGCCGAGAGCCCGAGGTCTGCGAGCTCGAGGGTGCGCGCGTTGTGCGGGTTCGACTGGCGAACCCCGTCGACCGTCCAGATGACGTCGAAGACACGGTCGGGCCGGTGGGTGGTCTCGACGTAGAGCACGTCGAGCGAGCCCACCGGGCGCTCGGTCTGAGTCGACTCGGTGAACGCCGGCTCGACGTCGGTGGCCGCCACCCGATCCGCACCGACGGTCCACGAACGCGACTGAGTCATCGACGCCGAGTCGCGGAGCGCGGGGTCGCGCACGAAGGGCGTGTTGTCGACCACCGTGACCGTCACCACGTCACCGGCCTTCGCCCGCGTCTTGGCGAGTTCGAGGTGCGTCGTGTTGTGGGGGTTGGGCACCGGCTTGCCGTTGATCGCCCAGTCGACGTCGAGCTCGTGGTAGACGGGATGGGCGACGTCGATCGAGATCACCTCGTCGGCCGCGACCGGGGTCGCCTCGTCGGGCGCCTCGGCGATGAGCGGAATCTTCGACGAGATGCGCTCGGTCATGATCTCCCGGGAGACCTGGTCCATCTGGTACCCGAGGGTCTTCATCATCGAGTGACGGCTGGGGCGGAAGATGCCGGTCGAGTAGTACTGGCCGCCCTCGTACGCGCCGATGACGCCGCCGGCTTCGCTCTCTTCACCCAGCCAACGCCACCACTTGACCTGCTGCGCGGCCATCTCGTCGACGGTGAGGAGGGTGTGGTGCGCCGATCGCGGCTCGGGACCCGTGTAGTCCCCCGTGGTGATGCCGCGCGTGTAGTAGTCGTACTCGTCGGCGAGCCCGCCGAGCGAGTGGCCGATCTCATGCGGCGAGATGAGCGCGGACAGCGAGTTGCCGCCGCTCGCCGTCGCGTAGCTGCCGCCCGCGCCGCCGTAGGTGTCGCTGTTGGCGAGGGCGAGCACCTGATCGACCTCGGGGGCCGCCTTCGCGTATTCGCGAGCCTTCGCGCCGTCCATCGTGATCAGCCGCTGCACGCTCTTGGGGTTGCAACCGCCCCAGAACGACATCTTGAGCGGGGTGTCACGTCGGGGCGAGTCGAGCGACGAATCGCAGCTGATGCCGGACTCCCCCGAGATGATCTCCACCGCGTAGACATTGAAGTAGTTGCGGTAGCTCTTGTAGGGCTCGATGCTCCACATCGTCTCGAGGTGCTTCTCGACCTGCTCTCGGAAGAGCGGCTGCTCGTCGGCGGTGTACCCGTCACCGAGGATCACGAGCGAGAAGCGCTCGGAGGGGTCGCCGGTCACCTGGATCGGGACGAGCGTCGAGCTGCCGACCGGGAGTTCGTCGGCGTTCGCGGCCTGGGCGGCGGTGACGGTCATGCCGGTGGTCAGCACTGCGGAGAGCGCGAGGGCGGCGGCGCGACGGCGGCGCGGGTGCGGCGCGGCCTTGCGCGGGGTGAGCGGCGGAGCGGGCGATTGGGCGTTCATACGATGGTTCCCTTCGTTCGGGTGTCGCCGCGACGCGACGTCGAGTCGCGGACCACGCCCGTTCTTGCCTGTGTCAGGTGCCAGACAGCCTAGGAACCACCCCGGTGCCGGTCATCGACCAACTGTCGAGCAACTGCGCACGCTCCTTCGACAGCTGTCGAGGGCCGCCTCGGCGAAGGATGGCCCGTGGGAATAGTTGACCAACGTCCAAGGTTGACTCAATGCAACCAATTATATATAGTTGTCGAATATCAACTTGTACGACGTAAGGAAACACGTGACTTCAGTGGCAGAACAGCCCGCGACCGGCTCGGTGCCGGCCGCGCCGGCACAACGCACCCCGCGCGAGGTGATCATCGCCATCTCCGGCCTCGTCGTGGCGATGTTCGTCGCCGTCATCTCCGGCACGGTCGTCTCGACCTCGATGCCGCTCATCATCGCCGACCTCGGCGGCGACCAGACCGCCTACACGTGGGTCATCACCGCGAGCCTGCTCGCGATGGCCGTCTCGACCCCGATCTGGGGCAAGCTCGCCGACCTGGTGAACCGCAAGGCACTGCTCATGGCGGCGATCGGCCTCTTCGTCGTCGGCACGGCGATCGCCGGCTTCGCCCAGGACACCACGACCCTCATCGCCGTGCGCGTGATCCAGGGCCTCGGCGCGGGCGGCCTCATGTCGCTCGTCATGATCCTGATCGCCGTCATCATCTCGCCGCGCGAGCGCGGCAAGTACATGGGCTTCGTCGGCGGCATCATGGCCGTCGCGACGATCGGCGGACCGCTGCTCGGCGGCGTCATCACCGATGCCTGGGGCTGGCGCGCCAACTTCTTCCTGCCGGTGCCGCTCGCGATCATCGCGCTCATCGTCATCTCGCGCACCCTGCACCTGCCGCCCATGCCCAAGCGCGCCGTCAAGATCGACTACGTCGGCATCGCGCTCCTCACGGTCGGCGTCTCGCTGCTGCTCATCTGGGTGTCGCTCGGCGGCAGCCAGTTCGAGTGGGACTCCATGACGAGCTTCGTCACGATCGGCATCTCGGCCGCGGCGATCATCGGCTTCATCGTCACCGAGTTCTTCGTACCCGAGCCCATCGTGCCGATGACGCTCTTCAAGAACCGCACCTTCACGCTCTCCGTGATCGCCTCGGTCTCGATCGGCGTCGCGATGTTCGCGACGAGCGTCTTCCTCGCCCAGTACTTCCAGCTCGCCCGCGGCGCGACCCCGACCGAGTCGGGGCTCATGACGATCCCGATGATCGTCGGCCAGATGGGCGCCTCGATCCTCATCGGCGCGCTGATCAGCCGGTTCGGCAAGTGGAAGCGCTTCATGCTCCTCGGCTCCCTGCTCGTCGTCGTCGGCAGCTACCTGATGACCACCCTCAGCTACGACACCGACTACCTCTGGGTCAGCGTCTACATGGTCGTGCTCGGTGCCGGCCTCGGCATGGTCATGCAGAACCTCACGCTCGTCGTGCAGAACGACACTCCCGCTTCGCAGCTGGGTGCCGCGAGCTCGAACGTGAACTTCTTCCGCACGATCGCGGGCACGATCGGCGTCACCATCATGGGGTCGCTGCTCGCCACGCAGGTCACGACGCACATCACCTCGGGCCTGAAGAGCTACACGCCCACCTCGCCCGAGGACGTCGAGGCGCTGAAGGGACTCGCCGGCGGCGGCATCCCCCACGTCTCCGAGCTGCCCGACGGCATCCGCGTCATCATCGAGAACGCCTACGGCAGCGGCATCGCCGACGTCTTCTGGATCGCCGTGCCGCTCGCGGTGCTGAGCGTCATCGCCATCGCCTTCCTGCCCAACAAGGCGCTCTCGACGAAGACCTCCGCCGAGCAGCTGAAGGAGGAGCTCGAGCAGGTCGCGATCGACCTGGCCGAGGCCGAGATCGGCGCCCCCGTCACGTCGTCCATCGAGATGATCGAAGCGGATGCCGCAGCCGAGCGCACGACGACGACGACGACGCGTCAAGGCGGCGCCGACGACGCCTCGTCGACGGGCGGCGACCGATAGCATGACCAGCGTGACCGAGGCTCCCACCCCTCTCGACGAGGCCATCGCCGACGTCGAAATCCAGATGAGCGTGCTGTTCAGCAAGGCGCGTCTCGTCTGGAAGGAGGCTGCGCAGCAGGTGCACCCCGATCTGCAGCCCGCGGCCTACAAGCTGCTCTCCACGATCGTTCGACTCGGCTCCGCGAACGCCCACGTGCTCGCCGACATGTTCGAGATGGACAAGTCCGTCGTCAGCCGTCAGGTGCGCATGCTCGAGGAGCTCGGTCTCGTCGAGACCCGTGCCGACGAGCGCGACGGGCGCGTGCGCGTGCTCGTCGCGACCCCCGTCGCCGAGGAGCGGATCCGCGAGGTGCGCGAGCGCAACCAGCAGCGCCTGCATGCCGTGCTGCTCGACCACCCCGAAGCGGAACTGCGCGGCTTCGCCCAGTTGCTCCGGCGCATCGCCGAGGCCTGAGCCCGGTCACCCGTCACGACGCGCGAAGGCCCGTGCCCCTCGGGGCACGGGCCTTCGCGCATTCGGCCGCAGCGCGGATCAGACCGGGGCGGGAACGCGCTCGCCCATCAGCGACATGAGTCGCCGGCACGTGCGCTGCTCGTTCTCGGGAAGGCAGGACTGCGGGCGGAAGAGGGCGATCTGCTTGATCCCCTCCATCGAGGCCATCAGGAGATCCACCGCGCGATCGACGTCGTCGCACCGGAATTCGCCGGCGCCGACCGCCCGGTGCGTGAGGCCGAGGAAGAACCGCTCGGTCTCGTCGAGGAAGCCCGTCCAGCTCGCGCGCACGTCGGCGTCGTACAGCGACATCGCCACGATCTCGGTCGTGAACACGCGATTCGCGTCGTCGAGCAGGCAACTGCGCACCGAGAAGGCGACCGCGGCCTCGAGCTGGTCGGCGAGGCGCTCGTGCACCTCGGTCGCGCCCGCGATCTGGATGCGCCAGGCGTTGTAGTACAGGTTGCACGCCGCGAGGATGACCTCTTTCTTCGAGGCGTAGTGCCAGTACAGGCTGCCCTTGGTGACGCCCGCGCCGGCCGCGATCTCGTCCATGTTGACGCCGGCGATGCCGCGCGTCGAGAACAATGCGAACGCCGCAGCAGCGAGTTCGTCGGGTTTCGCCGAGGAGATGGTGGCCACGCGATTACCGTAGCACTTCGCCATACCGGCGGGTATTGACGCGGTGCCGGCCATTCAGGGAAGTGACCGGCCCCGACCGGGGAACCACCGGTCGGAGCCGATCGGTCATACGCCGGCGGGAACGCGGGCGAAACTCGGGACGCGCTCGGTGAACCCCGCTGCCGCGATCTCCGTGCGCAACCACCGCACCGAGTCGGCGAGCATCGGGCCGCCCTGACCCTCGCACTCGATGTTCAGCACGCCGTCGAAACCGTGTGCGCTGAGGCGCTGCAGGATCGCGCGGATGTTGTCGGCGTTGACGCCGTCGCCGGCCGCGACATGGCTGATCGCGATGCCGGTCGCGCCGCCGCGGGCGGCCTCGGCGAGCGACGCCGAGACATCCTTGATGTGCACGTGGGCGATGCGATCGATGAACTGATCGGCGAAGGCGACCGGGTCGTTGCCCGCGATGAAGGTGTTGCCCGTGTCGAGGTTCAGCCGCAGCCACGGCGTCTGGCCGCAGAAGTCGAGCATCTCGGCGAGGTACTCGGGGCGGGTCGTGAAGTAGCCGTGCGTCTCGATCGTGACGACGACCTCGTGCGCCTCAGCGACGCGGATGATCTCCGCGTAGCTGCGCTTCATCTGGTCGAGGGCCTCGCGATCGCTCAGGCCCTCGGGCTTGTAGAGGCCGTCAGTGGTGGCGACCCGCGGGGACCCTGCGAGCGAGGCCCAGGCGATCGCCTTCTGCACGTACGGAACGCCGACCGACATGCCGTCACGACCCGACAACGGGTAGGCGGCGTCGATCTGCGAGAACTCGACCCCGTACCCCTCCATCTTCCGGCGCAGCAGCACCGGATCCTCGATGAGGGAGATGTGCGGGAAGTAGCCGAGCCCGTGGATCCAGCAGGCGCCCTCGATGACGCCGGGCTCGATGTAGTGCACGTCGTGCTCCTGCGCCCAGGCCAGCGCCTGCTCGAACGACTTGTGGCTGGAGTTGAACGCATCGGTGTGGAAGCCGATTCCGATCTCCGGCATGGGGAACCTCTTTCTCGATCGATTCGGCCGCCGATCGGGTGAGCAGACGGCCGGTATGGAACTTTGCACCGCATGGCCGCCATCATTGCGCGGGATGCTGTCGATCGCCATACTTGCCAGTATTGACGTTTCGTGGTGCTGACCATAGCATGCTGAGCGTCGGCTTATGCCAACTCAGTGACGGAAGTTGCCAATTCAATGTTGAAAGGCTCGGTAGCACGATGAAGCCCAACCGAAAGACTCCGGTCCTCGCGACCGGACTCGCGATGGCGGCGGCGCTGACCGTCGGCCTCGTGAGCCCAGCCTCAGCCCATCCGGGTCACGAGGCCGAACCCGAGTTCCGCGCGCTCGTCTTCTCCGAGACGGCCGGATTCGTCCACGACTCCGTCGCCGAGGCGAAGGCCATGTGGGACGAGCTGGCCGCGGCGAACCACTTCGAGGTCGTCCAGGCCACGGACTCCTCCCTCTTCACCGACGCCGGACTCGCCGACTTCGACGTGATCGTGCTCGCGCAGGCCTCGGGCGACTTCTGGAACGCGTCAGAGGAAGCGGCATTCGAGAAGTACGTGCGCGCCGGCGGCGGCGTCGTCGCGATGCACAACCCGATCGACAGCGAGCAGGGCAACGCCTTCTACCGCTCGCTCATCGGCACCGAGTTCACGGCGCACTCGGCGGCGAACACGCCCGGAGTGCTCGACGTCGTCGATGACGAGCACCCGTCGACCGCCGAACTGCCCGACAGCATCACTCGCAACGAGGAGTGGTACGGGTTCACGAAGTCGGTGCGCGGTGACAAGCACGTGCTCACGGAAATGGACCCGACGAGCGTGCCGGCGAACACCCCCGGCCGAATGCTCGACCACCCCGTGACGTGGTGCGCGCCCTATGAGGGCGGTCGCACCTGGATCACCTCGATCGGCCACTCCAAGGCGTCCTACAGCGAGCCCCTCGTGCGCCAGCACGCGCTCGGCGGCATCCGCTACGCCGCGGGCGTCGTCGACGGCGACTGCACGGCGACCGACTGGGACAACTTCGACAAGGTGCCGCTCGACACCGAGACCTCGGCGCCGTGGGGCATCGCGATCGCCCCCGACGAGCGTGTGTTCTTCACCGAGCTCGTGCGCGGCCAGGTCCGCATCTACGACCCCGCCCTGCAGTCGACCGTGACGGCGGCGACGATCCCCGTCTACGGCGACGGTGAGAACGGCATGACCGGTCTCGCGCTCGACCCCGACTTCGAGACCAACGGCTGGGTGTACCTCTACTACTCCCCGGTCGGAACGCCGGTGAACCGCCTGTCGCGGTTCACGATGTCGGGCAACACCATGCAGCTCGACACCGAGAAGGTGATGCTCGAGGTGCCGGCGACCCGCGTCGCGGGTGAGATCGGACACACCGGCGGCACCCTGCGCGTCGACGGCAACGGCGACCTGTGGCTCTCGGTCGGCGACGACGTCGTGCCCTTCGAGTCCTCTGGTTACACCCCGATCGACGAACGAGCCGGGCGCGGCCACTTCGACGCCCAGCGCACCTCGTCGAACACGAACGACCTCCGCGGAAAGCTCCTGCGCATCCACCCCGAGGACGACGGCACCTACTCGATCCCCGCGGGCAACATGTTCGCCCCCGGCACCGAGAAGACGCGGCCCGAGATCTTCGCGATGGGCTTCCGCAACCCGTTCCGCTTCAGCGTCGACCTCGACGGCACGGTCTTCCTCGCCGACTACGGCCCCGACGCCGGCAGCGCCAACGCCAACCGGGGCCCCGCCGGCTACGTCGAGTGGCAGGTCATCCGCGAGCCCGGCAACTACGGCTGGCCGTACTGCCACGCGAACAACATCGCCTACAACGACTTCAACTTCGCGACGAACACGTCGGGAGCGAAGTTCGACTGCGCGAACCCGGTGAACGACTCGCCGAACAACACGGGCCTCACGCAGCTGCCCGCGTCGATCCCCGCCGAGGTCTACTACTCCTACGGCGCATCTGCGGAATTCCCGCAGCTCGGCAGCGGCTCCGGCTCGCCCATGGCGGGGCCGGTGTACCACTTCGACGAGACGCTCGAGTCCGACCGCAAGTGGCCCCAGTACTTCGACGGCACGCCGCTCTTCTACGAGTGGGGACGCAACTACATCAAGGAGTTCCAGCTCGGCGGCGACGGCAAGCTCAAGGCCATCAACCCCGTGCTGAACAACCTGCAGTTCCTCTCCCCGCTCGACCTGCAGTTCGGCCCCGACGGCGCGCTGTACCTGCTCGAATGGGGTGGCGGCTACGGTCGCGACAACCCGAACTCGGGCCTCTACCGCATCGACTACTCGTCCACCGGCCGAGCACCGACGGCCGCGGCATCCGCTGACGTGACCTCCGGCGGCGCCCCGCTCACCGTCGCGTTCTCGAGCGAGGGCACCGTCGACCACGACGGCGACGAGTTCGAGTTCCTCTGGGAGTTCGGCGACGGCGCCACCTCGACCGAGGCGAACCCGAGCCACACCTACGCGGCGAACGGCAACTACGAGGCCCGCCTCACGGTGACGGAGACCACCGAGTACGCGAAGACCGGCACCGCGACGGTCGCGATCGTCGTCGGCAACACCGCGCCGACGGTCGAGATCACCGCACCCGAGAACGGCGGCTTCTTCGGCTGGGGCGACACCCTGCCGTGGAAGGTCGAGGTCACCGACCCCGAAGACGGCGAGATCGACTGCGCCGACCTCTCCGTGCAACCGGCGCTCGGGCACGACGACCACGCCCACCCGGTCGACGCGGTGCACGCCTGCGAGGGCGACGCATTGACGATCCTCGACGAGGGCCACGCCGCAGCCGACGCCTTCTGGGTGATCGACGCGCGCTACACCGACAAGGGCGGCGACGGCGGCATCTCGCCGCTGACGTCGAGCGACACCAACGTCTACCGTGCGAAGCGGTTCCAGGCGCACTACTGGGACGAGGTCAACGACGTCGCCGTGGAGAACAACGCGGCGGCCGAGTACGGGCAGTACGTCGGAGACATCCAGGACGGCGACTGGCTGCGCTACGGCGACGTGAACTTCGCGGGAATCGATGCCGTGCGCTACCGCGTCTCGGCCGGCCCCGAGGGCGGCGGCACCATCGAGCTGCGCCTCGACTCGCCCACCGGCGAGCTCGTGGCGAGCACTCCCGTCGCGAGCACGGGCGGCTGGTTCACCTTCAAGGAGACCGACCCCACCCCGATCGAGGCGCCCGCCGGCACGCACGACGTCTACCTCGTCTTCGAGTCGAACCCCGGCGTCAACTGGTCGATGACCCTCGACGTGTTCGAGGCGATCGGCGCCGGCGTCGGTGAGCCGCCCGCCGGCACCCCGGTGATCGACAACGCGACCCAGGGAGACTGGATCGGCACGTACGGCGAACTCGGCCACGCGATTCCGAACGTCGGAACCGAGCTGCCGGCCGGCGTCACCGTGGCCCCCGTAGCAGGAACCTCGGCCTACACCTGGGAGCAGACCGCGACCAACGCCGCTGCCCTGCAGCTGCCGCCCGCCGGCACGTCGCGGCGAGCCTCGACGTGGTTCAGTCCCACCACCGCGGCAGTCGATGTCGGCATTCCGGCAGGTGAGGCGTACGAGCTGTCGGTGTACTACAACAGCTACGATGCCAGCCGACAGGCGACGATCACGCTGGCGCGACCCGATGGATCCCTCATCGGCCCCGCCCAGTCGGTCACCGACAACAAGCACGGCGTCTGGCTCACGTACCAGGTCGTCGGCCCGGTACAGGTTCGCGCGGCGAAGGGCACCGGACCGAACGCGGTCATCGGCGGCATCTTCCTCGACGAGGCGAACGCCTCGTCGGACCAGGATGCTCCGACCGTGACCGCCGACGCCGGCGACCCCGGCGCGTCGGGCTGGTTCACCTCCGACGTCAGCGTCGAACTGGCCGCTGACGACGGTGCCGGCTCGGGCGTGGAGTCGATCGAGTACTCGATCGGCGACGGCGAATGGGTCGCCTACGACGAGCCCGTCGCGGTCACGGAGGACGGCGAGACGCTCGTGCGCTACCGTGCCACCGACCAGGCCGGCAACGTCAGCTCGATCGGCGAGCTCACCGTCAAGCTCGACGCCACCGTGCCGACGGTCATCGCGACGAGCGTGGAGGCGCCGGCCGACAGCCAGTGGGCCACCCGTGGCATCACGCTCACGCTGACGGCCGACGACGGTGCCGGTTCGGGCATCGGCGCCGTGCAGTACGCAGTCGGAGAGGGCGAATGGGTCGCCTACACGGCGCCCGTCCGCATCTCGGCCGAGGGTCCGAGCACCATCCACTACCGCGCCCTCGACGTCGCCGGCAACGAGAGCGCCCCCGCGGAGTTCGAGATGCCCGACGCCCCGGCGCTCGACGTCGTCGCGACGGCGAGCACGCGGTGCGTGGCCGGCAAGGTGCTCGTGTCGGTGAAGGCGACGAACAACGAGTCGGTGCCGGTCGCGTTGACCTTCGAGTCGGCGTACGGCACCAAGTCGTTCGCCGCGATCGCTCCGGGCAAGAACGCGACGCACGTGTTCACGACCCGTCAGGCGAACGTGCCTGCGGACGCCGTCACCATCACCGCGACCGCGGTGACCAACGGCGCACCGGTGACGGTGACGCTCGAGACGGCGTACGCAGCGGCATCCTGCAACTGACCGGAACCCATCCGACCGGGGCGGTGGCCCGTCGTTCTCGACGGGCCACCGCCCCCTTGCCGGCACCGACCAGGCGACTCCGCCTGCAACCTGACCATCTCGGTCTTCGAATGAACTAGGGTCGGGATCGAGGCGTCGACCAGTACCGACGCCCCGATCCCGCTCGGAGAACACGTCGCGCCATGAAGCACTTCCGTCTCGTCCTCACCAGCCTCGCCCTGCTCGGGATCACCGCGCTCGCGCTGCCCACGGCTGCGGCCGCCGAAGAGGGCGAGACCGAGTCGCCGGTGACCTGGGCGATGAGCCCGGCCGACGCGGCCGGCCCCGACGGCAGGTCGTGGGTCGAGCTCGAGCTCGACCCCGGCGCCACCGCCACCGAGCACCTCGCGGTGCGCAACTTCGGCGATCGGGAGATCACCTTCGCGATCACCGCCGCCGACGGGTACTTCACCCCCACCGGACGGTTCAACATGCTCCCGTCCGACGCCACGTCGGTCGACGCCGGCACCTGGATCAGCGTGGAGGACCAGGTCACCGTGGCACCGGGAGGCACCGCCGTGCTCCCGTTCACGGTCGAGGTGCCCGATGACGCGACCCCCGGCGATCACGCCGCCGGCATCGCCGCCTCGATCTACACCGAGAGCGCCGGCGAAGGCGCCGGTCTCGGGGTCGAGAGCCGGGTCGGATTCCGGGTGATGACGCGAGTGACCGGTGCCGTCGAGCCCGGGCTCGCGGTGACCACCTCCCTCGACTACGTCACCTCCTGGAATCCGTTCGAGCCCGGGCGGGTCGAGTTCGCGTACGTGCTCGAGAACACCGGCAACGTGCGGCTCTCGGTGAGCGGATCGGTGGAGCACGGCGGAGCGACGTTCCCCGCGCCCGACAGCGAGCAGGCCCAGCCGATCGAACTGCTCCCGGGTGATCGGCGCACGCTGACCATCCAGGTGCCCGACGTCTGGCCGACGGGCGTCGTCACGCTGCCGCTCACGATCACCCAGGCCGTCATCACGCCCGATGGCGAGGCGACGCAGCTCGACCCCGTCGAGCAGGACGTCACCGTCTGGGCGATGCCATGGCCGCAGATCGTCATCGTCCTCGCATTGGCGCTCATGATCACCGGCCTCTTCTGGGGCCGTCGGCGCCGCACGAAGCAGATCGAGCAGCTCGTCGACCAGGCCCGTGAGGCCGGCCGACGTGAGGCGGAGCAGACCGTGGGCACGGAAGCCGATGGCCCCGTCCCGGAGTCGCAGCGATGACGCCCCGCGAGCGCACCACACGACGCCGGTCGGCCACCGCACCGGCGATCGCCTCCGCCGCGGCGCTCGGCCTCATGCTCGCCCTCTCGCCCACGCCCGCACTCGCGTCGGAGTCCGACGACGGTACCGACGTCACGGTCGACGTTCGCATCGCACCGGTCGACGTGACGGCGCCGACGGTCGAGATCGTCTTCGACTCCAGCGCCGGGAACGGGAACGGCAACGGCAACGGCAACGGCAAGCCGAAGGACGACGACCGACCCGGCAAGGCCAACGGCAAGCACGACGAGTACACCGCAAAAGGCGAGGTGCGCGTCACGGTGAACTCGAACGACCCCGGGCCTGCACCGGTCTCGGGTGTCGCCCTCGTCGAGTACTCGATCGACGGCGGGCCGTGGCTGCCCTACACCGCGCCCGTCGCCGTCAGGTCGCACGGCAAGCACAAGATCTCGGCTCGCGCCGTCGACGGCGCCGGCAACGTCAGCGACATCGAGCTCCGTTCGTTCAAGATCACGGGCAAGCCGCTGGACTGAGCCGGGCGGCTCGCGGCACTGCGTCCGACGCGACGCGACGGCCCGCACCCGGGCTCTCCCGGGTGCGGGCCGTCGTTCGTGCGGGGTGCGCGGTGCGCGGGCGGGGTGCGCGGGCTATGGAGCGGTGCGGAGCGACGCCTGCAACGCCCCCATCCCGCCGACGAGCGGCAGGTGCACCGTCGATGCCGACGGCTTGAGCGTGAGCTCGGTTCCGGGCGCCGGGCGCACGGTGTACTCGAAGTCGGACGACATGATGACGACGCCGATCCTCGAACCGGCCGAGAACACGTAGTCCTTCGGCTCGAAGTCGAAGTCGAAGCCGTACGAGGTGCCCGCCGCGATCGGCTCGGTCACGGCCGACGAGCTGCGGTTCTCGACGTCGGCCCAGCCGCGCGTGATGATCTTCGGCGCTCCGGTCGCGGGGTACTCCACGAGCAGTGCCGTGAGGTTGGCCTTGCTGCGATCCACCGACAGCTCGAGCGACACCGACGGCGTGCCCGAGAGGCGCAGCGGTGTACCGAGCACTCCCGTGCGGTACGCGAGGCGGTTCGGCGACGTCTCCGCTGCGGCGAGGGTGGTCGCGCGGATGCTCGCGTCGTCGACCAGGTTCTCGGTCGCACGGGAGCCGTCGCGTGAGACCGAGAGTCCGCCGACCCCGTCGGCCGTGGCTGCAGGGCTGAACTTCAGCTTGACCTGCTCCATGGCCGGGTCGGGCCACTCCGGGTACTCGGTGAGGGTGCGGTCCTCACGGACGATGTAGGCCTTCGGCAGCTGCTCGACGCCGTTCTCGACGTCGTAGAGGTACCGCGTGAACCAGCGGTTCAGGAGGGTGTCGTTCGGGTTGCCGCCGTGGCCGCCCTGGTGGAGGTAGATCTGGTGGGGCACGCCGTTGGCCTTCAGCGCCTCGTACAGGTCGGAGGCGTTCTTCGTCATCACGTTCCAGTCGTTCAGCCCGTGCGCGACGAGCGTGGCTGCCGTGATGTTCTCCGCGTCGGCGAGGTAGTCGCGCTCGTCCCAGAACGGGCTCGAGTCGCCGGTCGCCCGGTCCTCGTTCGCCCGGAGCTCGTCGATCACCGGCTGGCAGATCTCCTGGTCGAACCGCGTGTACACGTAGTCGGCCAGCACGTCGAGGTCTTCGCCCTGGTAGCCGCCGGGCGCTCGCACCGCCCCGTTCGAGCGGTAGTAGTTGTACCAGCTCGAGATGGCGGAGACCGGCACGATCGCCTCGAGGCCCTCGACGCCGGTGCTCGCGACGCCGATCGGCAACGTGCCGTTGTACGAGGTGCCGATCATGCCGACCCGACCCGTCGTCCAGTCGGCGGTGACCTCGGTCGCGCGGTCGATGCCCGTGTACGCGGTGGCTCGCCCGTTCAGCCAGTCGACCACGGCCTTGCCGGCCAGCGACTCGTTCAGGCCGCCCGACGTGGGGCAGCCCTCCGACCAGCCGCTGCCGAGGCCCTCCGCGTGCACGACGGCGTAGCCGCGCGGCACCCACGTGTTCTCGAGCGACCCCGAGATCCGGGGGCTCGTGCGATTCGTCGGCGTGTAGGCGGGCCACGCGTCCTTCTCGGCCGGCGGCGCGCCGATCTCGTGGTCGACCCCCCAGTTCGTGACCTCGGTGCCACCCGCGTAGTACGGGCTCATCTCCATGAGCACGGGGACCTTCAGCCCGTCGGCGGTCTGGGGCACGCGACTCACGTCGATGTGCACGAGGTCGGGCCGTCCGTCGCGGTCGGAGTCGACCTCGCTCTCGACCCACGCCTCCTCGTTGATCCACTCGGACGCCACCTTCGTGAAGACCGCCTGCGACAGGCCGTCCTGGAAGGTCGGTTCGATCTCCGGCGTCGACGCCGCGTAGGCGGGCGTCGCCGCGACGACGAGGCCACCGGCGAGCACCGACGTCAGTGCCACGGCGACGGCACGACTGCGCCGTCGTCGGTCTGGGTGGAGGGCGGCTGCGGTCATGTGGAGCTCCTTCGATCGTGATCGGGGACCCATCGGCTCGCCGCTCCATGCGGACGGAGCGAGCCCCCACTGGCTCACAGGCTAGGCAGAGCGGGGGCTCCGGTCACGCGTCAGATGATGCGACGGAGTCGTGAGGCGATCGACAGATGTCGATGCCGTCCGCGTGCTCAGCCGGCGCGTCGGGTGCCGTCGCCCGCCGTCGCCTCTGCGGCACGCATCAGGAGCGCGATGTGCACCCCCAGTCGATCGAGGCCGTCGTCGAGGTCGATGCCGAGGATGCGCTGCGCCCGATTCAGCCGGTTGTAGAGGGACGTCCGGTGCACGCTCAGCCTCGTCGCGGCCGACTGCACATGGCCGGCGGCCGCGAGATACGACTCGAGCGTCTCGATGAGCACCTCGCCGTCGCGTTCCGCCGCGAGTCGCTCGAGTCCGGGCTCGAAGTCGCTGGAGCGCAGCCCGGCGGCGGATGCCGAGTCCAATCCCCGGTAGACCCCGAGACGGTCCCAGTGCAGCACGCGCTCGCCGAGCCGGAACGAGTCCGCGATGCCGAGTGCCCGGCGCGCCTGCCGGTAGCCGTCCCTGGCGGCGACGACGGATGCCTCTCCGCCGACGCCGACCCGGAGAGCGCCCGCGATCGCTTCGCCGGCCGACTCTGCGACCACCCGGGCGATGCGGTCGGTGTCGCCGAAACGACCGGTCGACGACGGAACGAGGACGGCCGCGTGGTCGCTCTTGGCGAACGCCAGTACGCCGCGGCCGCCGAGCGCACGACGCGCCTTGCGCGCCCCGCGCTCGAGCTCCTCGTCGGCCGGGCCGTCTCGGGGCCTCGGCGGTGCGTCGGCCATGAGCACGTAGACGCGGAGCAGCCCGCTCTCGAACCGTCCGGACTCGACGAGCTCCTCTGCCGCACGGCGCCGCACGTCGGCGCGACCCAGCACGAGCTCCCGGGCGAGCTCGTCCTCACGGGCCGACTCCCCTTCCTCCGACATCCTGACGCGCGCCCATTCCTCGGCGACCAGTTCAGCCGAGGCACCCGCTCGCACGAGGTCGAGCGGTCTCGCTCGCTCGGCGGGCTCGATGAACCACAGGTGCCCGAACACGATGCCCGCCCGACCGATCGGCACGCAGACGCGCGGCAGCATGCCGAACTCGGGGTTGCCCGGGACCCGCACCGGAGAGGTCGCGGCGTAGACGCCGAGCCGACTGAGCCAGGTGTGGACCGCCGGATCGGCGCGATGCTCGAGGATCGAGCGGCGACGGACCTCGTCGATCTCGTCGGGGTGCGGACTGTAGGCGACGACGGAGCGCCGATGGTCCTCGACGAGGGCCGGGCGCCCGAGCTCGGCGGCGATGCGGGTGATCGTCTGCTGCAGGCTCATGGGCGTCTCGGGGTCACGGCTCGTGCGGGTGCTGGGTCGCCTCCCAGCCTATGCCGACGGGGCGAGCGGCAGCGCGACGACGAAGGCGGTACGGCCCGGCTCGCTCGACACCGACACGTCACCGTGGTGCGCCTCGACCACGGCTTTCACGATCGCGAGTCCGAGGCCGGTGCTGCCGGCGATGCGCGATCGCGACGAGTCACCCCTGGCGAAGCGCTCGAAGAGCGAGTCGGCGAGCGCGGGCGCGATGCCGGGGCCGTCGTCCTCGACCGTCAGCACCACGTCGTCGCCGCGGTGTTCGAGCGAGGCCACGACCGAGGTGCCGTCGGGCGTGTGCACGCGCGCGTTCGCGAGCAGGTTCGTCACGACCTGCCGCAGGCGCGGCTCGTCGCCGACGACGACGGCCGCGGCATCCGGAAGCCGCACCTCCCAGTCGTGACCGGGGCCGGCGGCCTGCGCGTCGCCGACGGCTTCGACGACGACCCGGCTGAGGTCGACCGGCAGGGCCGCCAGCTCGCGCCCCTCGTCGAGCCGTGCAAGGAGCAGCAGGTCCTCGACGAGTTCGGTCATGCGCACCGACTCGGATTCGATGCGGCCGATCGCGTGCACGACGTCGGGCGGCAGTTCGCCGCCGTGCAGCCTGGTCAGCTCGGCGTAGCCTCGGATCGACGCGAGCGGGGTGCGCAGTTCGTGGCTCGCGTCGGCGACGAACCGGCGCACCTTCTGCTCGCTCTCCTCGCGAGCGGACAGGGCGGATGCCACGTGCCCGAGCATGCGGTTGAAGGCGCCGCCGAGGCGCCCGACCTCGGTGCGCTCGTCGTCGACGGGAACGCGTTCGGCGAGCGCGACGTCGCCGCGGTCGAGGGGAAGCTCGGAGACGCGCTGGGCGGTCGCCGTGACCTCCGCGAGCGGACTGAGCGCCCGCCGCACGACGACGGAGCCGAGCGCCAGGGCCAGTACGAGCCCCGATGCTGCGACGATCGCGACCGTGAGGGCGAGTTGGGCCGTCTGCGAGTTGACGTCGGCGAGCGGCAGCGCGAGCACTGATCGCACCTGCGGTTGCGTCTGCACGGCGAGCGCGCGGTACTCCCCCATGCCGCCCGCCGTGATGCTGTGCGGCCGTCCGTCGGGCGGCACGGCCGCGAAGGCCTGCGTCGCCGCAGCGCTCGGTTCGAGCAGTTCCCCGGTCTCCGAGATGTGGACGCCGACGACGGTGTCGCCGGCGACGAGCACGCCGACCGTGCCGACCGGCTGACCCGGCACCTGGAGGAACTCGAGCACGGTCGCCCTCGGGTCCGAGGGGAATCCCGGCGGAGCCACCTCCGTCGCCCGTGATGCCGTCGCGCGAAGGCTCGCGTCGAGGCGGTCGACCGAGGTCGAGTGGAAGACGAGCACCGTCACGACGCCGATCGCGGCGCTCACGGCGACGAGCAGGGCGGCGACGATGACGAGGAGTCGGCGGCGGAGCGTCCAGGGCCGCCGCGGACGCCGCGCGACCGTCGACGGCTCGCCGGCGACGTCCCCGAGATCGTCCCATTGGAACTCATCGGCCGCCGGTTCGACCGGATCGACCGCCGACGTCGCGCCGGTCGCGCTCGCCCGGGCGGACGCTGCGTAGCCGGGATCGCCGGGCCGTGTCATCCGGCGGCCTTCAGCATGTAGCCGGCACCGCGCACGGTGTGGATCATCGGCTCACGGCCCGCGTCGATCTTCTTGCGCAGGTACGAGATGTAGAGCTCGACGACCGACTCCTTGCCGCCGAAGTCGTAGCTCCAGACGCGATCGAGGATCTGCGCCTTCGAGAGCACGCGGCGGGGGTTGCGCATGAGGAAGCGCAGCAGCTCGAACTCGGTCGCGGTCAGCTCGATCGGCGTGCCGCCGCGGCTGACCTCGTAGGAGTCCTCGTCGAGGGTCAGGTCGCCGACGACGAGCACCGGGTCCTTCGCCTGTGCGAGCGTGAGCGTCGAGCGGCGGATGAGTCCGCGCAGGCGCGCCACGACCTCCTCGAGGCTGAAGGGCTTCGTGACGTAATCATCGCCGCCCGCGGTGAGCCCGGCGATGCGGTCGTCGAGCGAGTCCTTCGCGGTGAGGAAGAGCACGGGGGTCTCGGTGCCCTCCGCCCGCACGCGCGAGAGCACCTCGAGGCCGTCGATGTCGGGCAGCATGATGTCGAGCACGATGGCGTCGGGCCGGAACTCGCGGGCGATCCGCACCGCCGACTGGCCGTCGCTCGCGGTGCGCACGTCCCATCCCTCGTACTTGAGGGCCATCTTGAGCAGTTCGGTGAGCGAGTGCTCGTCGTCGACCACGAGCACGCGCACCATCGAGCCGTCGCCCTTCGCGATGGCGGGGGCGCGGTGCGGGTTGGCCGGGGCGTTCGTGCTCATACCTCCAGTATCCGCGTCGAACTATGCGTTCCCTATGACTTCGTCGAGTGGATGCTGCGTGGCGCCGTCGAGCGAGCGGGGATGGTCGGGCCGGGGTCGCATTGGCGGCGCACAGGCTCGCCATCGCGCTTCCACAGCCCCCGCTCCTACCGTCTCGATCGACGCTCGCTCCGAACGTCTCCCCCGACCCCGAGGACCACCAATGTTCTTCACCTATCTCCGGCGCGAACTCGCCGGGCGCCGCAGGCAGACCGCGATCATCGCGATCGGCATGGCGCTCGCGATCGCGCTCGTCATGATCGTGAATTCGGTCTCCACCGGTGTGCGCGACGCCCAGGCCTCCGTACTCGAATCCGTCTACGGCGTCGCCACCGACCTCACGGTGTCGCAGAGTCCGACACCGCCCGCGGAGGGCGAGGCCGGCGGCCCACGATTCGAATTCGGCGCCGAAGCGGGCACCACGACCGACGGCTCGACCGAGATCAGCCAGTCGCGACTCTCCGCCGGGTTCGGCTCGAGCACCTTCGACGACGATGCGCTGGCGTCGGTCGAGGGACTCGACGGCGTCGCCGCGGCATCCGCCACCCTCTCGCTCATGAACACGACGTTCAACGGCGAGCTGCCGGACTTCCAGCAGTCGACGCAGGGAACCGACCAGCCGCCCGCCGACGGCGAGCAACCCGCAGCACCGCCGCAGGGCGGCTTCGACGGAGCGGGCGGCAGCGCCTTCGACGTCGACAGCTTCACCGTGCTCGGCCTCGACCCGGCGTCGGCAGCGGTCGGCCCCCTCTCGGCGGTCGAGCTGGCCGACGGTCGAGGGCTCGAGGCATCCGACAACGGTGAGACCATCGCCGTGCTCGACGCGGGCTATGCCACGAGCGCCGAGCTCGCCGTGGGCGACACGATCGACGTCGGAGGTACGGAGTTCGAGATCGTCGGCACCGTCTCGTCGACCTCGGCCGATGCCGCGACCGCCGCGAACGTCTACATCCCGCTCAACCTCGCCCAGTCGATCTCGGGCGAGGAGGGTATGGTCTCCAGCATCTCGGTGCAGGCCGAGTCCGCCGACGGCATCGAGGCCCTGCAGGCCGAGATCGAGGAGGCGCTGCCGGATGCCACGGTGTCGACGCAGTCCGACCTCGCCGCCTCCGTCTCGGGCTCGCTCGCGAGCGCGTCGAGCCTCATCTCGAACCTCGGGCTCTGGGTCTCGCTCGCGGTGCTCGTCGCCGCGTTCCTCATCGCGATCCTCTTCACGATCCAGGGCGTGACCCGCCGCACCCGCGAGTTCGGAACGCTGAAGGCCATCGGCTGGTCGAACGGCCGCATCGTCGGCCAGGTCACCGGTGAGTCGCTCGTGCAGGGCCTCATCGGCGGAGCCGGAGGCCTCGTGCTCGGCCTCGCCGGGATCTGGGCCGTGAACCTGATCGCCCCGACGATCGGCGGCAGCGCCGGCTCCGAGGTGGTCGCCGGCGGCGCCGGTGGCCGCGAGATGGTCATGCAGGCCGGCGGTCCCGGCGGCGGCTTCGGCGACGCCGTGCAATCGGCCGCGTCATCCGCCGAGGTCGTGCTGCAGGCGCCCGTGACCGTCGGCGTCATCGTGATCGCCATCGGCCTCGCGATCGCCGGCGGTCTCGTCGCCGGGGCGTTCGGCGGATGGCGTGCCGCGAGACTCCGCCCGGCCGAAGCGCTCCGCAGCGTCGCCTGACACCCACCCCACGAAAGGAACCAGCATGTACACGCTCGAACACGTGTCGAAGACCTACTCGCAGTCCAAGCGCCGCGTCACCGCCCTGCAGGACGTCTCCCTGACGATCCCCAAGGGGCAGCTCGTCGCGATCCAGGGGCCGACCGGCGGGGGCAAGTCGACGCTCCTGCAGATGCTCGGAGCCCTCGACCGGCCGAGCAGCGGCCGCGTCTCGCTCGGCGAGGCGGAGCTCTCGCACATTCCGGATCGCAGGCTCACCGGCATCCGGGCGAAGGAGATCGGGTTCGTCTTCCAGGGCTTCAACCTGATCCCCACGCTCACCGCGCTCGAGAACGTCGAGACGGCCCTCGAACCGCTCGGCGTGCCCGCCGAGGAGCGGCGACGCCGGGCGGCCGGTGCGCTCGAATCGGTGGGACTCGGCGACCGCGGCGCCCACGTGCCGAGCGAGCTGTCGGGCGGTCAGCAGCAGCGCGTGGCGATCGCCCGCGCCCTCGTGAAGGAACCCGAGGTGCTGCTCGCCGACGAACCGACCGGCAACCTCGACGAGCAGACGCGCGACGACATCATGGACCTGCTCGAGGGGCTCTGGCGCGACCGCGGGCTCACGCTCATCGTCGTGACGCACGATTCCGCGGTCGCCAAGCGCGCCGAGCGCCGTCTCCTCATCAGGAACGGCGCCGTCACCGAGCGCTGACCGCGCGGCACGACAGAACAGCGGATGCCGCCGTGCCGCTGTGCGACGCCCGTGGGTGCGCGGGGCAGCGGCACAGCGCTTACGGTGGAGGAGATGAGCACGACGCCCCAACGCCCCGCCCCCGCGACCTACCTGCGGCGGCGTCTCGTCGTGGGCGGTGCGGCAATCGTCGTCGTCGCGCTCGTCGTCTGGCTGATCGTCTGGCTCGTCGCGGCCGCCATCGCCGCGGCAGCACCCAAGGGCCCGGGATCGCAGGGCGGCGACGGCAGCCACCCGAATGCGGCGGCCCTCGAACTCGATCCCGAACTGCCGGCGCCGGTGCTGCGCCAGCTCGAGTACGTGCGCGACCGATGGGATGCCGACTCGAGCGAGCGCTACGGGGTCCTCGGCGTCGACGACTGCGTGAACTTCACCTCCCAGTCCCTCATCGAGCGCGGCTGGGAGGTCGACGAGGAGTGGTGGTATTCCGAGGACGGCGACGCCTACGCGCACTCCGCGGCCTGGCGTTCGTCGACGATCTTCAGTGACTACCTCGCTGCCCACCCCGAGCGGGCCACGGCGCTCTCGGACGCGCAGCGCGCGGAGGTGAAGCCCGGGGACATCGTGCAGTTCGACTGGGACGACTCCGGCGATCGCGACCACACCGCCGTCGTCACCGCGGTCCGCGAAGGCGACGACGGGGAGATCGACGTGTACTACGGCGGCCACACGGATGCCACGTGGGACCGCTCGGTCGACGACCATCCGAAGCATCCCGAGACGAAGGTGTACTACTGGAGCGTCGCCGGCTGACCCTCCGCTGTGCGGGTTCGCTCAGGTGGGCTTCATACGCTGGAATCGATGTCCCCCTCTGAACAGTCCCCCGTCTCCCGCCGCCGCGGCGTGCTCGCCCTCGCCGCCGTCGCCGGCGTCGTCCTCGTCGCCGGCGGTGCCGCCGTCGCGTGGTCGGCCGTCCAGCAGGGCGACGGCACCGCGTCGAACGGGGTCTCCGATACCGTCTCCGGTGCGAGCGGCGCGGGGCGCGAGGCATCCGATGTCGAAAGCGGGGTCGCCGACTTCTCGGCCTACTCCGACGGCGTCGCCGCCCAGCTCGCCTACGCGTTCGAGCACTGGGACGACACCGAGAGCGACACCTTCGGCTACCTCGACGACAACGACTGCGTGAACTTCACGAGCCAGTCCCTGCTCGCCAGGGGCTGGGCCGAAGACGACGAGTGGTGGTACGACGAGTCGGGCGACGCCTACGGCCACGCCGACGCGTGGATCAGCTCGACGGCCATGCGCGACTACCTCGAGGAGCACCCCGAGCGGGCGACCGCCCTCACCGACGACGAACGCGCATCGGTGAAGGTCGGCGACGTCGTGCAGTTCGACTGGGACGACTCGGGCGACCGCGACCACACCGGCATCGTGACCTCGGTCGAGACGGAACCCGACGGGTCGATCACGATCCTCTACGCGGGCCACACCGACCCGACGTGGGACCGCTCGGTCGACTGGGCGATCACCGAGCTGCACCCCGGCGGCGTCGCGTACTACTGGAGCATCCCCGAGTAGTCGAGGTCGGGCAGGCGCAGGCCCGCCTGCAGCAGGCCGATGAACGCGGCGAGCACGAGCACGTTGACCACGACGGTGAGCCAGAACGCACGGCGGAAGCTGCGCTTGCGCGTCTTGTGCCGGAAGAGCTGCTGGGCGACGAGAGCGCCCGGCCAGCCGCCGACGAACCCCGTCATGAGCAGCGCCGACTCCGAGGTGCGCGGCGCACCGCGCCTCGCCGCTCGCTTGTCGAGGCCGTACGCCACGAAGGCGACGAGGCTCACCGCGCCGTACCACGCCGGGATCCACCAGGGCAGGCCGGCGGCCACGACGGCGACGGCGAGCGCAGCGGCGAAGACCACCAGCACCGTCCAGCTCAGCGCCGACGGCAGCGGCCGCGAGAGGTCGCGGTCGGGGCGCGGGGCACGGGTCGGGTTCGGAGCGGTTCGCACAGGGCCGATCGTACGGGTTCGGCTACTGATTGGAGAACGCCGCGTCGAACGAGGCGGTCGGCTTCGGCCAGAGCAGCGAACGGATGAATCCGACGGCCTCGGCCGCGCCGTGCAGGCGATCCATGCCCGCGTCCTCCCACTCGACCGAGATCGGTCCGGCGTAGCCGATCGCGTCGAGCGCGCGGAACGAGTCCTCCCACGGCACGTCGCCGTGCCCCGTCGAGACGAAGTCCCAGCCGCGCCGCGGGTCGCCCCACGGCAGGTGCGAGCCGAGCACGCCCGCGCGACCGTTCTGGGGGCGCATCCGCGTGTCCTTGCAGTCGACGTGGTAGATGCGGTCCTTGAAGTCCCAGATGAAGCCGACGGGGTCGATGTTCTGCCACATCATGTGCGACGGGTCCCAGTTGAACCCGAACGCCTCGCGGTGCCCGATCGCCTCGAGCGTGCGCACCGAGCTCCAGTAGTCGTACGCGATCTCCGACGGGTGCACCTCGTGCGCGAACCGCACGCCCTCGGCGTCGAAGACGTCGAGGATCGGGTTCCATCGGGCCGCGAAGTCCTCGAAGCCGGCGTCGATCACCGACGCGGGCACGGGCGGGAACATCGCGACGTAGGGCCAGATCGACGAGCCGGTGAACCCCACGACGGTGTCGACGCCGAGCGCCCTGGCGACCCGCGCCGAGCGCTTCATGTCGTCGGCGGCACGCCGCCGCACCCCTTCGGCGTCGCCGTCGCCCCAGGTGTACGGCCGCAGGATCGCCTCGTGGCGGAAGTCGATGGGGGCGTCACACACGGCCTGCCCGGTGAGGTGGTTCGAGATCGCGAAGACCTGCAGGCCGTGGCGGTCGAGGATCTCGCGGCGCTCGTCGAGGTAGCCGGGCTCCTCTTCGGCGCGCTTCAGGTCGAGGTGATCGCCCGAGCAGGCGATCTCGAGCCCGTCGTACCCCCACTCGGCGGCGAGGCGTGCGACCTCCGCGAACGGCAGGTCGGCCCACTGGCCCGTGAAGAGGGTGACGGGGCGGGTGGCGGATGCCGCGGCATCCGTCTCGTTCGAGTGCCGGCCGTCGGTCATGCTCGCTCCCGTTCGTCTTGGAGGGCGGTCAGGTAGCGGATGCTCCGTGCCGCGAGTTCGTCCTGCGAGGCCGCGAGCGGTCGCCAGACCGAGGCGGCGACCGCGATCGTGTCGTTGTCGCCTGTGAAGGACTCTAGGCCGAGCGGGCCCGAGTAGCCGACATCGTCGAGGGCGTCGAGGAAGGCCGGCCAGTCGATGTGGTCGTCGCCTACCGCGCCGCGGTCGTTGCCGCAGACCTGCACGTAGGCGAGGTGCTCCCCGGCGAGGCGGATGGCGTCGCCGACGCGCTTCTCCTCGATGTTCAGGTGATAGCTGTCGAGCGCGAGCCCGAGGCCGGGGCCGAGCAGCGGACCGAGCGCCTCGAGGGCCTGCTCGACGGTGTTGACGAGGCTCGTCTCGTAGCGGTTGAGCGGCTCGATCGCGAGGCGGATGCCGCTGCGCTCCGCTGCCCGAACGACCGGGCCGAGGCTGTCCTGCAGCTCGCGGTACCGGGCCGCGCGTTCCTCGGCGTCCATGCGCCAGGTGCGCCCTGTCTCAGACGTGAACGGGCCGGCGACCACGCGGGAGCCGAGTCGTTCGGCGACGCCGAGGCAGTGCACGAGGTAGTTCTGGGTGGCGACGATCTCGGAGCCGGGTGCCGCGATGAGGTTGCGCCCCGGTCCCATCGCGCCGACCACCACGGGGGCGAGTCGGTGTTCGCGGAGCACGTCGGCCGCGGCATCCGGCGACCAGTCGCCCGGTGTCTCGACCGGCAGTTCGATCGATCCGAAGCCCATGCCCGCTGCCTTCGCGGCGATCTCGGCGAGCGAGTCGTCGTCGAGCGGCGAGGTCCAGACCCACGTGTTGACGCCGATGATGCGGCGCATGCTGCCTCCTTGCGAGCGGGGGATGGAAAGACTGCGGTCGGGCGGCGCCGGTCTCCCGCCACCGCCCGACCAGGTTAGGCCGTCACACGATCACCCCTTACGGGATGATGCGGTCCTGCCAGACCTGCGGGTAGCCCGGCAGGTCTTCGCCGCCGAACTTCGCGTAGTGGCCGTCGGGCATGCCCTCGTTCGCCTCGAGGTACTGGTCGACCTCTTCAGCGGTGATCGGGGACTGCGGGAGCACCCACTCCTTGGGGATCTCCTCGCCGGCGAAGATCTTCTGCGCGGCGAGCAGCGGGGTACGCCACTGGAAGTTCGAGTACACCGGTGCAAGACCCGTGAGACCCGTCTCCTTCCACTTGCGCAGGAAGCTCATCTCGTCCTCACCCGTCATGACGGGGTAGTCGACACCGGCGTCCTCGAACGCCTCGATGGCGGCGACGGCGCCGTCACCGGCGTCCATCCAGATGCCGTCGACATCGCCCTTGGCGAGCTCGTCGGAGATGATCTTCTTGATCTCGGCGGGGTCGGCTCCAGTGAAGTAGTCGACGGCCTCGATGTCGTTCTCGCCGAAGAGCTTCTCGGCCGCGGCCCAGCGCTGTTCGAGCACGTCCACGCCGGGGAGCACCCGGAGCGCGACGACCTTCGAACCCGGCTCGAGCTCCTCGATGAGGAATTCAGCCGTGTCGATGCCCCACGCGAATCCACCGATGGGGTGGACGAACGTGACCGGGCAGTCGGTCTGCACGCCGCGGTCGAAGACCACGACGGGCTTGCCGGTGTCGCACGCACGCTCGACGGCCGGAGTCATGGCCGCCGTGGAGTTCGGCG
Source organism: Agromyces sp. Root1464 (assembly GCF_001427265.1). Classification (NCBI taxonomy): domain Bacteria; kingdom Bacillati; phylum Actinomycetota; class Actinomycetes; order Micrococcales; family Microbacteriaceae; genus Agromyces; species Agromyces sp. Root1464. Next base: position 468,934 of record NZ_LMFU01000001.1, read on the forward strand.
AGATGAGGAAGATGTCGCAGCCGCCCTCCTCGATGAAGTAGTCGATGTCGGCGATCTGCGTGTCATCGGAGTCCTGCGCGTCGCGGGTCTCCATCTCGGAGATGACGCCGGCGTCCTGCAGCACCTTCAGCTGCTGGTTCATCGTGATCCAGCCGGTCGTGCGCCACGGGTTGGAGATCGAGGCGTTCGCGAAGCACGCCTTCTTCGCTCCCGTGGACGCGTAGGCCGACGTGTCGGTCATCTCCGCGTTGATGTACTGCAGCCACGGCTGCCCCTCGGGCCCTTCGGGCACGACGGACCGTTCTGCGTACTGCTTGTCGTAGAGCTCCTGGTCGAACCACTCGACCGCTTCCTCCGTGGCTCCGGCGTCTTCCGACGGCGCGGCCACGTTGGGGTCGGTGGTACAGCCTGCCAGTGCGATCAGCGCGAGAGCGCCGACCATGGCGGATGCCACTGTATACCTGCGTCGCATCACGAACCTCCCTTGGTTTCGTTGTCAGCCCTCTGCGTCGAGGGAATGGGTGCAGGGCGAGCGGATGCCGCGGCATCCTGCTCCTCCGCCGGTGCCGGCGAAGTCTGGGTCGCAGGATCCGATGACGGATCCGGCGAAATCTGGGGGGTCGGCGCCTCGAGGGCGCGGCCCTTGCGGCGGGCGCGGAGCGTGGTGGCCGAGTACGCGACGGCGAGGATGATGATGGCGCCCTGCACCGCGTCGCGATAGGTCGACGGCACCCCGGCGAAGTTCAACAGCGTGAAGAGCGCCTCGAGGGCGAACGCACCGGCCGCCGCCGCGACGACCCAGCCGCGGCCGCCGCCGAGCACGACGCCGCCGAGCACGACCGCGGTGATCGCGGTGAACTCGTAGCCGCGGCCGACGCTCGGGTGCACGCCGGCGTAGCCGACGAGCAGCACGCCCGCCACGGTCGCCGAGAGCGAGGAGATGATGAACGTCGAGGTCTTCACCCACCAGTTGCGAGTGCCCGAGTAGCGGGCCGTCGTCGGGTTGTCGCCGAGGGCGATGATCGTGCGCCCGAACGGGCGGCGCCCGAACCAGATCGCGAGGGCGAGGACGACCACGAGCACGACGACCGACCAGGGCAGGATGTCGATGACGGGCAGGTCCCGGATGCCGCCGCGCCCGATCTCGCGGAAGCCGTCGGCGGGGTTGCCCGTCGCCGCACCGCCGGTCCAGTAGAGGATGGCTCCGAGCAGTGCGAGCATCATGCCGAGAGTGACGATGAAGCTCGGCACCTTGAGCATGGTGACGATGAGGCCGTTGATGAGGCCGATGATCGCGCCGAACACGAGCATCAGCAGCAGCACGGGCAGGGACTTCGACTCGTCCTGGCCGATGAGGTTGCCGGCGATCACGACCTGCGCCGTGACGACGGAGCCCATGGAGAGGTCGAACTCGCCGCCGACGATGACGAAGTACTGGCCGATCGCGACGATCGCGACGGGAGCGACGCGCTGCACGAACCGGATGAACTGCGACGGCTCGGCGAACGACGGGTTCAGCAACGTGATCGCGATGAGCAGCACGATGAGCAGCAGGAAGACGGCGCCGCGGGGGCTGATGAGCGTGCGTCCGAAACCGGCGAGACGCTGGCCGACGGTGGGCTGCGGGGTGGTCACGGCGCTCATGCCGATGCCTCCTTCTCGTGAGCGACGGCGGGCGGCGGGGCGCTCCGGTCCGCGGGTCTGTCGGGCGCGGCGGCACCGCTGCCGAAGCGCGGGCGCCTGCGGTCGAGCGAGCGGCTCGTGTAGACGGCGACGGCGGCGACGATGACGACACCGCGCACGACGTCCTTCAGGAAGGGGTTCACCTGCATGACGCTCATCACGTTGTCGACCACCGCGAAGATCGCGACGCCGCCGATGGTGCCCCAGATGGATCCGCGGCCGCCCATGAGCAGGGTGCCGCCGAGCACGACCGCGGCGATCGAGAGCAGGTCGTAGCCGCCCTGGATTCCCACGGTGGGGCTTCCGACGCCGAGCCGGCTCGCGAGCAGGAGGCCGGCGAACGCGGCGGTGATCGAGCACAGCATGTGGGCGACGATGACGGGGCGAGCGGTGCGGATGCCCGAGAGGCGGGCGACCTGCTCGTTGCCGCCGACGGCGAACATGTGGTTGCCGACCCGGGTGCGGGCGAGGAAGAAGGCGCCGATCACGGCCACCGCGAGCATCAGGAGGGTCGACACCGGCACGGGCCCGACGCCGGTAGCGCCGATGAGCTGGAACTCCCACGGCACCTCGCCGCTCGTGCCCTTGTAGTTGGAGTCGAGATAGCCCTTGATGATGAGCCCGGTGCCGAGCGTCGCGATGAAACCGTTGACCTTGAGCTTGGTGACGATGAGGCCGTTCGCGAGGCCGATCAGGCCAGCGACGACGACCACGGTCACCACGGCGAGCGGGATGTTCGCCGGGTTCCCGGCCATCAGGTCGGCGGCGATCAGGCTCGAGAGGCTGATCACGTACGGCACCGACAGGTCGAGCGAGGCGCAGAGGATCACGAGTGTCTGGCCGATCGCGACGAAGCCGAGCACGCTCATGCCGGTGAGGATGTCGCGGATGTTGCCGGCACTGAAGAAGTTGCGCCCGACGCTCGCGACGAGGATGGCGCCGATGATGATCACGCCGACGAGGGCGATGCCGACGATGAGGCTCGCGTCGAGACGGCGACGGCGGCCTCGGCGAACGGATGGCGCGGTTGCGGTGCTCATCGTCCTGCCTCCTCTTCCGAATTGTTCGCTGAGCCTGTCGAAGCGTCGCCGATGCCCGCGCCGCCGACCTTGAGCGTTCCGGTCGCGGCCGAGAGGATCGTCGCCTCGTCGCTGCGAGCGGGCAGTTCGGCCGAGGCCCGGCCGTCGTGCATGACGATGATGCGGTCGGACATGCCGATCACCTCCGGCAGTTCCGAGGAGATCATGAGGATGGCGACCCCTTCCTTCGCGAGCCGGCGCATGAGGGTGTAGACGGCGACCTTCGCGCCGACGTCGATGCCTCGGGTCGGCTCGTCGAGCAGCACGACGCGGGGCTTGGTGGCGAGCCACTTCGCGAGCACGACCTTCTGCTGGTTGCCGCCGGAGAGGTACTGCACCTCTTGGTCGACGCCCTGCGAGGCCACCTCGAGCGAGGAGAGCACCCCGGGCAGTTCGCGTCGCGACTCGCTCGTGCGCCGCGCGAAGACGGAGCGGATGACGAGGAGGGCGTTGTCGGCGATCGACTGGTTGAGCGCGAGCCCCTGGGCCTTGCGGTCCTCGGTGATGAGCGCGACACCGGCCTTCACGGCCTGTCGCGCCGAGGTCATGTGCACCGGCCGGCCGTCGAGCCGGAGCTCGCCTCGCGTGAACGGGTCGATGCCGAAGAGCGCCTCGACGAGCTCGGTGCGCCCGGAGCCCTGGAGGCCCGCGATGCCGACGATCTCACCGGCGCGCAGCTCGAGGTCGATGTCGTCGACGTAGGCGTTGCCCGCGCCGCGCAGCTCGAGCCGCGGCTCCCCCACGACCGTGCCCTCCTCCGCCGCCGGGAAGTAGGCGGAGATCGGTCGGCCGACCATGCGGCGCACGAGCTCGTCGGTGTCGAGCTCGTCGGCCGGCCCGCTCGAGACGAGCGCGCCGTCCTTCAGCACGCTGATCGTGTCGCAGAGGTCGAAGATCTCCTTCAGCCGGTGCGAGACGTAGACGATCGCGACACCGCGCTCCGAGAGCCGGCGGACGATCGTGTAGAGCAGTTCGACCTCGTGGTCGGCGAGGGCGGCCGTCGGCTCGTCCATCTGGATCACCCGGGCGTCGACCGAGAGGGCCTTCACGATCTCGACGATCTGCTGCTCGGCGACGGTGAGCGTGCGCACCGGGGCATCCGCGTCGATGGAGTCGATGCCGAGGTCGGCGAGCAGCGTGCGCGTCTCGGCGAGCATGGCCTTCTTGTCGACGAACCCCGCGCGGCGCGGCTCGCGGCCGAGGAAGACGTTCTGGGCGACGGTGCGCTCGGGGAGGAGGTTGAACTCCTGGAAGACGGTCGCGAGCCCGGCGTGCGCGGCCTGGACGGGGTGGCTGAACGCCACCTCGGTGCCGCCGAGCGTGATGGTGCCGCCGTCGCGCTCGTAGACGCCGGCGAGGATCTTCATGAAGGTCGACTTGCCCGCGCCGTTCTCGCCGACGAGCCCGTGCACCTCGCCCGGGTGGAGCGTGAGCCCGACCCCGCGCAGGACGGTCACGCCGAAAAACGACTTCTCGAGGCCGGTGGCGACGAGCACCGGCTCGCCGTCGAGCACGGCACCGCGGCCGGCGACGGCCTGCGATTGTTGCGCGTTCATGCGGGCACCTCCACCCAGTTGCCGCTCGCCGCTGAGGCGAGCACTGCCTCGGTCACGCGCACCGCGCGCAACCCGTCTTCGAATCGGGGTAGCCCCTCGGGCGACTGCCCCTCGATCGCGGCATACGCGTCGGCCACGAAGGCGTTGAACGCGTCCTGATAGCCCATCGGGTGCCCGGCGGGCACGATCGAGAGTCGGGCGGCGTCGTGGGCGAGCCGCGCGGGGTCGCGTTCGATGATGCTCGAGGCGTCGGTGCGCCCGAGCCAGAGGGTGTCGGGCCGCTCCTGCTCGAAGCGCACGCTCGCGTCGGTGCCGGCGAGCTCGATCGAGAGCGCGTTCTTGCGCCCCGGGGCGACCTGCGACACGAGGAGCGTGCCGACGGCGCCCGACGCGAGCTCGACGACGACGGCGACGAGGTCTTCGGTCGCGATGTCGTCGTGCATGGCCCGCGCCTCGTACACCGTGCGCGTCGAGGCGTTCAGTCGGGTGATGCGCTCGCCCGAGACGAACTCGAGCAGGTCGACGAGGTGCGATCCGATGTCGGCGAACGCCCGCGACGGGCCGCCGAGCGCGGCGTCGACGCGCCAGTCGTCGTCGCGGGGAGCCGCGAGCCAGTCCTGCAGGTAGGCGCCCTGCACGCTGAGGAGGCGCCCGGTCTCGCCGCGGGCGACTCGGGCCCGCGCCTCGCGCGCCATGGGGTGGAACCGGTAGACGAAGGGCACGGCCGCCACGAGACCGAGTTCCGCGGCGAGCGCGGCGAGGTCTGCAGCATCCGTCGCCGAGGTCGCGAGCGGCTTCTCGCAGATCACGTGCTTGCCCGCCTCGAGGGCGGCGCGGGCGATCTCCGCGTGCGTGGTGTTGGGCGTGCAGACATGCACGACGTCGATGTCAGGGGCTGCGAGGAGATCGCCGAGGGAGTCGAAGGCGGTGGCGAATCCGAGGCGTTGCGCTGCGTCGCGAGCACGGTTCGCCGAGGAGGACGCACCGCCCGTGAGCTCGGCCCTGGCGGCGCGAGCTGCCCGAGAATGAACTGTGGCCATGAATCCGCCGCCGACGAAGCCGGCACGTATCGTGCGGGCTGGGGCGATGACGTCCGTTGTCATGGTCGACATGCTGACACACTTCCTGCACCTTTTGCTAGTCCCTCGGCAAAAGTTGCCGGAGTCGTTACACCTTCGAGATACAGCGACAAGACAAGGTGGTGTGCTTTACTCAGTGCATGGTCGACATCAGCCGCGGCTCGGCACTCGGCGCCTCGGGCGCGAGCGAGCTCTTCCAGTTGCTCCGTGACGGGGCGCCCCGCACGCGCGCGTCGCTCGCCGCGAGCACGGGCCTCGCCCGCTCCACCATCGCCGCGCGGGTCGACGAGCTCATGGAACTCGGCCTCGTCTCCCCCGTCGCCGACGCCGCCTCGACCGGTGGACGCCCGCCGTCGCAGTTCGCCCTGAACCCCGGAGCGCGCATCGTGCTCGCCGCCGACCTCGGCGCCTCGCACGCGACGATCGCCATCACCGACCTCGCCGGCACCGTGCTCGCCGAGCACAGCGAGCCCCTCGACATCGCAGAGGGCCCCGAGGCCGTGCTCGGCTGGTTCATCGAGTCGGGCATCTCGCTCATCGAGGGGCTCGGTCGCGATCGGCAGGAGCTCGTCGCCATCGGCATCGGCGTGCCCGGCCCCGTCGAGCACTCCACCGGTCGCCCCGTCAACCCGCCCATCATGCCCGGCTGGGATCGCTTCGACGTGCCCGGCTGGGTGCAGCAGCACCTCCAGGTGCCCGTGCTCGTCGACAACGACGTGAACATCATGGCGCTCGGCGAGCGCGCGCTCGCCTGGCCGCAGGTCGAGCACCTCATGTTCGTGAAGGTCGCGACCGGCATCGGCTCGGGCATCATCTCGGGCGGCCTGCTACAGCGCGGGGCGCAGGGCATCGCCGGCGACATCGGCCACGTCAGGGTCGCTCGCGGCAGCGACGTGCCCTGCCACTGCGGCAACCGCGGATGCCTCGAGGCCCTCGCCTCGGGCCCCGCCATCGCCCGCGCGCTCCGCGAGCAGGGCATCGAGGCCAACTCCAACGACGACGTCATCGAACTCGTCAAGCGCGGCGACATCGACACGATCCAGGCCGTTCGACAGGCCGGTCGCGACATCGGCGAGGTGCTGACGGCCTGCGTCAGCCTCGTGAACCCCTCGGTCGTCGCCATCGGCGGGTCGATGGCGAGGGCCGGCGAACACCTCATCGCCGGTGTGCGCGAGGTCGTCTACACGCGCTCCATGCCGCTCGCGACCGAGCACCTCACGATCGTGCAGTCGGCGGCCGCGGCGAACGCCGGCGTGCTCGGGGCGAGCATGCTCGCGATCCACCACGTGCTCTCCCCCGAGGGCATCGACGCGCTCGCGGCGCGCTGATCGACGGAGCGCGCACACGCGCGCTCGCCTCGGCCCGCTGACAGGGCGGAGCGGTACGCTCGAGAGGTGTCCGACACCCCCTTCGCCCTCTTCGACCTCGAGGGTGCGGCGACGGCGGTCGCGGTCGACGAGCGCCCGCGGCATCCGACCTCGGGGCACCCCTGCCATTCCCGCATCGTCGCCGACTCGAGCGACCGGGTCGCGTGGCTGCGGGCCCGCTCGCGGGGCATCACCGCGACGGATGCCGCGAAGCTCGCGTCCTTCGCCTCGGTGCGCTCCGCGGCCTGGGAGAAGCGCAACGGCAGCTCCTTCGGCGGCAGCCGGTACACCGACCACGGCAAGGAGCGCGAGCCCGTCATCGCCGAGTGGGCGAGGCGCACGCACGGCATCGAGCCGTCGAGCCTGCTCTTCCACGCCGAGTTCGAGCGGCGCCATCTCGCGACGCCCGACGGGCTGAGGGTCGCGCCCGGCGGCGTGCTCGAGCTGTGCGAGATCAAGACCACCTCGCGCGCCTGGCGGGGCATCCCCCGCGGCTACCTCCGGCAGGTCTGGTGGCAGCAGTACGTGCTCGGCGCCGAGCGAACGCTCGTGGTGTGGGAGCAGCACGACGATTTCATTCCCATTCGCGACGAGCCCGAGTACCGTTGGGTCGATCGCGACGACGACCAGATCGCGATCCTCGTGAGGCTGGCCGACGAGCTCATCGCCGAGCTCGGCGGTCGCCGCACCTGATGCCGGAACCCATCGCATGACGCACCACCAGCACCGCCGAGCACTGCCCCAGCAATTCCCCCTGCCGGGAGGTCCCCCCAGATGACGACCGTTCTCCTGCACGGCCTCGGCGCCGACCGGCGCCAGCCGCTCGACCTGCTCACGCCCGCGGTGCACGCCGCGGTCGGCACCGACGAGCTCATCGTCGCGCCCGACATCCGCGCCCACGGCGGGTTCCTCACCGTCGGCGAACCCGCCGACTTCCACATCGACCGGCTCGCCGCCGAGGTGGCCGCGACGGTGCGGGAGGCGATCGACGAGGCGGGCGCGCCGTCGCCCGAGGCATCCGCCCCCCTGACGATCATCGGCATCTCGCTCGGCGCGGCGCTCGCCCTCCGCATCGCGCTCGACGGCATCCTGCCGATCGAACGCGCGGTGTTCGTGCGGCCGTCGTTCAGCGATCGCTCGCTGCCCGACAACCTGCGCGTCTTCCCCGTCATCGGCCAGATCCTCGCCGACGCGGGCCCGGCCGGCGCCGACGAGTTCCGTGAACGGGCGATCTTCCAGCACGTCGTCTCGGCGTCGCCCTCGGGCGGGCGGGGCCTCCTGACGCAGTTCACGGCTCCCGATGCCGCTCGACGGGCGATGCGGCTCGTCGAGATCCCGCGCAACCGCGCATTCCGCGACGACGCCGAGCTCGGGGAGCTCGAGCCGCGCGGCATCCGCTCGCTCGTCATCGGGGCGCCGCGCGACCCCGTGCATCCCTACGCGCTCGCCGAACGCTGGGCCGCCGGTCTCGGGGCGCCGCTCGTCGAGCTGCCCGCACGCGACGACGGGCTGCCCGTGCAGACCGCGCTGCTGCGCGAGGGCATCGCGCGCTGGCTGCAGCACACCCGCGCCTGACGCGGCGGCGCTGCGACCCGGCCGGACGGCGGCCCGGCGAACCGCGGGTCAGCGAGCGGCCGGCGCCTCCGCCAGCTCGGCAGTCGACTCCTCGGCCGCAGCACGGTAGGGCCACGCGGTCCGGCTGATGCCGATGATGCCCGCGCCGACGAGCAGGATGAAGGCCGCGATGGCGATGACGTAGACGGTGACCCCGTCGTAGCCCACGCCCGGCGAGACGTCGGGGTTGAGGAAGGGGTACGGGTACCAGCCGGTGACGGCGCCGCGGATCATCGTGTAGACCACCCACGCGATCGGGAAGATCGCGATCGTCCAGATGCGCTTCCACGCGATCGTGCGGCGGCCGGGCGCGAGCACCCAGTCGAGCACCACGTAGAGCGGCGCCCAGACGTGCAGGATCTCGTTCGACCACGGCAGCGTCGTCGCCTGGTCGAGCGAGATGTCGCGCAGGAGCAGGTTGTAGACGACGAAGGTCGTCGCCATGTACGTGACGACCGAGGCGCGCACGATGTTGTACCCGGCGGGATCGACCGGCGCGCGGAAGGCGAACCAGGCTCCGACGAGCAGCACGATCGCCGAAAGCGCGTTCGAGAGGATCGTGAAGAAACTCAGGAAGTTGACGACGAAGAACACCGGGTCGGGCACCATCGACAGGCTCTTCGCGAACTGGCCGACGATCGCGGTGATGATGCCGGCGGCCGCCGCGACCCTGATGATGGCCCAGACCGTTCGCATTCGTGCTCCCTGCTCGCTGCGCCACCGGCGACCCGGCAGTCGGTGCGATCATAGCGAGGACGGGTACGGTGCGAAGTGCAATCACGGGAGGGTGTTGTCGATGCGGGCATTGGTGATCGATCGGACGGGCGAGGCCGACGAGCTGCACATCGCGGAGGTTCCCGATCCGATCCGTATCAGCGACGAGGTCGTCGTACGGGTCGTCGCAGCGGGTGTGAACCCGATCGACGCGAAGACCAGGTCGGGCCGTGGCGTCGCGAAGGCCATCCCGTCGTACCCCGCCGTGCTCGGCGGCGACTTCGCCGGCGTCGTCGAGTCGGTGCCCTACTCGGCGCACCCGCTCCAGCCCGGCGACCGCGTCTACGGCATGGGCCGGGTGCCGAGGCTCGGGGGCAGCTACGCCGAGCTCATCTCGGTGAGCTCGATGAGCCTGACCCGCATGCCCTCCACGCTCTCGTTCGCCGAGGCGGCGGCCGTGCCGCTCGCCGCGCTCACCGCATGGGGCGCCGTCGTCGACACGGCACGCGTGCACGACGGCCAGCGCGTGCTCATCCACGCCGGGGCCGGCGGCGTCGGCCATTTCGCGGTGCAGTTCGCCGCCTACTTCGGCGCGGTGGTCACGGCCACGGGCTCCGCACGCAACGCCGACTTCCTGCGCGAACTCGGCGCGAGGCGCGTCATCGACTACACCGCCGAACGGTTCGAGGAGGTCGCGACCGATCAGGACGTGGTCATCGACCTCATCGGCAACGTCGCGGATGACACGGGCACCCGGTCGCTCGACGCGCTACGCGAGGGCGGGCTGATCGTGACGGTGCCCACCGGATCCTGGCCGACCATGGCCGAGGAGGCGGCGGCACGCGGCATCCGCTCGACCGGCTACACCGTGGCACCCGACGCCCGCACGCTCTCGGTGATCACGCGACTGATCGACGACGGCGCCGTGCGCGTGCACGTCGACCGCGAGTTCCCGCTCGAGGAGGGCGCAGAGGCGCACCGGCTGCTCGAGGCCGGACACGTGCGGGGCAAGGTCGTGCTTCGGGTCATCCCCGACCCCGCCTGAGGCCGCTCCCCTCGCTCCGCGGTGCGCTCACCGCCCTGCGGCGAGCAGCGAGCTCCCGAGTTCGCTCCTGAGGTAGAGCACGCTGTGGCCGTACCGCGTCGAGACGAGCAGCCCGGCGTCGCGGAGCGCGCGCAGGTGCTGGTTGACGGCCGACGGCGTGACGCCGAAGCGCACGCCGAGCTCCGTCGACGAGGCGGGATCGCCGAGCGCGGAGAGGAGGCTCGCCCTGGTCTCGCCGAGGATCGCGGCGACCGCGGCAGGGTTTGCCACCGGCTCGTTCTCCCAGAGCGCCCCCTGGCCGCGCGCCGGGTACATGATCATCGGCGGCCCGTCGCCGACCGGTGCCGAGCCGCGTCGCGTGAACATCGTCGGCACGAGCGTGAGTCCGAGCCCGTCGATCGCCTGCACCCGGTCGGCCGGGTCCCGCAGCCGCACCGAGACGATGCCGCCCTCGTAGTCGACCGTGGACGAGATGCCGTTCAGCATCGTCGACAGTCCGTTCTGGGCGATCTGGCGTCCGCGATGCACGACGTCGGCCTCGAGGACCGCCCGCATGCGCGGCCAGTACGGGACGAACGAGGCCTCCCAGAGCTCCTGGAGCGCTCGCACGACGCGGCGGACGGCGACCTTCGGCGACCCCTCGAACACGGCCGGCACGTGCCCGTGCACGGCGACGAGGTCGCCGATGAACGTGTCGGGCGGGGTCGCGAGCAACTGCTCGAACTCGTCGTCGAGCTTCGTGAGCGGCGACTCGGGACGAGGGTTCAGGAAGTCGGGGGTCCACAGGCGATCGTCGATGAGGCCGGCGAGCGCCTCGGTGTCGAGGTCGGCTCGAGCCGCCTCGGTGCGACGCAGCCACGGCAACTGCAACGGGAATCGCGACGGGTCGTCGATCGCGCGCAGGGAGAGGCCGAGTTCGCAGAGGGGCGAGATGCCGAAGCGCACGGCCGCGACGTCCCCCTCGTTGAGCACGTATCGCAACATGTAGCGCAACGCTACATCAATTTCACCCCTCCGACGCATCTGCGAGAACTGTACGAGTGAGCCCTACCTCTCCCCCGACACCTGACACCGGAACCGTTCCGACGATCGACCCCGCCGGCCCCGAGAACCCCGGCAAGCCGTCGTTCGTCGCTCGCCTCGCGGCATCCGTCTCGGACCCGGTGCTGCGCATCCTCGTCGGGGCGACCCTGATCTCGCGCGTGGGCCGCGGCATCTTCCTCACGGTGACCGTGCTCTACTTCACCTTCATCGTGGGCCTCGCGCCGCACGAGGTCGCCATCGTCCTGTCGGCCGCGAGCGCGGCCGGCGTGATCGCGGCCTTCGGCGGCGGATGGCTCGCCGACCGGGCCAGTTCCAAGCGCCTGCTCATCGCCTTCACCGCGATCGAGGGCATCGCGCTCATCACCTACGTCTTCGCGGGCGACTTCGTCACGGCGCTCGTGATCGCCGTGGTCTGCGGGCTCTTCGAGCAGGGCGCGAACTCGACCCGCTCTGCGATCATCGCGCGAGCCTTCGTCGGCGAGAGCCGGGTTCAGGCACGGGCGGTGCTCCGTACCGTCACGAACGTCGCCATCGCCGCCGGCTCGGGGCTCGGCGCACTCGCCCTCGCGATCGGCACCGCCGAGGCCTACCGCGCGCTCATCGTCGGCGCCGGCGTGCTGTACCTGCTCGGACTCATCCAGCTCGTGCGGCTGCCGTCGCGGGTCGACGCGCCCGCCCGAAAGCCGGTCACCCCCGTGACGACCGCGACCGGCTCATTCGACGCCGGCGCAAGCGCCGAGGCGGCCGCCGCCGAGCGGCGTGCATGGCGACGGCACTCGCCCTGGCGCGACCCCCGCTACCTCCTGCTCACCGCGCTCAGCGCGATCTTCGGCATGCAGTTCGGCGTCGCCGAGCTCGGCGTACCGCTCTGGATCGCGCGCGAGACCACGGCGCCCGAGGCGGTCGTCGCGGCACTCCTCATCCTGAACACGGTGATCGTCGTGATCTTCCAGGTGCCGCTCTCGCGGGGCACGCACGACCTGCGCGTCGCCGCACGGGTGTCGGGCATCGCTGCATGGCTCATGGCGGCCGCGTGCCTCGTGTACGCCTCGGCGGCCGGGCTGCCGATCGGCTTCGCGATCACCGTGCTCGTCATCGCCGCGACGGTGCACGCCTTCGCCGAGGTGCTCTCGCAGGCCGGCGGCTGGGGCCTCAGCTTCGAGCTCGCCGACCCCGTGCAGGCCGGGAGCTACCAGGGCGTGTTCGGCATGGGCTACACGGTCGGCGCGCTCGCGGCACCGCTCGTCGTCAACGCGACGGCGATCTCGCACGGGTTCTCGGGCTGGGTCGCGCTCGCCGCGATCTTCCTCGCCTCCGGCCTCGGCACGTGGTGGCTCGCCCGGCGGGCGGCCCGCACCGCGGACGCGGCGGCGACGGCATCCGGCGACGCGGCGGCATCCGCCTCGTAGTCGACACACCGGCGGGCCGGGACCGTCATCGCCACGGCGCGCGTGGCATGATCGGCGGATGACCGACACCCCGATGCGTCCGGCGCACTCCGAAGACGGCCGATCGTTCACGGTTCCGGATGCCTCGGGCACGCCGTTCATCGCCGGCACGCTGCTGATCGTGACCACGACGACCACGCGCCTGCTCGCCCTCGTCGAGGAGCGGACGTCGACGGCCGACGGCGAGCCCGAAGCGCTGCACGGGCGTCTGCTCGGCGCGATCGACGGCACCCGGTTCGATCCCCGAGGCGGTCTGCCGTTCGCGGGAGCCGATGTCGAGGTGGCCGACGGCGCCACGATCGACCTCGTGCACGCGGACATGGGGGCGACCCTCGAGATCGGCGTCAACCTCAGCCCGCCGCTGCGGGCGGCCCGGCTCCTCGCCCACCGCTTCAACCGCCACACCTTCTGGTGCGGGCAGAGCGGTTCGGGCAAGACGTACGCGCTCGGGGTCGTGCTCGAACAGCTGATCGCGCACACGGCGCTGCCCGTCGTGGTCTTCGACCCCAATTCGGACTTCGTGCGGCTCGGCGAGCTGAACCCCGACGCGAGCGGGCCGACGGCCGAGCTGCTGCGGCACCGAGACATCCGCGTGCTGCGCCCGAACGTCGAAGGCGCCATCCCGCTCCGCGCCAGGTTCCCGGCGCTCACCCTCGAGGCGAAGGCCGCAGTGCTCCGCCTCGACCCCGTCGTCGATCGCGAGGAGTTCAATGCGGTCGTGCACCTGAGCGAGACCTTCAGCGCGATCGAGCCGAACGAACTGCTGCCCGAACTGCTCGGCTCGTCCGCGCCCGCCAAGCGGGCGCTCGGCCTCCGCATCGAGAACATGGGACTGCTGAACTGGGAGGTCTGGGCGGGCCACGACCGCGAGGCGACGCTCGTGATCGACGAGCGAGCGGATGCCACCGTGCTCGACCTCGGCGGATTCTCGACGCCCGATCAGCAGCTCGTCGTGGCGCTCTCCGTGCTCGACGAGCTCTGGGCCCGTCGGGAGGAGCGGCGACCGGTGCTCCTGGTCATCGACGAGGCGCACAACCTCTGCTCCCCCGCGCTGACCTCGCCGCTCGCGGTCGCGGTGCGCGAACGGCTCGTGCAGATCGCAGCCGAGGGGCGCAAGTTCGGACTGTGGCTGCTGCTCTCGACGCAACGACCGTCGAAGGTCGCCCCCGGCATCATCTCCCAGTGCGACAACCTCGCCCTCATGAAGATGAGCTCGCCCGTCGACCTCGAGGGGCTCGCGACGTACTTCGGCTACGCGCCGACCGCCCTGATCGCCCGGTCGCCGTGGTTCCGGCAGGGCGAAGCGCTCTTCGCGGGCGGCTTCGTGCCGGCGCCGACGCTGCTGTCGATGAACTCGAGGCTCACGCCCGAGGGCGGCAGCGACGTGGGAGTTCCGCTGCGCTGACGCGGCCGAGGACAGCTAGCCGACCGGCGAGGGCACCGCCGCGAGCGAGTGCTCCATCACCCAGTCGTCCTCGACGCGGCCACCCACCACGAAGTGCTTGTCGCCGACCTTCACGAAGCCGTGGCGCTCGTAGAACGCGATCGCTCGCGCGTTCTCCTCGTTGACGCCGAGCCACGCCGTCGCGGCTCCGGCCGCGCGGGCGGCGTCGAGCGACGCCCGCATGAGCGCGGCGCCGGTGCCGGTGCCGTGCGACTCCGCGAGGGCGTAGACCTTGCTGACCTCGATCGCGGGCCGGGCGGTCACCGCTCGAGCGGCGTCGGGGTCGCCGGGTTCGCCCCCGACGAGCATGGTGTAGCCGAGCAGGCGCGGGGCGCCCCCGTCGTCGTCGGCATCGGCCGCCGGTGCCGGCGCCTCCGCCACGAGCAGGATGCGATCGGGATCGGCGAGGTACGCCTCGAAGTGATCCACGCCGAAGTTCTTCGCGATGAAGTCGGCGATCGCCTCGGGCGTCGTGTGCGGCGGGCAGGCGAGCGGGAACGTCGCGGCGGCGAGCGAGGAGAGCGCGGCGGCATCCGTGCTCGTGGCGGGGCGGATGCGAACGGCGGAGGCGGTCGACTGGGTCACGAGCACCGATTCTTGCAGACGAGGTGCGCGCGGCGAAGGGGCCGCCCCGACCGTGGCACCTCCGGGATCACCGGATGCGGTCGGGACGGCCCCCTCGGGCACTGTCTCAGAGGAAGCGCGCGTACGCGCCGACGGTGAGGAAGGTCGGGAACTCGGGCTCGAGCGCGACACTCCGGAACACCGAGATGGCGTCGTCGAAACGGTCGCCCTCGAAGCGCGGCAGCGCGGCCACGGCCTCCGCCATGAGCCGCACGATCGAGGTCTGGTCGATGCGCGTGCCCTCGGCGGTCACCGTGTTCTCGTTCAGCCACTGCCAGATCTGCGAGCGCGAGATCTCGGCCGTCGCGGCATCCTCCATGAGGTTGTCGATCGCCGCTGCACCCGTGCCGCGCAGCCACGACTCGATGTAGCGGATCGCGATCGACACGTTGTCGCGCACGCCGCCCTCGGTGACCGCTCCGCCGATCGACGGGATGTCGAGCAGCTCGGCCGCCGTCACGTGCACGTCGTCGCGGAGGCGGTCGACCTGGTTCGACCGGTCGCCGAGCACGGCGTCGAACTCGGCACGGGCGGTCGGGATCAGGTCGGGGTGCGCCACCCAGGTGCCGTCGAAGCCGTCGCCGGCCTCACGGCGCTTGTCGGCCGTCACCGCGGCGAGCGCGCGCTCGGTCACCTCGGGGTCGCGGCGGTTCGGGATGAACGCGCTCATGCCGCCGATGGCGTGCGCCCCGCGCTTGTGGCACGTGGCGACGAGCAGCTCGGTGTACGCCCGCATGAACGGCACCGTCATCGTGATCGCCTTGCGGTCGGGCATGACCCAGCGGCGACCGCGCGAGCGGAAGGTCTTCACGATCGAGAAGATGTAGTCCCAGCGCCCGGCGTTCAGCCCGGCACAGTGGTCGCGCAGCTCGTAGAGGATCTCGTCCATCTGGAACGCGGCCTGGATCGTCTCGATGAGCACCGTCGCGCGCACCGTGCCCTGCGGGATGCCGAGCCGGTTCTGCGCGTAGACGAAGATGTCGTTCCAGAGCTTCGCCTCGCGGTGCGACTCGAGCTTCGGCAGGTAGAAGTACGGCCCGCGGCCGGCGGCGATGAGCGCCTGCGCGTTGTGGAAGAAGTACAGGCCGAAGTCGACGAGCGAACCCGAGGCGTGCATCGCCCGCCCCGCCCGGTCGTGGAACTTCAGGTGCTTCTCGACGAGGTGCCAGCCGCGCGGGCGCATCACGATCGTCGGCGTCTGCTCAGCCGTGACGCGGTACTGCTTTCCCTCGGGGCTCGTGTACTCGAGACGGTCGCGCAGCGCGTCGAAGAGGCTCAGCTGACCCTCGATGACGTTCGCCCAAGTGGGGCTCGTGGCGTCCTCCTGGTCGGCGAGCCACACCTTCGCACCGGAGTTCAGCGCGTTGATGGCCATCTTGCGGTCGGTCGGGCCGGTGATCTCGACCCGGCGGTCCTCGAGGCCCGGGCCCGCGCCGGCGACGCGCCAGTCGGCGTTGTTCCGGATCGACTCGGTCTCGGGCAGGAACTTCGGGTCGCGGCCGTTCGCCGCGTCGACGCGGGTCTGCAGGCGCACGGCGAGCAGCTCGTGCCGGGTGCCGGCGAAGCGGTCGTGCAGCTCCGCGAGGAACTGCAGCGCCTCGGGCGTCAGGATCTGGTCGTACCGCTCGCCGAGCGGTGCCGTGATCTCGATGCGCGGTTCGACGGTCTGGAAGCTGCCGGTGGCGCGCTTCGGTTCGGGCCGGCGAGCGGATGCAGCATCCGTTCGCTCTCGTTCGAGCGTCATGCTTGGTGTGGTGTTCATGGTCGTTGCTCCTCTGAGTTCTTGCCCGTGAGCGGGTCAGTGGTTGAACTGTTCTTCCTCGGTCGATCCGACGAGGGCGAGGGTTGCGCTGTTGGGGTTCAGCGCGGTGGCGATCTGGTCGAAGTAGCCGGTGCCCACCTCGCGCTGGTGGCGCGTGGCGGTGTATCCGGATGCCTCCGAGGCGAATTCCGCCTCCTGGAGCTCGACGTAGGCCGACATGTGGCGCTCGCTGTAGTCCTTCGCGAGCGTGAACATGCCGTGGTTCAGGGAGTGGAAGCCCGCGAGGGTGATGAACTGGAACGCGTAGCCCATCGACGCGAGCTCGCGCTGGAACTTCGCGATCTGGTCGTCGTCGAGGTGGCGCTTCCAGTTGAACGAGGGCGAGCAGTTGTAGCTCAGGCGCTTGCCCGGGAACTTCGCGTGCACGGCCTCGGCGAAGCGGCGCGCAAGGTCGAGGTCGGGTTCGGCCGACTCGACCCAGAGCAGGTCGGCGTACTCGGCGTACGCGAGGCCGCGGGCGATGACCGGCTCGATGCCGTTCTGCACCTCGTAGAAGCCCTCGGCCGTGCGCTCGCCCGTGACGAACTGGCGGTCGCGCTCGTCGTGGTCGCTCGTGAGGAGGGTCGCCGCGAGGGCGTCGGTGCGGGCGATGATGATCGACGGCACGCCGGCGACATCCGATGCGAGGCGTGCCGCGTTGATCGTGCGGATGTGCTGGCTCGTGGGAACCAGCACCTTGCCACCCATGTGGCCGCACTTCTTCTCGCTCGCGAGCTGGTCCTCCCAGTGCACGCCCGCCGCGCCGGCCTCGATCATCTGGTGCATGAGCTCGTACGCGTTCAGCGGGCCGCCGAAGCCGGCCTCGGCGTCGGCGACGATGGGGGCCATCCAGTCGCGGTCGTCGGTGCCCTGCTCGATCTGGCCGGCGCGGAGCAGCGCGTTGTTGATGCGGCGCACGACCGCCGGCACCGAGTTGGCGGGGTAGAGCGACTGGTCGGGGTAGGTCTGGCCGCTGAGGTTCGCGTCGGCCGCGACCTGCCAGCCGCTCAGGTAGATCGCCTTCAGGCCTGCGCGGACCTGCTGCACGGCCTGGTTGCCGGTGAGGGCGCCGAGCGCGGCCGACCACTGCGGGTCCTCCTGCGGGGCGAAGGCCGTGCCGGTGTTGCGCTGGATGTCCTGCCAGAGCTTCTCGGCGCCGCGCTTGGCGAGCGTGCGCTCCTCGCGAACCGGGCCGCGGAGGGCGATGACGTCTTCCGCGCTGTAGTCGCGGCTGATGTCGTCCCACCGCGGGTTCGCGTCCCACTCGAGCTGCAGCTCGGCTGCGGTCTGGGTCTGGTCGCCGGGGCGGTTCGTGCTCATGGTGTTGCTCCTTCGGTGCAGCGGGCGGATGCTTCGTGGTGCTCCGTTCGGCGTCTGCTTCGGCGCCGTCGGGGTGGCTGTGCATCCACTCTGCGCTCGCTCGAAGAGGTCGACCCTGCGATTCGGGGGGTGAACTTTCGACGTTCTTCTGCGCCTCGGAAGTTCCGCGCTCTCGCGCCGTGTCGGCTGCTCCTTGCGACACCCCTCCCCTCCCAGCACCCCTCCCGCCCAGCACCCCTCCCGCCCAGCACCCCTCACGCCCAGCGCCCCTCCCGCCCAGCGCCGAGAGGACGCGTCTTGTCGGAACGACCGTGTCGTTCCGACAAGACGCGTCTTCCCACAGTCGGCGCAGGCGCCCAGCGTTCGGTCAACCTCGCCAGCCCCGGTCACGTAGCGCGCGCCCGGTTCGGGCGACGATCTCGGCACGCGGCATCCGCTTCGTGATGCGGATGACCCGCCAGTCGTCTTCGGCGAGGTCATTCAGCCTCGAGACATCCGTCGCCCATTGCTCGGTGTCGAGGAGGTGCTGCTCTCCGTCGTATTCGACGAGCACCCGGTACGCACGGAAGACGAGGTCGCCGCGAGTACGTCGACCCGAACGGAGCACGATGACGCCGTTCGGCTCAGGCTCGGGCAGCCCGGCGCGCATGAGCAGCAGCCGCACGAAGGTCTCGCGGCGAGAGCAGACGTTCGGGCGCATCTCCGCCCGCGCCAGACGAAGGCGGGTCGCCCCGCGCCGCCGCCCGTGGCGCGCGATGGCGGCGTCGACCTCGTCGGCTGTGGCGAGTGGTCGCGGCAGACCCAGTAGACGATCGCCCGCTGCGATGAGGTCGTCGAGGGAGAGCTCGCCGGCCAGCTCGCACCACGCATCGGCCGGAGCCGTCATCCACGCGCCCCGCACACCGGGGACGCGTACGAGGTTCGGGATCAGCTGCGTGCTCCGGCCGAGCACGCCTCTGCCACGTGGCGCTCGCCCACCGTCGAGCGCGGTCACCTCCACCCTGGCATCTCGCTCGATGACGGCGGGGAGCGGAATGCCGCACAGCACCGCGGCGGTGCGCCCCGAGAAGACGTGCCGCGGCGGCATGATCGTCACGTACGCGCGGCACCGCCCGAGCAGCGAATCGGCATCCCGCGGGAGACTGCGAACTCCGCGGAACGGTGCGACGAGCTCGATCGATCGCACGCGGCGTGCCGTCGCGCCGGCCTCGAGCGCGGCTCGAACGGTGAACGGAGTATTCGTCAGGGAACGAGGAAGCGGGGCCGGCCGACGCATACGCACATCGTGCGGGAGGGCGTTGCGCCCAGATGCTGCAGGGCACGGATCTGTGGGCTATTCGCCGTGCCGCCGCGCTGGGGAGGCAGCATCGCCGCGCTCGCGTCTCGCGAGAGGACGCTTGTTGCCGGTAACCGCGGGCAGTTGCGACAACATGCGTCGTCTCGACGTGTTGCGGCGAGGTGGAGGGGGTGAGGGGTGAGGGGTGAGGGGTGAGGGGTGAGGGGTGAGGGGTGAGAGGCGAGAGGGGTGAGGGGTGAGAGGCTCGCGAGGCGAGGCGGCGCGAGTGCCTCAGCGCGGGAAGCGCACCGTGGCGCGCAGGCCCCCGCCGCCCCGTGGCGAGAGCTCGAGTTCGGCGTCGTGGCGGGCGACGATCGCGGCCACGATCGAGAGGCCGAGTCCGCGGCCGCGGTCGGCGGCGTCGCGCGTGCGTCCGCCTCCCCGCGTGAAGGGTGCGGTCAGGGTCGCGACGGTCGCGTCGTCGAGTTCCGCCCCGCTGTTCTCGACGACGAGGGTCGGCGCGGAGCCCGAGGCATCCGTCGTCACCGTCACGAACCCACCGCGCTCGTTGTGGCGGATCGCGTTCTGCACGAGGTTCGCGACGAGCTGCCGCAGCAGCACCTCGTCGCCCTCGACGACCGCGGGCGCGAGCGTCGAGGTCAGGCGCACCCCTGCAGCGTCGCCTTCCGCCTTCCCTTCGTCGACGACGGATGTCGCGACGGCCGCGAGATCGACCGACCCGGCGTCGCCGGACTCCGTCGACTCCAGTTCGGAGAGGTCGAGCAGGGCCTCGACGGTCGCGATGCTGCGCTCGTTCATCTCGCGCAGGCGTTCGAGCAGCTCCGCGTCGCCGCCCCGCGTGCTCAGCGCCACGTCGAGCATCGTGCGGGTGGTCGCGAGCGGCGTGCGCAGTTCGTGCGAGGCGTTCGCCGCGAATCGACGATCGGCATCGGCCGAACGCTCGAGCGAGTCGAGCATGCCGTCGAAGGTGTCGGCGAGGTCGGTGATCTCGTCGCGAGGGCCGGTGAGCCCGATGCGGTGGTCGAGGTGACCGCGAGTGGCGCGGTGCGCGGCGATGTTCACCTCTTGCAGGGGCTTGAGCATGCGGCCGGCGACGAACCAGCCGGCCCAGGCGCCGCCCGCGGCGAGGAGTGCGAGTGCCCCGACCGAGACCCAGAGCAGCAGCTGCAGGATGTCTGATCGCGAGCTCACGACGACGGTCGCCGCGGTCGTCGTCAGGGAGAGGATGCCTGGGTCGTAGATCGGGACCGCCGGCACGGCCTCCCCAGTCGCCGCGTCGAGCGGGGTCGACTCGAGCGGGGTCGACTCGAGCGGGATCGTTTCGTGCGGCTCCATGAGCGTGGCGGCCGGCTCGGCCGTCGCCGCGAATTCGTAGCTCGGCACGAGGCCGACGACGAAGGCGACGATGACGAGCAGCACGGCGCCCGCGGTGGTCAACAGCAGGGCATACGTGAGCGCGAGCCGCGCACGCACGGTCAGGCGATAGCTGCGGGGCGCGGATGCCGCGGGCTCAGCCATGCGCCGCATCGATCGCGTAGCCCGCACCGGGGTCGGTGCGGATCATCCACGGCTCGCCGAGCTTGCGGCGGAGGGTCGAGATCGTGACCTTCACCGAGTTCGTGAACGGATTCGCGTTCTCGTCCCAGGCCTTCTCGAGCAGCGTCTCGGCACTCACGACTCCCCCGCCGGCGCGCATGAGCACCTCGAGCACCGAGAACTCCTTGCGGCTGAGGCGAATGAACCGTCCCTCGCGGTACACCTCCCGCCGGAACGGGTCGAGGGTCACGCCCGCCGCCTCGAGCCGCGGCGGCAGTGCGGTGAACCGGCGGCGCCCGAGCGCCCGCACGCGGGCGACGAGTTCGGGGAACTCGAACGGTTTCGCGAGGTAGTCGTCGGCGCCGAGCTCGAAGCCGCCGACCTTGTCGCCGAGTCGGCGCGCCGCGGTCAGCATGAGGATCGCGGGGCGCTCCTCGCGGGCGACGAGCGTGCGGCAGACCTCGTCGCCGTGCACACCCGGAAGGTCGCGGTCGAGCAGCACGACGTCGTAGTCGTTGACGTCGATGTTGAAGAGGGCGGCCTCGCCGTCGGCGGCGACATCCGCTGCGATCGCCTCGAGAGCGAGCCCGGCGCGCACGGCCTCGGCGAGGTACGGCTCATCCTCCACGATCAACACGCGCACGTCCCACTCCTCTCGATCACGGCATCCGGATGTTCCGACCAACTCGTCCAGTGAATCCCGTCGGGCGTAAGGAAAACGTCAATGCCGACCTTTACTCCACTACAACCGCCCTATGTGTGAGCTGAGTTCTGCGCCAGTCCGTGGCGCGATCGAAAGGACACCTCATGACCACACGTTCCACTCGCGGAGCCCGTGCAGGGCTCGCGTTCACCGGTATCGCCCTGCTCCTCGCGCTCAGCGCCTGCGCACCGAACGGAGCGGATTCGGCTGATCTGAAGTCCGGCGACTCGGATGCCGCCTACGAGGAATGGTCCGCCGAGTTCACCTCCTGCATGAAGGGGGAGGGCATCGACATGCAGATGGCGACGACCGCCGACGGCACGGCGAGCGACAGCACCACGATGGATTCGGGCGAGGCCGTCGACCCCGACGAGATCGACGTCGAGGCGATGGATGCCGCGAACAGGAAGTGCATCGACAAGGTCGGCGAACCGCCGGTGATTCCGGGCATGCCCGACGCCGAGGAGATGAACGAGGCCTCCCTGCGCTTCGCCGCGTGCATGCGCGAACGCGGCTACGACTACCCCGACCCCGAGATCTCGGCCGACGGCTCGGTCGGCATGAGCGAGGCGATGTCGATCGACGAGTTCGACCCGGCCGACATCGATGCGTGCAGCGAAGCTGCCGACTACCCGACGATGGACGAAGAGTGAGCGCCGAACCGCAGACCGCCGATGACGCGATGACGGATGACGCGGCGACCCCGCCCGCCCGACGGCGTCGCCGCGCCCCCTGGCTCATCGCCGGGGCCTGCGTCGCCGTGCTCGGCATCGCCGGCACGGTGCTCGCGGTGACCTGGCCGGCGTCGTCGACGGAGGGCGGAGACGCGGCGAACGAGGCTGCGGACGTCGCGACCACGGCCGTGACCCGCGGCGACCTGACCGAGCGCGTCCGCTTCAACGGCCGCCTCGGCTACGGCACGACGCAGGAGCTCGGCACGACCCTCGGCGGCACGATCACCTGGCTGCCCGACGCCGGCGCCGTGCTCGACCGCGGCGCGACGATGTTCCGCGTCGACGACGACCCGGTCGTGCTCCTGCTCGGTGCACTGCCGATGTGGCGGCCGTTCGCCGAAGGCATGGACGACGGCCCCGACGTGCTGCAGCTCGAGCAGAACCTCGCCGCGCTCGGCTTCTTCGAGCGCGAACCCGACTCGGAGTTCGCCGGCTCGACCGCTGCGGCGATCGAGCGCTGGCAGAAGTCCCTCGGCCTCGAGCAGACCGGCTCGATCGAACCGGGCCGCATCGTGTTCGCCCCTGCTCCCGTGCGCGTGGCGGAGCGCAAGCTGCAGATCGGCGCGGGCGCCGGCCCATCGGTCATCGCGGTGTCGGACACCGTGAAGCGCGTGAACGCCTTCCTCGCGCCGAACCTCGAACCGATCGCACCGGTCGGCACCCAGGTGCAGCTCACCCTTCCCGGCGGCGGCACCGTGCAGGGCACGGTGAGCGCGGTCGGCGCCCCCGTCGAGCAGGACGACGACCAGGGCGGGAAGAAGCTCAAGCTGCCCATCACGATCACGCTCGACGACCCGGCGGCCGCCGACGGGCTCGACGACGTCGGCGTCAGCGGCGAGCTCGCGGCGGTGCGGCGGGAGGATGCCCTGCTCGTGCCGGTCACGTCGTTGCTCGCACGCACCGGCGGCGGCTTCGCCGTCGAGATCGTGGAGAAGGGCGCCGTGAAGACGGTGACGGTCGAGCTCGGCCTGTTCGCCGACGGACTCGTCGAGGTCACGGGCGGCGAGCTCGAAGCCGGCGACGAGGTCGTGGTGCCCGAGTGAGCGCGCCGCTCATCCGCATGCGCTCGGTCACGCGCACCTACGGCTCACCGCCCACCGTCGCGCTCAGGCATGCCGACCTCGACGTCGAGCGCGGTGAGATGCTCGCGATCGTCGGTCCGAGCGGCTCGGGCAAGTCGACGCTGCTGAACCTCATGGGCACCCTCGACCGGCCGAGCTCGGGTGACATCGAGATCGACGGGTACGACACCGGCGAGATGAGCGACGCGGAGCTCTCGGGCCTGCGTGCGCACACCATCGGCTTCGTGTTCCAGCAGTACCACCTCGCCGAGGGCGTCACCGCGCTCGACAACGTCGCCACCGGCCTGCTCTACGCCGGGGTGCCGAAGGCCGAGCGACGTGCACGCGCCGCCATCGCACTCGAGCGCGTTGGACTCGCCGCTCGCACCCGCCACCGCCCGAACGAGTTGTCGGGCGGCGAACGTCAGCGCGTCGCGATCGCTCGCGCCGTCGTCGGCGAACCGGCCCTGCTCCTCGCCGACGAGCCCACGGGGGCGCTCGACACCCGCTCGGGCGAGGCCATCGTCTCGATCCTCGCCGAGCTCAACGCAGGGGGCACGACGGTCGTCGTGATCACCCACGACCCGCAGGTCGCCGAGCGGATGCCCCGTCGGGTCGGCATCCGCGACGGCGTGCTGTCGACCGGGGCGGGCGTCATGGCCGGGTCTCGCTCGTGAACGGCCTGCGCTCCCGTCTCCGCACGGCGGACCTGCTCGGGCTCGGGCTGCACGGCCTCCGATCGAGGCCGATGCGCGCGGTGCTCTCCGCCCTCGGCATCGCGATCGGCATCGCCGCGATGATCGCCGTGGTCGGCATCTCGACGTCGAGCGAGGCGCTCGTCAAGCAGAAGCTCGCCGCGCTGGGCACGAACCTCCTCACCGCCACGGCCGGATCCGACTTCTTCGGGAAGGACTCCGAACTGCCCGCCGACGCGATCGATCGCGTGCGGCGCATGGACGGCGTCGAACAGGCGAGCTGGAGCGCCACGCTCGCCGACGTCCACATCTACCGCAACGCGCTCATCGATCCGGGCGCCACCGGCGGACTCACGGTGGTCGCCGCCGACCTCGACCTGCTGCCGGCGACGGGCACCGGGCTCGCCTCGGGCGCGTGGCTCAACGGCGCCACCGAGCAGTTCCCGGTCGTCGTGCTCGGAGCGAAGGCCGCGGAGCGCCTCGGCATCGTCACGATCGGCAGCGCCGTCGAGATCGGCGGGCGGCAGTTCACGGTCGCCGGCATCCTCGACCCGTCGCCGCTCGCCCCCGAACTCGACTCCGTCGCGGTGGTGGGCGGGCCGATCGCCGCCGAGCTCTTCGAATTCAACGGGTCGCCGACGGTGATCTACGAACGCTCGGCCGATGACCTCGTCGAGCAGGTTCGCGAGATCCTGCCCGCCACGATCAATCCCGAGTCGCCGACCGAGGTGAAGGTCAGCCGTCCCTCCGATGCGCTCGCTGCGAAGAACACGATCGACCAGGCCTTCACGGGTCTGCTCGTGGGCGTGGGTTCCATCGCCCTGCTGGTCGGCGGCATCGGCGTCGCGAACACGATGGTGATCTCGGTGCTCGAGCGGCGCCAGGAGATCGGCCTGCGGCGTTCGCTCGGCGCGACCCGCGGACACATCCGCTCGCAGTTCCTCGTCGAGGCCATCCTGCTGGCGCTGTGCGGCGGCATCGCCGGCACGGCGATCGGCTGGGTGATCACGGCGGTCGTCGCCGGAGCGAACGGATGGCTCGTGGCGGTGCCCCCCGCCGTGCTCGCCGCCGGCGTGGTCGCGACCGTCGTCGTCGGGGCCGTGGCCGGCGCGCTGCCCGCGGCGCGAGCCGCACGTACGTCGCCGACGGCGGCGCTGAACGCCTGACGCGGACGTCACTCCGCGTGGGAGAAATTTCAGACGGACTGTCGGGCGGGCGCCGCCCGCCCGATGGTTTGTCGCGTTCACGGTCGCGCGCATTGCACACGAGGGGCCTCACGGATTGAATGGCAAGCCTGCGCGACGGTGTGCGGGTGAACTGGAGGTGCTGGCACGTGACCACGGCAACGACCACCGAGGCGGAGGCGGCGACCACCTCGTCGCCCGGCGCGGAGGCACCCGGAACGGTCGTCATCGACGCCGTCACCAAGCACTACGGCGATTCGACCGCGGTCGACCGCCTCTCGCTCACGATCGAGGCCGGCGAGTTCATCTCGCTCCTCGGCCCCTCGGGGTGCGGCAAGACCACGACGCTGCGCATGATCGCCGGCTTCGAGGAACCAGATGACGGCGACATCCGCGTCTCGGGCCGTTCAGTGCTCGGCGTGCCGCCCTACCGACGCGACGTCAACACCGTGTTCCAGGCGTACGCCCTCTTCCCGCACATGTCGGTCGCCGAGAACGTCGCGTACGGTCTCCAGCAGAAGCGCACCCCGAAGGCCGAGATCCGCGACCGGGTCGTCGACGCGCTCGACCTCGCCCAGATGCGCCGTTTCGCCGACCGCAAGCCCACCCAGCTCTCGGGCGGCCAGCAGCAGCGCGTCGCGCTCGCCCGCGCCCTCGTCAACCGGCCCTCGGTGCTGCTGCTCGACGAGCCGCTCGGCGCCCTCGACCGGCAGCTGCGCGAAGAGATGCAGCTCGAGCTGAAGCTGCTGCAGTCGCGCCTCGGCATCACCTTCGTCTTCGTGACCCACGACCAGGGCGAGGCGCTCTCGATGAGCGACCGCATCGCGATCATGCGCAGCGGTCGCATCGAGCAGCTCGCCGACGCCGACACGGTCTACGCCCGACCTGCCTCGGCCTACGTCGCCGCATTCGTCGGACAGCAGAACTTCTTCGGCGGCACGGTCGTCGAGGGCGGCACGGCCGTCGACTCGACGCACGCGCTCGTGCGCGGCACCTCCGCCGGACTCCCAGCGGGCGGCACCGGCCTCGCGGCCGTGCGCCCCGAGTTCGTGAGCATCGAAGCGGATGTCGCAGCCGACGCATCCGGTGCGGCGAACACCGCCCGCGGCAGCCTGATCGGCGTCTCGCACCTCGGCGAGACCATGCAGTACCTCGTGCGCCTCGGCGACGACCAGAGCCTCATCGCACGTCGCCCCTCGCCCGAGGCGCCGCAGCTGTCGGTCGGCGACGCGGTCGTGTGCTCGTGGCGCGCCGAGAGCGTGCTCCTCTTCCCGGCCGACGATGCGGCGAGCGCGAGCGGCTACGTCGCGCCGCCGACCGTCTGAGCCCCGAGGAGTCACGATGTCATCCGAAGAGATCCGCATCCTCGCGCCCGCGGGCGCGGCCAAGACCATCCGCCGCGAGCTCTCGCGTCGCCGCTTCCTGAGCTTCGCCGCCGCGGCGAGCTCGGCCGGGCTGCTCGCCGCGTGCGCGCCGACCGGGTCGCCCACCACCGCGCGGGCCTCTGGCGGCCCGCTCGAGTCGAAGCTCTCGATCTACACCTGGGGCGACTACGACGCCCCCGACGTGCTCGACGCCTTCACCGCCGACCTCGGCCCGAAGATCTCGCTCAGCGCCTTCAACTCGAACGAGGAGATGGTTGCGAAGCTCGTCGGCGCGCGCGGCACGAGCGGCTACGACATCGTCGTGCCGACCGGCACCTTCGTCGCGCAGATGGCCGAGCACGGGTTGTTGGCCAAGCTCAACCACGACCTCATCCCGAACCTGAAGCACGTCGACCCGACGTTCCTCGGCCGGGCCTGGGATCCCGACAACGAGTACTCGATCTGCAAGGCGTGGGGCACGACCGGGTTCGTGTACGACGTCACCGCGATCGACCGCGAGCTGAAGGACTGGAACGACTTCATCGACGCGGCGCAGAACGAGGCGAGCGGCAGGACGTCGCTGCTCGACGACCCCTCGGAGATCACGGGCATCTACTTCTGGGCCAACGGCATCCCGTGGACCACGACCGACCCCGACGACCTCGACGCGGCCGAGGCGTTCCTCGTGAACGAGCTCGCGCCGCACATCTCGGCGTTCGACTCCTACCCGGGCGGCAGCGCGATCCCGCAGGCGACGCAGATGCTCATGCAGTCGTACAACGGCGATGCCCGCCTCGGCATCCTCGAGAGCCCCGAGCCGGAACGCTGGAAGTACGTGCTCGGCTCGCCGGCGACGGAGATCTGGATGGACAACTGGGCGATCGCCGCGGGGGCGCCGAACCCCGAGGCGGCGCACGCGTTCATCGACTACGTGCTCTCCCCCGAGAACGCGCTCGCCGAACTCGACTACATCGGGTACGACACCGGCGCGAAGGGCATCGAGCAGGTGGCGTCGGACGCCGGCCTGCCGATGCTCGACCTCGTGTTCTTCACGCCCGAGCAGGTCGCGACCATGCACGAGGGCGAGCTGACCGAGGCGCAGGAGCGGGTCGTCCAGATCTGGAACGCGACGAAGGCGGCGGCTGGTGCGTAAACGACTCCCCGGATTCCTGCTCGCGGCGCCCGCCTGGGCGTGGCTCGCCGTCTTCTTCGTCGCCCCGGTCGGGATGGTCGTGTGGTTCAGCTTCGGCTACAAGCCGAGCATCTTCGCCACCCAGGCCACCGACAAGCTCTCATTCGACCGATACGCCGAGGTCTTCAGCCCGACCTTCTTCGCGACGTTCCAGAACACGCTCTGGGTCGGGGTCGTCGGCACCGTGCTGTGCTTCCTGATCGGACTGCCCGTCGCGTACTGGATGGCGGTGAAGGCTCCGCCGTCGCGGCGCGGCCTCCTCGTCGCGCTCGTGATGGTGCCGTTCTGGACGAATTTCCTGGTGCGCACGATCGGCTGGCAGGTCATCCTCTCGCCCGACGGCTGGCTCTCGACGGCGCTGCAGAGCGTCGGCCTCGAGCCGCTCGCGATCCTGAACACCCGCGGCGCGGTGCTCCTCGGCGTCGTCTACAACTACCTGCCGCTCATGATCCTGCCGCTGTTCGTCGCGTTCGACCGGGTGAACGGGCCGCTCCGGGAGGCGTCGAAGGACCTCGGCGCCGGCAAGTGGACGACCTTCTTCCGCATCACCCTGCCCCTCGCGCAGCCCGGCATCATCGCGGGCGTGCTGCTCGTGTTCATCCCGCTCATGGGCGACTACATCACGGCGACCGTGCTCGGCGGGGCGAAGGGCAACATGGTCGGCCAGCTCGTGGCGAGCCAGTTCCAGACCGCGCAGAACTGGGCGCTCGGCTCGGCGATGGCGGTCGTGCTGATCATCGTGATCCTCGCCACCGTCGCCGTCGGCGCCGCGATCGTGTGGCTCGTGACCCTGCCGATCCGGGCGAGCCACCGGCTCGTGATCGGGGCGCCGGCATCGGCGCCGGCATCCGCTTCGATTCATGAGGAGGTCGCGGCATGAGTGCTCCAGCAGCGCAGCGACAGGTGCGACGGTCGCGCAAGGCGTGGTCGGATGTCGCGTTCGACGTGTGGGGCGTCCTGGTGCTCGTCTTCCTGTTCGCCCCCATCGCGGTCATCATCGTCTCCTCGTTCAACGTGGGACGGCTGCTCGTCTCGTGGGACGGCTTCGGGTTCGACTCGTTCCTCGCGCTCCTCGCGAAGCCCGCCATCCGCGACGCCGTGTGGATCTCGGTCGAGACGGGCTTCGTCGCCGCGTTCGCCGCCACGGTGCTCGGCACCCTCGCGGGCATCGCGATGGCGCGGCATCCGGGCAAGTGGGTGTGGTGGTTCATGGGACTGCTGCTGCTCGTCTCGGTCACGCCCGAGATCGTCGACGCGGTGGCATTGCTGCCGTGGATGGTCTTCCTCGGCCAGGACCTCGGCATGTCGCTCTTCAACGACGGCATCGTGCGCCTCGTGATCGGCCACTCGCTGTTCTCGATCACGGTCGTCTCGTACCTCGTGCGAGCGAGGCTCGTCGGCCAGGAGGCGCAGCTCGAGGAGGCCTCGGCCGACCTCTACGCGACGCCGACCCGTACCTTCCGCAAGGTCACCCTGCCCCTCGCGATGCCCGCCGTGCTCGCCGGGTTCCTGCTCTCGTTCACGCTCAGCCTCGACAACACGGTCATCGCCGCGTTCGTCTCGGTCTCGGGCTCGACCCCGTGGCCCGTCTACGTGCTGAGCGCCCTGCGAAGCGGACTGCGGCCCGAGATCGCGGCGGTCTCGACGATCATGCTCGTGCTGACGCTCATCGCGCTCGGCCTCGTCGCGCTCGTGCTGCGTCGGGCGGGAGACTCGGCGGCCGACATCGCCCGAACCATGGGCGGCGGCTGAGACGTCCGCGTCGTCGCGCACGCGCGACCGCGCTCGTATACACGCAGCGCACACGACAGGGGCGGGAGCAACAGCTCCCGCCCCTGTCGTGTCAGTGGTGCTCGCGCGCGACTAGCCGATCGACGAGCAGACGCCGACCAGATCCGTCATGGACTTCTGCAGCGTCGCGGCCTGCTCGCTGATCTTCGTCATGTCGACGCTGGCCGGGTCGGTGGTGATGGCCGTGATCAGGTCGGAGTACGCGGTCACGGCGTCAGCGGCGCCCGTCGCGACGACGGAGACCTCCTCGTTCGAGATCTTGCCCGAGGCTTCCGTGAGCGAGACCTTGACGGTCTCGAACGCGGCGAGTGCAGCGGCGGCGTCGGTCATGTCCACCGTCGTCAGCCCGGTGAGCTCCTCCATGCTGGTCTTGACGATCCCGCACGCCTCGTCTTTGGTCTGCCCGGCGTCGGCCTTGGGCTCGGATTCCACGGACTCGGACGACGCCTCGCCCTTCGTGTCCTCGCCGGCAGCGGTGCCGGTGGCGGCGCAACCGGTGAAGAGCAGGGCGAGTGCGGCGAGCGAGCCGGCGGCGATCAGGCGTGTAGACGTCATGTGCGTGTTGTTCCCCTTCGGATACGGGTCGATCCGACCCCCCGGCCATCCAACCAGTCGCCGCAATCCCCCGACATGGGGAGCACTCCCCATTGACGCGGTGAAGAACGACACCGGTGCGGCCTCGCTCAGGCGGCGGATGCCTCGTTCGTCACGACGTCGACCACGCTCGAGTGCTCCGGGACCCAGCCGAGCTCGCGGGCCTTGCTGCCGGAGGCGCGCTGATCGAGCAGGAGCGCATCGGCGAACGCGGCGCCGAGTCGTGCGCGGGTGATCTCGACGGGTTCGGGGGCGACGCCGGCTCCGCCCGCCACCGCGCGGGCGAGCGCCCGCACCGTCGTCGGGTTGCCGTCGCTGCCGACGATGCGGCCGAGCGGTCCGTCGTGGGTGAGTGCGAGTTCGTAGAGCCGGGCCAGGTCATCGACGTGCACCCACGTCCAGTGCTGGGTGCCGTCGCCGATGAGCCGGAGCTCGCCTCCCTCGCCGCGGGGCGCGTCGGTGATGAGTCCGGCGAGTCCGCGGCCGCGGCCGCGGCCGTAGACGACCCCGGGCACGACGATCGCGGCATCGACGGATGACGCGAGCAGTCGCTCCTCGAGCGGCACCCGCCAGGCGACGAGCTCAGGTGCGTCGAGCGGGCCCTCCTCGTGGATCGCATCGCCCGAGCCGTATGCCCAGATGCCGCTCGTCAGCACGAACCGCTTCGCGGTGCCTCCGAAGCGATCGATGACGGTGTCGATGACCGCCGTGTTGAACGCCTCGGCTCCCGCCTCGGGGGCGGCCGTGTGCACCGCACCGTCGACGCCGTCGAGCATGGCGCCGAACCACGCGGCATCCGTCACCTCGCCCTCGACGGCCGCCGCACCTCGCGCGGCGACGCGCGCGGCGGCCTCGGGAGTGCGGACGACGGCGACGACCTCGTGCCCGGAGGCGATGAGCGTATCGAGCACGGAGGATCCGATGTAGCCGGTGGCACCGGTCAGGAGAATTCGCATGGGGACCACGGTATGCATCGGATACTGGTTACTTCAACGGAACCGATCCCGAGGGAGACGAGGTAGCCCATGTCGACGTCGCTGCTGGACGAGGACGGGGCCGACGCATCCGCGATGGACGTGCTGAGCCCCGACTGCCCGAGCCGGGTCGTGTTCGGCCGCATCGGCGAGCGGTGGACGATGTTCGTCATCCTCGCGCTCGAGCCCGGGCCGATGCGGTTCACCGCGCTGAAGGCCCGAGTCGGAGTGGTCACGCCGAAGGTGCTCACCGAGACGCTCCGTGCACTCGAGGGCGACGGCCTCGTGTCGAGGCGGGCCTTCGACGAATCGCCGCCCCGGGTCGAGTACGCGCTCACCCCGCTCGGCAGGTCGCTGCTGGAGCCGATCGCCGCGATGCGGGCGTGGGCCGAGGCGCATGTGCCCGAAGTGCTCGCGTCGCGCGATCGGGCGCTATCGTGACTCTCGTGACCCGCACCCTCGTGATCATCGATATCCAGAACGACTACTTCGAGGGCGGCGCGCACCCGCTGGTCGGCCCGGATGCCGCCGCGGCCAACGCCGCGCGCCTGCTCGCCTCGCATCGCGAGGCCGCCCAGCCCGTCGTGCACGTGCAGCACGTGTGGGATGCCCCCGACGCAGCGTTCTTCGCGCCCGGCACCCACGGCGTCGAGATCCACCCGCTCGTCGCCCCCGCCGAGGGCGAGCCCGTCGTCGTCAAGGCGCACCCGAACTCGTTCCTCGGCACCGATCTCGACGCACGACTCCGCGCGGCCGGGGCGGACGTCGACGGCGTCGTGATCGTCGGGATGATGTCGAGCATGTGCGTCGACGCGACGGTGCGCGCCGCCGCCGACGCCGGCTACTCGGTGACCGTCGCCCACGACGCGTGCGCAGCTCCAGACCTCACCTTCGGCGACACCTCGGTGCCCGCCGCGCAGGTGCACGCCGCGTTCATGGCGGCGCTCGGCGACAGCTACGCCGAGGTCGTCTCGACCGACGAGCTGCTCGGCTGACCCCGACGGGCGCGATGCCGCTCCGAGAGTGGAGCGGCATCGCGTCATCCGTTCGTCGGCGGTCAGCCCATCCGGCGCTCCGCCGCATGCTTGGCCTCGGCCTGCACCTCTAATGCCGCCGACGCCCCCTCGTCGCGCACGACTTCGACGGCCTCGGTCGCGCGTTCCTTGACGGCCTCCGCCCCCTGCATGGCCGGCTCGCGCAAGTGCTCGACCGACTCCTGCGCCACATCCCGCGCTTCCTCGATGAGGGGGGCTGCCGCCTCCTTCGCCTTCTCGGCCAGGTCTCGTTCCGGCTTCGACGCCGGGATGAGGGATGAGGCGAGCCATCCGACGCCGAAGGCGATGAGGCCGACGGCGATCGGGTTGCCCTGCGTCGCCGATGCGACCTTGCGCGGCGCTCCGGCAACGGCCTCTCCGGCGGAGTCGACAGCGGACTCGGCCGAGTCGATCACGTCGGAGGCCGTGCCCATGACCCGGTCGGTCAGTCGGCCGACCGCGTCTTTCATCCTGTGGCCTTGGCGTTGCGCCATCTTGGCGGGGTTGACCTTGTCGGCGAGCGCGTCGACGTCGCTGCCGAGTTCTCGTCGGGTCCGCTCGATGTCCGAACGGATCAGTTCCGGGTCACTCATCGGTTCTCCTCATTTCTCTTCAGCGTCTCGGGAATCTTCTTGACGCTCTCGACGGTCTCCGGGATGCCCTCGACGCTGTCGAACTCCTTCTTGCCGACGACCGCGAGCACGACCGCGACGACGGCCCAGATGGCGGCGACGACGATGGCCGACCAGGCGTTCCCGATCAGGTAGCCGAGTCCCCACCAGAGCGCGATCGAGAGGAAGAGCGCCGCGAACAGTCCCGCGACGCCGGCACCGCCGTACATGCCGGCGCCCTTTCCGGCCCGCTTCGCCGAACGTGAGATCTCGGCCTTGGCCAGCTCGACCTCCTGCCGCATGAGCAGGGAGACGTCACGGCTCACCTCCGCGAACAGGTCGCCGAGCGAGGTCGTCTCGGCGTGCACCTCGGAGGGCGTGGGCGATGACGAGGGCGGGTCGACGGATGTCGCGGGCGCGCCCACGCCCTGAGCGGCCGAGCCCAGTCGTGCATCGTGCGCGCCGATGCGGGGTTCATCGGTCATCGTGCTCCGCCTCCCCCGGGTGCACCGACCGACGGTGCGCCGATCGATCCGGACCGGTCGGCGCCGGGCATGCCGGCGGCGGTGGCAGGCGCCGTTGCCATCCCGGTCACCGGCGCGCTGGTTGAGGACGCCCGCGGCTCAGTGGCCGCGGAACCGCGGTCGGGCGGCGTTGCGAGGGCGCGCGTCAACCGCCCCACGACGACGCCGGCTCCGACGGCGATCGCGAGGAAGGCTCCCGGTCGCCGGCGGGCGAAGGTCTTCACCTCCTGCACGAGGGAGCCGGGGTCGCGGGCATCGAGCCACCGGGCGACGTCGTCGGCGCGTCGGCCGGCTTCGCGCACGAGGTCGGTGGCATACCCCGACTCGCTGGACTGGTCGGCCATCTGCGTGAACTGCGCTCCCGCTGAGCGGAGTCCGCCGGCCACTCGCTTCTGCTGCACTGCGGCTTGCTCCCGCAGCTCGACGGTGACATCGTCGGCGAGCCGGCGCGCTTGCTCCGCGGTCTCCTCGACGACGGCCTTGCCTTCCTCCTTGGCGACGTCGACCACTCGGTGGCCGGCGTCGCCGGCATCGGAGGCGACCGAGGCGGCGTCGTCCGCGAGCGAAGATGACCGGCCCGCGCCGGCCGGGCCGGCGGAGCCGGTCGTGGCATCGCCGACGGGACCGCCGGTCACGGCGGACCCGCGGGTCGCGTCGGCCTCGGTCACCTCGGAACCGCCTCCGGGGACCGCCCCGAAGCCGGCGTCGACATCGCTCGTGGAGCCCGCGGCCGGTGAACCGTACGAAGGCTGCGATGGGGTGTTCTCGGTCATCTTGCTCTCGCTTCCGTGATGTCGGTCCAGCGCGGACCGATGCCGGTTCGGCGTCGGTCCGCGCCGTCGGGTCGACCGGGGTCGGACGGGTCATGAGGTCGACACCGGCTGATGCGCGCAACGTTAGATCGGCGGCGCTTGCACGAGAAGGGACTTGCGCGTCCGACGACTGCGGCGTATAACGCGGGTGATCCGTCGGCGCGCAGCCACGCATTGTCGTCGGTGAGGGTTCCGGGCGCAAGCGCCTTCCGGGCCGGACTGCGCGCGCGTAGCGTCGCCTGCGCACGTCCGGTGAGGGGGACCGATGATCCGATACGGATACAAGCTGGCCGCAGAGGGCTTCGCCCCGGGAGAGCTCGTTCGCCAGGCCGAGCTCGCCGAGCAGAGCGGCTTCGACTTCGTCGAGATCAGCGACCACTTCCATCCCTGGCTCGACTCGCAGGGCCACTCGCCGTTCGCGTGGAGCGTGCTCGGCTCGATCGCGGCGAAGACCACCCGGCTCGGGCTCGCGACCGGGGTCACGTGCCCGACCGTGCGGTACCACCCCGCCGTCATCGCCCAGGCGGCTGCGACACTCGCCCTCCTCTCCGACGGTCGGTTCACGCTCGGCGTCGGCTCCGGCGAGCGCCTGAACGAGCACGTCGTGGGGCGCGGCTTTCCGGCCGTCGCAGAGCGGCAGGACCTGCTGCGCGAAGCGATCGAGATCATCCGGCTGCTGTGGTCGGGCGGGTACCACTCGTACCGAGGCGAGTACCTTGCCCTCGAGGACGCCCGCGTGTTCGACCTTCCCGACGAGTTGCCCGTCATCGCGGTCGCGGCGGGCGGTCCGGATGCCGCGGAGCTCGCCGCCGAACTCGGTGACGGCATGTTCGGCACCGAACCGAAGCCCGAGTTGCTCGAGACGTACCGCGCCGCGGGCGGCGTTGGTCCGAGGTACGGCGAGGTGGGTCTCGCATGGGCGGAGACCGAGGAGGCGGCGGTCCGGTCGGCATTCGAGACGAGTCGCTGGTCGCTCACCGGGTGGAAGGTCATGAGCGAGCTCCCCAACCCGGCGAATTTCGAGGCGGCGGCCGAGGTCGTCAGGCCGGAGGACGTGGCGAACGCCATGCCCTGCGGGCCCGATGTCGCGAAGCACCTCGACGCGATCCGCAGGTACGAGGAGGTCGGCTACGACCACGTCGTGCTGATGAACAACGGGCCCGACCCCGACGGGTTCATGGACTTCTTCGCGAACGAGCTGAAACCGCGGCTGAGCCCGTCGGCCTGACGGGGTCGGCCGCAGAACCACGATCTTTCACTGCGAGGTGCAGCACGATCGCGGCAGATTTCCGGAAGTTGCTGGTTCAACTCGGAAATTCCGGGATTCTTCCGTTTGCGGCATCCGATCACCCATGTCACCATCGAAGGCATGATCACCGCGGATCGCAGCGCGACCCCCTCCCCCGACCTCGCCGAGTCGAGTGCCGACGAGGTCGACGCGCTCACGCTCGGCCGTCGCATCCGCGACCGTCGCGCGGCGCGCGGCATGACCCTCGGCGAGCTCGCCGCCGCGATCGATCGCGCACCTTCGCAGGTCTCCGCGATCGAGAACGGCAAGCGGGAGCCCCGCCTCTCGATGCTGCGCACGATCGCGCTCGCCCTCGGGACGAGCGTCGATGAACTGCTCCGAGCAGATGCCCCTTCGGAACGCGCCGCGCTCGAGATCGCCGTCGAGCGCGCCCAGCGCGGGCCGGTGTTCGCGGCGCTCGGCCTGCCCTCGTTCCGCGTGGCGAAGGGCATGAACGACCAGACGCTGCAGACGATCCTGAGCCTCCACAACGAGATCGACCGCCTGCACCGCGAACGCGCGGCGACGCCCGAGGAGGCGCGACGGGCCAACGCCCAGTTGCGCGCCGAGATGCGCGCCCGCGACAACTTCTACCCCGAGCTCGAGGCGAAGGCGGCCGAGCTGCTCGAGGCGGTCGGCCACACGGGCGGGCCGGTCTCGCACCAGCTCGTCGCCGACATGGCGAGCCACCTCGGCTACTCCCTGCACTACGTGGGCGACCTGCCCCACTCGACCCGATCGGTGACCGACAAGCGCAACGGCCGCATCTACCTGCCGACCCAGCAGTCGCCGTCGCGCGACTCCCGTTCGCCGATCCTGCAGGCGCTCGCGAGCCACCTGCTCGGCCACGAGGAGCCCGCCGGCTACGCCGACTTCCTGCGCCAGCGCATCGAGACGAACTACCTGACCGCCGCCATCCTGCTGCCAGAGCAGGCCGCCGTGCGCTTCCTCACCGAGGCGAAGAACCTGCGCCGCATCTCGATGGAGGAGCTGCGCGACGCGTTCGCCGTCTCGTACGAGACGGCCGCGCACCGGTTCACGAACCTCGCCACCGCGCGGCTCGGCATCCCCGTGCACTTCACGAAGGTGCACGAGTCGGGCACGATCATCAAGGCGTACGAGAACGACCGCGTGCGCTTCCCGAGCGACGCGCTCGGGGCGATCGAGGGCACGACGATGTGCCGCAATTGGACGGCGCGCACCGTCTTCGACGTCGAGGACCGCTTCAGCCCCTGGTACCAGTACACCGACACCCCGTCGGGCACGTTCTGGTGCACCTCGCGCATCGAGAAGGCCAAGGAGGGCGAGTACTCGGTCTCGGTCGGCGTGCCGTTCGAGCACGTGAAGTGGTTCCGCGGGCGCGAGACACCGCATCGTGCGGTTTCACGATGCCCCGACCCCGCCTGCTGCCAGGCGCCGACCGGGCTCGCCGATCGGTGGGCGGATGCCTCGTGGCCCGCTGCGCGCACCCCGACGTCGTTGCTCGCGGCCCTGCCCACCGGCACGTTCCCGGGCGTCGACCAGACCGAGGTGTACCAGTTCCTCGAGGCGCACGCGCCGCGCGACTGACGCCAGGCGATTGACGCCACGCGACCGAAGCGGTCAGGGAGCGACCGCGTCGAGCCAGCCCTGCCATGCACGCGTGCGGTCGGGCGCATCGACCTCGCTCGCGAAGACGTGGTGGCCGACCCCGGCGGCGTAGTGACCGCGGTAGAAGCGATAGAGCGCGTCGGCGCTGCGGACGCCCAAGGTCTCCCACGTCGCCGAATCGACGGTTCCGGGAATCGGCGCGAGCCCCGACGGAGTCAGCGTGACCGCCTGACCGGTGGACTCCGTGCCGATCACGCCGAGATCGGCCTTCATGGCACTCCACCGCCGGTCGAGATCGCCGAACGGAGCGGACGCGGTGATCGCGATCCCCGGTCGCCCGGCGAAGTGCGTGAGGTACTCGACGAGCGTGTGCCGGTACATCCGGCCGCCCGAGAGCATCGCCTCGAATTCGTCCTCCCAGTCGTCGCCGGGGAGGAACCCGCTGGAGACGATCCTGAGCACGGTGCTGCCTGCGGCACGCGCCTCGATGAGGAACTCCATGGCGAAGAACCGCCCGTCGGGACTCTCGGCACCCGTGAATGAGAAGTGACGCGCCGGCTCGTACGCGCCGATCGTCGACTCCTGGGCGTAATTGCCCATCGTCGTGCGCACGACTCCCTCTCGTGGGTCCACCTCGGTGGCCCCCATGAACCAGGAGCTCAGGCCGGGGCCGGTCGCGATCGCCTGCCATACCGTCTCGGCGGAGAGGTCGAAGTGCAGTTCGGCGGGCTCTTCGAAGCGATGCGACATGGTCAGTCCTCCTGGGTGGTCGACGGCGGCTTCGTGCTCGGATGGATGGCGAGGACGAGCCGGTAGTCGCGACCCCGCACCGCGGACTCGTCGTGGTACCGGCTCACGAGCTCGAGGGCGGCGTTGCTGAGCTCCTCGGCGAAGGCTGCACGGTCGGCGGCGGACGCGAATCGGATCTCGCCGTCGAGGGCGAAGGTGGCGAGCGGCTTCGATTGGCGTGCCGCCGCGGTGATGAGTGCCCCGACATCTCGCACGAGCCGGGCGGCGAGCGCCAGCATCCAGCCTGCCGAGAGCCGATCGGGCGACCGGGAGGGGTCGGGCTGCACGGAGGAGAGCGCCGCCGGCGTGATCACATAGGACGACGCCGTGGCCCGCATGACCCGTTCGATGACGTTGCCCTTCTTGCGCTCCTCGGCGAGCTCGATCAGGCCGTGCTCCTCGAGGGTCCTGAGGTGGTAATTCACCTTCTGCCGAGGGAGCCCGAGGCGATGGCCCAGCGCGGTGGCCGAGTTCGGCACGGCGAGCTCGGCGAGAAGCCGGGATCGGATCGGATCGAGGGATGCGACCGCGGCATCCGCGTTCTCGATCGGGCTCACATCGAGCATGAGGACTCCTGGGTTCGAGTGGGAGATCAGGATACGGCGGCTGCATGCGTCGGACGGAGCCTCCGCACCGTCACCCCGTTGGGGTAGTCGGTGGAATCCACGATGTCGAAGCCGATGTTCGTGGTGAAGACCGGAAGCCCGCTGCCGAGCACGACGGGGTGGATCGTGAGGCGGTACTCGTCCACCAGGCCGTGCGACGAGAGGTACTGGGCGAACGCGGCGCCGCCCGAGACCCCGATCGGGCCACCGGGAAGCGACTTGAGACGAGCGATCTCCTCTTCGGGACTGCCTGTCGCGAGCCGTGCATTGTTCCATTCGACGTCCGTCAGCGTCGTCGAGAAGACGACCTTCTCGACGTTGTTCATGACGTCGGCGAGCGGGCCCTCGGCCGCCGGCCAGGTCGCGGCCTGGCCCTCGTAGTTCTTGCGACCCATGAGGATCGTGTCGAGCCCCCCGAGCAACTGCTGGGTGTCGGCCATCAGCTCGGGGCTGAAGTTCGGAAACACCCAATCGAGCCCTCCGTCATCGGTGGCCACGAAGCCATCGAGGGATACGTTCATGCCGAGTGTGACTGTTCTCATCGTTCCATCTCCTGATTCGGTGCTGCGGACGGACCGGGAATTCCCAGTTCCGTGTCGATATGACCAGCGTCGCACCGACAAGAAGACTTGTCAAGACAATTTCATTGATCGGTTTGCTGCGGTACTCCGGCCACCGTGTCCGGCCGCGAGCTGATGTCGAGACACGACGAACTGGCGCGCGTGCACGCCCCGCGAAAGGATGGATGCACCACAACCGCATCGGAGTGATACCTGTGGGCACCACCGTCTTCGAACGACAGAAGCCGCCGGCATCCGTCATCGCCCATTCGCTCGAGCACACCGCCCGTTCGGTGTTCTGGCTCGACGACCTGCCCGAGGGAGCGGTGGGCGGTCGCCCGAAGCTCACCGGCGACCACGTCGCCGACCTCGTCATCGTCGGCGGCGGCTACACGGGCCTCTGGTCGGCGGTGCTCGCCAAGCGCCGCAACCCCGGGGCGCGCATCGTGCTCGTCGAGGCGAAGAGCATCGGCTGGGCGGCATCCGGTCGAAACGGCGGGTTCTGCGAGGCGAGCCTCACGCACGGCGATGAGAACGGCACGGCGCGCTGGCCGAAGGAGATGCCGACCCTCCACCGCCTCGGCATGCAGAACCTCGACGCGATCGAGGCGGCAGAGGCCGAGTACGGCATGGACTTCCACTTCGAGCGAACCGGCATGCTCGCGCCCGCGATCGAGGAGCACCAGGTCGAGTGGCTGCGCGACTGGCATGCCGAGGCCGTGAAGCAGGGCGAAGAGGGCGTCGTCTTCCTCGACGAGGCGGCCGTGCAGGCCTCCGTGGCCTCGCCGACCTACCTCGCCGGTATCTGGGAGCAGCGCACGAACGCGATGGTGCATCCCGCGCGCCTCGCATCCGAGCTCGCCCGCGTCGCTGAAGACCTCGGCGTCGAGATCTTCGAGCACTCGCCCGTCAAGCGCATCGACACCCCCGGCTCGACCGGCGCCGTCTCGGTGATCACCGAGAGCGGTCGCGTCGACGCCGCACACGCCGTGCTCGCGACGAACGTGTTCCCGTCGCTCCTGAAGCGCAACCGGCTCATGACGGTGCCCGTCTACGACTACGTGCTCATGACCGAGCCCCTGTCGGAGCAGCAGCTCGCCGACATCGGCTGGAAGGATCGCCAGGGCATCGGCGACATGGCGAACCAGTTCCACTACTACCGCCTCTCGAAGGACAACCGCATCCTCTTCGGCGGGTACGACGCGATCTACAACTACGGTCGCAAGGTGCGTACGGAGTACGAGAACCGCCCCGAGAGCTGGCAGAAGCTCGCGAGCCACTTCTTCACGACCTTCCCCCAGCTCGAGGGCCTGCAGTTCAGCCACCAGTGGGCCGGCGCGATCGACACGAGCACCCAGTTCACGGCGTTCTTCGGCACGGCACGCGACAACCGCGTCGCGTACGCCGCCGGCTTCACGGGCCTCGGCGTCGGCTCGACGCGCTTCGCGGCCGAGGTCATGCTCGACCTGCTCGAGGGTCGCGACAACGAGCGCACGCAGCTCGAGATGGTGCGCAAGCGCCCCCTGCCCTTCCCGCCCGAGCCCGCGGCATCGATGGGCATCAACGCGACCCGCTGGTCGCTCGATCGTGCCGACCACAACCGCGGCAAGCGCAACATCCTGCTGAAGACGCTCGACGCACTCGGACTGGGGTTCGACTCATGAGCGACGATCTCCGCCTCCTCGCGGGCGCACTGACGGATGCCCCGGGGCTCGTGCTCGAGCACGAACCCGTGCCTGCCGACCAGGTCGTCGCCGGCGCGCCCGCCACCGGCTACGCGGCGCTCGACTCGTCGGACGCCGGCGAGATCGGCGTCTGGGAGATGACGCCCGGCGCGATGCGCGACGTCGAGGTCGACGAGGTCTTCGTCGTGCTCTCGGGCGCCGCGACCGTCGAGTTCGAGACGGCGCCGACCGGGCGCGGTCATCTCGACCCGATCATCCTCGCCCCCGGCGCCGTCGTGCGCCTCGAGGCGGGCATGAAGACGATCTGGACCGTGCGCGAGACGCTGCGCAAGGTGTTCATCTCGCGCTGAGGCGCACTCCAGGAGGATCAGAGAATGGCGAAGTACCGAGTTCAGAACCCTGCGACCGGCGAGATCGTCGAGTCGTTCGATGCAGCGACCGACGCGGAGATCGAGCAGACCCTCGCGACGGCCGACACCGCCTACCGCGAATGGTGCGACCGCAGCGTGCAGGAGCGCGCAGCGGCGGTCAAGCGAGTCGCGGAGCTCTTCGTCGAGCGGAAGGACGAGCTCGCGCGACTCATCGCCGTCGAGATGGGCAAGTCGCTCGCCGAGTCGGCCGACGAGGTCGAGTTCGCCGCTTCGATCATCGACTACTACGCCGTCTACGGCCCGGGCCTGATCACCGACCAGGAGATCCCGAGCACGATCCCGGGCAAGGCGACCATCGAGCACCTGCCCGTCGGCGCGCTGCTCGGCGTCATGCCGTGGAACTTCCCGTACTACCAGGTGGCCCGCTTCGCGGCGCCGAACCTCGTGCTCGGCAACACGATCATCCTGAAGCACGCCGACATCTGCGCGCGCTCGGCGCTCGCGGTGCAGGCGATCATGGAGGAGGCCGGCATCCCCGTCGGCGGCTACCAGAACGTGTTCGCCTCGCACGACCAGATCGCGACGATGATCGCCGACCCTCGTGTGCAGGGCGTCTCGCTGACGGGCTCCGAGCGGGCCGGCGCCATCATCGGCGCACAGGCCGGACAGCACCTCAAGAAGTGCGTGCTCGAGCTCGGCGGCATCGACCCCATGGTCGTGCTCGACGCCGACGACGTCGCGAGCGTCGCGAAGGCGGCCTGGGACTTCCGCGTCTACAACGCCGGCCAGGTGTGCAACTCGAACAAGCGCCTGATCGTGATGGACGACATCTACGACGAGTTCGTGGCCGAACTGCGCCGTCTCGCGGAGGGGCTCGAGCCGGGCGACCAACTCGACCTCGGCGAGGGGCAGTTCGTGCCGATGTCCTCGCGCGCCGCCGCCGAGACCGTGAACGCCCAGGTGCAGAAGGCCGTGGCCGCCGGCGCGACGCTCGAGGCCGGCGGCGTACTGTCCGACGGGCCCGGTGCCTACTTCTCCCCCGCCGTGCTGACGGGCGTGCCCCGTGACTCGGAGTCGTACCGCGAGGAGATCTTCGGCCCCGTGGCGACGGTCTACCGCGTGCACAGCGACGAGGAGGCGCTCGAGCTCGCCAACGACTGCGACCTGGGCCTCGGCGGCTCCGTGTTCTCGACCGACGAGGCACGTGCAGCTCGTGTCGCCTCACGGCTCGAGGTCGGCATGACCCACGTGAACGTCATCGCAGCCGAGGCGGCCGAGCTGCCCTTTGGCGGCGTGAAGCGCTCGGGGTTCGGGCGCGAGATGGGCCCCGTCGGCATCGGCGAGTTCGCGAACCGCCGGCTCTCCTTCGTCGCGCGGTAGTCGCGGCGCGAGACGACGGGCGCCGCCGTTCCCGGAGTCCGAGACGTCAGGAACGGGCGAGCAGCGCGGGCCCGATGAGGATCAGTCCCGTCGACACCACGATCGTGAGGAGCCAGATCACGGTGAGGCCGGTGAAGCGGCCGGCCGTGCGGATTCTGGACCCGGCCTGGGCGACCGTGCCGGATTCCTCCGCGCGATCGTCGGCGTATCGCACCGCATTGCGGTGCACGCGCCTGCCGAGCAACTCCACGAGGTCGAAGACCGAACGCATCCC
This sequence comes from Agromyces sp. Root1464, assembly GCF_001427265.1. Classification (NCBI taxonomy): domain Bacteria; kingdom Bacillati; phylum Actinomycetota; class Actinomycetes; order Micrococcales; family Microbacteriaceae; genus Agromyces; species Agromyces sp. Root1464. The sequence continues at coordinate 511,400 of NZ_LMFU01000001.1, forward strand.
GTCCGGCGTCCACACCGGCGTTCGCGCGGGGAGGTAGACGTACATGCGCCGGTCGACCAGCTCGACCTCGGCCGTTCGGGCGACGTCCAGCAGCGCCGCCATGACGTTCGGCGTGAAGAGGTACAGCGCGTCGCGCTCGTAGCCCTTCGGGCAGTACAGCGTGAACGACCGGTCGAAGTCGCCCTCGAGCCCGAGCCGCACCGAATTCGGTGCTGCGCCGTCGATCATCGGCAGGATGCGCGAGCGTCGATTCTTGAGAAGGACGTGCGGCACCGCGGCCGGCAGCGCCAGCTCGACGAAGCGGAACGGCCTGCGGAAGTCGACGGCCGACTCGCCCCGCGGAGTGACCATGGTGTTCTGACCGATCAGGAACGTGCCGTGCGCGCCGTCGACGAAGATCGAGGCGCGGCCGACGTTCTGCTTCCCCGGAGGGAAGCCGACTCCCGCGCGCGAGTCGTTCCTGAGCTCGTCCGCATAGGCGAAGCCGTTCGCATTCGCGAATCGCGCGAGACGCGCCGAACGGGAGAATCCGACGAGCCACCAGCGCCAGCCCGAGACGACGAGCGCGAGTGCCAGGCCACCCACGAGGACCACGAGCCACCCGAATCGCGGGAACAGCCAGACGGTGGCGATGCCGAGACCGATCGAGGCAGCCGACCCGAGTAGGGAGACCCGCCACGGGCCCCATGCGCCATCCCGATGGGCCGCGTACGCGGCGAGGTCCTGCCGCCCCAACGGCGCATCGAGAACGTGGAAGTCGACGGGGCGCCGGTCGGCGAGCCGACCGTCTCCGGTCAGCATGCCACGAGCCACACCCTGTCGGTGCCGTCGTGCTGTGCGATGACCGCGACGTTGTCGTCGAAGTCGGACGCGTCGAAGACCTGGGCGGCGAACGCGTCCACACCGAAGCGGGTGCGGAACCACTGCGAGAGTTCGGTGCCCTGGACGCCCCGCCAGCCGAAGAAGATGTTCTGCTTTCCGTCGCGCGCCTTCCACACCTCCTTCTCGTTCTTCCGAACCAGTTCCACGGGCAGCTCGCCGGCGATGGCGGCCTCGATCGCGGCGAAGTCGGGCGTCACGACCGTCGGATCCCAGAGCAGGCCGACGCGGAACCCGGTTCCCTGTCCTCCCGGCGCCCGCAGCGCCCGGTACGCCCAGACCTTGCGGTCGGCGGCGGTCGTCCAGATCTCGTAGGCGGCCTTCGCCTTCTTCTTCGCCCCGAACACCTTGCTCTCGGTGCACACGGCGAGGAACGCCTCGGGGGACGTCAGCGACGTCTCGATCGAGCGGAGGTCGGTGGTCATGAATGCTCCTCGGAGTCTCGCAGCGCGCAGGGTCGACGCGCTCCGCATCACGTTACCGGGCAGGTTCTGCTCGAGACAGTGGCCCGAGATCTCAAGCCGCCACCGCGGAGGACGCGTCGTTCGACGGCCCCGCCGGTTCGATGCGGAAGGTGAGTCCGAATCGCGCGAGCAGCTCGGCGTCGCCCGCGAGCACGACAGCACCCGTGCCCGCGGCGTCGCCGGCCAGCACCCCGCGGAGCGCGACCGGCTCGAGCTGCAGTTCGAGCACGGCCGACGGCACGGGTTCGAACGCCGAGCGGCGACGCGGCTGCTGGAGCGCTCCGGGGCCCACCGGCACGACGTCGAGCGTGCCGCCGACGACGATCGCCGACACCGAGACGTCGCCGACGTGCAGCACGTATTCGGTGGGGGGCAGCGAGGCCGCGGCATCCGCTCGGAATGCGGCGCGCAAGCCGACCGCGAGCGCGTCGTGCGTGACCGTCTCGCCCTCTGCGGGCTCGCCGAGCACCGACCAGCCCCAGCGTGCGAGCGCGATGACGACCGGTTCGAGCCCGCGCCCGAGCGCGGTCAGCTCGTACCCGCCGCGCACGCTCGGCACGCGCCGCACCACGCCCGACTCCTGCAGTTCTTTGAGCCGGTCGCTCAGGATGTTGGTCGGGATGCGCGGCAGACCAGCCTTCAGGTCGCCGTAGCGTCGCGGCCCGACGAGCAGGTCGCGGACGATGAGCAGCGCCCATCGATCCCCGACCCGCTCGAGAGCGCGAGCGACTCCGTCGTACTGGCCGAAGCCGCGCGCCCCGCGTGTCGCCATGCGGTCGCGGGTCAGGCCGAGGCCGACGCCGCGGCCGAGCCCTGCTCGGCCAGGTAGGCATCGGGCCCCTGCTCGGCGGCAGACGGGTCCATGTAGAGGAAGCCGAGGATGTTGCCGTCGGGGTCTTCGAGGTCGCGCGAGTACATGAAGCCGTAGTCCTGCGCCTCGCGCGGCTCGGTGCCGCCCGCAGCGAGTCCCGTTGCGAGCACCGCGTCGACCTCGTCGCGCGAGTCGCGGGTGAACGCGATGCTGGTCTGCGCGTGCGTCTTGGGGTCGATGATCTGCTTGTCGGTGAAGGTGGCGAGGTAGTCGCGCGTCAGCACCATGAAGTAGATGTTCTCGTCGAGCACGACGCACGCGGCGTTGTCGTCGGTGAAGTTCGGGTTGATGCTGAACCCGAGCGCCTCGTAGAAGCTCTTGGAGCGCTCGAGGTCGGTCGTGGGCAGGTTCACGAAAATGCTGGTCGCGGTCATGATCTCCTCCATGGGATCGTCAGTGGTCACCGGATGATTCGCCTCTAGCTTGCTCTTTGCAAGTGCACTTGTCAATAGCAAGTAGAGCAGAGATCCGATCCCGTCCGACACCCGCTCAGCGCACGACGCTCCGCCGCACGAGCAGGGCCAGGTGCAGCGCCGTCAGGGTCTCGCCGTCATCGAGGTCGACCCCCAGCAGATCGCCGATGAGCGCGAGCCGCTGGTAGAACACCGAACGCGAGAGATGCGAAGCGGATGCCGCGGCGGTGCGGTTGCCCGGGTGCGCGAGCACCGCGCCCAGCACGTCGAGCAGGTCGCCCTTGCGTGCGAGGTCGTAGTCGATGAGGGGCTCGAGCATGCGCTCCCCGTGCTCGAGGAGCCGATGGTCGTCGCGGAGCGCGGTCACGAGCCGCATGAGCGGACGGTCGTCGGAACGCCGCACGACCGGTCCACGTGCCGAGCGCGAAGACGGACCGCGAGCCAGGTCGACCGCCTCCTGCACGGAGCCCAGCAGCGCGTCGAGGCCGCTCGCCTCGGAGCCGACCGCGAGCACGAGCCGGTCGAGCAGCACCGCGTCACCCGAGGCCAGTGCGCTCGCGAACGCTCGCACCGCTGCGTCGTCGAAGACGCGCGAGGACGGCAGCGAGAGCAGCACGATCGTCGCCGTCGGGGCGGCACCGCTCTCGGGCGCCGCCCCGGCGAGCGCCCGCCCGCCGAGTTCGCGAGCCGCGGCATCCGCTGCCGACGCCGTCACCGCGCCACCCGTCGCCACGACCCCGAAGAGTCGGGCGCCCTCGAGTGGCAGGCCGGCGGCCTCGATGCGCGCCGACGCCGCGGGCAGGCCGGCGAATCGCCCGTCGAGCAGGCCGTCGACGAGTCGCTGGCGGCCGATGCGCACCCACTCGTCGCTGGCGCCATCGGCGAGTCGGCCGAGTGCGAGCGCGATCGCACCCTGTTCGAGCACGCTCGTGCTGCCGGCTGGGTGCGCCGGCCCCGGCAGGGCGATGAGATGACCCCAGCGGATGCCCCGCGCCTCGACCGGCACGATCAGCCACTCGTCGGCAGAGGCCCCGCCGCCGAGGCGCCGCTGCTCGTCGTGTCGACGATGCGCGGCCCGCGACCGGGACTCCCAGCGGGTGAAGAGCTCGACCTCGGCGGCGAGCGGCACCTCGGCGGCGACGACCTCGTGGGCGAGGTTCTCGAGCACGACCGCGGCGCCGAGCGTCTGGGCGAGCTGCTGCACGATGAAGTCGGGAGGTGAGCCGCGCAGGGCGAGTGCCGTGAAGCGCTCGCGCACCTCGTCGCGGGCCCGCAGCGCCGCCGTCTGCACCGAGATGATCCGGCTGTGCACCGCCTCGGTCAGGGTGACGAACTTCACCTCGCGGTGGAGCGCGACGAGGGCGAGCCCGTGCTCGCGCGCCGCCGTCTCGACGACCGCGGGCACGTAGCGGTAGTGCACGCCGAGCTCGAGCACGAGGCCCGCCACGCCGACGTCGACGAGCCCGCCGATGAACGCCGTGAGCTCGCCGGGATCGGTCGGCCAGCCCGATCCGGTCGACAGCAGCAGCTCGCCGCCGTTCAGGAGCCGGGCCACGCCCGCACTGTCGGAGACGTGCGCCCAGCGCACGTGGGCGTCGAGCGCGTCACCGCCCGAGAGCACCTCGGGGATGCCCTGCGCGACCGCGGGGATCGTGAGGATCTCGCGCACGGTCGGGAGTCCGTCATCGGCGGGCTCGAGCACCGGACGGTTCGTCTGAATCGCCTCATCTTCGCGACGATCTGCCACCGGAGTCGCCTTTCTTCCTCTGTCACACTGGGAATACGAAGCATACTCAATGTCGGCCATTCTGTCCGGCGTCGGTACCGAAACGCCCGCGGGCATATCAGTGAAGGACCTGCACATGAGCATCACCGAGACCGCTTCCTCGCCTGCATCAGCCCCCGACGTGCGGCTCATCGGGCACTGGATCGACGGCGCGCTGCGCGCGTCGACCTCCGGCCGCACCGCCCCCGTGTATAATCCCGCGACGGGCGCCGTGCAGGCCGAGGTCGCGCTGGCCGACCAGGCCGAGATCGACGCGGCGATCGCGTCCGCGCAGGCCGGCTACGAGCTGTGGAGCGGCTACTCGATCGCGAAGCGGCAGGGCGTCATGTTCGCGTTCCGCGAGCTGCTGAACTCGCGCAAGGGCGAACTCGCGGCCCTCATCACCACCGAGCACGGCAAGGTCGTCTCCGACGCGATGGGCGAGATCATGCGCGGCCAGGAGGTCGTCGAGCTCGCCACCGGGTTCCCCAACCTGATCAAGGGCGCCTACTCCGAGAACGTCTCGACCGGCATCGACGTGTACTCGCTGAAGCAGCCGCTCGGCGTGGTCGGCATCATCAGCCCGTTCAACTTCCCGGCCATGGTTCCGATGTGGTTCTTCCCCATCGCGATCGCCGCCGGCAACGCCGTGGTGCTGAAGCCGAGCGAGAAGGACCCGTCGGCGGCGCTCTGGCTCGCCGAGCTCTGGAAGGAGGCCGGCCTCCCCGACGGCGTGTTCACCGTGCTGCAGGGTGACAAGCTCGCCGTCGACGGCCTCCTCACCTCGCCGATCGTGCAGTCGATCTCGTTCGTCGGCTCGACCCCGATCGCCCAGTACATCTACGAGACCGCGTCGAAGCACGGCAAGCGCGTCCAGGCCCTTGGCGGCGCCAAGAACCACATGCTCGTGCTGCCCGACGCCGACCTCGATCTCGTCGCCGACCAGGCCGTGAACGCCGGGTACGGCGCCGCCGGCGAGCGCTGCATGGCGATCTCGGTCGTGCTGGCCGTCGAGCCGGTCGCCGACGAGCTGATCGGCAAGATCAGCGAGCGCATCGCGAAGCTGAAGATCGGCAACGGCGCCGGCGTCGACGCCGGTGACGGAACCCTCAGTGAACCCGACATGGGCCCGCTCATCACCGAGGTGCACCGCGACAAGGTCGCCTCCTACGTCGACATCGCCGAGACCGACGGGGCGACGATCGTCGTCGACGGCCGCGGGTTCACCGTCGACGGCCACGAAGACGGCTTCTTCTTCGGTCCGACCCTGATCGACAACGTGCCCACCACCTCGCGTGCGTACACCGAGGAGATCTTCGGCCCGGTGCTCTCGGTCGTTCGCGTGAGCACCTACGACGAAGGCCTCGACCTGATCAACTCGGGCCAGTTCGGCAACGGCACCGCGATCTTCACGAACGACGGCGGCGCAGCACGCCGCTTCCAGAACGAGGTGCAGGTCGGCATGATCGGCATCAACGTGCCGATCCCGGTGCCCGTCGCCTACCACTCCTTCGGCGGGTGGAAGCAGTCGCTCTTCGGCGACGCGAAGGCCTACGGCGCTCACGGCTTCGACTTCTTCACCCGTGAGAAGGCGGTGACCGCCCGCTGGATCGACCCGGCCACCCGCAATGACTCCGCACACGGCGGCATCAACCTCGGCTTCCCCCAGAACCACTGATCGGAGCAGCGCCATGACCGACACCATCACCGCCGAGACCGAGGCCGTCCACACCGACCGGTTCGGCACCGTGCATCCGCTGCCCGACGCCGCCGCCGAGGCCCAGGTCCGCGCTGAAGACCGAGCGCACGTCTTCCACTCGTGGAGCGCGCAGGCCCTCATCGACCCGCTGCCGATCGCCGCTGGCGAGGGCTCGACGTTCTGGGACTACCAGGGCAACGCGTACCTCGACTTCTCGTCGCAGCTCGTGAACCTGAACCTCGGGCACCAGCACCCCGACCTCGTCGCCGCGATCCAGCAGCAGGCCGGTCGCCTCGCGACCATCCAGCCGTCGATGGCGTCGGATGTCCGCAGCGAACTCGCCCGTCGCATCGCCGAGGTCGCCCCCGGCGACCTCGACAAGGTGTTCTTCACCAACGGCGGCGCCGACGCCAACGAGTACGCCGTGCGCATGGCGCGCGCCGTCACCGGTCGCCGCAAGGTGCTCTCGATGTACCGCAGCTACCACGGCGGCACCGCGACCGCGATCTCACTGACGGGCGACCCGCGCCGCTGGGCGAACGAGCCCTCCGACGGGTCCGTCGCCCACTTCATGGGCCCGTACGCGTACCGTTCGTCGTTCCACTCGGAGGCCCCCGAGCAGGAGGCCGAGCGCGCGCTCGCGCACCTCGAGCAGCTCATCGTGCTCGAGGGCGCGAACACCATCGCGGCGATCATCATCGAGACGATCGTGGGCACCAACGGCGTGCTCGTGCCCCCGCCCGGCTACCTGCAGGGCGTTCGCGCGCTGTGCGACAAGTACGGCATCGTCTACATCGCCGACGAGGTCATGGTCGGCTTCGGCCGCATCGGCGAGTGGTTCGCGGTCAACGCGTTCGACGTCGTGCCCGACCTCATCACCTTCGCGAAGGGCGTGAACTCGGGCTACGTGCCGCTCGGCGGCGTGGTCATCTCGCAGAGGATCGCCGGGCACTTCGACACGGTCGCCTTCGCGGGCGGGCTCACGTACTCGGGTCACCCGCTCGCGTGCGCCGCCGGTGTCGCGACGTTCGAGGTGTTCGAGCGCGACGGCATCCTCGAGCGCGTGCGCGACCTCGGCTCGCGCGTCGTCGAGCCGCGCCTCCGCGAGATCGCGGCGAAGCACCCGTCGGTCGGCGAGATCCGCGGTGCCGGACTGTTCTGGGCGATCGAACTCGTGCGCGACCCTGCCTCGCGCGAGCCGCTCGTGCCCTTCAACGCGAGCGGGGCGGATGCCGCGCCGATGGCGGCCGTCGCCGCCGCCTGCAAGCAGGCGGGACTCTGGCCGTTCATCCACTTCAACCGGATGCACGTGGCACCGCCGCTCGTCATCACCGAGGAGGAGCTCGTGCGCGGGCTCGACATCATCGACGAGGCGCTGACGATCGCCGACGGCTACGTCGTCTGACGCGTTCCCCGCTGACGCGCCCTGCCGGATGCAGGGGATCCGGCGGCACACGGCTCTCGAGCCCGGTGCCACGGGGTCCCCTGCATCTCGTCGTTCCGGGGTTGGTGCCGGGCCGTCGGCTAGCCTGAATCCCATGGATTCACGGGGGGCGCCCGGCGGCATGGGCCGGCGAACCTTCATCGCCGCCTCGCTCTCGAGCGTCGCGGCACTCGCGCTCGCGAGTTGCACCTGGCCCGAACCGAGCCCGACCCCGCCGCCCACGACGGCGCCCCCGACCACGGCACCGCCCGCGCCGACGAACGGCGTGCCCCTGCCGACGGCGATGCGCCGCTCGCGCTGGGGTGCCGATCCCTTCTCGCGCGGCGCGTTCAGCTTCGACTCCGTCGGGAGCACGCCCGAGCTTCGGCAGGCGCTCGCCGAGCCGGTCGAGAGCCGGCTCGTCATCGCCGGCGAGGCGACCGACCCCGACCACCCCGGCACGCTCGAGGGTGCGCGCGCCTCGGGCATCCGCGCCGCCGCCGACATCGCCCGACTCGGCACGGCCGGCGAACGCGTGGCGGTGGTCGGGGCCGGACTCGCGGGGCTGACGGCCGCACGAGCCCTCGTCGATGCGGGCTTCGAGGTCGTCGTGCTCGAGGCTCGCGACCGGCTCGGCGGACGCATCCACAGCACCGATGCCACCGGCTTCGAAACCCCTGTCGAACTCGGCGGCGTGTTCACGGGCGACGACGAGGATCTCATCGACGCGCTGCACGAGGCATCCGTCGACACTGTGCCGTTCGCGCCCGACGTCTCGGCGACGACCACGACGGGTCTCCGACTGCCGATCCCGCCCACGGGCCCCGACGCCATCGCGACCGCGCAGGAGTGGGCCGCGGTGCAGCCGAACGACGTGTCGCTCGCGACGGCGCTGACGGGCTCGGGCGCGACGCCGCTCTCGGCCGTGCCCGACGACGCGGGCGTGAGCCCCGCCGACTGGCTCGCGCACTCGATCAATAGCGGGGTGGCGCCGACGACCGGTGCGATCACCTCGGTGATCTCGGCGGGGCAGTACGACGCGGACCGCGTCGGTCAGCTCGGCGAACTCGTGACAGGCCGGTTCTCCGACCTCGTCGACGCACTCGCCGAGCCGCTCGAGATCGCCGTATCGAGCGTCGTCACGAAGATCTCGTACACCGACCGCCGGGTCAGCCTGCGTCTCGACTCCGGCGAGTCCCTCACCGCCGATCGCGCCGTCGTCACCATTCCGATCGGGGTGCTGAAGACCGACACCGTGCGCTTCAGCCCGGCGCTGCCGCTCATGCACCAGCGGGCGATCGCGGTACTCGGCATGGGACTCCTCGACACCGTGTGGCTGCGATTCGACGAGGCCTTCTGGCGAACGGATGTCGCGGGAGCGCCGGATGCCCCTGGCTCCCCCGACCTCGCCACCCCGAACGTGCTCACCGTCGTCGGCGAGACCTCCCCGGTCGCGACCTGGATCGACGTCGGCCTCGCGACCGGCGAACCGGTCCTCATGGGTCTCATCGCTGCAGTGCAGGCGACTCGACTCGAGGAGCTCGACGATCCGGCGTTCCAGGCCGAGGTGCTGGGCGCGCTCGCGCCCTTCGCCACAGCATCCGGTTGATCGCGACGAGCCCGGCCGTCAGCGAGACGAAGATCGCGAGCACGAGCAGGCAGTAGACGGCGACGCCCATCGGCCCGCCGACCTGCGCCTCGTCGAGGAAGAAGTACGGATACCAGCCGACGTCCGCCCCGCGGAACAGCGTGTAGACGAGCCAGATCGACGGGAAGACCAGCACCCAGCCGACGGTCGACCAGGGCACGCGCGGGTTCACGGCCATGATCGCGTCCGTCGTCCACGCGATGAGGGCGAGCGCCGGCACGATGAAGTGCAGCACCGTGTCGGACCACGGCACCTCCATGCGGTAGTCGCGCGTCGAAGCCTGGGCGACGATGACGGCGAACACGATGCCCGAGATGAGCACATACACGGTGACCATGGTGCGGAGGATCCCGAGCCAGGCGGGGTCGCGCGGCGTGAAGAGGGCGAAGGCGGCTGCGATGCCGAGCGTCACGACCGCGGCGAACGCCGACTGCACGGTGAAGTAGCTGAAGAAGTTCGCCGTCGCGAAGAGCCGGAAGCCGAGCACGTACTGGAAGTTGCCGATGAGCGCGACGATCTCGAGGGCCGCGATCAGCAGGCGGAAGACCCCGAGCCATCGCCTGGCCCGCTGCATCCGCTTCGCCTCGTCAGCGCTGGTCTCCTCAGCGCTGGTGCGTCGCGAGCGGGCCATGCTCCAACGCTAGCCGTCCCGCCGCGGCGTGCCCCGCTCCGCTACTCGAGCGGCGGAGCCTCGCCGTCGTCCTCGAGCGGGCGAAGGATGCGGTCGAGGAAGCGCCGGGTGCGCTCGTGCGTCGGGTTCGTGAAGATCGCGCCGGGCGCGCCGCGCTCGACGACGACGCCGCCGTCCATGAACAGCACCTCGTCGGCCGCCTGCCGTGCGAAGCTCAGCTCGTGGGTGACGACGACCATGGTCCAGCCCTCGTCGGCGAGCTCCTTGATGACCTGCAGCACCTCGCCCACGAGTTCGGGGTCGAGCGCGCTCGTGGGCTCGTCGAAGAGCAGCAGCTGCGGCTTCAGGGCCAGCGCCCGCACGATGCCGACGCGCTGTTGCTGCCCGCCCGAGAGCTCGAAGGGGTAGGCGTCGCGCTTCTCGGCGAGGCCTACGCGGTCGAGCAGGGCGGATGCCTCGGCGATCGCCTGCTTCTTCGGCACCTTCTGCACGCGCACCGGGCCCTCGATGACGTTCTCGATGACCGTCATGTGCGGGAAGAGGTTGTGCTGCTGGAACACCATCGCCGAGCGGTCGCGCAGCGCGTAGCGCTGGGCCTTCGGCACCGGTGCCGCGAAGTCGATGACCGGGCCGCCGGCGAAGTCGATCGTGCCGGCGCTCGGCGTCTCGAGGCCGTTCAGCGAGCGCAGCACGGTGGTCTTGCCCGAACCGCTCGGGCCGATGAGCACGACGACCTCGCCGCGCCGCACCTCCAGGTCGATGGAGCGCAGCACCTCGTTGTCGCCGAACGACTTGCGGATGCCCCGTGCCGAGAGCAGCACCGAGTCATCCGGCGTCGCTGCAGGGGCGAGCGGATCAGTGGGCGACATAGCGGTCCAATCGCTTCTCGAGCAGGTTCTGCCCGCTCGAGAGCACGAGGCAGAACAGCCAGTAGATGAGCGCCGCCTCGATGTAGATGAGCAGGAACTCGCGGCTGAACGCCGCGATCTCCTGCGCCACCCGGAACATCTCGGTCACGAGGATGAGCGAGGCGAGCGAGGTGTCCTTCACGAGCGAGATGAAGGTGTTCGACAGCGGCGGCACCGAGACGCGTGCCGCCTGCGGCAGGATCAGCCGGGTGAGCGTCGTGCCGGGCGACATGCCGATCGTGTACCCGGCCTCCCACTGCCCCTTCGGCACCGAGAGGATCGCCGCCCTGATCACCTCGGCCGCGTAGCCGCCGACGTTGAGCGAGAACGCGATGATCGCGCTCGGCCACGGGTCGATCGTGATGCCGATCGACGGCATGCCGTAGAAGATCACGAACAGCTGCACGAGCAGCGGCGTGCCGCGGATCACCGAAATGTAGAACCTCGCGATGCCGCTCAGCACCCGGTTGCGGCTGAGGCGCATGAGCGCGACGCCGAGCGCCAGCACGAGGCCGAGCGCGAAGGAGGCCACCGCGAGCGGGATGGTGCCGCTGATGCCGCCCCAGAACAATGGCCAGAACGAGTCGAGCGCGAGCTGCCAGTCGGTCATCGCCTCACCGCCTTCCGGAATGCGGCGGATGCCGCGAACCCATGATTCCACCCGGGCGTGGTCGCCCGCGCGAATCAGGGGCGGATCGCGACATCCGCCGGTGTGTGCGGTCGAGCGCTACTGCGAGACGTCCTCGCCGAAGTACTTCTCGCCGAGCTCGGCGAGTACGCCCTCCTCGCGGAGTTCGGCGAGCGCCGCGTCGACGGCCTTCACGAGCGCGGTCTTGTCCTTCGCGAAGGTGAGGGCGCTCTCGCTCGGGTCGGTCTCGGCGGCGACGGCGAGCTTCGCATCGGGCGTCTGCTTGAGGTAGTCGAGGTAGGTGAGCTTGTCGTTGACGGTCGCGTCGACGCGGCCCTGCTCGAGGAGGGCGACGGCCTGCGCCCAGCCCTCGACGGCCTCGACGTTCGCGCCGGCGTCGACTGCGAGCTGGTAGAAGTTGCTCGTCAGCGACTGCGCCGTGGTCTTGCCCGCGAGGTCTTCGAAGCTCGAGATCGAGTCGTCGCCCTCGTTCACCACGACGACGCTCGGCGACACCGTGTACGGCGTCGAGAAGAGGTAGCTCTCTTCACGCTCGGGGTTGATCGACACCTGGTTCGCGATGACGTCGAAACGGCCCGCGTCGAGGCCCGCGAAGATCGCGTCCCACTGGGTCTCCTCGAACTGGATCTCGAGGCCGAGCTTCTCGGCGACGGCCTCCGCGACCTCGACGTCGTAGCCGACGAGCTCGCCCGCGCCGCCCTCGTGGAACGTGAAGGGCGGGTAGGTGCCCTCGGTCGCGACCGTCAGCGTCCCGGCCTTCACGAGTCCGTACTCGTCGCCACCGGCTGCTTCGCTCGCCGCGGGCGCTCCGCTCGAGCAGGCGGCGAGGGACACGAGGGCGGCGGATGCTGCGGCGAGGCCGAGCAGGGTGCGGACGCGGGGTGCGCGAGACATGTGGAGCTCCGTTCGTGGGGAGTGCTGAGCGGCGACGTGGTGCCGTGCCGCGGGGTCGAGTCCATCACGGCCTCGCCCGTCAGGGAAACGGCGTTACCTCTCGTTTCATTTCCGAATCCGCTGGATTCGCAGCTTCCGATCACATTCCGCGCGCGGCATATCGTGTCGGCGTCCGCTTGTGCAAGCCCTTCCGCCGCATGATCACCGGTCGATACGCTGGCCGCGGCGACGGAGTTCCCTCCGTCGTCGTGGTGCCCCCCACACCGATCGGAAGGAAACCTTCACCCCGTGATCACCCTGTCATGGCTCCTCATCATCGCGCTCGTCGGCGGCGCACTCGCGCTCGTCGACGGCATCCGACGCCTCAGAGGGCGAGGCAGCTCCGTCGTCGGCATCATCGAGGTCGTGGTCGCTGCACTGTTCGTGCTGTCGCTCTTCCTGCCCGGGATCCCGTTCGGATCGCTCGTGCTCGGCATCGCCACGCTCGTCGTGCTCGTCGTCGCGCTCATCGTCCGCGGTCGCACCAGCCTCGCGGTCACGATCGCCGCGATCGTGCTCGTCGCGCTCTGGCTCGTGCTCGTGAACCGCTGGCTCGTCATCCCCGGCATCAACTGAGGGCTGACCAAGGGGGCGGCCATGCGGCCGCCCCCCTTCGTCGACTCGAGCGCTACTCCGCCGGCGCCGCGGCGAGCACGCCGTCTTCGCGGCGCGGGATGCCGAGCGGGTTGCCGTCGGTGAGCTCGGGCGGCAACACAGCGGCAGGGGCGTCCTGATAGGCGATGGGCGTGAGCCAGCGGCGGATCGCCGTCGCCCCGACCGAGGTGTGCACCGACGCGGTCGTCGCGGGCCATCCGCCGCCGTGGTGCTGCGCCCAGGCGATCGCGACGCCCGTCGGCCAGCCGTTGTAGACGATGCGGCCGGCGACTCGAGCGAGCGCGCTCGTGAGTTCGACGACGTCCTCGCCCGGAGCGTGGTGGATCGTGCCGGTCAGGGAGCCCTCGAGCACGGCGAGCGCCGCATCGAGCGCGGCGTCGTCGGCGTAGCGCACGAGCACGGTGAGGGGTCCGAAGCACTCCTCGAGGAACGCCTCGCGAGCGGCGCGGAAGTCAGCGACCGTGGTCGCGACGACGACCGGGGCCGAGGCATCCGCGGCACGGCCGCCGGCGAAGACGACCTCGATGTCGTCGCGCCCGGCGAGGGCCGCCGAGCCCGCGTCGAAGGCGCTCGCGATGCCCTCGGTGAGGAGTGCCTGCGAGGGCGCTTCGACGAGCGCGGCGACGAGTTCAGCCTCGAACCCCGAGCCCTCGGGCACGAAGACGAGCCCGGGCTTCGTGCAGTACTGGCCGCCGTCGCGGGTGAACGAGCCCGCGAGGCCGGCGGCGATGCCCGCGACATCCGCGACGGCTGCGGCCGCCGTGACGACGACCGGGTTGATCGAGCCGAGCTCGCCGTAGAACGGGATCGGCGCTGGCCGTGCCGAGGCGAGGTCGAAGAGCGCGCGCCCGCCGCGGGTCGAGCCGGTGAATCCGACGGCGGAGACGAGCGGATGCCGCACGAGCGCGACGCCCGCGTCGAAGCCGTCGACGAGGGCGAGCGCCGCCGCGGGCGCACCTGCCCCGGCGAGGGCGTCTCGCCCGATCTCGACGACCCGCCGCGACAGTCGCGGGTGACCCGGGTGCGCCTTCACCACGACCGGGCAGCCTGCGGCGAGCGCCGACGCGGTGTCGTTGCCGAGCACCGAGAACGCGAACGGGAAGTTCGAGGCGGCGAAGACGGCGACGACCCCGAGGGGGCGCAGCATGCGTCGCAGGTCGGGGCGCGGCGGCGTGAGGGAGGCGTCGGGCGAGTCGAGCGTCGCTTCGAGGTACGAGCCCTCGAGGGCGACGCCGGCGAAGAAGCGCAGCTGGGTCGCCGTTCGGGTGACTTCGCCCGTGAGCCGCGCCGGGCTCAGGTGCGTCTCTTCCGCGGCCAACTCGACCAGTTCATCGCGGTGCGCTTCGAGCGCCTCGGCGAGCGCGGTGAGCCACCGGGCCCGGTCGGCGCGCGATGAGCGATCGAAGCCGGATGCCGCGGCGAGGCGCACCGCGATCTCGACGGCCGCCCCGGGATCCGTCACGATCGCATCGTCGCCGTCGTCGCGTCGCTCGTCGCGCGGCGCGATGCCTGCGGCATCCGTTGCCCTGCTCGTCTCACCCATGTCGTCCTCCTGCAGGTCTCGAGGTCAGAACGCGTTCAGCCCGGTGAGCTCGCGCCCCAGGATCAGCTGGTGGATCTCGTCGGTGCCCTCGTACGTGCGCACTGACTCGAGGTTCGCCGCGTGCCGCATGACCGGCCACGCGTTCGTGATGCCGTCGCCGGCGAGGATCGCCCGCGCCTCGTGTGCGATCGCGAGCGCCTCGCGCACGCTGTTGAGCTTGCCGACCGAGATCTGCGCGGGCGTGAGCGCGCCGCGTTCCTTCAGGCGCCCGAGGTGCAGTGCCAGGAGGATGCCCTTCTCGACCTCGAGGAACATGTCGGCGAGCTTCGCCTGGATGAGCTGGTTCGCACCGATCGGCTTGCCGAAGACCTCGCGCGACGTGGAGCGCTCGATCGCGGCCTCGAGGCAGGAGCGGGCCGCACCCATCGCGCCCCAGACGATGCCGTAGCGAGCCTCGTTGAGGCAGCCGAACGGGCCGCTCAGTCCGCGAGCGCCCGGCAGGATCGCGTCGTCGCCGACCCGCACGCCGTCGAGCGCGATGTCGCACTGCACCGAGGCACGCATCGAGAGCTTGCCGTCGATCGGCGTCGCCGTGAAGCCGGGCGTCGAGGTCGGCACGAGGAACCCGCGCACCGCGCTGCCGCCGTCGCCGAACGCGCCCGACGGGTCGTCGACCTTGGCCCAGACGACGGCGACGTCGGCGAGCGAGGCGAGGCCGATCCAGCGCTTCGCGCCGTCGATCACCCAGCCGTCGCCGTCGCGGCGCGCGGTCGTGGTCATGCCGGCGGGGTCGGAGCCGCCCTGCGGCTCGGTGAGGGCGAAGCATCCGACGAGGTCGCCGGCGGCCATGCCCGGCAGCCACTGCTGCTTCTGCTCCTCGGAGCCGTACTTGTGGATCGCGCTCATCGCGAGCGAGCCCTGCACCGAGACGAAGGTGCGCCAGCCGCTGTCGGCGGCCTCGAGTTCGAGGCACACGAGGCCGTACGAGACGGCACCCGCGCCGGCGCATCCGTAGCCCTGCAGGTGCATGCCGAGGAAGCCCAGGTCGCCGAGCTCCTTCACGAACTCGCGGCGGAAGTGCTTGGCCTCGAAGTCGTCTTCGATGACGGGCAGCAGTCGCTCCTGTGCGAAGACCCGCGCCTTCTGCTGCCATTCGCGCTCCTCGGCGCTGAGCAGGGCGTCGAGGTCGAACACGGCGTCGATCGTGGGGGCGGTGGTCATCGGTGCGGTCCTTTCGAAGGGGTCTGGTGCCAGTCGGCGCCGGCGTGCTCGTCGAGCGCGGGCGGCGTGCTGCGGTACACGGCGGGGCTCGCCGAGAGGCCGATCGGGTTCGCGATCGTGCGACTCGCGGCACCGCCGTCCGGGGAGACCGGAGCGCCGATCTCCGCGACCGGTTCGAGGCCCAGGGCCGCTCCGAACGCGATCGCCTCGGCGACGTCGTTCACGAGACCGGCGGGAACGCCCGCGGCGCTGAGCACGTCGACCCAGTGCGCAGCGGATGCCGCGGCCAGCCGCTCCTCGATCGCCGCAGTGAGCTCGACCCGGTGCGCGACCCGGTCGACGTTGCCCGCGAACCGCGCGTCGCCACTCAACTCCGGAACGCCGAGCACCTCGGTGAGCGCCCGGAACTGCTTGTCGTTGCCCACGGCGATCACGAGCTCGCGGTCGGCAGCGTGGAAGACGGCGTACGGCGCGATGCTCGGGTGCGCGTTGCCGAGGCGCTGCGGCGGCGTGCCCGTCGCGAGTGTCGATGCGGCCTGGTTCGTGAGTGCGGAGAGCAGACCCTGCAGGAGGTTGACCTCGACGCGCTGGCCGAGCCCGGTGCGGTCGCGCTCGCGGAGGGCGAGCAGGATGCCGGCGACGGCGTTCTGCCCGGTGAGCACGTCGACGAGCGCGACGCCGGCCTTCGCGGGCTCGCCGTCTGCGGGGCCCGTGATCGACATGAGCCCTCCGACGGCCTGCACGAGCAGGTCGTAGCCGGCGAGGGCGGCGCCCTCCCCCGTGCCGAAACCCGTGATCGAGCAGTAGACGATGCCGGGGTTCAACGCGCGCACCTCGTCGTACGAGAGCCCGAAGCGATCCATCACGCCGGGGCGGAAGTTCTCGACGACGACGTCGGCGGAGGCCGCGAGCCGCCGTGCTTCGGCGAGCCCTTCTGCGTCGGTCAGGTCGAGGGCGACCGAGCGTTTGTTGCGGTTGACGCTGCCGAAGTAGGTGGCCTGCCCGCGGGCGTCGACGGGTGGGCGCCAATGCCGGGTGTCGTCACCGGCGAGCGATTCGATCTTCACGACGTCGGCGCCGAAGTCGGCGAGCATCATGGTGGCGTAGGGGCCGGCGAGCACCCGCGAGAAGTCGGCGACGCGCACGCCGGCGAGCACTCCGTCGTTCGGCCCGTCGTCGGCCCGTCGCTCGTGCATCCCATCCGCCTTCGCATGTCGGCGGCAGGTCACGCCGCCCAATCATCCTATATCGATTCTTTTGTCACCGCTCGATCGGTCGGTACGCCTGCGACACCGCCTGCCTCACCGCTCCGAGCGATCGTCGCAGGATCGCCTGACAAGCCGTGGTGAGATTCCGGGCGAGTCGCTCGACTAGCCTGAACGCATGGAGTCGAGGGTGGGGCCTGGTGCGCGCGAAGCCGTCTTCGCCCAGCTCGCCGATGCCGGCCGCGCCGAGCAGGTCGCGCAGCGCCTCACCGACGGCATCGTGCTCGGCGTGCTCGGCGCGGGCGAACGCCTGCCGAGCGAACCCGAGCTCGCCCGCCGATTCGGCGTCGCGCTCATCACGGTGCGCGAGGGTCTCGGCATCCTCCGGGAAGCCGGCCTCGTCGAGACGCGCCGCGGTCGCGAGGGCGGCAGCTTCGTCGTCGCCGACGACGCCGACCACCGCTCCCTCATCAGCGCCCGGCTGCGCGGGCTCGCACAAGTGGAACTCAGCGACATGGCCGTCTACTTCGGCGCCATCCTCGCCGGCATCGCCGAACGCGCCGCCGAACGCGCGTCCGCCGCCGACGCCGAGCGCCTCGCGGCGTGGCTCGCCGCGGCCGACTTCGGCACCGCGGCATCCGCTCGCACGAACCAGGGCGGCTTCTTCCTCGAGGTCGCCGTGCTCAGCCAGTCGGCCCGGCTCGTGCGCGAGCAGATCCGGCTGCAGGCGGAGTTCGGCCCGCTCCTCCTCCTCGGCCTCGACGACGACGAACAGCGAGCGGATGCCGCGGCGCACGACCGCCGCATCGTCCGCGCCGTCGCGGCGCACCGCCCGGCCGAGGCCCGCGAGGCCGCCGGGGATCTCGTGCGCGGCCTCTCGGTCCCCCTCCTCGCGGCGAAGGCCAGGGTCGAACGGGGAGGTGCGCTCGATGAGCCGGTCAGCGCGTGACGTCGCCGCCTCGGTCGGCGCGGTCTTCACGGGCGTCTTCGATCAGCTCGCCGCCTGGCGCGCCCCGGTCGAGCACCTCATCGACGGCGCTCCCGAGGTGCGCCCGGCAGCGCTCGACACCCTCGTCGCCGAACTCGTGCTCCCCCGCCTCACCGAGCCGCATCCGCTCCTGGTCGGCGCCGGGTTCATCGCCGACGGCGAGATCGTGCGCGGGCGCGACGTGCACTTCGCTTGGTGGCTCGGCCCGCTCGACGCGAATCCCGTGCTCGGCTCGACGACCGAGCCGACGCGGCTCGACCTCACCACGCGCGGCTACACCGAGTACCTCCGCGACTTCCGCGCTCTCGAGTGGTACCGCATCCCCGCGACGACGAGCCACGCGCACGTGACCGGCCCGTACGTCGACCACCTCTGCACGTGCGACTACATCCTCACGATGACGATGCCGGTGCACGCGGTCCATCCCGCCGATGGCGGCGCACCCGGCGGCACCCGCATGGTCGGCGTCATCGGCGCCGACGTGTCGGTGCGCCGGCTCGAGAGCGAACTGCTCGCCGGGTTCCTCGACGTGCCGGCACCGGTCGCGCTCGTGAACGAGGAGGGTCGTGTCGTGCTCTCGACCGAACCGGCACTGCAGGTCGGGCAACTGGCCGACCTCGACGGCGCCGGCGAGCCGTGCCCGGGCACTCCGCTCCGAGTGCTCGTCGACCCTGCGTCATCCGGGTCGATTCGAATCATCCGCTGATATATCTTTAAGTCGAGCGTATGCACGGCGGCAGACGAGCTCTGGCGTGAGTGCAGTGTCTGCACCCGAGAAGGAGAACCCCATGAGCTATGCCGTGATCAATCCCGCCACCGGCGAGACGGTCAAGTCCTACGAGACGATCACCGACGAGGCGCTGCAGGCGGCCATCGCCAAGGCGAGCGAGACGCACCGCACCTGGTCGAAGAACACCACGGTCGCCGAACGCGCCGCCCTCGTGCGCCGCGTCGCCGAACTGCACAACGAGCGAGCGCAGGAACTCGGCGAGATCATCGTGCGCGAGATGGGCAAGCCCATCGAGCAGGCCGTCGGCGAGGTCGAGTTCTCGGCCGCGATCTACGAGTACTACGCCGACAACGCCGAGTCGCTGCTCGCCGACGAGAAGATCGACCTGCTGGCAGGTGAAGGCTCGGCCCTCATCCGTCGCTCGTCGCTCGGCCCGCTGCTCGGCATCATGCCGTGGAACTTCCCGTACTACCAGGTCGCCCGCTTCGCCGGCCCGAACCTCATCATCGGCAACACGATCCTGCTCAAGCACGCCGAGCAGTGCCCCGAGTCGGCCGCCGCCATCGAGCAGATCTTCCTCGACGCCGGGTTCCCCGAGGGCGCCTACGTCAACATCTACGCCTCGCACGACCAGATCGAGCAGGTCATCGCCGACCCGCGCGTGCAGGGCATCTCGCTCACGGGCTCCGAGCGCGCCGGTGCCGCGGTCGCCGAGATCGCCGGTCGTCACCTGAAGAAGGTCGTGCTCGAACTCGGCGGTTCCGACCCGTTCATCCTGCTCTCGACCGACGACCTCGACGCCACGGTGGGCGCCGCCGTCTTCGCCCGCGTCGACAACAACGGCCAGGCCTGCAACGCGGCCAAGCGCTTCATCGTCGTCGAAGACCTCTACGAGCCCTTCCTCGAGAAGTTCACCGCCGCGATGAGCGAGGTCGAGAAGGGCGACCCCGCCCAGGCCGGCACGGCACTCGGCCCGCTCTCGTCGGCCAAGGCCGCCGAGGGCCTCGCCGAGCAGGTCGAGCGCGCCGTCGCACAGGGCGCCACGCTCCACCACGGCGGAGAGCGCGAGGGCAACTACTACTCGGCCACGATCCTCACGGACGTACAGCCCGACTCCGACGCCTTCCACGAGGAGTTCTTCGGCCCGGTCGCGCAGGTCTTCAAGGTCGCCGACGAGGACGCGGCGGTCGAGCTCGCGAACAACACCCCGTTCGGCCTCGGCTCCTACGTCTTCACGACCGACTCCGACCAGGCGCTCCGCGTCGCCGACAAGATCGAGGCCGGCATGGTCTTCGTGAACCTGGTCGGCGCCGACGGCGCCGAGCTGCCCTTCGGCGGCGTCAAGCGCTCCGGTTCGGGCCGCGAGCTCGGCCGCTTCGGCGCCGACGAGTTCGTCAACAAGAAGATGATCCGCATCGGCTGATCACCGCGAACGCGCACTGAACGGATGCCCCGGGGCGCGCGCCCCGGGGCATCCGTGCGCGCCGCCGTGAGCCTGTCGAAGGGTCTCAGCGCTTCTTCTTCTCGTCGATCTCGTCGCGGCGCAGCAGGATGATGCGGTCGACGAGCGAGTCGGGCAGCGGATGCTCGGGCGTGAACCGGATCGTGCCCTTCGCCCATGAATACCCCTCGAGCTCCGAGGAGACGGCCTCGATCACGGGCGGACTGTACGGGTAGAGCCCGATGTGCGCCTTCGCCTTCATGATGCTGAGCAGCGGAGAGTCCCGGTAGCGCAGCGCCGGCATGCCGTAGCTGACACCCTCGATCGCGTCGGGCACGAGCGACACCGCCCTCGCCCTGATGCGTTCCATGACGTCGCGTTCCGGCGCGTCGAGACCGGCGATGTAGTCGCTCACTTCCCCCATGCCCGCCATGGTACGCCGAGCGGATGCCGCGGCATCCGCTCGCTCGCGAACCTGCGCCGAACTAAATCATCCGGAACTATAGCTTTACGACCGGATGTCTGGTTATGCTGGCGCGACACCACGACGACGTGGTGTCGCCGGTTGGGGGCGACCGGCGCAGCGAAGACATGGAAGGCAGTGATGTCTGCAGATCGCGGGCCCGCAGCGGGCCTCTCCGACGGCGAACACCTCAGCGTGCTCGGCTACGAGGACACGTTCAACCGATCGATGAGCCTCTGGGCGAACTTCGCCCTCGGCTTCACCTACCTCTCGCCCCTCGTCGGCGTCTACTCGCTCTTCGCGGTGGCCCTGTCGATCGGCGGACCACCCTCGATCTGGTGGATCGTGATCGTCGGCGCCGGGCAGCTGCTCGTCTCGCTCGTGTTCGGCGAGGTCGTCTCGCAGTACCCGATCCACGGTGGCATCTACCCCTGGGCCCGTCGCCTGTGGGGACGGCGCTACGCCTGGATGGCGGCCTGGGTCTACATCTGGGCGATGATCGTGACCATCACCGCGGTCGCCGAGTTCGGATCCGGATTCGCGGCGAGCCTGTTCGGCATCGAGGTCACGAACGCGTCGACACTCTGGATCACGCTGGCGTTCCTCCTGATCGCCCTCGCCATCAACTTCACGGGCACGAAGTGGCTCGCCCGCGTGGCCCGCATCGGCCTCGCCGCCGAGCTCATCGGCGTCATCGGCCTCGGCCTCTACCTGCTGATCTTCCAGCGCAAGCAGGAGTTCAGCGTCTTCTTCGACACCATGGGCGTCGAGGGCGACGGCAGCTACACGGCCGCCTTCATGGGGGCCGCGCTCGCAGGCCTCTTCCTGTTCTACGGCTTCGAGGCCTGCGGCGACGTCGCCGAAGAAGTCGCGAACCCCGCCCGGCGCATTCCGAAGGCGATGATGATGACGATCCTCGTCGGCGGCGTCTCGGCGCTCTTCTCCTTCGGCGGGTACGTGCTCGCGGCGCCCGACCTCGCGTCGATCGTCAACGGCGAGGACGCAGATCCCATCCCCGGCATCCTCGAGGCGACCCTCGGGCCGGTGGGCGCCAAGCTGTTCCTCGTGATCGCGATCACGGCGTTCCTCTCGTGCGTGCTGAGCCTGCAGGCCGCTGCGAGCCGCCTGCTGTTCTCCTTCGCCCGCGACGGGATGATCCCGGGGCACCGCTGGCTGTCGAAGGTCTCGCCGACCACGAAGGTGCCGACGAACGCCCTCATCGTCGCGTGCACCGTGCCCGCGCTCATCGCCGTGCTCATCTGGGCGAACAACGACCTGCTGGTGCCGGTGACCTCGTTCGCGGTGCTCGGCATCTACCTCGCCTTCCAGATGGTCGTACTGGCCTCCCTCCGCCAGCGCATGAAGGGCTGGCGGCCCGCGGGCCCCTTCTCGCTCGGCTCCTGGGGCTTCATCGTGAACGCGTTGGCGCTCGCCTACGGCGTCTTCGCCATGGTCCTGCTCTCGCTGCCGGGTTCGACGGGCGACTTCTTCACCGACTACGTCGTGCTCATCGGCCTCGGCATCGTCGTGGTGACGGGGCTCGTCTACCTCTTCGCCGCGCGCCCCGATCGCAAGTCGGACGCCCCGTCGGGCGACGCGATGGCCGTGGCCGACGAGATCCGGCTGCGCACCGGTGCGACCCGCGTCGTCGAGGAGGCCGCGAAGTAGCCCGAGCGGGCTGACGACGGCGGAGGCCTACGCTGGACGCATGATCCGAAGACACGTGCTCGTGCACGGGATCGTGCAAGGCGTGGGCTTCCGCTTCTCCGCGCGACGCGAGGCCGAGCGACTCGGGGTCGCGGGGTGGGCACGCAATCGACCCGACGGCACGGTCGAGGCCGAGGTGGAGGGCGACGAGGCATCCGTCGCAGCGATGCTCGACTGGCTCGCGACCGGCCCGCGCGGCGCCGTCGTCGAGCGCACGGATGTCGCGGTGCGCGAGCCGACCGGTCAGCCCGGGTTCCGCATCACCGGCTGAGCCGCAAGACCGGCCCGTCAGAGCCAGTACACCGAGCCGCGGCGGCGCAAGGACTCTTCGTCGACCTGGTCGAGCCCGCGATGCCGTTCGGCCGAGATGAGCAGCCAGACGACGACGAGTGCGAGCACGACGGTGTAGACCGCCGGACCGAAGGCTCCGATGAGGGTCATCCAATACGCGGCGGCTGCGGCGACGACGATCGTTGCGACCGAGGCGAGGACCGTGGTGGTTCGTTCGCTCATACCGCCACGGTACGCCCCGCGGCCGACATCGCAAGCGAACGACGAAGGGCCCGCCGGTAGACCGGCGAGCCCTTCGTGCAGTCTGCGGTGAGACTAGATGGCGTTGACGTCCAGGGGGATGCCGGGGCCGAACGTGGTCGACACGGCGCCCTTCTGGATGTAGCGGCCCTTGGAGCTCGACGGCTTCAGGCGGAGGACCTCTTCGAGCGCCGCGTTGGCGTTCTCTTCGAGCTGCTCCTGCGTGAACGAGGCCTTGCCGACGACGAAGTGCACGTTGGCGTGCTTGTCGACGCGGAACTCGATCTTGCCGCCCTTGATGTCGGAGACGGCCTGGCCGACGTTCGGGGTCACGGTGCCGGTCTTCGGGTTCGGCATGAGGCCACGCGGGCCGAGCACCTTGCCGAGACGGCCGACCTGGCCCATGAGCTCGGGGGTCGAGACCGCCGAGTCGAACGCGGTGTAGCCGCCGGCGACCTTCTCGATGAGCTCGGCGCCGCCGACCTCGTCAGCGCCGGCTGCGATCGCAGCCTCGGCAGCGGGGCCGGTCGCGAACACGATGACGCGGGCGGTCTTGCCGGTGCCGTGCGGGAGGATGACGGTGCCGCGCACCATCTGGTCGGCCTTGCGGGGGTCGACGCCGAGCTTCAGCGCGACCTCGACGGTCGAGTCGAACTTCGCGGAGCCGGTCTCCTTCGCGAGGGCCACTGCCTCGTTCGGGGTGTAGAACTTGCCGTCTTCGATCTTGTCGGCCGCGGCGCGGTAGGCCTTGGACTTCTTTGCCATGTTGCTTCTCCTTGAGAGAGTGTGGTCATCTGCGCCTGGCGGGCGCTGCCACTGAATGCTGAGTTCTGGTGAACGGATGCCGCGTGGCATCCGTCGGTCTCGAGGTCTCGATGCGCGCTTCGCGCTCCTCGACCGGCGAGACGGGGCCTATTCGACCGTGATGCCCATCGAGCGAGCGGTGCCCGCGATGATCTTCGACGCTGCGTCGAGGTCGTTGGCGTTGAGGTCGACCATCTTCGACTCGGCGATCTCGCGCACCTGTGCCTGGGTCAGCTTGCCGACCTTGGTGGTGTGGGGAACGCCGGAGCCCTTTGCGACGCCGGCAGCCTTCTTGATGAGCTCGGCGGCGGGCGGGGTCTTCAGGATGAAGGTGAACGAGCGGTCTTCGTAGACCGTGATCTCGACGGGGATGACGTTGCCGCGCTGGGCTTCGGTCGCCGCGTTGTACGCCTTGCAGAACTCCATGATGTTCACGCCGTGCTGACCCAGGGCCGGGCCGATGGGCGGGGCCGGGTTCGCGGCGCCGGCCTTGATCTGAAGCTTGATCAGACCGGTGACCTTCTTCTTCGGTGCCATGATTTCTCTCTTTCTGTTCGAACGCCCCGGTTGCCGGGGCACTCTCCCGCAACCCGGCCGTTCCGGGATGCGGTGATCTGTGTGCTTGAAACAAGCGCGTGCCTGACGCAGCACAACCCTCCGAGTGTACCGGAGGGCCGCTGCGTACTGTCTGGGAGGTGTTAGAGCTTCGTGACCTGGTCGAAGCTGAGCTCGACCGGGGTCTCGCGCTCGAAGAGCGAGACGAGCACGATGAGCTTGCCGCTCTCGGGCTTGATCTCGCTGATCGTGCCGGGCAGACCCGCGAACGAGCCGTCCTTGATCGTGATGGTCTCGCCGACCTCGAAGTCGACCTCGGCGGGGATCGCACGAGCTGCGCCGGTGGCGGCGCCGCCCTTCGCGCCCTTGACCGGAGCGACGTCCTTGATCTCGACGAGGCTCTTCAGCATGCCGAAGGCCTCTTCGAAGCGGAGGGGGGTCGGGTTGTGCGCGTTGCCGACGAAGCCGGTGACGCCGGGCGTGTGGCGGATGACCGACCACGAGTCCTCGTTGAGGTCCATGCGCACGAGCACGTAGCCGGGGATGCGGACGCGCGTGACCATCTTGCGCTGGCCGTTCTTGATCTCGACGACGTCTTCCATCGGCACTTCGACCTGGTAGATGTAGTCGGCCATGGCCATCGACTCGCGTCGCTGCTCGATGTTCGCCTTCACGCGGCGCTCGAAGCCCGCGTAGGAGTGGATGACGTACCACTTGCCGGGGAGGAAGCGCAGTTCGGCGCGGAACTCCGCGTACGGGTCGGCCTGCTCCTCGTCTTCCTCGATGACGGCCTCGACGGCGGCTTCGGCCTCTTCGACCGAGTCGATGTCGAGTGCGTCGTCGACCACGGCGTCTGCCTCGGGGTCGGTCGACTCGGCGATCGCGTCGAGCACGGCGTCGAGATCGACGTCGTTGCCCTCGTCGTCGACGACGTGCACGGCACGGTGCTCGGCCGGCTCGACCGAGTCCTCTTCGCGCTCGAGGGTGTTGCCCGTCTGGGCCTCGTCGTCTTCGGCCGACTGCTCGGCAGCCGTGGCCCAGTCGACGTCGTCGCGCTCAGTCCTTGACACTTCTCTCAATCCTTTTCTCCGGTGCGCCAGCGGCGAACCGGATCCGTCGAACCCGAAGGCCCGATCAGACCCCCGGTGTTCCGAAGACGTACAGCACCAGCCAGCCGAACACCTGATCGAACGCCCACACGATCGCCATCATGATGATGACGAACACGAGCACCACAGTCGTGAAACTGAGGAGCTCCTTGCGGGTCGGCGTGACGACCTTCTTCAGCTCGGCGATGACCTGCCGGATGAACAGGGCGACGCGCGAAAAGGGGTTCCGACGCGCGGCGCGATCGCGCTTCGCATTGGCGACGACGTCTTCACTCGGTTCGTCGATTACTTTTCGTGCCACCTCGTACACCTTTCGTGGGCCGGCAATCACTGCCGGCTCGCAGGGCGGACAGGACTCGAACCTGCAACCTGCGGTTTTGGAGACCGCTGCTCTACCAATTGAGCCACCGCCCTATGGAACGACCGGGTGACCGGGGCTGTTCCACCGATTGCCGAGCGCCATGATTCACTGCGTTTCTCACCAGGTGAAGGCCCGAAAATAGGCGCAGAGAATCTTGGCTGACTTCAACAACCTCACCAAGTGTATGCGACGCCGCAGGCAGAGTAAAGCCGAGCGGATGCCCCGCCCCCGACGCCTGCTCCGAAGCATCCGAGTCGCCCGTATCGACGGGCCGGGCGGGCATAGATTGGGCGCATGACGATCGACCGCGCATCGCGCCTCGTACCGGAGCCGCGCAGCAGCGCCGAGGTCACGGGCGAGCACTCGCAGTTCCGGCTGGACCTCGAGCGCATCCGGTTCTCGCCGTACTTCTCGCGACTCTCCGCCGTCACGCAGGTGATCGCGCAGCCGGGCGCCGGCCCGCTCATCCACAACCGGCTCACCCACTCGATCAAGGTCACCGCGGTCGCGCGCGCGATCGCGGTCAAGCTCACGGATCCCGCCTCCCCAGCGCGCGAACTCGCGCTCGCGCACGGCTGCGACGCCGTCGTGGTGCAGGCCGCCGCGAGCGCGCACGATCTCGGCCACCCGCCCTTCGGCCACCTCGGCGAACGCGTGCTCGACCGGCTCGCCCGCGAGACGCTCGGTCTCGTCGACGGCTTCGAGGGCAACGCCCAGAGCTATCGCATCCTGACGGCGCTCGACGTGAGCGAGGCCGCCCCGCGCGGCCTGAACCTCACGGCGGCGGTGCGCACGGCTGTCGCGAAGTACCCGTGGACCAGGTACATCGACGCGTCCGGGTTCGGCGACGGGCCGCTGCCACGTGGTCTCCGCCGCACGGGGCAGGGCATCGACGTGCCGAAGTACTCGGCGTACGGCATCGACGCCCTCGACCTCGAGCAGGCCCGTGCCGGGCTGCCGCCGATGCAGCAGTCGCTCGAGTGCTCGGTCATGGACATCGGCGACGACGTCGCCTATTCGATCCACGATGTCGACGACTTCTACCGTGCCGGCGTGCTCAGCCAGGGTGCCGTGGCACGGGAGTTCCGCGGCTGGGTCGAGGGCTGGAGTCAGCTCCGGGAGCTCGACGAGGAGGCGCTCAGGGCCCGCACCGCCCCCGCCGGCAGCGCGCTCGAGGCCCTTCGCCGCAAGTTCGCACGCGACGACCCCTGGGTCGCCGACGACGACGCGTTCTCCGACGCGGTCGACGTCGTCGCCGAGGATCTCGTCGACGGCCTGCTGGCGACCCCCTTCGACGGATCGATCGCCTCGGAGCGCGGACTCTCGTCGTTCACGAACCGGTGGATCACCCACCTGCAGTCATCCGTCGTGCCTGCGCCGCGCGACGTCGTGCGCTCGGGCCTCGTGACCCTCGATCGACGTGCGTGGCACGAGGTCGAGATCCTGAAGTTCGTGCACCGGCACTTCATCCTCGACCGCGCCGACATCGTCATGTACCAGCGCGGACTCAGCCGGGTGCTGGCCCGAGCCGTCAAGGGCCTCACCGCGTGGGCGACCGACGAGCACGACCGCGACCGCGTGCCGCAGCGGCTCAAGGAGCTCGTCGAGATCGCGACCGACGGGTACGCGGCCCTGCGGCACGAGCGACCCGAGGGCGTCCCCATCCCCGCGGCGGGCGACGTGCGCCGGCTCGGGGTCGGTCGAGGCGTGGTCGACTACGTCGCCTCGCTCTCCGACGATCAGGCGCTCGCGGTCTCCGAGGCCCTCGACGGCCGCCCCGACAAGCTGTGGGACATCGGCCAGAACCTCTGAGCCAGCGCGACGCAGATCGCACCCGCCACGACGAGCACGCCTCCCGCGATCGCGACCCACCACGCCGTGTCGGCGGGGATGTCGAGGTAGACGCTGATGCCGAGGATTCGCGAGAGCCCCCAGGGCAACAGCGCCATCTCGTCGTTCCACGTGGTGAGTGCCGCCTCGAGGCCGATCAGGCCGATGAGCGAGCCGAACACCGCGAGCACGACGCCGACGCCGGCGACGACCGCGCCGGTCGCCCAGAGCGCACCGCGCTCGACGGCGATGGCCCAGGCTGCGGCGACCACGACCCATCCGAATGCCGCGAACGCGAGGGCGATGTACACCGAGCGACCGAGCGGATTCGTCCAGAACTCGAACCAGTATCCGCCCGGGCCGGTCGGCGCGAGCACGACGAGGAGGAGCGCCACACGGAGCACCGCCGCTCCCCCGATCGCGGCGATCACGGGCCACGTCGATCGACGTCCGAGGGCGAGCCAGAGCACGCCGACGAACAGGGCCCAGCCGCCGAGGGTCACGAGCAGGTGCGACGGCGCCAGGAACCAGGTCTGGATGCCGCGGCTCACCACGAGGAATGCGGCGGGCACGACGGCGAGCAGCACGCGGTCGAGCCGGCCCAGCCCCTCGACGAGCGCGCGAGCGCGCCACGGCCTCGTGCCGGCCACCCAGAGGGCACGCGCGGCACGCGCGCCCGGCCATCCGGCACGGGAGTAGCCCGCGGCGATGCCGTAGCCGAGCCACGCGGCGAGCAGCACGAGCGCGATCCTCGCCGCCCACGCCATGGGCCGGTCGCGCACGGCTCGCTCGACGCCGAGCTCCGCCGCCGTGAGGTTGTACGCGGGCAGATACGGGTCGCCCGCGTAGGCGGCCTCATGAGCGGCAGCGGATGCCTCGAACGCCCGCCGCGCGGCATCCCACTGCTCGTAGGCGGCGTGGTCGCCGGTGTCGTGCCACTCGGCCTGCCGGAGGAACATCTCGCGGTAGTCGCCGAGCATCGCGTAGGTGTTGGCCTGGTAGGCCAGGGTGTCGAGGAACGCCGTACGCAGTGCGGGGTCGCGCCAGCTCGCGGCATCCGTCGCCTCGATCGCCGACTGCATGCGCTCGACCGCGGCGATCGCCCGGTCGCCGCCCGCGATCGCCTCGTCGAGGTCGCCCCGGCTGATCTCGTAGATCACGTTCAGCACGGCGCTGTCGCCGGTGAGGATGTCCCACTCGAAGATCCACATCATGGGCGGCGGCTCGAGGCCGATCGCGAAGACCCGGCGGTCGGCGAACGGGCCGATGTAGAGTCCGTCGGTGATGGCCGCACGCGACTGGGCCATCGCCTCGCCGATCGCCTGCACGGTGGCCGGGTCGCCTGAGAACCAGCGCCGCGCCCAGTCGGCGGTGATCGCGGCCGGGTCCGCCTCGGGGTCGCGCGCGAGCCGCACGGCGAGTTCGGTGTTGAGCTCGTAGAGCTGCCAGAACCCGGCCTTCAGCTCGAGCGAGAGCGGACCGGCACGCCAGGGGCCGCCGTCCTGCGTCCAGGTCCAGATGCCCTCGACGTGCGGATTCGCCTCGATGAAGCGCTGCAGCGCCTCCCGATAGAGCACGCCGAGGTCGTTCGGGAACGCCCCGAAGTTCTCGAACTCGCGCCGGCTCTGGAACTCGACGATGCGGCGTTGCTCGCCGATCTCGAGGGTGTGGTTCAGCGGCAGGTGGCTGTAGAAGTCGCCGAGCGTGTACTTCGTCGAGACGATGAGCGCGTCGGAGTCGATGCCGCCGAGCACCGCCTCGTACGAGGCGTCGTTCGTGTGCATGTCTCCGACGGCGCCGACGCCGACGCTCCACGAGCGGAAGATCACCTCGCGGTCCACGCGCTCGGCCTGCTCGGTGAACGTCGTGAGCATGGCGCGCACGGAGTCGACCGTCGTGACGGCGAGCTTCGAGTAGTAGTCCCAGCCCGGCAGGTCGTAGACGCGGCCGGCCTCGCCGATGCGGATGAGCACGCCGTCGAGGTAGGGCATCTCGGCGTAGAGCTCGTCGAGGCCGGCCGAGTAGACGTCCCAGAACGCCGGATCCTCGGTGGCGAGGCCGCCGAAGCGGTCGACGAGATACGCCTCGAGCGGCGTCGTGAGCGTGAGCATGTCGGTGCGGAAGTACACGTCGAGGCCCGCGTCGTGCGCGTACTCCCAGATCGGTCCGAAGGCCTCGCGCATCGCGATGGCGCGAGCGACGTGCGTGTCATCGGCGCCGTAGACCTCGGTGCCGTCGCCGACACCCGAGAACGTGAGGTACTCGACGAACCCGGGGATCGCGATCGCGTTGTACCCCTCGGCGAGCGCGTGGCGCACGTACGCCTCGAAGTCCGTGCGGGCGACCGCAAGCGCGGTCTCGTCGATGTACGGCGCCTCGGCGAGGATGACGTCGGCGAATGCCTTGGAGTTGTGCGAGTAGTCGTCGCCGGCGATCCATTCCGACTCGTGCACCGTCACGCCGACCGCGCCGAGGTCGACCATGCGGAACCCGAGGCGCGAGTCGACGGTGTCGCCGAGGTGCTCGGTCACGGCCCGGCGGTCGCGCACTGTGGCGGCCAGGTCGTAGACGCCGAGCACGGCACCGGCCTCGGATGCCGCGACCACGCGCAGCGCGTCGGGCGTTCCCTCGAGCCGGTAGGACTCGTCGACGTCGCCCTCGCGGTCGGCCGGTTCCTCGGTTGCCACAGCACCCTCGGCGATGACGACCTCGAGGGTCGCCGACCCGTCGGTCGCCTCGGCATCGGCGACCGCGTCGCGCAGTTCGTCGACCGCGAGTCCCATGCGGAACGAGGGCGGTGCGGTGATCGACGTGAAGTCGGGAGGAAGGATCGACGCGGTCTCAGGTGCCGCCTCGAGCACCTCGGCCGGGATGTCGGACGGCTCGCTCCGGATGCCGAGCTCGTCGGCGAGCACGACGGCGACGCCGGCGCCCAGCGCCACGAGCACCGTGAGCGCGACACCGGCGAGGATCCCCCGTCGGGTTCGCGCCATCACGTGGGCAGCGTAGCAAGAGTGGGACGGATGTCCCAGAGAAATCTCGCACCCCGGGGCATGCGCTCGAAATGGAACGGGGCCGTGCGGATGCCGCATGGCATCCGCACGACCCCGAGGCCGTTGCTCAGCGTCAGGCCGAAGCGCCGGCCCGACGACGCAGCACGAGCACCGCGCCGGCTGCGAGCAGCAGCGCGCCGCCGAAGAGCGGCAGCGCGGCGTCGAAGCCGGTCTCGGCGAGCGCGGCACCGGTGACGGTGGAGCTGCCGCCCGGCGTCGCGG
Organism: Agromyces sp. Root1464; assembly: GCF_001427265.1. Taxonomy (NCBI): domain Bacteria; kingdom Bacillati; phylum Actinomycetota; class Actinomycetes; order Micrococcales; family Microbacteriaceae; genus Agromyces; species Agromyces sp. Root1464. Next base: position 542,061 of record NZ_LMFU01000001.1, read on the forward strand.
CGGCGACGACGGTGAAGGTCACGAAGTACAGGCCGCCCTCGTTCTGTCCCTGCGATGCGAGCACGAGCGTGTGCTGCCCCGGCGCGAGAGCCGCGAGGGTCTCGGGCGAGAGCGTCACGGTGATCAGGCCGGTGGAATCGGCCTGGAACACGCCGACCGCCACGGGAGCCGAGTAGGCGTAGGCGTCGAAGTAGGTCAGCCCGTCCCAGTACCAGTCGCCCTGCACCTGAAGCTGACCGGCAGCGCCCTGCGTGAGGGTGCCGCCGTCGACGGGCGTGATCTCCCGCTCGGCGAGGAATGCCGCGAGCTGCTCCGAGTCCTCGAAGACGGGTTCGCCGATGGGCTCCTCGACGGGCGCCGGCACGAACTCCGTGTCGAGTGTGCCCCACTTGACCCACGAGACGGATCCGGTCTGACCCTCGTCGACGAAGAACCCGTAGCCGAGAAGGTCGACGTCGGCGGCGGCGGGCGACGCACCCTCGATGGCGGCCAGGAGCTCCTCGAGCGTGGCGGTGGTGTTCGCCGGGGCGGCATCGGACACGGCGCGGCTCGTCGTCCACTGCGCGTCGAGCGCGACCACATTGGCGGTGGTGTCGGCCGGGCGAAGCGTCGTGAACTGCTGGTCGCCGGCGGCGTCGTCGAAGAACAGGGGGATCTGGAAGTAGGCGTTCGTGCTGCCCCACGAGATTCCGGCATCGATCAGCTCGCGGAGGTCGCCGTTGTCGGCGGCCGCGTCGAATCCGTTGAGGATCTGCACCTTGCCGGTGAGGTCGAGCTGTCCGTTGCCGTCGACGAACGAACCGGTGGCGGCACCGTTGTGCCAGCCGACGTACGTCGACTCGTCGGGGCGGATGTCGTCGGCGCCGACGTACGCGATCTCGGTCGGATCGATCTCCTCGGCCTGTGCCGGCGCGGCGCCGGCGAGGGCCAGCCCACCGCCGACGGCGATGGCCGTGGTGAGGGCGGCGAGTCGAGTCGTGCGTCGTTGAAGGGCCATCGAGGGTTCCTGTCTGTGGGGGTGGTGGTGACTGCAGCGCATCGCGCACACGACGAGGCGCGCCCTCGGGCGCGCCTCGATTCGAATGCATGCGTTCGGGTGAGCCTATCCGGAGGATAGTGTCCGGATAACCCCCTGTTCGAGGGGTGCGCGCTTCGCCCCCTGTCACACGGCATACCCCACGCCGTAGGCTGGTCGCGTGACCGAACACCCGCGCCTCTCCGCCCGTATCGCCGCCATCGCCGAGTCCGCGACCCTGAAGGTCGATGCCAAGGCGAAGGCCCTCCAGGCCGAGGGGCGCCCGGTCATCTCCTACGCGGCGGGCGAGCCCGACTTCTCGACGCCCGAGTACATCGTCGAGGCCGCCCTCGCCGCCACGCACGACCCGAAGAACTACCGGTACACGCCTGCGGCCGGCCTGCCCGAGCTGCGCGAGGCGATCGCCGCGAAGACGCTGCGCGACTCTGGGCTCGAGGTCTCCCCCGGCCAGGTCGTCGTCACGAACGGCGGCAAGCAGGCCGTCTACCAGGCGTTCCAGACGCTGCTCGACCCGGGCGACGAGGTGCTCGTGCCGACGCCGTACTGGACCACGTACCCCGAGGCGATCAAGCTCGCCGGCGGCCGCCAGGTCGACGTCTTCGCCGGCTCCGACCAGGGCTACCTCGTCACCGTCGAACAGCTCGAGGCCGCCCGCACCGACCGCACGAAGGTGCTGCTCTTCGTCTCGCCGTCGAACCCGACCGGCGCCGTGTACTCCGCCGAGCAGACGCGCGAGATCGGCGAATGGGCGCTCGAGCACGGCATCTGGGTCGTCGCCGACGAGATCTACCAGAACCTCACCTACGCCGAGGAGCCCGACGGCGTGCCGCCGCGCGCGGTCTCGATCGTCGAGGCCGTGCCCGGGCTGGCGAACCAGGCGATCCTCGTCAACGGCGTCGCCAAGACCTACGCGATGACGGGCTGGCGACTCGGCTGGATGGTCGGCCCCTCCGACGTCATCAAGGGTGCCGCGAACCTGCAGTCGCACCTCTCGTCGAACGTGTCGAACATCTCGCAGCGTGCGGCGATCGCCGCCCTCAACGGTCCGCAGGACGCGGTTGAAGAGATGCGCCGCGCCTTCGACCGCCGTCGCCGCACGATCGTCGCCGAGCTCTCGAAGATCGACGGCATGACCGTGCCGGTGCCGCAGGGCGCCTTCTACGTCTACCCCGACGTCACCGGCCTGCTCGGCCGCGAGTGGGGCGGCGTCACGCCGACCACCTCGCTCGAGCTCGCCGACCTGATCCTCGACCAGGCCGAGGTCGCCGCGGTGCCCGGCGAGGCGTTCGGCCCGTCGGGCTTCCTGCGCCTCAGCTACGCACTGGGCGACGCCCCGCTGCTCGAGGGCGTGCAGCGCCTGCAGCGCCTCTTCTCCTGACCTGACCTGACGTCGCATGTCGAGTCGGCGAGTCGGCGGATGATTCGCGCGACGCGCCGACAAGCTGCGGCGCGCCGTCGCAGACATCCGCCGACTCGCATCGCGCCTGCGCCAGGGCGTCCCCTCAGGGCCGCGCGAGCGCGGTGCGCGCTTCGGCCGCGAGCTCGTCGGCGACCGCGGTGAGCAGGGTCGAGCGCAGGTTCCACTGCTGCCAGAAGAGCGGCACGTCGATCGGCGCCCCGTCGAGTCGTACGAGCGCGCCGCGCTCGAGTTCTGCCGCCGACTGGAACGCGGGCAGCATGCCCCAGCCGAGCCCGAGCTTGACCGCCGTCGCGAAGTCGCTCGAGGCCGGCACGAAGTGGCGGGGTGGCCCGTCGGGGTCGATCCCCTGTGCCGTCAGGTGCTCGCGCTGCAAGTCGTCGCGCCGGTCGAAGTCGACGAGCGGGGCCGTCGCGAGCGCGGCGGCCGGCTCCGGGCCGCGTCGCCGCTGCTCACCGCGCCCGCGCGAGCCGCGCATGCCGGAGCCGAGCGCGAGCCCCCAGCGCTCGGCGAAGGCCGGTGTCGCAACGGGCTCGTAGCGCATGACCCCGAGCGGGCGCACGAGGCATCCGGCCACGGGCGCGGACTGCGACGTGACGGCCCCCAGCACGGTGCCCGACTCGAGCAGGCCGGCCGTGAAGTCCTGGTCGTCGCGGTGCAGGTCGAACACGACCGGGTGCCGCTCCCCGACACGGGCGAGGGCGGGCAGGAACCACGTCGCGAGGGAGTCGGCATTGACCGCGAGGGCGAGCGAGAGCGGCCGAGCGGATGCCTCGTCGAGCCCGAACTCCGCGATGGCGTCGTGTTCGAGCAGCGCGACCTGGCGCGCGAGCCGCACGATCGGCGCACCCGCCTCGGTCGCCCTGGCCGGCTTCGATCGCACGACGAGCACGCGCCCGAGCTGCTGCTCGAGCGCCTTGACGCGCTGGGAGACCGCCGACGGGGTGATGCGCAAGCGCCGAGCCGCCGCGTCGAACGTGCCCTCGTCGATGACGACGGCGAGCGTACGGGCGAGGTCGAGCGGGATCTCCATCTGAAGCAATGCTAATGCCGATGAAGAATCTTGAGCTGGAGTAAAGCGTCCGGCCCACCTACATTCGTCTCGTGCCCCTCTCCTCCATCCTCGCCGGCTTCGGCCTCGGCCTCTCGCTCATCGTCGCGATCGGCGCGCAGAACGTGTTCGTGCTGCGGCAGGGCATCCGGCGCGAGCACGTCTTCGCGGTGGCGGCGATCTGCGCGCTGAGCGACCTCGCGCTGATCATGGTCGGCGTCTCCGGCATCGGCGCGGTGCTGACGGCGGTGCCCTGGCTCGTCGACGTCATCCGCTGGGCGGGCGCTGCGTTCCTCGTCGCCTACGGGCTGCTCGCGGCGCGTCGCGCGATCCGGCCGAGCGGCGAGACGCTCGAGGCCGAGGCCGCCGAACACGAGGTCGAAGAGGCCGAGGCGGATGCCGCGGGGCTCGTGGGGGCCAGGGCCGGGACACCCTCGGCACTCGCGAACCCCGCGGCATCCGCCTCGACGTCGACTCCCACCTCGACATCGACGCTCACCCGGCGGAGCACCGGCCTCGCCGCCGCCGTGCTGACCTGCCTCGCCCTCACCTGGCTGAACCCGCACGTCTACCTCGACACGGTCTTCCTGCTCGGCTCGGTCGCGAACACGCACGGCGAGGCCCGCTGGGCCTTCGCCGCCGGAGCAGGTGCCGCGAGCATCGTCTGGTTCTTCGGGCTCGCCTACGGCGCGAGGCTCCTCGGCGGCGTGCTCTCGAGCCCGCGTGCGTGGCGCGTGCTCGACGCGATCATCGCCGTCGTCATGGTCGGCCTCGGCATCATGCTCGTGCTCCCGCACTGAGCGGGCACCGGGCCGGCACGGAACCCGATCCCGCCGATCACCACCCGGGTGTCGAGAACGGCTGTCGCCGTTCGTCGTACTTGCGTAGCGTGACCGAGAGAGGATTCCACCATGGAATACGCACTGTTCTACGCCGAGGGCGACGAGCCCCTCGCCTACGTGCCGGCCGCCGACGACATCGGCGACTGGGTCGACGACCTCGAGAGCCGGGGTGCGTCCGAGTACGGCGAGCGGTTGCGGCCCGACCAGGACGCCACGACCGTGCGGGTCCGCGACGGGCAACTGCTCGTCACCGACGGGCCGTTCACCGAGTCGAAGGAATCGATCGGCGGCTTCGACATCATCGACGTCGCCGACCTCGACGAGGCGATCGAGATCGCGTCGAGACATCCGGTTGCCGCCTTCGGGCGGGTGGAGGTGCGCCCGTTCATGCAGTGGCCGGGGGTCGATCCCGCAGCGCAGGTCGTCCCGGCGGGATTCCGCGAACGGGTCGCGAGCGGCCGACGGTACCTCATGTTCGTAGTCGCCGAGCGGCAGGGGCGGCGAGCCGTCATCGGCGACGACGGCGGCGAGCCGACGCCCACCGAGGACCCGATGGACGACGACCCGCAGGCCTGGGTCGACGAGATGGACGGGCGCGGGACCCGGCTCTTCGGCGACGTGCTGCGCGGCCCCGAGGACGCGACCTTCGTGAGCAGACGCGCGGGCGAGGTGCTCGTCAGCGACGGCCCCTTCGCCGAGGCGAAGGAGTGGATCGCAGGCTTCGACGTGCTCGAAGTGCAGGGCCTCGCCGAGGCGATCGAGGTGGCGTCGAAGCATCCGATGGCCAGGGGCGGCACGCTCGAGCTGCGCCCGCTCTGGCCGTTCGACGTGCACGACGACCACGTCGCCCGCCACGAACGGGAAGCCGCCGAGCGCGGCATCAGGGTCGAGCCGGCCGCCGCAGAAGTGCTCGACGAGGTGGGGGCGGGCCGCTGAGTCGCGAACGCACGGCGGCCGGAGCGCCGACGCCCGAGGGGCGAGCCGACGGGATCGCGCCCACGGTCGCGGCGGCGCTCCAAGCCGCGTTCGAGACGGAGTGGTCGCGGGTCGTCGCCACGCTCATCCGCACTACTGGCGATTGGGATGTCGCGGAGGAGGCGACCTCGGGAGCCTTCGAGCGCGCCGCGACCACGTGGCCGCGCGACGGCGTGCCGGCCAATCCGGGCGCGTGGCTCACCACCGCCGCCCGCAACCTCGCACTCGACCGGCTCCGGCGTCGCGGCGTCGAGACGGACAAGGTCAAGGAGTGGATCGCGATGGAAGCACTCGAGGGACGAACCGGCGGACCGCCGGACCCGGCCGACGTCGCGATCGCTCGCGACGAGCCGGCGTGGGACGACCGACTTCGCCTCGTCTTCACCTGCACGCATCCGGCGCTGCCGATGGAATCACGAGTCGCGCTCACCCTGCGCACGGTGGGCGGCCTCGAGACGAGCGAGATCGCGCGCGCCTTCTTCGTGCCGGAGTCGACCATGGCACAGCGCCTGGTGCGTGCGAAGCGGAAGATCCGGAACGCGGGCATCCCGTATCGTGTGCCGCCGCCAGAGGCGCTTGCCGACCGGCTCGACGGGGTGCTCGCCGTGCTGTACCTCGTCTCCAACGAGGGCTACGTCGCCTCATCGGGCGACCGTCTGCAACGCGTCGACCTGGCCGTCGAGGCGATCCGGCTCACGCGACTGGTCGTCGACCTGCTGCCCGACGCCCACGAGCCCCACGCCCTGCTCGCGCTCATGCTGCTCCAGCACGCACGCGCGGCGGCGCGCGTCGATGCCGGCGGCGAGCTCGTACCGCTCGAGGAGCAGCGCCGCGAGCAGTGGGACCGCGCGCTCATCGCCGAGGGACTCGCCCTGCTCGGCCCGATCCCGACGAGCGAACGAGGTCCCTACCGGGTGCAGGCCGAGATACAGGCCGTGCACGTCAGCGCGCGCACGCCTGACGAGACGGACTGGGCGGCGATCGTGCGTCGATACGACGAGCTCGCGGGGCTCATGAGGGGCGCGTCGCCGTTCGTCGAGCTCGCTCGCGCGATCGCGATCGGGATGGCCGACGGCGCTGACCACGGGCTCGCGGCCCTCGCCGCCCTCGATTCCTCCGGTCGTCTCGCCGGATACCACCTGCTGCCGGCGGCGCAGGCCGACTTCCTGCGCCGCTCCGGCCGGCGGGACGCCGCAGCCGCTCGCTATCGCGAAGCGATCGCCCTCGCACCGACGGCGCCCGAGCGCCGATTCCTCGAACGTCGCCTGGCAGAGGTCGAGGCGTCGGCTGCGCCCGGGCCCGACCGCTGACCGAGCACCCATCCACCGATCGGTGGACGCGGGAATCGACCCGTCGGGGGCTGCCGATCGCGGCGCAACCGCGAGAGGCTTCCGGTATGAACACGACACGCACGGATGCCGCGGTGCAGATCCGCGGGCTCCGCAAGGCCTATGGCGGGGTGATCGCCGTCGACGACCTCGATCTCGACATCGCCCACGGCGAGACGTTCGCCCTGCTCGGACCGAACGGGGCCGGCAAGTCCACCACGGTCGAGATCCTCGAGGGCTACCGGCTCCGCACCTCGGGCGAGGTGAGCGTGCTCGGCGTCGACCCTGCTCGCGGCGGCCTCGACTGGAAGTCGCGCATCGGCATCGTGCTGCAATCGAGCGGGGAGACCGGGCTCCTGACCGTCACCGAGTTGCTGCGGCACTTCGCCTCGCTCTACCCCCACCCGCGCGACGTCGACGAGGTCATCGCCGCCGTCGGCCTCGAGTCGAAGGCGAAGACCCGCATCGCGAAGCTCTCGGGCGGCCAGCAGCGTCGCGTCGACGTCGCCCTCGGCATCGTGGGCCGGCCCGAGCTGCTCTTCCTCGACGAGCCGACCACGGGCTTCGACCCCGAGGCGCGCCGGCAGTTCTGGGGTCTCATCCGGTCGCTCAAGGCCGAGGGCACGACGATCCTGCTCACGACCCACTACCTCGACGAGGCGGCGCAGCTGGCCGATCGCGCCGGCGTGATCGCCGGCGGACGGCTCATCGACGTCGGCGCCATCGATGAGATCGGCGGGGCCGACGCACGCCGTCCGATCGTGCGCTGGCGAGACGCGGCCGGCACCACGCGTGAGGTGCGCACCGACGAGCCGGGGCTGCACGTGGCATCCGTCGTCGCCGCACTCGGCCGCGAACCCGACGGCCTCGAAGTGATCCGGCCGACCCTCGAGGACATCTACCTGGGGCTCGTGCACGTCGCTTCGGCGGGCTCAGCACGCGAATTCGACGACACCGAGGAGGCCCTCGCATGAGCACCAGCCTGATGACCCAGGGCGCGTCACGCGTCGGCGTCGAGACGAAGACGTACTTCCGAGCCGCCGACACCCTGTTCTTCACCTTCCTCTTCCCGTTCGTGATGCTCGCGATCTTCTCGGCCGCGTTCAGCGCTTCGGGCGAGGTCGGTCCTCCCGGAGCCGAGATCTCGATCGCGGCCCTCTACCTGCCGGCGATGCTCGCCGCCGGCATCTTCCTGTCGGGCGTGCAGAACCTCGCCATCGACATCGCCCTCGAGAAGTCGAACGGCACGCTGAAGCGGCTGGGCGGCACTCCCCTCTCACCCGTCGGGTACTTCGCCGGCAAGATCGGCCAGGTCTTCGTCACCGGCACGCTGCAGGCGGGCCTGCTGATCCTCGCCGGCTGGCTCGTGCTCGGCATCGACCTGCCGACCGATCCGGCGAAGTGGGTCACGTTCGCCTGGGTGTTCGTGCTCGGCCTCACGACGTGTGCGCTGCTCGGCATCGCCCTCTCGGCGCTGCCGCGCTCGGGCAAGAGCGCCGCCGCGGTCGTGATCCCGATCGGGCTGATCCTCCAGTTCATCTCTGGCGTCTACCTGCAGTGGAACATGCTCCCCGACTGGCTCCAGAACTTCGCCAGCCTGTTCCCGCTCAAATGGATCGCCCAGGGCATGCGCTCGGTGTTCCTGCCCGAGGGATGGGAGTCGCTCGAGCAGAACGGCTCGTGGAACCTCCCGGGCGTCGCGATCGCCCTCGGCATCTGGCTCATCGTGGGCTTCGTGCTGTCGCGCATCACCTTCCGGTGGATCCGGCGCGATGCATAGCCCCCGTGGCACACTCGCAACATGCTGAACAGACGATGGTGGGATGTCGCGGCGATCGCCGTGGCATCCATCCTCGTGCTCTTCACCCTGTTCGACCCGCCGCCGTACGGACCGGACGACTGGGGTGTCTGGGCCACGACGGGTGCGTTCCTCGTCTTCTACTTCGCCTACGCCAGGGCTCGTCTCGGCGCCGACCGGCTCGCCCCGCACCTCGTGATCTCGATCGCGTTCGCGGTGCTCGTCGGCGTCGGCGCCTCGTTCGAGCCCTCGTTCGCGATCATCCAGGTGTTCGTCTACCCGTTCATCTGGACGACGGCGCCGTCGATCCGCAGCGCGCTCGTGTCGAACGCGCTCATCGGCAGCGCGCTGGCAGTGGGCTACATCGTGCACTTCGGCCCGAGCGGCATCGTCGCGGGGGTCGCCAGCGCGGCTCTCTCGGTCGGCTTCAGCATCGCGCTCGGGCTCTGGATCACGAACATCGCCGTCTACGGCCAGGAGCGCGGCCGCCTGCTCGAGGAGCTGCAGGCGACTCAGGGCCAGCTCGCCGCGATGCACCGTGATGCCGGCGTCGTCGAGGAGCGCGCGCGGCTCGCCCGCGAGATCCACGACACGATCGCGCAGAGCCTGACCGGCCTCGTGATGGTCGCACAGCGCACGGGCACGCGGCTCGGCGGGGTCGACGGCGAGGCTGCGGCATCCGCTCGCGCCGACGTCGAGCTCATGGAGCAGATGGCGCGCGAGGCGCTCACCGAGGCGCGCGGACTCGTCGCCTCGCTCGCACCGGTCGAGTCGGGCGCGGGGCTCGGCGACGCCCTCGCGCGGCTCGCGGCGAACTTCGAACGCGAGACCGACGTCGTCGTGACCGTCTCGACGAGCGCGACGGGACTCAGCCGCGAGCACGAGGTCGTCCTGCTGCGCTCGGCGCAGGAGGGGCTCGCGAACGTCCGCAAGCACGCCGACGCCCGGCACGCTGCGGTGACCGTGGAGTCCGTCGGCGGCGAGGTCGTGCTGACCGTCTCCGATGACGGCGTCGGACCCGGAGCGGCGATGCCGGGCGCCTCGGGCTTCGGGCTCGCCGGCATCCGCGATCGCACCGCGCTCGTCGGCGGGTCGTTCGCGATCGAACCGGGCGCGGGCGGCGGCACGGTCCTCCGCGTCGGCATCCCCCGAGCGGATGCCGCACTCCCGCCCACTGCCGGTCGAGTAGCGCCCGACGCGGGAGGACGCGTATCGAGACCCACCTCCGAGGAGACACCATGACCACCGCGATCCGCATCGTCGTGGCCGACGACCATCCCATCGTGCGGGCCGGCATCATCGGCCTGCTCGAGGCCGAGGCCGGTCTCGAGGTCGTCGGCGAGGCTGCCGACGGCGCCGAGGCGGTGGCCGTCGCGGCATCCGAGCGCCCCGATCTCGTGCTGATGGACCTGCGGATGCCGCAGCTCGACGGCGCCGCGGCGACCGCGCGCATCCTCGCCGAGGTGCCGGGCACCCGTGTGCTCGTGCTCACGACGTACGAGACCGACGATCACATCCTCGCGGCCATCGAGGCCGGGGCGAGCGGCTACCTGCTGAAGGCGGCGCCGCAGGCCGAGATCCTCGCGGGCATCCGCGCCGTCGCCGCCGGCGAGACCGTGCTCGCCCCGTCGATCGCGGCGAAGCTCGTCTCGAGGGTGCGCGCCGACGCGGCATCCGTCGCTGCACCCGCTCCCGCTCTCTCGCGGCGCGAGCTCGAGGTGCTGCGCCTCGTGGCGGAGGGACGCTCGAACCCCGAGATCGCGCGGGCGCTCTTCATCGGCGAGGCGACCGTGAAGACGCACCTGCTGCACGTCTTCGAGAAGCTCGAGGTGAACGATCGCACGCGCGCCGTGACGCGGGCGATGGAGCTCGGCATCATCTAGGTCAGGCCGGGCGCAGCGCGGCACCGTACGCTGGAGACGGCATCCGCGCGCCACGGCGACGATGGGCGTGACCGTGTTCTCGCGTGCAGATGGCCGTGAGAGGCACGAATGAACCCGTACGAACACCGGCCCTGGCTGGACCACTACGCAGACGGCGTGCCCGCGGAGATCGAGGAGCCGAGCCAGACGCTCGTCGACATGATCGACGACGCGGTGCACCGGTTCCGGCGGCGCCCGGCGCTCGAGTTCTTCGGCGCCGAGACGAGCTACCGCGAGCTCGGCGAGCAGATCGCCTCCGCCGCCGAGGGGCTGCGCCGGCTCGGGGTCGTCGCGGGCGACCGGGTCGCGCTCGTGCTGCCGAACTGCCCGCAGCACGTGGCCGCGTTCTACGCGGTGCTCCGCCTCGGCGCGATCGTCGTCGAGCACAATCCGCTCTACACGCCGCCCGAGCTGCGGCACCAGTTCGAGGATCACGGCGCCCGCGTCGCGATCGTCTGGGACAGCGTGGCCGACACGGTCGCCGAGTTCCCCAGCGACATCCGCCCAGCCCACATCGTCTCGGTCGACCTGACCCGCGCACTCCCCTTCGGCAAGCGGATGGCGCTGCGCCTGCCGATCCCGAAGGCCCGGCGCTCCCGCGCCGCGCTCACGACGAAGCCGCGTGCGCGCGGGCTCGTCGAGTGGGAGCGGCTCACCTCGCGGCGGGCGCTCGCCCAGCGGCATCCGCGCCCCTCGCTCGACGACACCGCCGTGCTGCAGTACACGAGCGGCACGACCGGCACGCCGAAGGGCGCCGTGCTCAGCCACCGGAACCTGCGCGCGAATGCGATGCAGGGCCGCGCCTGGGTGCCCGGCCTCGCCGAGGGCGAGGAGGTCTTCTACGGGGTGCTGCCCCTCTTCCACGCCTACGGCATGACGCTCTGCCTGACCTTCGCGATGTCGATCGGTGCGCGTCTCGTGTTGTTCCCGAAGTTCGACTCGGGCCTCGTGCTCGACGCCGCACGCCACTCGCCGCCGACGTTCCTGCCCGCGGTGCCGCCGATCTACGACCAGCTCGTGCACGCTGCGGCACGCCACCCGCGGGCCCTCGAACGCATCCGCTTCGCGATCTCGGGCGCGATGAGCCTGCCCATCGCGACGGTCGACCGCTGGGAGAGCGCCACGGGCGGGCTCCTCGTCGAGGGCTACGGCATGACCGAGTCCTCGCCGATCTCGGTCGGCAACCCGATGGGTCCGACCAGGCGGCCCGGCACGGTCGGCGTGCCGTTCCCGAGCACCGAGATCAGGGTCGTCGACCCGTCCGATCCGGCCGAGGACCGGCCGGCGGGCGAGCCCGGTGAACTGCTCGTGCGCGGACCGCAGGTCTTCCAGGGCTACTGGCGGCGCCCGGCCGAGACCGCCGAGACGCTGCTGCCGGGCGGATGGCTCCGCACGGGCGACATCGTGCGCGTCTCCGACGACGGGTTCGTCACGATCGTCGACCGCGTCAAGGAGCTCATCATCACGGGCGGGTTCAACGTCTCGCCGTCGGAGGTCGAGGCGGCCCTGCTGGCGCACCCCGACGTGCGGGGCGCGGCGGTCGTCGGCCTCCCGCGGGGCGACGGCGGCGAGGCCGTGGCCGCCGGCGTCGAGCTCCGGGAAGGCGCCGTCTTCGACGAGACGGCCCTGCGCGACTTCTGCCGCACGAGCCTCACGCCCTACAAGGTGCCGCGTCGCATCGAGCTCTTCGACGAGCTGCCGCGCTCGCTCATCGGCAAGGTCCTGCGGCGCACCGTGCGCGACGAGCTGCTCGAGCGGGGCTGACACGACGAAGCTCCCCTCCGCCTCGTCTGTGACGGGCGGAGGGGAGCTTCGTTCGAGCTGCCGGGCTCAGGAGATCTTGCGGCGGTAGATCGACATCGCCCACACGTAGGCGACGACGAGGATGCCCACGAGCCAGGCGAGTGCCACCCAGATCTCGCTGCCGACCGGCTCACCGGCGAAGAGGGCACGCGTGGAGTTCACGATCGAGGTCACCGGCTGGTTCTCGGCGAACCAGGCGACCGGGGCGGGCATCGTGTCGGTGGGCACGAAGGCCGAGCTGATGAACGGCAGGAAGATCAGCGGGTAGCTGAACGCGCTCGCCCCGTCGACGGTCTTGGCCGAGAGGCCGGCGACGACGGCGAGCCAGGTCAGCGCGAGGGTGAACAGCGCCAGGATGCCGGCGACCGCGAGCCACGCACCGACGGATGCCCCGGTGCGGAAGCCCATGATGAGCGCGACGCCGATGACGATCGCGACCGACACGAGGTTCGACACCACTGACGTGAGCACGTGGGCCCAGAGCACGCTCGACCTCGCGATCGGCATCGACTGGAAGCGCTCGAAGATGCCGCCCTGCAGGTCGAGGAACAGCCGGTACGCGGTGTACGCGATGCCCGACGCGATCGTGATGAGCAGGATGCCGGGGAGCATGTAGTTGATGTACGACTCGTCGGATCCGGTGTTGATCGCACCGCCGAGCACGTAGACGAAGAGCAGCATCAGCGCGATCGGGGTGACCGCGGTGGTGATGATCGTGTCGGGGCTGCGGAGGATGTGGGTCAGCGATCGGCCGGTGAGGATGCGGGTGTCGCTGAGGACGTGGGTGGTCATCGTGATTCCTTTCCAGCCGTCGCCGCGCTGTCGGTGCGGCCGGCTTCGTCGGTTTCGGTCTCGCCGGTGTCGCCGACGAGGGTGAGGAAGACCTCTTCGAGCGTCGGCTGCTTCTCGACGTACTCGACCGTGGCGGCCGGGAGGAGCCGCTTGAGTTCTGAGAGGGTGCCGTTCTGGATGATGGTGCCCTTGTGCAGGATCGCGATGCGGTCGGCGAGCTGCTCGGCCTCGTCGAGGTACTGCGTCGTGAGCAGCACGGTCGTGCCGGCCTCGGCGAGCTTCTTGACGGTCTGCCACACCTCGATGCGCGCCTGCGGGTCGAGGCCCGTCGTCGGCTCGTCGAGGAAGATGATCGGCGGGTTGCCGATCAGGCTCATCGCGATGTCGAGCCGGCGGCGCATGCCGCCCGAGTACGTGCCGGCCTTGCGGCCACCAGCCTCGGTGAGCGAGAAGCGCGCGAGCAGGTCGTCGGCGATCGCGCCGGGGTTCTTCAGGTGACGGAGCCTCGCGATGAGCACGAGGTTCTCGCGGCCCGTCAGCACCTCGTCGACGGCGGCGAACTGGCCCGTGAGGCTGATCGCCTCGCGCACCTCGCCGGGGTTGGCGGCGACGTCGAGTCCGTTGACGATCGCGGTGCCGGCATCGGCCTTCGCGAGCGTCGAGAGGATGCGGACGAGGGTGGTCTTGCCCGCGCCGTTCGAGCCGAGGAGGGCGAAGATGCTACCCGCCTTCACCTCGAAGTCGACGCCCCGCAGCACGTGCAGGTCCTTGAACGACTTCTCGATGCCCTGTACTCGGATCGCTGCTTCGGTGGTCATCGCTCTTCCTTTCCTTCGAGGTTCTTGATGGTCTCGGTGAGGCGGTTGCGCTCCTTGTCGATCCAGCGCTTGCCCGCGTATGCCGCGGCGAAGGCCTCGGCGAACTCGACCGGGTCGTCGCCGACGATGTCCTCGACCGGCGTCTGGTCGACGGCGGCCCGCTCCCACAGGTCGGCGAAGTCGTTCAGCATCGTGATCATCACCGCGGAGTCGCCGTCGGTGATGCCGCCGTTGTACATGAAGTAGCGCTCGAAGGCCTTGGCGGCGGTGCCGTAGGGCTCGGGCAGGGCCGCGATGCGGGCCTTGTACTTGCGGTACTCCTTCTTGTCGTCGAGCGATCCGGTGATCAGCTCGTACCACTTCGCAGCCATGGCTACTCTCCTTCTTCGTTCGTGCGTTCGATTCGTTCGTGAAGCTGTTCGATCCGTTCTGCGAGGAAGCTCCAGGTCCTCCAGAACTCCTCGAGGTATGCGCCGCCCGCTGCGTTGATCGTGTAGACCTTGCGCGGCGGGCCCTTCTCCGACGGAACCTTCTCGACGTCGACGAGGCCGCGCTGCTCGATCCTGACCAGCAGGGCGTAGACGGTGCCCTCGGCGATGTCGGAGAAGCCCTCGTCGCGAAGTCGGGCCGTGATCTCGTAGCCGTACGCCGGACTCACGGCCAGGATCGCGAGGACGATGCCTTCGAGCGTGCCCTTCAGCATCTCGGTGGTCTGCTTGCCCATGGAACCCCTCCTTTCACTACTCGGTGTAACTGATTACCGGTACATAGTAAGCACAAGTACCGGTAGTTAGCAACACTGAATAGCAAGAAAGTTCCGACGATCCGTTCGCAGCGCAACCCGTCGACGCTTCGAAGCGGCCGCGCCTACGATTGGCGGCGTGAAGTTCCGCAGCGTTCGGGTCGCCGTGCAACGGACGAGGATCCTGCCCGCCTGGGTTCGGCGAGCGGATGCCGCGGCCGCGCGCGCCGTCAATGCCCGCCGAACCCATCCCCTGGCCGACCGGTTCTGGTCGCGCTTGTCGGGATTCGCCGACCGCGGGGTGCTCTGGTGGACCATCGCGGGCGCGCTCGCCGTCATCGGACGCCGACGCACGGCCGCGCGCGGACTCGGCTCCCTCCTCGTCGCGAGCGCCCTCACCAACGTGATCGCCAAGCAGGTGTTCGGCGGTGACCGGCCGTTGCTCGCCGACGTGCCGATCGGCCGCCACCTGCCGAAGCCGCCCATCACCCCGTCGTTCCCGTCGGGGCACTCCGCGAGCGCCGCGGCATTCGTCACCGGCATTGCGATCGAGCAGCCGCGCCTCGGCGCTGCGCTGGCGCCGGCCGCGCTCGGTGTCGCGTACTCCCGGCTGCACACCGGCGCGCACTGGCTGTCCGACGTCGTCGGCGGGCTCGCGCTCGGCGCCGGAGTCGCGGGCCTGAGCATCCTCGTCGCGCGACCGGGCCCCCGTGACGACGCTCCGCGGCCGAGCGGCGCCGATCGCCGCCTGCCTGCATCACCCGACGGCAGCGGCGTCTTCATCGTCGTCAACCGGGCTTCGGGCACGAGCGTGATGCGCACGGATCCGGTGCAGGTGCTCGAGCGGCGGCTGCCCCAGGCCGAGCTGCACGTGCTCGACGACGAGGACCCCGGTGCAGTGGTGCGCGAGGCACTCGCCCGCGACGTGCCGCCCCGCATCGTCGGCGTGTGCGGCGGGGACGGGTCCGTCTCCGCCGTGGCCCACGAGGCGCGAGCCGCGGGCGTGCCGCTCCTGGTCGTGCCGGGCGGCACGTTCAACCACTTCGCGCGAACGGCGGGCGCGACATCCGTCGACCTCTCGGTCGATGCCCTGCAGCGCGGCGAGGGCGTGCGAGCGGATGTCGCCGAGCTGCGCTTCGCCGACGCGCCGCCGATCACCGTGTTGAACACGGCGTCGGTCGGCCTCTACCCCGACTTCGTCACCGAGCGGGAGCGACGCGAGGAGCGCTGGGGCAAGTGGCTCGCCGCCGTCATCGCCGCGGCGCGGGTGCTGCGCCGTTCGACACCCGTGACCGTGGTGATCGGCGGGCGTCGCGCCCGGGTCTGGACGCTCTACGTCGGCGTCGGGCCGAACGACCCGGGCATCGCCGCCCCGATGCAGCGGCGCCGACTCGACGGCGGCCTGCTCGATGTGCGCCTGCTGCACGCCGGCTCGCGGGTGCGCGCGGCGGGCGCGCTCGCCTTCGGTCGCCGCACGAGCGCGGTGCTCCGACGCATCCGTCTCCTGCCGGAACGCCTGGAGTCGTTCACGAGCGAGTCGATCGAGGTGCTCGTGCGACCCAGACACGGGCAGCCGCCGGGGTTCGCCCACGACGGCGAGGTGTCGCTCGAGGCGCCCTCCGAGGCATCCGCACGCACGGCATCGCCCGGTTACCGCACGACCCTGCGGATCGTGCCGGCAGCGCTCGACGTGTACCGGCCCGCGAGCACGGGCAGGGCGAGCACTGCCGCTGGCACTGGCGCGGGCACGGCCGCAGGCACCGGCGCGGCTAGAGCAGGCGCCGCGCGTTCGCCCAGGCCGTGAGCTCGTGCCGGCTCGAGAGCTGGAGCTTGCGCAGCACCGCCGAGACGTGCGTCTCGACCGTCTTCGTCGAGATGAACAGCTCGGCCGCGACCTCCTTGTAGGCGTAGCCGCGCGCGATCAGCCGCATGACCTCCTGCTCACGGGCCGAGAGCCGGTCGAGTTCGTCGCTCGCCGACGCCGTCTCCCCGACCGGGGCGCCGAACGCATCGAGCACGAAGCCCGCGAGCTTCGGCGAGAACACGGCGTCGCCGTCCGCGACGGCGTGCACGGCGCGGGTGACGTCGGCGCCCGAGGAGCCCTTCGTGATGTAGCCGCGGGCACCCGCGCGGATGACGCCGACGACGTCCTCGGCCTTGTCCGAGACCGAGAGCGCGAGGAAGCGAGTCGAGGGCACGGATGCCGCGGCGCGCCGGATCACCTCGGCGCCGCCGCTCGTGGCCGCCGGCACCGCGACCCCGGGCAGGTGCACGTCGAG
The DNA here is from genome assembly GCF_001427265.1 of Agromyces sp. Root1464. Lineage (NCBI taxonomy): Bacteria > Bacillati > Actinomycetota > Actinomycetes > Micrococcales > Microbacteriaceae > Agromyces > Agromyces sp. Root1464. The sequence goes on from NZ_LMFU01000001.1 coordinate 558,864, forward strand.
GAGCACCACGTCGGGCGCGGCATCCGTCACCACCGCGACCGCGGACTCGACGTCGTGAGCCGCGCCGACGACCTCGATCGTGTCGTCGAGGTCGGCCTTCAGTCCGGACCGGAAGATGGAGTGGTCGTCGACGATCACGACCCGCACGCGATCAGCCACGGTTGCCCTCCAGGCGTTCGGCGGCCGGGAAGCGCAGCCGCACCTCGGTGCCCACGCCGCCGACGCCCGGGCGAACCTCGCCCGAGCCGCCGGCGCGCCGCATGCGGCCGATGATCGACTCGCGCACCCCGAGCCGGTCGCGGGGCACGTCGGCGAGCGCGAAGCCAGTGCCGCGATCGCGCACGAACACCTCGACGGCCTCGGGCGTCGACTCGACGTAGACGGAGACCTCGCCGCCGGCATGCCGCGCGGCGTTCAGCATCGCCTCGCGGGCCGCGGCCGCCATCTCACCGCTCGCCCGTTCGCGCGACTCCCCCACGACCACCACGTCGACCGTCACCGCGTAGTCGATCTCGAGCGTCGCCCCGAAGTCGCGGAGGTCGGTGCCGAGGTCGCTGTCGGCGGGGGTGTCGCCCGCGAAGAGCCAGTCGCGCAGCTCACGCTCCTGCGCTCGCGCGATGCGGGCGACCTCGCTCGTGGCGCCCGCCCGGTTCTGGATGAGCGCGAGCGTCTGCAGCACCGAGTCGTGCAGGTGCGCGGCGATCTCGCTGCGCTGCTCCTCGCGGATGCGCTTCGTGCGCTCGGCGGCGAGGTCGCGCCACGAGGCGATGAGCGTGGGCACGTAGACGAGCGCGATGCCGAGGACCGCGGCGAGCGCGGCGACGAACGTGGGCACCGGATACCAGTACGCGTTCGGGCCGAAGACGAGTGCGAGCGCGGTGATCGCGAGCAGGGCCGTCGCGACGATGCGGATCGCGAGTTCCTGCCGCGGCCCCCGGTCGGGATCGGGTCGGTCGATGAAGGTCGCCCACGCCCCCGCCGACACGGCGAGGCCGACCCCCGCGAAGACGGCGAGGAGCCACCACTCGAGTCCGTCGCGGCCCTCGACGACGCGTCCGCTCGTGGCCCAGGCGACGACCAGGGAGACGCCGGACGCGACGACGAGCAGCCAGGCGACGGGCGCGCGCCGGGTCGGGCGCTCCTCGCCCGGGGCCCACGGCGTGAACACCCACAGCCAGAGATAGAGCAGGAGCCCTGCGCCGCTCGCGAGGCTCGTGACGACGAACGCGCTGCGCACGATCCAGACGGGCCAGCCGAGATGGGCTGCGAGACCGGCCGCGACGCCCGTGGCCACGCAGGCGCGAGGCCGCGTCAGGCGAGGGGCGGATGCCGCGCTGCCGGCGGGCGCGGATGCCGCGGAATCGACAGGTTCGGATGCCGCGGCATCCGTCACCTGTTCCGCGCGCGACTCCATGCCTGCAATCCAAGCAGACGTGGCGCCGATCCCCCCGGCCCGTGGCCCCGGCTCAGGGTCGAATCAGGGATTCACCCCATGGCGAGGCATCCGTCGCCCCTGCCAGCATCGAAGCATGGAGACGAACCCGACCGCCCCCGAGGCGGACCCAGTGCAGGACGACGTGAAGGGGGACTCCGCGGCGACACCCGCGCAGGGCACCGGTACCGGCCTCTACGAATGGCTCCGCCGACTCGGCGTGCCGCGACGCGCCGGCTGGCTCGGCGGCGTCTGCGCCGGCGTCGCCGCCCGGCTCGGCATCGACCCGATCATCGTGCGCGGCATCGTCGTCGTCGTCGCGGTGCTCGGCGCGCCGTTCGTGCTGCTCTACGCGATCGCGTGGGTGCTGCTGCCCGACACCGACGGAGAGATCCACTTCGAGCGGCTGACTCGTGGCATCGTCGACCCGGCGATCGTCGGCATCGCGGTCATGGGCGTCATCGGGTTCGTCCCGCTCGTGCAGGGCGGCTGGCTCGGCTGGCGCTGGTGGCCCGAGTGGCCGGCGCTCCACGACCCCATCTTCGGGTTCGACCTCGGCTGGCCCCTGCGCGTGCTGTGGGTGCTGATCCTCATCGGCGGCGTCATCGCGCTCGTCGTCTGGCTCGCGCAGCGGGCCTCCCAGAACTCCCCGGGCGGTGGCGGGCCGCGAATGGCTTCCACGACGACCGTCGCCGCTCCGGGGCATCCGTCGACCGTCGCCTTCGCAGCGGGCGCCACGGCCACCGGCGCTGCGCCCGCCGGCTCCGCAACCGACGCTGCTGCATCGGCGACCGACTCGGCCGTATCGGCCGATGACGGCGCTGCGAGCGCGGCATCCGTGCCGACCGCCGAGCCGCCGGTGCCCCCCGAAGGCGCCGACGCCGCCGCGATCGCCGAGTGGCGCGCCCAGCACGAGGCCTGGCGCGTCTCGCGCTCCGAGTGGAAGTCGAATCATCACAACGCCGAACGCGCCGCCCGGGCCCAGGCTGCAGCGGAGAACCGGGCGAAGGCGCGCGCACTCACGGCCCAAGCCGACGCCGCCCGGGCAGCACGCCGCGCCAGCCGCCCCAGGGCGAGCGCCGCGTTCGTGTTCACCGTGCTCGGCCTGGCGCTCGTGGTCGGTTCCATCGCCGCGATCTGGGCGCTCGCGACGCCCGACATCGCCGCCTTCGCCATCCCGATCGCCCTCGCCGCGGCGACGCTCCTGCTGTCGCTCGGCATGATCGTCGCGGCGCTCCGGCGCCGGCGCAGCGGCGCCCTCGCCTTCCTGACGGCGCTCTCGACGACCGCGATGACGGTGGCCGTGATCGCGGCGTCGATCATGCCGCAGGGCATGCTGGTGCCGCCGGGTCACAGCGTCGCGCTCGATCGCTCGCAACGCCTCGTGCAGCCGTTCGGCGATGCGTACGTCTACGCGACCCCGTGGTTCCGCGACGAAGCGCCGGTCGTCGAACTCCGTCAGGGCGATGGAGACACCTGGATCACGATCGAACCCGACACCGAGATCCTCCTCGATGCCAGCGATGCCGGCCCGCTTGAGGTCACCGTGACCTCCGACGACGGTTCGTCGCGATCGACGCCGCAGCTCGGCGGGCTCGACCGAGGCGAGCTGCTGCTCGGCGGCGAGCAAGGAGTGCGCGAACGAAGCGCCGACGACGTGCTCGTCGACGCGAAGATCGTGCTCGAGCAGGGCTCCGGCATGGTGCACATCGAGATCCGCGAAGGGGAATGACCATGACCACGAACGCACCGGACTCCAGCGGGCCGTCCAACGCAGCGGATGCCGCGGTCACGGCGATCCTCGCCGACTGGGGCACGCCACCGAGCGACGAGGCGACGGCGACGGCGCCGATCGGTCCCGCACCGGCACCACGCCCGACCGTGCGGTGGGGCGCCCTCGTCTGGGCGCTGCTCTTCGGGGCGATGGCCGCGACGACGCTCTGGGTCGTCGTCGATCCGGCCCGTCGCGATGCCGTCGGCGACTGGCTCATCACGCTGAACCCGCTCACCGGGACCCTCATCGGGGTCATCGTCGTGGGCGTCGTGGTGGCGCTCTTCGGCATCGTCGGACTCATCCGTCGCGGCGAGCGCGCCGGGCGCTGACCGCGCCACGCTCCCCGCTGCGGGTCTGGCGCCGCCACCACCCCACCCCCGACATCCCCTCGACGAGGTGACGCGAATCGACCTTCTCCGACATGGGAAGGTCGATTCGCGTCACCTCGCATGAGCTGCGCGCGGCAGGGCGCGGGGCGCCGAGAAGCGGAGCGGCGAGTAGCGGGGCGCCGGCTAGAGCTCGACGCCGACGAGCACGGGCTCGGGCCGCAGCACGATGCCGAACTCGGCCTGCACGCGCCCCTGCACGAAGCGCGCGAGCGTCGCGATCTCTTCAGCCGTCGCCCCGCCCCGGTTCGTCAGGGCCAGCGTGTGCTTCGACGAGATCGCCGCGCGCGAGCCCGGCAGCGCGAAGCCGCGGCGGATGCCCGAGTGCTCGATGAGCCACGCGGCCGAGAGCTTCACGAGCGACTCGGCGTCGACGGTTGCCGCCACGGCGACCTCGTCGCCGAACTCCTCGATCTCAGCCTGGTGCGCGAGGAACGCGTCGAGCGGTGTCGCCGACATCGACGCGAGCGATCCGAGCGGTGTGACCTCGTCGGGCACCTCGGGCTCGACGTACCAGCGGGGCGCCGTCGGCGGGAGGGTTCTGGCCACGTGCTCCCCCACGATCGGGTTCGTGAAGAACGAGCCCGCGCTCACCGAGTCGGCATCGGCCGGATCGAGCACCATGCCCTTCGAGGCGCGGAGCGCGAGCACGCTCTCGCGTACCGCGGCGATCGCGACGCGGTCGCCCTGCTGCACGTGCAGTGCGTCGGCGAGCTGCCCGTAGGCGATCGGCTGCCCGAGCGCCTCGCCCAGCACCGCGCGTTCGGCGGCGGTGTCGTGCAGTTCGAGTTCGACCGTCACGACGATGCCGGCGAGCCCCTGCTTCAGCACCGAGGTGCGGTAGCCGAGCTCGAGCTCGGCGGCCGTCATTCGTCGTGGCGTCTGCGCACCCTCGTCGAGGAACTCGATCGCGACGAGCGTCGCCGCGAGCTCCTGTCCGTACGCGCCGATGTTCTGCACGGGGGCGGCCCCGACCGAACCCGGGATGCCCGAGAGCGCCTCGAGCCCGGCGTACCCGTGCTCGACGGTCCATGCGACGAGGTCGTCCCACGACTCGCCGGCCTGCACGCGCAGGCGAACGGATGCCTCGGCGCCCGGCGCCGCGGGGAGCACCTCGATGCCGCGCGTGGCGACCCTGATGACCGTTCCGGCGAAGCCCTCGTCGCCCACGAGGAGGTTCGAGCCTCCGCCGAGCGCGAGCCACGCGTCATCCGTCGCCCAGGTCTCGACGGCGAGGTCGACGAGGTCGCGCTGCGTCGTCGCAGTGACGAGTCGGCCGATCGGTCCGCCGACCTGCAGCGTCGTGAGATCCGAGAAACGGATGTCGCCGCTCATGTCAGCCGAGGTGGACGCGCACTTGCGCCTTGCCGAGCACCGTGTCGTCGCCGAGCTTCACGGTCAGGTCGATGCGGGCGACGGTCGCGGCCTCATCGAGCTGGCCGACCTTCGCCGCGACGGTGACGGTCGCGCCGCTCTGCGGGTCGACGACCACGGGGCGGGTGAAGCGCACCTGGTAGTCGGCGATGCGGCCGGGGTCGCCGGCCCAGTCGACGACGGGCTGCACGGCGAGGCCCATGGTCAGCATGCCGTGGGCGAGCACGCCCGGCAGGCCGACCTCGGCGGCGACGTCGTCGCGGTAGTGGATCGGGTTGAAGTCGCCCGAGGCACCGGCGTACCGCACGAGCGAGTCGCGGGTCAGGGGGAACGACCGCTCGGCGACGACGTCGCCGACGGTGAGGGATGCGAAGTCGGGAGCGGGCATCATTCGTCTCCTCGCACGACGAGGGTGGACACGGCGGTGACGACGTGCGCGCCCTCGGCATCGGTGATGGCCGACTCGGCCGTGACCATGGAGTGGCCGCCCAGGCTCTTCACGCTCGCGACGGTGAGCGTCGCGGTGAGCAGGTCGCCGGCGACGATCGGCCGGGTCGAGGTGAAGCGCTGGTCGCCGTGCACGACCCGCGAGAAGTCGATGCCCGACTCGGGATCGGCCAGCAGTTGAGCGAGGGTCTGCTCCTGCACGACGACCGCGAACGTCGGCGGAGCGACGACATCGGCGTACCCGGCCGCACGAGCGGCCTCGGGGTCGAGGTTGATCGGGTTCGTCGCGAACACGGCGCGGGCGAACTCGCGCACCTTCTCACGACCGACGAGGTAGGGCTCGGTGGGCGGGAAGGTCCGCCCCTGGAGCTCGGGGTTCACTGGCACCCCGCCAGTCTATGCGGGGGTGCATTCCCGACCATGGCCGGTCGAGGAGCGCCCGACGAAGGAGGACGCGTTCGAGACCCGTGAGAGGTCTCGATACGCTCGCTTCGCTCGCTACTCGACCGGCGGACGCGGATGGATCAGCGCTTGCCGCCGCCGAGGAGGCCGCCGAGCAGGTCACCGAGGCCGCCGCCCGAGCTCGAGCCGCCCGAGCCGCCGCCGAGGAGGCCGCCCACGAGGCCGCCCAGGTCGATTCCGCCGCCGCCCGACGAGCCCGAGCCGCCGCCGAGGAGGCCGCCGAGTAGATCGCCGATGCCACCGCCACTCGACTCGTTCGATGCCGCAGCCGGCTCGGCCTGCTTCTTCGTGAACTGGGCCGCGAGGAAGCTGAGCACGATCGGCGCGAGGATCGGCAGGAGCTTGCCGATGAGGTCGCCCGCGCCGCCCTCCTTCTTGTCGAGCGCGGTGACGACCTTGTCGGTGTTGTCGCCGAAGACGTTCTTCACGATCTTCTTGCCGTCTTCCTCATCGACGTCGGCGAGGTTCACGCCGCCCTCGATGAGCTTCGGGTCGTGCTTCGCGACGGCCTTCTCGAGCGATGCGGCACCGGCGGGGTCGGAGGCGTTCGCGCCGAGCCCTGCGAGGAGCGCGGGCAACGCGTCGTCGATCGCCTGCTTCGCGGTCGCCTCGTCGACGCCGAGCTTCGCGGCGATGTCGCCGATCGGGAGGTTGGCGACGATGTCGTCGAGAGCAGCCATTCGGGTTCCCCATTCCGGCGCCCGCGGTCGGGGCGTCCACGGTTCACCGTATCGATACGGATGCCCCGGTGGAAAGTGCCATCCGAACCGCGTCAGCGGCTCAGTCGAGGTCGAGCCGGCCGAGGCGCAGCCGTAGGGCGTCGAGCAGGAACTCGAGTCCGATCTCGAAGACCCGGTCGGAGCGCTCCGGCCCCTTCGCCGCCTGCTCGAGCAGGCGGGCGAGCGAGGTCGTGGGGGTCTCGGGCTTCCAGATGTCGTCGGGCGACGCCAGGTCGAGACCGAATCCGAGTGCGAAGGAGTCGAGGATCGCGATGACGGTGATGACCTCGTCGTCGGGGAACCCGGCGCCGAGGAGCGCGGTCGCGAGGCGGTCGTAGCTCGCGATCACCACGGGATGGGTGATCGTCTTGCCGACCAGGAGCGGCACGATCGCCGGATGCTCCGCGTACATGCGGCGGGAGGCGCGCATCGTCTGCGTGACGACCTCGACCCAGTCGCCGCCTGGCGACTCCGACAGGTAGGTCTCCCCGAGCCGGCCGCGCATGAGCTCGATGATGCCGTCGCGTCCGTCGACGTGGTTGTAGAGCGACGAGGGCGTGACGCCGAGCCGGCGGGCGAGCGCGTTGACGCCGAACGCCTGCCCCGAGTCGACGAGCTCGATGGCCGCATCGGCGATGCGCTCGGTCGACAGCAGGGGCACTCTGGGCCTGGCCATGGCACCTCCTCGTTCGATCGCCTGGTTCAGCCTAGGGGCGGTCGTTCGAAATCCGCTCTTCCCATCGCGGGCACTCATATGCATAATAAACGAACACCATTCACTTATCGCGACGACACCCCTGCCGCGTCCGACCCCGGCACATCGACGTGCCCCAGCAACCCGGAGACCTCTGTGTCCAACGACCTCACCGTTCGCGTGCCGCTCCGCCTGCCGAGCGCCACCGCGACCTTCACGATCGGCATCGCCGGCTACCTCGGCGTGAATCTCTCGCCCTACATGATCAGCGCGCTGCAACAGGCGATCGGCGCCGACGTGCTCACCGCGAGCTGGATCATCACCGCCACGCTGCTCGCCACCGCCGTCACGGGCCTCGCCATCGCGCCGCTCTGCGCCGGCCCGCGTCGCCTCCTCGTCGCCCGCGTCGGGCTCGGCCTGTCGGTGCTCGGCTTCGCCACCGCAGCGCTCGTGCCGATGCCCGCGGCCGTCATCACCGGCCTCATCGTCGGCGGCATCGGCGCCGGCGGCGCGGTCGCCTCTGGCGGTGCCGCGATCGCCGCGTTCACGAACCCCGACCGCGTCGCGGGCTTCAACGGCCTCGCGAACCGCGCCGTCGTCACGGTGATCCTCGCGATCATCCCGCTCATCGGTCTCGCGCCGATCGACGTGTTCGGCGCGCTCGCGATCTTCTCGGTCGTCGCACTCGCCGTGAGCGGCTGGCTCCCCGCCGCACCGGTCATCTCACCGAAGGCGGCGGTCGCCGTCGCCGAGGCCGTGCCCGTCGAGGTGCCGACGACGGCCGCTGTGCCGGCGCTCGAAGCCGCCGCCGCGACGTCGCGCGCACTCCCCTCCCCGCGCGCCGTGCGCATCGCAGGCTTCACGCTGCTCGTCTCGTTCGCCCTGTGGGCCGTGAGCGAGGACTCGCTCTGGGCCATGGCCGGGGTCATGGGCGGCGCACAGGCATCGCTCACGCCCGAGGGTCTCGGCCTCGCGCTCAGCGGCGCGACCGCCGGCGGACTCATCGGCTCGGTGCTGCTCATGATCGTCGGCAACCGCCTCGGCCGGGCGGTGCCCCTCGCCGTGCTGCTCGTCGGCGGCGGCATCCTCAAGATCGTGGAGGGCTTCGTCACCGACCAGACCACCTTCATCGTGGTCTTCATCGCATGGAACACGCTCTACGCGCTCGCGTTCATGTACTTCGTGTCGACGTCGTCGGCCCTCGACGCCGACGGCCGCTGGTCGGCGCCGTTGCTCGCCGTGTACCTCGTCGGCTCGAGCCTCACCCCCGTCATCGGCGCCGCCCTCGTCGAGGTCTTCGGCTTCCAGGGCTTCGCCGTGGTGCTCGGCATCGCGAGCTTCGTGCTCGCCGTGCCGGTGGCCGCCGTCGCCGCGTTCTCGACCCGGCGCGAGCGCGCCGAGGCATCCGCTGCCGCCGCCGAACTCCAGGAGATCTCCGCATGACCCGCACGCTCGTCACCAATGCCCGTGTCTTCACGGCCGACCCGGCGAACGAGTGGGCCGAAGCCCTCGTCGTCGATGACTCGACGCTCGCCTACGTCGGCGACGCGCAGGGCGCGCAGGCAGCTGCGGGCGTGGATGCCACGACGCTCGACCTCGACGGCCGACTCGTGCTGCCCGGCTTCACCGACGCGCACACGCACCTCGTCATGATGGGCGAGGCGCTCGGTCGCGTCGGGCTCACGGACGCCCGCTCGCTCGACGAGATCCAGGCACGACTCCGCGCCGCCCGCGAGGCCGCCCCCGATGCGCCGCGGCTGCTCGGTCGCGGCTGGCTGTTCGACTCCGTGCCGGTCGGGGCCCCCGTCGCGGCGATGATCGACGCCGTCGTCGCCGACGTGCCGGTCTACCTCGACGCGAACGACTACCACTCCGTCTGGGTGAACTCGGCGGCGCTCGCCGAGCTCGGCATCACGCGCGACACCCCCGACCCGATCGGCGGCTCGATCGGGCGCGACGCCGACGGCGAGCCGAACGGCATGCTCTTCGAGACGGCCGCGCAGCAGTTCGTGTGGAGCCACCTCGCCTCCATCACGAGCGACGCCGACCGCGACGCCGCCGTCGAGCGCACGATCGCCGCCTACCTCGCGACGGGCGTCACGGGCGTGGTCGACATGGCGTTCGACGAGCTCGGCCTCGCGGCCTTCCAGCGTGCAGCCGAGCGCCGGGGCGGCAGCCTCCCCATCCGCGTGGTCGGGCACTGGTTCGTCGCGAACACGGGCGATGACGCGGCGAACCTCAAGCAGGTGCGGCGTGCCTCCGAGCTTGCCACGGAGGTCGACTCGCCCTGGCTCCGTGTCGCGGGCATCAAGCTCGTGCTCGACGGCGTCATCGATGCGTGCACGGCGGCCATGCGGCATCCGTACGCCGATGGCTCGAACGCCGACCCGATCTGGCCGCTCGACCGGCTGAAGCCCGTCGTCGCCGCGGCCGACGCGGCCGGCCTGCAGGTCGCGATGCACGCGATCGGCGACCTCGCGAGTGATCACGCACTCGACGCCCTCGAGCACGCGCACGAGGTCAACGGCGAGCGCGCCCGACGCCACCGCATCGAGCACCTCGAGTACGCGGCACCGGGCACGGCCGAGCGGATGGCGCGGCTCGGCGTCACCGCGTCGATGCAGCCCGTGCACGCCGACCCTGCGGTCTGGGCGAACTGGGCCGCGATGCTCGGCGACGAGCGCGCCGACCGCGGCTTCGCGTGGCCCGAGTACGTCGATGCGGGCGCGCTGCTCGCGTTCTCGACCGACGCGCCGACGGCACCCCACGAGGCGCTCCCGAACATGTACGTCGCCGCGACCCGGCGCTCGGCGCTCGACCCGTCGTACGGAACGAACCAGCCCGAGTTCGCGCTGCCGCTCGCCGAGTCGATCATCCATGCGACGCGGGATGCCGCGGCGTCCTGCGGTGAGGAGCACCTGCGCGGGAGCCTCGCCGCAGGGCTCGCCGCCGACTTCGTCGTGCTCGACACCGACGTGTTCACGGCGGGCGAGGAGTCACTGCTCAGCGCGAAGGTCGTGCGCACCGTGGTGGCGGGGGCCTCCGTCTACGGGTTGTGACGCCTGCACCGCGTGCGATCTATCGCACCCCCGATCCATCTGGAAAGCCGGGCCGAGCAGGCTTCCACGGGGCGCCTGTGAGTTCCGCCTCATGTGAGGCGGAACTCACATGAGGAATCCGGACGAAGGCGGGAGCGGCTCTTCGCTATGCAGTTGCCTCATCTCGCGGGTCCGGCAGGTACGCCGTGATGTCGAGCGGCTGCGTGGGCGGCAGCTCGAGGTCGGCGGGGTCGATGAGATGGTCGTTCATGTGTTCGTCCCTTCGTATTGGTGTTCGCGGAGCAGTTCGCGGAGTCGGGCCCTCGCCCGCTGGTACCGCCCGCGCGCGGTGGTCTCTCGGATGCCGAGGATGGTGGCGGCCTCCGGCATCGTGAAGCCGTCCCACAGCACGAGCCGCACGAGCTCCGACTGGTCGTCGGGAAGCGCGTCGAGTGCTGCACGGATGTCGAGCGCGTCGGCGTCGACGTGCTCGGAGGGGCGGGTCTCGAGGTGCGCCCGCAGGCGATCGGCGAGACCCGCCCGACGGATGTCGCCGCGTGCCGCGTTGGCGAGCACACGACGGGCGACACCGAAGAGCCACATGCGGGTCTGTTCGGGATCGACCGGGAGACGGTCGGCGCGGCGCCACGCGACCACGAAGGTCTCGCTCAGGAGGTCAGCCGTGTCAGCTGAGTTGTGCACCCGGCGACCGAAGTAGCTGAGCAGGTCGGGTGCGTTGGCGACGTAGGCCTGCTCGAGCCGGGTCTCCCGATCCGACCGGACACGTCTCCGCATCACCTCGGGTCCTCGGTCTCTCCGTCGCACGGTCCCGCCCCCTGCGAGAAGGCGACACCGTCGCGGAGGTGGCCCGCCTCCTCGAATTCGGCGAACACGCGGTCGGCCATGAGCTGCGTCGCGGCGAACGACAACGTCGCAGGTGGCGGCGTCGCGCCGGAGGCGATGCTGTCGGGGTCGGTGAATGCGACCCGCCGTGAGACCTCGAGTTCGTACTCGGCCCGAATCTCCTGTTCCGTGATCGACGCGATGAGTGGTTCCCAGTCGTGCTCGACGAGGAACGTCCGAGCCTCCTCGGTTCGCCGGTCGACCTCGTCCGTGGCCACATCTCGCGAGTAGTCCGGCTCGACACCGATGAAGACCTCGCAGAGCCCGAGATCGACGCCGGCGCCGAAGTCGAAGGACCGCTGCGCGACGACGTCGGGAGTCCAACCGAACCACTCGATGACCGTCGGCGCAGCGGCTGCCGCGGTCACGCCGAGTCCCAGGATGCCCAGGCTGAGCGCGGCACCCCCGAGGAACGCGGCCCGGCGTGGCATCCGCCGTCCGTTGCGTTCGGCCGCGGCCACCGCGTGGGCGACCGCCACGGCCTCGGCAGCGGCGACGGGCTCCGCCCCGAGCGGCTGCGGCGCTCCCCGCCGTACCGCTTCGTCCAGCCAGTCGTCCATCGCGCGCCCTTCCGTCAGATGCCCTCACAGTAGGTATGTCCGGCACCGCGCGATTCGACACGGTTTTCGTTCACAGACTCAGGAATCCGCCCCCGATGGCCGTCGGCGCACGACGGAACGAGGCCGCCCCCTGGTGTCGCAGGGGGCGGCCTCGGCTGTACTGAACCTCGGGCTCAGTCCTCTGCGACCGCGCGCGAGAGCGTCTCGCCGCGGAAGAAGGCCGGGCGCTTGCGCCACTGCCACAGCATGATGACGACGCCCGAGAGCAGCACCACCATGCCGAGCACGAAGACGAGGCCGAGTCCGAAGACGTTCGAGCCGCTGCCGTAGGCCGGGTCCATGCTGTCGATCAGCGTCGTGAAGAACAGCACCGCGAGGATCACCCCGCCGATGAGCGGGAACAGCAGCGTGAAGAAGACGTTCCGCACCGACCGGAACCACACCGAACGGAAGAACCACACGCACGCGAACGCCGTGATGCCGTAGTAGAAGCAGATCATCATGCCGAGGGCCGTGATCGTGTCCCACAGCACGTTCTCGCTCACGAAGCGCATGACCGCGTAGAAGACCGAGGCCACGATCGCCGACACGATCGTCGCGTACCCGGGCGTGAAGAAGCGGGGGCTGACCTTCGCGAACTTCTCGGGCAGCGCGCCGTAGTGACCCATCGCGAGCAGCGTGCGCGCGGGCGAGACGAACGTCGACTGCAGGCTCGACGCCGAGCTCGTGAGCACGGCGAGCGAGACGAGCACCGCGAGCGGTCCGAGGATCGGGCCGGCGAGGTGGAAGAAGACGTTGTCCTGGATGTCGGGGTTGCCGAGGCCGTACTCCCCCGTGCCCACGCCCGCGAACGAGATGAGCGAGACCGCGATGAGCAGGTAGAGGATCACGATCGTGACGACCGTGATGGTGGCCGCGCGGCCCGGCGTCTTCTCGGAACCGCGGGTCTCCTCGTTCATCGTGAGCGTGACGTCCCAGCCCCAGAAGATGAAGATCGAGAGCGACAGGCCCGCCGCGAACGCCGAGAACGACTCGACGGCGAACGGGTTGAACCACGACAGCTCGATCGGCGTCGCGTCGAAGGCGTTGCCGTTCGCGACCTCGATGAGCGCTGCGACCGAGAAGACCACGAGCACGAGCACCTGGAAGCCCACGAGCCAGTACTGCAGCTTCTGCGTCGTCTGCATGTCGCGGTACGAGATCCAGGTCGCCCCGAGCATGAACAGCAGGCACGTCACGACGTTCACGAACGGGTTCGCGGCGATGTCGGCGATCTCGGGATTGCCCGCGATCTGCGAGATCAGGAGGAACAGGAAGTCGACCGCGATGCCCGCGAGGTTCGACAGCACGAGGATCGTCGCGGCGACGAGCCCCCAGCCCGCGAGCCAGCCGACCCACGGCCCGAACGCGCGGGTCGCCCACGTGAACGAGGTGCCCGAGTCGGGCATGCGGCGGTTGAGCTCGCGGTAGCCGAAGGCGACGAGCAGCATCGGGATGAAGCCGACGAGGATGATCGCGGGCACCTGCACGCCGACCTCCGACACCGTCGGGCCGAGCGCAGCCGTCAGGGTGTACGCGGGGGCGATGCACGAGATGCCGATGACGATCGCGCCGATGAGGCCGACCGAGCCGGCCGAGAGGCCCTTCTTCGAGATGCCCCCCTCCTTGCCGTCGATCGCGGCGCTCGCCGTGGTCAGCGGCGCATGCGGCTCGGTGTGGTGCTGGACGGGTTCTTGCTGCGTCATTGCATGGTCCTTCAGGAGGTGGAGCGCGGCACGACGATCATCGGCACCGGCAGCTCGCGCAGCATCTTCGATGCCGTCGAGCCCAGGAAGAGGCGGCTGGAGGCCGCGAGGCGACTGGAACCGACGAGCACGACCTCGCCGGCGTGCCACTCGAGCGCCTTGACCGCCTGCTCGATCGTGTCGCCGGTCGCGACGACCGCGGTGGCCGTCGTCCCGGCGGGCAGCGCACGTCGCGCCGCCTCGAGCACGTCGTCGGCGTGAGCGGTGCTCGCGAGGGACGCGAGCTCCTCGTCCATGCCGGCCGGGAGGTCGATCGAGACGAGCGACACGAGCCGCAGCGGCGCGTGCGTCAGGCGGGCGAGGCGCACCGAGATGTCGAGCACCGACCCCGCTCCGGAGCGCGTGCCGACGGCACCGGTGATGCGGGTGACCCCGAGCGAGACGGGCACCTCGCGGGAACCCGCGGGAGCGAGCGCCACTGGCACATCGGACGCGTGGAGCAGGTCGTTGGCCACCGAGCCGATGCGCGACCGGCCGAGCAGGCCGCCGCGCGCGGCGCCGACGACGATGAGCGACGCGTCGAACTCGTGCGCCGCCGCCACGAGGCCTTCGGCGAACGACTCGGCGTAGCGGATGTGCAGCGCCTGCTCGACACCGTCGCCCAGTCGAGCGGATGCCTCGGCCAGCCAACCCCGCGAGCGCTCCTTCAGGTGACGCTCGTATCCGGTGTCGGGCGGCACGACGGCGCCGCGCGCCTCGATGGGAAGCACCATCACGACTTCGAGGAGCGCCTCACTGGCCGCCGCGAGCCGCCCGCCGAGGGCGAGCGCGTCGGCGCCGGATTCGTTCGCCGTGTAGCCGACGACGATGCGGGTGACCATCAGCTCGTGCCGAGGATCTCGTCGGCGACCTCGCGGCCGACGCGGATCGCGCCGTCGACGTGCTGGTAGCCCTTGCCCGCCATGTCGGAGCACGAGAAGTGGATCGGTCCGACGGGGGTGCGGAGGTCCGCGCCGTACCGGGCGAGCCCGCCCATATCGAAGCTCGCCGCGTACGCGCCGCGGGTCCACTCCTCGGAGCCCCAGTCGCTCTCGTAGTAGACGACGGGGTTCAGGGCCTCGGGGCCGTAGTAGTGCGAGATCGACTCGAGGATCCGGGCCTTCCGCTCCTCGGCGGAGAGGCTGAAGACGCCGTCGGCCTCCTCGTCGGAGACGAAGCCGACGAGCGTGCCGCGCGGGTCGTCGTGGTTGGTGTTGTCGTAGGCCTCGTGCACGAGCTCGTACGGGCTGAACGCGGTGCCCGAGAGGCCCTGCTCGCGCCAGAACGGCGTCTCGTAGACCGCGTGCACCTTGATGACGAAGCCCATCGAGAGGTGCTGGTGCATCTGGTGCTGGCGGCGGGGCAGCGGCGGCTCGTACGAGATGCGGCTGATCAGGATCGGCGGCAGCGCGAGCACGACGTGCTTCGCGTGCACCTCGACGGAGTCGGTCACGACGACGACACCGGCGTCGGGGGCATCCGGCGTCCAGCGGATGGTGCGCACGGCCTGACCGGTGCGCACGGCGTCGCCGAGGCGCTCCGCGAGGAGCAGCGGTACCTGCTGGAGGCCGCCCACGACGCGCTTGTCGAGGATGAAGTCGGCGTCGACGAGGTTCGAGAACGAGCCGGCGGATGCCGCCATGAGCAGCGCCTGCAGCGCCGAGAACGCGTGGGCGGGCTTGGTGAGCATGGCACCGGCGATGAACATGCCGATGTTGAGCTTGGCCTCTTCGTCGTCGGTCTGGGTGCCGAGCCACTCGGCGAACGAGACCTCGTCGAGCTCCTTCGCGCGCGGGTGCGCCCACGGCGCGTCGGGGTCGATCTCGGCGACGAGCGCGTCGAGCTTCTCGATGAGGCCGACGATTTCGCCCTCGGTCTTGGCCGGCACCGGGAAGATGTCGCCCTCGAAGAGACGACGCTCGCCGTTCTCGGCGATGTAGACGTTCTCGCCCTCGCGGTAGCGCTCGTACGTTGCGAGGCCGAGCTCTTCGAGGGTCTCGATGAGGGCGTCCTGATCGGGCGAGACCCACTGGCCGCCGATCTCGAGCATGGCCCCGTCGATGTCGTCGGTCCAGAGGCGTCCGCCGATGCGGTCGCGCGCCTCGAGCACGACGACGGACTTGCCGGCGGCCCTCAGTTTGGTGGCGGCGGTGAGGCCCGAGGCCCCGGCGCCGACGATGACGACGTCGCAGTCGATGCGTTCCATGGTGTTCGTACTTCCTTCGGTTGTCCTGCTGGTCGAGTAGGCCTCCAGGGCCGTATCGAGACCTGGGCGAGCGGATGCCGCAGCGCGAGCTGCGGCATCCGCTCGGGTGGTTCAGCTCACGGGGATGAGCGTGTACTTCGTGTCGAGGTACTCGTGGATGCCTTCGAGCCCGCCCTCACGGCCGATGCCCGACTGCTTGATGCCACCGAACGGCGCGGCGGCGTTCGAGACGAGGCCGGTGTTCAGGCCCATCATTCCCGTGGCGAGGCGGTTGATCATGCGGTGGCCGCGCGCGAGGTCCTGCGTGAAGACGTAGGAGACGAGGCCGTACTCGGTGTCGTTGGCGAGGCGAACGGCCTCGTCCTCCGTCGAGAACGTCGTGATGCCGAGCACCGGGCCGAAGATCTCCTCGCGGAGGAGGCGGGCGTCGGCCGGCACGGAGCCGAGCACGGTCGGGGCGTAGAACGTGCCCTCGCCCTCGATCGCGGCGCCGCCGGTGAGCACCGTTGCGCCCTTGGAGACGGCGTCGCTGACGAGCTCGTCGGTCGAGGCGACCGCCTTCGCGTCGATCAGCGGGCCGATCGCGATTCCGTCTTCGGTGCCGCGTCCGACGCGCATCGCCTGCACGCGCTCGGCGACGCGCTTGCCGAACTCGTGGGCGACCGACTCGTGCACGATGAAACGGTTCGCGGCGGTGCAGGCCTGCCCGATGTTGCGGAACTTGGCGAGCATCGCGCCGTCGACGGCCTTGTCGAGGTCGGCATCCTCGAAGATGACGAACGGCGCGTTGCCGCCGAGCTCCATCGACGTGCGGAGGATGCCCTGCGCGGCCTCCTTCATGAGGCTGCGGCCGACCTCGGTCGAACCGGTGAAGCTGAGCTTGCGCAGGCGCGGGTCGGCGATGATCGGGCCCGAGACCTTCGACGAGGTCGACGTCGCGATGACGTTGACGACGCCGGCCGGCAGGCCCACCTCTTCGAGCAGCTGCACGAACGCGAGGGTCGTGAGCGGCGTGAGTGCCGGGGGCTTGATGACGACGGTGCAGCCTGCGGCGAGCGCGGGCGCGATCTTGCGGGTCGCCATCGCGAGCGGGAAGTTCCACGGCGTGATGAAGAACGACGGGCCGACGGGGCGCTGCGAGACGATCATGTTGCCGGTGCCCTCGGGGTTCAGCCCGTAGCGGCCCGAGATGCGGACGGCTTCCTCGCTGAACCAGCGCAGGAACTCGCCGCCGTAGGCGACCTCTCCGCGTGCCTCGGCGAGGGGCTTGCCCATCTCCATCGTCATGAGGAGGGCGAAGTCCTCCTTGCGCTCCTGCAGCAGGTCGAACGCCCGGCGCAGCAGTTCGCCGCGCTCACGCGGAGCCGTCGCGGCCCATGCGTCCTGCGCGGCGACCGCGGCGTCGAGCGCCTTGGTGCCGTCGGCGACGGATGCATCGGCGATCTCCTTGATCGTCGCCCCGGTCGCGGGGTCGATGACGGCGAGCGTCTTGCCGCCCTCCGCGTCGACCCATTCGCCGCCGATGAAGAGCCCGCCGTTGATGCGGTCGAGCACGGTCGCTTCCTGTGTTGCGGTCGTCATGCGTGTGGTTTCCGTTCGATGATTCGGGGTGACGGGGTCGAGAGCGGTGCGGATGCTGCGATCAGGGGTAGAGCCCGCGCAGCTTGTGCGCTTCGGCGACGCGTTCGACGGCGAGCGCCGTCGCGGCGGTGCGAAGCGAGAGCCCCCGTGTCTCGGCGTATCCCAGCACGTGCTGCCACGCGCTGAGCATCCGCTCCTCCAGTCTGGACTCCACTTCGTCGGCGCGCCACCAGTAGGCCTGGTTCGCCTGCACCCATTCGAAGTACGAGACGATGACGCCGCCCGCGTTCGCAAGGATGTCAGGCACGACGAGCACGCCGTTCTCGCGGAGGATGCGGTCGGCACCGGGCGTCGTCGGACCGTTCGCGCCCTCGACGATGACCGTGGCCTGCACCGAGGCCGCGTTGCCCTCGTGCAGCACGCCCTCGACGGCGGCCGGCACGAGCAGGTCGACGTCGAGCGTGATGAGCTGCGCGCCGTCGATCGCCTCGGCGCCGGCGAAGCCGACGACCGAACCCGTGGCGCGCACGTGGCCCCCGAGCGCCTCGATGTCGAGGCCCGTCGCGTTGAACACGGCGCCGTACTGGTCGCTGACCCCGGCGACGGTGACGCCGGCCTCGGAGAGGAACCGTGCGGCATCCGCACCGACCTTGCCGAAGCCCTGCACCGCTGCGGTCGCGCGCGACGGCTCGATGCCGCGGTGCCGGAGCGCGGCGAGCGCGATGTGGGTCACCCCACGCGAGGTCGCGCTCGCCCGCCCCTGCGAACCGCCGAGCGCGATGGGCTTGCCGGTCACGATGCCGGGCACCGTGTAGCCGCTGGTCACGGAGTAGGTGTCCATGATCCAGGCCATCGTCTGCTCGTCGGTGCCGATGTCGGGCGCGGGGATGTCGCGCTCCGGGCCGATGATCGGCAGGATCTCGCTCGTGTAGCGGCGGGTCACGCGCTCGAGCTCGGCCTTGGAGTGCTCGCGGGGGTCGATCGCGATGCCGCCCTTCGCGCCGCCGTACGGCACGTCGAGCAGGGCGCACTTCCAGGTCATCCACATCGCGAGCGCCCGCACCTCGTCGATGTTGACGTTCGGTGCGTAGCGCAGGCCGCCCTTGGCCGGGCCGCGCGAGAAGTTGTGCTGCACGCGGTGGCCGATGTAGAGCCGGCTCTCACCCGAGTCCATGCGCAGCGGCACGGCGACGGTGAGCTCGCGGCGCGGGGTCGCGAGCATCTGGTGCAGTCCGTCGGTGTAGCCGAGCAGGCCCACCGCCTCGGCGAGCTGGGAGCGTGCGTCGGTGAGGGGCGTCGCGATGTGGGCATCGGCCGCGCCGGCTCCCTGAGCCTGTCGAAGGGCAGCGGATGCCGCGGCATCCGTCGTTGCGGTCGACGTCGTCGTCGCCGCCAGGAGGTCGGTCATGCGTTCTTCAGTCCTTCCGCGACGACCGAGAGGCCGTCGATGAGCAGTTCGTCGGAGATGGCGAGCGGGGGCAGGAAGCGGATGACGTTGCCGTAGGTGCCGCAGGTCAGCAGCACGACGCCGTTGGCGTGCGCGTACTTCGCGACCGCGTTCGTGAGCGCGGCGTCGGGAGCCCCGGTGGCGGGGTCGACGAGCTCGATCGCGACCATGGCGCCGCGTCCGCGGACGTCGCCGATGCGGGGGTCGGCGGTGCGCAGCGCGTTCAGGCGGCCGATGAGCACGGAGCCGATCTCGCGGGCGCGCTCGATGAGGCCGTCCTGCTCGTACGTCTCGATCGTCGCGAGTGCGGCGGCGCAGGCGATGGGCGAACCCGCGTAGGTGCCGCCGAGGCCGCCGGCCATCGCGGAGTCCATGATCTCGGCACGGCCGGTGACCGCGGAGAGCGGCAGGCCGCCGGCGATGCCCTTGGCGGTGACGATGACGTCGGGAACGATGCCCTCGTGCTCGCTCGCGAACCAGGCACCGGTACGGGCGAAGCCGGTCTGCACCTCGTCGGCGATGAAGACGACGTCGTTCTCGCGCGCCCACTCGACGAGCGCGGAGAGGAAGCCCTGAGCCGGGACGATGAAGCCGCCCTCGCCCTGGATGGGCTCGATGATGATCGCGGCGAGGTTCTCGGCGCCGACCTGCTTCTCGATGACGGAGATGGCCTTGGCCGCCGCTTCGGCGCCCGAGAGGCCGCCGTCGCGGAAGGGGTAGCTGAGCGGTGCGCGGTACACCTCGGACGCGAACGGGCCGAAGCCGCTCTTGTACGGGATGTTCTTCGCCGTGAGGCCCATGGTGAGGTTCGTGCGGCCGTGGTACGCGTGGTCGAACGCGACGACGGCCTGCTTCTTCGTGAAGTGGCGGGCGATCTTGACGGCGTTCTCGACGGCCTCGGCGCCCGAGTTGAAGAGGGCGGTGCGCTTGACGTGGTCGCCGGGGGTGAGCTCGTTGAGCTTCTCGGCGACGGCGACGTAGCCCTCGTACGGCGAGACGGTGAAGCACGTGTGCGTGAACGAGTTCAGCTGCGCGGTGACGGCCTCGACGACGCGGGGCGCCGAGTTGCCGACGCCGGTGACGGCGATGCCCGAGCCGAGGTCGATGAGCGAGTTGCCGTCGGCGTCGACGATGACGCCTCCGCCCGCTGCGACGACCGAGATCGGCAGGGTGTGGCCGACGCCCGCGGCGACGGCGGCCGCCTTGCGGGCCATGAGCTCCTGCGAGCGGGGGCCGGGGATGGCGGTGACGAGACGGCGCTCCTGGGCGAGCGAGGGTCCTCCGGTCAGGGTGGCCGGGGTGTCGACGAGAGTCATGAGTGCTCCGATGCGGGGTGACGACGGTGGCTGATGCCGCCAATGCTAGGTCGGCCCGAGCGGATGCCTCAGCGCCCGCGTGTATACGAGATACCTGCTTCTTCGACGCCATGTACAAACGAAGCCGCCCACCCGACCGGTGCGGTCGGATGGGCGCCTGGCTCGGCTCGTGCGCGTTCGGTCGTGCGCCGATCAGCTCCTGTTCAGCTCCTCGTCAGCTCCCGCTCGTCGCGAAGGTCCTGTGCGGCCACCGCCCGGGTGTCGGGCGCATCCGGCAGTGCCGGCGGCAGCACCGACGCCGTCCCGACGCCGGGAATCGGATTGCGACGCTTCGCCCGGCCGATCGCGCGGAGCGACACCGCCCACTGCAGGCCGTAGCCGATCGCGAAGACGAGCAGCGTGAAGATCAGCGCCATCGCCGCGCCCTGGTCGGGGGCGTAGAGCTGGGCCGACCGGGGGCTGATCATCGCGTACATGTAGACCGACAACGGGCGGGACTCGGGCGTCGCCAGGAACGCCGGCAGGGTGAACTCGTTGGTGCCGAGCACGAACATCTGGATCCACACGGCGAAGACCGTCGGCATGAGCAGCGGAGCGACGATACGGCGGAACCCCTCGAGCGGGCTGGCGCCGCTGACGAGCGCGGCCTCCTCCAGCTCCATGCGGATCTGCAGCGTCGCGCTGTACCCCGCCCGGTATGCGATCGACACGCGATACGAATAGGCGATGACGAGCGCGGCGATCGTGCCGGCCAGCGGGATCACCGGATTGATGACCATGAACGTGAGGAACATCGCGAAGCCGGCGATGACGGCGGGGATCGCGACCGACGAGGACGCGAAGAGGTCCATCGCCTTCGTCCAGCCCGTGCGCCGGGCTCTCGCGATGCCGTAGGCGAGCACCGTCGCCGCGACGCACGCGATCGTGGCGCTGGCGCCCGCGATGATCAGGGTGCGGCCGAGCGAGGCCCAGAACTCCGGATCGCCGAGCACGGCGCCGAACGAGCCGAACTGGGTCTGCTCGACGAGGGCGGTGAACGAGAAGGCGATCGGGTACGGGGTGATCGCCGACCAGAACAGGGCGAACAGCGGCAGGATCGCCGTGAGCAGCACGAAGACGGAGATCAGGATCATCACCGGGATGCGCCAGCCGCCCAGCTTCATGACGGTGGGCCGGAACCCCTTGCCCGAGATCGAGGCCCGCCGCTCGGCGTTCCTCGTCGCGCGGAGGTAGATCACGAATGCGATCGTCGTGATGACGAGGAACACGCATCCCCAGGCTGCTGCCAGTCCGTACTGCGGCAGCTCACCGGCCCCCGCGCTGATGAGGTTCCAGAGCTTCAGGGCGAAGATCGACTGGCCGCTCTCCTGGCCGAACAGGAGGGGGACCTCGAGGCTGCCGAGGCCGAGGATGAAGGTCAGCACGGCGACGCCGAGCAGGCCCGGCCACAGCATCGGCAGGGTCACGCGCCGAAGGGTCTGCGGCCAGGACGCCCCCGAGACGCGTGCGGACTCCTCGAGCGAACCGTCCATGCTCGTCAGGATCGGGACGATCATGAGGAAGGGGAAGGTCACGTTCGTGAGCGCCTGGATGACGGTCATCGTGACGAACGAGTACGGGTCGATCACGAGGTCGCCCGGCAGCAGGCGCAGGAGCTGGTTCAGCACGCCGGACTCCGGCGAGAGCATCAGCAGGTAGGCCTGCGCCTTCACGATCGGCGGGATGATGAAGGGCACGACGACGAGCACGGAGATCACCCGCCGGAGCGGCGCGTCGGTGCGCACCGTCACCCACGCGAGCCCGAACGCCATCGCGAGCGAGAGCACGGTCGACCCGCCGACGAAGGCCGCGGTCGAGCCGATCACGGCCCAGAAGTCCTCGCGGAGCTCCCAGAGGGTCGTGAAGTTCTCGATCGACCACTTCGCGGACGAGACGCCGAACGGCAGGAACGGACCACGGAACGCCGTGATGACCTGGACCGCCAGCGGGATCGCGAGGAGGAGGAAGATCACCGCTCCGGCGATGACCGTCGCGATCTTCATCGAGGTCGGCCGAGTGCGCTCGGCGTTCGTGGTCCGTCCTGCCTGAGACACGTGCTATCCGTTCAGTGCCGCGTCGGCGGCGTTGATCATCGCGATCCACTCGTCGCGGGTGTCGACGGTCTCCGTGACCGCCCCGCCCTGCAGGCCCGCGAGGAGTGCGTCGGCATTGGTCTTCATGAGTCCCGTCGCCGAGTCGAACAGCGCGGTCGGCAGACCCGGGTAGGGCACCTGGGTGGTGGAGAAGCGCTCGTCGGTCATGCGCAGCTCGAGCCAGTCGGGGTCGTACGCGTTCCAGAGCGACCACAGCATGGCGCCGGCCTGGTTCTTCGCATCGACGTTCACGCCGGAGAACTGGGCGAACACCCCGGAGTTCTCGTACGGCGAGACCGTGAGGCTCGGGTTCGGGTTGAAGAGGGTCTGGCCGAGCGCGATCGGCACGTCACCGCTCGACAGCTGCGAGTCCTGGTCCTCGAGCACTTGCAGCGTGCCCGACGACTTCAGCTCGTCGATCAGCTCGACCATCGCATCCTCGCCCTCCACCATGCCGTAGCCGGCGAAGACGTTCGCGTTGTAGCTCGCGACCGACACCTTGCCCTGGTACTGCGGGTCGAGAAGTCCCGGGAGCGTCGAGGGTGCCTCGATCTTGTCGGTGTTGACCTGCATGAGCGAGCCGTTGACGCTGTCCGGCAGCATCGCGGGATCCCCGATGGTGAAGAACTCGGCGGGGACGCCGAACGCCGTCCAGTCGATGTCGGCCCAGTACCCCTCGTCGGTCATCGTGGCCGCCGACACGAGCGAGCCCGAGATGATGTCGGTGTTGCGCGAGCCCGTGGCCTTGGCCGAGAT
Source organism: Agromyces sp. Root1464 (assembly GCF_001427265.1). Lineage (NCBI taxonomy): Bacteria > Bacillati > Actinomycetota > Actinomycetes > Micrococcales > Microbacteriaceae > Agromyces > Agromyces sp. Root1464. The sequence continues at coordinate 581,875 of NZ_LMFU01000001.1, forward strand.
GATCGCCGACGACAGGTTGTAGGTGAGGCCGCGCGTCTCGATCTTCAGGTCGGGGTAGCGGGAGTTGAACTCGGCGATCACGTCGGGCGAGAGCTCGTACCAGTCCCAGATCACGAGCTTGCCGCCGTCGGTCTGCTTGGCGGTCTCGTAGAGGGCGTCCATCTGCTCGTCGATCTGTGGCCAGAAGTCGTCGTAGAAGTTCTCGCACCGCGTGATCGCACCGATCTCGACGACCTCGCAATCGGCCAGTTCGACCTCGCCGGTCGGCTCGATCGCGCCGGATGCCTCGGTGGGGGTGCTGCAAGAGCTGAGGAGCAGCAACCCTGCCGCCCCGAGGGCGATCAGCCCGCTTCGTGCTGTGAGTGTGTTCATGATCCGGATGTCCTCTCTGACGTGGATCTCGTGGTTGGGGGTGGACCTATGCCGCGAGGACGCGGCACGCCTGCGGGGTCAGCTCGATGAAGACGGAGTCGCCGGTCGCGGGCGAGTTCAGCGGGGCGCCGCGTCCGACGATGCTGCCGACGACGGTCTGCCCCGAGAGGACCTCCGCCTCGTACTCGACGATCTCGCCGAGGAATTCGACCCGTACGACCCTCGCGGGCAGCAGGTTCGGGCGGTCAGGAGCCGTTTCGTGCCAGCGCACGCTCTCGGGCCGGAAGGTGACGGTGACATCGGCGCCCTTCGCGACCCCGCTCGGGCAGGGCGTGACGAGCCGGGTGCCGAACGCCTCGACGAGCGCGTCGCCGGCGCCGTCGCGGTCGCGCACGACGGCGGGGATCATGTTGACCCGGCCCACGAAGTCGGCGACGAATCGATCGGCCGGCTGGTAGTAGAGGTCGCGCGGGGCCGCCTCCTGCACGATGCGCCCCTGGTTCATGACCGCCACCCGGTCGGACATCGACAGCGCCTCGGACTGGTCGTGCGTGACGTAGAGCGCGGTGATGCCGAGCCGCTGCTGGAGGCTCCGGAGCTCGTTGCGCATCGTGTCGCGAAGCTTCGCGTCGAGATTGCTGAGCGGCTCGTCGAGCAGCAGCAGTCGCGGACGGTGGGCGAGGGCGCGGGCGAGGGCGAGTCGCTGCTGCTGGCCGCCCGAGAGCGCCGTGGCCGGTCGGTGGGCGAAGCCGTCGAGCTGCACGAGCTCGAGCGCCTCCATCGCGCGCTTCTTCGCCTCCTTCTTCGGCAGCTTGCCCGCCGAGACCTGGAGCGGGAACACCGCGTTGGCGAAGACGGTCATGTGGGGCCAGATCGCGTAGTTCTGGAACACCATGCCGACGTCGCGCTTGTCGGGCGGCACATGCTGCGACCCGGTGGAGAGCACCCGGTCGTCGAGCGAGATCACGCCGCCGTTGCTGTTCTCGAGGCCGGCGACGCAGCGGAGGGTGGTCGTCTTGCCGCAGCCCGAAGGGCCGAGGAGCGAGGTGAAGGTGCCGGGCTCGATCGTGAAGGTGACGCCTTTCACCACCGGGACCTCGGCGCCGTCGAGCAGGTACTGCTTCTCGAGGCCGTCGACGACGAGTCGACCGCCGCCGCTTGCGTGAGTCATGTCGCTGCTCAACTTTCCGTGACGATTTTTGTATTCTGGATCCCGCTGGTCGAGGTGGGTGCCCCGGCGGATGCTTCGGCGGCCATCAGCGTGCGCCGGCCGAATCGGACAACGAACCGGCGACGGACGCCCCGGCGCCTCGCGCCTCGCCCCATCCGACGGTGACCTTCGGCTTGGCGAAGAACGCCACCACCACGGCGCAGGCCGCGAATCCCGCGACGGCGAGCCAGAGCGATTGCGCCATCGCCGCGGAGAACCCCTCGGCGACCTCGGCGGTCGGCGCACCGCCGCCCGGCCTGGCGTGCTCGGCGTCGAGGCCCGGCAACTGGGCGGCGAGGGTGTAGCTCATCAGCGCCGCGATCGCCGCGGAACCGAGCACCGACCCCACCTGCCGGGTCATCGTGTAGACGCCGGAACCGGCCCCCGCGAGCGCCGACGGGAGGTTCCGGGTCGCGGTCGACGCGAGCGGGGCGAAGATCCCCGAGACGCCGAGCCCGAGCAGCGCGGAGGGCAGGAGCAGCAGCCAGTACGGGACATCCGGGCCGAGGAGTACGGCGTAGCCGCCGAGCGCGAGCGCCGACGTCGACAACCCCGTGAGCGCGACCCACTTCGGATCGACGCGGTCGCTGAAGCGCCCGACGAGCGGGGAGAGCACGCCGGAGACGACGGCCATCGGCACGAGCATGAGCGCGGCCTGGGTCGGGCTCAGTCCGCGCGCCACCTGGAAGTAGTACGCGAGCGGGAGCGGCATGGCCGTCATCGCGAGGCCGACGAGCGAGATCGCGACGTTCGAGAGTGCGAAGTTGCGGTCGCGGAAGAGCCCGAGCGGCAGCAAGGGCTCGGCGCGGTTGAACGCCTGCCAGACCACGAATGCGGCGAGCACGACGATGCCGGAGACGATGACGCCCCAGACGGTGATCGGACCGGTGATCGTGCCCCAGTCGTAGGCCTGCCCCTCCTGGATGCCGAAGACGACGAGGAACATGCCGACCGCGCTCAGCACGACGCCGAGCCAGTCGAAGCGGTGCCCGTGCGTCTCGAGGTCGGGCACGAACCGCCAGGCCGCCGCGAACGCGACGACGCCGACCGGGACGTTCACGAAGAACACCCACTCCCAGCCGAGCGAGTCGACGAGCACGCCGCCGAGGATCGGGCCGACGAGGGTCGCGACGCCGGCCACGGATCCCCACAGGCCCATGGCGGCGCCGCGCTGGTTCGGGGGGAAGACCCGGGCGATGACGGCCATCGTCTGCGGGGTCATGAGCGCCGCCCCGAGGCCCTGCACCGCGCGGGCGGCGATGAGCGTCGTGATGTCGCCCGACAGCCCGCACCAGAGCGACGAGAGCGTGAACACAACGAGCCCCACGAGGTAGACCCGCTTCGGCCCGAAGCGGTCGCCGAGCCGTCCCGTGATGAGCAGCGGCACGGCATAGGCGAGCAGGTAGGCGCTCGTCACCCAGAGCACCGCCGTGAGGTCGGTGTCGAGGTCGGCGAGGATCGCCGGGTTCGCGATCGAGACGATCGTCGTGTCGACGAGGATCATGAAGAACCCGATGACGAGTGCCCAGAGGGCTGGCCACGGCCTGGATGTCTGGTTCATGGTCGACTTTCGCGGGGGGACGATTCGGCGCCGGTTCAGTTCGCGACGGATGGCGGGGTCGGCAGCCCGACGACCGGCTCGCCCAGCAGGGGCGTGGAGACCGCGTAGATGCCGTGGTTGGCGAACAGCCAGATGAGGTTGCGGTCCCACTCGACGAAGATGCCGTGCACCGGTGCCGCGAGGTCGTCGTCGTCCTTGAGTCCCATCGGGGGCACGAAGTACGCGCCCACCTTCGGGTTCTCGGGGTCGCGCACGTCGAAGATCTGGAGCCCCGCCGCGTAGAACGCGTACGGGATGACCCCGCCGTGCGGCGTGCCGGTGTTGGTGAAGTAGCCCGAGCGCTTCGGCCCGAACGATCCTCGTCGCTGCGCCCAGTCGGTGAACGCGGCCTCGGCCGGCGGCATCGGGCGCGGCATCGTGCGGACGAGCCGCGGCTGCGCCGGGTCGCTCACGTCGATCTGGTAGATCTCCTTGGCGGGCTCGTAGCAGTCGGTGTTCATCGGGTAGCCCGAGACGTAGACGTAGCCGGTCTCCTCGACCTGGGTGGTGTCGACGTTGTCGCCCTCGGTGCCGGCGACGCTCACCGGGAGGTCGCACCAGCCGACGTGGTGGATGTTCGACGGGTCCGAGACATCCAGCACGAAGAAGCCCTGGCCGCCCTGCGCCGCGTAGCCGTACTTCCAGCCCGACTCGACCGATCGCGGCATGAAGATGCCCATGCGAGAGCCGAACCACGAGGTCTTGTTGTTCCAGCGCTCGTTGCCCGCGAGGTACTCGGAGTCGGCCTCTTCGCCGGCGCGAGTGCCCGGCACCCACCAGGTCGAGAGGTGCACGGGGTTCGCCGGGTCGGAGACGTCGTAGGCGGCATGGCCGGCCGCCCAGAGCGTGGTCTTGTACGGCTGGTTCGTGAAGGTGTTGTCGGGCGCGGTCGCCACGAACAGGTACTTGTCGCCGTAGTAGACCGGGAGGTCCAGCACGCCGTTGCCCTCCTGCACCTCGTCGGGCCCGTGGTTCGGGTCGGTCGAGACCTCGGTGAGCAGGGTCCAGTCGCGGGGGCTCGGGCCGTTCACCTCGAAGACGCGGAAGCCGCGCAGGCCCTCCCACTCGAGGAGCTGGCCCTCGACGGTGTCGTCGGTCCACTTGTTCGCGACGCGGCCGTTGAGGAAGTACCGCGGCGTCTCGTTCGCCTGGATCGCGATGTGCTTGCCGAGCTGCTCGTTCCACTGCACCGTCACGGCGCCGAAGCTCGGGCGAGAGTCTCCCCAGCCCCACTGCTCCTCGTCGACGATCTTCAGATCGCGCGGATCGGTGATGTCGTAGAGCTTCCAGTGGTTGCCGCCGCCGTAGTGCAGCATGTAGCGGGTGCCGTCGAGGTCGTAGATGCACTGCCACGAGTGGCTCGTGTTCACGACGATGGGATAGAACGCTTCGGATGTCGCGTTCAGGCTGTAGGTCTCGGCGTCGCGGTACGGGAGTTGCCCTGGCCAGTCGACGAAGACGTCGCGCGGCACCGAGGGGGTGGAGGCCGGCGGCAGGAACGAGCCGTCGGGCTGCATGCCCCAGCTCGCCGGGTCGGGATCGGTCGGCTCGCCATCGACGCGCTCGAAGTCGTCGGGGTGGTACTTCTTCGCATCGGGCACGTACGGAGAGCCGGCCATGTCGCCTCCAGGGGTTGGCAGAAGATCGGGAACTGTCGGTCACGACACCGCGAAGCGCCGTGAATCCCAGCGTCGCGAGATGGACCGATGCTGTCCAATATCTATCCGGCTCCCAGCTATGACCGTTCAGACATATCAGCCGAACCGTCGCGGCTCCGACGTCGCGTACTCGCGTGCGAGCTCGGCGAGTCGTTCGCCCTCCTCGCGGAGGTGGCCGAGGAGGGCGGCCGCAGCCGCGGACGGCGCCCGGTCCTTCGGCAGGGTGACGCCGACCGAGCGGCGGATCGAGCTCAGCGGGGTCGGGAGGATGCGCAGCTCGCGATCGTCGACCGCGATGAACATCGGCAGCGCGGCGATGACGTCGGTCGACACCAGCAGGTTCCGCAGCGTCAGCATCGACGTGCACTCGACGCGGTCGGCGGGCAGCGGAAGCCCCTCGTGGAAGAACACGGCCTCGAGCTCGGCGCGGAGGGCGGTCTGGGCGACCGGGAAGATCCACGGATAGGCGATGAGGTCGGCGAGCGCGGTGCGCGATCCCCCGTGCACGGGATGCCCGGCCCGTGCCACGAGTCGGATCGGCTCCTGGTGGAGGCGCTCCTGTTCGAGCCGCACCGGCACCGTCGGCGAGAGCCGGCCGACCGTGAGGTCGAGGTCCCCCGCGAGCAGCAGTTGCTGGAGCATGTCGGGCGTGCCCTCGCGCACGACCACGGTCAGTCGCGGATGCTCCGCCTTGAGCGTGGCGATCGCCCGCGGCAGGAGCAGGTTCGAGCCCGCGAGGTGCGTGCCGACCGTGACGGTGCCGAGCTGCCCCGACTGCAGGAGCCGCACCTCCTCGCCCGCGATGCGCAGCTCCGCGAGCACCGAACGCGCGCGTTCGATGAACGCATGGCCGTACTGGGTCGGCCTGACGCCTCGCGGCAGACGCTCGAAGAGCGCGACGCCGAGTAGGTCCTCGACCTCGCGGAGGCCCCGCGTGACCACGGGCTGGGTGATGTGCAGCGACTCGGCGGCGCGCACGAGCGTGCCCTCGTCGGCGATGGCGGTGACGAGGACGAGGTGCCGGATCTTGAGCCGGCCGTCGAGGAGGCGATCGGTGACCATGCCGGGACTATAGCCGTATGGGCATGGCAGCGCTACAAGAGAGTATTTGTCGGCATCCCCCCGAGTTCCTAGCCTGAACCACATGACCCCCCAGACGACGTCGCTACCGGCAACGGCACCGGCACCGCGCACCGCACGAGCGATCCGCAACTTCATCGACGGCGAGTTCGTCGACGGCGTGCGCGGCTTCGACAAGATCGACCCCGTCGACGGCTCGCTCATCGGCCAGGTGCACGAGGCCGGCGCCGCCGAGGTCGATCGAGCCGTCGCCGCAGCGCGCGCCGCGCTCGACGGCCCCTGGGGACGCATGTCCGTCGGCGAGCGCGCCAGGCTCCTCCGGGGCGTGGCCGACGCGATCGAGCGCCGCTTCGACGACCTCGTCGCCGCCGAGGTCGGCGACACCGGCAAGCCCGAGACGCTCGCCCGCGACCTCGACGTCGCCCGTGCGGCCGCGAACTTCCGGTCCTTCGCCGACACGGTCTCCTCCGCCGGCCTCGACTCCTTCCTGACCGAGCTCCCCGGGGGCCGGACGGCGCTGAACTACGCGCTGCGCAAGCCGCTCGGCGTCGTCGCGATCATCGTCCCGTGGAACCTCCCGCTCCTGCTGCTCACCTGGAAGCTCGCGCCGGCCCTCGCCTCGGGCAACACCGTGGTCGTCAAGCCGTCCGAGGAGACGCCGTCGTCGGCGACGCTCCTCGCCGAGATCCTTGCCGAAGCCGGGGTCCCCGACGGCGTGGTGAACGTCGTGCACGGCTTCGGCGCCGGCTCCGCGGGCGAGCTCCTCACGACGCATCCGGGCATCGACGGCGTGACCTTCACCGGGGAGTCCTCGACCGGGTCGGCCATCATGCGCGCGGTGGCCCCGCGCGTACGACCCGTCTCGTTCGAGCTCGGCGGCAAGAACGCCGCCGTCGTCTTCGCCGACGCCGATCTCGACACGGCCATCGCCGGACTCGCCCGTTCGACCTACCTGAACACCGGGCAGGTGTGCCTCTGCACCGAACGCATCTACGTCGAGCGCGCGGTCTTCGACGACGTGGCCGCGGGCCTCGCCGAGCAGGCCGCGCGGCTCCGGCTCGGGCGGCCCGAAGACCCCGCGACGACCACGGGCCCCCTGATCTCGCAGGCGCACCGCGACAAGGTGCGCTCCTACTTCGAGCTCGCCCAGCAGGAGGGCGCGACGCTGCTCGCCGGCGGCGGCATCCCCTCGTTCGGCGACGCGCTCGACGGCGGTTCCTGGATCGAACCCACCCTCTGGACCGGACTCGACAACTCGCACCGCACCGTGCGGGAGGAGGTCTTCGGGCCCGTCGCGGCGCTCATCCCGTTCGACACCGAGGAGGAGGCCGTCGCACTCGCGAACGACACCGACTACGGACTCGCCGCCGTCACCTGGACGAGCGACCTCAGCCGCGGGCACCGCGTGGCACAGCGGATGCGCGTCGGCATGTCGTGGGTCAACACCTGGTACCTGCGCGACCTCCGCAGCCCCTTCGGCGGCGTCGGCCTCTCGGGCATCGGCCGTGAGGGCGGCCACCACTCGCTCGAGTTCTACACCGAGCCGACGAACGTCTGCGTGCAGCTGTGAGCGCCGCGATCGGCGGAGAACCCGTGTCCGTGCCGGCGACGGCCGTGCGCGACGCCGACGAGCGGCTCCGCACCGCAGCGGCGACCGGTGCGCCATGCGCTCCCGTCCGCGATCTCCTCGGCGACGACCAGGATGCCGCGTACGCCGTGCAATCGCTCGGCGTGGCACGCCGCCTCGCCGCGGGTCGCCGCCTGATCGGGCGCAAGATCGGCCTCACGGCTCCGGCGGTCCAGGCGCAGTTCGGCGTGTTCTCCCCCGACTACGGCGCGCTCTTCGACGACATGGTCGCCGCCGACCGCGAGCCGCTCGACCTCGCCCGCTTCCTCCAGCCCCGCGTCGAGGCCGAGGTCGCCTTCGTGCTCGGCGGCGACCTCGCCTGCCCCACGGCGAATGTCGCCGACGTGCTACGGGCCACCGAGTTCGTGCTCCCCGCGATCGAGGTCGTCGACTCGAGGATCGCCGGCTGGGACATCCGCATCGCCGACACGATCGCCGACAACGCCTCGAGCGGGGCCATCGTGCTCGGCACCACCCCCCGATCGCTCGACGGATTCGACCTCGCGGCCGCGGGCATGAGCCTCGACCTCGCGGGCGAGGTCGTCTCGACCGGATCGGGCGCCGCCTGCCTCGGCAGCCCCGTGACCGCCGTGGCGTGGCTCGCACGCGCCGTCGCCCGCCATGGCAGCCCGCTGCGAGCCGGCGACATCATCCTCTCGGGCGCCCTCGGCCCGATGGTCGCCGTGACCGGGCCGGGAGTCTTCCGCGCCCGCATCGACGGCCTCGGCGAAGTACGCGCCGCATTCACCGACTCACGTGCAGAAGGAGCAGCCGCATGACCACGGGCGTCGCCATCATCGGTTCCGGCAACATCGGCACCGACCTCATGATCAAGGTCATCCGCCTCTCCGAGTCGCTGCACGTCGCTGCGATGGTCGGCATCGACCCCGACTCCGACGGGCTCGCACGCGCCCGACGACTCGGGATCGCGACGACCCACGAGGGGGTCGACGGCCTCGTCGGCATGCCCGAGTTCGGCGACGTGGCACTCGTCTTCGACGCCACATCCGCCGGCGCCCACGCCCGCAACGACGCGATCGTGCGCAACCACGGCCGGGTCATGGTCGACCTCACTCCGGCGGCCATCGGCCCGTACGTCGTCCCGCCCGTCAACCTCGAAGCGCACCTCGATGCGGGCAACGTCAACATGGTGACGTGCGGCGGCCAGGCGACGGTGCCGATGGTCGCGGCGATCTCGCGGGTCGCACCGGTCGCCTACGGCGAGATCGTGGCCTCCATCGCTTCCCGATCGGCCGGACCGGGCACCCGCGCGAACATCGACGAGTTCACCGAGACCACCGCGCGGGCGATCGAGGCCGTCGGCGGCGCCGAGCGCGGCAAGGCCATCATCGTGCTGAACCCCGCTGAGCCCCCGCTCGTGATGCGCGACACGGTCGTGTGCCTCGTCGAGGGCCGTGCCGCCGACGGCACGCTCGACGAGGCCGCCGTGCACGAGTCGGTCGCGGCGATGCTCGCCGAGGTGCAGACCTACGTCGGCGGCTACGTGCTCAAGCAGCCCGTGCAGTTCGACGAGGTCGACGAGGCGTACGTGCCCGCGCTCGACCGGCCCTTCCGCGGCACGAAGATCTCGATCTTCCTCGAGGTGACCGGGTCGGGCCATTACCTCCCCGAATACGCGGGCAACCTCGACATCATGACCTCAGCCGCCCTGCGCACCGCCGAGCGGCTCATCGCCCGGCGCGCCGCCGAACGAACGGAGGTCCCGGCATGACCGCGAGCACCGAGGCATCCGCCGCCGCCGCTTTCGCGCCACGCGTCTACGTACAGGACGTGACGCTCCGCGACGGCATGCACGCGGTCGGCCACCAGTACTCGGTCGAACAGGTCCGCGAGATCGCCGCGGCGCTCGACGCGGCCGGCGTCGACGCCGTCGAGGTCGCCCACGGCGACGGACTCGGCGGCTCGAGCGTGACCTACGGCCACGGCGCGAGCACCGACGAGCGCTGGATCGAAGCGGCCGCCGAGGTGCTGCAGCACGCGAAGCTCACGACGCTCATCCTGCCCGGCATCGGCACCATCGACGACCTGCACCGCGCCCGCGACCTCGGCGTGCAGAGCGTGCGCGTCGCCACGCACTGCACCGAGGCCGACGTCGCCGCCCAGCACATCGGCTGGGCCCGCGACCACGGCATGGATGTCTCGGGGTTCCTCATGATGAGCCACATGAACGACCCCCGCGGCCTCGCATCGCAGGCGAAGCTCATGGAGTCGTACGGCGCCCACTGCGTCTACGTCACCGACTCGGGCGGCCGGCTCACGATGCGCGGCGTCGCCGACCGCATCGACGCCTACCGCGAGGTGCTCGACCCCGGCACCCAGATCGGCATCCATGCGCACGAGAACCTCTCGCTCTCGAACGCCAACAGCATCACGGCGGTCGAGCACGGCGCGTACCGGGTCGACGCTTCCCTCGCCGGTCAGGGCGCCGGTGCGGGCAACTGTCCGATCGAGGCGTTCGTCGCGACCGCGAACCTCATGGGCTGGCAGCACGGCTGCGACCTGTTCGCGCTGCAGGATGCCGCGGAGGAGCTCATCCGGCCGCTGCAACGCCGCCCGGTGCGCGTCGACCGCGAGACCCTCACGCTCGGCTACGCGGGCGTCTACTCGAGCTTCCTGCTGCACGCCGAGCGCGCTGCCGCCCGCTACGGGCTCGACGCCCGGGACATCCTGATCGAACTCGGCGACCGCAGGATGGTCGGCGGCCAGGAGGACATGATCGTCGACGTCGCGCTCGACCTCGTCGCCGCGAGAGCAGACTCGAACGGGAGCGCGGCATGACCGCGGCGGCCGCCTTCGCGGCGGCGCTCGACAAGGCGCAGCGCACGGCATCGCCGATCCGGCAGCTCTCTCCCGACGCCGCGATCGGCCTCGGCACGGCCTACGCGGCCCAGCATGCGCTCGTCGCGCGCCGGCTCGCTCGTGGCGAGCGCGTCGTCGGCGTGAAGCTGGGGTTCACGAGCCGCGCGAAGGCGCAGCAGATGGGCGTCTCCGACGTCATCATGGGCACCCTCACCGACGCGATGCGCATCGACGACGGCGGGGTCTTCGACCCCCGTGCCGCGATCCATCCGCGCATCGAACCCGAGGTGGCCTACCTGCTGGGGGCCGACCTCGACGAGATCGCCCCCGACGACGAACGCGCTTCCGCCGACGCGATCGCCGCCGTGGCTCCGGCGCTCGAGATCATCGACTCCCGGTACCGGGACTTCCGCTTCTCGCTCGACGACGTCGTGGCCGACAACACCTCCGCGGCGGCGTTCGTCGTCGGGCCGTGGGTCGGCGCAGCGCAGGCGGGCGATCTCGGCAATCGCGGAGTGCGGCTCGAGATCGACGGCCGGCTCGTCGACACGGGTTCGACCGCAGCGGTGCTCGGTCATCCGCACCGTGCCGTCGCCGCCGCCCGCCGCCTCGCGGCCGCGCACGGCTTCGCGCTCCGCGCCGGAATGGTGCTGCTCGCCGGTGCCGCGACGGCAGCGGCTCCCGTGCCCCGGCATGGACAGGTCGAGGCGACCGTGGCCGGCCTCGGTCGCGTGTCGATCCGCATCGACGGCAGCGAAGGAGGCCGTGATGCCTGACCACGACCGCAGGGTCGCCGGCACCGCGGGCACCGCAGACCCGTCCGGCGCGGCAGACCCATCCGGCGCCGTCACTCTCGCCGGCAAGGCCACTCCGCGCGGCCGATTCCCGCACGCGAAGGTCTCGGGCGACCTCGTCCTCGTCTCCGGCACGTCGAGCCGCCGGCCCGACAACACGATCGAGGGAGCCGAGGTCGACGGGTTCGGCACCACGACACTCGACATCGCCGTGCAGACCCGCGCCGTCATCGAGAACATCCGCGAGGTGCTCGAGTCATGCGGCTGCACGCTCGACGACGTCGTGCAGGCGACGACGTACCTCGTCGACATGAACGACTTCGGCCGGTACAACGCCGTCTGGGCGGAGACCTTCGACGAGACCGGCCCGGCCCGCACCACGGTGGCCGTGCACGCCCTGCCCCACCCGCACCTGCGCATCGAGATCCAGGTGATCGCGAGGCGCCGCGAACCGAACAGCACGACCGGCACGACCGCACTCAAGGAGGAATCATGACCACCATCCCACCCGTGATCGACTTCCCGGCCTGGATCCGCGAGCATGAGCATCTGCTGCAGCCGCCGGTGAACAACAAGGCGGCCTGGGCGCCGATGGGCGACTTCATCGTGCAGGTCGTCGGCGGCCCGAACCAGCGCACGGACTTCCACTTCGACCCCTACGAGGAGTGGTTCTACCAGTACCGCGGCAACATGCACGTGAACATCCAGACCGAGGACGGGCTCCAGCGCATCGACATCCGCGAGGGCGAGATGTGGTTGCTCCCCGGCAACGTGTACCACTCCCCGCAGCGCCCAGAGGCCGGTTCGATCGGCATCGTCATCGAGCGCATCCGCGAGGAGGGCACGCTCGAGAAGTTCGCGTGGTTCTGCCCGAACTGCAACGAGAAGGTGCACGAGGTCGAGCTGCAGGTCCGCGACATCGTCGAAGACCTGCCCCCCGTGTTCCGGGAGTTCTACGAGAGCGAAGAGGGTCGCACCTGCCCGAACTGCGGCGCAGTCCACCCCGGCAAGGGCTGAACCAGGTGGGCTCGATCGACGTCCACACGCACTACGTGCCGCGTGCCTGGCCCGACCTGTCCGCACAGGTCGGGCCGGGCACCTGGCCGTCGCTGCGGGTCGACTCGGAGCACGACGCGATGATCATGCTCGGCGACGCCGAGTTCCGTCGGGTGGGTGCCGACTGCTGGGACGCCGACGTGCGGCTCGCCGACATGGAGGCCGACGGCGTCGAACTCCAGGTCGTCTCGCCGACCCCCGTCTTCTTCTCGTACGACAAGAGCGGTGACGAAGCCGTCAAGGTCGCCAGGATCTTCAACGACCTCGCACTGGACATCTGCGAGCCGGGCGCCGGCAGGCTCCTGCCGTTCGCGCAGGTGCCCCTCCAGAATCCGGATGCCGCGTGCGCCGAGGTCGATCGCTGCATGGGCAACGGCCACTTCGGCGTCGAGATCGGCAATCACGTCGGCGACCGCGACCTCGATCACGAGGGCATGATCACGTTCCTGCAGCACTGCGCCGATCGCGGCGTTCCCGTGCTCGTGCACCCGTGGGACATGCCGAGCTCGCCGCGACTGGAGCGGTGGATGGCACGCTGGCTCACCGGCATGCCCGCCGAGACGCATCTCTCGATCATCGCGATGATCCTCGGGGGCGTCTTCGACCGGGTCCCGCCGACGCTCCGCATCGGCTTCGCCCACGGCGGCGGCTCGTTCGCGTTCTGGCTCGGGCGGTTCGAGAACGCGTGGCATCGGCGCCCCGACCTCGTCGGCGTCAGCGAGCTGGCGCCGTCGGGATACCTCGACCGCTTCAGCGTGGACTCCGTCGTGTTCGACCCGGCGGCGCTGCGCCTCCTCGTCGACACCCTCGGCGCCGAGCAGGTGATGCTCGGCAGCGACTACCCGTACCCCCTGGGCGAGCGCCCGGTGGGCGCGGTCGTCGACCGGGCTCACTTCCTGACCGACGCGCAGAAGGCAGCGATCCGGCACGGCAACGCCCGTCGTTTCCTCGGCCTCTGATCCGAGCTCACCAGCTCGAGCCCTCGCTCCGCCGCCCCTGCCCGCCTCGCCCCGCCCGCCCCGCCCCCGAAACCGTGAAGGGATGCCCGCACATGAGCATCGCGACATCCGCCCCCATCTCCATCGACCGCGCGACGTGCGCCGACCTCGACGCCGCCGACCCGCTCGCCTCGTTCCGCGAGCGCTTCGCACTGCCCGACGGCGTCGTCTACCTCGACGGCAACTCGCTCGGGGCACTGCCTCGAGCGACGTCGGCGCACGTCGAGCGCGTCATCGCCGAGGAGTGGGGCACCGGCCTCATCCGGAGCTGGAACGCTGCCGGCTGGTTCGAGAAGCCCCTCGTGCTCGGCGATCGCATCGCGCCGCTCATCGGCGCGGGCCCTGGCGAGGTCGTGCTCGGCGACTCGACGTCGGCGAGCCTGTTCCAGGTCGCGATGGCTGCCGCGCGCCTGCGGCCCGATCGCCGGGTCATCGTCTCCGAGCGCGGCAACTTCCCGACGGACCTCTACATCCTCGAGAGCGTGCAGGCGCTCGCCGGGGCTGCGGAGCCGCTCGAGCGGCGGCTGGTCGACGACGACGGTCCCGGCCTCGACGAGGTGCTCGGGGACGACGTCGCGGTCGTCGTGCTCACGCACGTGAACTACCGCACCGGGCGCATGTACGACATGGCCGAGGTGACCCGCCGCGTGCACGAGGCCGGCGCGATCATGGTGTGGGACCTCTGCCACAGCGTCGGGGCGGTGCCGGTCGACCTGCGGGCGGCGGATGCGGACTTCGCGGTCGGCTGCACGTACAAGTACCTCAACGGCGGCCCCGGCTCGCCGTCGTTCATGTGGGTCGCCGAGCGCCATCACGCCGAAGCGAGACCCGCGATCACCGGATGGCACGGGCACGCGACCCCCTTCGACTTCGAGGTGGCGTACACGCCGGCCGCGGGGGTCACCCGCTTCCGCGTCGGAACGCCGCAGCTCCTCTCGGTCGCCGCGCTCGAGGCGAGCCTCGACCTGTGGGCGGAGGTCGACCTGGACCTCGTGCGCGAGAAGAGCCTCCGGCTCACCGAGCTGTTCATCTCCCTCGTCGACACGCGTCTCGCCGAGTGGGGGGTCGAGGTGGTCACGCCCCGCCAGTCGTCGCAGCGCGGCAGCCAGGTGGCGCTCCGCGTCGGCGACGGATACGCCGTCATGCAGGCGCTCATCGAACGCGGCGTCATCGGCGACTTCCGGGCACCCGACCTCATGCGGTTCGGCTTCGCTCCGCTGTACGTGTCGCACACCGATGTGTGGGACGCGGTCGATGCCCTCGCCGACATCCTGGCGACGGAGGCGTGGCGCGAACCCCGGTTCGCCCGGCAGGGCACCGTCACCTGAGACGCAGCTGCGGCACCCGGCGGGCCGCTGTCACAAAGGGCGCCATGCCTGGCGCCCGGTTGTACACTCAGGGCTGGATGTTCGACGCGGCGTACACCGCGCGCCACTTGCCGAGGAGCCCAGTGCAGCCGACCGTGCAGACCCTGCTCGACCGCCCCGAGCTCGCGCTCGGCCTGCTCACCCCCGCAGCCGAACTGCCCGAGGGGGCGCTCTCGGCGCGCGTGGTCTGGGCGCACAGCTCCGACCTCGCCGACCCCACGCCCTTCCTCGATGCCGGCCACGTGCTCCTGACGACCGGCACCCAGTTCGGCGACGACGCCGAGGCCGGCTTCGCCGCCGGCTACGTCGCGCGGCTCCGCGCGACGGGTGTCGCCGCGCTCGGCTTCGGCACCGAGGTGATCCGCGAGGGCACGCCCGAGTCGCTCGTCGAGGCGTGCATCGCCCAGGGCCTGCCGCTCTTCGAGGTGCCCTACCGAGTTCCGTTCATCGCGATCGCCCGCACGGTCGCCGACCTCATCGCCGAAGACGCCTACGCACGGCAGGCATGGGCGCTGAACGCGCAGCGGGCGATCTCGCTCGCCGCCCTCCGCCCCGACGGCTTGTCCGCGACGCTCGCCGAGCTCTCCCACCGCCTCGGGGCATGGGTCGGGCTGATCGACGCCACGGGGTCGCTCGACCGCGAAGCGCCCGACGACGGACTCGGCCAGCCGCTCCTCGGCGAGGTCGTGGGCGAGGCGCGTTCGATGCTGCGCCGAGGCCAGCGGGCCAGCCGCACGCTCGTCGCCGGCGAGTCGGCCGGGTCGCCGCAGCGGATGACGCTGCAGACGCTGGGCGGCGGCGGTGCGCTCCGCGGCGTGCTCGCGATCGGCGACTCCCCCGAACTCGACCAGGCCGGTCGCGAGGTCGTCACCTCGGTGATCGCCCTCGCCGGCCTCGCGCTCGAGCAGAACCGCGACCTCGACCGGGCACGCGGTCACCTGCGGTCGGGGCTGCTCCGCGGCATCCTCGCGGGTGATCTGACGCTCGCCGAGCGGGTCGCGACCGAGATGTGGGGGCCGCTCCCGTCGGCGCCGATGCGCATCGCCGTGATGGATGCCCCGCTCACCGCCGTCGACCGCCTGACCGAGCTGCTCGAGCTGCGTGTCGAGGAGCGCGGCGGACGCCTCTTCTTCGGCCGCGACGACGAGCAGTTCGTGCTGCTGCTCGAGGAGGTCGACACCGCGCTCGCCGATGAGCTCGCGACCGAGTTCGAGCTACCCGTCGGCCTCTCCGACCCGGTCGGCACGGGCGGCATCGCGCTCGCCCACGAGCAGGCGCTGCGAGCGGTCGAACGCGCCCGCGAATCCGGTTCGGGCGTCGTGCTGTTCGACGAGATCAGCCGGCAGGGCGTGCTCGCGTTCCTCGCCCGCACCGATGCCCGCGCCGTCGCGCTGGCGACGCTCGCCCCGCTCACCGAGCACGACGCCGAGAACGGCACGACGCTGCTCACGACGACCCGCACGTGGCTCCAACACGGCGGCCAGTTCGACGCCACGGCGCAGGCGCTCGGGGTGCACCGTCACACCGTGCGGAGCCGCATCGCGCTCGCCGAGCGCCTGCTCGGCCGCGACCTCTCGGGCTTCCACGCCCGGGCCGACCTGTGGGCCGCGCTCCTCGCGGTCGACTGACGCCCCGCCGCTCCTCTTCATCCGCCATCTGCCGCTCTTCCGCCCACCTTTGCTTCCCGAGCACCACGACTTCGGCGATCGCCACAGCCTCGGAGCCTGCCGGGCGATCGGGCCCGAATCCGTGCAGTTCTCCGAACCTGCGGTGCGCGCCGCCGCCACGAGGCGCGGGCTCAGCCGCGCGAGCTCCCGATGCGGTCGCGATACCAGGCGTACGAGTCCTTGGGCGTGCGCTCGCCGGTCTCGAAGTCGACGTGCACGAGCCCGAAGCGCTGCGTGTACCCCTCGGCCCACTCGAAGTTGTCGGTGAGCGACCACAGGTAGTAGCCCTGCACGTCGACGCCCTCGTCGATCGCCCGCCGCACCGCCGCGATGTGCTCGTCGAGGTAGCCGATGCGCCGTTCGTCGTGCACGGTGCGCTGCACCCCGCCGTCGACGGCCTCCTCCACGACCTCGTCGGGGAACGACGCGCCGTTCTCGGTGATGACGACGGGCGGCAGCCGCTCGCCGTAGTCGCGCGCGAACGAGACGAGCAGCTCGGTGAACGTCTCGGGCATGATCGGCCAGTCGAATCCCGTGGTCGCCACATCCTCGAACTCCACTGGCTCGAACGGCAGGCCGGCCGCGGCGAACTCGGAGCCCTCGGCCGGCGCCGCAACGCGCGTGGGGTTGTAGAAGTTGATGCCGTAGAAGTCGAGGGGCGCGCCGATCAGCTCGAGGTCGCCGTCTTCGAGCCCCGGCATCGCCTCGAGGCCGAAGCCCGAGAGGTCGGGGTAGGCGCCCGTGAGCACGGGGTCGGCGAAGATGCGGTTGTAGATGAGGTCGAAGGCTCCCGCGGCGAACAGGTCGGCCGGGGCATCCGTCGCGGGAACCATCAGGGTGTGGTTGTTCGTGATGCCGACCTCGGCGTCGCCCCGCTCGCGGATCGCGGCGACGGCGAGTCCGTGCGCGAGCAGCTGGTGGTGGGCTGTCGGCAAAGACCCCATCATGAGCGCGTGCCCCGGCGCCTGGCTGCCGAGCGCGTAGCCCTGCAGGGTCGTCATCGCGGGCTCGTTGAGGGTGATCCAGCGCTGCACGCGATCGCCGAGTCGGTCGACCACCAGGCCGGCGTACTCGGCGAGTCGGTAGGCGGTGTCGCGGTTCAGCCAGCCGCCGGCGGCTTCGAGCTCCTGCGGGAGGTCCCAGTGGTAGAGCGTCGGCACGGGCGCGATGCCGGCGGCGAGCAGCTCGTCGACGAGGCGGTCGTAGTACGCGAGCCCAGCCTCGTTCGCGGGGCCGGTGCCGCCGGGTTGCACCCGGGGCCACGAGATCGAGAACCGGTAGTCGTCGGCGTCGAGCCCGGCGAGCAGTGCGACGTCGTCGCGATACCGACGGTAGCTGTCGGCTGCGAGCTCGGCGTTCGAGCCGTCGATCACGAGACCGGGCGTGCGCGTGAAGACGTCCCAGATCGACTCGCCGCGGCCGCCCTCGCGCGTCGAACCCTCGATCTGGAAGGCCGCGGTGGCGGCGCCCCAGCGGAATCCCTGGGGGAACGTCAGCGCCTCGGCCGGGCGGTCGGGGGTGGCGGCATCGGCCATGGGGAACCTCGCTGTTCGTCGACTGGCGGCGGTGAGCGGATGCCGCGGCATCCGCTCGGCTCGAAGTGGGACATCTGACCCACTCCGGCCACCCTATCCGCCGAACGTGCTCGAGGGAAGGGTTCGCACCCCCGCCAGCCGCCCTTCCGCGCTCCCGTCCACCGGCGTACGCTGGAAGGACTCGGAGGAGGACGCGATGCACGCAACCGTCGGAGAACGCCTCATCATCCACGGCAAGCAGGTCGGCCAAGCCACCCGCCGCGGCGAGATCCTCGAGATCCGCGGCGAAGACGGCGGCCCGCCCTACCTCGTGCGGTTCGACGACGGCCACGAGACCCTGCTCTACCCCGGCGCCGACTGCGAGATCGAGCCCAAGCAGACCGCGGGCTGAGCACCCGGCGATGCGGCGCTGCCGGCGCGGCGCCCCCGAAGCGGAGGCCGCGCGGCGACGCCGCCGGTGGCCCGCGATAGCGTGGAGGCATGTTCCACTCCTACGCGGCGATCGGCGACAGCTTCACCGAGGGCGTCGGCGACGAGCTCCCCGACGGCTCCGTGCGCGGCTGGGCCGACTTCGTGGCGATCGGCCTCGCCGCCGCCGCGCGCGAGCCCATCGGATACGCGAACCTGGCGATCCGCGGCCGCAAGCTCGGCCCCATCATCGACGAGCAGCTCGACCCCGCGATCGCGCTGCGGCCCGAGCTCCTGAGCTTCAACGGCGGCGGCAACGACATGCTGCGCCCCCGCATGGACGAGCAGGTCACGGCCGCCCGCTTCCGCGACGCGATCGAGCGCATCCGCGCCGAGGGCATCCACGTGCTCATGCTGAGCGGCGCGAACCCGACCGACCACATCCCCATGGGCAAGGTGTTCGACGCACGCGGCGCGCGCCTCACCGCGGCACTCGTCGACCTCGCCGACCGCCCCGGCGTCACCTTCGTCGACAACTTCAACGACGTGGGCCTCCGCGACATCCGCTACTGGTCGCCCGACAAGCTGCACCTGAACGCGCTCGGCCACGCGCGCGTCGCGAGCAACGTGCTGACCGGGCTGGGCGTCGCCGTCCCCGTCGAGTGGGGCGTCGAAGAGGTCGCCGCTGCGCCGGCGGGCCCCAAGAGCCGCAATACCGCCGCGTACTACCGCGAGTTCGTGCTGCCGTGGATCGGGCGGCGCCTCACGGGCCGCTCATCCGGCGACGGGCGCATGGCGAAGCGGCCGACGCTCGAGCCGGTTCCGGATGCCGCGGCCTGACGCCTGACCGTTCAGGCGATGCCGAGCACGTCGGCGACGAACGCCCGTGTGCGGCGCGCGAGCCCCTCGATGCGCTCGAGCTCGTGCACGCTCGGCAGCACCTCCGACGGCGCAGGCGGGCGGCCGAGCCGTACGGTCTCCTGGCAGGCGAGGTCGGCGCAGATGTAGGTCCCGATGCTGTCGCCGCGTTCGCCCGCAGCGCCCGCGCGTCGAGCCGAGAACAGCTCCACCTGGTCGCCGGGCTGATGCGTGTGGCAGAGATTGCAGATCGCCGCGCGGTGGTGCGAGCCGGTGCGATCGGCGGCCCGGAGCACGATGCCGACCGGCATCCCCTCGATCTCGGTGACGAGGTAGCCGCGCGACGGGATGCGGGGGTCGCGCCAGCCGAAGGCGTCGAGCGGCGCCCACTCGGTCACGAAGAAGCGCACGGGCAGCGCGAGCTGGTCGAGCTCGGCCTCGTTCGCATTGCCGAAGAGCGAGCGAACGGCCTTCTCGTCGAGCGGCTGCATGCCTCCCCTTCCATGCCTGACCCGCCCAGTCTACGAATCCGCGCGGGTCGCCGGCACCTCCGCACCGGCCGCCGGGGAGCTCAGCTCGCGGGCTCCCCGGCACTCCTGCTCTCGGCGGGCACGCCGCCGGCCGCGACATCCGCTCGCCCGGGAGCCGGGCCCCGCCGGCGGATCAGGAAGCCGAAGGCGAGCGCCACGAAGAACATCAGCACGCCGTAGACCGCGGCGGGCAGGCTCATCTCGACGCTGCCGATGACGGTCTGCGCGATGACGATCGCGAGCGTCGCATTGTGGATGCCGATCTCGAACGAGCTCGCGATCGACTGGGCCGGCCCGACGCGCAGCAGCCGCGGCACGAGGTAGCCGATCGTGAGGCTCAGCACGCAGAAGAGCACCGTGATGGCGGCGAGACTGCCGAAGTTCTCGAGCAGCAGCTCGAGGTTCGAGGCGATCGCCCCGGCGATGACGACCACGAGGATGACGACGGACGCGATGCGCACGGGCTTGTCCATGCGGTCGGCGAAGCCCGGGCGCCACCAGCGCACGAGCATGCCGATCGCGACCGGCAGCAATACGATCGCGAACACCTCGACGACCTTCGCGAGTTGCAGTCCGAGCCCGTCGTCACCCGGCAGGAAGTACGTGATCGCGAGGTTCGTGATGAGGGGCAGCGTGAAGACCGCGAGCACCGAGTTGATCGCCGTGAGCGAGATGTTCAGGGCGACGTCGCCGCGGAACAGGTGGCTGTACAGGTTCGCCGTCGTGCCGCCGGGCGAGGCGGCGAGCAGCATCATGCCGACCGCGAGCACCGGCGGCAGCTGGAAGACGAGCACGAGGCCGAGGCAGAGCGCCGGCAGCACGAGCAGCTGGCAGACGAGGGCGATGATCACCGCCTTCGGATGCTTCGCCACGCGCGCGAAGTCGCCCGGGGTGAGTGAGAGTCCGAGCCCGAACATGATGATGCCGAGGGCGACGGGGAGTCCGATGGTGGTCAACGCTGATCCCATGCGCCAAGTGTGGACCACGAGGAGCAGGCGTTGCGTATCGATTCGATGACGGATGGCCGCGCGATGCCGCCATCACACGGAAGCCCCCGCAGGCGTGGTCTCCGGCGAGGGCGGAGACCCGTCTCAGGCGAGGGCGAAGTCGGGGCGAGGGCGGTCGTCGACGCGCGGACACCAGCCCTCAGGCGAGTGGTCGTAGGCGTGGGCCGGGCCATCGGCGACGAGGCGGGCGAGGGCGTCGAGGAACCGGTCGACGTCGTCGGCAGAGCTGCCCGCGCCGAGGCTCGCCCGGAGGCCGTTCGACCGGGTGGCCGTGCGCTCGAAGAAGGGGTGGGCGCAGAATCGGCCGGCGCGCACCGAGATGCCGTGCTCCGCGCCGAGCGCCGCGGCGAGGAGGCCGACGGAGCCGCGCTCCAGTTCGATCGTCGCGATGCCGAGCCGGTCGCTCGGCCCGCCGCCGTCCGAATCGCGCGGCTCGCTGAATCCACTGAGCACGCGCACGCCCTGCTGGCGGGCGAGGCCCGCGTGAAGTCGCTGCGTGAGCGCGTGCTCGTGGTCGCGTCGCGCGTCGTCGCCGAGCCGCTCGAGTTCGGCGAGCGCGCGGGCGATCGCGACCGCGCCGATGACGTTGGGGGTGCCGGCCTCGTGTCGTTCGACCCCGTGCTTCCAGTCGACCCCGTCGGCCCGCACCGCGGCGACGGCGCCGCCGCCCGCGAGGTAGGCGGGTGCCGCGTCGAGCCAGTCGGCCCGGCCCACGAGGGCGCCGGCGCCGAATGGCGCATACGCCTTGTGGCCCGAGAAGGCGAGGTAGTCGATGCCCGACGCCGTGACGTCGACCCGGCGGTGCGGCAGCAGCTGCGCCGCGTCGACGGCGATGCGGGCGCCGCGTGCGTGGGCGATCTCGGCGAGCCGGTCGATCGGCAGCACCTCGCCGGTGACGTTCGATGCGCCGGTCACCGACAGCAGCGCGGCCGGCGTGCGGGCGAGCTCGGCGTCGAGGGCCTCGAGGGTCGCGGCGATGGTCGCCCGCCCCTCGACGAGCCGGCGCGAACGCCAGGGCAGCAGGTTGGCGTGGTGCTCGAGGTCGAGCACCACCGTGTCGCCGGGCACGGCACCGGCGAGCAGGTTCAGTGCGTCGGTCGTGTTGCGGGTGAAGACGACGAGGTCGTCGTCTCGGGCGCCGACATGCCGGGCCACCGCGAGTCGGGCGTCTTCGACGAGCGAGGTCGACAGCTGCGACGGGTACCCCGACCCGCGGTGCACGCTCGCGTAGTACGGCAGCACGCGCGTCACCTGCTGCGCCACGACGTCGAACGCGGGCGCCGAGGCCGCGACATCGAGGTTCACGTGCCGCACGAACCCGCCGCCGAGCACTGGCACCTCGAGGCCGGCGTCGGCGAGCACCGCGAGCGGGCCGGGGCCGGCGGATCGGGGCGGAGCCGAGGGATCCGTCGCCTGAGCGGCCGGCGCACGGCGCACGGCGCTGCGCGTCGCGAACTGCTCGGTGACCGTCACGGATGCTCCTCGATTGCGGGTGTCCGCGACAGGTTACGGATCGCCGGAATCGCCCTCAACCACGCTCGCCGCGAAGGGTCACACCGCGACACATTGCGACACACTGTTGCCCGCCCTTGCGCTACGGATGCCGCCGCGTCGACGCGAGTCGTCCGCGCGACCCCTGCCCGTGGCCGTGCTGGACGACGCCTCCCGGGTCGCCGATCGTCGCGTGCACGCTCTCGGGGCGCGCGAGCCCGAGGTGGTCGCGCAGCGTCTCGCCCTCGTACTCGGTCGGCAGGATTCCCCGCCGCTGCAGTTCGGGCACGACCTGGAACGCGAACGCCTCGAACTGCTGCGGCTGCACCGCCGAGAGCACGTTGAACCCGTCGACCCCGCCGGCGGCGCCCCACGCCTCGAACTCGGCGGCGATGTCGTCGGCGGTGCCGACGATCATCGACGCGTTGACGGATGCCGCGACGACGAGGTGACGCAGGGTCGGCGGCCGATCGCCCGACGGGCTGCGTCCCGTGC
Organism: Agromyces sp. Root1464; assembly: GCF_001427265.1. Lineage (NCBI taxonomy): Bacteria > Bacillati > Actinomycetota > Actinomycetes > Micrococcales > Microbacteriaceae > Agromyces > Agromyces sp. Root1464. The sequence continues at coordinate 604,448 of NZ_LMFU01000001.1, forward strand.
GCTCGGCGACGATCTCGACGAGCTCCTGTCCGGCGGCGCTGAACTCGGCCACGAGCGCGGGCGTGACCGCGCGGTCGGGCGAGAGCCCGCCGAGGTCGACCCCCACGAGGAGCGAGAGCTGCGCAAGCGAGCGGTTCGACGGGAACGCCGCGGGCGGGCCGCTGGGCCAGTCCTCGGCGATCTGCACGAGCTCGCTGAGCTCGTCGGCGATCGACTGGGCGTGCTCGCGCGTCTCCCCCACGATCGGCAGCACGGGCGCGATGACCTTCAGCGTGCGGTCGTCGCGACCCGACTCGAAGGCCAGCGAGCGCAGCTCCTCGCGGATCGCGATCGCCTGCTCGCGGTCGCCGACGGCGACGAGCGCGAGGTCGGCGCTCTGCGCGGCGAAGAGTCGCGACCGCGGCGAGATGCCGGCGTGCACGATCGGCAGGTGGCCCTGCACCGGCCGTGGCACGTTGAGCGGACCCGTCACGCTGAGATGCTCGCCGTGGAAGTCGGTGGCGTGCAGCTTCTGCGGGTCGAGGTACACGCCGCTCGCGGCATCCGCGACGATCGCGTCGTCGTCGAAGGAGTCCCAGAGCCGCCGCAGCACGATCTCGAACTCGACCGCGCGATCGAACCGCGACTCGTTCGCGGTGTGGAAGTCGACGCCGTGATTGGCTGCTGCGCGCGGCTCGGCGCCCGTCACGAGGTTGAGGCCGGCACGGCCGCCAGAGAGCAGGTCGGCCGACGCCGTCGCACGGGCCAGGGTGTACGGATCGGAGTAGCTCGTGTTCGCGGTCGCGATCAGCCCGATGCGGCTCGTGACCCCCGCGAGGTAGGTGATCGCCGCGATCGGGTCGACGCGGGCGACGAGGTACGGATCCTGGAACTCGAGGTCGTGCCCCGTGGCGAGCCAGTCGCCGAAGAAGAGGTAGTCGAGTCGCGCGGCCTCCGCCACCTCGGCGGCTCGCCGCAGCACGGCCGCGTCGCCGCGCGGGTCGCGATGGGCGCCCGGGTACCGCCACCCCGAGGGGTAGGCGCCGATCGCTCTGACCATCGCGCCGATGATGAGTCGTGTCATGTCGACCTCCTGAACACGACGGTAGAGAGCACGAGCGGATGCCGCGAGGCACCCTGTCACACGTGTCAACGCGAGGTCACGCGGCGTCACCCAGCGGGTGCCGGGGCGGCCCGCGGCGACTCGCGGGGACACACGATGCGCTTCCCGCGCATGAGGTCGGAGCGCCTGCGATTCCGAGGAGATCCGCGATTCCGAGGATCATCGGTCTCTCACCCACCCTCGAAATCGTCGATCCCCTCGAAATCGCGGATGATCGCCGCCGACATCAGCGCCGCCGCACCCTGCGGCATCCATCAGCCCCGGCATCTCCGGAAACTTGCACCACGGTGATGACACAACTTGTGCTAACTTGGCGACACAATCCGATGGGAGAGCACCGACATGCCGCAGATCACGATCCCACCGATCCCCGCTGGCGAACTCTTCGGGCTGCTCCTGCACATTCCGCTCTTCTCCCTCGTCGTCGCGGCCGTCATCGCCGCCGCCGTGCTCGTGATCCGTCGCAGTCGCGCGTCGGGTGTCGATCGGCGTCGTGAGCGCTCGGCCGATCCCGCCACGGCGCTGCGGTACCGACCCGAGCATCTTGCTCTGGCCGTTGGCGCAATCCTCGTCATCGCGGCGTTCGCCACCGAGAACATCGTGCGCGGCTACTTGCTCCGCCTCGCAAACGTCGTCGAGTGGTGGCAGTACGCGACGCCGGTCTTCGCGGCTCTGGTCGTCGTCGCCGCGGCGTTCGTGCTCATCGTCGCGAGGAAGCGGACGCCGGAACAACCGGCGCCGTCGAACGTGCGACGTACGTGGGCGACGTTCGGCCCCCGTGCCGGCATCGCCGGCGCCCTCCTCGCGCTCCTGGCCCTCGTCACCACGACAATCGCCGCGGGGCTCGCGTCGTCGCCCGACGCCGACGGCCGGTGGATCCTCCTCGTGCTCACCGCGCCGAACGCGACGATCGACGATGTGCGCCCGTGGTTCTACGGCTGGGCGTTCGGCGTGCCCGTGCTCGTCTGCACGGCAGCCCTCGTGCTCGCGACCTGGCTGACACTCCGGAGCAATGCGGCGCGACCGTTCCTCCGGCCCGACACGATCGCCGCCGAGACGATCGCCCGCGCAGAGGTGGCGAACGGCACGGTCTCCGTCGCGGCAGCGGGCATGCTGCTCGCACTCGGCGGAGCGTGGCGCTTCATCGCGCGGTCAGGGTCGATCGGGAGCCTCGAGATCGAGGGGGTCTCCGGCTCCTTCGACATCACTTGGAGATACGCCGAGTTCGCGGTCGTCGGAGGCTGGCTCGCTCCCGCCGTCGAGGTCGTCGCCTTCGTGCTGCTCCTGCTCGTGGCGAGCAGATTGCGGCGGCGCCCCGCTGGACCCGCCGCGATCAGCCGCCCCTCCTCGCCTACTCACGAGACCGCGAGCGCCCGATGAATGCCCCGAGTACCCCTGGTCTCGCAGCAGACGGCGGCCCGGCGATGGACATCTATCACCAGTTCCGGGGGCTGATCGTCTCCGGCCAGCTCGGCGCGGGCGAACGGCTGCCGACCGTACGACAGACGGCTGCCGACCTCGGCGTCGCCGCCGGCACCGCGGCGAAGGCCTACAAGCTGCTCGAGCACGACGGATTCGTGGTGACCCGCACCGCCGCCGGCACGCGAGTGGCGGAGTCGGCGGCCGTGCTCCCGGGAACCATCGTGCGGCGCATCCGCGACCTCGCTGCCGAAGCCGAGGCCTCTGGGAGCGGACTCGACGACGTGGTGAACGCGCTGCGCGCCGTCTGGCGCTCCTGACGCACGATCCTGCATGCGCGCGGGCGAACGCCCACCGGGCGCTGCGTACAATCGGAACACCGCGCAACTCGCGCCCCGCCCACCCCCTGGAGGCCACTGCTTCGTGACGAGACCCGACCGCGATCGAACCCCTGACCGGCAGCAGCACGACGGACACGCGTTCGCGAGGAGGGAAGCGCCGCCCGCCCCGCCGATGCGGCTCTCCGATGCGTCCGAACTCGTGCTCGTGGCATCCGCCGGTCGTGCCCTCCGCTTCGATCGCGACGATCTCGTGTTGCGCAAGGGCCAGTACGCCCTGCGGAACGGGCACATGACGCCGCAGGAGTCGATGGTGGAGGACCTGCTCGCGCTCGGCACGGCGCTCGACGAGGCCGACATCCCGTTCCTCCTGGTGCGCGGCAACGACGACCGCCCGATCATCGCGATCGACCGCGCCATGCGCAAGGCCGTCGCGAGCGCCTTCGCCGAGGCATTCGCCGATGAGCCGTTCTACGCCGCCACGCTCGCGCCGAAGCGCGCCGCCGAGACGCACCCCGTGCTGCTCGCCGACGGCCGGCTCTCCGCCGGGCGCAAGCCCACGCTGCTTCGCGTCTACCGTCCGCGCGTCGAGCCCATCGGGCGCCTGCGCTACGGCAGCGAGACCGGCGTGCAGCTCGAGTTCTGGCGCTTCGGCGACGAGACGATCGAGGCTCCGGCCGAGAACGTGCTGATGCGCCGCACGCTGCAGCGCTCCGAGACGACCGACGACGTGGTGCACCTGCACGGCCGCGACTGGCCGACCCTCGAGCACATGTGGGAACCGCTCGCGAGCGACGTCGACTTCGAGATCGACATGGTCTTCTCCTGGGTCGACGGTTCGAGCGACGACTTCATCCGCGAGCGGGCGAAGCGCATGCAGAGCTACGTCGTCGGCGAGGGCGACGACTCCGAGGCCCGTTACCGGCAGATCGACGAGCTGAAGTACGCCCTGCGCTCGGTGCACCTCTTCGCACCGTGGGTGCGCCGCATCTTCATCGCGACCGACTCGGGTGCGCCGGCCTGGCTCGCGAAGCACCCGAAGGTCACGATCGTGCCGAGCGAGGCCATGTTCGCCGACACCTCGGTGCTCCCGACGCACAACTCGCACGCCGTCGAGAGCCAGCTGCACCGCATCGAGGGGCTCGCCGAGCACTTCCTCTACTCGAACGACGACATGTTCTTCGGTCGCCCGCTGAGCCCGTCGCTGTTCTTCTCCCCCGGCGGCATCACGAAGTTCGTCGAAGCGGCGACCCGCATCGGGCTCGGTTCGACGCACCCGGGCCGCAGCGGGTTCGAGAACGCCGCCCGGGTCAACCGGGCCCTCCTCCGCGAACGGTTCGGCAAGGTCACGACCCGCCACCTCGAGCACTGCGCCGCGCCGCTGCGCAAGAGCGTCATGGCCGAGCTCGAGGCCGCCTTCCCCGAGGAGTTCCGCCGCACCGCGGCGAGCCGCTTCCGCTCGGCGACCGACATCTCGGTGACGAACTCGCTCTACCACTACTACTCGCTGCTCGCCGGGCACGCCGTCGTGCAGACCGATGCCCGCGTCAAGTACGTCGAGACGACGCTGCGCCAGGCGCTGCCCGCGATGAAGGAGCTCCTGAAGCATCGCGACCACGACATGTTCTGCCTGAACGACGGGAGCTTCCCCGAGATCTCGGTCGAGGAGCGCACGGCGGCCGTGATCGACTTCCTCGAGCGCTACTTCCCGTTCCCGGCTCCGTGGGAGAAGGAAGCGACGGATGCCTCGGCGCAGGCGGGCGCCGCGACATCCGCTGCCCCCGGCCGCTCCGCCTGACGCGGGTCGCTGCGCCTACTGCAGCGCGGAGGTGAGTCGCGCCACGCCGTCGAGGAACGTCGCCGACGTGGGCTCGCGGTTCCACTCCTCGAGCGTGAGCTGGCGGCCGGCGTCGCGATAGCCCTGCTCGACGGCGCGCATCTGCTCGACGAACGAGGCGCCGCGCACGAGCAGCATCATCTCGGAGTTGAGGCTGAACGAGCGGATGTCCATGTTGCTCGAGCCGATGACGGCGACGTCGTCGTCGATGGACAGGTGCTTCGCGTGCAGGATGTACGGGGCGGGGTAGAGCCAGATCTTCACGCCGGCCTCGAGCAGGTCGCGGTAGTACGACCGCTGCGCGTGCCAGACCGAACCCTGGTCGCCGATCTCCGAGACGAAGAGCTGCACGTCGAGTCCGCGGTAGCACGCCGAGGTGATCGCGTAGAGCATCGCCTCGTCGGGCACGAAGTACGGACTCGTGATGATCGCCCGCTTCTGCGCCGAGTTGATGAGCGCGAGGAAGAGTCGCAGGTTGTTCTCCGCGTCGTAGCCGGGACCGCTCGGCACGACCTGGCAGACGAGCGCGTCTGCCGAGTGGTCGGCGGGCACCGCGACGGCGGGCACGTTCTCCTCCTCGGTGAGCAGCTCGTCGGTCTCGAGGTACCAGTCGGAGAGGAACACGGTGTTGACGCCCGTGACGATCGGGCCGGTGACCCGCGTGACGAGCTCCTGCCACTGCAGGCCGCGCTTGATGTTCTTCTTCGAGTTGTAGCTGCGGTCGATGAGGTTCTGCGAGCCCATGAATCCGACCAGCCCGTCGACCACGACGAGCTTTCGGTGGTTGCGCAGGTCGGGACGCTGGTACTGGCCCTTCAGCGGGCGCACCGGCAGCATGAAGCTCCACTTCGCGCCGATCCGGTCGAGCTCCGCGTAGGTCTCCTTGGCCCCGGCCGCCTTGCCCGAGGCGATGTGGTCGAGGAGCACGCGAACGGTCACGCCCCGCTGGACGGCGCGCTCCATCGCGGCGAAGAACCCCTTCGTGGTCTCGTCGAACGAGACGATGAAGAATTCGACGTGCACGAATCGCGCGGCTTTGTCGATCTCGGCGGCCATGGCGTCGATCGACCCGTTGTAGTCGCCGATGAGGGTCGCCGTGTTGCCTCCCATCGCGGGCAGTGCACCGAGCAGCCGATTCTGCCGGGCGATCGCCGTGAACCAATCGGGCCACGTGTCCCGATCGGGCGCGAGTTCGACGTGCTCGGCCCGGTCGGCGATCATCCGGTTGATCTCGAGCTGCTTCGCTCGCCGCTTCTTCGGCAGCTTCACGCTGCCGATCAGCAGGAAGAAGAGGATGCCGACGAAGGGGATGAGGAAGATCGCGAGCAACCACGCCATGGCCGCGGTGGGCTTGCGATCGCGCGGCACGATGATCAGCGCCGCGATGCGGATCGTCCAATCCGCGAGAACCAGCACCACTCCGATGATCGCGGCGAGCTCCGTGCTCATACGCCACCTCCCCAGGTCGTCTGCTCGCCTCGCGCGCGTGGAAGGCCGCTGCGGTCGGGAGAAGTGGTCTGAGTATGGCAGTTCGCTCGAACCGCGAGGAAGGGCGCGCGGGCGAACCGCCGAGGCTGATCAGGTGACGGCCTCGGCGAGCGCAGCGGCGTCAGCCCGCGAGCACCGGGATCGGCATGGTGAAGGGCGGATCCTTCGGCACCGGCGGGGTCGCGGCATCCGCGAAGCCGATGCCCGATGCCGCGAGCCGCCGCGAGCTCTCCTCCGCGTCGATCCAGTCGAGCGCGGCGTAGGACCCGAGCGGCACGACGGAGTGCAGCACCGTGTTCGGGTAGACGTGCACGAGGTTGAAGGCGCGCGCGCCGTCGCGGCCTCGGGTGCCGCCCACGGGCACGTTCAGGTCCTGCGTGTAGCAACTTGCCGAGGCCACCGAGACCGGCACGCCCGCGAACGTCGCGGTCGATGAGTAGTGCAGGTGTCCGGCGATGATCGAGCGGATGTCGCTGCCCTCGACCACCTCGGCGAGGCCGCCCTGATCGCGCAGTTCGACGGCGGCCGCGAGGTCGAGCACGCTCGGCACCGGCGGGTGGTGCATGGCGAGGATCGTGCCGTGCGGCGCCGGCATCGAGAGCTCCTCCGCGAGCCAGTCGAGCTGTTCGGGCGCGATCTCGCCGTGATGGTGGCCGGGCACGGTGGAGTCGAGCGTGATGACGCGGAGCCCGCCGACGTCGTCGACCCGGTCGACCGGGCGCCCCCCGCGCTCGGCGCTCACGCCGCGCTCGCCGAGCAGCCCGCGCCGGAACGCGGCCCGCTCGTCGTGGTTGCCCATGACCCAGATCACCTGGGCGCCGAGTCGTTCGGCGACGGGGTCGACGATGCCGCGGATGCGGTCGTACGCGTCGGGCTCGCCCTTGTCGGCCAGGTCACCCGTGAAGACGATCGCCTCGGGCCTGCCGCCGGATGCCTCGAACTCCTCGAAGAGGGTCTGCAGGTGCCGCTCGCTCTCGACCCGGTCGTAGAGCTTGCCGCCGCCGGCGAGCACGTGCGTGTCGCTGATGTGGAGGAGGAAGTGGTCCGGCCGGGGGTACTCGGCCGTACGGCTCGTCACGATTGGTCCCATCGATCGGTGGAGACGCGCAACCTCGGGCGTCTGGCATGGACACTAGCCGACCATGCCCGTCTGAACGGCGCATGAACGCGGCCTGTGTCGAAGCCGGGTCGGAGCGGTACCGGAGCCCGGGGCCCGCGGTGCGTCAAGCCGTCTCACGACGCGAACTCCGACAGGATGACCGGGAACGAGGTCGAGGGGGAACGAGTGTCGTCGAAGAACACGCGTGATGATGCGCTGCCGTCGTGGGGCAACGAGCTGTGGCTGAGCCGGCGCCAGCGCCGCTTCATCGGAACGGTGGCGGTGATCGCCATCGCCGGATTCCTGGTCACGTGGGTGGTGACGCTCACGCCGTGGCCCTCGGCGATGGCGATCCGCGCCGTCTTCGAGAAGGGCGGCGACGACACCGCCGCCGAGATGGACCGGTACGTGACCGATGCACCGCTCACCGAGCACCTCGCGGTGCCGGTCGGCGGCGACGCCGATGACGACGCCGCCATGACCTTCGACGTGTTCTCGCCCGACGACGGCGGCGACGACCCGCTGCCCACGATCGTGTGGGTGCACGGCGGCGCGTGGATCTCGGGCGACTCGGCGAACGTCGACCCCTACCTGCGCATCCTCGCCGCCGAGGGCTACACGACGGTGGGGCTGAACTACACGCTCGGTCCCGAGGGCACCTATCCGACGGCCGTGCACGAGCTGAACGACGCGCTGACGACGCTCGAGGCGGACGCCGAGGACTACCGCATCGATCCCGACCGCATCGTGATCGCAGGCGATTCCGCCGGCGCCCAGCTCGCGAGCCAGATGGCGACGCTGTCGACCAACCCCGACTACGCCCGGCTCATGGGCATCGATCCGGCACTCGACGCCGACCAGGTCGTTGGGGTCGTGCTGAACTGCGGCGTCTACGACCTCGCGGCGATGTCGGAGCTGACCGGCATCGGCGCGTGGGGGTTCAAGATCGCACTGTGGGGCTACACGGGCAGTCAGGACTGGTCGCAGCAGTCGTCGGGCGCGACCATGTCGACGATCGACTTCGTGACGTCCGATTTCCCGGCCACCTACATCTCGGGCGGCAACGGCGACGCGCTCACCTGGATCCAGTCGCTGCCGATGGAGGCGCGGCTCGATGACCTCGGCGTCGACGTCACCTCGCTGTTCTGGCCCGCCGACCACGAGCCCGCCCTGCCGCACGAATACCAGTTCCACCTCGACTTCGACGAGGCGCAGGCGGCACTCGTCGAGACCCTCGACTTCCTCGAGGGAGTCACCGGCTGAGGTGCTGCGGCCTCCGAGACGCCCCGGCTAGGCTTGACGGATGTCTGTTCGGCTCGCACGGCTCGAGGGTGCGCGGTGACCGGCGTGCGGATGCCCGAGGGGCGCCACTTCGCGCTCACCTGGTCGATTCCCGACACCTTCGGGGGCATGACGGATGCGCTGCTGCGACGCTCAGCGGCGTTCCACCGGATCGGGGGCGCGACGGTCGACGTGCTGACGTTCGACGCGCGCCCCGACACCCCTGAGATCGAGCTCGAGCTGCGACGGCGCGGGGTGCTCGTCGACGGGGTGCGCATCACGAACCTCTACGACTGGCTCCGGACGCATCCGCTGCCCGGGGGCACGCTGCGGCTCGAGCGCGACGTGTTGACTCCGCTCCGCGCGAGCGACGATGCCGGCGACGGCACCGGCGCGCTCGAGACCCGGCTGCGCGGTGACGTGGTCATGAGTCGCAGCCGAGTCGACGCCGACGGCCGTACGCTCCAGGTCGACCACTACCGTGCCGACGGCACGCTGCTCCTCAGCGATCGGCGCGACACCCGGGTGCCCGGTGCGATCGGCGGCCGCTCGGTCGTGCTGTGCGATGCCGACGGCCGCCCGGTGCGATCGTGGCGAGGCATCCGCCCGCTGTACCGGGCCTGGCTCGACGCGCTGACCGAGGGCCGCCCGAGCCACCTGATCATCGACAGCAAGACCGTGGCGCCGTTGCTGATCGGCTACCGTCGACCGCATGTCGTGACCGCGCACGTCGTGCACGCCTCGCATCGCTCCGCGGACTCCGAGCCGCACCCGATCCGCCGGTCGCGGCGCGAGGTGTTCGAGCAGCTCGACGGCTTCGACCTCGTGGTGCTGCTCTCACGGCGGCAGCGCGATGACGTCGAGCGCATCGTGGGCCACCACGACCACCTCACGGTGATTCCGAACTCCCGGCCGCTGCCGTCTCGGGCGACGTCGATGGACGAGCCGCGCGAGCCAGGGCGAGGCGTCGTGCTCGCCGCACTGACCCGCCGGAAGCGGGTTTCGCATGCCATCGAGGCCGTGCAGCGTGCGAACGCCGCCCTCGGCGCGGGCGGTCGCGCCGATCCGCCCGTGCACCTCGACGTCTACGGCGACGGCGAGAGTCGCACCGCGCTCGAACGACGCATCACCGATCGGGCCGCGGTACGACTGCACGGGTTCCAGCCCGACGCGCGAAGCCGGCTTCCCGGCGCCTCGTTCCTGCTGCTGACCTCGCACTCGGAGGGCTTCCCGCTCGTGCTCGTCGAGGCGATGGCCGCCGGTTGCCTGCCGATCGCCTACGACATCCCCTACGGCCCCGCCGACCTCATCCGAGACGGCCGCAACGGCTTCCTCGTGCCGGCCGGCGACGTCGAAGCGCTCGCCGGCGCGATCGTCAGACTGCAGCGGATGTCTCCGCGCCGCGTCGCCCGCATGCGGGCCCACGCCGTGCGCACCGCCACGCGGTTCGACGAGGGACGGGTCACGCAACTCTGGGCACAGGCGTTCAGCCAGGCGGCCCTGCGTCGTGCCGCGCACGGCTCCGGGCGGTTCCGCGCGATCCGCTCGATCGCCGCGAAACTCCCCCTGCCGCGGCCCGTGCGCGCGTTCGGCGCTCGCCTCGTCGTGGGCGCCGACCGGGTGTTCCGGGCTCCCGGGCGCGTCGGCTAGACTCTGCCGTCGGGCCGCCATCGAGCGGTCCCCGAATGCGAAGGGCGGTGAGGGCGATGGCCGATCATAGTACCGACGCCGCCGGCCCCGCTGCGTCGCATTCCCGTTCCCGCCTTCGCTGAGCTTCGCTCCGCCGGCGCGAACGCGTTCCGATCCGCGCGCGGTCTGCGGCGACATCCGCTCACCTGCCGAAGACCGGCGCGCTGCCGCGCGCCCTGCGAGAACGGATCGCTCATGTCACCTCTGGTCGACAACGGCGTCTACGTCGACGGACGTCGCGTCGAGACGCCCACGAACCTCGACGACACCTACCGCCTCATGGACGACCATGACGGCCTCGCCTGGATCGGCCTGTACCGGCCGAGTCCCCGCGAGGTCGCCTCGGTCGCGCGCGAGTTCGACCTGCACCCGCTCGCGGTCGAAGATGCATTGACCGGCCACCAGCGATCGAAGCTCGAGCGCTACGGCGAGACGCTCTTCGCCGTGCTGCGGCCGGCCCGCTACCGCGACGAGCTCGAGACGGTCGAGTTCGGCGAGCTCCACCTCTTCGTCGGCCCCGACTTCGTCGTCACCATCCGCCACGCGGAGTCGCCCGACCTCGCGGCCGTGCGGAGGCGCATGGAGTCGAGCCCCGCGCTGCTCGCCATGGGCCCCGAAGCGGTGCTCTACGCGATCCTCGACGAGGTCGTCGACGAGTACGAGCCGGTCGTCGCCGGCCTGGAGAACGACATCGACGAGATCGAGGACCAGCTCTTCGGCGACAGCGACGACGACGCCCTCTCCCGGCGCATCTACGAGCTCTCGCGCGAGGTGATCAACTTCCAGCGCGCGGTGCAGCCGCTCGCACCGATGCTCGAGTGGTTGCGCCGGGGCTCGGAGAAGTACCGCGTCGACGTCGAGCTGCAGCGGTCGCTGCGCGACGTGCTCGACCACGCCATCCGCATCAACGAGCGCGTCGCGTCGTTCCGCGCCATCCTCGACAACGCCCTCACCGTGCACTCGGCGCTCGTGGCACGCCGGCAGACCGACACGAGCCTGCAGCAGAACGAGGAGATCAAGAAGATCTCGTCGTGGGCCGCGATCATCTTCGCGCCGACCCTCATCGGCACCGTCTACGGCATGAACTTCGACGACATGCCCGAGACCCACTGGGACTTCGGCTACCCGACGGCGCTCGCCGCCATGGTGCTGTTCGGCGTCGGCCTCTACGCCGTGTTCAAGTTCAAGAAGTGGCTCTGACGCGGATCGCGGACCACGACGTCACCTGGGCTTCTTCGGCCCTCTGCCCTGGCCCGGGTGGTCGTCGGGCGCCTCGGGTGCCACCGTCGGCTCCACCGGCTCGTCGCCGTCGAGCGGCGGCTCGACGACCTCGTCGGGAACCGGCGTGGGCGTGGGCGTCGAGATCGGTCGCGGAGGTGCAGGGGTCGGCAGCACCGGGCCGTAGTGGCTGGGCGCCGCGGGGGTCGTCGACGTCGGTCGCGGCTCTTCGAGCGACGTCGACGCCTCGTTGCCCGGCCCGCCGACGGGTGCCTGCATGAGTGCGATGCCCGACGCGACCATGCCGACGACGGCGAGGACCGTGACGGCGATCACCGCGCCGAGGCGATGGCGAGCGAGCCACGCGACTGAGGCCGCCGCGAACGGCAACGCCGGTTCGAGCATCGCGCCGAGGCGCGACGGGGGCGCGGCACGGCGACCGCGAGGTCGACGCGAGGGGTCGTCGGGCTCATCATGTTCGGACATGGTCACCCGCCTCTCGGTCTCGTTCGAGGACATCGTCCGTCATCGAGGGTACCCAACCGGCGCACGTCGCGGGATGCGTCAGTCTCCGGCCACGGCCGACGGCGCGGCCACGCGGGCCCTGCCGACCATCGCGACGTGCACGAGGAATGCGAGCACGGCACCGCCGGCGTAGGCGAACACGTCGATCGGGTCGAACGCGCTGCCGAGCAGCAGTCGTGACGGGGGGAAGGCCTCGACCACGCGCTGCGGCCACTCGGTCAGCTGCGACAGCTCGACGAGCGTCGCGAACCCGAACGCCGCCGCCGAGCAGGCCACGGCACCGAGCGCCGGCCAGATCGCGCGCAGCGCGGACGCGATGAACACGATGTAGACGACGCTGCCGAGCACGTCGACGATGGGCGTGCGCTCGAGGAGCTGCAGCCCGAGGCCGAGCGCGAGGCTGACGGCCGCGACCAGCCCGCTTCGCACCCGGATGCCTCGCGAGACGCCCGCCGGCAGCGCCATCCGCCGCTAGCCCTTGTGGCGCGGCTTCCGGAACGACTTGTCGCCGTCGCCGCCACCGTCGCGGTCGCGGTCGTTCGACCGACGCGTGGGCCCGCCGCGATCGGGCCGCAGCTCGATGAGCCGGCCCGAGATGCGGGTGCCGTCGAGCCGCTCGAGGGTCTCGCGGGGCAGGTTCGCCGGCAGTTCGACGAGCGAGAACTCCGGACGGATCTGGATCGAGCCGAAGTCCTCCCGGCTGAGCCCGCCCTCGTTCGCGAGCGCGCCGACGATCTGGCGCGGCTCGACCTTGTGACGCTTGCCGACCGCGATGCGGTAGGTCGCCATGGGGCCGCTGCTCGGGCGCTGGCGCCGCTCGGGGCGGTCACCCCGGTCGCCGCCGCGGTCGAAGCGGTCGCCGCGGTCGCGGCTGCCCCGGTCGCCGCGCTCGGGCTTGTCGCCGCGCGGCGGACGATCGCTCCACTCGCGCTCGGCTCGGCGGGCGGCCTCGGGCTCGAGGAGCAGCGGCGACTCGCCCTGCGCCACGACGGCGAGGGCGGCCGCGACATCCGCTTCGGGCACGTCGTGGTTGCGCACGTAGTGGGCGATGATGTCGCGGAAGCCGTCGATGCGCTCGTTCTGGCCGAGTGCCGCGGTGATGCGGTCGTCGAAGCGCGCGAGACGCGTGACGTTGACGTCGTCGACGCTCGGCAGCTGCATCTGCACGATCGGCTGGCGCGTCGCCTTCTCGATGCGGGCGAGCAGGCTGCGCTCACGCGGCGTGACGAAGCTGATGGCGTCGCCCGTGCGACCGGCGCGGCCCGTGCGCCCGATGCGGTGCACGTAGGGCTCGCTGTCGGTGGGGATGTCGAAGTTCACCACGTGGCTGATGCGTTCGACGTCGAGGCCGCGGGCCGCGACATCCGTGGCCACCAGGATGTCGAGCTTGCCCGACTTCAACTGGTTGACCGTGCGCTCGCGCTGCACCTGGGCGATGTCGCCGTTGATCGCGGCGGCGGAGTATCCGCGTGCGCGCAGCTTCTCGGCGAGTTCTTCGGTGACGCTCTTCGTGCGCACGAAGACGATCATGCCCTCGAAGTTCTCGACCTCGAGGATGCGGGTGAGGGCGTCGACCTTCTGCTGGTACGAGACGATGAGGTAGCGCTGGCTGATGTTCGCCGACGTCTGCGTCTTCGTCTTGACGGTGATCTCTTCGGGGTCGTGCAGGTACTGCTTCGACATGCGGCGGATCGCCGCGGGCATGGTCGCCGAGAACAGGGCGACCTGCTTGGTGTCGGGAGTGTCGGCGAGGATCGTCTCGACGTCCTCGGCGAAGCCCATCTTGAGCATCTCGTCGGCCTCGTCGAGCACGAGGTACTTGAGCTCCGAGAGGTCGAGGGTGCGCTTCTCGAGGTGGTCCATGATGCGGCCCGGGGTGCCCACCACGATGTGCACGCCGCGGCGGAGCGCCGAGAGCTGCACGCCATAGCCCTGACCGCCGTACACGGGGAGGATGTGCACGCCCTTGAGGTGCGAGGCGTACTTCTCGAACGCCTCGCAGACCTGCAGCGCGAGCTCACGGGTCGGAGCGAGCACGAGGGCTTGCGGGGTCTTCTGGGAGAGGTCGAGGCGCGCGAGGATCGGCAGCGCGAAGGCGGCCGTCTTGCCGGTGCCGGTCTGGGCCAGGCCCACCACGTCGCGTCCGGCGAGGAGTGATGGGATCGTCGCGGCCTGGATCGCGGAAGGGGTCTCGTAGCCGACGTCGGAGAGGGCTTTCAGGACGGCGCCATCGAGTCCGAGGTCGGAGAATGTCGTCGCGGCGGGCTCTTCTGGAGCCTCCACCTCGACCGGAGCTTCGTCAGCAGTCACGCTTCAGGGTAGTCCGTCCAGCTGGGAGAACGCAGTTCCGCCGTCGCGGCGGATCAATCGAACGTCGGATTGGCAACCGGTTCCGGCGAGCATACGGTGGGAACCGACGGGGCGACCCGACCGGGGGGATGGACGATGGACGGCACTGCCACGGCGCCCGAGAGCACCGGCGCACGGCGATGGGTGGGCCTCGGCGTGCTCGCCGCGGCACTCTCGATGATCGTGCTCGACGGCACGATCGTGGGCATCGCGCTGCCGACGATCATCACCGACCTGCAGCTCGACTTCAGCGAGGCCCAGTGGGTCAACGGCATCTACTCGGTGGTCTTCGCCGCGCTGCTGCTCACCGCCGGGCGCCTCGGCGATCGACTCGGCCGGCGCCGCGCGATGGTGGCGGGCATCCTCGTCTTCCTGGCCGGCAGCGTCCTCGCGGCGCTCGCCACCGGCGGCACCTCGCTCATCCTCGCGAGGCTCGTGCAGGGCATCGGCGGCGCATTCATCCTCCCGACGACGTTGTCGACGGTCAACGCCACGTTCCGCGGCCGCGACCGAGCAGTGGCATTCGGCGTCTGGGGTGCCGCGATCTCGGGCGTCGCCGCGCTCGGGCCCCTGCTCGGCGGCTGGCTGACCCAGTCGTTCGGGTGGGAGTGGATCTTCCTCGTCAACGTGCCGTTCGGCGCGATCATCCTCGTCGCCGCGTTCCTCACCGTGCCCGAGACTCGGGCGGTCATCACGGCGAAGGGGCTCGACGTCGACGGCCTGCTCCTGTCGGCGATCGGCTTCGGCGCGCTCGTGTTCGGCCTCATCGAGGGCGGCTCCCTCGGCTGGTGGGCTCCGAAGCAGCCGTTCGAGCTGTTCGGCTGGACCTGGCCGACGTCGTGGCCGATCTCCCCCGTGCCGGTGGCGATCGCGATCGGCATCGTCGCCCTCGTGCTCTTCTTCTTCTGGGAGCGGCATCGCGCACGGAACGGCCGCTCCGCGATCCTCGACGTGCACCTCTTCTCCGTGCCCACCTTCACGTGGGGCAACCTCGTCGCGATGTGCGTCGCGATCGGCGAGTTCGGCATCCTGTTCGTCCTCCCCCTCTTCATCGTGAACGCGCTCGGCCTCTCGACGCTCGCGGCCGGGTTCGTGCTCGCGGCCATGGGTCTCGGCGCGTTCGTCTCGGGAGCCATGGCCCGCCACGTCGCCGAGCGGTTCGGCGCCCCCACGGTCGTCGTGATCGGCCTCGCGCTCGAGGTCGTCGGCGCCGTGCTCGCCGCGGTGCTGCTCTCGTCGGAGATCAACGCGTGGCTCCTGGCCGGCGTGTTGGCCCTCTACGGACTCGGACTCGGCCTCGCCTCGGCGCAGCTCACGGGCACCGTGCTCGCCGACATCCCGCCCGAGGAGTCGGGCCAGGGCTCCGCGACCCAGAGCACCGGGCGTCAGGTCGGCTCCGCGCTCGGCACCGCCATCATCGGCGCCGTGCTCGCCGCTGGACTCGCCGTCGCGCTGCCGGCGCAGGTCGATACCGTCGAGGGCGTGCCCGCCGCGGCATCCGAGCAGATCGTCTCCGCCACCGAGCAGTCGGCCGGCGGAACCATCCCGCAGGTGCGGGCCGAGGGCGAGGACGGCGAGTTCGGTTCGGCCGGGCCGGCGGTCGCCGACGCGCTCGCCGAGGGCATGGCGGATGCCTCGCGCTGGGCACTCCTCGCGGCCGCCGGGTTCCTCGTGCTCGGCGGAGCGTTCGCGCTGCGGCTCCGTGCCGTTGCACGGCGTTCGAGCGCGGCATCCGGAAGCACTGCCGAACCGATTCAGGTCGATCCCGCGTCATGAATCGGCGCCCCCTGCATCTCTCAGGTGAAGGGGGTTGGACATGTGGGGCAGGCGCAAGCAGCAGGGTCACGTCGAGCACGTCGAGTTCGTGACCTCGGTCGACGGCGGCCGGATGCCGGTGCGATGCGCGTGCCATCGCGATGCCGACCACGATCGGCCGACGTCCGACGTGCTGGCTGCAGCGGGATCCGCCGTCGACGCCTACGCGTTCGCCGCCTGACGGCGCGCGCCGATCTCCGGGCGCCGGCCGCCCGGCTCCGATATCGTGTGCTCAGCGACGCTGCGAGCGCCGCGGGTTGCCACCAGGCAGGGGGTGCAGCGGAATGCTGCAGGCGATAGGGCACATCCTTCCGATCGCGCTCGCGGTCGCGATCAGTTCGGTGCCGATCATGGCGACGATCGTGATCCTGCTCTCGCCGAAGCGCGAGTCGGCCGCCCCGTTCCTCGTCGGCTGGGTGCTCGGCATGGTGCTGCTGGTCGTCATCTGCACCCTCTCGACGCAAGCCGTCCCGACGCCCCGGTCGGCGCGACAGCCCGACGTGGCGGTCGGCGTGGGCGAGATGATCGTCGGCGCAGGACTCATCGTCATCGCGATCGTCTCCTGGCGTCGTGCCCGCTGGAATCCCGTCGAGGGCATGCCGGCCTGGCTCGGCAAGATGGAGTCGATCGGCCCGTGGAGCGCCTTCGGGCTCGGGGTGGCCCTGAACATCCGCCCCAAGGAGATCCTGCTGGCCATCGCAGCCGGCCTGGCCGTGCGCGGCGCGGGGCTCTCGGGATCCGACGCGGCGATCGTGATCGCCGTCTACACGATCATCGGCGCGTCGACCGTGGCGGTGCCCGTCGTCGCGACGCTCATCGATGCGAAGGGCATGCAGCCGAAGCTGCTGCGGATGAAGGAATGGCTGACCCGCAACAGCCGCGTGGTGACGTCGCTCATCCTGCTGATGGTCGGCGTGTTCATCATCGGAACCGGCATCGGGCGGTTGTGACGCGCCCGGCCGCTCATCGGCATCAGCGGCCGGAGGGGCGCCTCGCGTGCTGGGCGCGGAACTCCGTGGGCGGAGCCCCCGCCTTGCGCGCGAACAGCCGCGAGAAGAACGCCGGGTCGTCGTACCCGACGGCGGCACCGATGGCGTTCACCGGCAGCTCGGTGCTCGCGAGCAGGAACTGGGCGCGCTCGATGCGCGTCGTGACGATGAACTCGTGCGGCGAGCGTCCGGTGGCCTCCTGCACGAGGGCGCGGAGCCTGCCCGGCGAGAGGCCGAGGCGCCGGGCGCGCTCGGCGACGTCGAGGTGATCGGCGGCGGTCTCGCGCAGGGCGGCGACCACGCGGTCGGCCGCGCGATCCGCTCCCTCCTCCTGGATCTCGGCGTCGGCGGCCAGCCCGATGAGCTGCAGGCACAGCGCCGACGCGGTGGCGCGCGCCGAGCCGCGAGGCGACTCGAGCACGGCGTTCAGCTCGGCGAAGAGCTCGGGTACGCGTTCGGGCATGCGTCGCAGCGGCGCCACGGGGCGCCGGGCGTCGAACGCCCCGAGCTCCACGAGCGCGCGCACCGTGACCCCGTCGAACAGCAGCCAGTGCTCGGTCCAGCCGTCGCGGGCGGGGCCGTAGCCGTGCATCCGACCGGGCGGCACGCGGATGACGGCGGGTCCGCGCACCGCGACGCGGCCGACCCGGTGATCGTGGTACTCGCCGTCACCGCTGCTGACGAACACGAGGGCGTGGCTGTCGAGGCGCCGGCCCGAGAATCCCGTTCGCGCGTCGGACTGCTCGCCGGCGCCGAGGCAGTCGAGGCCGTGGTCTCGCAGCAGCGGCGTCGGGGCGGCGTATCGCGCCCAGCTCGTCACCATGTCGCCACGATAGTCCAAGGGCTCTTTCCACCGGATCCATGGAGGTCCGGAATCGACTCGCCGAGGATGAATCCATGCTCACCTCGAACGGCTACGTGCTCGACGACTCCCCCTCCCGCCTGGCACGACTCGAGCCGACGCCCATGGAGGAACGGGACGACCGCGCCGCGCTCTGGGCTCGACTGCGTCGCGACGGTTACCTGTACCTGACCGGCCATCTCGACCCGGCAGAGGTGCTCGACTTCCGTCGCTACTACTTCCAGTCGCTCACCCCGACCGGACTCGTCGCCGAGGGCAGCGACCCGGTCGACGGCATCGCGGCCGACGGCGACCTCGACCGCGGCTCCTACCGCCGCATCCTCTTCGACGACGTGGTGCCGGGCGCCGAGTACCAGGCGCTCTGCGCCGCGCCGCGCGTCGCCGACTGGTTCGCCTGGCTCCTCGAAGACGAGGTTCACCTGCACAAGCGCAAGATCATCAGGCACACGAAGCCCGGCGAGCGAGGCATCGGGACCGCGACGCAGGCGCACTACGACCTCGTCTACCTGCGGGAGGGCAGCGACCGGGTGCTGTCGATGTGGATCCCGCTCGGCGACATCCCCCTCGAGCGCGGCGGCCTCGCCTACCTCGAAGGCAGCCACCACCGGGTGATGGCGCAGGAGGCCGCCGGCACGCTGCGCCGCCCGGCCGCGTCGATGACGGCCGACCTGCCCGGCCTCGCCGACGAGTACGACTCGCGATGGCTCGTCACCGACTACACGGCCGGCGACGTCATGGTGCACTCGGCGCACATCGTGCACGCAGGCCTCGACAACGTGGATGCCGGCGGCCGGATGCGGCTCTCGACCGACATCCGCTACCAGCGGGCCACCGAGCCGATCGACTGGCGCTGGCAGGAGCACTGGCACGACCAGGACGGACTCTGAACGCGTCGCCTGGCGCTAGGCGGGGGGCTGCGGCACGAGGCGGGTGATACGGCCGCCGATGAGCCACTCCGTCACGATGATGTCGCCCTCGCCGGTGACCGCGATGCCGTGGGGCGCGCGGAAGACGCCGACCGAGCGGGGACGCTCGATCGCGCCGTCGCGCAGCACGTTCGGCCAGGCCTCGGGGGTGCGGCGGAGCGGGGTGCCGATGCTGCCGATCGCCTCGTCGTCGGGCCCGAAGGCGACGATCCGTCCGTCGAGCTCGGTGACGAGCAACCGGTCGCCGTCGAGGGCGAATCCCGACGGGCTCGTGAGCGCCGATCGCCCGAACTCGCCGAGGAAATCCCCGTCGAGGGTGAGCCGGACGATGCGCTGGTTCGCGCGGTCGGCGACGAGCAGGGTCGGGGTCGTCGAGCGCGAGTCCACGATGATCGCGTGAGGTTGGCGGAACCGCTTTCCGGTCTGCTCGCCATCGGTCTTCCAGAGCAGCGTGCCGTCGACGTCGAACGCGTACACGATGCTGTCGCCGTACCCGTCGGCGACCCAGACCCGGTCGTCGCGAGTGCCGAAGTCCGACAGTGCGACGTCGCACGGACGCCAGGTCTCGGACCCGAGCAGCTCGGCGGTGACCACGCCGTCGGCGCGCAGGCGCAGCACCCGCCCGCGCAGCCGCTCGCCCTCGTACGTGCCCTCTGCCGTGCGCTCGGCCTTGTGCCCGGGATCGGCGACCCAGGTCTCGCCGTGGTGATCGACCGCAAGGCCGTGCAGCTCGGTGCCGGGGAACGGCACGCGTTCGACCGTCTCGCCGCGGAGGATCACGAGATGGCGAGCCGAGGCATCCGCTGTGTGGATTGCGCCGTCGGGCGCGATGGCGACGCCGTGATGCGCCCAGGCCGTCTCGCCGGGCTCATCGATGATGACGGGCTCCTGGCGGTACTCGGTGCGGTCGAAGACGGTCTGGACGCCGAGGGCGGGAGATGGGGTCATGGTCTCACCCTGCGGCACCCGTCCGAGAAGCTCCATGGACTCGGTTGCGCGCCCGCTTGGACTTTCGCACGACGCCGCCGGTCCGGACACACGAATGGCCCCGCGGTGAGGATCGCGAGGCCATTCGTGCCGTGCCGGGGCGGTCCCCACCGCCCCGGCACCGGTCGATCAGTCGGTGCCGAAGAACTCCAGCTCCGCGATCGAGGCGAACGGCTGGCCGTTGTGCGAACTCGTCGCGACGACCTTGACGAAGCCGGCCGTCGCCGGCGTCGCGAACATCACCGTCTGCGCAGCGGTGCCCGCGCCGAGCTCACCGGTTGCGACCGGTGAACCCCAGTCCGTGCCGTCGGCACTCACGTACACCTCGTATCCCTTGATGCGGCCGTTGGGCTCGGTGCCCGGTCGCTGCTGGATCGAGATGCCGCGCAGCTCGTGCGAACCGCCCAGGTCGACGGCCACGTGGTGCGGATACGCCGGCGAGGCGTTCAGCCACTCGCTGTGCCAGCAGCTCGCGGCGTCGCCGTCGAGCACGTTCGTCGCGGCGCCGTCTTCTCCCTCGGTCTCCTCGGAGTCGACGTCGGAGATCGACATGGCGTCCTTCGGCAACGGTGTCGGTGCCGCCTCACGGGTGCCCCAGACGTTGATCTCGTTCGCGCCGGCGAAGGCCGCGCCGTTGATCGCGTTGAGGCCGACGAGCTTCACGAACCGTGCGTTCGCCGCCGGGAACGACAGGTGCTGCACCTCCGTCGCGCTCGCGAACTCACCCGTCTTCACGGGCGTGCCCCAGTTCGTGCCGTCGGTGCTCAGGTAGAGCTCGTACTTCTTGATCGAACCGTTGCCCCGCCGGACCTGGTAGTCGAACCCGTCGACGGCGTACGTGTCGCCGAGGTCGAGCGCGATCCAGTGGGGGTAGGGCGTGTCGGGGTTCACCTGCGACCAGGCCGAGTGCCACATCGTGGCCGCGTTGCCGTCGATCGCTGCACGCGCACTGCCGTCACCGGTGCCCGGCTCGGCATCGCTCACGCCCGCGATCGACAGTCGCGACTGCGGGATCAGCCCCGGCGGCAGGGTCGCCACCGAGACGGATGCCTCGACCGCGCGCGTTCCGCCGCCGACGCCGTAGCTCGTGGCCGCCGAGACCTCGTAGCTGCCCTGAGCGATGTCGGCCGGTGCCGACACTCGCCACGTGGTCTTCACCGTGGCGCCGGGCGCGACCGACGCGAATGCCGCGGCGCCCGACGGCTCGGCCGTCCAGCCCTCGGGGACCGCGAGCGTGGTCGCGACCTCGGTCGCCGTCTCCGCCTCGTGGTTCGTGAAGCTCGTGGTGAAGGCGTTCGCCTCGCCCGGCACGATGCCGCTGGCCGGTGCCGCGAGCGTGAGCCGCGCGCAGGCGCCCGGCTCTTCGCTCTCGCCGAGGTCGACGATGCGGAGGTCGTCGAGGATCAGGTCGGCGCCCGTGCTGCCGACCGCGTTGCGGCGGAGGCCGACGAAGGTGTCGCCGCACGCCGGGGCGTCGAACTCGTGCACGAACTCGGTGGTCTCGTGCACGGCTCCGAACTCCGTGGCCGTCAGGTCCGTCGGCGTCGAGGCGCCGGCCGCCCTCTGGTCGATGCCGGTCACGAACGAGTAGGCGCCCGCGACTCCGCTCTGGTAGTCGAACGAGACCCGATAGCGATGTCCGGCCTCGAACGGCACGGTGTACTCGGACGTGCGGTACACGAGGCCGCGGTTCTCCTCGTGCGCCATGAGCGAGTAGTCGCCCGAGAGCACCATGTCGAACTTTCGTCCTCTCCAGCCCTGCTGGGTGTAGGGCTCGTTGCGCTTCGCGATGTGCGTGCGCGGGTCGGTGGCACCGCCGGAGTCGCCCTTGAAGAACGGCCCCCAGCCCTGGTCGACCCGCTCGAAGTCCTCGTCGATCAGCACGTCGTCGCCGATCGTCGGGTCGTCGGTGGCGACCACGCGCACGTTGTCGATGTGCACCGCGGCGTCGCCGTCGCCCGCGGCGATCGTGAGGGTGGGGAGGGTCTCGTCCGTCACGGTGAGGAAGGTTCGCAGGCGTTGCAGGTTGGTGCCGTGCCAGGTGTCGGAGCCGACGAGGTTGGCCGCGCCCGAGCTGTCGACCGTGATCGAGGCATCCTCTCCGTCGTCGTCGCGCACGTCGACCGAGAGCGTCGTCTCGCGTGTCTGGCCTGCCGCGATGCCGACGTCCGCCGAGACCGCGTAGGTGCCGGGCTTCAGCAGGTCGAGGCGCTGGCTGATCGAAGCCTCACCGGCCCCGAGCAGCGCGGAGCGCCGTCCGAGCTCGTCGCTCACCGCGGTCGAGGCTCCGGTCGGGTTCCACGCGTCGAGGTCGCCCGCGTTGAAGCCGGGGTCGTCGACGGTCGTCCCCTGGCCGAACGAGACCTTCGTCGGCAGCGCCTGGGCGGCGGTCGCCTCCTCGCCGGCGGCCAGCAGGTACGGCTGACCCGCCACGGCGTCGATCGTCACGGTGCCGTCGACGACCGGCACGTCGGCGAGCTTCTCGCGGCCCGTGTCGCTGAGCTCGAACAGCTGCAGCGACTCGAGCCCGGCGAACTCATCGGTCAGGGTCCACGTGGTCGCTCCGCCGGCGGGGTTGTAGTGGTAGAGCTTGTCGGCCACGTCATCGGCGGTCGATGACCAGGGCAGCAGGTAGGTGCCACCGCGCAGCACCTCGGCGCCGTCCACGGTGATCGAGCGATCGGCGGCGGTGGTCCCCGTGACGCTCACGCCGTCTTCGAGGTCGATGCGCTCGGGCGTCCACCGCATGATCTCGTGGTGCTGCAGGAACTTCGTCGGCACGTTCGCGACCCACACGTTCTCGAGGAACGCGGTGAAGTCGTTCTGATTCGTCCAGCCCTCGAACTCGACGATGTGGCTCGTGCCCAGCTTCGGGTCGGGGTTCCACACATCGGCTTTCGTGTTGTTGACGAACCGCAGGATCTGCGAGTTCACGCCCTTGTTGGTCGCGCCGCCGTAGTTCTCGTCGTTCGCCCAGTGCGACCACGTGTTGTTCTCGGACAGCTTGTCGGCCCATTCGGAGCCGACCCGGAACCCGTGCTTCACGAGCGAGTCCTGGATCTTCTGCGCGAGCCATCCGTGCTGGTAGTACACGTCGACGTAGGCGAAGTCGAGGTTGTCGTCGGTCGCGTCGGCGAGCTGCCCGATGCGCTTGTCGAGGTCACCCGAGACGATGTCGTGGCGCTGGTCCATGTAGTACGACTGGTCGAGCCAGTTCCACCCGTTCGACGTCGTGGCGACCTCGTCGCTCATCGAGTTCGCCTCGGGGTAGATCTCGGTCGCGTTGATGTGCACGCCGAACGAGGCGTTCCACTTCGCGCCTTCCTTCGCGAGCCGGTTCAGGTCGTTCAGTCCGCCCGCCCGCTCGTTGAAGTTGTCGCCGTAGTCGGTGTTGGCCGAGTCGTGTCCCTCGCTCGTGAAGCCCTTGAGCATGGCGACCTGGCCGAGGCCGTCGGTCGCGAGCGCGATGCGCTTCACGTCGTCGAGGGTGCGCAGGAACGGATGCGTCGCCTGCGACGCGAAGTTGAACGGGATGTGGGTGATCACGTTCTCGGGAGTCTGGCCGCCCTTGAACGGGGCGACGCGGATGCCGCGCATCGCGATCGCGCCGTCCTGCCAGTCGACCACGTCGTCGTCGTTGGCGTCGGGAGTGATCGCGACCTTGACCCACGGCAGCTCCTCCGCGACATCCGACCCCTGTGCACGGTAGAGCCACGGGCCGCTCGCGACGCCCACCTCGACGCCGCCGTCACCGTCGGCGACGGCCTGGCGCCAGAAGTTGCCCGCATCCTTGCTGCTCGGTCCCGACGAGGTGTCGTAGAGCGCGTTCGTCGCGAACGCCGCGGCGAGCTCGCCCGTGTTCGCGATGATCGCCGTCGAACCCTTCGGGGCGGCGTCGATCGGGGTGTCGACCGTGACGGGGAGGAACGCATCACCCGAGACGCCGCGGTCGACCGAGAGGTTCGCCGCAGCGACGGCCGCGCCGGGCTCGTCGGAGGAGACGGTGACCAGGCGGTGATCGGGAATCTGCAGGCTCTTCACCACTCCCTGGGGGTCGACGATCTTCGTCACCTTGATCGTCACGACCCGGTGCGAGACCGAGAGACGCACGGCGATCGAGACGCCAGGAAGCGCGGTCGGCTTGAGCACGTAGTCGACCGCTGCGCGGCCGCTCGGCTTCGACACCACGCCCACGGGCTGGGCCTCGCCGTTGATGGTGATCGTCGTGATCGTCGTGTCGTTGCCGTGCAGGACGGCACCGGACTCACGATCGGTGTACGTGACGACCTGAGGGAACCCGGCGTCGGCCGCGACGGTCAACTCCTCGCTCCGAAGGTTGAGCGCTGCGCCGGCCGTGGAGGCGGCGAACGGTTGGATGGCCAGGTCCGGGGCGGCCGTCGCCGGCGCGGCCGCGAACGGCACGAGTGCGCCGCTGACGATCGCGCAGCCGAGGCCGAGCCGCCAGAGGCGGCCCGCTGGGCGAGGTGAAGGCATCTTCGTCTCCAATTCCTGCGTCACCGGGGGCAACGCATCCGTCGACCCGCACCGTCGGTGCGATCGGATCCAGTCCCGGCGCAGCCTCGAACGGGGCTCCGTGGGGGTGGTCCGATCGTGCCACAATTTGTTACCGATACCAAGGATTATTTCCGCACGAACGCTGGATTCTCGACGAGATCGGATCGCACGCTTGTTCTCGGTAGCATCGATGCTCCCGCCCAAGGCGGTCGCCCGAGACCGTGAGCGGTCGCCGTTCTGCGGGGTCGACGACGTAGCACTGGCATGACCAGGACGGGCTCTGACTCCAGCCGGCAGGCGCGCCAAAGGTCCTGTCAAGCCGCTGACCGCATGAATCGCATCGGCGTAGCATCCCGGCATGCGAGTCAATGATGAGAACCGAGCGCCCGGGAATCCGGAAGTCGCGAAGTCCGAGCCCGCACCACTGAACGACACCCAGCAGATACGGAAGGATGTCGCCTACAGCCCGTCGAGCGAGGCCGAGACGGCAGCGAAGCAGGACGGCGTCGACCCGGAGGACCTCGACGACGGCATCGATCCCGACGACGTGCGCGCTGTTCCGGGAACGGGCGGGCCCGACGATACGGGCGACGTCGACGTCGACCCCGATGATCTGAACCTTCCGTCCCGAGAACCGGGTAGCCGCGGGCCGAACTGAGGGGAGGCTGCTAGCCGAAGCGGAGAAAGGAGGTCCCCAGCCCCACCCGTCGAGCAGGCGATGAACGGGCGGGTGGGGCGGAGTCGAGAGGCGAAGCGATGTCGAGCGCGAAGGCCTACAGCGCTGCGAGCACGCGGCATCGCTCCGCGAGCGTTCGGCGCGACACGTCGATCTCCACGCTGACGCGGTCGTGACCGTGGGTGACGCCGGGCAGCACATGGAGTTCGCACGGTATGCCGGCCGCGAGCAGGCGCTGGGCGTAGCTGATCGATTCATCCCGGAAGATGTCGAGATCGCCGACCTCGATGTACGCCGGCGCCAGGCCGGTGAAATCGGCGAGACGTGCGGGAGCCGCGATCGGCGACACGGTGTCGCCGCCGACGTCGGCTCCGAGCACGGCACTCCAGCAGGTCCAGTTGGAGTCCCAGTCCCACGCAGCATAGGGGGCGATGTTGGGGTCGGGAACCGTGGTGCGATCGTCGAGCATCGGGTAGATGAGGACCTGTTTCGCGAGCGCGATGCCCCGGTCTCGAGCGAGGATCGCCGCTCCGGCGGCCACGCCGCCCCCGCCACTGTCACCCATGACGGCGATTCGCTCGATGTCGACACCGAGCTCGTCGGCGTGCTCGATGAGCCACTCCATGGCGTCGACGGCGTCGGTGGCCATGCCCGTGCCCGGGTTCTCGGGTGCCAGTCGGTAGTCCACCGAGGCGAAGGGTACTCGCGATTCCTGCACGTAGTACCGGACGAGGCCGTCGTAGTACTCCGCCTTTCCGGCGACCATGCCGCCGCCGTGCAAGTAGACGACTGCGGGCCGGATCTCATCGTCCTGCCGGGTCTCGGGCTCGTACCAGCGGAGGTCGAACCGTCCCTGCCGCGACGACGTGATCGTGTGCTCTCGCACGGAGACGCCCGTCGACAGCGGGGCGGGACATGCGGGCATCGACCCATCGATCATGGCGCGCAGCCCGTGCACGTCGCCGCGCACTGGAGGTGTGAAGTCTCCGAGCGATTGCAGATTCTCGGCCAGGGCTCGGTACATGGCGGCGATCTGTGGATCGAGCATCATCGTTGACATCTCGACGTCCTTTCAGCGGAAGTGGTGCGGATCACACTAACGGACATCTGTCCGATTGTCATCCGATACGCTCGTGCTGAGGAGGCGGACCGATGGGGCTGACAGGCATTCCACCCGCGGCGTTCATGCGCGACGGCGATCCGACCGACCCGAGGTCGGTGCGAACACGGAGTCAGTTGCTGTCCGCATACGAGCGACTCCTCGCCTCGTCGAGTTCACCCACGGTCGCCGACCTCGTGCGCGCAGCCGGGGTGAGCAGGAGTTCGTTCTACACCCATTTCGCGGGCATCGAGGAAGTGGGCGTCGCCGCACTCCGTTCGATTCTCGATTCCTTCGACCCGGTCGACGAACGCGAGCACAGGGGGCAGGTCGCGCCGACGGCGGCGAGTTTCCAGGACCTCTTCGACCACCTCGCCGCACATCGGGATCTGTGCGTCGCGGTGCTGGTCTCGGATGAGCAGATGCCCGCGCTTGCAGAGCTCCACGCCGCGCTGGTGACGCACGTCACCACCGCGATCGAACGCTCGCCGGCCATGCCCGTCGGCTTCGACGTCGACCGCGGGGCGCGGTTCCTCGTCGGCGGGATCCTCTCACTGCTGCACGAGGACCTGCAGACCGGCGCGGACGTCGACGGGGCGGGAAAGCTCGTCTCGGCGATGCTCCCCGAATGGCTGGCGCGCGACAACCTGCTCGACGCACCGCTGTCGGTGGCGCCCAGCGGCCTGACACCGACCCGCTGATGTGTCGGAAGCCCGTCGATGAGGGGGCGGGGCATACCGTCACCGGCTGCCAGGCTGGTCGCATGCCAACGGACCGATTCCGCGACAAGCCGAGTCCTGATGTTGTAGCGAGGGCGGGACTCGAACCCGCGACACCACGATTATGAGCCGTGTGCTCTAACCACCTGAGCTACCCCGCCGGGTAGGCTTCCCCGCTCAGCCGAACGGCCGAACGAAGTGAACCAGAGCCCCGAGTCAGGATTGAACTGACGACCCCTTCCTTACCATGGAAGTGCTCTACCACTGAGCTATCGGGGCATGTTGCCGCACTTGGCAACCGTACGAGGATATCACCTCTCGGCGGCACCTCCGAACCAGCGCGACCATGCCCTGCAACTAGCCTTCTGCGAGTCCCCAGAGCAGGTACGGCCAGAGAATCACCAGTGCGATGAGCACGAACCCGACCACGAACCACACCGCGGTCATCACATAGCCACCGATGATGCCGGTCAGGGCGAGCCCTCGCCCGCGTTGGGGAACTCGCCGCAACTGCGCCCACGCGAGATGGCCGAAGATGACGGCGGTGATCGAGGCGTTCAGTCCCAACACGAGGGTTCCGGCGAGCAGCGCCACACTCACCTTTGCGAAGGCGTTCGTGGCGTTCGGATCCGCCGACGGCGCGTGTCCGAGCCTCATGGGCGCCGGGGGCGTCGCGGGAGGCTGCATGAGTCGCGGGAGGCTGCATGAATGGTCCTCTCGGTTGGGGATTCCGACAGTAGCCATCCGCCCGCGACTTCGTCGAAACTATCCCCAGGACGGCGCCGAGATGCCCGGCAGGCTCCACGCGGCGAAGCCGGCTTCGTCGGCCTGAAGGGTCACGAGACCAGCGGATGCCTCGACTCGCGCGTGCCCGTACAGCGGCGCCGGGGCATCCGCTGCGGTGAGCTCCGCGCCGAGCGCGACCGAGTCGATCGACAGCGTCGCTTCCGAACGCGCGGCGAACACGAGCACCGACTCCTCGGCCGACTCGCGCACGAACGCCACCGCGTCGTCGCCGATCGCGAGCCAGCGGATGCCGCCGGTCGCGAGCACCGGGCGCTCGCGGCGCAACCGAAGCAGCGAGCGGTACGTCTCCAGCACGGGCACGACCTCGGGGGAGGTCTCGCTTCCCCACGGCATCGGCGTGCGCGAGGCCTCGCCGTCGACCCCGGTGAGCCCGAACTCGTCGCCGGCCCAGACCACGGGGATGCCGGGCAGCGAGACCGCGAGGCCGAGGGCCACGGGCAGGGCTCCGGGTCGCGCATGCGTCGCGAAGCGCGGGGTGTCATGGGTGTCGAGCGCGTTCATGGTCGCGAGGCGCGTGCGCCACGGGAAGCCCGAGGCGAACCGCAAGTGAGCCGAGTGGAAGTCGCCGCCCGTGAAGGCGGGCACCTGCTGCAGCGCGAAGCCGAGGCCGCCGCCGGCCGGGCTGCCCGGTTCCAGCAGCCAGCTCCAGAGCGGGCGGGTGAACGGCGTGTAGGTCATCGCCCCGTGCCACGCATCGCCCTGGAAGTCGCTCGCGGCGTCGTTCGTCGACTCCCCCAGCAGCAGCGTGTCGGGCTTCGCGTCGAGCATCGTGCGGCGGATCGTCCGGCGCACCTCGGCGTTCAGGTCGGCTGAGCCCAGCCGGCCGGTCATGTTGGCGACGTCGATGCGCCATCCGTCGAGGTGGAACGGCGCTCCGAGGAACCGAGCCACGACCGAGTCGGGGCCCTCGATGAAGCGGCGGCGCAGTTCGTCGGAGCTCCAGTCGAACTTCGGCAGGCTCGGCACCCCGAGCCACGACTCGTAGCCGCCGCCGTCGGCCTCGTCGCGGAAGAAGTAGAACTCGCGCTCCGGCGTCTCTCCGTCGGCCTGCGCCGCGCGGAACCATTCGTGCGCATCGCCCGAGTGGTTCGAGGTCAGGTCGCCGATGACGCGGATGCCTCGGGCGTGCGCCGCCTCGACGAGACGCACGAGCGCCTCGTCGCCGCCGAGCAGCGGGTCGACGAGGTCGAAGGTCGTGGCGTCGTAGCGATGGTTCGAGCGCGCCGGGAAGACGGGCGTGAGGTAGAGCAGGTCGACGCCGAGCGACGCGAGGTGGTCGAGCTTCTCGCGCACGCCGTCGAGGTCGCCCCCGAACAGCTGCTTCGACCGCCCGGGATACACGGGGTCGACGGTGTCGCCCCAGTCGGCCGCGATCGCCCATTCGGGCAGCTCGCCCGCCGCACGGAGCGCATCGAAGGGCGCAGCCCCCGACTTCGCGAAGCGATCGGGGAACACCTGGTACATCACGCTCGACGCCGCCCACTCGGGCGCGGGCTCGTGCGCGACGAGCCTGAAGTCGTCGTGGTCGCGGGTCTCCACCGTCGACAGGCCGAGCTGGTTCAGCCAGTGCTGGCGGCCGTCGTCGCCGACGAGCAGCCATCGGTACCCGTGCACGGGGTTCTCGACCTCGACGGATGCCTCCCACCACTGCCAGCCGTCGACCGAGCCGCCGCTGCCCGAGCCCGTCGAAGGCAGCAGCACGGCCTCGTCGAACCGCGGCTCGCGGTTCGGGTTCGACCGGGTGCCGACCCACGAGACCGGCCCGAACGACTCGGGCACGCGCAGGCGCAGCCGCACCGTCTCGCCGAGCGCGGGCGTCTGCGTCGAGACGTGCAGCGGTGATCCGTCGTGGTGCGGAGCAAGTGGAGTCGGCGGGGCCAGTGCGGTCGGCGGGGTCATTCCATCACCTTTCCACCTGCGCATGACACGCAGGTGACAGGCCGCACCGTCCGGGCGGGCGGCTGCTACTTCACGGCGCCGGCGGTCAGCCCGCCGACGATGTACTTCTGCAGGAAGAGGAAGAGCGCCACGACCGGCAGCGCCGCGATGACGGCACCCGCCGAGAAGGCGCTCCAGTCGGCGTAGCGCGGGTTCGACACGAGCTTCGTGAGGCCGACGGCGAGCGTCTGCTTGTCGGTGTCGATGAGCAGCACGGATGCCACGACGAACTCGTTGACCGAGGCGATGAACGACAGCAGTGCGACGACCGCGAGGATCGGGGCGACGAGCCGCAGGATGATCGTGAAGAAGATGCGGGCGTGACCGGCACCGTCGATCTTCGCGGCCTCGTCGATCGACGCCGGCACCGTGTTGAAGAAGCCGTACATGAGGTACGTGTTCACCCCGAGCGCGCCGCCGAGGTACACCATGATCAGGCCGATGTGCGTGTTCAGGCCGATCGCCGGGAACCAGTCTCCGATCGCGCTCATCAGCAGGAAGATCGCGACGACGGCGAGCAGCTGCGGGAACATCTGCACGACGACGATCGAGATCAGGCCGAAGCGACGGCCGGTGAAGCGCATTCGCGAGAACGAGTACGCGGCGAGCGCCCCGAGGAAGACCGTCAGCACCGCCGTGATGCCGGCGATCATGAGCGTGTTGCCGAACCAGGTGAGGAACGGCACCTGCGGGTCGGTGAGGATGCGCACGTAGCTCTCGAGGCCGATCGCCGAGAAGAGGGCGTTCGAGCCGGTGAGCGTGCCGTGCGGGTTCAGCGACGACGAGATCACGAAGACGATCGGGAAGAGCGAGAACACGACCATCACGATGCCGACGATGTGGCGCCACCCGGTCGCAGCGAACCAGCGACGAAGGTTGAACGGCCGGCGCGCGATCTCACGGCCGGGGCCGCCGTCGCCGCCGTCGCGTGCGATCGAGACGCTCGCACGCGTCGAGGCATCCGCGAACTCCGCCGCCTCGCCGATGACGAGGCCGGTCTGGGTTCCGGGAACGGGCTGCTGGGCGGCCATCAGTTCAGCTCCTCGAGGGACTTGGTGCGTCGGAAGGCGATGACCGAGATCACGGCCACGATGATGAAGATGATGATCGAGTAGGCGCTCGCGAGACCGTAGTCGCGCGTCTGCCCGGTGAACGCCACCTTGTAGACCATCGAGATCAGGATGTCGGTGAACCCGACGGGGATCGGGGCGTTCGAGTCCCTCGGCCCGCCGTCGGTGAGCATGTAGATCACGTTGAAGTTGTTGAAGTTGAACGCGAACGACGCGATGAGCAGGGGCGCGACCGAGACGAGCAGCAGCGGCAGCTTGATGAGCCGGAACACCGCCCACGGCTTCGCGCCGTCGACCGTCGCCGCCTCCTGCAGCTCCTCGGGAATCGACTGCAGGGCGCCCGTGCACACGAGGAACATGTATGGGAAGCCGAGCCACAGGTTCACGAGCAGCACCGAGAACTTGGCGAGCACGGGATCGGTCAGCCAGGGAATGGATGCCCCGCCGAAGAGCACCTGGTTGATGAAGCCGAAGCTCTCGTTCATCATGCCGGCCCAGATCAGCGCCGAGAGGAACGACGGCACGGCGTACGGGAGGATCATGAGCACGCGGTAGTACTTGCGGCCCTTCATGCGCATGTCGTTGAAGACGATCGCGAGGAAGAGGCCGAGGAAGAACGTCGACGCGACCGAGATGAGCGCGAACGCGAAGGTCCAGAGCGTGACGTAGACGAGCGGGCCGGCGAGGCGCTCGTCGGTGACGGCGCGCACGAAGTTGTCGAAGCCGACCACGATCTGCCAGCCGGGCAGGAGCTCTTCGCCGCTCTCGGAGGTGAAGGCGCCGGTGCCGACGTCAGAGTAAACGGTGCCGGTGTCGAGGTTCGTCATCGTGCCGGCGGCCTCGTCGTACTCGAGGTTCGAGAGGTAGAGGTAGGCGCTCGAGCCGTCGGGGGTGCGCAGCGCTCCGTCGTTCGGGTCGTCGGAGAACGGCACGGCGAGTTCGGTGATCTCGTCGGTGCGGGAGATCACGTCGGCGAACTGCAGGGTCGTCCAGCCGTCGACGGCGACGGCCTTGTCGCCGTCCATCTCGGCGTCGACGGGGGCGAGCGGCTGCTCGCTGGTGCCGAGCAGCGCCTCGCCGTCGGGGTCCGTCACGAGCAGGCCGAGCGTGCCGCCCTGGTCGACGACGGTGACGGGGTAGGTGGGCGAGTCCTCGACGCGCTGGAGCGAGGAGGCCATGAGCGACGAGACCGCCTGCTCCTTCGACCCGTTGTGGCCGGTGCCGTAGTTCGTGAAGGCGATGTAGCCCGTGTAGACGAGCACGAACACCTGGAAGACGACGAGGAAGATCACGCCGGGCGTGAGGTACTTCGCGGGGAGCTTGCGACGCGAGAAGTAGATCCAGTTGACGATCACCGCGACGACCGCGACGATCGCCGCGACGAGCCACTGCTCGGCGCTCGCGAGGATGATGACCCCGTAGATCGCGATCGCGTCGACGAGGCCGAGCATCAGCAGCTTCACGAGGAGCATCTTCAGCCCACCGGATGCCGCGTCGGCGATGTTCGCGGCACGCCGCTGCTTCTTCGTCGGCTTCTGCGGCGTCGCCGCGGAGACCTCGTCGTCGATCGTGGTGCTCATCCTGCTCGCTCTTCTCGTCGAACGTGAGTGCTCCGGGCCGGATGCCGCAGCGGCATCCGGCCCGGAGCTTCTCAGTCGTTACTTGCTGATCGCGGCCTGCACGTCGGCGGCGAGCTTCTGCCACGTCGCGACGGGGTCGGCACCGTTGATGATGTCGGCCTCGGCGATGCCCCAGTACTGCCACACGGCGCCCATCGCGGGGATCGCGGGCATCGGCACTGCCTCGGCGCCGACGGCGGCGAAGCCGGCGACGATCGGGTCGCTCGACGCGGTCTCAGCGGCAGCCGAGAGCGCGGGGAGCACGTTGCCGGCCTTGAACAGCTCGAGCTGAACGTCTTCGGTGCCGATGTAGTTGACGAGGAAGTCGTTCGCGGCGACCTTGTTCTTCGACTCGGACGAGACGAAGAAGCCCTTGACGCCGGCGAACGGCGACGCGACCTCGGCGGTCGGGCTCGGCACGGAGTCGATCGCGACGTTGATGCCGGCGTCGGTCGCGGCGCCGACGTTCCACGGGCCGGTCAGCCAGAAGGCCGCGGTGCCGTCGATGAAGGCCTGCTTGGCGATGTCGCCGTCGATGTCGGTGTTGAAGACGCCGGTGCCGTTCTTGCCCTGGCTGCCGAGCCACGTGGCGAACTGCTCGCCGCCCGCGTTGCCGAGCTGCAGGTCGGTGGGGTCGTAGCCCTCTGCGCCGCTGCCGAAGACGGGAGCGCCGAACGCGGTCTGGAACGGGTACAGGTGGTAGGGGTTGCCCTCTGCGCCCTGCTCGACCACGAACGGCTGGGTGAGGCCGGCGGCCTGGCCCTTGGCGATCATGTCGTCGAAGCTCGTGGCGGCCTCGGGAACGAGGTCGGCGTTGCGGAGCACCGCGATGTTCTCCACCGCGTAGGGGAGCATGTAGGTCGTGCCCTCGTAGGTCGACGCGTCGATCGCGACCGGGAGGTAGTCGGCGGCCGAGTCGCCGAGTTCGATGGGGGCGACGACGCCGTTGGTCGAGAGCTCGCCCAGCCAGTCGTGGGCGCCCATGGTGATGTCGGGGCCCTTGCCGGTCGGAACCTGCTGGATGAAGTCGTCCTTGATGTCGGCGTTGTCCTTGCCGACGAGGTCGACCTTGACGCCGGTCTTCTCGGTGTATGCGTCAGCCGCGCCCTTCAGCGCGTCGACGCGCTCGGCGTCGACCCAGACCGTCAGCGTGCTGCTCGCCGAGGCTTCGCCCTCGGAGCCGCTGTCGCCGGCGGAGCAGCTCGCGAGCCCGAGCGTCGCGACAACCGCGACGGCCCCGGCAGCAAGGAGGCTCTTCGTGTTCACCCTCATTGGTGTGCCCTTCTCAGTGTGCGTGAGACGGCGCCTTCGCCTGGTGAGAGTCGCCCGTTCCGCTGTGAAACGGGGCACCGCGCCCGAAAGGCCGTTCTTCCGTATGGAGTGCTCGCTTGGTGCAAGCGATTACAGGTATACCTTGCCTCGTCCCCTTTACCAAATGAGGTAGCGCGTATTGATACCGGTTTGTAACCATCGTGCGACGAGTAGAAACTGCAAGCGTTTCCATCAGGTATCGAGATGACGTACAGTTTCCGCATGACTTCCGAATGGTGGCGCACCGCCGCGATCTACCAGATCTACCCCCGGTCGTTCGCCGACGCGAACGGCGACGGCATGGGCGACCTCGCCGGCATCACCTCGCGCCTCGGTGCGCTGCAGGAGCTCGGCATCGACGCGATCTGGCTCTCCCCCTTCTACACGTCGCCCCAGCGGGACGCCGGCTACGACGTCGCCGACTACTGCGACGTCGACCCGCTCTTCGGCACCCTCGCCGACTTCGACGCGATGGTCGCCGAGGCGCATGCCCGCGGCATCCGCGTCATCGTCGACCTCGTGCCGAACCACTCCTCCGACGAGCACGAGTGGTTCCAGGCAGCACTCGCCGCAGCGCCGGGCAGCGCGGAGCGCGCCCGCTACCTGTTCCGCGACGGCCGCGGCGCCGACGGCTCCGAGGCACCCAACAACTGGGAGTCCGTCTTCGGCGGGCCGGCATGGACCCGCGTCGTCGAAGCCGACGGCACGCTCGGCCAGTGGTACCTGCACCTCTTCGACAGCTCGCAGCCCGACTTCGACTGGACGAACCCCGAGGTCCGCGAGGAGTTCCGCAGCATCCTGCGCTTCTGGCTCGACCGCGGGGTCGACGGCTTCCGCGTCGACGTCGCCCACGGCATGATCAAGGCCGAGGGACTCCCCGACTTCACGCCCCCGGCCGAGGGCGGCAGCATGGGCGGCGCGGCGACCTCGGGTGTGCCGCTCGAGCCCGAGATCTCGGCGGAGCCCGGCGACGGCGCTCCGTACTGGGGTCAGGACGGCGTGCACGAGATCTACCGCGACTGGCGGAAGCTGCTCGACGAGTACCCCGACGACCGCGTGCTCGCGGCCGAGGCCTGGGTCGATCCGCTGCCCCGACTCGCGAAGTGGGTGCGCCCCGACGAGATGCACCAGGCGTTCAACTTCGCCTACCTCGAGACGCCGTGGAACGCCGAGGCGCTGCGCCACGTCATCGACGACTCGCTCGCCGCGTTCGCCGCGGTCGGCGCGCCGTCGACCTGGGTGCTCTCGAACCACGACGTCGTGCGCCACGCCACTCGATTGTCGGTCACCGAGGCGAACCCGCAGGGCCACGGCCTCGGCCCGCGCTCGAAGGGCCTGCCCGAGTACGCACCCGGCCTCCGCCGCGCCCGCGCCGCGACCGCGCTCATGCTCGCGCTGCCCGGTTCGGTCTACCTCTACCAGGGCGAGGAGCTCGGCCTGCCCGAGGTCATCGACCTGCCCGACGACGCCCGCCAGGACCCGACGTGGTTCCGCACGAACCACGAGCGCTACGGGCGAGACGGATGCCGCGTGCCCCTGCCCTGGGAATCGGCGGCGCCCTCGTACGGCTTCGGCCCGACGGATGCCTCGTGGCTCCCGCAGCCCGAGCAGTGGGCCGCGCTCGCGCGCGACGTGCAGCGCGGCGACGCCTCATCGACCCTCTCGCTCTACCGCGACGCCCTCGCGCGGCGCCGGGCGCACGACCTCGGTGCGGGCACGCTCGAGTGGCTGCCCGGCTACCCCGAGTCGACCGTGGCGTTCCGCAACGGCGACGTCGTCGTGGTCGCGAACGCCGGGGACTCCCCCGTCGACCTGCCTGACGGCGACGTGCTGCTCTCGAGCGAGCCGATCGACGGCCGCACGCTGCCCGCCGACACCACGGTGTGGCTCTCGGCGTAGCCTCACGCGTCACCTGCGGCGCCGTTCCCGTCTCGACGGGGGCGGCGCCGTCGTCGTTCGTGCTGCGCGCACCGGGGCCCGGGCGCGCGCCTGCGCCTATGCCTACGCCTACGCCTACGCCTCGAAGTAGAGATCCCAGTGCAGGCGGCAGCGCGGGTTGAAGTCGGCGGCGCAGGCGGGGCAGGAATCGGTTGACCGGTACGCGGTCACCGAGAGCTCGGTGCCGCACGCTCCGCACAGGATGCCGGGTTCGTCCCACTCGGCGCGCGGCCGGACCACGACGGGGTGCCCCTCGGCCTCGGCATGACAGGCGTGGCACGGGTAGTAACGATCGCAGCACGCGAAGCGGATGGCGACGATGTCGACGTCGGTCGCGTAGTGCACGCACCGGGTCTCACCGTCGACGGTGCGCCCGTGGACGTGCGGTCGCATGTCAGTTGGTATTGGCGTACAGCCAGTCGAGCGGGTCGACCTTGGTGCCGCTCATGCCGCCGAGGCGGATCTCGAAGTGGAGGTGCGGGCCGGTCGACATGCCGGTGTCGCCGGTCTGGCCGATCACGTCGCCGACCTTGACGGTGTCGCCCGTCTCGAAGCGGCGGGAGTTGTACTCCATGTGCGCGTAGACGCTCGTGACGAGCTCGCCGTCGATGATGTGGTCGATCATCATCACGACGCCGAGCGATCCGCCGGAGTCCGTCGAGTTGGCGACGACGCCGTCGGCGATGGACTGGATCTCGGCGCCGAGTCCGGGGTTGAAGTCCTGGCCGCCGTGGTCGCTCGAGCAACCGGCGCAGTCGCGGTACCCGAACCGGTCGCCGATGTGGACGCCGACCGCGAACGGCCACTGGATGGTGCCCGACGGGTTGTTCGTGAACGTCGCCTCGGGCCGGATGCCGGCTGCGCGCGCGTACTCGTCGATGGTCTGCG
Organism: Agromyces sp. Root1464; assembly: GCF_001427265.1. Taxonomy (NCBI): domain Bacteria; kingdom Bacillati; phylum Actinomycetota; class Actinomycetes; order Micrococcales; family Microbacteriaceae; genus Agromyces; species Agromyces sp. Root1464. The sequence goes on from NZ_LMFU01000001.1 coordinate 640,952, forward strand.
TCTCGTAGCCGTCGCGCTGGACGGTCTGCGCGAGCGTGCCGCCGGTGATCTCGACCTGCTGGCCGGGCTCGCTGCCGATCGTCGCCTGCTCGAGCGCCATGGCCTGCACGTCGGCGGGTGAGAGGAGCGAGAGCGAGGGCACGGATGTCGCGACGGCGAGCAGTGCCGCGAAGCTCATGGCGACGAAGCCGCTGGACATGCGGGCGACTCGCCCTGCGCGCGTCACCCGGCGCTTCGCCGTGGGCTTCGGGGAGCCGGTCGTGGCCCGGGGAGCCGACGACCCCTCGCGAGCCGTGGAGCGTCGCGCACCGACGGCGTCGGGACCCGCGGAACGACGAGGCCGTTCCTGCGCCGCGGCGACGCCGTTCGACGGCTGCCAGACCGCGGTGGGCACGAACTGCTCGGCGGACTGCGAATCGGGCGCGGGTGCCTCGGCGCCGCTCGGGATGCGCGTCATCGCAGAGGCGGCGATCACCGCGGCGAAGTCGGCGGTCGCCGACGGAGCCGCCTCGGGCGCTGCGACCGGAACCGCTGGGGTCGTGGCCACGGCGGCGGAACGGGAGGACTTGGCGGCCTTGGCGCCCTTCGGCGCCTTCTCGGCCTTCGCGGCCTTGCGCTCGGCGCGCGACGGCCGAGCCGAGCGAGCGGATGCGTCGGCACGGCGCCCGCCGGACGCCGACGCGTCGGGCTCGTCTCCGAGGTCGGCGAAGAGGTCGTCGAAGGCGGCGCCCGCCTCGGAGCCGGCCCGTGACACGGAGAAGGCCGAGTTCCTGTCGACCGGGAGGTCGACCGGCTCGGCCTGGGGGGTCGGAGCGGGGGCTGCGATGACGACGGGGACTGCGGGAGCTGCGGGGACTGCGGGGACCGCGTGTGTTGCGGGGACTGCATGTGTTGCGGGGGCGACGGGCGCGAACGGTTCCGACTGCGCCTGCGATGCCGGGATCTCGGCCGCCGATCGCCTCGGCCGCAAGGCCCCGGGAACCGGAACGGTGGGGGCCGCGGCGAAGGCCGGAGCGGGCGATGCCGGAGCCGGGGTATGCACCGGGGCCGTGGGATACGCGGGAGCGGGGGGAGCCGTGAACGCGGGAGCGTCATACACGGGAGCCGTGGGATACGCCGGTGCGGTGAACGCGGGGGCCGGCGGCGCCGGCTCGGCCGCAGCGGCGGGGGTGAAGACCGCCTGCCACGAGGCATCCGTCTGCCGCTCGAACGGAGCGCCCTGTGCGGCCGCCGGGGCCGTCTGCTGCTGCCCGAAGGCCGCGGCACGCTGCGCCGCGGCGGTCTCGGCCGACTCGCGCTCACGCAGTTCACGACGAGTCAGGGGTCGCTCGGGCCGCGAAAGGGCCTGGGTGCCTGGCGTGGAATCGTCGGGCACGAGGGGGGACTCGAGCACGTGGGGGAAAACTCTCGGCTTCGTGGAAAACGGACAACGCGGGGAGGTGGACATCCCGACGGGGCCGAGATAACAGGTTGGTAAAGACTACCCGTTCTCAGTCGCTCATGCCACGTCGAACCGCGAACTCCGCCTGTCAGAACGCTGCACGTCCACGAGATCCGCGGCGATCGCCGGAGATGCGTCAGGCATCGACACCGGCGCGTCGCAGCGCCTCGGCGATCTCCTCGTAGAGCCCGGGCGCCGCGGCGATCACGAGTTCGAACGTCGCGGCTCCCCCGCCGGGGCCACCGACCTTCGCGCCCGCCTCGGCTGCGATCAGCGCGCCGGCCGCGTGGTCCCACGGGTTCAGTCCGCGCTCGTAATAGGCGTCGAGACTGCCCGCGGCCACCGCGCACAGGTCGAGGGCGGCCGAGCCGATGCGACGGATGTCCCGCGCGAGCGGCAGCAGCTCGAGCAGCACCTCGGCCTGGGCGCGTCGCACCTCGGCCGCGTACCCGAACCCCGTGCCGAGGAGGGCGTGGCTCAGCGGGACATCCGTGTTGACCTGCAGTCGCCGACCGTCGAGCCACGCTCCGCCGCCGGCGCGGGCCTCGAAGACCTCGCCCGTGCTCGGATTCACGACGACGGCCGCGAGCGCCGTCCACCGCGCCGGATCCGCCGAGCCCTCGACCACCGCGATGCTGATCGCCCACGCGGGAATGCCGTAGAGGAAGTTCACGGTGCCGTCGATCGGGTCCACGACCCAGTTGACGCCGCTCGTTCCGATGCGGGCGGCGTCCTCCTCTCCGACGAAGCCGTCGTCGGGTCGCGCCTCGAGCACGAGACGCCGGATGAGCGCCTCGGTGTCACGGTCGACCGCGGTGACGACGTCGACCGGCGACGACTTCGTCTCGGCGATGCTCACCCCGCCGCGTCGCGCCTCGAACGCGAACTCCGCCGCCTGCAGCGCGATGCGCCGAGCGAGGTCGAGCAGGGCAGCGGATGCGTCGTCACTCATGTTGACACGCTAGCCCGACGGGATCCGCGGCGCACCGGGGCATCCGCCCCTGAAACCACGAAAGCCCCGGCTGACCGGGGCTTCTTTGGTGGCGAGTGAGGGATTCGAACCCCCGAATGCTGAGCAGTCTGATTTACAGTCAGATCCCTTTGGCCGCTTGGGTAACTCGCCATCGCACCCGACCACGTTCTGCACACAACCGGGGGCCTGTCAAGGATACCCGCCGAGGGCCGGTGCGAGAAATCGACGGCCTACGACCGCCACCAGGGCATCTCGGCGGTGTCGTTCGGGTCGCGCGGCGGGGTCGTGTCGTAGCGATCGGGCTGCGGCGCGGGGTCGTAGCGCGGCGGTACCGGCGTCGGCGCGGGCGCCGTGTCGAACTGCTCGCTGCGGCCGATCTGCCGGGCGGGGCCGCGCAGGCCGGAGCGCTGGATGACGCGCTGGATCGTGGCGCCGCGCTGGTCCGGCGACCCGACGAAGCGGATCTCGCGGAGCCCCTGGTCTTGCGCGGCCGACTCGAAGACGAAGTGGCCGTAGCCGAACACCCGACCGATGAGCGGGGTGTGCACCGAGATGTCGAGGATGCGGGAGATCGGCATGGTCGCGATGCGCTGCGACAGGATGCCGTGCACGCGGAACACGCGCATGTTCGTGATCACGAAGCGGTCCATGCGGGCCTGCAGGATGCGCCAGAACCCGTGCAGGAAGAGGAACAGCGCGAGGAAGATGGGGAACCAGTACAGGGGCTGCGGCACCCACGCGAGCAGGATCAGCGCCGGCACGGCCAAGGTCATCTCGAGCATCGCCCCGACGACCGCCGCCCAGTGCTTGCGCACTTCGTCGACGATCACCTCGCCCTCATCGGCGATGAGGTGGCGCTCGACGCGCGGATCGAACCCGAACACGCTCATGGCGTCATGAGGCGAGGGAGCTGAAGAACCTGCCGACGGCCTCGGTGGCCGAGACGACTGCGCCGAACGCGCCTTGCACGACGTTGGCAGCGTCTTCAGGACGACTGATCATGTAGAACAAGGCGAAGATCACGACCAACGCCACGGCGATGCCCTTGAGCCACTTCACGGGTGCTTTCCCTTCGAGACGGCGACAAGGGGCGAGCCGCCACCCCCGTGAGCCAGCCCCGACTCGTATTTCTATCCCACCCGCCGCTGGGAGACAACGCGCCACGCGGGGCGCGGCGGGCACGGCCGAGTAGGATTCCCCTGACTCGGCATGGCCGGGGACCGACTCGGCGAGGCCGGGAGATCGACTCGGCATGGCCGGGAATGAGGAGCCATGGCCGGCATCGAAGAGGTCGCGAGACTCGCGGGAGTCTCCACCGCGACGGTCTCGCGCGCGCTCAGCGGGCGCGGCCACGTCTCCCCCGGATCGAAGGCGAAGGTCGAAGAGGCCGCTGCGCGGCTCGGCTACGTCGTCTCCTCCAACGCCTCGAGCCTCGCTTCGGGCCGCACCCGCAACATCGGCGTCGTCGTGCCGTTCCTGAACCGCTGGTTCTTCTCCTCGGTGCTCGAGGGCGCCCAGCAGGCGCTGCTGCGCCGCGGATACGACCTCACCCTCTACAACCTCTCCGGCGACGGCCAGGAGCGTTCGAGCGTGTTCGAGCACTTCCTGCTGCGGCAGCGGGTCGACGCGGTCATCGCAGTCTCGCTCGAGCTCACCGAGCGCGAGGTCGCGCGCCTGCACGAGCTCGGCAAGCCGCTCGTCGGCGTCGGCGGCCCGATCCCCGGCGTGCGCACCCTCACGATCGACGACGTCGCCGTCGCCCGCCTCGCGACCGAACACCTCATCGGGCTCGGCCACACCCGCATCGCCCACATCGGCGGCGACCTCGAGTTCGACATGGACTTCCACCTGCCGACGAACCGCCGCATCGGCTACGAGGGCGCGCTCCGCGACGCCGGCCTCGATGTCGACCCCCGGCTCTTCGCCCCCGCCGACTTCACGATCCGCGGCGGCTACCACGCCGCGAAGCAGCTGCTCGGCGCCCCGCACGACCGGCCGACCGCGATCTTCGCGGCATCCGACGAGATGGCCATCGGCTCGATCCTCGCGGCCCGCGACCTCGGACTCGTCGTGCCGCGCGACGTCTCGATCGCCGGCATCGACGATCACGACCTCTCCGACTTCTTCGGCCTCACGACCGTCGCGCAATTCCCTCGCGTGCAGGGCGAGATGGCGGTCGACATCCTGATGGACGAGCTCGAGCCGGGCGATGCGGATGCCGCGACGCCCGCCGCCACTCCCCTGCCGTACGAGTTGCGCGTGCGCTCGTCGACGGCGCGCCCGCCGGCCTGACGCCGGCCTGACGTCGGTCGAGTAGGCCGCGCCCACGGCCGTATCGAGACCAGCCACGCGGCATCCGCTCGCCGATACACTGGGCGGCATGGCAGATGCAACGTTCGACATCGTTTCCAAGGTCGACCAGATGGAGGCCGACAACGCCCTCCACCAGGCGCAGAAAGAGGTCGCGCAGCGCTACGACTTCAAGAACGTCGGCGCGTCGATCGAGCAGTCCGGTGAGAAGGTGCTGATCAAGGCCAACAGCGAGGAGCGCGCGAAGGCGATCCTCGAGGTCTACGAGGCCAAGCTCATCAAGCGCGGCATCTCGCTGCGTTCGCTCGACGCCGGGGAGCCGTTCCCGTCGGGCAAGGAGTTCCGCATCGAGACCACGATGAAGGCCGGCATCGACTCCGAGAACGCGAAGAAGATCAACAAGATCATCCGCGACGAGGCACCGAAGAGCGTGAAGAGCCAGACGCAGGGCGACGAGGTGCGCGTCTCCTCGAAGAGCCGCGACGACCTGCAGGCCACGATGGCGCTGCTCAAGGGTAAAGACCTCGAGGTCGCGCTGCAGTTCGTCAACTTCCGGTAGGCGCGCCGCTCCGCGCCGCGCGCTTCGTGTCTCGTTCGCGCGACGTTGTGCGCCGTGGAGGTCTTGCGTTGTCCGTCCTCTGGGGCGCGGACCGTCGCGCGAACGGCCGCTACAGCGCGGTGCCAATGGTTCAGAGCAGGCGAATCGGGCGCCGCACGACAGGAAGCCCGACCGCACGCAGACGGTTCCGCACGGGGAAGCGTTGGCGCATCTCGGTCCAGTCCCATCTGTCGAACCCCCGCAGTTGCCTGCGAATGGCGTTCTCACGGTCCTTCTCCTCGACGACGGTGCGAGCGGATGCCGCGGCATCCGTTTGCCCGAGGTATTTGCCGCGTCCGTCGGCTTCTGCGCCGACGCCGTACTCCTCCCAGTAGAAGTCGAGGAAGGCGCGCTTGCCGAGCTCCGGCAACCAGAGTTCGTGCTGCAGTTCGGGTTCGGGGAACCCCCATTCCTCGATGACGAGCCGACTGCAGGTTTCGAGCGGCGTATCGGCCAGCGTGCTCGATCGCTCCAGCACCGCTCGAACCTTGCGCACGCCCGTATAGCGGCCCATCCGCTCGTGTTCGGCCCACAGTCGTTCGATCGTCGTCTTCGGCGGATGAGTGCGGAGGCGTGTCGTTCGAATCGCTGCATCGACCGCAGTCAGGGCCGCAGCAAGCGGGGCGTCGCGCGCGAACTGTATGACGGATGCCTCGACCGCGGTCACGGCGCACCCCTCGATCGTCTCGATGGCGGGGTCGTGGCACCGCGCGATCGAAATGAGCCCTGTTCGACGGTGGCCGTGTCCATCAGGTGAGAGCACGTGGATGTTCGGCGACCACTCGCCGTAGATCGGGAGCCGGTGCAGCGCCACAGCCGAGTACGAGGCGAAGACCGGCGCGGTCAACGTCTGGCCGGCGGCGAGTACTTGTCGGCGATACGCCATGGCTCGCTGCTCGGCCTTGCTCATCTTCGGGTCGGGTTCGCGCCGGAGGACGTAGACGCCCTTCCGCACTCGGTCGATCTCGCCTGCCGCGAGGGCTCGGTGGAGACTCGATGCAAGGCCGGCTGCCCGAGCATCGCGAGCGAGGATGAAGCCGTTCTCGTTGACGATCAGACCATCGGGCATCTGCTGATCATGGCGAGTCGCGGCATCCGATCTGTGGTGCGCCAGCCTTTTCGGGAGGGGGCCGGAAGCCGTGGCGCCTGTGGAGGCTCAGTGGCGAGCGATGCGTCCTCGTACGGCACTCGCGGAGTCCTTCCCGCGAGGGGATGCGCGGTGGAGGTCGTGCGCGACGTGTCCTCTGCAGCGCAGCTCGTCGCGCGAGCGGGAGCGGGAGCGGGAGCGGGAGCGGGAGCGGGAGCGAGGCCTCAGCGGCGGTGCGGGGCGTAGCCGCGCAGCCACTGCGTGATCGCGTCGTACGCCGCCTCACGCACGGGAGCCCGCGACAGGAACACGTCGTGCAGCGCGCCGTCGATGCGCGCCACGGCGCCGACCTGGCTGAGCCGCAGCGTGCGCTCGGCGACCTCGTCGACGACGAGCACGATGTCGCTCGAGGCCATCGCCGGATCCCAGCGCGCCTGCAGCGTCGATCGCTTCGACAGCAGGGTGAGCACCGGGGCGCCCACGTCGATGCGCGCGGCGACCGTGGCATGCCCCACGAGCACGGCGTTCAGCCAGGCCGGATGCACCGTGAACCCGCGGTCGGGCCGCCACTCGTGGTTGTACTCCCACTCGCCGTCGAGCTCCTTCGAGACCGTGCGGGTGTAGAAGCCCAGGTCGACGTTCGGCAGCGGCGCGAGCGGGTTGACCCTCGCCCCCCAGCCGATGACCGGTGCGAGGGCCTCGCGCCCCATCTTGCTCGCCTGGAACTCGAGCCACGGGCTGTTGAGCACGAGCGCCGCGGCCCGGCCCCGGTGCCGTGCAGCCCAGAGGCTGAGCGTGAGCCCGCCGGTCGAGTGCCCGAGCAGGATCAGCGGCCGACTGTTGCTGGCCCGCGCCGCGGCATCCTCACCGTCGGAGCCGTCGGGCGCACCGTGCCCCATCGCGGCGAGCGCGGCGTCGATGTCGGCGTCGTAGTCGGCGAGGTCGGTGATGTACCCGGGCGTCTGGCCGGGACGCAGGCTGCGGCCGTACTTGCGCAGGTCGAGCGCGAAGAACCGTGCGCCGGCGTTCGACCAGTACTCGGCGAGGCCGGGGTTGAAGAAGTAGTCGCTCCAGCCATGCACGTAGAGCACGTCGGCTCCGGATGCCGCGCCTCGCGCCAATCGAAGGCGCCACGGCGGCCGGTGCCGCACGAGGGTGGCCACGACCTCGCCCTCATTGTCGCTGCCGAGTGGGAGGGTGAGCTGCTCGAAGCCGGGTCCGAGTACGTCGGGACGCCAGGTTTCGGGGCCGCGGGGCTCGGGGTGCGCAGGCTCCACCATGCCGCCTCCCCTCGGTCTGGCCTCAGCCTAGCGACGTCGACCCCGGCATCCGGAGCAGGGCTGGTCGGAGTCGTCGATTGCACTCTCGGCCGCGGTCCGTCTCGCTCCTGCCGAGTGGCCCAACAACGTGGGCGTTGGTGCCGGGCAGCGAAGGCCCTAGCGTGAGAGCGTGGGCAGCCCTGACGACGAAGCCGGCGCCGGCGCGACCGGCCGCACGGTGATGTCGTCTGGTCGCCATCTGGGTGGAGTGATCGGAACAGTCGCGATCTGCGCCGTGATCTGCCTGCAGATCGCGCTCCCGCTCATAGCACTGCTCCAACCGCCTCCACAGGAGTTCGGTTTCCAGATGTACTCGTCCCTCGGTGGCGTGACGGCGATCACTGTCGGTGCCGACGGAGCCGAACACCCGGTCGTCGACCTCGACCGGATCGTGGCGAAGGATCGCCCGGAAATCGATTGGCTGCCGTTGCTTCCGGAGGCGATCTGCGAGGCAGACGCTGCCGCGGTGAGCGTGCAGGTGGAGCAGTCGGGCCGGGTTCGGAGCATCGAATGCGACTGATCGACATCCGAACCGACGCACGCCCGGTGGCCATCGCCAGAATCGGGCTCGGCATCGCCACGATCCTCAATGCGATCGAGGCATTCACCATCTTGGAACGCGTCTCGGCCGGCTACCTCGCCGCGCCCGTCTTCACCGGGCTGCCCGCGCTCGAACTGCCGTGGCTGATCGCCGGCCTCGTGCTCGCCATCGCAGCGGGGGTCGCGGTGACGATCGGCTGGATGACGGCGCCCGCGGCCATCCTCACCGTCGTGCTGAATGCGGCGATCCTGCTCGCCGACCAGCAGGCCTACAGCAGCCACCGGTGGCTCGCCACGCTGCTGATGGCGTACCTCGTGTTCGCACGCTCGGACTCGACCTGGGCCGTCACTCGGCGCAGTCACGCCACCGTGCCCTGGTGGCCGCAGCTGCTCATGATGAGTCAGCTCTCGGTGCTGTACTTCTTCTCAGCCGTGAGCAAGATGAACCCGACGTTCATCACCGGCGCACCACTCTCGAAATGGGTGTGGATCCCCCTTCCGTGGCAGCTCTTCTTCATGGCCGCCGTGCTCACCGTCGTCGTGGAGCTCATCATCGCGATCGGCCTCTGGTTCCCCGCGAGTCGCCGGCTGGCGGCGCTGCTCGGCGTCGGCCTCCACATTTCGATCGTGGTGCTCATGAACAACGAGACGTTCGCACTCATCGCGTTCGCGATCACGTGCGTGTCGCTGTATCCGCTCTTCCTGTTCCGCCCGCGACTCCGCAGGAACGGCGGCGTCTCCGAGGGACCTGAGGATTCACCGGACCTGGCTGAACGCGTCCATGATCCCGATGACCGCAGGCGCCATGACCACGATGAGAAGGACCGGCAGTAGGCAGAAGATGAGCGGGAAGAGGATCTTGACGGTGACTTTCTGCGCCTGCTCCTCGGCACGCTGACGACGCTTCAATCGCATCTCGCCGGCCTGCACGCGCAGCACGTCGCCGAGTGCGATCCCATAGGCATCTGCCTGCACCACCGCTCGGACGAACCGCTTCAGATCGACCGAGTTCGTTCGGTGGTCGAGTTCCAGAAAGGCGTCGCGTCGCGTTCGGCCGATCGACATGTCCTGCAGTACGCGGATCAGTTCTTCGGCCAAGGGACCTTTTCCGTTTCGAGCGGACTTCGCCATCGCCGCATCGAATCCGAGGCCCGCCTCGACGGCGATCGTCATCTGATCGAGCGTGTCGGGCAACGCATTGTTGATCGCGGTCTGACGATCGTGGGCCCTGCTGTTGATGAGCACATCGGGCAGGGCGAACGCGATCGCGACGAGCACGACGGCGACGAGCACCTTGAACGGCTCGACCCCTCCCGACACGACGAACATCCACCCGAAGACCACGGCGAGGAGCGTGAGCACGACCTTCCACACGAGGATCCGTGCGACCGTCCATCCTCCAGGCCGGCCCGCGTGCAGGATCTGGCGCTCGATCCACGCGATATAGCCCTTCGGAGCGGCAGCCACGAACCTCGTGCCGATCGTCGACTGCTGCACCGGAACCGCGGTCGGTTGCGCGATCTCGGAGACGTCGACCGCTGCCACCGGACCCTTCGTCGTCGCTGGGAACAGCAGGAAGACGAACACCCCGAACGCCGCTGCGCTGAGCAGTCCGATCACCATGATGAATACGGGCATCTCAGAACTTCACCTTCACCGTGAACGAGATCCAGATCATGCCGACGATCAACAGCAACACGGCGATGACGAGCGAGATGAGGCCGAGCACCGTCTCGAACAGCACGCTCATATAGCTCGGGCGCGTGGCCATCAGGAGGAGGAACACCGCAATCGGAAGGGCCACGAGAATGATCGCCGAGAGACGGCCTTCTGCTGACAGCGCACTGACCTGTCGCCGGATCTCGTTGCGGTCGCGGATCGTCTTGCCGACCTGGTCGAGCACCTCCGCGAGGTTGCCGCCGGTCTCCTGGTTGATTGCGATCGCCTGAGCGATCCATTCGAAGTCGGGGCTCCGCATGCGAGCGGCCGTGGTCAGGAGCGAATCCGCCAAAGGTCGTCCCAAGCGCGTCTCATTCACCACTCGTGCGAGTTCCTCGCGCATGGGTGATTCGGATTCCGTCGCGACAGCGGTGATCGACCGGCTGAGACCGTGCCCCGCCCGCAGACCGCCCGCGATCATCTGCACCATGTCGTCGATCTGCTCGGCGAACTTGGCACGCCGCTTTGCCGTTCGCGAGATGAGGACGACCTTGGCCAGGATCGGGGTGAGCGCTGCGAACAACAACGCGAGGAGGACCGACGACCCGTTGGCCAGGCCGAGCAACGCGCCCACCAATGCGAGGACAGCCGCCGCCGACGTCACGAGCACGAGGAAGCCCGACGGCTCCGACTGCACGCCGGCGAGTTCAAGTTCCTCCTGACCAAAGAATCGCGATTTGCGACGGGACGCGACCGAGTCGAGCGCGCCGACGGTCCGATCGGTGATGCGAGTCAGCGCGGAGACGTGCTCCACCCCGGGAGCACTTCGCCGATCGCGTGCGACGCGAGGCGCGGGAGGCGCGAACACGAAGAAGACCGCGACCAGGCCGGCGAGCAGGACGGTGCTGATGCCGACGATCAGGAGGAGCGGAGTCACCGGATCTCCCCGAGCATTTCGCGATGTTGCACCTGGAAGAGCGCGATTGGAAGCGCAATACCCTGGTCCGCGATCCGTTCCGCGAAGCGAGGCCTGACACCGGTCGGTTCGATGGTCCCCTTCAACCGGCCTTCGTCGTCGTAGCCGGCCGAGTAGTCGAACGAGAAGGCGTCCTGAAGTGTGATGACGTCGCCCTCCATCCCGTGTACTTCGGTGATGGCAGTGACTCGACGGACGCCGTCTTTGTGGCGGCTGATCTGCACGATGATGTCGATCGCCGAGGCGATTTGCTCGCGGATCGCGCGAAGCGGGAGCTCCATGCCCGCCATGAGCACGAGCGTCTCCATTCGCGCGATCGCATCGCGCGGCGCGTTGGCGTGAAGGGTCGAGATGGAGCCCTCATGGCCGGTGTTCATCGCCTGCAGCATGTCGAGGGACTCGGCGCCGCGAACCTCGCCGACGACGATGCGGTCGGGGCGCATGCGAAGGGAGTTACGCACCAGGTCGCGAATGGTGATCTCGCCGCGGCCCTCGATGTTCGGCGGTCTCGACTCGAGACGCACGACATGCTCCTGTTGGAGTTGGAGCTCGACCGCGTCCTCGATCGTCACGATCCGCTCATCGCCCGGGATGAATGCCGACAGGACGTTCAGCAGGGTCGTCTTTCCGGTGCCCGTTCCTCCTGAGACCAGAATGTTCAGCTTCGCTCGCACTGCAGCGTCGAGAACCGTCGCAGCTTCGCGCGTCAGAGTTCCGAACCTGATGAGATCGTCGACCGTGTACGGGGTGCCCGCGAATTTCCGGATCGTGAGCGACGAGCCGTCGACGGCGAGCGGAGGAATGATGGCGTTCACACGCGAGCCGTCTTCGAGTCGAGCATCGACGAGCGGTGATGCCTCGTCGATGCGTCGACCGACCCGCGACACGATCCGTTCGATCACTCGCCGCAATTGCGGTTCACCGGTGAACCGGTACGGCGTCTCCTGAAGCCGGCCGTATCGCTCGACATAGATCTGGTCATGGCGATTGACCATGATCTCGCTGACGGACTCGTCGTCGAGCAGCGGCTCGAGCGGCCCGTAGCCGAGGACGTCGGCGCCGATGTCGTCGATGAGCCGATTCCGCTCCGCGGTCGTCAGGGCGAGCTGCTCCGCGGCGACGATCTCGGAGAGTTCGTGCCGAGCGAGCTGATGCAATTGCTCTTCGGTCAACGAGGAGTCGTTCAGGCGCGACCCGATCCGCCCGAACAGCTCTTGGGCAGCCTTCTCCTTCATCTCCGCCAGTGGGTCGACTGCCGGCGCCGGGCGTCGCAGCTGTGCCGAGACCGGCTGGGGTGACACGAAAGCGTTGGCCCCCCGGGGGTCGGAGTGCGCGAGTGGTTCCACCGAGGCGGCGACCACCTGGGGCTGCTCCGGAACCGCTACGGCTTCGTTGGGCGGGCCGGGGTAGGCGGCCGGGCGCTCCGTGTCGGAGGGCGCGCGCTCCTCTGCATTGCGAAGGGCGTTCAGCCGATCATTCAGGTTCATTCGACCGCCGCCTTCTCTGGATCCTGCTGCGCTTCGGGAAAGCCTCCGGCGCGATACGAAGCACGATCGAACGGATCGCCTTCGCTGCGGGATCTCGCACATCGTCGTGGATGAGCGGCACACCCCGGTTCGATGCCAGGAGTACGGCTGACGACTTCGGCACTTCGAAATCGACGGGGGCTCCGAGGATGCTCTCGACGTCCTTCGTCGTGAGCCCGCTGTTCTTGTCGGTCTGATTGACGACGATGTGCCGGTTGCCCGGCATGAGGGCGAGTCTGGTCAGCAATTCGAACTCCGTGCGCATCGCACGTAGGCTCGGCACGCCCATGACCGTGACGAACACGGCGTCGGTGACATGCTCCAGCGTGATCAGCGTGTGCTCACCGAGGCCGGGCGTCGTGTCGATGATGACGTAGCGGAACGCTGAGCGGAGCCGGTCGATGAGCTGGGCGAGCGCACGAGGCGACACCTGGTCGCCGAGCTCCGGAGACGGCGCACTCGCCACCACGAAGAACCCGTCCTCGTGGTGTGTGAGGGTCGTCTTCAGCACGAGTTCATCGGCCGCGGCGTCGGCGACCGCGTCGACGATCGTGCGTGCGGGCGAGAGCGCGAGAGCTGCGGTGATATCGCCGAACTGCAGGTCGGCGTCGACAAGCACGACGGAGTTGGGCGCGACCTCGGCGAGCCCGGTCGCGAGGTTGATGGCGATGGTCGTCTTGCCTTGGCCCCCCTTCGGCGCGACGACGGCGATCGCTTCGGTCGGCGTACCGGCGTCAAGTGGCGGGAACTCCCACGCAGGAGCCTCGGGCTCGGGCTCGGGCTCGGGCCGGGGCTCGGGCTCGGGCTCCTCAGGGACTGGCGCGGAAGAATCGACGCCACTCTCGAGGCCAACGTCGAGGACCCCGAGGATCTCTTCATCGATCTCCAGCGCCGCGGGCGCATCGAAGTCACTCGCGATCGCTCGACCGTTCTCGACAAGCCACTCGGCGAGCCGATCGAGCAGCCTGATCGTGGTGTCGTCGCCGGCGTCGGGGCTCAGGACCGCGTGAAGTGCGAGCTCGTCGACCCAGTCCTCGAGATCCGAGCGTTGCTCACGCACGACGATGAGCCCGAGATCCGGATGCTTCGCAGTGAGGGCTTCGACGAGGCCTCGTGTCTCCTCGTAGTTGAGCACGGGCCCGAGGAGCGCGATGCGCGGGCTCCCGGCTACGCGGCTCACGACCGAGTCGGGGCCGAAGGTGAGGAATTCCCCCGGGATCACGGCAAGCCGTTCGCCGAGCAGAGACTGCAGACGAGTCTCATACTCGGCGGAACGACTGACCAACAGGTAGGCGGACACTAGAACGCGTTGCTCCCGGTCACCGGCTCGGTACCGGTATTGACGGTCTTGTCGTTCTCGAGGGTGAGCCACATCTGCGCGTAGCTCGCCGCCTCGCCCTCGGTGAACCACACCCATCGTTCGATGTCGTGAGCATTCAAGGCGATGGTCACCATGATGCTGTCACCGGAGTTCTGCTCGGGTTGCGCAGCGGCGTCTTCGGTCTCCGTATCCGCTTCGCCGTTCGCCTGCACCGCGACCGCTCCCTGAACCTTCGTGACGAGCACGTTGTGGAAGGCGAACTGCGTGATCGGGTTCACCACGTCCTCCTGATCGCCGACCTCGTCCGGATCGACCGTCCCGACGAGCCCGATCGTGTCGCCGGCTCGAACCTGACCGCCGACCACTCGATCGGCGGGGAGCGTGAACGACATCAGCTGCATGCCGTCGGGGATCACGACGTCGCCCCGCGCCGCAAGTTCGAGCGGGTCGACGAAACGCTCGACGAGGAGCTGCTCGCCGGGGAGCAGCTCGGCGTCCGCGACGAGTCCGCTGATCTCCTCGAGATCCGTGACCTGTCCGGCGGCGAGGTTCTTCGTCGGAACGGTGTCCAGCTCGACGAAGTCGCCGACCGCGGCGCCTGCGGTGCCCTTGGGGATGGGTTGCTGAACGATGTAGACGTCGGCCATCTCCATGCCTTCGGCAGCTCGAGCGTCAGCACCGCGCACATAGGTGATGATGACGAACGCGCCCAGCGCCGCGAGCACGAGAGCGACGATCGCACCGATGATTCGGGTCTTCATTGGTTCGGGTCCTATGGATTCGGTGATCTAGGGAGATCAGTTGACGAGGGTCGTCTTCGGCACGGTCGGTCCGATGAACCAGTTCGGGTTCACTGTCGTGTACTCGATGAACCTTCCGAAGAAGGCGAGTGAGCCCCAGTCCTTGGGCTTGGTCGGATCCTTCTTGTCTTCACACTTGACGTCATAGAAGGGAGTGCTCTTCGGTGCGCAGTAGTCGACCTGATCCGAGCCGTTGTCCTTGACGTGGATACCACTGACCTCGAAGACCGCGAACTTGTCGATGCAGTAGGTCTTGCCGGCCGGCGGAGTCGCTGGGGCGCAGGCGCTCGCAGTGTTGTACACGGGCACGTAGATGGTCTTGCCGACGAGGCACGCGAACAGCTTCTCGGCATTCGACTTCAACGAGCTCGGAAGCGAGCCCAGGTTGCAGCCGAGTTGGGTGACCGCCTCGGCGAGTTCCTGATCCGACACAGAGCACTTGCCCGTGTTTCCCGTCGTGATGGTGACGAATTCGTACAGTGCGACGTCCTTCGAGCACGAGGCGGTGCCGTCATCGAGCCATCCGAAGCCGCCCGTTGCGAAGCCGGGGCAGGTGACGTTGTCGATCGGAATCCACGCGTTCGTGCCGCTGCCGCTCGTCGGGATGCTGCAGTGGCCGATCGCCCACGGTACGACTGGGCCCTTCGTTCCGGGAACCCACTTCGCGGTCGCGCCGGCGCCGACATCGCTCTGCGCCATACCGATCGCCGCGGCGAGCGGATGCTTCATCGCGAGCGTCGCCGCCGGTACCGTGACGGTGTCCGAGGTATAACTCAAGGCGCCGACCGTCGGTGCCGGCCCGATGAGGTTTCCGCCGGTGACCGAAAGCGCAGCAGCACGCGCGCCGGTCTTGTCGGTCGCCGAGGCGCAGTTCGAGTGCTTCGCGCAGTACTGTGCAGCGGCGAGTGCGCCGGCGTCTGCGGAGTTCTGCAGCTGGGCGCGTTCGGAGTACATCGCGCCGACGTCGACGGCGATCGCGCCGAAGCCGATGAGCACGACGAGCATGAGGCCCACGAGCACGGCGCTCGCGCCGTGCTCGTCTCCTCGGAGGCGATCCATCATTCGATGCATGCCATCTGTCCATTCGCAGAGAGGGTCGGGCCGAGCATCGAGGTGAAGAATCCCGTCAGCGACGGCATCGGGATGCTCGCTGTCGTGGACACGCTCTTCGACGCTGCGAGCGCAGCACTGTAGTTGGCCTTCGAACTGTCGCAGCCCTGCAGGAGGGTGATGCCGGCACCGGCGACGGTCCAATCGACGGTCGGCGCAGCCGACTCGCCGATGGCGATAGCTGAGGCAACGGTTCCTGGGGGCGTGTCCGCTTGATGCACGACGTAGTGCCTCGCCGATTCGCGCGCCGAATTCGCCAGCGACACCTGCTGGTTGAAGACCCAGCCGAAGTCGATGATTCCGAGGAGCAGGAAGCAGAGCGGCAGCAGCACGAGTGCGAACTCGACTGCTGCCGCTCCCCGTTCACGGTCTCTGGTCACGTGAATCGCGCGCGGTGAGACGGGATCAGGTCGCCGGGGTATTGCCGGTCGTGATGGCGTCCGAGACGTCCTGGAACGCCTGCTGGATCTGACCGCCGAGCGTGAACACGACGACGACGATGACCGCAGCGATCGCGGCGACGATGAGGCCGTACTCGACCGCGGTCGCGCCCTCTTCTTCGGTGCGGAGCGAGTTGATGCGCGCCTGAATGCGCGAGTATGCCTTGAGCATTTCGGGTTCCTTCGGGTTCAGGGGTTGCTGTGACGACCTGGGTGGGGTAGTCAGTTGAAGGTAGCCGTGCGCATACGGCGAAAGAATGCCCCCCTTCGGGGGCATTGCGGGCAACACACGCAAAGAACCGCCCAGGTGCGCCGATATCCGCGCAAGATCCGACGACGTGTACCCCGCTCTGGGGGTACTCGATGTACCCCGCGATGGGGTACGCGTACCCCGGTTTCGGGGTACGTCGTGTACCCCGAAATCGAAGCGGAGACTGGCCTCCTCTAACGACGGCTCAGCCTGCCGGCCCCACGAACACCACCGCAATGAGCGCCCCGACGAGCATCGATGGCCCGAACGGGATCGACCCGCGCAGCGTCACCCGTTTCAGCAGGAGCGCGACGATCGCGACCACTCCCCCGACGACGAAGGCGGCGAGCAGCCCCACGAGCCAGGCCGACAGCCCGAACCATCCGAGCAGCAGCCCGATCACGAGCGCGAGCTTCACGTCGCCCATGCCCATCGATGCGGGCGAGATGAGGGCGAGCAGGAAGTACACGGCGAACATCGCCGCCGAGCCGACGAGCGCCCACACGAGCGACATCCACATGCCCGTCGCCCACGTCGCCGGCACGAGCAGCACCGCGACCGCGCCGAGTGCCGGGAAGACCACGGCGTTCGGCAGGCGCTTCTCGGCGAGGTCGACGATCGAGAGCACCGTCGCGCATGCGGCGAACGCGAGCAGCGCCGGCAGGATCCACGAGAGGCCGAACCGCAAGGCGAGCGCGCCGAAGACCACGGCGGTCGTGGTCGAGGCAACAAGACGCACGGTGCGGGGCGCGAGCTGAGGCATCCGCTCGCCCTTCATCGACCGTTCGGTCCAGGCGGCGAGCGGCCACCAGCCGAGCGCGAAGCCGAGGAGCACGGCCACGATCGTCACGACGAGGCTCGACCATGCGAAGGGCATGGGTTGGAGCGTAGCGGGTCGCGGGGCCTCGATACGGCGCTGGAGCGCCTACTCGACCGGCGGAGCGGCGCTGGCGCGCCTACTCGACCGGCGTCACGGCGCTGGCGCGCCTAGGCGACCGACGACGGGCCGCTACGCGTCAGCGCGCGAGATGTCGACCATCTCGCCGCGCGGCACGACCTTCACGCGCACGCGACCCTCGGCCGAGCCGAGCGCCTGCTCGTGCTCGTCGAGCCGGTGCCAGCCGTCGAGGTCGGTCCAGCGGATGCCTCGCGACTCGAGCAGCTCGATGACCGACTCCTCTGACGGGGACTCGGGGTCCCACCAGTTGCCGAGGTCGTTGATGAGGTGCTTGATGGTCTCCATGGCGTCGGACTTCGTGTGCCCGATGAGGCCGACGGGCCCGCGCTTGATCCAGCCGGTCGCGTAGACGCCGTACATCTGGCGCGCCTCGCCGGTCTGCTTGTCGCGAGTGAGCACCTGGCCCTCGTGGTTCGGGATCACGCCGAACTTCTTGTCGAAGGGGATGCCGGGCAGCGGCGAGCCGAAGTAGCCGACGGCGCGGTAGACGGCCTGCACCGGCAGCTCGCGGAACTCGCCGGTGCCGACCACGCCGCCCTCGCCGTCGGGCGCGGTGCGCTCCCAGCGGATGGCGCCGACCCGGCCCTCGCCGTCGTCGACGAGTTCGAGCGGCTTCGCGAAGAAGTGCAGGTGAAGACGGCGCGACGCCTGGCCGACCTCGCGCTGGCGCCACTGGTTCAGCACCTTGTCGATGACGAAGACCTGCTTGTTGCCGGCGACGGCGGCGCGTGCGGCGTCGTCGTAGTCGAAGTCCTCATCGTGCAGGATCATGTCGACGTCGCGGAGCTCGCCGAGCTCGCGCAGCTCGAGCGGCGTGAACTTCACCGAGGTCGGGCCGCGGCGACCGAAGACATGCACGTCGGTGACGGGCGAGGCCGCGAGACCGGCCGCGACGTTCGCGGGGATCTCGGTCGACATGAGGTCTTCGACGTGCTTGGCGAGGATGCGCGCGACGTCGAGCGCGACGTTGCCGTTGCCGATGACGGCCACCGACTCGGCGTCGAGCGGCCACGTGCGCGGGAAGTCGGGGTGCCCGTCGAACCAGCTGACGAACTCGGCCGCGCCGTAAGAGCCCTCGAGCTCCGCGCCGGGGATGTTCAGCGAGGCGTCCTTCACGGCACCGGTCGCGAAGATCACGGCGTTGTAGTGCTTCTTCAGGTCTTCGAGCGTGATGTCCTCACCGAACTTCACGTTGCCGAAGATGCGGATGTCGCCGCGGTCGAGCACCTCGCGGAGCGCGGTGATGATGCCCTTGATGCGCGGGTGGTCGGGCGCGACGCCGTAGCGCACGAGCCCGTAGGGCGCGGGCAGGTGATCGAAGAGGTCGATCGAGACGTCGAAGTTGCGCTCGGCCTTCAGCAGGATGTCCGCGGCGTAGATGCCGGCGGGGCCTGCCCCGACGATCGCCAGTCTCAGCTTGTTCCTCGTCACGTGCGTGGTCTCTCCATCAGCTCTCGCGCTCGACGACCGTCTCTGCGAATCGTGTGAGCGCCTTCTTCACACTGCCCTCGGGCAGCGGCGCGAGGGCGGCGACCGCCTCGCGCGCCCAACGGTGGGCCTCAGCGAGCGTAGCGCGCGTAGCTTCGTGTTCCCGAAGTTCGGCGACGATCGCGTCGATCGTCTCCTTCGAGGGCACGATGCGCGAGGCCATCGTGTTCGTGTCGATCGGGTCGGCGGCAGCGAGCGGGCCGGTGGCGATGACCACGTCGCGTTCGATGCGCTCGAGCAGTGCAGCGGATGCCGCGTCGGTGCGGGCATGCTCGGCGAGCCGGAGCATCGGCAGCGTCACGACACCTGCGCGCAGGTCGGTGCCGGGCACCTTGCCGGTCTCGGCGGGCTGCGGCGAGAGGTCGATGACGTCGTCGACGAGCTGGAACGCCACGCCGATCTTCTCGCCGAACTCGATGATGGGTGCTTCGAAGCCGGGGTCTGCGCCCGAGAAGATGATGCCCGACTGCGCGGCGGCCGCGATGAGCGAACCGGTCTTGTCGGCGAGCACCTGGATGTAGTGGGCGATGGGGTCGTCGCCCGGCTGCGGGCCGACGGTCTCGTGCAGCTGGCCGAGCACGAGCCGCTCGAAGGTGCGGGCCTGCATGCGGATCGCGCCTTCGCCGAGGCCGGCCATGAGTTGGCTGGCGCGAGCGAAGAGCAGGTCGCCGGTGAGGATGGCGACGGAGTTGCCCCACACCGCCTGCGCGCTCGGCACGCCGCGGCGCCGGTCGGCGTCGTCCATGACGTCGTCGTGGTACAGGCTCGCGAGGTGCGTGATCTCGATGGCCTCGGCCGCGGTGACCACGTCGTCGGTCACGCCGGCGCCGAGCTGCGCGGTGAGGAGGGTCAGCATCGGGCGCACGCGCTTGCCGCCCGCCTGGAGCAGGTAGCGCGTCGAGACATCCGCGATGGTGTCGGCGAACCGGACCTCTTGCAGGAGGCCGGCCTCTACGCGATCGAGCCCGGCGTCGATGGCCTTCACCATGGCCTTGTCGGCCGAGGTCGCGAAGACGCGCTCGCTGAGCCCGAGATTGGCGGCGAGCGATGAGCCTCGACGGGCGACCGGGTGACTCGGTTTCACGCTCACTAGCCTATCGGGGTCGATCTGCCCGGCCGCGCGACGGCCGCGGCGAACCGGTGCCGCGCCGATCGCCGCTCAGGCGAGTGGGCTCAGGCGTGCGGCTTGGTCGCGCGGTGCAGGGCCACGACGCCGAGGGTGAGGTTGCGCCACGCGACCTCCTCATAGCCGGCCTCGCGGATCCACGAGGCGAGGGTGCGCTGGTCGGGCCACGCGTTGATCGACTCGTTGAGATAGTCGTAGGCCGTGTCGTTGGAGCTCGAGAGCTTCACGAGCGGCGGCATGACGTAGCGCTGGTAGATGCCGTAGCCCGTGCGCACGAGCGGCGCTGGCGGCGTCGAGAACTCGCAGATGACGAGCCGGCCGCCGGGCTTGGTCACGCGGAAGAACTCGGCGATCGCCTGCTTCGGCTCGTTGACGTTGCGCAGGCCGAACGAGATCGTCACGGCGTCGAACTCGTCGTCGCCGAAGGGCAGCTTCGTGGCGTCGGCCTCGACGAACACGAGGTTCTGCACGCCGGCCTGGCGCTTGCGACCGACCTCGATCATGCCGGGCGAGAAGTCCGCGGCGACGACGGATGCCCCCGACTTCGCGAGGCTCGCGCTCGAGGTGCCGGTGCCGGCGGCGACATCGAGGATGCGCTGGCCCGGCTTCGGGTCGACGGCACGCGTCGTCGCGACGCGCCAGAGCGGGGCGTTGCCCACCGAGAGCACGTTGTTGGTGCGGTCGTAGCTCGCGGCGACGCGATCGAACATCGCCGACACCTGGTCGGGCTGCTTGCCGAGATCTGCGCGGGTCATCCCTCGATCCTACGGCGCGCGGCCGGGCGTAGGCTGGGGCGGTGAGTCAGACGGATGGCGCGGCGCGAGCCGCGAGTGCTCGGCTCGTCGTTCGCACCGTGGCCGTCGATGAGACGGAGCCGCTGATCCCGCGCGCCGATCCGCGGCATCCGCTCGTCTGGATGCGCCGCGGCGAGGGCATCGTGGGGCTCGGCGAAGTCGTTCGCATCGAGACCACCGGCGCGACCCGGGTCGAAGACGCGGCGGCGGCGTGGACCTCGCTCGCCGCCCTCGCCGAGATCGACGACCGCGTGGGGCTGCCCGGCACCGGGCTCGTGGCGTTCGGCGCGTTCGCGTTCGCCGACGAGTCCGAGGCGACGAGCGTGCTCATCGTGCCCGAGCTCGTGATGGGCCGTCGCGACGGCCGCTCATGGGTCACGAGGATCACGCTCGACCCGGCCGACGAGGCGACGGATGCCTCCGGCTCCGCCGACGACGCCGAGCTCGAGGTCGTGCTCCCGGAACCTGCGCCGAAGCGGCAGGTGCCGCGCGTCGCGTTCACCCCTGGCTCGATGCCGCCTGAGGCATACGAGACGGCCGTCGCCGAGGCCGTGCGGCGCATCGACGCCGGCGAGCTCGAGAAGGCCGGCCGACTCGAAAAGGTGGTTCTCGCCCGCCAGCTCGTGGGCGAGCTGCATGAGGACGCTGGGCTGCGAGCCACGATCAACCGGCTCGCCGAGGACTATCCCGACACCTGGGTCTTCGCCGTCGACGGGCTCATCGGCGCGAGCCCCGAGACCCTCGTGCGCGTCGACCACGGCACCGTCTCCGCTCGCGTGCTCGCCGGCACGGCGTCGCGCGGCGCCGGCGAGGCCTCCGACCGAGAGCGGGCGCTCACCCTCGCGGCATCCGAGAAGGACCGCGCCGAGCACGCCCTCGCCGTGGAGAGCGCCGTGAAGCGGCTCGCCCCGCACACCGCCCGCCTCGACACGAGCCCCGAGCCCTTCACCCTGCAGCTGCCGAACCTCTGGCACCTCGCCACCGACCTCAAGGGCACGCTCGGCGACGGCTCGAGCTCGCTCGACCTCGTGCGGGCCGTGCACCCGACGGCCGCCGTCGCCGGCACCCCGCGTCGCATCGCGCTGCCCGCGATCGCCGAGCTCGAGGGCTTCGACCGCGGCCGCTACGCCGGCCCGGTGGGATGGATCGACGGCGGCGGCGACGGCGAGTGGGCGATCGCACTGCGCTGCGCGCAGGTCGACCCCGACGGCACCGTCACCGCATATGCCGGTTGCGGCATCGTGCACGACTCCGTGCCGGCCGACGAGCTCGCCGAGACCGTCATGAAGTTCCGGCCGATCGTCGAGGCGTTCGGCGGCTGACCGCGGCCTGGTTCAGCTCGCGGCGAGCCGCGCCTGCTGCTCGGCGACGTCGTAGTCGGCCTTCGGCCAGTCGAGATCCATGCCCTCGAGCGCGTCGATCAGCAGGTGCTGCACGGCCAGCCGCGCGTACCACTTGCGGTCGGCGGGCACGACGAACCACGGGGCATCCGGGGTCGCGGTGCGCTCGAAGACGAGCTGGTACGCCGCCGCGTAGTCGTCCCAGAGCAGTCGCTCGTCGACGTCGCCGGGATTGAACTTCCAATGCTTGTCGGACCGCGCGAGCCGCTCGGTGAGCCGTGCCTTCTGCTCGTCGCGCGAGATGTGCAGCATGACCTTGATGATCGTCGTGCCGGTGGCGGTGAGCTCGGCCTCGAACTCGTTGATCGCCTCGTAGCGCCGCTCGATCTCCTCGGGCGAGGCGAACTCGCGAACCCGGCCGATGAGCACGTCTTCGTAGTGCGATCGGTCGAAGACGCCGATCATGCCGGCGCCCGGCACCTGCTTGTGGATGCGCCAGAGGAAGTCGTGCTGGAGCTCTTCGGGCGTCGGCTTCTTGAACGCGGCGAGCTGCACACCCTGCGGGTCGACGGAGCCCATGACGTGCTTGACGATGCCGCCCTTGCCCGCCGTGTCCATGGCCTGCAGCACGAGCAGCACGCGCCGCTCGTCGCCCATGCGACTCATGGCGAAGAGCTGCTCCTGCAGTTCGGCGAGGACCTCGGCGCCCTCGGCGAGCGCCTCCTGCCCCGCCGCCTTGTCGCCGTCGAAGCCGGGGCTCGCCCGGGTGCCGGTCTTCGCGAGCTCGAAGCCGTCGCCGACGCGCAGCAGCTCGGCAGGGTCGGCGGTCCAGTACTTCTCGCGGCTCATGGCTCCATGATGCCGAGCGAGCGGATGCCGCGGCAAGCGTCAGCGCGGAAGCGGGACCTCGAGGATCGACGGCCCGTCGACCCGGGTGCCGAGCGCATCGTGGAGCTCGGACCGGGTGGTCGCCCGCGTGTACCTCCAGCCGTAGGCGGCGGCGAGCGACGCGAGGTCGACGTGCTGCGGCGTGAACTGCACGCGGTCGAAGGCATCGGCAGGGGCGGATGCCGCGACCTCGAGCGAATCGAAGATGGTGCCGCCGCCGTCGTTGCCGACGATGAGCTGCACGCGCGGCCGGTGCTCGCCCTCGCCGAGCAGCATCGACCCGACATCGTGCAGCAGGGTGAGGTCGCCGATGACGGCGCGGGTCACGCCGCCACGGGCCGCGAGTGCGGGCGACGATGCCGTGGCCGCGGCGTGAGCTGCGGCATCCGCTTCGCTCGGAAGGCCGGCCGACGCGTCGCTTTCGCCCGGGTGCGCGACCTGGCTCGCGATCGCGATGCCGATCGCGGTCGCCACGGTGCCGTCGATGCCGGCGAGCCCGCGATTGGCGTGCACGGGGATGCGGCGGCCGGGCACCGCCCGGTCGGCGTCGCGGATGAGCCGCGAGGCGCCGAAGAGGAGCCGGTCGTGCGGCCAGGTCGCCGACCACACGGCATCGACGAGCATCCGCCGGGTGATGGGTGCCCGCATCGCGGCGAGCTGCGCCTTCATGTACTCGCGCTGCGCCTCGAAGTCCGACGCATGGCCGGTCTCGTCGACGCCGTCGCGCTGCAGCGGCACGGTCGGGAGCCCGGCCTCGACGAGCATGCGGCTCGCGCGCACCCAGCGGCCGGTCCACGCGCGTTCTTCACTGCTCTGCGGTCGCGACTCCGTGTGCACGGCGCGTTCGAACCGGGCGACGCGGCGCCCCGGGTTGAACCACTCGATGCCCCACGGCGCCACGACGATCGTCTCGACGCCCTCTCGCTGCACGAGTGCGGGCACCTCGCGCGAGAGCGTCGGGTGGCCGAAGACCACGACCCGCTCGATCTCGTCGCCGAAGCCCGGTTCGTGCAGCAGTTCGCGGTAGGCGACGACGAGGTTCGGTCCGAAGTGTGCGCCGCTCGAGACCTCGGCGATGAGCGGCCAGCCGCCGTCGCGCGCGAACTCCTCGGCGCCCGGCCCCGCTCCGGCGCCGGCCACGACGATCGTGCGCGGACCGGATGGGATGGGCGCGCTGTGCCCCTCGCTGTTCCCCGAGCCTGCCGAAGGGGCCCCGGCCCGAGTGGCCCCGCGTGCTTCGACAGGCTCAGCGAGCAGACCACGCTCAGCGAGCAGATCCGCCGTGATCGCCGAGGACAGCGGCTCCCGCAGTTGCAGGTTGAGGTGCACCGGGCCCGGGCCCGGGTGCGGCACCGGCCGGCCGTCGGCGTCGCGGCCGAGCGCTGCGGCGACGGCCTCGCGGGCGAGGCGCGCCGCGGCATCCGCTTCACCGGCGCCGCCGTCGGGAGCCGCGACATCGCGCTCGAGCCGCACCGCGCCCGCGAAGATGCCGGGCTGCATGGTCGTCTGGTTCGAGCGGATGCCGCGCAGCTCCGCCGGACGGTCGGCCGAGAGCACGATCAGCGGCACGCCCGAGTGATGCGCCTCGAGCACCGCGGGGTGCAGGTTCGCGACCGCCGTGCCGGAGGTCGTGATGACCGGCACCGGACGACCCGACTCGACCGCGAGGCCCAGGGCGAGGAACGCCGCGCCGCGCTCGTCGATGCGAACGTGCAGCCGCACGACGCCGGCCCGTTCGAGTTCGGCGGCAGCGAGGGCGAGGGCCTGCGAACGCGAGCCCGGCGCCACGACGAGGTCGACGACGCCCTCGCGCACGAACGCCGCGAGCAGCGACAGCGCGCTGTCGCTCGCGGGGCTCGCTGGGGTTCGACGGTCGGGCTCAGCCATTCGGCCGGCCGGACGGACCGGGCTCACCCGGCGTCTCGGGGGTGTCGGGTCGCTGGCGCTCGGTGCCGGGGGTGCCGGCGGTGCCGGGCGTGCCGTCTGGCGGCGAGACGTCGCCGGTCGCGGCGTCGCGATCGAGTTCGGCGAGCTCCTGCTCCATGCGGCGGATGCGCTCCGCCTGCTCGGCCTCGGTGCCGAGTCGGCGCAGGAACTCGGCGTCGTCGTCGGGAGCCACCGTGCGGCTGCGCCCACCGGGGATGCGCCCGGCACGGCCCCGCCCGATGATGAACCAGAGCAGGCCGCCGATGATCGGCACGAAGACGATGACGACGATCCACCAGCCGCGGCTCAGCCCGCGGACCCGTGAACGGTCGAAGAAGGCGCAGTCGGCGATGGCGTAGATGGAGAAGACCACCGCGGCCACGATCAGCACCACGTACAACCGCACCATGGCCCCAGTCTAGGCGTGTGCGCGGGGTTCCCGGCTGTGAGTGCGCTCAGCCGCGCCGACCTAGACTGATCGGGTGAAATCCGTGCCCGTCTGGATCTGGTACACCGCGCTGCGGGTGCTGCTGTTCGCCGTTCCGCTCGCGGTGCTCCTGATCGCGGGCGTCAACGTCTGGGTCTCCGCGGCGATCGCCGCACTGTTCGGGCTGAGCGCATCGCTCATCTTCCTGCGCCGTGCGCGCAACGCGATGTCGAGCGACCTCTACGCGGCCCGCCACCGCGAGACGCCGGTCGCGAACGCCGACGACGAGGCCGAAGACGCCGCGCTCGAACGCGGCGTCGACGAGCGCTGATCGCACCGCCGGTCGAGGAGGCCCGCCAGGGGCCACCACCGTCGGTCGAGGAGGCCCGCAAGGGCCGTATCGAGACCCGATCAGAGCGCGAACGCCAGCCCGAGCCCGATGCCGTAGACGAGTGCCGTGAGGCTCGCGAGCTGCAGGGCGATGATCAGCTCCCGCGGGGTCTTCGCCGTGAGCACGATGAGGCAGGCGGGCAGTGCCGCGAGCAGGGCGAACATGACGAGCCACGCCGCCGGGTAGAACAGCGCGAAGAAGCCGACGATGACGAACGGCACGAGCATGAAGACGGCGAACAGGATGCGTCCCGCGAGCGGACCGACGAGCACGGCGAGCGTGCGCTTGCCGGCCACCTTGTCTTGCACGACGTCGCGCAGGTTGTTGGCCATGAGCACCGCGCAGGCGATGAGCCCGACCCCGACGCCGCCGAGCCACGCCTCGAAGTTGACGGTGAGCGCCTGCACGAACGCGGAACCCGCGGTCGCGACGAGCCCGAAGAAGACGAAGACGAAGAGCTCGCCGAGGCCGTAGTAGCCGTATGGATGCTTGCCGCCGGTGTAGAACCAGGCGGCGACGATCGCGACCGCGCCCACGGCGAGGAGCCACCACTGGCCCGTCACGATCGTGAGCGCGAGCCCGGCGATGCCCGCGAGCGCGAAGAAGCTCAGCGCGACGGCGAGCACCTGCTTGGGCTTGGCCACGCCCGACCCCGTGAGACGGGCCGGGCCGACCCGGTGCTCGTCGGTGCCGCGCACCCCGTCGGAGTAGTCGTTGGCGTAGTTGACGCCGATCTGCAGCGCGAGCGCGACGACGAGGGCGAGCAGCGCCCGCGCCGGGTGCCACGGTCCGTCGGGGATCGCGACGATGCCGGCGCCCGTGCCGAGGGCGACCGGTGCGATCGCGAGCGGCAGGGTTCGCAGCCGCGCACCCGAGACCCAGTCGGCGGCCGTGGCGCGGTCGCGCGCGCCAGACTTCGCAGCCGGCTTCGCGCCGGGCTTGGCGCCGGACTTGGCGCCGGGCTTGGCGGCCGGATCCGCGCCTCGAGCGGCCTTCGCGGGGTTCCCGCTGCGCTCCGGCGTGCGGGACTTTCCGGCGAGATCGGCGGCGGGGTTCAGGCGTTGGGGTTTCGGGCGGGCCACACGAACATGCTAGTTCGCGTCCGGCTCGGAGAACCCGGTGCCGGCTTCCCTCGCGGCATCCGCGAACAACCGTGCGAGGCGTCTCCGGTCGGGCTTGCCCGAGGCCAGCAGCGGCAGCGCGTCGAGTCGCAGCAGCCGCACGGGGCGGGCCGCAGGCCCGAGCCCCGCGGCATCCGTCGCCGTCGCGAGCGCCGCGAGGTTCGCGGATGTCGCTGCATCCGCACGCCCGAGGTGACGCGATCCGTCGTTCCCGTCGCGCGCAGCGTCGGTTCGCGTCATCTCACCGATCGCGACGACGACCCCCGGCCGCTGACCCCACTCGGCGTCGTCCGCCGCGACCACGACGGCCTCGGAGAACCCGGGAACGCCCCGGATCGCGCGCTCGACCTCCCCGAGCGCGACCTTGACGCCGCCCGAGATGATGACGTCGTCGACTCGACCCGAGATGCGGAGCCTGCTGAGACCGTGATCGGCGGGGATGAGCTCGCCGAGGTCGCCGGTGCGGTACCAACGGGTGCCGTCGGCGTCGGTGATGAAGGCCTCTGCCGTGCGCCCGGGGTCGTCGAGGTAGCCGCTCGCGAGCATCGGGCCGCTGAGCTGCACCTCTCCCCCGACGATGCGCACGCCGACCCCTGGCAGCGGTACACCGTCGTAGACGCAGCCGCCCGCGGTCTCGCTCGACCCGTAGGTGCGGTGCACGCGGGCACCGAGTCCGGCGGCACGCTCGACGAGCCCGGCGGGCGCCGCCTGGCCCCCGAGGAGGATCCGGTCGAACGAGCGCAGGGCATCCGCCACCGCGGCATCGTCGGCGGCGGCCTCCACGAGCCGGGCGAGCTGAACGGGAACCAGCGAGGTGAACCGTGCGCCTGCGGCGCCGAGCCGAGCGGATGCCGCGGCGAACGCCGGCGGGTCGAAATGCCCCTGCGGCATCACGACCGGCTCTGTGCCCGCGAGGATCGAGCGCACGAGCACCTGCACGCCCGCGATGTAGGTCGCCGGCAGCGCGAGCAGCCACTGGCCGTGCTGCCCGCCGAACCACTGCTCGGTCGCGCCGGCGCTCGCCCGGAGGGCACCGGCCGAGAGCATCACGCGCTTGGGGACATCCGTCGACCCGCTCGTCTCGACGACGACGGCGCTGTCGCCCGGTACGTGCCCGGCGACCAGGTCGGCACTCGCGGGCTCGGCGTCGCCCGCGACCGGCAGCACCGCGAGAGCCGCGTCGTCGAAGAGCACGGCCTGCCGCAGCTGCGCGATCAGGGCAGGTGTGTCGCCGGCTGCAACTCGGATGAGCGGTTTCACGGGCGCCACCGGCACCGCCTGAACCGGTGACCCGTAACCGGCATCAGTAGTGCCACGGGTACGGGCCCCAGTCGGGGTCGCGCTTCTCGAGGAAGGCGTCGCGGCCCTCGACGGCCTCGTCGGTGCCGTAGGCGAGTCGCGTCGCCTCACCCGCGAAGACCTGCTGGCCGACCATGCCGTCGTCGACCGCGTTGAACGCGAACTTCAGCATGCGCACGGCGGTCGGCGACTTCGTCAGGATCGTGCGCGCCATCGCGATGGCCTCACGTTCGAGCTCGGCGTGGGGCACGACGCGGTTCACGGCACCCATCTCGTAGGCGCGCTCGGCCGAGTACTCCTCGGCGAGGAAGAACACCTCGCGAGCGAACTTCTGCCCGATCTGGCGGGCGAAGTACGCAGACCCGTAGCCGGCGTCGAAGCTGCCGACATCGGCGTCCGTCTGCTTGAAGCGGCCGTGCTCGCGGCTCGCGATCGTCAGGTCGCAGACGACGTGCAGCGAGTGGCCGCCGCCGGCCGCCCAGCCGGGCACGACCGCGATGACGACCTTCGGCATGAAGCGGATGAGCCGCTGCACCTCGAGGATGTGGAGGCGGCCCGTGCTCGCCGCGGCCGCGGGGTCACGGACGACCTCGGTCTCGTCGGCCGAGTACTGGTAGCCGTCGCGCCCGCGGATGCGCTGGTCGCCGCCCGAGCAGAACGCCCAGCCGCCGTCCTTCGCACTCGGCCCGTTGCCGGTCAGCAGCACCACGCCGATGCGCGGGTTGGTGCGCGCGTCTTCGAGGGCACGGTAGAGCTCGTCGACCGTGTGCGGCCGGAAGGCGTTGCGCACCTCGGGCCGGTGGAACGCGATGCGCGCGATGCGGCCGTCGTTCGAGTGGTGGTAGGTGATGTCGGTGAGGCCCGCAGCACCGGCGACAGCGGATGCCGCGTCGGTCCACTCGCTCGGATCGAACAGGTCGGACACCTCGGCGCTCATGACCCCAAGCCTATTCCGCGCGTGCTGGCTAGAGGCCGAGCATGGCGCCGCCGTACGTCGTCACGACGACCACGACGGTGATCACCGCAGCGGTGATCGGGATCAGGGCCGCGATCACGAGCAGCACGCCACCGACGCCGATGAGCACGTTCTTCGCGACCGGCTCCTCGGCCACCTCGGCGCCCTCGATGCCGAGTTGCTGCAGTCCGTCCATGTGCGCCTCCTCGTGGGCGTTCACCCTAACAGGCCCCCATCTTCGCGAGCCGGGGTGCGAGACTGGGCACATGCTGCCCGAGCCGAACGAACTGCTCGCCACCGCCAGAGTCGTGGCCCTCCCCCTCGTGACGCGGTTCCGCGGCATCGACGTGCGCGAGGCCGTGCTCTTCGAAGGGCCGGAGGGGTGGACCGAGTTCTCGCCGTTCGTCGAGTACGACGACGACGAGGCATCCGCTTGGCTCGCGGCCGCGATCGACTTCGGCTGGACGGCCCCGCCGCCCGCGCTCCGCGACCGCATCCCGGTCAACGCGACCGTGCCGGCCGTCGACCCCGACAGCGTCGCGGCGGTGCTCGCGCGATTCCCCGGATGCCGTACGGCGAAAGTGAAGGTCGCGAGCGCCGACCAGACCCTGGCGCAGGATGTCGCCCGTGTGCGGGCGGTGCGCGAGGCACTCGGACCCGAGGGGCGCATCCGCATCGACGCGAACGCGGGCTGGAACGTCGACGAGGCCGAGCACGCGATCCACGCGCTCGCACCGTTCGACCTCGAGTACGTCGAGCAGCCCTGCGCGAGCGTCGAGGAGCTCGCCGAGATCCGGCGCCGCACGAAGTACATGGGGGTGCCGATCGCGGCCGACGAGAGCGTGCGCCGCGCCGACGACCCGCTCGCCGTGGCCGAGGCCGGTGCCGCCGACCTGCTCGTGATCAAGGCCCAGCCGCTCGGCGGCATCCATCGTGCACTCGAGCTCATCAGCCGCACGGGCCTGCCCGTGGTCGTCTCGAGCGCCCTCGACACGAGCATCGGCCTCGCGATGGGCGCGCAGCTCGCGGCATCCGTGCCCTCGCTCGAATTCGACTGCGGACTCGGCACCGCGTCGCTCCTGGCGGCGGATGTCACGCGGTCGCCGCTCATCCCCGAGGGCGGGTCGATCCCGGTGGGCCGGGTGCTGCCCGACCCCGCGCTGCTCGAGCGCTATGCGGCCTCGCCCGAGCGCACCGAGTGGTGGTTCGAGCGCGTCGTGCGATGCCACGCAGTGCTCGCGCAGCCGGTCGCCTGACGACCGCGGAGACGATCGACGGTGGCATCAGGCCACGCGCAGCATCGACGCGTGATCGCGCGCGAAGGTCGCGAAGTCCCGCGCCGGGCGACCGACCACTCGCTCGAAATCGGGCGTGGTGAGATCACCCCAGTTCGACGCGTACGCCCGCCCGTACTCGACGCTGACCGCCGCCACCCATTCGGTGAGCCCGAAGCCGAGCATCGCCGTGTATGCCTGGTCGTCACTCAGCCGGCGGTACGCGACCGGCGTCTCGAGCACGGATGCCGCAGCATCGGCCGCATCGTGCAGCGAAATGCTCTCGGGCCCCGTGATCGTGTACGTGGCACCGGCATGTGCGTGCGGATCGGCGAGCACGGCGGCCGCGAACTCGGCGATGTCGCGCACGTCGATGAACCCGACGCGGCCATCGCCGAGCGCCCCGTAGAGGGCGTCGCCGTTCACGCTGCCGAGCAGGTTCTGCATGAAGAACGCGGGCCTGATGATGGTCCAGTCGATGCCCGAGGCACGCAGCTCGGCGTCGGAGAGGGCATGCAGCCTCCCGTTCCTGGTCGGGGCGTCGTGTGCCGCCCCGATCGCCGAGAGGCGCACGATGTGGCGCACACCGGCGGCGCGGGCCGCCCAGATCGCGTTCATGCTCGCGTGCGGCGCCTGCGGGCCCATGGCGGTGAGCAGCCAGAGGGTCTCGACGCCGTCGAAGGCGGCGCCGAGAGAGCTCGGGTCGTCGAGGTCGCCGACGACGACGTCGACGCCCGGGATCGCGGGAGCCTTCGCGATGTCGCGCACCATGGCCCGCACCTCGAGACCGGAGTCGGCGAGTCGTTCGAGGAGGGCGCTGGAGATGTTGCCGTTGGCGCCGGTGATGAGCACGGTCATGACGCCGGCCCTTCTTCGGAGACGATGAGCTCGTCGATGGCGGAGAAGAAGCCGGCGATGCCGGGCAGGTTCGCCCCTCGCTCACGCGAGAGCGCGAGGTCGGCAGCGCTTCGCCACTCGACGACGTCGAGCCATTCGTGGTCCGGGAGCTCCACGAGCCGGGCGCCGATGAAGCCCGGGCGATCGGTGCGGAAGTCGGCGAGCATGGCCGGTCGTGCCGCCAGCAGCGCCTCGCGGCCGGCGCGGAACCTGGTGAGTTCGATGATCATGTGCGTGTTCTCCTTCGCTACACTGGCGAAGGTATAGTAAGAATTCATGATCGTCAAGATCAGTGACTAAATGCGAGGAACTCGATGAGACGCAGTGAACGCAAGGCCGCCTCGCCCGACCTCGGCATCCTCGCCAATCGCGCACTGCACGCGGTGCAGCGAGAGCTGTTCCGCACGCTCGCCGAGCAGGGCCATCCCGATCTGCGCCCGCGTCATGGCGCGGTCATGGCGTTCATCGACGAAGAGGGCAGCCGTGCCACCGATCTCGCCCAGCAGTCGGGTCAGCACAAGCAGGTGATCGGCACCCTCGTCGACGAACTGGCCGCCCTCGGCTACGTTCGGCGCGAGCCCGACCCCGACGACCGTCGCGCCAAGCTCGTGGTACCGACCGAGCGCGGACTCGACCAGATGCAGCGTTCGGACGCGATCGTCGCCGAGATCGAAGCCCGCCACGCGGAGGCGGCTGGCGACGCGGCGTACGACGCGTTCAAGCGGCTGCTCCGGCAGGTCGGCGAAGCGCCATCGGCCGACGTCGACGCCGGCGTCACCCCGTGACGGTCGCGCGCTCCAGGTAACTCGTGATGGCGTCGCGGTTCTTCGCGAGACATCCGATGCGCTGATCGAGTTGGGCGCGGCGCTCGGCGAGCGTCTCGGCGAGATCGCGCTGGATCACGGGCGCCACGGCGTTCGACGTGCTCGCGAGGCACGGCAGCATGTCACGGATCACGGCGGTGGGGATGCCGGCCTCGATGAGGCCGCGCACCTGGTTCACCCGCTCGATCGCCGCGTCGGCGTAGTCGCGGTAGCCGTTGTGCTCGCGGGTCGAGCTCACGAGACCCTGCTCCTCGTAGTACCGCAGCAGGCGCGTGGCCACGCCCGTTCTCGTCGAGAGTTCGCCGATGCGCATGCCGCCTCCTGTGTCGTCGCGTTCGTCGTCTGATCCTCACGACTTGACCTTCACATTAGTGTCAAGGTTCGACACTGTCGACATGGCTTCACCGATCACCGACTCCCTGACCCTGCCGAAGCGTGCCGCAGCCCCCGGCCCCTCGCGCCGCAGCGGCCGCACCCGCCTTCCGCTGAACGGACTGCTCGCCCTCGCCGCCGTCGTCTTCACCGGCGTCGTCACCGAGATCCTGCCGGCCGGCCTCCTGCCGCAGATGAGCGCCGACCTCGGGGCATCCGAGTCCCAGATCGGCCAGCTCGTGGCGATCTACGCGGTCACGACCGCGATCACCGCGATCCCGCTGACCGCACTCACCCGGAGCGTGCCCCGCAAGCCGCTGCTGGTGACGCTCGTGCTCGGCTTCGCCCTCGTCAACGGGGTCACGGCGATCGCCGACTCGTACGCGCTCATCCTCATCGCCCGCGTGCTCGGCGGCGTGCTCGCCGGGCTGCTCTGGGCGATGGCCGCCGGCTACGCCATGCGCACCGTCGAACCCGAGCACTCGGGCCGGGCGCTCTCGATCGCCATGGTCGGCACTCCCCTGGCGTTCGCCTTCGGCCTGCCGATTGCGACCATGCTCGGCGGCGCCGTCGGCTGGCGCGCGGCGTTCGGCCTCATCGCGATCGTCGGCGTCGGCCTCGCCGTCTGGGCGGTCGCCGCCCTGCCGTCGTTCCCAGGAGAGCGGGCGGGGGCTCGCCCGTCACTGGCATCGGTGCTGCGGATGCCCGGACTGGCCGCGGTGCTCGCGACCACGGCGTTCTTCATCCTCGCCCACAACATCGCCTACACCTACATCGCGCCCCTGACCGTGGCGTCCGGCCTCGACGCGCACCTCGACCTCTCGCTGCTCGTGTTCGGCGTGCTCGCCGTGGTGGGCGTGATCGGGGCCGGCGCCCTCGTCGACCGGCGTATGCGCTCGATGGTCATCGTCGCGGCGCTGCTGCTCGGCGCCGCGATGATCGCGATCGGGCTCTGGGCCGCCCAGCCGATCGTGGTCTTCCTCGCACTCGGCGTCTGGGGTCTCGCCTACGGCAGTGCGCCCACGCTGCTGCAGGCCGCGCCGGCGCGGATCGCGGGCGACGCAGCGGATGTCGCGCAGTCGATGGTCGTCGCGACGTGGAACGGCTCGATCGCTGCGGGCGCGTTCGTCGGCGGTCTCGCGCTCGATGCGCTGGGCGTCGACTGGCTGCCGTGGCTCGCGCTGGCGCTGCTCGCGGTTGCGGCGGCGATCGCCGCGACCGTACGCACGGCCTTCGCGCCGATCACCCCGCCGGTCGAGTAGCGCGGAGCGCGTATCGAGACCGCTTCCGAGGTCTCGATACGCCTCCTTCGTCGGCTCCTCGACCGACGAGACCCTGCTCACCAGAGGATGAGCGGCACCGCGAACGATTGCGAGTCGGCGTAGCCCTCGCCGCCGTCGAACACCGCACGCACGAGGTGCAGCCCGCGCGGCAGCTTCGGCAGCTTCACGTCGATGCGGCCGGCGTCGGCCGCCTCCAGTTCGGTCTCGGCGATGAGCGTGCCGCCGTCGTACACGCGCACGGTGCCGACCGCTGCGCTGCCGTCGAGCGCGAACACCGTGCCCCGCAGCTTCACCGCGGAGCCCGCCTTCGCGAGCAGCTTGTTCGGCGTGGCGACCGTGAAGGTCGTCACCGCCGGCGGCGCCTGCTCGTCGACGAGCACGGCGACGCTGCGGGCCGGCACGGTGACCGTGCCGGTCGCGGCATCCCACGTCGTCGTCTTCACGACGGCGTCGGACCCGTTCGCCTGGGCCTCGGCGAGCGCGAACTCGCGACCGGCGAGCGCGGCGACCGTCTCGGTCACCGGCTCCGGCGACGCGTTGAACACGACGAGCGCACCGTCGAGCTCGGGGTCGACGTCGTCGCCCACGAGGTCGTCGATCTGCATCGCGATCACGCCGGGCGTCGCCTCGGCGCCGCTGTTCGGGAACGACACCTTCTCGTCGATGAGCTCAGCGGAGCCGAGCTGCAGCAGGTCCACCGTCGAGCGCACGCGCAGCAGGTCGAGAGCGGATGCCTCGGCGGCGGCGATGTCCGCAGCGCCCGGCTTGAGGGCCGGGTCTGCGAGGAGGGGCGCCATGTCGGCCCACTTGGTGCCGTTGTCGGCCTCTCCAGGCAGGCCGGAGCCGAAGGTCGACTCCTGCCCGGTCCAGTCGATGCGGTTGAACCAGTCGCCCGAGTTGTAGCTGTTGCGGTCGAGCGACTTCGAGCGAAGCAGCTCGGTGCCGGCGTGCCAGAACGAGGGCGACTGCGAGAGCGTCACGGTCGCGAGCTCGAGCGTGTTCATGCGCACCCGGTCGGCCATCGTCGTATCGGTCGGCAGCTTGAACACCGAGAGGTCGTACAGCGTCTCGTTGTCGTGGGCATCGACGTAGTTGATGACCTCGTCGGGCTGATCGGCGTAGCCGGCCGGCGCACCGCGGTAGTCGAGCGCGTCGCCGCGCACCGTCTGCCCCGAGGCATCCGTCAGCTCGTAGCCGCGGAGGTTGCCCGCGAGGCCGAGCTTCACCAGGTCGGTCTGGTGCCCGAGGTCGGCGAGCTGGTCGTCCTGCGAGGGCGTGCCGGGCCGTCCGTTCGGGTCGGTGCCGAGCCCGGTGCCGAAGCCCTGCTGGAACGTCGAGGAGCTGTCGACCGGGCTGCCGCCGTGCACGGCGTCGCGCAGCCGGTCGTTGAAGGTGCCGATACCCGTGCCGCCGAGCTGGCCCTGCGTGGCCTGCTCGAACAGCGCGTTGTTCGCGACCTCGCCGAAGTTCCACCCCTCGCCGTACAGGTAGACGGATGACCCGTCGACCCCGTCCTCCTCGAGCGTGAGCTCGTCGAGAGCCGCGCGCACGGCGAGCATGTTCGCCTTCGAGTGATGACCCATGAGGTCGAAGCGGAAGCCGTCGACCTTGTACTCCTTCGCCCACAGCACGACCGAGTCGACCATGAGCTTCTGCGCCACGTCGTGCTCGGTCGCCACGTTCTGGCAGCACGTCGAGGTCTCGACGTTGCCGGCCGCGTTCAGTCGCTGGTAGTAGCCGGGAACGATGCGGTCGAGCACCGACTTGGCGCCCTGGCCGGCCTCGGCCGTGTGGTTGTAGACCTCGTCGAGCACGACCTGGAGGCCGGTGTCGTGCAGCGCCCCGACCATCTCGCGGAACTCGGCGACCCGGGCGCCGCCATCGGGGTCGACGGCGTACGAGCCCTCGGGCGTCTGGAAGTGGAACGGGTCGTACCCCCAGTTGAAGCCGTCGAGGTCGCGGATCGCGTCGATGCAGGCCTGCTGCTCGGGCGACGCCGGGCCGAACGACGCGAGGTCGCAGTCGGGCGTCGTCTGGGCAGCTCGGTTCTCCTCGATCGTGGCGATGTCGAACGTCGGCAGCAGGTGCACCGTGTTGATGCCGGCGTCGGCGAGCTGCTGCAGCTGGGCGGTGCCGGCCGACTCCCGGGTGAAGGCGCGGTAGGTACCGCGCTCTTCGGCGGGAACGGTCTCGTCGCCGATCGAGAAGTCGCGCACGTGCAGTTCGTAGATCGCACGGTCGACGGCGCGTTCGACAACGGGCGCGGCCGTCTCCTCCCATTGTTCGGGTCGCAGCGACTCGTCGTCGAGGTCGACGACGACCGAGCGCACCGAGTTGGCCGTGAGTGCGACCGAGTACGGGTCGGTGACCGAGTTCGTCTCGATCTCGCCCGTGCTCGGCGCGAAGACCTCGACCGACCAGCGGTACTCGTCGCCCGCCTCGAGCCCGTCCACACTCCAGGTGCCGTCGGCCTGGTCGAAGCTCGCCTCGACGAGCTCGGCGTCACCGGATGCCCCGGCGCTCCAACGTTCGAGCGACACCGTGCGAGCGGTCGGCGCCCAGAGCGTCGCGTTCGCGCCGCCGTCGGTCCAGTTCACGCCGAGCGGCACGGATGCCACGGCGTCGCCGTAGAGCGCGTCGAGCACGCCGGGCAGCTGCACGCCCGTGAAGGCGGTGAGCTCGTCGTCCGTCTGCTGTGCGACCGCGAGCTGCTCGGTGAGGAGCCCCTGCACGTCGCTCCGGTCGAGGCCGACCGGGCGCAGGGCGAGGAAGCCCTCGAGCGCGGGGAACGCCGCGAGCTGCTCGTCGGAGAGCCCCTCGGGGTCGAGCTCGAGTTCGACGGGGTCGCCCCCGCCGGTGACGGCACCTGCCTCGACCGCGAGCGAGGCGTCGCCCGAGTGCTCGAGGGTCCACGAGGCATCCGTCGCCTCTGCGCCGCCGAGCAGTTCGGCGGGCCACGCGAGCGTGTCCTCGCTCACCCAGTGGGCGCGCGTCTCACCGGTGCCGGCGAGCGGCGGGTCGGTGACGACGATCTCGAGCTCGTGCGTGGCGAGCGTGTAGCGGAACTCGACGAGCTTGCCCGTGGCCGCCGTGAACGTGTAGTTCGCCCCGCCCGGTGCGCCGCCGACGCCGTAGTTCTCGTCCCAGCTGCGGCCGTGGGCGACCTTCGTCTCGTAGGCGCCGTCGGGGATCTCATCGGTCGCGTAGGTGTAGACGCCGTCCTTGTCGCCGTCCTGCATGAGCGAGGCGAGGCAGTCGGGCTGCCAGTCGCCGGGGCATCCGACCTCCGACTGGAAGCTGCCGGGCAGCGTCACGACGGGGCCCTCGGCGGTCGAGGAGACGACCTTCGTGTCGGGGTTCCAGAAGAACGTGATCGGTCCGCCCGGGTGCGAGTAGGTGACGTTGCCGCCATTGGGCTCGCCGTTCGCGCCGTAGTTGACGTCCCAGCTGCCGTTGATCGCGACCTTGTACTCGTAGTCGCCGGGCGCCACGTCGAACGTGCCGGAGTAGATGCCGTCCGCGCGCAGCGTGAGCTTCGCCGCCTCGCAACCGGGAGCCCAGTCGCCCGCGCAGCCCATCTCGGAGTTGTGCGAACCGGGCACCGTCACGAGGTCGATCGGCTGCTCGGGCTCCTCCTCCTCGACGAGGTTCACGGCGTTGCCGACGGAGGCGTAGGTGCTCGCCGCGGCACGGTTGCCCGCGGCATCCGTCGAGATCGCGCGGTACTCGAGCAGGGTGCCCTTCTCGAGGCCCGCCGTGTCGTGGAACACGCGCGGACTCGTGTCTTCGGCCGTGCCGAGCGCGTGCCAGGCGTCGTCGCCCGTGGCGCCGGCAACGCGCCAGGCGAAGCTCGTCTCCTGCCACGTGGCGTCGTCGACGTCGGCGACGACGGGGGTGATGCCGGAGACACCGGCACCGGCGACCGGCGTCGACACCGAGATGGCGGATGCCGCGTCGGGCGCGCTCACCGCACGGTCGGCCTTCCAGACGACCGCACCGAGCGGCGGCACCGTGATCGAGGCGACCCCGTCGGCGTCCGCGGTGACGGCCGTGCCGTCGCCCGAGAGCACCGAGAACGAGCCGTCCTTCGTGAGCGTCGAGACGTCGACCGTCTTCGCGGCGGCCGAGTTGTTCGCGGCCACGAGGTACTCGACCTGCTCGGTGCGGTCGACGCGGCTGAAGGCGTAGACGCCCGCGCCGCTGTCGACGTAGCGTTCGATCTGCGCGCCCGTCGCGAGGGCAGGGTGGGCGCTGCGCAGCGCGGCGAGCTCGGAGATGTGCTCGTAGAGCGGGGCATCCGTCGCATAGCGGTCGACGCTGCCGGCCGTCTCGCCGGTGACGAGCGGCTGGTTCTGGTACTCGGCCACCTGGCTCGCGAAGAGCGTCTGCCGCGCGTCCTTGTCGCCGCCGGTGCCGGCGAAACCCTGCTCGTCGCCGTAGTAGACGACCGGCTGGCCCCGGGTGAGGAAGAGCAGCTCGTGCGCGAGCTCGTCGCGCTGCAGCGGGGCATCCGTCGAATTCAGGAAGTAGCCGACGCGGCCCATGTCGTGGTTGCCGAGGAAGGTCGGCAGCGCCGTCGCCGAGGAGTCGGGGGTCGTGTAGTAGTCGTCACCGGCGAAGAGCGACTGCAGGTTCTTGGCCGAGTTGCCCGCCGCGAAGCTCACGGCCTGCGACTGGAAGGTGAAGTCGAGCACCGAGTTCATGTCGGTCTTGCGCACGTAGGGCGAGAGCTTCTGCGGGTCGGCGTCGTAGACCTCGCCGAACATGAAGAAGTCATCCTTGCCCAGGCCGTGCGCGTAGTCGAGCACCTCGGTCGACCACTGCTCCCAGAACTCGAAGTTCACGTGCTTGGCGGTGTCGATGCGGAAGCCGTCGATGCCGAGGTCGATCCACTGCTCGTAGACGTCGACGAAGCCGTTCACGACGGTCGGGTGCTCGGTCATGAGGTCGTCGAGGCCCGAGAAGTCGCCGTAGGTGACCGACTCCCCCTCCCACGTCGAGTCGCCGCGGTTGTGGTACAGCGTCGGGTCGTTGAGCCAGGCCGGCACCTTGAGGTCGGCGTCGTCGGCCGTGAGGCTCGGCGTGTACGGGAAGCTCGTCGCAGCGTCGAGCGCCGGGAAGTCCGCACCGGTGTCGGCGTCGGCGAAGTCGGCCGGGTCGAAGGCGGCGCCGTCGGCGTCGAGGTAGGGGCTCGTCGCCTGGTCGATGTACGAGTACTGCTGCTCCTCGTAGTCGATCACGTCGGCCGTGTGGTTCGTGATGATGTCGAAGTAGACCTTGATGCCCTTGTCGTGGGCCTCGCCGATGAGCGCCTCGAGCTCGGCGTTCGTGCCGAGGTGCGGGTCGATCTGGGTGAAGTCGGTGATCCAGTAGCCGTGGTAGCCGGCGCTCGCGTTCGCGCCCTCGCCCTGCACCGGCCGGTTCTTGAAGCTCGGGGTCAGCCAGATCGCGGTCGTGCCGAGTCCGTCGATGTAGTCGAGCTGCTGCCGCAGGCCGGCGAGGTCGCCGCCGTTGTAGAAGCCCTTGTCGGTGGGGTCGTAGCCCGTCGCCATGCGGTCGCCGTCGAGGCCGCCCTCGTCGTTGGAGGTGTCGCCGTTCGCGAAGCGGTCGGTCATGACGAAGTAGAACACCTCGTCGCTGCCGGGCTGGCGCACGGGATCGGCCGCCAGCTGGGCGTCGGATGCCTCGTCGTAGGCGCCGCGCAGCGTCGCCCCGGTCGCCTCGAGTCCGACCTTCTTCAGGTTGTCGTCGAAGACGACGCGCACCGCGGTGTCGCCGGCGACGGTCAGGGGAATGTTGTCGCCCCCGCCGTTCAGCCCGTACGCTTCGTCCCAGCTGTCATTCACCGCGACCTTGTACTCCCAGCTGCCCGCGGGGATCGTGAAGTCGGCCGCGAAGACGCCGGGGGTGCCGGTGGCGGTCAGCTCGGTCTCGGCGCAGTCGGGCGCCCAGTCGGCGCCGCATCCGAGCTCGCTCTGCAGCGAGCCGACGAGGGCGAAGGTGCGCGCCTCGTCTGCCGCGGCGGCGAGGCCCGGGATCACCGTGAGCACGGATGCCGCGAGCCCTCCCGCCACCACGAGGGCGAACCAGCTGCGGGCACGTGCGCGTTGCGTCATCCTTGACTCCCGATTCCCGGCACGACCGCGTGCCTCCGACCTGCAGGCGACCGTAGCAGCGGCCTCGCCGTTAATGCAAGCGCTTACAAATCTGCTTGCGGAGATTCGTGTCCTGTGCCTATCTTTGGGGACAGTCGTCGTTGTGACGCGGCTGCCGCATCGACGCGGCGGCGGCGCGATCCTCTGGACTCCCGGCCTGAGATTCGCTGATCTCTGAAGGAACTCATTCCACATGACCGATCACAGACACGCCGAGGCGACGGCTGTCGCGGGGGTTCGCAAGCGCTTGCGGTTCTCTGCCGCAATCACACTCGTCGCCCTCCTCGCCGCATTCATGACCGCACTGCCCGGAACGAGCTCCGACCGCGCTGAGGCGGCCGCACCGGGTCCACGCGACACCACCGCCGTGCTCTTCTCGTGGACATGGAACGCCATCGCGCGCGAGTGCACCGACAATCTGGGACCCGCCGGCTACGGCTTCGTGCAGACCTCGCCCCCGCAGGAGCATGTGCAGGGTTCCGAGTGGTGGACGTATTACCAGCCGGTGAGCTACGAGGTCGAGTCCCGGCTCGGCACTCGCGCCGAATTCAAGGCCATGGTCGACACCTGCCACAGCGCCGGCGTCAAGGTGATCGCCGATGCCGTCGTCAACCACATGAGCGGCAAGAGCGCGGGGGGCACGGGCTGGGCGGGCTCGACGTTCCAGCACTACGACTACCCCGGCATCTACCAGTCGCAGGACTTCCACTCGTGTCGACGTGACATCGCGAGCTACCAGAACCGCTGGGAGGTCCAGGAGTGCAACCTCGTGAACCTCTCCGACTTGGACACCGGTTCCGAGTACGTGCGCGGGCGCATCGCCGGATACCTGAACGACCTGGTCGGCCTCGGCGTCGACGGCTTCCGCATCGACGCCGTGAAGCACATCTCGGCCGCCGACATGCAGGGCATCATGAGCAAGGTGAACGACCGCGCTCGCCTCTACATCGTGCAGGAGGTCATCCGGGCGAACGAGCCGATCCAGCCCGAGGAATACCTGAGCAACGGCGACATCCACGAGTTCGCGTACGCGCGCAAGCTCAAGGAGGCGTTCGGCAGCGGCACCATCAACTGGCTCATCTCAGGCGCCGGCATCGGCCCGAGCTGGTCGGGCTTCCTGCAGAACTCCAATGCGGCGGTCTTCGTCGACAACCACGACACGGAGCGCAACGGCGAGACCCTCAGCTATCGGGACGGCTCCTCGTACGACCTCGCACAGATCTTCACATTGGCCTGGAACTACGGCTCGCCCTCGATCCACTCCGGGTACGAGTTCTCGAACAAGGAGGCGGGCCCTGCGCTCGCCGGCAACGGCGAGGTCATCGACCCGGTGTGCGGGCAGAACGGCTGGACGTGCAAGCACGCCCAGACCTCGATCGAGAACATGGTCGGCTTCCGCACCGCCACCTACGGCTCTGCCATCTCGAACAGGTGGGACAACGGATCGAACGCGATCGCGTTCGGCCGCGGCGACAAGGGCTTCGTGGCGATCAACCGGGGCGGCGGCAGCATCGACCGTTCGTGGCAGACCTCGCTTCCCGCCGGCTCCTACTGCAACGTCATCGTCGGCACCCCGACGAGCAGCGGATGCAGCGCCGGGGGCATCGTGACCGTCGACTCGAGTGGTCGCTTCACCGCCTCCGTAGGTGGCAACGGCGCGCTCGCGCTTCACGTCGGCGCGAAGGCGGGCGGATCCGGCGGGGTCGACCCGGGCCCGGGGACGGGTGCTTCGATGACCGTCTACCACTCGACCTCGAAGGGCTGGTCCGGCTACAACATGCACTATCGGATCGGCTCCGGGGCCTGGACGGCCGCTCCGGGCGTCGGCATGACCGCCGCCTGCACCGGGTGGGTGTCGAAGACGATCGACCTCGGCACCGCCTCCGGTATCACCGCAGCGTTCAACAACGGCTCGGGAACGTGGGACAACAACAACGGAGCCGACTACGTCGTGACGGGGCAGGTCGTCACCGTGAACAACGGTGCCGTCGGCTCGACGAACCCGTGCGGGACGCCCTCGTCGAGCACGACGACCGTGTACTACGCGACATCCTGGTCGAGCGCCAACATCCACTACCGCGTCGGCGACGGCGCCTGGACCCAGCCGCCGGGCGTCGGCATGACGAACGCCTGCGCGGGCTGGAAGTCGAAGTCGATCGACCTCGGTTCCGCGTCGAGCATCACCGCCGCGTTCAACGACGGCTCGGGCACGTGGGACAACCACGGCGGGCAGGACTACACGATCGGGGCCGGGTCGGTGAAGGTCGCGAACGGCACCGTGACCGCCGGCAACCCGTGTAGCTGAGAGACCTCACGGCTGCCGAGACTTTCGGCGCCGTGAGCCGGGAAGGGCGGCACCGGGGCGAGCGATCGCACCGGTGCCGCTCTGAACGCCTTCAGGCTCGAGTCGTGCCCGATCAGAGCCCCGAGTACGCGTGCAGTCCCTTGAAGAAGAGGTTCACGACGGTGAAGTTGAACAGCACCGTCGAGAAGCCGATGATCGCGAGCCAGGCCGAGCGCGAGCCCCGCCATCCGCGCGTCGCACGGGCGTGGATGTAGCCGGCGTAGACCACCCAGATGATGAAGGTCCACACCTCCTTGGTGTCCCATCCCCAGTACCGACCCCAGGCCTTCTCGGCCCAGATCGAGCCGGCCATGAGGGTGAAGGTCCACATGATGAAGCCGATGATGTTGATGCGATACGCGAGGTTCTCGAGCGTGACCGAGTCGGGCAGCGTCGCGAGGAACGTGAGCTTCGCGGCCTTCGCCGTCGCCGCGATCGACTCGCGGCGGGCCTGCATGAGCTGCACGACCGAGAGCGCGAAGCCGAGGGCGAAGAGGCCGACCGACGCACTCGCCACGAACACGTGGATGACGAGCCACACCGACTGCAGCGCCGGCGGCAGCGGGATCGGGCTGACGTAGAAGTTGAGGGCGGCGATACCGAGCAGCACGAGCACGAGGCCCGTGATGAACGTGCCGAGGAATCGCAGGTCCTGCTTCACGACCACGAGCACGACGAGGAACACCGTGGTGATGATGAGCGTGCCGGTGAGCGCGAACTCGTACATGTTCGCCCACGGCACCCGGCCCGCGGCGAGGCCGCGCAGCACGTCGGCCGAGAGGTGCAGGATCCAGGCGAGCACCGTCATCGCGACGCCGACGCGCAGCGAGGGCGAACGGCCGTAGGCGACGGATGCCGCCGGCTTCGCCGCGCCTGCCGAGCGGGGGCTGGAGGGTGCACCGACCGCGACCGTCTCTTTGACCTCGACGCGAGCCGCGGCATCCGCCGCCGCCGTGGCCGCTGCCGAACGCCGCGCGAGGTCGATCGAGAACGCGATGAACGCGATCGCGTACACGACCATGGCCGAGTACACGCAGAGAATGGAGATCTCGTCGAGGGTCAACTGCACTGTTCTACCTTACGTCGAAGATTTCTCGGGAGCATCTGCGGTTTCAGCGGATGCCGCGGGGCCGGCGTGCTTGTCGGCGAAGCCGGTCACGGCGTCTTCGAGACCGGGGTCCTCGCCGCGGGCGAGTGCGGCGTACTCGAGCACGACCCGGCCGTCGGGCTTCGTCACGGCCTTCACCCACATGCGGCGGCGGGGCACGAAGAGCGAGACGAGCAGCCCGCCGAGGATGAGCGCGGCGAAGGCGAGCACCCACATCTGGGTCGGGTCGTGGTGGATGTCGAAGCTCGCGAAGCGCGAGACGCTCTGCGCGTAGTTGCGACCCTCGGCGTCGGCGGAGTCGGTGTCGGTGTCGCTCACGTCGACCGCGAGCGCAGCCCCCGGGGAGACGTCGTCGAAGGTCACCGTGCCGAGGCCGTTCGGCAGCTCGGCGGTCTCGCCGGGCTTCAGCTCGATCGAGTCGACGCCCGTCTTGCCGCCGGTCAGCTGCTCGAGGGTCGACGTGTCGAGCGAGTACACCGAGGTGGGCGTGCCGTCGTCGATGCCGAGGTCGCCCTCGTAGACGTTGAGCGTCAGCACCGGCAGGATCAGGTCGGGGTAGCTCGAGGTGTACGCCCCCGAGGTGAGCTCGGTCTGCGTCGGGTAGAAGAAGCCGACCATGCCGAGCTGTTCGGGCATGCCGTCGGGCACCTTCACGACGCCGATCGAGGTGAGGTTCGCGTCCTGCGGCAGGAACGGCACGGCGTCGGTGAACACGACGTCGCCCTCGGCGTTCTTCACGGTGATGGTCGGCGCGTAGCCGTTGCCGAGCAGGTAGACGTCGGTGCCGTGCGTGTAGAGCGGCTCGTTGACCTTCACCGTGCGGTCTTCGGGCTCGCCGTCCTGACCCTGCACGGTCACGTGCGCCGTGAAGTCGATGGGCTGGCCGATCGCGTCCTGGTTGCGCGTCTCGTACACCGCGTCGAGGCTCTCGAGCGAGAGCCGGTACGGCGTCAACCGGGTGTCGGTGAAGAAGCGTCCGGGATTGAACGAGTCGTAGGCGGCGAGCGTGTTGACGAAGGTCTGGCCCTCGACGATCACCCGCTGGCCCGAGAAGCCGAAGCCGCCGCCGAAGCCGACGGCCACGAGCACGCCGACGAGCGCGCTGTGGAAGACGAGGTTGCCGGTCTCGCGGAGGTAGCCGCGCTCGGCCGACACGGAGGGCTC
Organism: Agromyces sp. Root1464; assembly: GCF_001427265.1. Lineage (NCBI taxonomy): Bacteria > Bacillati > Actinomycetota > Actinomycetes > Micrococcales > Microbacteriaceae > Agromyces > Agromyces sp. Root1464. The sequence continues at coordinate 685,436 of NZ_LMFU01000001.1, forward strand.
GCCCCGCAGTTCGTACTGCTCGACGCGGTAGCCCGACTGACGCAGCTGCTTGGCCGCGGAATCGATCGCGGCTGCAGCGGTCTCGCCCTCGGGCAGCGCGCGCTCGGTGTAGCCGGCGAGGCGCGAGAGCCGCACCGGGGTGCGCGGCGGCCGCGCTCGCAGCGCCTCGAAGTGGTGCTTCGTGCGCGGGATGATGCAGCCGATGAGCGAGACGAAGAGCAGCAGGTAGATCGCCGAGAACCACGCCGAGGTGTAGACGTCGAACATCTGCACGCCGTCGAGGATCGGCGCGAGCCGCGGGTTGTCGTCGAAGTATTGGGTGACGCCGTTCGGGTCGCTCGAGCGCTGCGGCACGAGCGAGCCGGGCACCGCGGCGATCGCGAGCAGCAGGAGCAGGAGCAGCGCGGTGCGCATGCTCGTGAGCTGCCGCCAGGCGAAGCGCAGCCAGCCCACGAAGCCGAGCTTCGGCTGGTTGACGGGCGTCTCACCGGGGTCGGCCTCGGTCGAGTCGATGTGGTCGGCGGGCCGCGAGGGCGCGCCGGGATCAGATTGCGGGGACAAAACCCGTGATCACCGCCTGCAGTTCGTACATCCAGATGGACCAGATGCCCGTCACCATGAGCACGCCGATCACGATGAGCAGCGCACCTCCCGCGATGTTGATCGCGCGGATGTGACGACGGAGGAAGGCGAGCGAGCCCGTGACCCAGCTGAAGCCGGCTGCCACGAGCAGGAAGGGGATGCCGAGGCCGACGCAGTACGCGAGGCCGAGCAGCACGCCGCGGCCGGCCGAGGCGGAATCGGCGCTGAGGGCGAGCACGACGGCGAGGGTCGGGCCGATGCACGGCGTCCAGCCGAGCCCGAACACGATGCCGAGGAGCGGCGCCCCTGCCAGGCCGGTCGCCGGTCGCCACGACGGCTTGATCGTGCGCTGCAGGAAGGTGAACTGGCCGATGAAGACGAGTCCCATGACGATGAGCAGCACGCCGGCGACGCGCACGATCACGTCGGAGTAGCGCACGAGCCACGACCCGGCGAAGCCCGCGACGAGGTTGAAGCTCACGAAGACGACCGTGAACCCGACGATGAAGAGCAGCACGCCGAGCAGCAGCCGTCGGCGGTTCCTCCGCTCCGTCACGGCGTCGGCCGAGGCATCCGTGAAGCCGCCCAGGTACCCGAGGTACCCGGGCACGAGCGGCAGCACGCACGGCGAGAGGAACGAGACGAGGCCCGCAGCGATCGCGATCGGCATGGCCGCGAGCAACTGCCCGTTCAGCACGATCTCGCCCGCGCCCATGCGCTAGGCCTGCTCGGCGAGGAGGTCGTCGATGATCGTCTGCAGGATGGAGGCGTCCTTCAACTGGCCGAGCACGCGCGCGGCGACCCGGCCGTCCTGGTCGAGGACGATCGTCGTCGGCACGGCGGCGGGCGGCACCCGGCCCGCGAACGCGAGCTGCGCCTCGCCGGTCTCGACGTCGAGGACCGAGGGGTACGTGATGCCGTACTTCTCCTCGAACGGCGCGGCGGTGCCCGCCTGGTCGCGCACGTTCACGCCGACGAAGCTCACGTCGGCGGGGTCGACCGCCTCGTGCACCTCCTGCAGGATGGGCGCCTCGGCGCGGCACGGCGCGCAGCCGGCGTACCAGAAGTTGACGACCTGCACCTTGCCCGCGTCATCCGCCGAGTCGTACTGCTCGCCCTCGACGGTCTCGCCCGTGAACTCGATCGCGTCGCTGCGATCGGCGGAGTCGTAGATCGTGATCGTGCCGTCGCCGGCGATGTAGTTCTTGCTGCTGCCCTCACGGAACTGGTCGGCGAGCGGGTCGCTCGTGCACCCCGTGAGCAGCAGGGCGGATGCCACGGCGACCGCCGTCAACGACCAACGAGCGCGCATCACACTGCTCCTACGTCTGTGGCCTGGGCGGAGAGTCCCGCCGCAGGGTCGGTGTAGCCGACCTCGACGAACCGGTCGCCGCGTCGCTCGAGCGTCGTGATGCTCGAGAGACCGCAGCGCCGGCGCCGCGGGTCGTGCGCGAGCGAGAGCCCGGCGAGGCGCCGGTGCACCATCCAGATCGGCAGCTGGTGGCTGACGATGACGACGTCGCCGCCGTCGGCCGCCTCCCACGCATCGCCGATGGCGGCGAGCATGCGGTCGGCGATCGAGCGGAAGGGCTCGCCCCAGCTCGGCTCCCACGGGTTCACGAGCAGCGGCCAGTTGCGGATGTCCCGGAGCGCGCCGTCGGCGCCGCGCATGCGCTTGCCCTCGAAGCGGTTCTCGGGCTCGATCACGCGCTCGTCGAGCAGCGGCTCGAGGGCGAAGGCCGTAGCGATCGGCTCGGCCGACTGCTGGGTCCGCTGCAGCGGCGAGGAGACGAGGGCGGTGACGGGTCGATCGCGGGCGACGAGGTCGTCGGCGGCGGCCTGCGCCATGCTACGACCGAGGTCGGAGAGGCCGAATCCCGAGAGTCGTCCGTAGAGCACGCCCTGCGGGTTGAACACCTCGCCATGGCGCACGAGATGGATCTGCTCGGCCGGCACGGCTTCCAGTCTAGAGAGCGCGTTCCTTTGAATCCGCCGAGCGTCGGAACCCCCACGGGTAGGATGGTCGATCGTGAGTACCCGCACCCTCGTCAAGAACCTCGCCGCTCTCCCCGACGGCCCCGTCACCGTGTCCGGATGGGTCGAGACCGTGCGCGACCAGAAGAAGGTGCAGTTCGTCATCCTTCGAGACGAGTCGGGTGCCGTGCAGCTCGTGAACCCCGCGACCCGCGAGGTCGAAGAGGGCGCCGACGCCGAGGCATCCGCTCGCCTGGCGACGACCGAGGCCATCTCGGCGCTCGCGCACGGCTCCTTCATCACCGTGACCGGCGAGCTGAAGCACGACGAGCGCGTCAAGCTCGGCGGCCTCGAGGTGAAGCTCGCCTCGCTCGACGTCGTCACCGCTGCGAACCCCGAGACGCCGATCGCGGCGGACTCGAGCCTCGACAAGCGCATGGACTGGCGCTTCCTCGACCTGCGCCACCCCAAGCAGGCCCTCATCTTCCGCATCCAGACGACCTTCCTCCACGCGCTCCGCGGCGTGTGGGTCGAGAAGGGCCTCATCGAGATCCAGACCCCGAAGCTCATGGCCTCGGCGTCGGAGTCCCGCGCAGAGCTCTTCGAGGTCGAGTACTTCGAGGGCAAGGCGTACCTCGCGCAGAGCCCCCAGTTCTTCAAGCAGATGGCGCAGGCGGCCGGCTTCGGCGGCGTGTTCGAAGTGGGTCCCGCGTTCCGCGCCGACCCCTCGTTTACCTCGCGTCACGCGACCGAGTTCACCTCGGTCGACACCGAGATCAGCTGGATCGACTCGCACGAAGACGTCATGGCCCTGCACGAGGAGCTCATGGTCGCCGGCTTCCAGGCCGTCGTCGACAAGCACGGCGCCGAGATCGCCGACCTCTTCGGCATCGAGCTCGCGGTGCCGTCGCGCCCCTTCCCGCGCATCCCGCTCGCCGAGGCGAAGCAGATCGTCGCCGACCGCGGCTACGTCATCCCCCGCGCCGACGACGACATGGACCCCGAGGGCGAGCGCCAGATCTCGGCGTACGTGAAAGAGGCGTTCGGCCACGACTTCGTCTTCCTCACCGACTACGCGGCGAGCATCCGGCCGTTCTACCACATGCGGCACGAGGGCGACCCGAGCCTCACGAACTCCTACGACCTCATCTACAACGGTGTCGAGATCTCGACGGGCGCGCAGCGCGAGCACCGCATCGACGTGCTCGTCGAGCAGGCTCGCGACAAGGGCATGGACCCCGAGGAGCTCGAGTTCTACCTCGACTTCTTCCGCTACGGCGTGCCGCCGCACGGCGGATTCGGCATGGGCCTCGCGCGCGTGCTGATGCTCATGCTCGGCGAGTCCTCCATCCGCGAGACCACGTACCTCTTCCGCGGCCCGACGCGCCTGCTGCCCTAACTGGCCCCGGCGCCCGCCGCGACCGCCGCCTCGAGCGTCGGGTAGACCCGCCCGGCCGACTCGAGCCCCGAGAACCAACTCGTGCGGCGTGCGACCTGCGCCCCCGACTCGGGCACGGCGGCGAGCCGCAGCTCGACGCCGGTCGCTGCGAGCTCACGGTCGAGGTCGGCGAGCGTGTCCAGCACCGTGATCGACGTCGCGGAGAGCCGGGTGAGTTCGAGGGCGACCGCACGGACGTGCGCGCCGCCTGCAGCGGCATCGGCCGCCGCGGCGAGCACCGCGTTCTCGTTGGCGAGCACGTTCGCCGTGTAGAGCGGCCCCATGAGCCGCACCGGCAGCACGCCGTCGACCGGCTCGCCGACCTCGACGCGCAGCCGGTTGAGCTCGCGCAGCACGGCGACGAAGGTGGCGAGGATCCCGACGAGCACCGCGAGCAGCAGGCCCGCGGTGAGCCCGACGAACGCGGTCGCCACGGCGATCCAGAAGTCGGTCCGGCTGACGCGCCAGAAGCGCACGAGCGAGCCGACGTCGATCAGCCCGATCACGGCGACGAACACGAGGGCGGCGAGCGTCGCCTGCGGCAGCAGGCTCAGCACCGGCCCGAGGAACAGCGCCACGAGCACGGCGAGCACCACGGTCACGAGCGTCGCGAGCTGCGTGCGCGCACCGGCGCCCTGGTTCACGGCGCTCTGCGAGAAGCCGCCCGCGGCGGGCAGCACCTGGAACAACGAGCCGACCGTGTTCGCGGCACCCGTGGCGAAGAGCTCCTGGTCGCTGTCGATCTGCGGCTCGCCGGGCTTTCGGATGCCCCGCGCCACCGCGGCGGACTCGAGGAAGGCCATCACCGCGATCGCGATCGCACCGGGCAGCAGTTCGGGCACGTGTGGGAACGAGGGCAGCGACGGCGGCGGGAAGCCCTGCGGCACGGGCGGGATGAGTTCGACACCCGCTCCCTCGAGACCGGCGAACGCGACGAGCAGGATGCCGCCGACGACGACGAGCAGCGGGCCCGGCACACGCGGGGCGAACCGCTTGAGCACGACGAGGACGACGATCGATCCGGCCGAGAGCGCGATCGTGGCCGGGTTCGCGCCGGGCACCGCCTCGACGACGGCGACGAGCGAGCGGATGAATCCATGGCCCGAGAAGTTCCAGGTCTCGCCGAGGAGCTTCGGCAGCTGGCCGACGGCGACCGTGGCGCCGACGCCCACCTGGATGCCGACGATCGTCGCCTTCGAGATGTTCTCGACGAGGGACCCGAGTCGCAGCAGCCGGCAGCCTAGGAGGATCAGGCCGACGATGAGGGTGAGCGCCATGAGGTCGGGCACCGGGTCGTCGGAGCCCGCGGCGACGCCGGCCGAGACGAGCGTCGTCGCGGTCAGCGTCGCGATCGTCGAGGTCGTCGAGACGCTCATCGCCCGGGAGCCGCCGAGCATCGCGTAGACGAGCAACGGCACCATGCACGTGTAGAGGCCGATCTGCACGGGCAGGTTCGCGATCGTCGCGTACGCCATCGCCTGCGGGATGACGACGGCGCCGGCCGAGAGCCCGGCGAGGAGGTCGGGCCCGAGCCATCCGCGCTGATAGTGCCGAAGGGTCGGGAAGAACCACGCGCGCCCGCGTGCCGCGCTCGTCTGCGACATCCGCTCGCCTACGCCACGGGGTCGGGGAAGATCCTCGACCAGTCGCGCGCCACGCTGACGACCGTGATGCCGCGATCGGATGCCGCGGCGAGCGCCTGCTCGGCGCCCCGGTCGTACGGGGTGTCGCCGCGACCCGAGTCGTCGTCGTGGTGCACGAGCAGCGCGAGGCCGCCGCCCTTCCGCGCGAACTCGAGCATCGGCAGGTCGCCGTTCGAGTTGCCACCGGCGATGAGGGGCCGGCGCCCGATGCGGCTCCAGATGCGAACGGGCTTCTCGGGCCCGTCGTCGAAGAAGTCCAGGCCGGCCGTGTAGCGCACCTCGCCCGAGTCCGCGTCCCACGCGAGGCCGAGCGCAGAGCCGACGACGTGCTCGGGCGGAATCCCGTAGTACTGCTGGGTCATCGGCCGCATGAAGTCGCGCTCGCCGCCCGAGACGATGTAGACGGTGAATCCGTGCGCCTCGAGGTACCGCATGAGTTCCACCATCGGCGCGTAGATCGCCTCGGCGTACGGCCGGCCGAGGGCGAGGTGCTTGGCCGTCTCGTAGAACTCGCCCACACTCGCCGCGTAGTCCTCGACGCTCATTCCCGCGGTGATGCCGACGAGGGCGCCGATGAGGATCTGCAGGTCGCTGTCGTCGCCTTCGTAGTGCTTGTCGATCGCGGCGCCGAGCCAGCGGTAGTCGCCGGTGACGGCACCCTTGTACGGCTGCTTCTCGGCGAGGGAGGGGTCGGCTTCGGCCTGCACCTTCCACTGCCCGACGATGTAGTGCAGCTGGGTCGGCATGGGCTTCTCGGTCCAGAGCGTGCCGTCGTTGTCGAAGACCGCGATGCGCTCCTCGACCGGCACGGCGCCCTGGCCCTCGGTGACGGATGTCACGAAGCCGATGATCGCGTCACGGGTCGCGCCGTCGGTCCACGACGACAGCACCCGCTCGCCCTCGTTCATCGCGCTCATTGCCGGGTCATCGCGATCTGCATCCGGTGGTCGGGATCGATGAGGTGGTCGTGGTCGTCGTCGCCGACGTCGAGGCGCACCCACGAGATCTTGCCCGTGAACTCGTTGCCGGTCGCGGCGTAGTCGGCCGACACGGGCGACGCGACATCCGCTCCGACGTCCACGGTCTCATCCATCGAGAAGAAGAACGGCAGGGTGCGCGTCACCCGGCCTTCGCCGAGCTTCGTCTCGCCGTCGAAGAGCGTCACCGCGCCGCCCTTGCCGAGGCCGCCGCCGTCGTACGCGAAGTGCACGCGGAGCTCGTGGGCGCCCGGCTCGAGCACGGTCTCGGAGGTCGTGTAGTCGGTCTCGATGCCCATGACGTTGTAGGCGAAGCGCAGGGTGCCCTCGTGCAGGTACGTGCTCCACCCGCCGTACGAGCCGCCCTGCGCGATGATCACGCCGGCGCCGCCGGCGTCGGGGATCGTCACCTTCGCCGTCACGGTGAACGACTTGTTCTTGATGTTGACGACCGAGTTCTCGCTGAGGCGCTTCATGCCCGAGTAGAGGGTCTGCGAGGTGCCCTTCACGAGGGCGGGGCGACCGGCGATCTCCTCGTTGAACCGCTCGGCCGAGCGGATGTCCATGGGCAGCACGTTGAAGCGCGCCGCCTGGATCAGGAAGAGCCGCTGCAACTCGGCGAGCTTCGCGGGCTCGGTCGCGGCGAGGTCGTTCGACTGGGTCCAGTCCTCCTCGACGTTGTAGAGCTCCCACACGTCGTCGTCGAGGCCGTGGCTGGAGCCGAGCCATGGGTCCTTGTGCTTGGCGACCGCCGTCCAGCCCTTGTGGAAGATGGCGCGGTTGCCGAGCATCTCGAAGTACTGCGTCGTGTGCACCTCGTCGGCGTCGGCGGAAGCGAACGAGGAGTTCATCGGCGTGCCCTCGTAGGGCCGCTGCGTGACGCCGTGCACGGTCGCGGGCTCGGGGATGCCGGCCGCTTCGAGCACCGTCGGCGCGACGTCGATGACGTGCGCGAACTGGTTGCGGATCTCGCCGCGAGCGGCGATGCCGTTCGGCCAGGAGACGATGGTGCCGTTGCGGGTGCCGCCCCAGTGGCTCGCCACCTGCTTGGTCCACTGGTAGGGCGTGTCCATCGCGTGCGCCCACCCGATCGCGTAGTGGTTGTACGAGCGGGGTGTGCCGAGGTCGTCCTTGTGCTCGATGAGGTACGCATCGTCTTCGAGCTCGTTCATGTGGTTGATCGTGAACGCCTCGTTGGTCGTGCCCTTCATCGTGCCCTCGGCGGATGCCCCGTTGTCGCCGATGATCACGTAGACGAGCGTGTCGCGGAGCACGTCGAGCTCCTCGAGCGCGTCGAGCAGCTCGCCGACGTAGTGGTCGGCGTACTCGAGGTACCCGGCGTAGACCTCCATCTCGCGCGCGAGTACGGGGTGCAGCTCGGGGTTCATCTCATCCCAGGCCGGGATGCCGGGGCTGCGCTCGGTGAGCACGGCGTTCTCGGGGATGACGCCGAGCGCCTTCTGACGCTCGAAGGTCTCCTCGCGCACCTTGTCCCAGCCCTGGTCGAACTTGCCGGCGTACTTGTCGGCCCACTCCTCGGGCACGTGGTGCGGGGCGTGGGTCGCGCCCGGTGCGAAGTACGTGAAGAACGGCTTGTCGGGGGCGAGCGCCTTCTGCTGCTTCGTCCAGTCGATGGCCTTCTGGGTCATGTCGGCCATGAAGTGGTAGCCCTCTTCGGGCGTGCCCCACGGTTCGACGGGCGTCGTGCCCTCGTAGATCGCGGGGTACCACTGGTTGGTCTCGCCGCCGATGAAGCCGTAGAAGTACTCGAAGCCGCCGCCGGGGCTCGGCCATTGGTCGAACGGTCCGACGGGGCTCGACTGCCAGACGGGCACCTCGTGGCACTTGCCGAACTGGGCGGTCGAGTAGCCGTTGAGCTTCAGGGTCTCGGCGAGCGGCGCGCAGTTGTTCGGGCGCAGCGAGTTGTAGCCGGGTGCGCTCGTCGCGATCTCGGTGATGCCGCCCATGCCGACCGTGTGGTGGTTGCGGCCCGACAGCAGGGCGGCACGCGTCGGCGAGCAGAGGGCCGTCGTGTGGAAGCGGGTGTACTTCAGGCCCTGCGCGGCGACCCGCTCGAAGTTCGGCGTGTGCACGGGGCCGCCGAAGGCGCTCGAGGCGCCGAAGCCCGTGTCGTCGATGAGCACGACGAGCACGTTGGGCGCTCCCTCGGGCGGCAGGAGCCGCTCGATCGGCGGGTAGTGCGTGTCGGGGTCCGTCGCGTCGTACGTGACCGTGCCCGTGTAGGCCAGGTCCGGGATCGGCAACGTCGAACGCTGGATGTCGGGCTTCGTGCTCACTATCGATCTCCCCGGTCTGGGAGGGCGACGGCGAGCGGCGGATGCCCCTGCGCTCACCCTTCCCGCTCAGAAGCCGTCGACCCCCGACGGCTTCGCCTCAACCGTGTCATACGGCGTGCATGCTGACAATGGCGACACGGCCGGCGATCGGACTTCTCGGCGGTCGCAAGTCAGACCTCGCCCCCGGGGCGGTCGGTCGCCGGCAGGTCCCGCACCGCCGGCCCCTCGATGAGCCGGCCGGATGCCTCGAATCGCGAGCCGTGCAACGGGCAGTCCCACGTCAGCTCGGCGTCGTTCCAGCGCACCACCCCGCCGAGGTGCGTGCAGATCGCGCGAACCGCGCACGTCCGCCCGTCGACGGTCGACACGCCGACCGGCACTCCCCCGCGCGACGCCACGACGCCCGCGCCCTCGGCGGGTCGTCGCACCGGTGCCGTACGGGTCTCCGCCCGGGCCCAGCCCGCGACGAGCTCGCGCGCGACCTTCGCGTTCTCGGAGATGCCCCGGCCCACGTCGGACGGCGCGGTCAGCCGCGTGCCGAGGGTCCGGATCCACGGCCGCTGCGCGCGCGACGGCTCGCCGAGGATCTCCGAGGAGATGCGCAGGGCCGCGGCCACGCCGTTCGTGAGACCCCACTTCGCGTAGCCTGTCGCGAACCACACACGGCCCCGGCCACGAGGCATCCTGCCGGCGAAGGGCACGAGGTTCAGCGACTCGTAGTCCTGCGCCGACCAGCGATGGGTGAGTCGGGCGCCCGGGAAGTGCCGTCGCGTCCACTGCACGAGGTCCTCGGCACGCGCGGCGGCGGAGTCCACCCTGCCGACGGGGTGCTCGTTGCCGCTCACGATGAGCCGCGAGCCGGCGGCTCCCGACTCGGGACGCGACGGCGCCGAGCGCACCGAACGGGTCGGCTGGTCGACCGAGAGGAAGAGGCCGGGCACCGGCGGGTCGTCGAGGTCGAAGGCGGCGATGTAGGAACGCGAGTGCCGCGTCTTCGCGAAGTACAGCCCGCGATCGAGGATCGGCGTGGCGGTGGCCACGACGACGTCGCTCGCGCGGAGGTCACCCTGATCGGTCTCGAGCACCGCGGGATCCCCGGCGTGCACGTCGCCCACCCGCACGCCGGTCACGAGCACCCCGCCGGCGGCGACGAACGCCCGGGCGAGTTCGAGCATGAGCCGGTACGGGTCGAGGGCGAGCTGGCCCTCCAGCGCGACCCCTCCCGCGAACGGGAACGGCAGCGACATCCGGTCCACGAGCTCGACCGGCAGGCCCGCCTCGCGCGCCGCGTCGAACTCGGCCCGCACGACGGCGAGGCCGGCCAGGGACTGCGCGTAGCTGTACGCCGTCTCGTGCGCGACGGGAACCTCGTGCGCGGCGACGAACTCGGCGAGCCAGGCCTGCCCGTCGAGGTTCGCCTCGACATAGGCGCGCGTCACCCCGGCGGAGTGCGAACGACGGATCTGCCGGAGTCGCGAGCCCTGCAGCACGCTCGCCTTGCCGGTGTTCGCCCCCGACGCGAGCGCGCCGACCTCGCTCGCCTCGACGACCACGACGGACCGGCCCGCGCGCTGGAGCATGAGGGCGGTCGAGAGGCCGGTGATCCCCGCGCCGATGACGGCGACGTCGACCTGCTCGGCGGGGAGCGGCGACCGCAGCCGTTCGTCGGCGCGCTGGTCGTCGGCGCGCCGGTCGTCGGCGCGTTCCGGGCGGTCCTTCCAGTACACGTCCATGGCGCCAGTCAAGACCCGGCGCCGGGCGAGGGCAACGGGCTTGACCGGTCGGCGCCTGGCGGCTAGCCCCGCGTCAGCCGGCGAGCAGCGCCGTCTTCAACCGCACCGGATCGATGCGCCAGTAGTTGTGCACCACGTCGTCGATGAGCACGACCGGGATCTCCTCGGCGTATCGTGCGCGCAGGTCGTCGTCGTCGAGGATCGATCGCTCGTCGAAGACGATGTGCGGCGGGGCATCCGTCGCCGCGACCTCGGCCATCACGGCCTGCACGACCTCTCGTGCGTCGTCGCAGAGATGGCAGCCGGGCTTGCCGACGAGGGTGAGTCGGATGTCGCGTTGTGGCACTCTCTCAGGGTACGCCGCAGAGCCTGGGGCGTGCGTCCGGAGCCGTGCCCGGGTACAGCGAAAAGCGCCAGGCCGCAGAGGGCCTGACGCTCAGCCGTCGTCTCGAAGGACTACTTCTTGTTGCGACGCTGGTGGCGCGTCTTGCGAAGCAGCTTGCGGTGCTTCTTCTTCGCCATACGCTTGCGGCGCTTCTTGATGACGGAACCCATCAGAACCTCACAGAAAAGATCGAGTCGGACGCGCGTGCCGCGGCCGGAGGCCAGAAAGCCTCGGGGTAGTCTACCGGATCCGAACGGCAGCCTTCGCCCGATGGGTTAGCGTCGAGGGATGCCCCGCCCCGATCTCGTGATCCGAACCACCGAGGAAGCCGACTGGCAGGCCGTGCGCGCGCTGCGACTCGAGATGCTGCGCGACACCCCGATCGCCTACGGAGAGACCCTCGCCACGGCCCTCGACGCCGAGGAGGCGACCTGGCGGGCGCGCGCCGCACGTGGCACGACGCCCCGGCAGACCTCGATCGTGGCGATCGACGGCGACCGCTGGATCGGGCACATGGGCGGCTACATCCCGGATGCCACGTCGGGCCCGATGCTCGTCGGCGTCTACGTGGCACCTGAGCACCGCGGCGACGAGGCCGGCGTCTCGCGGCGGCTGCTCGAAGCGGTCGAGCAGTGGGCGCGCGAGTTCGGCGGGACCCTGCGCCTCGAGGTGCACGAGGACAACCCGCGGGCGATCCGCTTCTACGAGAAGCTCGGGTTCACGCTCACCGGCCGCAGCCGCGAATACGAGCTCGCGCCGGGCGGGCTCGAACTCGAGATGATCAAGCCCCTGCACTGAGCGCCGACGCGTGAGCTCGTCTGCTGGTTGAGCTCGTCTGCTGGTTGAGCTCGTCGAAACCCGCACGGCAGACTGAACGCATGCCCGCATACCTGGAAGTGCTGCTCGTCGTCGCGATCCTCGGCACCGGCATCGTCGCCGGCGTCTTCTTCGCCTTCTCGGGCTTCGTCACCCAGGGCATCGGGCGCCTGCCCGCCGCCGATGCCGCACGGGCCATGCGCGAGATCAACGTCACCGCGGTGCGGGCGCCGCTCATGCTCGCCATCTTCGGCACGGCGCTCGTCGTGGCGGTACTCGCCGTCATCGCGTTCCTCGGCGAACCCGAGGGCGCGACCTGGTGGTCGATCGGGGGCGCTGCGATCTACCTGATCGGCGTGGTGGGCGTGACGGGCGGCGCGAACGTTCCGCGGAACAACCGCCTGGCCGCACCGGCCGAGACGGATGCCACGGCACTCGCCGCCGCGTGGCAGGCGTTCCGCCCGGGCTGGCTCGCGTGGAACCACGTGCGCACGATCACGTCGGCCGCGGCGTGCCTGGCGTTCGTGCTCGCCCTCATCGGGTGAGCCCCGAACGGATCAGCGGCGCTTCTTGGGGCCGACGACCGCGGTGACCTGGTGCGCCGTCTCGGCGAACGCCTTGCCGATGGCGGAGGCGAACGCGAACTGCTCGTCGTTGAGGGCGATCTCCTCGCGGGCGCCGGCGCTCGCGAGCGTGGCGGCGTCGGCCGCGGCATCCGTCGACACGAAGGGGATGAGCCAGTCCTCGAGCGTCTCGAGCGGCGTGCGGTCGAGCTTGTAGTACCGGTGCTGCCCCTCTTCGCGCACCGCGACGAGGCCCGACTCGCGAAGCACCTTCAAGTGCTTGGACACGGTGGGCTGGCTCGCACCGAGTGCGCTCACGATCTCGGACACGCTGATCTCCCCGCCCGACGACGGCACCTCTGCCTCGCGCTCGAGGAGCACCGCGAGGATGTCGCGCCGTGTCGAGTCCGCCACCACGTCGAAGATGTCCGCCATGCCCCAAGGCTAGTCACTCCCGGCGGGGAGTACCATGACTCACGCGTTCGCTGACGCACGGAGGGGGCTCGATGCGCGCACAGCCGATTGGTCGACTCGGCCGAGTCGACCGCCGGTCGTGGCTCGGCAAGGTCCGTGACGCCGTCGACTCCCTCGTCAAGCACTCGCCGTCGCGATTCGCGATCCTCATCTTCGCGTCGCTCATCGTGCTCTTCACGGTGCTGTTCTCGCTGCCGATCGCGAGTGCCGACCGGCAGGTCACGCCGCTCCACGACGCGGTGTTCACGGCGGTCTCCGTCATCTGCGTCACCGGCCTCGCGACCGTCGACATGGCGACGCACTGGTCGCCGTTCGGCAACACCCTCGTCTTCATCGGCGTGAACATCGGCGGCGTCGGCGTGCTGACCCTCGCGTCGATCCTCGGCCTCGTGATCTCGCGGCGCCTCGGGCTGCGGGCGAAGCTCATCGCGGCGAGCGACTCGAACCCCTCGCGCATCCACGTCGGCCCCGTGTCGGAGCGCCAGGCGATTCGCCTGGGCGAGGTCGGCGGGCTCCTCGCGACCGTCGCGATCAGCGCCCTCGTCATCGAGGTGACGATCGCGATCGGCATGATCCCGAGCATGCTCGCGGCCGGATACGACGCCTGGCACTCGTTCTGGTACAGCTTCTACTACTCAGCGATGGCGTTCACGAACACGGGGTTCAGCCCGAACCCGGGCGGTCTCGAGCCGCTCGTCGGCGACTACTGGTTCCAGTCGCTGCTCATGCTCGGCGTGTTCCTCGGCAGCCTGGGTTTCCCCGTCATCTTCGCGCTGGCCCGGGCCTGGCGGCATCCGCATCGCTGGAGCGTGCACGTCAAGCTGACGCTCACGACGACCACGATCCTCTTCGTCGCCGGTGCCGCGATGTTCCTGCTGCTCGAGTACGGCAATCCGAAGACGTACGGCCAGCTCGACGCCGGCCCGACGGTCTTCCAGTCGTTCTTCATGTCGATGATGACGAGGTCGGGCGGGTTCTCGACAATCGACATGCACGACCTCAACGGCTCGAGCCTGCTCGTCTCCGACATGCTCATGTTCATCGGCGGCGGCTCGGCATCGACCGCCGGCGGCATCAAGGTCACGACCCTCGCCGTGCTGTTCCTCGCCGCATTCGCCGAAGCGCGCGGTGCGCCCTCGATGGAGGCGTTCGGCCGTCGCATCCCGCGCGACATGCTGCGCCTCTCGGTGAGCGTCGTGCTGTGGGGCGCGACCATCGTCGCCGTCTCGTCGATCGCCATCCTGCAGATCACGAAGCAGCCGTTCGACTACGTGCTCTTCGACGTGATCTCGGCGTTCGCCACGTGCGGCCTGTCGACGGGGCTCACCGCCGAACTGCCGCCCGAGGGCGTCTACGTCATGGCCCTCACGATGTTCATGGGGCGGGTTGGTACAGTGACACTCGCCGCGGCCCTGGCGGCGAGCCAGCGCCGGCAGTTGTTCAAGCGTCCGGAAGAGAGGCCCATCGTTGGTTGATCGAATCAGGCACGACGCCCCGGTGCTCGTGATCGGCCTCGGCCGCTTCGGAGCCGCGACCGCGGGTCAGCTCGACCGGCTCGGCCGCGAGGTGCTCGCCGTCGACGAGAGCGAAGCGCTCGTGCAGAAGTGGTCGGAACGGGTGACCCACGCGGTCGTCGCCGACGCGAAGTCGATCGATGCGCTGAAGCAGATCGGCGCACAGGACTTCTCGATCGCGGTCTGCGCGGTGGGCTCCTCCATCGAGGCATCCGTGCTCATCACGGCCAACCTCGTCGACCTGAAGATCCCGCAGATCTGGGCGAAGGCGATCTCGGCCTCGCACGGCAAGATCCTGCAGCGCATCGGCGCCAACCACGTCATCTATCCCGAGCGCGAGGCCGGTGAGCGCACCGCGCACCTCGTGAGCGGTCGCATGCTCGACTTCATCGAGTTCGACGACGATTTCGCCCTCGTCAAGATGTACCCGCCGAAGCCGATCCGCGGCAAGAACCTCACCGAGTCGGGTGTGCGGTCGAAGTACCGGGTGACGGTCGTCGGCGTGAAGAGCCCCGGCAAGCCCTTCACCTACGCGACCGAGCACACCGTGGTCTCGAACCACGACCTCATCATCGTGTCGGGCACCGAGAGCGACATCGAGCGGTTCGCGGCGCTCGAGTAGCGCTCAGCCGACGAACATCAGCACCACGCCGATGACGGCCGAGGCCGCGGCGATGCCGATGAACACGAAGCCGAGGATGCGGATCACCCGACGACCGGGCGGCGGCTCGTGGAGCCGCAGGCGGTACGGCTCCCGCTCCTTGTAGAACGCGGGCTCCTCCTCGGGGCGGGTGACGTGTGCGCGCTCGTCGGCGCTGAGCACGCGCGACTGGAATCCGTCGTCGGTGAACCACCGCACGATGCTGCCGCCCTCGCCGTCGATCACGACCGCCTCGGTGCGCAGCCAGCGACCGTCGGCGACCCGGATGAGGAGTGCGAGCAACAGGCACGTGAGCCCCACGGCGAGCGCGAACCATCCGATCACCTCGGTGATGACCGAGATGGTGTCCGCCGCGTTCATGTGCCAAACGTATCGCCCCGCGGGCGGCGTCGACGCCATGTGAGCGCGGCATTCGGATCGGCCGGCGGGGCGTTAGGGGTCCGTGAGGATCGGCGCCGAGGCATCCGCTCGGGTGTTGCATCGACTCTGCCGGTCGAGCTCGTCGAACCGGCCCGCCAGCCGCGCCCGCGGCTCGCGCCATCCGTGAATCTGGAGTCCTCGTGCTCGACGTCGTCTACCTTCTCGGCATCATCGCCGTGTTCGTACTCGTCGGCCTCATCGCCAGGGGGGTCGAGAAGCTGTGATCTTCTTCGAGCTCCTCGCTGCCGCGTTGGGTGTCGCCGCCGTGGTGTACCTCGTGTACGCCCTCGTGAAACCCGAGCGGTTCTGATGGCCGTGCTGTTCGCCGTCCTGCAGGCGGCCACCCTCGCCCTCATCCTCGCCCTCGTCTACCGCCCGCTCGGCGACTACATGGCGCGCCTCTACTCGAGCGATCGCGACTCGAGGTTCGAGCGCGGCCTCTACCGCCTCATCGGCGTCGACCCCCGCTCCGAGCAGTCGTGGCCCGCCTACCTCCGCGGCGTGCTCGCCTTCTCGGTCGTCGGCGTGCTCTTCGTCTACGTGCTGCAGCGGGCCCAGGCGGTGCTGCCGTACTCGCTCGGCCTCCCGGCCGTGCCCGAGGGGTTGTCGTTCAACACCGCCGCGTCCTTCGTGGCGAACACCAACTGGCAGTCGTACTCCCCCGAGCTCACGATGGGCTACACCGTGCAGCTCGCGGGCCTCGCGGTGCAGAACTTCGTCTCGGCCGCCGTCGGCATCGCCGTCGCCGTGGCGCTCGTGCGCGGCTTCGCCAGGCGCGGCTCGGGCACGATCGGCAACTTCTGGGTCGACCTGTTCCGTGGCTCGTTCCGCCTGCTGCTGCCGCTCTCGGTCATCGGCGCGATCGTGCTGATGATCGGCGGCGTCGTTCAGAACTTCAACGGATTCACCGAGATCACGACGCTCGCGGGCAACGGCCAGAGCCTGCCGGGCGGCCCGGTCGCCTCGCAGGAGGTGATCAAGCTCCTCGGCACCAACGGCGGCGGGTTCTTCAACGTCAACTCCGCGCACCCGTTCGAGAACCCGACGGCGTGGACGAGCCTCTTCCAGAACGTGCTCATGCTCGCGATCCCCTTCGCGCTGCCCCGCGCCTTCGGCAGGATGGTCGGCTCGAACAAGCAGGGATACGCGATCCTCGCGGTCATGGCGACGCTCTACGTCGTCTCGCTCACCGCGCTCAGTGCGCTCGAAGCGGGCGGCAACGGCACCGCGCCCGAGCTCGCCGGCGGTGCGCTCGAGGGCAAGGAGGCGCGATTCGGCATCTTCGGCTCGACACTCTTCGGCACCACGTCGACGCTCACCTCGACGGGCGCCGTGAACTCGATGCATGACTCGTTCACCGCGATCGGCGGCATGATGCCGATGCTCAACATGATGCTCGGCGAGGTCGCCCCCGGCGGTGTCGGCTCGGGCCTCTACGGCATGCTCGTGCTCGCGATCATCGCGGTGTTCATCGCGGGCCTCCTCGTCGGCCGCACGCCCGAGTACCTCGGCAAGAAGATCGGGCCGCGCGAGATCAAGCTCGCGAGCCTCTACATCCTCGTCACGCCGACGCTCGTGCTCGTGGGCACCGCCCTGTCGTTCGCGATCCCCGCGATCCGTGCCGATGTCGAGTCGGTCTCGATCTGGAACCCCGGCATCCACGGCATGAGCGAGGTGCTCTACGCCTTCACGAGCGCGTCGAACAACAACGGTTCGGCGTTCGCGGGGCTCACCGCGAACACCCCGTGGTTCAACACGGCGCTCGGCGTCGCGATGCTGCTCGGCCGATTCATCCCGATCGTGCTCGTGCTCGCCCTCGCAGGCAGCCTCGCCGCGCAGGACAAAGTGCCCGCGACCGCAGGCACCCTTCCCACCCATCGGCCGCAGTTCGTCGGCCTCCTCGTGGGCGTCACGGTCATCGTGACCGCGCTCACCTACTTCCCCGTGCTCACGCTGGGTCCCCTGGCTGAAGGGCTGAACTGACATGTCCACCACCATCGCTTCGCTCCCTGAGTCCGTCGAAGGGCCCGACCCGGCCGAACACACGCCCCGTCGGATGGGCGCCCCCTCGAAACGCCCCGCCGGCGCCTTCGGACCGGCGCAGATCGCGGGGGCGCTGCCCGGCGCCTTCCGCAAACTCGACCCGAGGCAGATGTGGCACAACCCCGTCATGTTCCTCGTCGAGGTCGGCGCCGCACTCACGACGGTGCTCGCGATCGCCGAGCCGTTCCTCGGCGGCCCCGGCTCGTCGGGCGGCACGGCCGTGCCGCCCTCCTTCACCTGGGCGATCGCCGCCTGGCTCTGGCTCACCGTGCTGTTCGCGAACCTCGCGGAATCGGTGGCCGAGGGCCGCGGCAAGGCGCAGGCCGATACGCTGCGGCAGACGCGCACGTCGACGATCGCACGCCGCGTCACGGCGTATGACGAGGTGACGGATGCCGCAGCCGCGCGCACCTCGATCGCCGAGGTCCCCTCGGGCGACCTCCGGCTCGGCGACGTCGTCGTCGTGACGGCGGGCGAGTCGATCCCGGGCGACGGCGACATCATCCACGGCATCGCCTCGGTCGACGAGTCGGCGATCACGGGCGAGTCGGCCCCGGTCGTGCGGGAGTCGGGCGGCGACCGCTCAGCGGTCACGGGCGGCACCCGCGTGCTCTCCGACCGCATCGTGGTGCGCATCACCTCGAAGCCCGGTGAGACGTTCGTCGACCGCATGATCGCGCTCGTCGAGGGCGCGTCGCGCCAGAAGACGCCGAACGAGATCGCGCTGAACATCCTGCTCGCGAGCCTCTCGATCATCTTCGTGATCGTCACGCTCACGCTGAACCCGATCGCCTCCTATGCGGCGGCGCCGGTCTCGATCCCGGTGCTCGTCGCCCTCCTCGTCTGCCTCATCCCGACGACGATCGGCGCCCTGCTCTCGGCGATCGGCATCGCCGGCATGGACCGGCTCGTGCAGCGCAATGTGCTCGCGATGTCGGGCCGTGCGGTCGAGGCCGCGGGCGACGTGACGACGCTGCTCCTCGACAAGACCGGCACCATCACCTACGGCAACCGGCGGGCGAGCGAGTTCGTGCCGATGCCGGGCGTGGAGGTCGCCGAGCTCGAGCGGGCTGCGGCGTTGTCGTCGCTCGCCGACCCGACGCCCGAGGGCTCGTCGATCGTCGAGCTGGCAGCGGAGCGCGGCATCCGCTTCGACCGTTCCACGGCCTCAGGCAACGGGGTGGACGGCGAGGTCGTGCCGTTCACGGCGCAGACCCGCATGTCGGGGCTCGACCTGTCCGACGGCTCCAGCATCCGCAAGGGCGCGGGCTCGGCGGTCACCGCGTGGGTCGAGGCATCCGGTCGCATCGCGTCGTCGACGTTCGACGAGCTCGAGCAGCGCGTCGAGGCGATCTCGAACAGCGGCGGCACGCCGCTCGTCGTGGCTGCGAAGGATGCGGCGGGCGCGGCGCGCCTGCTTGGCGTCGTGCACCTGAAGGACGTCGTGAAGGACGGTCTCACCGAGCGCTTCGCCGAGCTTCGGGCGATGGGTATCCGCACGGTGATGATCACGGGCGACAACCCGCTCACCGCGAAGGCGATCGCGGCCGAGGCGGGCGTCGACGACTACCTCGCCGAGGCCACCCCCGAAGACAAGATGGCGCTCATCAAGCGCGAGCAGGCGGGCGGCAACCTCGTCGCCATGACCGGCGACGGCACGAACGACGCCCCGGCGCTCGCGCAGGCCGACGTCGGCGTCGCGATGAACACCGGCACGTCGGCGGCGAAGGAGGCCGGCAACATGGTCGACCTCGACAGCGACCCGACGAAGCTCATCGAGATCGTGCGCATCGGCAAGCAGCTGCTCATCACGCGCGGTGCGCTCACGACGTTCTCGATCGCCAACGACGTCGCGAAGTACTTCGCGATCATCCCGGCGATGTTCGCCGGCGTCTTCCCGGGCCTCGCGGTGCTGAACGTCATGCAGCTGCACTCGCCCGCCTCGGCGATCCTGTCGGCCATCATCTTCAACGCGATCGTCATCGTGTTCCTCATCCCGCTCGCGCTCCGCGGCGTGAGGTACCGAGCCGGCGGCGCGTCCGCGATCCTCAGCCGGAACCTCCTGGTCTACGGCCTCGGCGGCATCATCGCCCCCTTCATCGGCATCAAGCTGATCGACCTCGTCGTCAGCCTCATCCCCGGGTTCTAGGCCCGGACGCGAAAGGACACCAGGAACATGAGTACGACACGCACGACGGCCCGCACGCACTGGGTCGCGATCCGCGCGATGCTGCTCTTCACGCTCGTGCTCGGCGTCGCGTACACGACCGTCGTCACCGTGATCGGGCAGGTCGCGCTGCCAGCGCAGGCGAACGGATCGCTCGAGCGCTCGGGCGACGAGGTCGTGGGCTCCGCGCTCATCGGCCAGTCGTTCGCGGATGCTTCGGGCGAACCGCTGCCGGAATGGTTCCAGCCGCGCCCGTCCGCGGCCGGCGACGGCTACGACGGCGGCGCCTCGAGCGGCAGCAATCAGGGCCCCGAGAACGCCGACCTCATCGCCGCGATCGAGGAGCGCAAGGCGCAGGTCGCCGAGTTCGACGGCGTCGACGAAGCGGATGTCCCGGCCGACGCCCTCACCGCGTCGGCGTCGGGCCTCGACCCGCACATCAGCCCCGAGTACGCGCTGCAGCAGGTGGCCCGCGTCGCCGGCGAGCGGGGCCTGCCCGAATCCGAGGTGCGCGAACTCGTGGAGTCTAGGATTCAGGCACGGGATCTCGGGTACCTGGGCGAGCCGACCGTCAACGTGCTGCAGCTGAACCTCGCCCTTTCCGAGCTGGGCTGAGGGGCAGGCGAATGAGACGGGGCCGGCTTCGCGTGCTGCTCGGCGCCGCCCCCGGCGTCGGCAAGACCTACTCGATGCTCGAGGAGGGTCGTCGACTCAGGGGCGACGGCCGCGACGTCGTCGTGGCCTTCGTCGAGACGCACGGCCGCAAGGCCACCGCGTCGATGGTCAGCGGGCTCGAGGTGCTGCCCCGCACGATGGTCGAACACCGCGGCATGGGCCTCGACGAGATGGACCTCGATGCGGTGCTCGAACGCCGGCCCGAGGTCGCACTCGTCGACGAACTCGCGCACACCAATGCGCCGGGCTCGCGGCACGCGAAGCGCTGGCAGGACGTCGACGAGCTGCTGGATGCCGGCATCGACGTGATCTCCACCGTCAACGCCCAGCACATCGAGTCGCTCGGCGACGTCGTGCAGCAGATCACCGGGGTCGCCCAGCGCGAGACCATCCCCGACGCCGTGCTGCGCGCGGCCGACCAGATCGAGGTCGTCGACCTCGCCCCGCAGGCGCTGCGCGACCGGCTCGCGGGAGGTCTCGTCTACCCGGCCGAGCGCATCGACGCCGCACTGTCGAACTACTTCCGGCTCGGCAACCTCACCGCGCTCCGCGAACTCGCGCTGCTCTGGCTCGCCGACGAGGTCGACTCCGCGCTAAAGGCCTATCGCGTCGAGCACGGCATCGACCGCAAGTGGGAGGCGCGCGAGCGCGTGGTCGTCGCCCTCACCGGCGGCCCAGAGGGCGAGACGCTCCTGCGCCGCGGGGCGCGCATCGCCTCGCGCTCCTCGGGCGGCGAGCTCGTCGCGGTGCACGTCACGCGACCCGACGGCATGCGGGCGCGGCATCCCGACGCCCTCGATCGCCAGCGCACGCTCGTCGAACAACTCGGCGGCACCTTCCACCAGGTCGTCGGCGACGACGTGCCTCGTGCACTCGTCGACTTCGCCCGCGCGGCGAACGCGACGCAGCTCGTCCTCGGCGTGAGCCGCCGGTCGCGGCTGGCCGCGGCGTTCACCGGGCCGGGCATCGGGGCGACCGTCATCCGCGAGTCGGGCGACATCGACGTGCACATCGTCACGCACGCGGCGGCGGGGTCGGGGTTCTCGCTCCCGAGGCTCGGCGGTGCACTCAGCCGCGGGCGCCTGCTCGTCGGCTTCGCGGTCGCCCTCGTCGCCGGCCCGCTGCTGAGCTGGCTGCTCGTGACGTTCCACACCGAGACGTCGATCACGAGCGACGTGCTGGCCTACCAGTTGCTCGTGATCGTCGTCGCCCTGATCGGAGGCATCTGGCCCGGTCTCTTCGCGGCCGTGCTCTCGGGGCTCACCCTCAACTTCCTCTTCGTCGAACCGATCCACACCCTGACGATCAGCGACCCCCGGCAGTTCCTCGCGCTCGTGTTCTACGTCGCCAATGCGCTGCTCGTGAGTTACGTCGTCGACCAGGCCGCCCGCCGCACCCGCGTCGCCCGCCGGGCGGCCGCCGAGTCGCAGTTGCTCGCGACCCTCGCCGGCAGCGTGCTCCGCGGGGAGGACGCCCTGCAGGCGATGGTCACCCGCACCCGCGAGGCGTTCGGACTCACCGGGGTCCGCCTCCTCGTCGACGGCGAGCCCCGGGTCGCCGACGGCGAGCCGAGTCGTGACGACCGGGTCACCGAGATCCCCATCGGCAGCCGCGGCGTGCTCGAACTGCACGGACAGGACCTCGAGGCATCCGAGCGCCGCCTGCTGCAGGTCATCGCCGCCCAGATGGATGCCGCGATCGAGCACGGCGCGCTCGCGACCGCAGCCTCGGCGGCCGATGCCCTCGTCGAGACCGATCGGGTGCGCTCGGCCCTGCTCGCCGCCGTCGGACACGACCTGCGCCGGCCGCTCACCTCGGCGTCGGCCGCGATCAGCGCGCTGCGCTCCCGCGAGGTCGAGCTGCCCGCCGCCGAGCGCGACGAACTCCTCGCGACCGCCTCGGAGAGTCTCGATGCGCTCGCCGAACTCGTCACCAACCTGCTCGACGTGAGCCGGGTGCAGGCGGGGGCGCTCGGCGTCACGCTCGCTCCCACGGAGGTCGCCGACGTCGTGCTGCCCGCCCTCGACGAACTCGGGCTCGGGCCCGCCGACGTCGAGCTCGACCTCGCCGACGAGCTCGCCCCGGTGCTGGCCGACGGCGTGCTGCTGCAGCGCGTGGTCGTGAACCTGCTCGCGAACGCCGTGCGGCACAGCCCCGACGGCGAGCGCGTCCGCCTCGCGGCGAGCTCATTCCAGGGCCGGATCGAACTGCGCGTCGTCGACCGCGGACCCGGTATCCCCGTCGAACGCCGCGACGAGGTGTTCACGCCGTTCCAGCGCCTCGGCGACACCGACAACGACACGGGCCTCGGGCTCGGCCTCGCCCTGTCGAAGGGCTTCGTCGAGGGAATGGACGGCACACTGGAGGTCGAGGACACGCCCGGCGGCGGCCTGACCATGGTCGTGACCCTGCCCTCGGCCGGTACTCCGACGACGACCCCGACACCCCCGCCCACATCCCCGACCGCCGAGGAGCTGCGATGAGGATCCTCCTCGCCGACGACGACGACCAGCTGCAGCGGGCGCTGCGCATCACCCTCGCCGCCCGCGGCTACGAGGTCGTCGCCGCTCGCGACGGCGCCGAGGCGATCGACCTTGCGGCCAACGCGCACCCCGACCTGATCCTCCTCGACCTCGGCATGCCCCGCGTCGACGGCCTCGACGTGATCAGGGCGGTGCGGGCGTGGTCGAAGGTGCCGATCCTCGTGCTCTCGGGTCGCACCGATTCCGCCGAGAAGGTCGACGCCCTCGACGCGGGCGCCGACGATTACGTGACGAAGCCGTTCGCCATGGACGAGTTGCTCGCCCGCATCCGCGCCCGAGCCCGGTCGACGAGCGGTGAAGCGGATGCCGCGGCGCACGCGATCGGTGCCCTCACCGTCGACCTCGCGGCGAAGACCATCAGGTCGACGGATGCTTCGGGCAACGCGACATCCGTGCGCCTGACGCCGACCGAGTGGCGCCTGCTCGAGCTGTTCCTGAAGAACCCGGGCAAGCTTCTCACCCGGCAGATGCTCTTGAGCGAGGTGTGGGGACCGTTCCACGCGAACGACGCCGGGTACCTGCGTCTCTACGTCGCCCAGTTGCGGCGCAAGCTCGAGCCGACGCCGTCGGAGCCGCGGTTCTTCCTCACGGAACCCGGCATGGGGTACCGCTTCGAGCCTGGAGCCGTCGACGCCCCCTGAGCTCAGGCTGCCGCGACCCGTGCGACCGGCGTACCTCGACCACCGCCCTCCTCGGCCCAGCCCGTCGGATGTCGCCGCCGGTTGCCGGGGCGCGGCCGCTGCTGCGGATCGAGATGCACCGGTGGAGTGAACCACGTCTGCGCGTCGCGCACGGTGATGACCCACCCGTCGTCATGGACGCGGTGATGATGATGCGAGCACAGCATGATGCCGTTGCCGATATCGGTTCGACCCCGATGACGCTTCCACCACTTGATGTGGTGCGCTTGCGTGTGCGACGGCGGCCGATTGCACGCCGGCCATGCGCAACCGCCATCGCGCTCGACGAGTGCGAGCTTCTGCGCGGCGGTGAAGAGTCGGGCGGCGCGGCCGAGTTCGAGCGGCTCGGACCGGTGGTCGAGCAGGAGCGGGCTGATGCCCGCTGACATCGCCAGCTCGCGTGCCGTCGCGACCGAGACGGGCTGGTCGATGCCGTCGATCGTGGCATGGCCGTGACCGCCGACGAGCGACTCGGCGTCGATGCGCGCCACCACCGTGACCTGCCGGAGCGCCGCGGGCGCCTGCTTGGCCCCGAGTGAGAGCCGCGCGATGTCGGCGAGGGCGTCGGCGTTCATCTGCGCGATCGTGCGCTGCTCGTCGAAGATCTCATCAGGCTCGCCGATCGCGTGAGGCTCGCCGACCTGAGGCTGGCCGCCATCACCCGCCTGGTCCTCAACGACCGACGCGCCGAAGCCACGCTTCGCATCGCGTGCCCGGTGCAGCTCCGCGCTGACGATCGCCTCGACCGCCAGCTTGATCGGCGCACCGTTCGCCGGATCGAACGCGCCCTGCAACTGGATCATGCCGGCGCGATCCTCCCAGATGCGCAGGCCCCGCCGTGCCCGCAACTCGTCTTCGCGCGGCTTCACGCCGTCGGGGTCGAGTCGCGCCTGCAGTTGCTTGATCAAGCGAGTGAGCCCGTCGACGCCGACCACCGGCGCACGCTCGACCAGGAGCCTTTCGGCCTCGCCCAGCTGCTGCCGACCGGCTCGGAGCGCCACCCCGTCGAGGAATCGGCGAATCGTCTCGGCCGCGTCGACGCACAGTGAGCCCGACTCGAGGCCGGCAGCCAGATGCGGATGCCTCGGCGGCAGCGCCTCGCCGGTGAACGATGCCCGCGGCGCGGTCGCCTCGCCCACCGTCACGAGCTTCGCGGCATCGCTGAACCGGCCACCGGTGACCGATGCGATCAGTCGCTCGGCCGAGGAGTAGCCGTGGCGGCGAGCGACATCGTCTTCACCACCCGAGCGCGATCGACTCGCGATCTCGGCAGCGCACTTCGCCTGCAGTGCCTGCACACGACGCGCCAATTCGGCCAGCGACTCGGTCACGCGAACCAGCCCGTCGCCGCTCATCGCGACCACATCGGCGACCGAATCGGTCGATGGCCGCAGCAGCGCGCCCGCCCAGGTCTAGTCGGTGAGCTCGCACGCCACTCTCAGGTCGGAGAGTGCTGCGCTCACTTCGGGCATGACTCAATTCTAGCGGAAATCGGCCACTAAATCGAACGTATATTCGAATGAATCGGTCACCACTCCGGTCGAATGAAGGCCGTCGAATCGCCGAGTCGGCCGAGCTGCCCGAGCCACCCCGCCGCTGTCGCCCCATCGAACGGCGCCTCGCGCCGCCGCACCGCCCCCAGCACGGCCTCGGCATCGGCGCGTGCGCGCGCCACCAACTCGGCCGGATACCCGAACTGCACCGCGTGCTCGGCGAACTCGTCTTCGTCATCGATGAACGCCGGCGCGCCCGTACGCTCGACGACGTCGAGATCGAGATCCACGTACGAGACCGTCCAGGCCCCCGACGCATCCGCTCGCCACTCGGGAACCGTCGCCAGGTCCACATAGATGCCGAGCCCGCGCGGATGCCCCGCGTTGAATCCTGCCGCCCAGCCCGCGCGCGGGAAGAGCGACACCGAGTCCCACGTCGCGGTGAAACCGTGCCCCGGCCGCGCGAACCGCGTGCCGGCCGGGAACCCGACCCAGTCGCCGTGCTCGTCGGCCCCGAGCCAGCGCCCGTCGAACTCCCAGTGCGGCTGCCCGAGCCACTTCGTCGCGCGAACCCGCACGAGATCTCCGGGGGCACGGGGGCGGTCGTCGGCGGCGCTCACCCGACCACCGTATCCGCGCCTACGCTGGAACCCGTGGACTGCTCCTACTTCGACGCCGGGCGCTGCACCTCGTGCTCGCTCATGGGGCAGCCGTACGAGCGTCAGCTCGCCGACAAGCAGCGGCACGCCGAAGACCTCCTGCGCGCACACACGGGCCTCGATTGGCTGGCGCCGATCGGCAGCCGCGAAGGCGGCTACCGCAACAAGGCGAAGATGGTGATCGGCGGCACGACGGACACGCCGACGATCGGCATCCTCGACGCCGACGGCCACGGCATCGACCTCGAGGCGTGCGGCATCTGCTCGCCCGGCCACCGGGCGGCGTTTCCCGTGATCGCGGCGTTCATCACGCGCGCCGGGCTCACGCCCTACGACGTGCCGAGCCGCACGGGCGAGCTCAAGCACCTGATCCTCACCGAGTCGCCCGACGGCGAGCTCATGATCCGCTTCGTCGTGCGCTCGACCGAGCCGGTCGGCCGCATCCGCAAGCACCTGCCGTGGCTCCTGGCCGAGCTCCCGAACGCCCGTGTCGTCACCGCGAACGTGCTGCCCGAGCACAAGGCCGTGCTCGAGGGCGAGCACGAGATCGTCTTCACCGAGGCGGAGACGCTGCCGATGCGGCTCGGCGACGTGACGATGCACCTGCGCCCGCAGAGCTTCTTCCAGACGAACACCGAGATCGCCGAGGCGCTCTACGTCGAGGCGCGCGACTGGGTGCGCGCCCTCGCGCCCGACTCGGCGTGGGACCTCTACTCGGGCGTCGGCGGCTTCGCTCTGCACATCGCGGATGCCGCGGCATCCGTCACCGGCATCGAGACGAGCGTCGAGGCCGTCGCGAGCGCCGAGCTGAGCCGAACGGATGCCGCGCTCTCACGCGTCCGGTTCGAGGCCGGCGACGCCACCGCCTTCGCTCTGGGCGCCGACACGGCTCCCGATCTCGTGATCGTGAATCCGCCCCGACGCGGCATCGGCCGGGAGCTGAGCGGATGGCTCGAGGCATCCGCTATTCGCCACGTGCTGTACTCGAGCTGCAACGCGGCCTCGCTCGCTCGCGACCTCGAGGCGATGCCGTCGTTGCGGCCGGTGCGCGGGCGGGTGTTCGACATGTTCCCGCAGACGACGCACTTCGAGGTCATGGTGCTGCTCGAGCGGGTCTGAGCTCGAGAAACCGGCCCGGTTCAGGCATTTCCAGAGGCGTGGGCTATACTGGCAGGTCACGCCGAAGGAGGTGACATGAGGAGAATCCCACCATTCCTCGCGACGATGATCGTCGCGACCTGGTTGTTCATGATCGGCTTCGCCGCCGGTTTCGAGAACGAACTCGCGACGCACCCGACGCTCACCCGTGAGCACCCCGACGCACTGATGGCCGGCGTCACCATGGGCATCGGCGCCGTGTGCGCCGCCCTGGTGATCGCGGCGAGCGTGCGGCTCACGAAGATGCTCGTCAGGGCGCGCTCCGGCAAGGCGCACGCCGCGCTGTAGCGGCATGCACCACGTCGCGCGAGCGATCACGCGATCACGCACCCGGGTGCAGGCACTCCCTGCGCCCGGGTGCGTCACTCGTGCAGGTCGGCGGTGAGCGCCGCGAGTTCGGCCTGCCGGTCGGCCTTGGCACGGGGCGCACCCGGCACTCCGGGACGCTGCTGCCACGGATGCGGCCCGGCGAGCGGCCGGTACGCCACGCCCATCGCGTCGTAGATCTCGAGCTGGGCGTCGAGGCGCGCCTCGAAGTCCGCCCAACGCTTGCCCGGCGCGCTCCACGCGACCTCGGCGAACGCCGCGAGTCGCGGGAAGACCATGTAGTCGACCCTCGACGCCGTGTCCATGTGCTCGCTCCAGGCGTTCGCCTGCACCCCGAGCACATGGCGGCGCATCGGCGCGGAGGCATCCTCCGGGAGCGGCTCGAACTCGTACACGTCGCGCAACGACTGCACCGTGCCGACCGGGATGGGCTCGTCGGCCGAGTCCGACTGCCGGTAGTCGAGGTAGGCGAAGTCGTCGGGGCAGAGCACGACGTCGTGGCCGCGGGCCACCGCGACCTCGGCGCCGCGGATGCCGCGCCACGAGGCGATCGTCGCACCGGAGTCGAGCGGGCCCTCGAGCACCTCGTCCCAGCCGTACAGTCGCCGGCCGGCGGCCGTGAGGTGCGCGTCGAGCTGCCGGATGAACCACGCCTGCAACTCGTTCGGCGTCTCGAGCCCGCGCGACGCCATGAGCTCCCGCGTGCGCGCGTCGTGCGCCCACTGCACCTTGCGCGCCTCGTCGCCGCCGACGGCGATGTAGGTCGACGGGAACACCGCCATGACCTCGTCGAGCACATTGCGGAAGAACTCGACCGTCGACTCCTCGGCGTTCAGCACGTCGTCGTTGATGCCGTACCGCGGCCACACTTCGTAGGGCCCGCCCGTGATGCCGAGCTCGGGATACGCGGCGAGCGCCGCGCGCACATGCCCGGGTGTCTCGATCTCGGGCACGACCTCGATGTGCCGCTCGGCCGCGTAGGCGACGATCTCGCGCAGGTCGTCGTGCGTGTAGAAGCCTCCGACGGGGCGACCGTCGAGCGTCGAGTCCGGCCCGTGGCCGAGCTGCGACTCGGGCCGCCACGCACCGACCTCGGTCAGGCTCGGATAGCGGTGGATCTCCATGCGCCAGCCCTGGTCGTCGGTCAGGTGCAGTTGCAGCACGTTGACGCGGTGCAGCGCGAGCAGGTCGATGAGCCGCAACACCTCGTGCTTCGGCCGGAAGCTGCGGGCGACGTCGAGCATGAAGCCGCGCCACGCGAAGCGCGGGGCGTCGACGGTGACGGATGCCGCGGCGCGCCACTGCCGCCCCGGCAGCGCCGCCCGCCGGAACGCGTCGGGGCCGAGCAGCTGCCGGAACGCGATGCCGCCGTGGAAGAGCCCCGCGGTGGAGCCGCCCGCGAGACGCACGCCGTCGGGCGCGATCTCGAGCCGGTAGCCCTCGCGAGGCAGTTCGGGGTCGACGTCCAGCTCGATCGCGGTGCCGGCGCCTTCGCGCCCGCCGGTCGGTGCGGAGGGGATGATCGGCAGCGTGAGGCCCGTCGCCGCCGCCAGGTCGGCCTGCAGCCGGCGGGCTGCGGGAGCCGCGGCATCCGACGCCCTGATGACCGTGTCATCGTCGACCGCGAACTCGCCGTCGCGCTGCTCGAACGAGAGGGGCTTCGGAATCACGCCGCCGCTCATGCGCCGGCGGCCAGCTCCCGCGCGCGGGCGAGCGCCGCATCGGTGGCACGGTCGAAGGTCTGCTTGAAGCCCGCCTCCTCGAGCACGGCCACGGCGCGCTCGGTGGTCCCCTTCGGGCTCGTGACGCGTCGACGCAGCTCGGCGGGGCCGTCGTCCGATGCCGCGAGCAGCTCGCTCGCGCCGCGGAACGTGCCCTCGACCATGACGGCCGCCTGCTCGGGCGTGAAACCCTTGTCGACCGCCGCCGCGGTGAGCTGCTCGATGAGGTAGAAGACGTAGGCCGGGCCCGAGCCCGAGATCGTCGAGAGGGCGTCGATCTGCGCCTCGGGCACGACGAGCACCTCGCCGACGGTCTCGAAGAGCGCGACGGCGAGCGCAAGGTCGGCGTCGCTCGACCGGGTGCCCGCCGAGACGCCGGTGACGGCGCGGCCGACGACGGCCGGTGTGTTCGGCATCGAGCGGATCACCGCGACCGACTCGGGCAGCAGCGACTCGAACGTCGCCACGGTGACCCCGGCCGCAACGCTCACGACGATCGCCCCGGGCTCCAGCGCATCGGCGATCTCCTCGAGGAGGGCTGGCACCATCGCGGGCTTCACGGCGACGACCACGAGCTTCGCGCCGGCGACGGCCGTGCGGTTCGCCGCGGCATCCGTCTCGGTGGCGTACGCGACGACACCCGGAAGCGCCGTGAGCTCGGCCGCCTTCTCGGCGCTGCGGTTCGTCGCGCGGATGCCGCCGTCGACCTCGATGCCCGGCTGCAACAGGCCGGTGAGGATGGCACGGGCCATCGAGCCGGCCCCCAGGAACGCGATCGCGGGCAGTCTGACGGGGGCCTCGGCACTCATGCGACCATCCTAGATTCGGGGCCGGATGCTGTGGCTTCGCGTAGACGAATCGCCCCGGCACGCCCGTTTAGGATTGCTTCATGAGCGCATCGGGCTCGACGCGAACTCAGCCAATCATCCACCTTTAGGATTTCTTCATGAGCGCATCGGGCGGCACCAAGGCAATCATCGCGGCGTTCCTCGCGAACACGGGCATCGCCCTGACGAAGTTCATCGCGTGGTTCTTCTCGGGCTCGGCATCGATGCTCGCCGAGGGCGTGCACTCGGTCGCCGACGCCGGCAACCAGCTGCTCCTCATCCTCGGCGGTCGCAAGGCGAAGAAGGCCGCCGACAAGGAGCACCCGTTCGGCTACGGCCGCGAGCGTTACGTGTACGCCTTCGTCGTGTCGATCATCCTGTTCTCCGTCGGCGGCATCTTCTCGATCTACGAGGGCGTCGACAAGCTGACCCACCCGCACGAGCTCGAGAACGCGTGGCTGCCGCTGCTCGTGCTCTCGATCGCGATCGTGCTCGAGTCGTTCTCGCTGCGCACCGCGGTCAAGGAGTCGAATCACATCCGCGGCCGCCAGACGTGGGTGCAGTTCGTGCGCCGGGCGAAGGCGCCCGAGCTGCCCGTCGTACTCCTCGAAGACGTCGCGGCCCTCATCGGCCTGGTCTTCGCGTTCCTCGCCGTCGGACTCACGGTCATCACCGGCAACCCGACGTTCGACGCGATCGGCACGCTCATGATCGGTACCCTCCTCGTGCTCGTGGCGATCGTGCTCGGCATCGAGACGAAGTCGCTGCTCGTCGGCGAGGGCGCCAACGACGACGACCTCGAACGCATCGAGCAGGCGATCCTCGCCGGCCCCGAGGCCGAGCGCATCATCCACATGAAGACCCTCTACCTCGGCCCCGACGAGCTGCTCATCGCCGCCAAGCTCGGCTTCACCGCCGACCAGCGCCTGCTCGAGGTGTCGGCGGCGACCAACGCCATCGAGCAGCGCATCCGCGACGCGGTGCCGTCGGCACGGGCCATCTACATCGAGCCCGACGTCTACGTCGAGCCGAACCACCCGGCCCCGCCCACCGACGCCATCGTCATCAAGGGCCTCGAGTGACGAGTGCCGGTCGAGTAGTGCCCGGCGAAGCCGGACGCGTATCGAGACCTCGCACCGCCCTGGTGCTGCGCCACGACTCCGCGATCGGCCTCGGCAACCTCGGACCCACGCTCGAGGCGCACGGCTACGAGATCGTCACGGTCGACGCCCCGTCGACGGATGTCTCGACGCTCGACGCCCTGGCACCCGACCTCGTCGTCGTGCTCGGCGGCGACGAGGGAGCCTATGAGACCGACCGCTACCCGTACCTGTCCGACGAGATCGCGCTGCTCCGCACGCGCATCGAGGCGGAGGCGCCGATCTTCGGCGTCTGCCTCGGCGCGCAGCTGCTCGCGAAGTCGCTCGGCGCCGAGGTCTTCAAGGGCCCGAAGAAGGAGGTCGGCTGGCTGACGGTCGAGCCGACCGAGGCCGGCGCGAGCTCGCCGGTGCGGCACTTCGCCGGGGTTCCGACGGTGCAGTGGCACGGCGACACCTTCGAACTGCCCGAGGGCGTCGAACGGCTCGCCTCCTCGGGTGCCTACGAGAACCAGGCGTTCGCGAAGGGCGAGTGGCTGCTCGCGGTGCAGTTCCATCCCGAGGTCACCGACGAGATCCACGAGGACTGGCTGCGGGAGTGGGGCGACGAACTGCCCGAGTACGGCCTCAGCCGCGAGCAGCTGCGCGAGGAGCGCGCGTCGTTCGGGCCGGTCGCGGAGGCGGCATCCGCTCGACTGCTCGGCGAGTACCTCGAGAGGCTCGCGACGCGCGACGCTCGCGCCGCGTAGTCTCGCGCCCCGCCGGTCGAGGTACCGCGTCGTCTCGGCGTCCGCGCCGCGCCTCCACGCCGCACGTCTCCGCCGTGACTTCGGAGATCTGCAGCAGATCGGCGTCGTGCGCCGAATCCATCCGATTCGGCGCAGATCTCCGACGTGGTGCACCTGCAGGGCATTGGCATGCACAGCGGAGAGGGCGCGCCGCCCGGGATGAACCCGGACGGCGCCCTGTCGGTCTTGCAGCGGCTAGAAGTGCGTGCCGCCGTCGATGCGCACCTCGGTGCCGGTGATGAAGGCACCGTCGTCGCTCGCGAGCATCGCGACGACGCCGGCGACAGTCTCGGGGCTCGCCATGCCCTGCGCGATCGCCGGGGTGAGCTTCATGAAGAGGCTGAAGTCGGCGTCGGCGGGCAGGCCGGGGCCCTGGCTCTGCTTGCTCTCACCGCTGCCGTCGGTCATGCCCGAGGAGATCGAGCCGGGCTGCACCGAGTTGAAGCGGATGCCCTGCTTGCCGTACTCCGCGGCGAGTGCGTGGGTCATCGACTGCACGCCGCCCTTGCTGGCCGCGTAGGCCGACATGTAGGGGTGCGCGAACGCCGCCGACGTCGAGCTGAAGTTCACGACCGCAGGACCGTCGCCCTCGAGGAGCGCGGGGATCGATTCGCGGATCATGAGGAACGTGCCGACGAGGTTCACATTGATGACCTGCTGGAACTGCTCGAGGGTCGTCTCGTGGGTGTGCGAGGAGCGCAGGATGCCGGCCGCGTTGACGAGCACGTCGAGTCCTCCGAGCGCGGCGACCGCGGCAGCGACGCCATCACGAACGGATGCCTCGTCGGAGATGTTCACGACGACGGTCGTGAGACGGTCGGCGGCGTCGCCGGCCTTCGCCACGGTGTCGGCGAGACCGGCCTCGCTCACGTCGGCGGCGACGACGACGCCGCCCTCGGAGAGCATGCGCAGCACGGTGGCCTGGCCGATGCCGGAGCCTCCGCCGGTGACGATCGCGCGGCGTCCTTCGTAACGGTTCATGACTGGTGACCTTTCGGGGTTCGGGAAGTTGTGTTACACGTTACGCCACCTTGACACGTTGTGCCAGTGTGGCGACGAACGCCACCGATCGCGCGGCATCGCGTACGCTTCGAACGTGGATGAGAGACCCCCGACGCTGACCGAACGCCGCAAGGCCGCGACCCAGCTCGAGCTCGCCCGTGCCGCCGCCCGGCTGTTCACCGACCGCGGCCCCGACGCGACGACCGCCGAGGAGATCGCCGCGGCAGGGGGTGTCGCGCTCCGCACCTTCTACCGCTACTTCCGGACGAAGGAGGACGCCGTCGCCCCGCTCCTCACCGTCGGCGCCGACCACTGGCGGGCGCTGCTCGCGGCATCCGATCGATCCGTCGACCCGCTCATCGCGATCGAGCGCGCGATCGCCGAGGCGCTCACCCCGCCGGGCGATGACCTCGAAGGCGTGAGCTGGACGCGCGGCCTCTTGCGCGCGGGCGTCGACGACCCCGCCCTCATGAACGTGTGGTACCGCGTGAACCGGGAGTCCGAGACGAAGCTTCGGGGCGTCATCCTCGAGCTCGGCGGGCCGACGGTCGACGAGCCCACCGCACGTCTCGTCGCCGCAGCGGCGACCGACGCGATCCGCATCGCGCTCGAGGCCTGGGCCGAGACCGACGACCCCGAGGTAGGACCCGGGTCGCCGGCGGAGCGGGCCGTCCACAACTTCCGCCGGCTCTCGGCGGGGCTCACGAGCGCCTGAGCGGGTCCTCGAAGAACTCGAGCAGCAGTCGCGCCGCGGCATCCGCTTCGACACCGGCGTACACCTCGACCCGGTGATTGAGCCGGCGATCACGCAGCACGTCGTAGAGCGAGCCGGCGGCACCGGCCTTCTCGTCCCAGGCGCCGAACACGACGGTCGGGATCCGTGCGGCCAGGATCGCTCCGGCGCACATGACGCAGGGCTCCAGCGTGACCACGAGGGTGCAGTCGGTGAGCCGCCAGTCACCCGTGACCTCGGCCGCCGAGCGAAGCGCCAGGAGCTCGGCATGGGCGGTCGGATCGCCGTGCAGCTCGCGTTCGTTCCGGCGCGCGGCGATGACCCGTCCAGCGCCATCGACGACGATCGCGCCGACCGGCACATCACGCGTCGCGGGCGCCTGGGCGGCCTCGGCGAGCGCGAGGCGCATCCACTCCCGGTGCTGCGGCAGCTCCACGTTCTCCCCCTCCGCGCTCGACCCTCCCGAACTAGACTCGAGCCTATGCGAGTCCACGTTGCCGACCACCCGCTCATCACCCACAAGCTGACGGTGCTCCGCGACGTGAAGACGCCGTCGCCGGTGTTCCGCTCGCTCGTCGAAGAGCTCATGACCCTCCTCGCCTACGAGGGCACGCGCGGCGTGCGGGTCGAGCCGGTCGACATCGTGACCCCCGTCGCACCCACCACCGGCGTGCGCATCGCCGACCCGAAGCCGCTCATCGTGCCGATCCT
This sequence comes from Agromyces sp. Root1464, assembly GCF_001427265.1. Classification (NCBI taxonomy): domain Bacteria; kingdom Bacillati; phylum Actinomycetota; class Actinomycetes; order Micrococcales; family Microbacteriaceae; genus Agromyces; species Agromyces sp. Root1464. Next base: position 719,537 of record NZ_LMFU01000001.1, read on the forward strand.
TCGCGCGGGCCTCGGCATGCTCGAGGGCATGGTGAAGCTCGTGCCGACCGCCGAGGTCGGCTTCCTCGGCATGGCGCGCAACGAGGAGACGCTCGAGCCCACCACCTACGCCGAGCGACTGCCCGACGACCTCTCCGACCGCCAGTGCTTCGTGCTCGACCCGATGCTCGCGACGGGCGGCTCGCTCATCGCGGCGATCGAGTTCCTGCTGAAGCGCGGCGCGACGGATGTCACGGCGATCTGCATCCTCGCGGCGCCCGAGGGGCTCGCAGCCGTCGAGGCGGCCATGGAAGGCCGCGGCGAGGTGACCATCGTGCTCGGCGCCGTCGACGAGCGACTCAACGAGCTCGGGTACATCGTGCCCGGCCTCGGCGATGCAGGCGACCGGCTGTACGGCACGGTATAAGCAGCGCCACGAATCACCTTCACCGAAGGATCTTCGAGCCTCGACACGCCGGGGCGAGTTTCCGACGCGGAAGATTTCTGAAACTGCCTATTCGTCGCAGAATCTTGCGCGCTTCGGGTCGGGCTGACTGATCCTGCCGGTTGCCTCTCGGCATCGCGCACCGCGTGCGATGTCACACCCCGTCACGTGATGGTCACGAATTGACACATGCTCGACGATCGGTTTGACTGACGCTCATGACAGACACCGCACGCAACCTGACCGCCCACGGCGTTCTCAGGACGACCGGCATGATGATGCCGGCACGTGCAGCCATGTGTTGTCGAATGTGCCGCTGACCGCGACCCCACCGCCGAGTTCCGCAGCCGATCCGCATCCAGATCGACGCCGACTCCTCTGAACCCACCGCATCCGGGGGTTCGCCCGGCCGTCCGGCCATTCGCTCAGACCCCGACTCCAGGGGTCCGTCGCTGCACCCTTCACGCAAGGATTCTCCGTCATGTCTCTCGCATTCGCACCCGCTCCCATCCGCACCGTCCAGGCCCGCACCGCACCGTCGCTCGCTGCGGCACCGACGCATGTGTCCGCCCCGCTCCGCTCCGTGCCCGCTGACGTCGCCGAGCCGGCCATCGCCGCGGCCTCCTCCGCCGACGCGGCCGCCGGCCGCAGCCCCCGTGTCCGCGCCGTGCCCGAGGGCACCGAAGCACGCGGCTTCGTGCTCTACGTCGGCATCGACGAGGCCAAGGCGCTCGCCGACGGCACCACCCTCCACCGCATCGTCGAGGCGCTGCGCGCCCTGACGGCCGAGGTCTCGCCCTCCGCCGAGACGTACGCCGCGGTCGCACTCGCACCGGAGGGCGCCGGCGGCCGCGACGTCGACGTCGTGCGCCTCGCCCTGCAGGACCCCTCGGCGCTCGCCAAGCAGCGCGAAGGCCAGGGCGTCCGCGACGACGCCGACCGTCACCCCAACGGCGTCATCATCGACATCTCGCGCAAGCGCGTCCTCCTCGATGGCGAGGCCGCGGGCCTCACCTACAAGGAGTTCGAGCTGCTGCAGTACCTCGTGCTCCGCGAGGGCCGCACGATCGACCGCCACGAGCTCATCGACAACCTCTGGGACGCCGACGACGAGGCTCCGAGCGAGCGCACCATCGACGTGCACGTGCGTCGCCTGCGCTCGAAGCTCGCCCACTACCAGGACATCGTGCGCACGGTTCGCGGCGTCGGCTACCGCTTCGACCGTCACGCGGATGTCTCGATCCGCCAGGCCTCGACGCCGTCCCCCGACCTGTACTGAGGCCCCTCCGGCGCGCGCCGGAGGGCGCGGATTCGGCCGCTTCGAAAAATAACGGAACGATAACTAGCGCCTGTTACCGATCCGTTATATATTCGGAACTGCGCCGCTTGTTTGCTGTGGCAAGCGACGTGGAATGTGATTGCAGGACACTCTTGGTGCAAGGGAGAGGGCCGGTCGTCAGCCTCTACGACCGGCCCTCAACCGATTCCAGACGGTGAGCCGAGGGGCAGCGCCCCCGCACCGTCAGCCTCTACGACCGGCCCTCAACCGCGCACCGTCAGCCTCTACGACCGGCCCTCAACCGATTCCTCCCGAGGTTCCCTATTGTGGGATCAGCCCACAATCGGAAGGACCCCGCATGGCAGATCGCGCGATCACGGTGGCTGCTTGGGAATCGCTGTTCCGCGCGCAGGTCTCGATCATGCGCGCACTCGCGGCCGAGTTCCCGAGCGACGTCATCTCGCTCAACGAGTACGACGTCCTCTTCAACATCACGCGCGCGCCCGGCCGACGCCTGCGGCTCAAGGACCTGAACCAGAACGTGCTCATCACCCAGCCGAGCGTGAGCCGTCTCGTCGACCGGCTGACGACCCGTGGGCTCGTCGCGAAGCTGCCCGACCCCAGAGACGGCCGCGGCACGATCGTCGCGATCACCGACGAGGGGTTCGATCTCTTCCGTCGTGTCGCGATCACCCACATGGACGCCATCAACCGCCAGTTCGGCGACAGCCTGTCCGAAGACGAGCTCCGCACGCTCGCCGATCTCTGCAACCGGCTGCGCCCCGAACTCGACCAGTCCTGACGCGTTCGGAGCCGCGAGGAAGCGCGAAAAACCCGACGTAGACGTGCGGTTCCCCCGGGCACTACTCTCAGCCTAAAGAGTGGTTCTGGCTGGGTTCCTGGGGGGACGTCATGGACATCGTGCTCGTCATACTGCAAGCCTGCGTCGTCATCGGCGCGATCGTGCTCGGCGTCCGCACAGGCGGCATCGGCCTGGGCCTCTGGGGCGTCGTCGGCACGGTGATCCTCGTGTTCGTCTTCCAATTGCCGCCGGGCGCCATCCCGATCGATGCCTTCTTCATCATCATCGCGGTGATCACGGCGTCGTCGGCGATGCAGGCGGCCGGCGGCATCGACTACCTCGTGGCGATCGCGTCGAAGATCATCCAGCGCAATCCGAAGCGGCTCACCTACGTCGCACCGCTCGTGGCGTTCGTCTTCACCGTGCTCTCGGGCACCTCGAACATCTTCTTCGCCCTCATCCCCGTGATCTACGAGACGGCGTACCGCAACGGTCAGCGCCCCGAGCGGGCCCTCGCCGCGTCGACCGTCACCTCGGGCCTCGGCATCACCGCCAGCCCGGTATCGGCGGCCATGGCCGCCTACCTCGTGCTCATGGACGGCACCGGCTACGGACTGCCGCAGATCCTCCTCATCACGGTGCCTGCGGCGATCGTGGCCTGCATCGTCACCTCGCTCGTGCAGCAGCGCGTGGGCAAGGACCTGCTCGACGACCCGGTGTACCTGAAGCGCGTCGCCGACGGCACCGTCGAGGTGCCCGCTGCGCTGAAGGCCCGCTACGAGGCCAAGGTCGGCGGCGGTACCCCGGTGACGGCCGGCGGCACCGCGACGGCGACGGCCACCGCGACCGGCGATCCGGTCGCCCCGGCCGACCTCCCGCCCGCTCGCATCGAGCACCCCGTGCCCCCGGGCGGCGCGACCGCCGCGTACATCTTCGTCACCGGCACGCTGCTCATCGTGCTGCTCGGCCTCTTCCCGGGCCTGCGTCCCGCGTTCCCCGACGAGTCCGGAGAGCTCGTGCCGCTGGGCATGTCGACCATCATCGAGATGGTGATGTTCTCGGTGGCCCTCGTCATCATCCTCGTGCGCAAGGTCAAGCCGTCGCTCGTGGTCGAGCAGCCGCTGCTGCGGGCCGGATTCGTCGCCGCGGTGGCGCTGTTCGGCATCGCCTGGATGGCCGACACCTTCATCTCCGCCAACGAGGAGACGATCATCGAGCCGCTCGGCGCGATGATCGAGGCGAACCCGCTGCTCCTCGCCGTCGCGCTGTTCATCGTCTGCGGCCTCACGACGAGCCAGTCGGCGACGACGAACACGATGATCCCGATCGCTCTCGCCGCCGGCCTGGCGCCCGGCGTCATCACGGCGATGTGGCCGTCGCTCATCGGCGTCTGGCTCTTCCCGGCCAACGGCTCGCAGATCGCCGCCGTCGAGACCGACCTGACGGGGTCGACGAAGCTGACGCAGGTGCCGGTGTGGCACTCGTTCACGATCCCGATGCTCGTGTCGTGGGTCGCCGTCGTCGGGGCCGGCCTCCTGATCCAGCTCGTCGTGCCCGCCTGAAGCGGCACCGCGCGATCACCGCGCGATCACGACGCGCCCGAAGCATCCGCACCATCCAGCCGAGGAGGAACCCATGACCGACGCCGCAGACGTGAAGTCCGCCGCCGCGCAGTTGATGCCCGAGGTGCTCGACCGTCTCGAGACGCTCGTGCGCATCCCATCCGTCGCCTTCCCCGGGTTCGACCCCGAGCCCGTGCACCGCATGGGAGCGGCCGTCGTCGAGCTCTTCGAGGCGGCGGGGGCCACCGGCGTGAAGCTGCTCGACGTGCCCGACGGCTACCCGTGCGTCTACGCCGACCTCCCGGGCCCCGAGGGCTCGCCGACCGTGCTGCTCTACGCGCACTACGACGTGCAACCGGCCGCCGAGAGCCAGGGCTGGTCGACCGATCCCTTCGAGCCCGTGACGAAGGACGACGGCCGCATGTACGGTCGCGGCGCCGCCGACGACAAGTCGGGCCTCGTCATCCACTACGGCACCCTGAAGCTCCTCGGCGCCGACCGGCCCTGCAACCTGAAGATCCTCGTCGAGGGCGAGGAGGAGACGATCTCCCACCTCGAGGCGTTCGTCGAGGCGAACCCCGAGCTCTTCGCCGCCGACGCGTACGTCATCGCCGACATCGGCCCGCAGCGCGTCGGGCGGCCGGGTCTCACGACCGCGCTTCGAGGGGATGTCGCGTGCACGGTGACCGTGCGCACGCTCGGCAACCCCGTGCACTCGGGCATGTTCGGCGGCGCGGCGCCCGACGCCATGACGGCGATGATCCGGATCCTCGACACGCTCCACGACGAGCACGGCGACACCGTCATCCCCGGCGTCGACAGCGGGCACTGGAGCGGTGCCGACATGGAGGAGGACGTCTATCGAGAAGGGTCGGCGGTGCTGCCCGGGGTCGACTACCTCGGCACCGGTTCGCTCTCCGACCGCATCTGGGCGAAGCCCTCGGTGACGGTGCTCGGCATGGACCTGCCGAACACGGCAGAGGCGTCGAACGTGCTGCTGCCGTCGGTGACGGCGAAGCTCTCGATGCGCATCGTCCCCGGCGCCGACGCCGACGCGCAGCTCGACGCCCTCATGGCGCACCTGCGCGCCCAGCGCCCGTGGAACTGCGAGGTCGAGGTCGAGAAGGTGAAGACGGGACATCCGTTCGCCGTCGACGCCTCGCATCCCGCGATCGTCGCTGCGGAGGCCGCCCTCGAGGCGGCGTACGGCGCACCCGTCGAGTCGATCGGCAGCGGTGCGTCGATCCCCCTCGTGGCATCCCTCCAGAAGGTCGCCCCGGACTCGGCGATCGTGCTCTGGGGAGCGGAGGACACAGCGCAGTCGCGCATCCACGCATCCGACGAGTCGGTCGACCCCGGTGAGATCGAGCGGATGATCGCCGCGCAGACCCTCTTCATCCAGGGACTCGCAGCAGCAGAACGGTCCTGATCGAACCGCCCGGCCGTCGTTCGGCAGCCGGGCGCCGCGAAGGCGAGGTGCGCGTGTCCGTTCCGCAGTCCGAGAAGCGAATGACCGTGCTCCAGGCTACCTTCATCGGGGTCGGCTCCATGGTCGGCGCCGGCATCTTCGCGCTGCTCGGCGCGGCGGGAGCGGTCGCCGGTTCGGCCGTCTGGGTGTCGTTCCTCATCGCCGGCATCATCGCCGGGCTCCAGGGCTACTCCTTCGCGAAGCTCGGGGCGAAGTACCCGTCGGGCGGCGGCATCCTGACCTACCTCTCTCGAGGTCTCGGCGAGGGCCACCTCACGGGTATCGGTTCCTGGCTCTTCTTCACGGCCGGGTCCATCGTGGTCGCGATGATCGCCACCTCGTTCGGCGGATACGCGAGTTCGGTCGTCGCGGGCGGGGATGAGACGTGGGGCAAGGTGCTCGCGGTGGCGCTGATCGTCGTGATGTCGGTGCTGAACACGGTCGGCGCCACCGCCGTCGCCCGTGTGCAGTCGGTCATCGTGATCGTCGTCCTCGGCATCCTCGTCGTGTTCGCGGCCGTCACGATCGCGAACATCGACCTCGCCCTGCTCGCGCCCGCCGGCTACCCCGCCGCGAAGGAGATCGTGGCGAGCGTCGCCCTCACCTTCTTCGCCTTCCTCGGGTTCGGTGTGATCACCTTCACCGCGAAGGACCTTCCGAATCCTGCCCGACAGCTCCCGAAAGCCATCTACATGGCACTCGCCATCGCGACGACGATCTACATCGCCGTCTCGATCGGCGTCTTCGGCACGCTCACCGCCGACCAGGTGGTGGAATACGGCACGACGGCACTCGCCGAGGCCGCGAAGCCGTCGCTCGGCCAGGCCGGGTACGTGCTCATGGTGATCACGGCGCTCTTCTCGACGACGGGTGCGGTTAACGCGGGCCTCTACCCATCCATCGGCATGACGCAGCACCTCGCCTCCGTCGGGCAATTCCCGCCGATGTTCAGCCGCTCGGTCGGGCGCTTCCCGGTCGGGCTCGTCGTCATGGCGGTACTCGCGAGCGTGCTCGTGATCGGATTCGATCTGAACAAGATCGCCTCGATCGGCAGCGCGGTCGCCCTGCTCGTGTTCTCCGCCGTCACGGTCGCCCATTTCCGGCTGTACCGCGAGACGGGCGCGAGCATCATCATGCTCGTCATCGCTCTGGTGGCGACACTCGGCACGTTCATCATCTTCTGCACCACGACGCTCGTCGACGAACCGACGACGGCACTCGCCCTCGTCGGCATCATCGTACTCGCGGTCGCCGTGGACTTCACCTGGAAGGCCGCCGCGCGACGCTCGAAGCATCCCGAGGCGCAGGCCTGAACGGCGCGGCGGGTGACGGTGGGGCGGGAACCCTACCTCCCACCCCACCGCGGTCTCCGTGGGAGACCTCCCGCCGAGCGACCCGAACTGAGCCCGGCGAGCTTGTCCCGGCGATCGGAGCATGCTCCGTCGCTCTGCTCGCGGGGGTCAGCACGAGCAGGTCGGCACAGGGGTCGACTCGGGTCTGCTCGAATCGTATCCGCCCGATCGACCGGTGGATACTGCCCCGATTGGGGGGTGAGAACGCTTCCACGCGCGGCTCTCACGCCCGCGCGGGCACGTCGGCGGCCGCGATCAGGGCCAGTCGACGGATGCCTCGTACTCCTCGTGTCGACGAAGGTAGGCGGCGATGAACGGGCACTCGGGCACGATGCGCTCACCGCGGGCGACGGCGTCGTCGAGCGCGGTGCGGGCCAGCTTGCTGCCGAGGCCGCGCCCCTCGAACTCGGGCAGCACGACGGTGTGCGTGAAGACGATCACGCCGTCTTCCAGCCGGTACTGCGCGAAGCCCGCGCGCTCGCCCCCGAATGTCAGGTCGTAGCGGTGGCGGTCATCGTTGCGGACGATTTCGACGATGTCGGTGGCCATGGCGCGACTCTACTCGACCGTCCCGGCCGACGCGCCTCGAGCGGCGCAGTCCACGGCGCCGTCGCCACGGCCACGGGGGCGCCGCGACAGAGCTCAGCCGCACGGTTCGGGCGGGAACGACGTGGCGCAGACGCCGGCCATCGCACCTCGCGCCGGGCGGCACGCCGAGGGTTCGCGCGCGCGCCACCGCTTCGGCGCGGGCGAGTCGCGCGACGGCGAGCGGTTCGGGCGTGCGACGCGCCGCGCCCACCGGCCGGGAGAGGCAGCGACGGATGCCGCGAACGGTCGCCGCGGCATCCGCCGGCCGTTCGCCGTGCTCGTGCACGGTCGCGACCACGAGCGCGATCAGCCAGGCGAACACGAGCGTGAAGGCCACGATCTCGAAGACCGTGAGGTTGAACAGGCCGAGCCGGTCGTAGGCCACCATCGCGGCCGCCTCGACGGCGACCGCGAGATACGAGAACCGGGCGAACCACCGCGGGATCCGCGGCGCGAAGAGCTGGATGCCGACGCACAGCACGGCGAAGGCCGCGGCCGCCCCGACGGCGAAGCCGTTGTGCAGGTCGGTGTCGGTGTCGATCGGCACGAGCCCGACGCCCATGAGGTTGAGGCCGACGAGCGCGACGAACAACCGCATCACGGTGCGGGCTCCGGGGCGGAGTGCGAACGGTCCGTGCGCGAGCGATCTGGTGAGCAGCCCCGACAGGCCCGCCATGCCGAATCCCGACACGATGATCGCGACGTTGAAGCACGCGGCGGCCAGGTCGTTCGACGTGCCGAGGGTGCTGAAGTTGTGCGTCCACCAGTCGCCGGTGGGCGTGATGCTCATGCTCGCGAGGCTGCCGGCGGCGAGGAGCATCGCGACGAGGTTGAACGTGCGGTAGGCCTCGTGCTCGATCGCACCGCGGTGCAGGCGGAACGTGCCGACGCCGAACACGAGCCCGAGCAGGAGCCCGAACAGCTCGTGCCCGCCGGGGAACCCGTCGAATGCCTCGGAGGTGAAGTGCACGGCGAGCAACGCGATCGCCGCCCAGGTCATGCCGTTGGCGATCGCCCGCGACTCGACGCGCAATGCCGGCAGCCCGAGCCGGGTGAGCGCGGCGATCGCGTTGCTCGATGCCGAGGCCACGACGAGGCACGCGCCGACGGCTGCACCGCCCGCGAGCGCCGGCACCACCCAGACGACGTCGATCCCGTGGGAGTGACCGCCGGTGGAGAACCGGGGATCGAGCGCTCGATAGAGCACGATCGAGACGGCCGCGGCGATGAGCAGGGCGTAGATGCGCCGCACATGGGAGGCGAGCGGTCGCGAGCGTACGGCTCTGAGCCGAACGTGCCCCTCACGTTCGGCAGTATCGGCACCCACCGCGTGCGTCGGCACGACGAGGACCCGGTTCAACGCCTCCGGAGGGACCCCGGCGAACGCACCCCTCATATCCGAACTCTCGATCCCCAGAATCAGATGTGAGGCGAGCCTAACCGGCGCCGCGCAGCCGCGTCACCCCTGTGTCACGTCACCCACGCCGATACTCAGCAGACTCCCAGCGAACTGCGGGCCACCATGAAGCGCGTGCACAGTGGCCGCCGCCGCCCGGGAAAACGAAAAACGGCCCGCTTTCGCGAGCCGTTCTCCTACTGTCTCAACCAGTGTGCGCCCGGAGGGATTCGAACCCCCAACCTTCTGATCCGTAGTCAGATGCTCTATCCGTTGAGCTACGGGCGCAGTCATGTCGCCTGGCGCTTCCTTCGCGATCAGGCAACCACGTAACTCTAACGCACCGGCTCAGATCTCGCCAATCGAGCGCCGCCTCGCCCGGACTCGATGCCGCGAACCGTGGGGCCGACGGTCTCAGCCGTCGGCGTGCTCGGGCCGCAGCACGTCGAGCGCGGTGCGCTGCCGACGGTTCGCGACCTGGCGATACGAGGTCTCGATGAGCTCGGCGAGGAGCTGCCAGTCGGTGTCGGGCTGGTCGAGGTCGACGCCGACCCATCGGTCACGGTCGTAGTAGGGCGGACCGAAGAAACGCCCGTCTTGCGTGAGTGCCTGGTGCTCGTCGGGGTCGGTCTTCAGCACGATCGAGAGCGGGCGGTCCATCGAGGCGCTCACGTGCACGAAGATCGGCTTCGCCGCCCGGAACGTCGGTCGGCCCCACGCCTCGACCTCGACGGCCTCGGGCAGCGCGAGGCACACCGCGCGCACGCGCTCGACGAGCGGATGCCGCGGGTCGACGACTCGGGGATGCTCCACGCCGCCCACGCTACGCCGCACCGGCGACACGGCGCGAGCCGCGGCATCCGCTGCCCGTCAGCCCTTGACGGCTCCCCCGAGGCCGGCCGACCGCAGGAACACCCCTTGGAAGAGGAGGAACAGCACGACCGGGATGAGCGTCGAGATCGCGAGCGCCGCGAGGAACACGTCGAGCTCGATCGAGCCCTGCACTGCGGGGAGGCGCACCGAGAGCGGCTGCACCGCCGGATCGGGCAGCACGAGCATGGGCCAGAGGAAGTCCTTCCACGCGGCGATGATCGCGAACACCGACACGACGCCGAGGATGGGCTTCGACATGGGCAGCACGATCGACCAGAAGAGGCGGAAGGGGCCCGCGCCATCCGTCTTCGCCGCCTCGAACACCTCTCGCGGCAGCGCGTCGAAGAAGCGCTTCACGAGCAGGATGTTGAACGCATTGGCGGCGGCCGGAAGCCACACCGCGAGGTAGTTGTTGAGCAGCGACACGTCGCCGAGCAGCGGCGGGTTCACGATCGTGAGGTAGAGCGGCACGAGCAGCACGACGGCCGGGATGAAGAGCGTGACGAGGATCGCGCCGTTCAGGATCGGTGCGTAGCGGGGCCTGAGCACCGACAGCGCGAAGCCCGCCGTGGTCGCCACGAGCAACTGGAAGAACCACGAGCCCGCCGCGATCACGATCGTGTTCCAGAAGAACTGGTCGATGTGCACCTCGACCCACGCGGACTGCAGGTTCTGCCAGTCGATGCCGTTCGGCCAGAGCGCGAGCGGCTGGCGCAGCGTGTCCTGCGTGGGGGTCACCGCCGACTTCGCGAGCCAGAGCAGCGGGCCGAGGCCGGCGACGACGAGCCCGACGAAGAGCGCGAGGTGCACGCCGCCCATGCCGAGCCTGACGCCGCGCTTCTTTCCGTCGAAGTCGGACACGATGCCGCGGTCACGCGGCTCGTCGTCGAATCGCTTCGACCTTCGCCCCTTCAGCGAGAGCCGAGGCAGGCGGATGTCCCGTGCAGATGGTGCCGTCGTCATGAGGTGCTCCAGCGGTTCGTGAGCTTGAAGTAGAGCCAACTGAGCAGGGCGAGCACGACCGCGAGCATCACGCTGAGCGCCGTCGCCTCCCCGTAATCGCCGCCGAGGCTGTTCTGGAACGCGTAGCGATAGATGAGGAGCAGGATCGTCACCGTCGCGTTGTTCGGACCGCCGCCGGTGAAGAGGTACGGCTCGAGGAACACCTGTGCGGTCGCGATGACCTGCAGGATCAGCATGATGAAGAGGATGCCGCGGAGCTGCGGCAGCGTGACGTGCCAGATCTTGTTCCAGATCGAGGCGCCGTCGACCTCGGCGGCGTCGTAGAGCTCGGGCGGCACGGCGAGGAGGGCGGCGAGGTAGATGATGATCGAGCCGCCGGCGCCCGCCCACGTCGCCTCGAGCACGAGCGAAGGCATCGCCGTCGCCGAGGACTGCAGCCACGGCTGGGCCGGGATGCCGAACCAGCCGAGGATCGTGTTGAAGAGCCCGGTCGGGCTCGCATCGTAGAAGACCTTCCAGAGGAGCACCGCGACGACCGGCGGCACGACGACGGGCAGGTAGGCGAGCGCGCTGTAGAAGCCCTTACCCCGCCGCACCTCGCTCATGAGCACGGCCACGAGGATCGGCAGCGGGAACCCGAAGAGCAGGGCGAGCACCGCGAAGTACAGGGTGTTCAGCACTGCGGTGCCGAGCAGCGGGTCGCTCAGCACAGCGGCGAAGTTGTCGAGGCCCACCCACGTGGGCGGGTCGAGGAGGTTCGTCTGCTGGAAGCTCATGACGATCGACTGCACGATCGGCGACCAGCTGAAGATCCCGAAGACGACGAGCATCGGCGCGAGGAAGACGAGCGTCGAGAGCCCGCCGCCCCGCACCCAGGTGCGGAGGTTCCGCGGGCGCGTGCGGTGAACGGATGCCGCGGGCGGCACGCCCTCATCAGCGGGCGGGGCGGCGGCGTGAGGTTTCGCGGTGAGGGTCATCTAGTTCCTTCGAGGCCGGAGACAGCGGATGCCACGGGGCGGGCGGTTCGGGGGAAGGCCCGCGCCGCGGCATCCGCTCGGTGCACTACTCGTCGAGCAGCGCCTGCGCCTCGGCGTCGGCCTGCTCGAGCAGGGCGTCGATGTCGGCGTTCTGGTCGGTGAGCACGGCCTGCACCACGGGGTCGAGCAGGGCGTAGATCTCCTGCGTCTTGCCCTTCGGCTCGCCCACCGGGGTCTGCTCCCAGATGCCCTCGATGAACGGGGTCATCTGGTCGCGCGGCACGTTGATGTACGGCTCGATCCACACGAGCGACTGCTCGTAGGCGTCTCGGTTCAGCACCGGGAGGAGCGGGGTGCCGACCGCCTGGTCGCTCTCGGCGAGGGTCTTGGCGTCGAGCACCGCTGCGTCCTCGGTCAGGAGCTTCTGCATGTAGAACCAGTCGATCCAGGTGACGGCCGCGGCCTTCGTCTCGTCGTCGACCGTGGGGCTCACGACGGCGATGTCGCCGCCACCGAGGGTACCGCCGTCATTCTCGATCGGGATGACCGTGAGTCCGTAGTCGTCGGGGTTCAGCGAGAAGTCGCGTACGAGCGCCGTGTAGATGTCGGAACCCGTCGTGTACATGCCGATGTTGCCGGCTGCGAACTCCTGGTTGATGCTGCCCCAGTCGAGCAGGTAGTTCGAGCCGAGCGAGTCGTCCTCCCAGCGCAGTTCCTTCAGGAACTCGAGCGCCGCCTTGGTGCCGTCGTTCGCGATCGTCGAGGTGTACGTGCCGTCGCCGTTGTCGGTCTGCGTGCTGCCGCCGCGGGCCACGGTGGCTGCGGTGAGCTGCCAGCCGCCCGTGTTGTTCTGCGTCATCTGCATGTAGCCGGCCTTGCCGGTCTTGTCGGCGATGACCTTCGCGTCTTCGCGCACCTCGTCCCACGTGGTGGGCGGGCTGTCAGGATCGAGCCCCGCCTCCTCGAAGAGGGTGCGGTTGTAGTGCAGTCCCATGGCGTACGCCTGGCGCGGGAAGCCGAAGATGCGGCCCTCGGAGTCGGTGACGCCGTCGAGGATCACGGGGTTGAAGCTGTCGGTATAGCCGAGCTCCTCGATCTCGTCGGTCACGTCCATGAGCTGGCCGTTCTCGAGGAGGGTCTTCGAGTCGGTGAAGGGCACGGTGAAGACGTCGGGAAGGCTGCCGCCCGCCAGCTGCACGGCGAACGTCGGGCCCTCCCACTCGTACTCGACGCCGATGATGTCGATGTCGGGATTCGCCTTCTCGAACTGCTTCTCCTGCGCGTCGAACGCCTCGTAGGCCGCGGCGTCGGCCCCGGGCGGGAAGGTCGCGACCCTCAGTTCGGTCTTGCCGCTCTCGCTGCCTCCCGAGCTGCAGGCGGCGAGGGCGCCGACCATCGCGAACGCGGCGATGCCGGCGATCACGACCTTGCGTGGTGACTTCATTGTCCAGTCCTTTCGGTGCTGTGTTCAGGTGTGATTGCTGGATGCGTGCCGCGGCATGGCGCTCGCCGCGGCCTCGACGGTCAGGGGCTCCGGTGAAGCCAGGCCGTGGAGTCGGGTGGCAGCAGCCCGCCGACGAGCGGGGTGCTGGCGAGCAGGATGCTCTCGTGCTCGGGAAGCGCGACGGGTTCGCCGCCGAGGTTCGTGACGCTGACGAAGGCGTCGCCGCGAGCGAAGGCGAGGACCTGCGGGTCGCCGTCGAGCCAGGTCATCGGGCCGTCGCCGAGAGCCGGCTCGCGGTGCCGCAGTCGGAGCGCCTGACGGTAGAGCCAGAGCATCGAGCCCGGATCGGCCTCCTGCGCCTGCACGGTGAGTGCGGCCCACTCGGCAGGCTGCGGCAGCCAGGGGGCGGCGACGGTGCCGTTCAGACGCGGCTCGGCTGGGCTGAACCCGAACGGCGCCTCGGTGCCGCGCCAGGGCAGGGGCACGCGGCATCCGTCGCGACCGGGGTCGACGCCGCCCGAGCGGAAGTGCATCGGGTCCTCGAGCACGTCGCGCGGCAGCTCGGCCTCCGGCAGCCCGAGCTCGTCCCCCTGGTAGAGGTAGAGCGAACCCGGCAGTGCGGCGGTGAGCAGCGCCGCGGCCCGTGCACGACGCACCCCGAGCTCGAGGTCGGTCGGCGTGCCGAAGCGCTTCCTCGCGAAGGCGAAGCCCGAGTCCTCCCGACCGTACCGGGTGACCGGCCGCGTGACGTCGTGGTTCGAGAGCACCCAGGTGCTCGGGGCGCCGACCGGGGCGTGCGCGGCGAGCATGAGGTCGATCGATCCGCGGAGCTCCGCGGCATCCCATGGGCGCGACATGAAGTCGAAGTTGAAGGCGGTGTGCATCTCGTCGGGGCGGAGGTAGGCCGCGAAGCGTGAGGCATCCGGCACCCAGACCTCGCCGACGAGCACCCGGGTGCCGTCGTAGGAGTCGGCGATGCGCCGCCAGGCGCGGTAGACGTCGTGCACCTCGTCGCGGTCCTCGGTCGGGTGGCCGCCGGGCTCGACGTCGGCGGGCACCTCGGGCAGCGCCGGATCCTTGATCAGCAGGCCCGCGGAGTCGATGCGCACGCCGGCGACCCCGCGGTCGAACCAGAACCGCAGGATCTCCTCGTGCTCGCGGCGCACGTCGGGGTGGTTCCAGTTCAGGTCGGGCTGCTCGGGCGTGAAGAGGTGCAGGTACCACTCCCCCGGCGTGCCATCGGGGTTCGTCGTGCGCGTCCACGTGTCGCCCTGGAAGTTCGAGACCCAGTTCGTGGGCATCCCATCCCCGTTCGGCCCTTTGCCCGGGTGGAACCAGAACCGCTCGCGCTCGGGCGAGCCCGGTCCCGCGGCGAGCGCGGCCCGGAACCAGGGGTGCTCGCTCGAGACGTGGTTCGGAACGACGTCGATGATCGTGCGGATGCCGAGGGCGAGCGCGTCGGCGATGAGGAGTTCGGCGTCTTCGAGGGTGCCGAAGGCCGGGTGGATGTCGCGGTAGTCGCTGACGTCGTAGCCCCCGTCGGCGAGCGGCGACGGGTACCACGGGTTGAACCAGAGCGCGTCGACGCCGAGCTCCTTCAGATAACCGAGTCGGCTGCGCACCCCGCGGAGGTCGCCCGTGCCGTCACCGTCGGAGTCGGCGAAGCTGCGCACGTAGACCTGGTAGATCACCGCGCTCCGCCACCAGAACGGGTCGGGCGCGCCGACCGAGGAGGCCGTGGCCGCCGATGCGGCGTCCGTGAGGTGCATGGTCACGCGGTGCGTCTCCTCGTGTCGACGGGGCGGGCACGCCGTGTCGAGGGAGGACGACGGCGTCAATGACCGTCAACGTAATGAGAGCAACAGAATGATGCAACTATTCAACAAATCGACTTCAGTTTGCGTTGATTTGCGTGGAATTGCGGCATCCGCTTGCCTGATCCGCGCAAGCGGCTGCGGAATACCTGTCAGCGCTTGGCCGGCGCCGTCGAGCCGCGCACCACGAGTTCTGGGGCGAAGAAGACCTCGTCGCCGATCGCCCGATCGCTCGACATCTGGCGCATGAGCAGCTCGATGATCATCTTGCCCATCGCCTCGATCGGCTGGCGCACCGTGGTGAGCGGAGGCTCGGTGCAGTTCATGAGCGCCGAGTCGTCGTAGCCGATCACCGAGACGTCCTCAGGCACGCGCAAGCCCGCCCGCCGCACCGCTCGTACCGCTCCGAGCGCCATCGGATCGCTCGCGCAGACGATGCCGGTGACGCCCGCGGCCAGCAGCTTCGTCGCCGCCGTCTGGCCCGACTCGAGCGAGTAGAGCGAGTGCACGATGCGGTCGTCGCCGAGCTCGAGGCCGTGCCGCTCGGCCATGCGGAGCGCCGCCGCGTGCTTGCGCTGCGACGGCACGTGGTCGCTCGGGCCGAGCAGGATGCCGATGCGCTCGTGCCCGAGCTGCACGAGATGCCCGAACGCCTGCTCCATCGAGGTCGCGTCGTCGCACGAGACCGTTGCGAAGTCGAGGCCGTCGATCGGGGCGTTCACGAGCACGGTCGGGAGCTTCAGTTCACGGAGGCGCCCGTAGTGATCGTGGTTCACCTCGGCCTGGGCGTACGCCCCGCCCGCGAAGATCACGCCGGAGACCTGCTGGTGCAGGAGCAGCTCGACGTAGTCGGACTCGGAGATGCCGCCGGCCGTCTGGATGCAGAGCACCGGCGTATAGCCGTTCTGAGCGAGGCCGCCGCCGATCGCCTCGGCGAGCGCGGGGAAGATCGGGTTCTGCAGCTCGGGCATGACGAGGCCCACGAGCCGGGCCCGCTCGCCGCGGAGCTTGGTCGGGCGCTCGTAGCCGAGCACGTCGAGGGCGGTGAGCACCGCGTCGCGGGTCGACGCCGAGACGCCCGGCTTGCCGTTCAGCACCCGGCTGACGGTGGCTTCGCTGACTCCGACCTTGCGCGCGACATCCGCGAGTCTCCTCGACATGCCGTCATGCTACGGGAGCCCGCGCAAGAACTCGACAAGCCTTCGATGGCACGTGAGCGATGTCAAGGCCTTGCCGCCCGCACGTGAACGGCGTCACGATCGAAGCACCGCCGAGCGAAGCACGGTCAGAGGAGGCGACATGACGAAGACACGCGCCGAGACGCGCCCGGCCCCGGCTGCGGACGCTGGACGTTGGTTCCACGAGCACGCCCTCTTCCTCGTCTGCATGGTGATCTTCCTCCTCTGCCTCACCGGCATGGCGATCACAGGCCTGCAGGTCTACAACGAGGAGCAGCTCGCGCACGGATCCTCGGCGATTCCCTTCGCCGAGTATCTCCGCTCGGGCTCGTTCATCGAGGCCACGTTCGAGAACTGGGAGTCGGAGTTCCTGCAGATGGGTGCGTACGTGGTGCTCACGATCTTCCTCTTCCAGAAGGGCTCGTCGGAGTCCAAGCCGATGGGCGAGCACACGCCTCAAGACGACGATCCGCGCCACACGTCGATCTCGGCCGACACCCCGTGGCCGGTGCGGCGCGGCGGCGTCTGGCTCGTGCTCTACGAGAACTCGCTCGCGATCTTCTTCTTCGTGCTGTTCGGACTCTCGTTCTGGTTCCACGCGGTCGGCGGAGCCGAGGCCTACTCCGAGGAACAAGCCCAGCACGGGCTGCCGCCCGTCGGAGCCGTCGAGTACCTCGGCACCTCCCAGTTCTGGTTCGAGTCCCTGCAGAACTGGCAGAGCGAGTTCCTCGCCGTCGCCGCGATCGTCGGGGCATCCGTCTATCTCAGGCAGCGCGGTTCGCCGGAGTCGAAGCCCGTCGCGACGCCGCACCACGAGACGGGCGCATGACCGGGCACGTCGGGCGAGCGCGCCGCCGGCCGTCGACGAACTGAGTGCTCGAGCCGATCGGGTCAACCCCCTGTCGGGCGGAAGCGCCTGTGCCTACCGTGAAGCGAGCGGATGCCTCCAACTCCGCCCCCACCGAAAGGAGCACGTCATGGGTGAGCCGCGACCGCGGATCGCCGAAGCCCGCACCGAACCCGACCGACCGGAGCCTGCACTCCTCGACGACGCCGCACGCCGGCGCCTCCTGCGCGATCTCCCACCGCCGAGCGCCGAAGGCCCGTCGCTCAGCGATCCCGATGCTCAGCTGTCGAGCGACGATCCGCTCGATGCCCACAAGCCGGGAATGCACCGGAATGATCCGCTCGATCCCGACGGGCACGTCATCTGAGCGGCTGCCGCGTCGCGCTGCTCGGGAATCAGCTGGTCAGGGTGCTCGGTTTCAGGACGACCTTGATGCAGCCCGCCGACTTCGCCTTGAACATCTCGTACATCTCGGGGGCGCGCGCGAGCGGCACCCGATGCGTTGCGAGATCCTCGAGGCCGAGCGGGTCCGCCTCGGCCTCGGCGAGCGGCATCAGCTCGGGAAGCCAGTGCTGCACGTTCGCCTGGCCGAACCGCATCGTGAGCTGCTTGTCGAAGATCGTCATCATGGGCATCGGGTCGAGGTTGCCCGCGTAGACCCCCACGACCGACACCGTGCCCCCACGACGCACCGCCTCGATGGCGAGGTGCAGGGCCGCGAGGCGGTCGAGGCCGGCCTTCGTCATGACGGGCTTGGCGATGCCGCTCGGCAGGACCCCCACCGCGTTCTGCGCGAGGGCCGCGGCCGGACTGCCGTCGGCCTCGAGCCCGACGGCATCGACGACGGCATCCGGACCTCGACCGCGTGTGAGCTCACGGATGCGCTCCAGCACGTCATCGTCGAGGTCGAGCGTTTCGGCGCCGTACCGCTCGGCCATCAAACGCCGTTCGACGACGGGGTCCACGGCGATCACCCGGATCCCGTCGTGCACGGCGATCCGCACCACCATCTGCCCGATGGGTCCGAGGCCGAGCACGGCGATCGATCCGCCGGGCGGGACGCCGGCGTACCGGACCGCCTGCCAGGCCGTCGGCAGCACGTCCGTGAGGAAGAGGTACCGCTCGTCGGGGAGGTCATGACCGACGACGTGCGCGTTCGCGTCGGCGAGGCGCACGCGCAGGTACTCGGCCTGGCCGCCGGGAACCCGACCGTAGAGCTCCGTGTAGCCGTAGAGCATGGCGCCGGTGCCGTGGTCCGTGTTCCGGGTGGTCTCGCACTGGCTGCTCAGGCCGCGGACGCACATGTGGCACGTTCCGCACGCGATCACGAACGGCACGACCACCCGGTCGCCCGCCTTCACCCGCCGAACGGCCGCCCCGACCTCCTCGACGACCCCCATGGCCTCGTGCCCGAGGATGTCGCCGCGGTGCATGAATGGACCGAAGACGTCGTACAGGTGCAGGTCCGAGCCGCAGATCGCGGTGGACGTCACGCGCACGATCGCGTCGGTCGGCTCGATCAGCCCCGGATCGGCGACCACGGAGACCTCGACGGAGCGCGCTGAATGCCAGGTGACTGCTCTCATGCTCCGTTCCTAGTCCCGACACGGCGTCGCGTGCAGGGGCTTGACACCGCCCCGCCACGGATGCCGCGTGCGAACGAGCGGCCTGAACGGCTAGAGTCCCGGCCATGGGCAAGTTCATCTACAACTCATCCCCCCGCGAGATCGAAATCGACGATCGCACCCTCGCCCACTTGCGTGTCGCGATCCTCAACAAGCTGCGACGCTCCGAGAGCTTCGCCATGACCTGGGATCACGGCGTGGAGAACGGCAGCGGCCGCACGACCTTCTGGCTCCACGACTCGGTTCCGCTGCAGTTCGTCTTCAGCGGCAATCGTCCGCCGGTGCTGAACCGCCTCTGGATCGAGCAGATGCTGCTCTCGGCCAACAGCACCGCCGGGCTGCACTTCGTGCCCGAGCCGCCCGAGAGCGAACAGTTCGAGGGCGTCGAGTAGCTCGCCCGCGCCGGGCGAACCTCGCGCTCAGTCGACCGCTTCGACCTGGGTGCGGATGAAGGCCTCGTCGGACGGCGACAACCGCGACGGGGCCGTCTCTCCCGTGATCGCCTCGATTTCCCGTGCCGTCTCGGCATCGATCGGCGCACTCAGGTCGGCCAGCACTCGATGCTTGGCCGCGATCGTCAGGTGCGGCCACCACGTCTCGACGTTCGACATCGCAACTCCATCCCTCATACCTCCCGTCTAGCAGGTGCTCCCGCGGGCGACAAGCCCCTCGCGGGTGCGCGGGGGGCGTGCCTAGCGTTGATCTCGGACGCCGAACGTGCGTCCGGAACAGGAGGACACGACCATGAGCACGACCCTGACGGCCTCGACCGAAGCCGATGTCCCCGTGCGCACCGCCTACGACCAGTGGACGCAGTTCGAATCCTTCCCCGAGTTCCTCGGAGGCGTCGAGGAGGTGCGCCAGGTCGATGACGCACTCACGCACTGGGTCGTCTCGATCGGCGGCGTGAAGCGCGAGTTCGACGCCGAGATCGGCGACCAGGTACCCGACGATCACGTGGCCTGGTCTTCGATCGGCGAAGTGGTGCATCGCGGACGCGTCGAGTTCACCCCGGTGGAGGCCGATCGCACGCGCATCGACCTCGAGATCGAGTGGGAGCCCGAGGGCTTCGTCGAAGAGGCGGGAGCCGCTCTTCAGCTCGACGACATGCAGGTCCAGCGCGATCTCGCGCGCTTCAAGGACTTCATCGAGGATCGTCATCGCGCGACCGGCGCCTGGCGCGGCGAGATCCACGGTGGCGACACCGGTCGCAGCCTCGGATCGAATGCGGTGATGCAGGACGACGACGTGATCGGCACGGATCCCGACCTGCGCGTCTGACCGCGACCTGGGTCGGTCGGGGCTCGCTCCGCTAGACCCCGACCGGTGCGTCGTCGGTCTCGACCTGCTGGACGTCGACACCGACCTGCACGGGCTGATCGGCGAGCATCGGGATCGGATCGGTGTCGAGGTTCTCGGGCACGAGACGGATGCCACCGGTGCTGTTCGCCGAGCGCATCAGGTCTTCGATCCACTGGCGGCTGAGTTCCGGTGCCACGGGCTCGTCGAAGACGAAGCGCAGCGGAATGCTCGCGTGCACCCAGAGGGTGCTCCGCCCGCGCGGCTGGTCTTCGGCGTGCTGCCACGACAGCGTGAACGACTCGCCCCGCCGGAGCTTCGTCGTGATGGCGATCTTCAGGTGGGCGAGGGTGCGGTCTTCGATGCCGATCGGGGTGCCGGAGTCGCCGTAGTACAAGGTTCCCACGCGTCCGATTATACGGCGTGGACACGCAGAACGGGCGGCCCGAGGGCCGCCCGTTCCGGGAGTCGAAGTGCCGGTCAGACCGTGCGGTTCCCGCCGATGAAGCGAACGAGGAACACGATGAGCGCGATGACCGCCAGGACGACGCCGACCCAGATCAGGAAGTTGAGTGCAGGGACGACTCCGCCGGTGATGAGCAGGACGACGGCGGCGATGGCGATGATGGCGACGAGGATGTTCATGATTCTCCTTCAGGTGTTCCGCGCTCGTGATCGACGAGCGCGGCGAGTGGTTCACGCCCGACGGGCAGAACCTCGAGGCGGGGGTACGCCTCGTCCCTCGACGCTATGGCCCAGCCGGCACCGGCGGCTAGGGGTTGACCCCCGCTCTCGCCGGCTGCTACTTGCGCGTGCGCGCAGGGCTGTCAATCCCCTCCCCTCGAGCGACGTCCGGGCGTAGCGTGGCTCGCGGAATCGATGAGAGGAGCACCCGCCATGCCAGGACGCAGGAACGCATCGCTGAAGGACCCCGAACTCTACGAGGAGCTCCGCGACGACGGGGCGTCGAAGGAGAAGGCCGCGCGGATCTCGAACGCCGCCGCCAAGCAGGGCCGCAGTGCCGTCGGCCGCAAGGGCGGCAAGCACGGCGACTACGAGGATTGGACGGTCGACGCCCTGCGCAAGCGGGCGAAGGAGCTGGGGATCAGCGGCTACAGCGGCAAGCGCAAGTCCGAACTCATCTCCGCGCTCCGCAACCACTGACGGCCCCGGCCGTGCCGCGTCTCAAACGGGTCGAGCCCTACCTGTCCCCCGGGTTCGTCCGGGTGAGACGCGGTCGCGGATTCGGCTACGTGCACAGCACGGGGAGCAGCGCGAGCCGGGCGGAGCGAGCGCGCATCACCGATCTCGCGATCCCGCCGGCGTGGCAGGACGTCTGGATCTCGGATGCTGCGAACGCCCACATCCTCGCCGTCGGCGTGGACGCCGCCGGGAGGCGGCAGTACCTCTACCACCCGGTGTGGCGCGAACGACAGGACGCCGAGAAGTTCGAGCGCATGACCGCACTCGCCTCCGCCCTGCCCGCGGCCCGTCGGAGCGCCGCCCGCGACCTGAAAGCGTCCGAGCTCACGCGCGAACGGGTGCTCGCCGCCGCCTTCCGCACGCTCGATCTCGGCGGCATCCGCATCGGTTCGGAGGAATCCCTCGCCGGCTTCCGCAGCCGCGGCCTGACGACATTGCTGGTGCGCAACGCCCGGCT
Organism: Agromyces sp. Root1464; assembly: GCF_001427265.1. Classification (NCBI taxonomy): domain Bacteria; kingdom Bacillati; phylum Actinomycetota; class Actinomycetes; order Micrococcales; family Microbacteriaceae; genus Agromyces; species Agromyces sp. Root1464. The sequence goes on from NZ_LMFU01000001.1 coordinate 741,088, forward strand.
CGAAGACGACGACACCGTTCGCTTCCGATTCCGCGCGAAGGGCGGCGTCGCGCAGGACCTGCGGATCTCGGATGCCGCGCTGGCGGGGTTCATCGAGCACACTGATGGCGAGCGGTCGCCCGCTGGCCGCCTCTATGCGTGGCGCGACGGCCGCTCGATGCGCGCGGCAGCTCCCGTCGACGTGAACGGCGACATCCGAGAGCGCACCGGCGGCGGCTTCACGGCGAAGGACTTCCGTACGCTCCGCGGCACCATGACCGCCGCCGAGCACTTGGCCGGCATCGGTCCGGAGCCCTCCACCCGCGCCCGCAAGGCGGCCGTCCGCGAGGCGATCGAGGAGGCGGCTCGCGTACTCGGCAACACACCCGCGATCGCGCGCGGCAGCTACATCGACCCGCGGGTGCTCGTCGCCTACGAGGACGGCGTCGTCGTGGCATCCGGCGCCGATCGCGAGGCGCGCCTGATCGAGCTGCTCGATCACGTCGGCGGTGCCTGACGCCCGGGGTCATGTCGAGCCGGCCGGCTCAACGCCTCAGGTCTCGCGAACGACCTCGGCCGGTGACTTGTCGGGCCGAAGGCCCCGCCACCGCGGATGCCGCGCGACCCCGGTGGTCGTCCAGTCGCCGAGTTCGATCTCGCCGACGAGTTCGGGGCGCACCCAGACCGCGTCGCGCACGTCTGCCGCGGGCACCTGCACGAACGGCGACCCGGCCTGCTCGAGCGGCTGCAACGCCGCCAGCAGCCGATCGAGCTCGCGTTCGCCGAACCCGGAGCCGACGCGGCCGGCGTACTCGAGGCCGCCGACCTCGAGGCCGCCGTCGCCGGGAATGCCGACGAGCAACGAGCGGATGCGCCCGGTGCGCGTGCCGATGCCGCGGCGGTAGCCACCGATCACGACCTCCTGCGTGAGGGTGAGCTTGAGCTTCAGCCAGTCGCTGCTGCGGGCGCCGGGCCGGTAGCGGGAGTCGGGCCGTTTCGCGACGAGCCCCTCGAGCCCGAGCCGGCGGCTCTCCTCCAGCGCCTCATCGGGACTGCCCGTGGCGGGTGCGGGAACCTCGACCGGCACGCCCCGTTTCATCCTGACGAGGCCGGCGAGTCGTGCGCGGCGTTCGCGGTACGGTTCGTCCACGACCGGTCGTCCGTCGACCTCGAGGACGTCGAAGAGCAGCAGGCGCACGGGCACGGATGCCGCGACGCGCTCGATCTCGCGCAGCTTCGTGAGGTTCATCCGTCGCTGCAGCCGCCCGAAGTCGGGCCGCCCGTCGGCATCGAGCGCGACGATCTCCCCGTCGAGCAGTGCGTCGCCGCGGACGACGGCGGGGAGGCCTGCGAGCTCGGGGTAGCGGGAGGTGATGTCGATCCCGTTGCGGCTGAGGAGTCGCACGCCGCCGGCGCCGACGCGCGCGAGCACGCGGATGCCGTCCCACTTCCACTCGAGCGCCCAGTCCTCACCCGCGAGCATGCCGGGGGTGCCCGGCGTCGCGAGCATCGGCCGTTGAGTGATCGGGCCGACGCGGTGGACACTGCTGGTTGAGCCCGTCGAAATACTGCGGGCTGAGCCTGCCGAAACCGGGGGGCCGGCACGATGAACCGGCTCGGCTTCGGCGGGCTCGACCCGCCGAACGGGGTTGCGCGCCTCCTCGACTCGCTCGGGGCGGGCGCTCTGGTCCTTCATGCGGTGCAGCAGCCACGAACTCTTCTCGCCCTGTCCGTCGGTGCGGATGAGCGCGAGTCGCACCGCCCCGCCGAGCGGCCCGCCGGGCTGCCCGTCGACGTCGATGATGATCTCGTCGTCACGCCATTTCTCGGTCGCGTAGGTGCCGGAATCCCAGATCGTCATGGAACCGGCGCCGTACTCGCCCTTCGGGATGGTGCCCTCGAACGAGGCGTACTCCATCGGGTGATCCTCGGTCTGCACGGCGAGGTGGTTCGTGCCCGACGACTCCGGCACGCCCTTCGGCACCGCCCAGCTCTTCAGCACCCCGTCGCGCTCGAGTCGCAGGTCGAAGTGCAGACGCCTCGCGCGGTGCTCCTGGATCACGAAGCGCGGCTCCCCTGCGCTCGCCGCGCCCCATGCCGATGCCGGCATGGGCTCGGGAGTGGCCGAGGCGCTCCGCATCGACAGGTACTGCGCGAGCGGCCCGCCGTGCGAGGCATCCGTGATCGCGCGCATCGGGTCGCCGGCCGCGGCGACACGTTCGAGCACCTCGGATGCCTCGAGCTGACGGAGCCCGGCATCCTCGAGCTCCTCCCACGTGCGCGGCGCTGCGACGGTCGGCCACGGTCGCCCCCGCAGCGAGTACGGCGCGATCGTCGTCTTCTTGCCGTTGTTCTGGCTCCAGTCGATGAGCACCCGGCCCGTGCGCAGGGTCTTGCGCATGCTCGACACGACGAGTTCGGGGTGATCGGCCTCGAGCGCCCTGGCGAGCTCGTGCGCGACCGCGGAGACCTGGTCGGAGGTCTGCGAACCGTCGAGCGCGGTGTAGAGGTGGATCCCCTTGCTGCCGCTCGTGACGGGCATCGCCTCGAGGCCCATGCCCGCGACGAGGTCGCGCACGAGCCTCGCGACCTCCGCGCACTCGGCGAGCCCCATGCCCTCACCCGGGTCGAGGTCGAAGACCATGCGGTCGGGGTTGGCCGGCTCCCCCGTGGCATCGAACCGCCACTGCGGCACATGCACCTCGAGTGACGCCTGCTGGGCGAGCCAGACGAGCGTCGCCCGGTCCCCGGCGATCGGATACGCCTTGTCGCCGTCGGAGTGGTGCTGGATGCCGCGGCGCACCCACTCGGGCGCATGCTCGGCGAGGTTCTTCTCGAAGAACGGCGGCTCCGGGGCATCCGCGGTGCCGACGCCGTGCACCCAGCGCTTTCGCGTCACCGGACGCCCGGCGACGAGCGGCACCATGACGGGGGCGATCTCCGCGTAGTAGGAGATCACCTCGCCCTTCGTCATGCCCGTCTCGGGATACATGACCTTGTCGAGGTTCGTCAGCCGCAGGCGGCGGCCGTCGACCTCGACGAGTTGGCGCGCGCCGTCGGCCATGTCCACCATCATGCCGGTGTCGGCGCCGGATCACGAGGATGCCGCGAGGGGTATCGCACACGCCTGCCCCTGGTGTGTACTGGAGGCATGCGAGCCGTCTGGAAGGGGGCGGTCACATTCGGCCTCGTCAATGTGCCCGTCAAGCTGTACAGCGCCACCGAAGACCACGACGTGTCACTGCACCAGGTGCACGACGAAGACGGTGGGCGCATCAGGTACCAACGCAAGTGCGAGGTCTGCGGCAAGGTCGTCGACTACAAGAACATCGACAAGGCGTACGACGACGGCGAGCAGACCGTCGTCATCACCGACGACGACCTGAAGTCGCTGCCGGCCGAGCGCAGCCGCGAGATCGAGGTCGTCGAGTTCGTGCCGAACGACCAGATCGACCCGATCATGTTCGATCGCAGCTACTACCTCGAGCCCGATTCCGCATCGTCCAAGGCGTACGTGCTGCTGCGCGAGACCCTCGAGTCGACCGACCGCACCGCGATCGTGCAGATGGCGCTGCGGCAGAAGACCCGGCTCGCGGCGCTGCGCGTGCACGGTGACGTGCTCATGGTGCAGACGCTGCTCTGGAGCGACGAGGTGCGCGCCGCCGAGTTCGCCTCGCTCTCCGAGCCGGTCAAGATCTCGGCGAAGGAGCTCGATCTCTCGAAGCAGCTCGTCGAGAGCCTCGTCTCCGACTTCGACCCCGAGCAGTACGTCGACGAGTACCAGCAGGAGCTGCGCACCCTCATCAAGGCCAAGCTCGAGCAGGGCGAGGGCATCGACACCGCCGCCACGTTCGGCGAGGAGCCCGAGGAGGAGACCGGCGGCGAGGTCATCGACCTCATGGAGGCGTTGCGCCAGTCGATCGCTGCGAAACGCGAGGCGGGCGATTCTGGCGGCAAGGGCTCGAAGAGCACTGCGAAGGGCACGGGGAAGAAGAAGGCGACGTCGAAGTCCTCGCAGGGCGAGAAGAAGACGACGAGCACGCGAAAGCGCGCGGCCTCCGAGTGAACGGATGCCGCGCGCTCATCGAATGCGTGCAGGTTGGCGACCTTCGGCGTGCTGCCGGAGGCGCCCCTTCGTCGAACCCTATTCGGCGGTGCACACCTCGGTGACCTTGACCGCAGCGGCCTGGATGTCCTCGGTCTGCGCGGCCTGGGCATCGGCGTCGATCTCGGCGCCCGCCTCGACCTCGGCCTCGGTGGGCAGCGTCTCGGCCCAGTCGCTCGCGGCGTCGATCTTCTCGTCGAACGCATCGAGCGCATCCGCGAGGGCCGAGTCGTCGGCGGCCTGCTCGTCGAGCGCGTCGACGCGCTCGGAGAGCTCGTCGAGGTAGGCCTGGAGTTCGGCCGGGTCGGACGCGGTCAGGATCGCGTTCTGCGCCCCGTTCGAGATGTCGCGCACCTCGACGCGGACGACCTCGCACGAGTCGGCCGTCGCGCTCGCCTCGGTGCCGCCGCCCGTGCCGCCGGTGGCGCAGCCCGAGAGAAGCAGCGCGCCCGCGAAGACGAGCGCAGTGGAAGTGATGATTCGTTGCATATGCAATGCCCCCAGATCGTTGAACCAGAAAAGTCTACTCAGGGTCGCCGACACGCGCTCTGGAGCGCGTTCTCACCCTCGCCACGAGCGCGGCCCCGACGAGGATCGCCGCGAGCGCCGTCGTCGCGGCGCCGATGAGGCGAGGCTCGCTCGGCCCGCTCTCCGCGAGCTGCGGATTCGGAGCGGCCGCGGCACCCGAAGGGACCGGGCTCGGCGTCGGAACGGCCGGAGCGAGCATCGCCTGCATGATGATCCGCCCGCCGACGGAGTCGAAGCCGACCCTCTTGCCGACGAAGAAGGCGAACCCGGTGTTGAAGTGGCCGTTGTTGTCGGGAACGTCACTGCAGTGGAGCATGTTCGGCGGAGCATCCGACGTGACGAATGACGCGAACGGCGTCGCACCCTCGCTTGCGGCCATCGTCACGTGCAGGCCGGCGGGGAACTTGCCGTCCTGGTATTGGGCGCAGTCGAATGCCTCGTCGTAGACGGTACCCTGCGGCTCGTCGGTGTCGAAGGTCGTGTCGTGGCACGCGGCATCGTCTCCGACCGTCCAGCACACCGGCGGCGCCTTGACATAACGGACCTGGCCGCTCGCGTAGGTACCTCCTGCCGGAATCTGTTGGACGACGACGCCGTCGGGTGCCGGTGCGACACCGCCGATCGAGAGCGTCCCGCCCTCGAGCGACGGGATGTCGAGGAGGAAGCCGGCCGCAGCAGGCCCCGCGGCAGTGGCGGACATGAACGGGGACTCGAGCGAGCCGTGCGGTCCTGCCCCGGCGACCTGCCCGATGCCGAGCACGCCGCCCGCCGCACCGTGCAGCGGCCACGACGCCGGACATGGCGTGTCCGGCTTCGAGCAGTCGATCTCGTCGCCCTTCAGGAACTCGACCCCTGACAGGGTGTTCGTGCCGAACGTGATGTCGGCTGTGCCGAGCTCGCCCGTGATCACCGCACTCACGTAGTCCTGCGAGGCACGCTCGCCCAGCGGCTGCCAGACGTCGACGACCACGCCGGGTGCGAGCACGAGGCCGTTCGACCCGGTGTCGAGGTTGACCTGCACGGGAGTGCTTCCGACGATGATGGTGACCATCGGGGCCGCGTCGACGGGCGGATCGTCATCGATCGTGATCGGCATCGTCGCCCAGGCCTGCCCGTCGTCGGCCGATGCGGGCATCGAGCTCGCCCCCGCGAGCAGCACCGCCGCCCCGAACGTGCTGGTGATCGCCGCTGCGACCCGCGTGATGCCTCTGGTCCCCCACCGAATGCTCCCCATGCGGTCCGACTCTGGCAGGCCGTCGCCCGCCGGGGTCGGCGGCGCGCGCGGATCGAGCGAGCGAGCAGGTCGGGCGTATCGCACTCGACGTCAATGTGACGTGAAGAATGGCATCGAAAAGGAGAAAAGGCCCCCGCGAAACGCGGGAGCCTGTCGAGTGGGGGAGGTCTGAAAACTCGGAGTTAGGCGTCAGGCCAAAGGGTACGGAGCGTGCGGCACATCAATGGGCCTCTACACAGCATCAGGCTCGGGGCTGAACAGTTTGACACCAACTCACAAAAGGGTGGTACCCGCCGTTTGGCTGACGATCCACGTCGATATTGGACCCCACAGCCCTGTCAGGACCAGCAGCCCGATCACGAGAAGGCAGCAAGACAGCGCAACGTTGACGTATCGTCCAACACGGCGAGCCCAGACGCGCTGTCTGCCGAAACGCGCGAAGAGCAGCCCAAACAGTACGAGTGGCGTGACCAGCCCGAGGAAGTAGGCGAAGCCGAGGCCAATGCCGACAGGGACGGTCGAGATTTGGCTGCCAAGTCCGTAGATCATTGCGAGCGAGGGGCCCAGGCAGGGGTACCAAACCGCTGCAAGGGTCATGCCCAGCAAAGGAGCCTTGACCCACGGCGCCACGGCATCGAGATTCGTCCCCTGGGGCACCCGGATCTTCACGTAGCCGAGCGCCGCGAGTCCCGCGACGATTAGCAACGCTCCCGCGATCCAGGAGAACGGCGGCTGCGTGAGATCGACCCTCACGCTGAAGGCGAGCGCGAGTGCAACGGACCCGACGAGCACGATCGATGCGCCCAACGCGAAAGACGCCGCGAGCCCGATCGCGCGCGGGAGACTTCCGGTGCTGCCACCGCCGCGGACTGCACTCATAACACCGGGAAGAATCGGCAGCGTGCACGGGGACAGCAGAGCGAGCGTGCCTGCTGCGAACGCCAGTAGAACCTGCATCGCCACCTCCCAACACTAGCGCCGGGCCCATGAGCCCGGCGCTAGCGCCATCATCGCCCGACTAGATCGTGAAGCTCATCGAGATGCGGGCTGACGCGGAGGCGTACTTGACCGCTTTCCGCGGTTTTCTGCTGAATCTGCTGGTCCGGGAAACGATGCACCGGTCGGGCGCCACGCACCTCGAGGCCCGCCCCGCGTACGGTTGTGCGCCGCTGGGGAGCTTCGGCCAACCGGCGTGCCCAAAAACAAGAACCTGAGACTATCCGGCGGCTCCCGGCGCAAAGTCGCTCGGCCAACAGCTAATCAGAGCCGCAGACGCCACCAGGAACACGAAAAGCCCCCGCAGACCGCGGGGGCTTTTTCATTTCGGGCGAGATTTCAGACCATTTGAATCAAGAAATCAGATCTCGCCGTTGTGCGGAGACGAGGGGATTTGAACCCCTGGTCCCCTTACGGGGACTCCACCTTAGCAGGGTGGTGCACTCGGCCGGACTATGCGACGTCTCCTCGCGCGCACTTGCGTGACACGCGAAAGTCATCATAACCCGACGACGCCTCGGATGACGATTCGGCCGAGTCGGTCGGGCTACTGGTCGTCGAGCGTTCGCCCGGCGGAGCACCGGGTCTCGGCCGCGGTCTGCCCCGTGACGTCGCTCGGCAGCGCTTCGACCGTCGGCGCGGGCGCCGCAGGGTCCGCTGGGGGCGCCTCTCCCTCGACCGGAGCTTCGGGCGCCGGGGCGGCATCGACCGCGGTCGGGTCGCCCGCCGAGGCGAAGGACGCCTCCTGCGCCGCGGGATCGAACGTCACGGGCAGGTCGTTCTGCAGGGCGATGCGAATGGCTTCCGCCGATTCCGCCGGCACCTGCGCGCCATCTGCACTGTAGGTGGGGTATTGGATGAAGGCGATCTTGTCCAGATCGGTGTCCTTCAGCGCCTTCGCGATCGAGATCATCGTGTTGGGGTTCATGAGGCTGTCAGACAGCTGCATGTTCGCGAGCGCTGCCTTCGCGATGCCGTAGAGCTTGACGGGGTCGCCCAGCGTGCCGTTCGACTGCAGGGTGCGCGCGAGCGCCGACATGAAGACCTGCTGGTTCGAGATGCGGCCGAGGTCGCTGCCGTCGCCGACGCCGTGTCGGGTCCGGAGGAACTGGAGCGCCTGGAGGCCGGCGAGCTCGTGCATGCCGGCGGGAAGGTAGAGGTCGGTGTGCTCGTCTTCGATCGGCTCAGCGACGCACACGGGGACGCCGCCGACAGCCTCGGACAGACCGGCGACGCCCATGAACTGCACGGTGCCGGCGAACGGAATGGTCACGCCGACGAGCTGCTCGACGGTCTTCACGACGCACGGCATGCCGCCGAGCGAGAGCACCGAGTTGATCTTCACGCCGTACTGCTCCGACAGCGGATCACCGGCCGGGTCCGCCGGATCGACGCACTCCGGCACATCGACGAGCATGTCGCGCGGGAAGCTGATCACCGAGGCGTTCGAGTGGTCTTCCGAGATGTGCATGAGCATCGTGACGTCGTTGAGGACCGCCGTCTCCTCGTCGGGGTCGCCGAAGCCGTCGCCCTGACCTTCACGGCTGTCGCTGCCGATGAGCAGCAGGTTCACGCCGCCCGGCATCGCGCCGATGTCGGGCACGCCCTCGAGCACGTCTTCGTTGCCGAGCGTGACCGTGGGCTTCGCGGTGTTGGCGAGATCCCATGCGGCGTACGCCGCGACCGCGGAGCCGGACACCAGCGCAACGGCGAGGACCGAGGCCGTCGCCTTGCCGATCGTCTTCCAGATGGAACGTCGCTTGAGTCGTCCGTGCCGGACGACAGGGGTCGACCCCACGGCGCGTCGTGCACTCGAGCGCAGTTCGTCTGCCACCGCTGTCCTTTCGTCTCGTCGGTCTCGCGGAGGGCGTGGGATTCGAACCCACGAGGCATTGCTGCCCACTGGTTTTCAAGACCAGCTCCATCGGCCGCTCGGACAGCCCTCCATGCCCGCGCGACGCACCCGGAGGTGCTCGATCGTGCAGACAGGCCCGATTCTAGCCGAAGCATGTTTCAGCCAGACTTCGAGCCGAAGCAGGTCTCCGTCGGATCTCCAGCCGAAGCATGTTTCAGCCAGCCTCTCAGGCCAGCCTGAAAAGGCGCTGAAGCGCGACCGAGGGACGGTCGGCGGAGCCCCGGATCAGCCCTCGTTGGCCTTGGCGCACCGCACCGTGTCACCGGTGATGCCCGTCACGTCACCGGGCAGCGGAGCGGTCGGCGGCGCGCTCGCCTCGGCAGGCGGTGCCTCGGCCGAGCCGTCGACGGGCGGAGCGGCCGGGTCGGCCACTGTGCCGAACTCGGAGTTGTCGATGGCGGTCGGGTCGATCACCAGCGGCTGATCGGCCTGCAGCGCGGCGTTCACCGCCTCGGCGGAATCTGCCGGGAGCACCCGAGTGCGGTCGTCGGAGTATTCGGTCGGGTACTGCACGAACGCGATCTTCGACAGGTCGACGTCGGCGAGGGTACGAGCGATCGAGACGAGCGTCGTCGGATTCTGGAGCGCGTTGGAGAGTTCCATGTTCGAGAGCATCGCCTTGGCGATCGAGTAGAGCTTCACCGGGTCACTGAGCGTTCCGTCGCTCTGCAGCGTTCGTGCGAGCGAGGCGAGGAAGGCCTGCTGGCTGGCGATGCGGCCGAGGTCGCTGCCATCGCCGACGCCATGCCGGGTGCGAAGGAAGGCGAGCGCCTCGTACCCCGAGATGCTGTGCGTGCCGGCATCGAGGTGCAGGCCCGAATAGTCGTCGTCGACCCGGTCGGCGAGGCAGACCTCGACACCGCCGACGGCTTCGGACAGCGCCGCCACGCCATTGAACTCGACGACACCCGCGACCGTGATCGGGACCCCGGTCAGCTGGCTGATCGTGCTGACGACGCACCCGAGTCCGCCGTGGCCGAGCACGCTGTTGAGGGGCACGCCCGACATCGACGAGAGCGGCCCGCTCTCGGGGTCGACCGGATCGGGGCACTCGGGCACCGGCACGATCATGTCGCGCGGGAAGCTGACGACTTCGACGTGCGAATGGTCCTGCGAGATGTGCAGCAGCATCGTCACGTCGTTGAGTACAGCGGAGTCCTCTTCAGGGTCACCGAAGGATCCGTCCGCGGGACGCTTGTCGCTGCCGACGAGCAGGAAGCTGAGCCCGCCCTCCATGGCACCGATGTCGGGCACCCCGGCGAGCAGATGCTCGTCCTCGAGTTCGGTGCCGGGCTTGATCGACTGCACGAGATCGACGGCGGCGTACGCGGCGATCGACGTCGCGGCCACGGCGAGCACGGCGATGACGGATGCCGCGAGCTTCAGGTACGTCGAAGCGGCGCCGTGCTTCGGCAGCCGACCGTGCCTCGGCACCGTCGCCGGCTCGGCGGTCACCGCCTGATCGGCAGCGGCCTGCTGTTCGCCCGAATCGCTCATCGCACCCCCTCTGACTGGCCGATTCTATGCTGGCGGCCTCGGAGGTTCCCGTCACGCGCGCAGCGGCCCGGCCGTCATGGCAGCGAGTCGAGCACCGCCGCGAGCCCGGCCTCGTCGACCGGGCCCCCCACCTCGTTCGCGGCTTCGCGCACCTCGTCGGGCGCCTGGCCCATCGCGACGGCGCGGCCCGCAGCGCCCGCCCACGCGAACATCTCGAGGTCGTTGCGGCCGTCGCCGGCAGCCAGCACCCGGTCGTTCGGCAGGTCGAGCCACCCTCTGACCCGTTCGAGCGCGGTCGCCTTGTTGACGCCGTCGGGCGCGATGTCGAGCCAGGCGGTCCAGCCGATGGCGTAGCTCACGTGGTGCAGGCCCATCTGGTCGACGATGCCGAAGAACTCATCGAGTCCGTGCTCGAGGCTCGTGACCACGACACGCGTCGCGCGCTGGTCGAGCAGCTCCTCGAAGCGCACCTCGCGGGCGTTCTCGAGGTTCCACTCGGTCATGCCCTCGGTGTAGAGGCGGTAGCCGTCGGGCAGTTCGACCATGAACTTGCCGGAGGGCAGGAACCCGCGGATGCGCTCGAGCACGAGCGTCGGGTCGAAGGTCTCGACGTGGCGACGGAGGTACCCGCCGGGGGCCGAGTCGTCGCGCTGCATCGTGATGGCACCGTTCGCGCACACCACGTACTCGGGCGTGAGGCCGAGCTGCTCGAGCACGGGCGCGGTCGTCGCCCACGAGCGCCCGGTCGCGAGCGTCACGATGTGGCCCCGGTCGCGTGCTGCGGCGACGGCCACGACGACCTCGGGGTCGATCGAGCCGTCTTCGTGCATGATGGTGCCGTCGACGTCGAGCGCGACGAACCACTGCTCGTCGACGTCGAGCCGCGGCATCCGCTCGATGCTCATGCGATCGGCTCGAGCACCTCGAGGCCGCCGAGGTAGCCGCGAAGCGCCTCGGGCACCACGACCGAACCGTCGGCCTGCTGGTGGGTCTCGAGGATCGCGACGAGCCAGCGCGTGGTCGCGAGCGTGCCGTTGAGCGTCGCGACAGGCGCCGTCTTGCCGCTCTCGGTGCGGTGGCGGATGTCGAGGCGGCGCGCCTGGAACGTCGTGCAGTTCGAGGTCGAGGTGAGCTCGCGGTAGGCGTTCTGCGTGGGAACCCAGGCCTCGACGTCGTACTTGCGGGCTGCGCTCGAACCCAGGTCGCCCGCCGCGGTGTCGATCACGCGGTACGAGAGCCCGAGGTCTTGCAGCATTCCCTCTTGCCAGCCGAGCAGGCGCTCGTGCTCGGCCTCGGCGTCGGCCGGGTCGATGTAGGTGAACATCTCGAGCTTGTTGAACTGGTGCACGCGGATGATGCCGCGGGTGTCTTTGCCGTGGCTGCCGGCCTCGCTGCGGTAGCAGGTCGACCAGCCGGCGTAGCGGATCGGGCCGTTCGACACGTCGATGATCTCGTCGGCGTGGTAGCCCGCGAGGGCGACCTCGCTCGTGCCCGTCAGGTAGAGCTCCTGCTCGGGCAGGTAGTACACCTCGTCGGAGTGGGCGCCGAGGAACCCGGTGCCCTGCATGATCTCGGGCCGCACGAGCGTCGGCGTGATGAGCGGGGTGAAGCCCGCCGCGATCGCCCGGTCGAGGCCCATGTTCATGAGCGCGAGCTCGAGTCGGGCGCCGATGCCCTTCAGGTAGTGGAAGCGCGCGCCCGAGACCTTGGCACCGCGCTGCATGTCGATCGCGTCGAGCAGCTCGCCGATCTCGAGGTGATCACGGGGCTCGAAATCGAACGCCGGGATCTCGCCGACTTCGCGCAGCACGATGAAGTCGTCTTCGCCGCCGGCCGGCACGCCGTCGATGACGATGTTGCCGAGTCGCTGCACCGCGAGCGTGAACTCGGCCTCGGCGTCGCCCGCGGCCTGGTTCGCAGCCTTCACGCGCGCGGCGAGTTCCTGCGCCTCGGCCACGAGGGCGGCCTTGGCGTCTTTCGGCGCCTGCGCGACCTGCTTGCCGAAGGCGTTCTGCTCGGCTCGGAGCGCTTCGAACACCGTGATGGCCGTGCGCCTCGCGGCATCGGCCTCGACCGCGGCGTCGACGAGCGCCACGGACTCGCCACGGAGCTCTTGCGAGCGCTTGATGAGGTCGGGGTTCTCGCGAAGCAGCACGGGATCGATCACCCGAGCAAGTCTAGCCGCGGCATCCGACCGCCTGATCTGCGGTTCCGCCGAACGCGGTCGCAGGCCGCCGGGGTGAATTCACGGCGCGATGCAATACCGTGGGCTGCGTGACGGCAGAACAGCAGGGGGCAGCGGATGTCGCGGGCCGACGCCCGCGGGCGGCCGTGATCTTCAATCCGACGAAGCAGGGCGTCGAGGCCCTCCGCGCCGCCGTCGGCGCGGCCGAGGAGCGCCAGCACTTCGCTCCGACGCTGTGGATCGAGACCGAGGCCGACGACCCCGGCAAGGGCATGGCGCGCGAGGCGATCGAGGCGGGCGTCGACCTCGTGATCGCCGCGGGGGGCGACGGCACCGTGCGCTCGGTCGCCGCCGGCCTGCGCGGCACCGGCGTGCCGCTCGGACTCGTGCCCATCGGCACGGGCAACCTCTTCGCCCGCAACCTCGAGATCCCCGTCAGCGACCAGGCCGACGCCGTCGTGCTCGCCTTCGCGGGCCTCGACCGCGCCGTCGACGTCATCGTGGCCGACGTCACTCGCCCCGACGGAAGCGAGGAGACCCACGTCTCGCTCGTGATGAGCGGCATCGGCATCGACGCCGCGATGATCTCGAACACGAACCCCGATCTGAAGAAGCGCGTCGGCTGGCTGGCCTACGTCGACGCCGGCCTGCGGGCGCTGCCCGCGTCGAAGCCGTTCCGCGCCGTGCACCGGGTCGACACCGGCCGGCACCACCGTTCGAAGGTCTCGAGCATCCTCGTCGCGAACCTCGGCTACCTGCCGGGCAACATCGAGTTGATCCCCGACGCCGAGATCGACGACGGGCGCCTCGACGTGGTCGTGCTGGCGCCGCGCAACCTGTTCGGCTGGCTCCTCATCTGGCGCAAGGTCACCTGGGAGAACCGGGTGCTGCGGAAGTCGGCCCTCGGCCGGCAGTTCCTCGACCTCACGGGCGGCAACCGGCGCAGCGAGATCGTCTACCTGCGCGGTCGCGCCGTCGACCTCGAGATCGAGGGCGACGCCGAGGAGTTCGAGATCGACGGCGACGAGTTCGGGCTCGTGACCGCGGCGCGGTTCACGGTCGATCCGGCGGCGCTGATCGTGCGCGTGCCGCGGTGAGCGTCGCGCGTCGCACCTCGACCGCGACGAGCGCCACGAACGCCGCGATCGCGGCGAGCGCGAGCGATCCGACGAGGGACTGGGCGAACTGGCCGAGCTCGATCCGGGCGAACACCTCTGCCTGATCGGCGACGTCGGCGGGGTTCCCGTTCCCGTCGAGCATGAGGCTGCCGTTCGCGTTCGACCCCTCGAAGACCCTGCCGATGGCCCACACGACCCCGATGACGGCGACCGCGGCGATGCCGACGAGCGCCCACCACGCGGCCCCTCGACCGAACCGCGGACCACCGCCCTCGGTGGCCGCGTCGTCGCCCCGGGTGGGCATGAGCGCTGCGACCGCGGTCACGACGACGACGCCCATCGCGCCGGCCGTGAGCAGTGACGGTGCCAGCGTCCAGCCGAGTTCCCTGAGCCACTGGTCCTCGTTCGAGAACGATCCCGTCGAGTACCCGATGTCGGAGCTCACGATCCACGACAGGAGAGCCCCGGCTGCGAACACCGCCGCCGTGACCGCCCATCCGGCGATGAGCCAGGCGCGCACCGACGGGCCCGAGGCCCCGGGCTCGGGGGCGAACACGTCGGAGTCCTCGCGCGTCTCGACCGACACGGGCAGCGGATCGGGATCGGATGTCGCACCAGCCGTCGGGGCCGGGGCTGCGGGCTCGGGCACGGGCACGGGCGCCGCCACCGTCTCTGCGGCGGTCACCGGCACCGGCACCGGATCGCGAGGGTCGGCGATCGGCTTCTCCGCAGGCGCGACCGGCACAGCATCCGTCTCCCGCCCGGAGTACCCGCGCTGGTAGCGCGGGTCGAACCGCGGATCGAGACCGCTCGCAGGGTCGTCGGTCACGTCAGCCCCTCGGGTCCGGATGAGCAGTCCGACTCCTGCTCGCGGAGGCGATCACCAGGATGCCGAGCACTGCTGCCACTCCGACGAACGTCCCGATCGGCGGGACGAAGTTGGCGACGCGGATCATCCGGAGCTGCCACAGTTGCTCCTCGGTCGGCTCGCCCTCGGTCATGATCCCCTGATCGGTCGCCAGCATCTGGACGCCCCAAACGGCGACGACAGCGCTGAGTACGGCCACGACCACGAGCAGGATCACGGCAGGATTCGTCGCGAGTCGGGCGATCATGGTCGCTCCGCGGTTACATCTGAAGCCATGGTCGCCTCGACACCCCGAGGAGGGCGGGGTCCCACCTGGGTACGGGCACGCCGAATGCCGCTCCACACGAGCATCACCACGACGCCCAGGCATCCGACCTCCACCAGCGTCGGTGCCACGCTCCACGAGACCGTCTGGAGCAGGCGATCGGCTTCGTTCGAAGGCCCGAAGTAGTTCGCGCTCGAGATGCCCGCCCAGAAGAGCGCGGCCCCGATCGCGATGGCCACCGCCGACACCGCCCAGCCCGCGAGGTATGGCACGTCGACTCCGGGTTCGGGGGCGGGCTCCGCCTCGGCGATCCACCCCGCGAACGCCTCGGGGCCGTCATCGCCGGCCACCGGCCGCTCCGCGAGCGCTCCGGCGGGATCGACCCCGCGATCGCGCGACGGGGCGATCAGCGAACGCATCGACTCCGGCGGCTCGGGCACCCGTGACACCGCCGGCAGCGGCGCGGCGGCGGCATCCGCTCGGGTGGCGGCATCCGAGCCCGCGTGCCCGGTGTACCCGCGCTGATAGCGCG
Source organism: Agromyces sp. Root1464 (assembly GCF_001427265.1). NCBI lineage: Bacteria > Bacillati > Actinomycetota > Actinomycetes > Micrococcales > Microbacteriaceae > Agromyces > Agromyces sp. Root1464. The sequence goes on from NZ_LMFU01000001.1 coordinate 756,310, forward strand.
GGTCGAACCGCGGATCGATTCCGGTCGTGGCGCCTTCGCTCACAGAACTCCTCGGGTCAGGGCTTCCCGATCAGTCGGGTTCGCCGCTCAAGAGGCCCCGCAGCCAGTCGCGCGCCTCGATGAAGATGCCGTCATCGTACTTCGAGTGGTAGGCGACCGTCTGCTCGTCGGCCCGCGGATACGAGCCCAGGAAGATGACATTGGGACTCGTGCGCCTGAGGCCGAGCAGGGCGTCGGCGACGCGCTCGTCGGCGATGTGCCCATCGACGTCGACGACGAAGCGGTAGCGGCCGAGGGCATCGCCGATGGGCCGCGACTGGATGAGCGAGAGGTTCACGCCCCGGGTCGAGAACTGCTCGAGCATCGCGAGCAGGGCGCCCGGCTCGTCGTCGGGCAGCTCGACGATGAGGCTCGTCTTGTCGGCGCCGGTCGGCTCGGGCAGTTCGCGCGAACGGCTGACGAGCACGAAGCGCGTGACGGCGTTGGGGTTGTCGCCGATGTCGCGGGCGAGCACGTCGACGTCGAGGTGGTCGGTGATGCCGGGCGGCGCGACGGCCGCGTCGGCCTGGCTGCCTTCGAAGAGGGATGCCGCGGCGGAGACGTTGCTCGTCGCGGGGATGTGCCCGTGGTTCGGTAGCTCGCGCTCGAGCCACCCGCGCGACTGGGCGTAGGCGACGGGGTGGGCGTTCACGACGCGAACGTCGGCCAGCGCGGTGCCCGGCCGGGCGACGAGCACGAAGTTCACCGGCACGAGGTACTCGCCGAGGATGCGGAGGCCGGGCACGGTCGCGAGGGCGTCCTGCGTGGCCGAGACACCGCCGTCGACCGAGTTCTCGATCGCGATCATCGCGGCCGTCGAGCGACCGCTCGTGACGTCGGCGAGCGCTTCGCCGACGTTGTTGACGCCGCGCCAGTGCTTTCCGGATGCCGCGGCGACCTGCTTCAGCGCCGCCTCGGTGAACGTGCCCGCCGGCCCCAGGTAGGAGTAGGTCTCCTCGGGCGGTGTGGGCGCGGCATCCGTCATGCAGGCCAGCCTAGCCACCGGGTCATGGGCGAGCGGCTAGCGTCGACACCGTGCGACGCGGTTCGATCGCGGAGCGCCTCGCACGTGAGGAGGGACCGATGACCACGATCGACGCGAACCGGACCGTGCCCACCGATGCCGAACGGCTCGCGGCGCTGCGACGCATGAAGCGCGTCGCGGCCGGGCTGCTCGTCGTCGCGGCGGTCGTCTTCGCGGTGTCGTTCTCGCTGCAGGACGAGGTGCCGTGGCTCGCCTACGTTCGCGCGGCCGCCGAGGGCGCCATGGTCGGCGCGATCGCCGACTGGTTCGCGGTGACGGCGCTGTTCCGTCATCCGCTCGGCATCCCCATCCCGCACACCGCGATCATCCCGAGGCGCAAGGACGAGATCGGCGCGACCCTCGGCGCGTTCGTCGAGCACGAGTTCCTCTCCGACGAGGTCGTGCTCGGCAAGCTCCGCTCGATCGGCATCGCCCGCCGGCTCGGCGGCTGGCTCGCGACGCCCGCCAATGCCGAGCGGCTGACCGCCGAGGCATCCGTCGCCGCACGCGGCGTGCTGACCCTGCTCGGCGACGACGACGTCGAGGACGTGATCGAGCGGCTCGCCCGCCGGCACCTGTTCGAGCCCGAGTGGGCTCCGGCGATCGGCCGCGTGGGCGCCCAACTCGTGGCCGCCGACCAGCAGCGCGCGGCCGTCGACGTCGTGCTCGAGAAGGCCGAGGCGTGGCTCGAGGCGCATCCCGAGGCGTTCGGCAGCATGGTCTCCGACCGTCTCCCCCGCTGGCTTCCCGGCTTCGTCGACCGGCTCGTCGACGACCGCGCCTCCCGCGAGGTGCTCGCGTTCGTGCGCGCCGTGCGCGCCGATCCCGCGCATCCGCTGCGCCTCGCGATCGACCGCTACCTCGCAGAGCTCGCCGATGAGCTGCAGCACGACCCGGCGATGATCGCGCGCGTCGAGAACCTCAAGGCCGAGCTGCTCGCGAGCCCGCGCGTGCGCGAGTTCGCCGGCGAGGCGTGGGCCTCGGTGAAGGCGACGCTCGACGCCGCGCTCGCCGACCCGTCGAGCGAGCTGCGGGCCGGCCTCACCTCGGCGGTCGTCGAGGTCGGCGCACGCCTCGTCGTCGATGAGCAGCTCGCCGGCAAGGTCGACGCGTGGGTGACGGATGCCGCGGCTTACGTCGTGCGCAACTACCGCCACGAGATCGCGGGGGTCATCACCGAGACCGTCGAACGCTGGGATCCCCGGGAGACGACCGAGAAGCTCGAGCTGCAGGTCGGGCGCGACCTGCAGTTCATCCGCATCAACGGCACCGTCGTCGGCGCGCTCGCCGGGCTCGCCATCTACTCGATCGCCACTGCGGTGCACGCCCTCGTCTGAGCCGCCGCTCGGTGCCAGACTGGTCGCATGCACGAGCGCGCAGGCACCCCGGCCATCGAATCCGACCTCATCGACGTGGAGGCCCTCGTGAGGGCCTACTACGAGCTGCATCCGGATGCCTCGGTGCCCGAGCAGCGCGTCGCCTTCGGCACCTCGGGCCACCGCGGCTCGGCCTTCAACACGGCGTTCAACGAAGACCACATCCTCGCGATCACGCAGGCGATCGTCGAGTACCGCGCCTCGCAGGGCATCACCGGCCCCCTGTTCATCGGCGCCGACACGCATGCGCTGAGCGCCCCGGCGCAGACGACCGCACTCGACGTGCTCGTCGCCAACCGAGTGCGCGTGCTCGCCGACGAGTTCGACGACTACGTGCCGACGCCGGCGCTCTCGCACGCGATCCTGAAGTGGAACAACGACCCGGCCAAGCGCGCAGAGGGCGAGGCCGACGGCATCGTCATCACGCCGTCGCACAACCCGCCCCAAGACGGCGGGTTCAAGTACAACCCGCCGCACGGCGGGCCCGCCGACTCGGATGCCACGAAGTGGATCGCCGACCGCGCCAACGAACTCATCGCGGGCGGCCTGAAGGACGTCAAGCAGGCCGAGCCGAGCGGCGTCGAGACCTACGACTTCCGCGGCAACTACGTGGACGACCTCGCGAACATCATCGACTTCGACGCGATCCGCGAATCCGGCATCCGCATCGGGGCCGACCCCCTCGGCGGGGCATCCGTCTCGTACTGGGGCGCGATCCGCGACCGCTACGAGCTCGACCTGACCGTCGTGAACGAGCGCGTCGACCCCGCCTGGTCGTTCATGACGCTCGACTGGGACGGCAAGATCCGCATGGACCCGTCATCGCCGAGCGCCATGGCCTCGGTGCTCGCGCACGAGGGATACGACATCCTCACGGGCAACGACGCCGACGCCGACCGGCACGGCATCGTCACGCCCGACGGCGGACTCATGAACCCCAACCACTACCTCGCCGTCGCGATCGAGTACCTGTTCGCGCACCGACCCGAATGGCGAGCGGATGCCGCGATTGGCAAGACCCTCGTCTCGAGCTCGATGATCGACCGGGTCGCCGCGGCGCTCGGCCGTCGCCTCTGGGAGGTGCCGGTCGGCTTCAAGTGGTTCGTGCCCGGACTCGTCGACGGCTCGGTCGGCTTCGGTGGTGAAGAGAGCGCGGGCGCCTCGTTCCTGCGCTTCGACGGCACCGTCTGGACGACCGACAAAGACGGCATCCTGCTCTGCCTGCTCGCATCCGAGATCCGCGCGGTCACCGGGAAGTCGCCGTCGGCGCTCTACGCGGAGCTCGTCGAGCGGTTCGGCGACCCCGCCTACGAGCGCACGGATGCCGCGGCATCCGCTGCCCAGAAGGCGGCCCTCGGCAAGCTCGACGGCGACGCGATCCCGGCGACGGAGCTCGCGGGCCAGCCGATCACGGCGAAGCTCTCGCACGCACCCGGCAACGGCGCGGCGATCGGCGGCGTGAAGGTCGAGACGGCCGACGCGTGGTTCGCGGCCCGCCCGAGCGGCACCGAAGACGTCTACAAGATCTACGCCGAGTCGTTCAAGGGGCCGGAGCACCTGCGGCTCGTGCAGGCCGAGGCGAAGGCGATCGTCGACGGGGCGCTCGGGGGCTGAGCGGCCTACTTCAGCGAGAAGTAGGTGACGCTGCCGCCGCCCGAGGCGAGCGCCTCGTCGACGTTCCAGTAGTCGGCGTCCTTCGTGTGGCCGCCGACCCAGACGGTCGTGCCGTTCGCGCCGTGCTCGACCCGGGTGACGACGGCGGTGTGGTCGCGATCGCCCGAGCCGTCCCAGTCGAACTGCGCGATGTCGCCGACCTTGACGAGCCCGCGCTGCGAGTCGTCGAGCGGGGTCGCGAGGTCGGGGCGGCCGTACAGCCAGTCGCGCATCGCGGTCGAGCTCGACCAGCTCGGCGACATCGCGCCGGTCGCCTGGTCGTAGTACCAGCCGGCGTCCATGGCCCAGCCGCGGGCGACGAGCGACTGGCTCGTGAAGTTCGCGCAGTCGACACCGCTCAAGACGGTGTACTGCGCGGTGTTGTAACTGCTCCAATAGGTGAGCACGTAGCCCACCTGGGCGTCGATCGCGGGGTTCGAGGTGTACGTGAGCGTGAGGGACGTGGTCGGCGCGTACACGGCGGCCTCGTCGATCTCGGTGAGCTGGGCGGCGAGTGAGGCCGGAGCCGCGGCACCGGCGACGGTCGCGGTGCCGGGGGTGGCGACGGCGACCGGGGCGCCCGAGGCATCCGTGAACGCCACGGCCACGGCGCCGAGGGCGGTGTCGGCGACTGCGGGCACCTGGAAGGTCAACTGCTCGGCGGTCGCGGCGACGATGGGAGCCGCAACGCCGCCGACGGCCACCTGGGCGACCTGGTCGAGCTGCTCGCCGGCGACCGTGACCTGCGTGCCGCCGGTGAACGGCGCAGCTGCGGTCGAGAGCCCGCTCGTGACGGTCGGTCGCTTCGCGATCGAGACCGGCGCGCTGATGACGTCGCGTTCGGCGGCGGATGCGGCCGAGGTGATCGAGGCCTCCTGAGCCGCGGCGAGCCGCGTCTCGTCATCGGCGGATGCCGCGGCGACGGCGCCGAACGCGCTGACGCTCAGGATCGCGCTCGCGCAGCCGAGCGCCATGAACCTGCGGGGCGCGCCGCTCGACGGGCGGCGGTTGCGCACGCGCTCGGCTCGGTGGCGCGCACGGCGTTCGGCGCGACGCTCGAGCTCGGCGCTGTCGGCGCTGTCGGCGCGCGCAGCACCGGCGTCGGCGGAAGCACCAGCGGCCGAAGCACCGGCGTCGGACGTCGCCGCGGTGACGGCATCCGTCGCGGATTCGCCGGGGAGTGCAGCGGCCCCCGATGACGGAGCGCGATACGTCGAGCGGCGTCGTGCGGGGAGTTCAGCGGGCGTGGAGGCAGACGAGAAGAAGGCGAAGGGCACAGGCGGGGGGATTCCGGGTACGTGATCGGGGGGCGGTTGACACCCCATCACGCGAATTTGTGAGGAAGCCTCTCAAACTCTGGGAAGCCGGTGAGAGCGCGCTCTCGCCGGAAATCCGGGGCCGCGACCGACCATCCGGCCCCCGTGCGCGCGGGCTGATCAAAACTGTTCTAGTATTTATAGAACAGTTTGAAAGGTTCACCGCATGCTGATCCGAGTCGACCCCGCGAGCGACACGCCGATCTTCGCCCAGATCGTCGCGTCCGTGCACGCCGACGGTGCCGCGGGACGACTCGCCGCGGGCGACCGCCTGCCCTCGGCCCGTGATGTCGCCGGCTCGCTCGGCATCAACCTGCACACGGTGCTGCGCGCCTACCAGCAGCTCCGCGACGAGGGACTCGTCGACATGCGGCGCGGCCGAGGGGCCGTCGTCACCGATGCGGTCGAGCCCCTCGCGCACCTGCACCACGACATCGCCGCGCTGGTCGCGCGTGCGCGCACCCTCGGCCTCGCCGCCGACACCCTCGCCGCCCTCGTGAAGGAGACCTACCGATGACCGCGCACGCCGACGTCCGCATCGCCCGCCGCCGCTTCCTGCTGATCGGCTGCGCGCTGCCGGCCGCCATCACCCTCGTCGCCGTCGCCCTCATGGTCGCCTGGCTCCCTGACGTTCCGCCGACGGTCGCCACGCACTGGAGCGGGAGCGGCCCCGATGGATTCGGTCCCGCCTGGGTCGTCCCACTCGCCACGGCCGTGCTCGGGTTCGGCCTCGCAGCGCTCTTCGCGGGCATCATGTTCGTCGGCACGCGCGACGGCCAGTGGGGGCCGATGCTGCGGCTGCTCGGCGCGCTCTCGATCGGCACCAACGTGCTGCTGGTCGTCGGCATCACCTGGACGTTCGGGATGCAGCGCGGACTCGCCGACCCGCAGGACGCCCCCGGCGTCGGATGGCCGCTGCTCGTGAGCGGGCTGCTCGCCGTCGGCGCGGGAGTCGGCGCATGGTTCGCGCAGCCGAACGTCACGACCGACGGTCGCACCCCGGCTCGCACGGTCGAACCGCTCGACCTCGCCGCCGGCGAGCGGGCGATGTGGGTGCGCACGACGGCCATGGCCCCAGCGGCCGTGGTCGCGATCATCCTGAGCATCGTCGCCCTCGCGATCGGCACCGCGGTCGTCGCCGCCGCGGGCTCGACGGCCTGGTGGGTGATGCTCGGGGTGACCGTGCTGCTCGTGCTCCTCGCCGTCACGACGTTCGTGTTCCGGGTCCGCGTCGACGACCGCGGCCTCCTCGTGCGCTCCCCCGTCGGCGTCCCGCGCTTCAGCGTGCCGCTCGCCGAAGTCGAGGCGGTGTCCGTCAGGAACGTGCACCCGACCGCCGAGTTCGGCGGCTGGGGCATCCGCATCGCACCCGACGGCGCGTTCGGCATCGTGCTCCGCGCCGGCGAGGCGCTGCAGGTCACGCGTCGGGGCGGTCGGCGATTCGTCGTGACCGTCGACGACGCCGCCACCGCGGCCGCACTGCTCGAGGCACTCAGCTCACGGGAGCGCGTCGACCCGCCTCGCTGAGCCCGGCACGGCGGGCACGCAGCCCGGCGACGATGAGCGGCACGAGCACGAGCAGCGCGACGACGTTCACTCCGGCGAAGCCCGCGGCTCCCAGCACGACCCCCGAGAGTGCAGCGGATGCCGCGGCCGCGAGGTTCATCGCGGCGTCGGTGGCGCCCTGCAACGGCACCCGGATCGACGGCTCGACCGAGGTCGTGAGCAGCGTCGATCCGCCGATGAGTCCGCACGACCAGCCGAGGCCCAGGAGGCCGAGCGCGAGCGGCACGAGCAGCATGTCGTCGGCGGGCGCGAGGATGCCGATGAGCGCCGCCGCCGTGAGGATGCCGACGCCGATCACGATCACGCGCGGCGGGCCGATGCGGTCGGCGAGCCAGCCGACGAGCGGGCTCGCCCCGTACATGCCGATGATGTGGATGCTGATCACGACGCCGACGAGCGAGAGCGAGAGGCCGTGGGCGGTCATGTGCACCGGGGTCATCACCATGACGCCCACCATGACGGTGTGCGAGCACACGATGGCGAGGATCGCGAAGAGCGACCGCGGTTCTCGCACGGCGATGCGGAACGCGGCCCACGCCCCGATGGGCTCGGCGGCGGGCGCCGCTCCCCCGGCGTCGACGACGCGGTCGGGGGCGAGCTCATCGGCCTGCGTCCCGGCGGCGTCGGGAGCGCTGCTCGCGGCATCCGTCGCCATCGTGCCCGGCTTCGGGAGCCGAAGGAGCGTGGCAACGAGCAGGGTCGAGAGCGCGAACGCGACGCCCGAGAAGAGGAACGGGCCGACGAGCGGCGGCAGGCCGAGCGCGATGCCGACGGCGTTCCCCGTGGCCGACAGCAACGGCCCCGCGACCGAGCCGATGGTGGTCGCCCAGAGCACGATCGACATCGAGCGTGCCTCGAACCCCGCGGCCGCGACCTCGGTCGCGGCGAAGCGCGCCTGCAGGCCCGCGGCACTGCCGGCACCGAACGCCGCCAGGCCGAGGAAGACGAGGGGAACCCAGCCGCTCGCAGCGGCGGCGATCACGAGCAGGGCGCCCGTCATCGCGAGCGCATAGCCCGTCGCGAGCGCCACGTGGCGGCCCGAGCGGACCGCGAGCCGCGCGAGCGGGATTGCGACGATCGCGGCCCCGAGCACGCTCGCCGACTGGGCGAGGCCCGCGAGGGCGACGACGCCCGTCAGCTCTTCGACGAGGAGCGCGGCGACGGCGATGCCCGAGGCCACGCCGACGCCCGCGAGCAGTTGGTTGACGACCAGCACCGTGAGCGAGAGGCCGCGATGCGGCACGCGCTCACTCATACTCGGGCGCTGCGGGCAGGCCGAAGAACTCCTCGAGCGTCGTGATGCCGGTCTCGTGCATCTCGGTCGCGAGCGGCACCCCGACGTAGCGGAAGTGCCACGGCTCGAACTCGTAGCCGGTGACGGGCGTCTTGTCGGCCGGGTAGCGCAGGATGAAGCCGAAGCGCCAGGCGTTGTCGCGCAGCCAGACGCCCTCTGCGGTGTCGGCGAAGCACGCGTCGAGCGAGCAGTCGCCGCTCTCGGCGCCGATGTCCATCACGAGGCCGGTCTGGTGCTCGCTGAACCCGGGCCGGGCCGTCAGCAGGTCGTCGCCGTCGTAGATCTCCTCTTGGGCGCTGTACGAGCGGAACGCGCTGTTCGACGCGAGCGTCAGGTCGGCCTCGTCGGACGCGGCCTGGAACATCGCGACGACCGCGTCGGCCGCCTCCTGTCGCATCATCGGGTCCCAGGTGTGCGGCACGTCGACGTCGACGAGGTCGTCGGGCTCGAAGTCCTGTGGATTCAGGGGGCGCAGCTTGTCGACGACCACCCAGATGCTGTTCGGGTCGTCGAGGGAGTGCGCCGTGCGGTCGAAGGTGTCGACGGCGGCGGGCTCCTGCGCCGCGCCGGACACCGGACGTGGGGTCGCGCTCTCGGCCGAATCGGATGCCCCGGCGCCGGGCGAACCCGCGGCCGAACCGCCCGCGACCGCGCCGATCACGACGACGGCGACGGCGAGCAGGGCGAGGCTCAGCGAGCCGGCGATCACGAGACGACGCTTCTGCTGCGCCTCGTCGGACGGGTGCTGGCGTTCACTCGATGACACCGTTCGAGTCTACGCGGGGCTTGCTGACCGCCCACCAGAGCCCGCCTCCGATGCCCGAAGAGAACGCGCGGGCCAGCGACGGGAACACGGCGTGAGAGCGCTCTCTTGACTTTTGCCGGACGACTGCATAGAGTCACCTCTCGAATCGTGAGAGCGCTCTCACCGGTTGGGAAGAGAGCGCTCTCACGCTGCGCACATTCCCGTCCACGCACACACAAAGGAGTGACCGTGAAGCTCTCACGCCACACGAAGGTCGCCGCAGCCGTTGCCGGCGCAGCGACCATCGCCCTCCTCGCCTCCGCCTGCTCGTCCGGCGGCGGCGAAGAGACCGACGGCGACATCACACTGACCGTCACGACGTTCGGCACGTTCGGATACGACGACCTCTACACCGAGTACGAGGAAGCCAACCCCGGCGTCACGATCGAGGCGACCAACATCGACACGGGCGGCAACGCCCGCACCGACGCCTTCACCAAGCTCGCCGCCGGCTCGGGCCTCTCCGACGTCGTCGCGATCGAGGAGGGCTGGCTCGGCGCGATCATGGAGGTCTCCGACCAGTTCGTCGACCTCACCGAGTACGGCATCGACGACCGCAAGGCCGACTGGGTCGACTGGAAGTACGAGCAGGCGACCGACCCCGAGGGCCGCGTCATCGGCTACGGCACCGACATCGGCCCGAGCGGCATCTGCTACAACGGCCCGGCACTCGAGGCTGCCGGCCTCGCGAGCGACCGCGAGAGCGTCGCCGAACTGCTGAACGGCGACTGGGCGCACTACTTCGACGTCGGACGCCAGTACCAGCAGGCGACCGGCAAGGCCTGGTTCGACCACTCGGGCTTCGTCTGGAACTCGATGGTCAACCAGATGCCCGAGGGGTACTACACGAGCGACGGCGAACTGAACGTCGAAGACAACGCGGACCTCAAGGCGAACTTCGACCTGCTCTCGGGCGCGGTCGACGACGGTCTCTCGGCTGCCCAGGCGGCGTGGGACTGGAACGGCGGCAAGTCGTTCGTCGACGGCACCTTCGCGACCTTCGTCTGCCCGGGCTGGATGCTCGGCGTGGTCGAAGGCCAGGTCGAGACCGGCGGCGGCGACGCCTCCACCGGCTGGGACTTCGCCGACGTCTTCCCCGGTGGCGCAGCCAACTGGGGCGGCGCCTTCCTCTCGGTCCCCGAGACCTCGGAGCACAAGGAAGCCGCAGCGAAGCTCGCGGACTGGCTCACCCAGCCGGAGCAGCAGGTGAAGCAGTCGGCGGCCGCAGGCAACTTCCCGAGCACGGTCGAAGCACAGGAGACCCTCGCCTCGGAGGCGACGCCGAACGAGTTCTTCAACGGCGCACCCACGGGCGCCATCCTCGCCGCTCGCGCTGAGGGCGTCGTCGCCCAGTTCAAGGGCCCCGACGACTCCGTGATCCAGGAGAACGTCTTCGGCCCGGCGCTGTCGGCGCTCGACCGCGGCGAGGTCGACGGCACCGCCGCATGGGACCAGGCGATCGAGCTGCTCCACGAGCTCGTCGGCGAGTAACCCCGCCACGGTACGGATGTCCCTCGGGCACGTCGCCCGAGGGACATCCCTCCCCCGCCAACTCCCACGACTGGACTTCGCATGACCACGACCATTCGGCCCCCCGCGAGCGGGACCCCGACGCCGCAGCGCCGATCCGCGGCATCCGAACCCCTGACCTTCCGTCAGCGCCTCTCGCGCTTCGACGTCAAGGCGAGCCCGTACTTCTACGTCTCGCCCTTCTTCATCCTCTTCGCCCTCGTCGGCCTCTTCCCGCTCGGCTACACGCTCGTCGTCTCGATGCACGAGTGGGACCTCCTGAAGGGCCAGGGGCCGTTCGTCGGGTTCGAGAACTTCGTCGAGATCCTCGGCGACTCCATGTTCTGGAACTCGATCGGCAACACGATCAGCATCTTCCTGCTGTCGTCGATCCCCCAGCTGACGATCGCCCTCATCGTCGCGTACCTGCTCGACCAGGGCCTGCGCGCGCCGACCTTCTGGCGCATGAGCGTCCTGCTGCCCTACATCGTGACCCCCGTCGCAGTGGCGATCATCTTCTCGAGCGCGTTCAACGAGGCCGACGGCCTCGTCAACAACATCCTCAACGTCTTCGGCATCCCCGACCAGGCGTGGAAGCACGACACCTTCCTCAGCCACATCGCGATCGCCACGATGGTCAACTTCCGCTGGACGGGCTACAACGCCCTCATCCTGCTCGCGGCGATGCAGTCGGTGCCGCGCGATCTCTACGAGTCGGCCGCGATCGACGGCGCCGGCGCCGTTCGCCGCTTCTTCTCGATCACGATCCCCTCGATCCGCCCGACGCTCATCTTCGTCATCATCACCGCCACGATCGGCGGCCTGCAGATCTTCACCGAGCCGCGCCTCTTCGACGTCTCGACCGCCGGCGGCATCGGCGGCAGCGATCGACAGTTCCAGACGACCGTGCTGTTCATGTGGGAGCTCGCCTTCTTCCGCCGCGACTTCGGCGAGGCCGCCGCCGTCGCCTGGCTGCTGTTCCTGCTCATCGTCGGATTCGGCCTCATCAACTTCCTGATCTCCCGGCGCATCGCCACCGGCGGCGACAAACCCGACCGCCGCGCGCGCCGTGCACGCGAACGCGCCACCCGAGGAGGAGCGGCATGAGCACCCTGATCCCCGAACCCATCCCCGCGGTGATGATCGATGACGACGTCGAACCCGATCGACCCGCGCGTCCCCGCTGGGGCGACGGCGGCAACGGCCGCCGTCGCGCGATGGGCACGGCCGGCATCGGCAGCCGTCCCGGCTTCCTCACCTATGGGCTGCTCGCCGCGTTCATCATCGGCGGCGCCTACCCCCTCTGGTGGTCGGTCGTCGTCGGCAGCGGCACGAACGCCACCCGCGGCGAGACGCTCCCGCTCCTGCCGGGCGGCAACTTCCTCGCCAACGCGACCAAGGTGCTCGACGCGATCCCGTTCTGGCTCGCCCTCGGCAACTCGATCATCATCTCGTCCGTCATCACGATCTCGGTCGTGACGTTCTCGACGCTCGCCGGATACGCGTTCGCCAAGCTCCGCTTCCGCGGCCGCGACGGACTCATGGTGTTCGTCATCGCGACCATGGCGATCCCCACGCAGCTCGGCATCATCCCGCTGTTCATGGTCATGCGCGAGTTCGGCTGGACGGGCACCATCGGCGCCGTCATCGTGCCGACGCTCGTCACCGCCTTCGGCGTGTTCTTCATGCGGCAGTACCTCGTCGACGTCATCCCCGACGAGCTCATCGAGGCCGCCCGCGTCGACGGCGCGAACCAGATCCGCACCTTCTTCAACGTCGCACTGCCCGCCGCTCGGCCCGCGATGGCGATCCTCGGCCTCTTCACCTTCATGATGGCGTGGACCGACTACCTGTGGCCGCTCATCGTGCTGAGCCCGACCAACCCCACGCTGCAGACGGCGCTCAGCCAACTGCAGTCGGGGTACTACGTCGACTACTCCGTCGTGCTGACCGGCGCGGTGCTCGCCACCATCCCCCTGCTCGTGCTGTTCGTCATCGCGGGCAAGCAACTCATCTCGGGAATCATGCAAGGAGCTGTGAAGGGTTGAACGAGAATCACGCGTCGTTCCGACGGAACTGGCCGGCCGACTTCATCTGGGGCTCGGCGACCGCCGCGGCCCAGATCGAGGGCGCCGCGCACGAAGGCGGCAAGGAGGACTCCATCTGGGATGCCTTCGCACGAGTCCCCGGGGCCGTCGCCGGCGGCGACACCCCCGACCGAGCGGTCGACCACTACCACCGCATGCCGGAGGACGTGGCGCTCATGCGCGGGCTCGGCCTCGACTCCTACCGGTTCTCGACGAGCTGGGCGCGGGTCGTGCCCGGCGGTCGGAGCGTCAACCAGGAGGGACTCGACTTCTACTCGAGGCTCGTCGACGAACTGCTCGGCGCCGGCATCCTGCCGTGGCTCACGCTCTACCACTGGGACCTGCCGCAGGCCCTGCAGGAGCGCGGCGGCTGGGCGAACCGCGACACCGCGTACCGCTTCGCGGACTACGCCGAGGCCGTGTACGGCGCACTCGGCGACCGCGTCACGCACTGGACGACGTTCAACGAGCCGCTCTGCTCGTCGCTCATCGGCTACGTCGGGGGCGAGCACGCACCCGGCCTGAACGACCCGGTCGCGGGGCTCGCAGCCGTGCATCACCAGCACCTCGCGCACGGCCTCGCCGTCGAGCGGCTCAGGGGCCTCGCGGCAGCGTCTTCGGAATCTGGCGCGGGGCGCGACATCCGGCTCGGCATCACGCTGAACCTCACGAACGCGGTGCCGAACGATCCCGCCGACCCGGTCGACCTCGAGGCCGCACGCCGTATCGACGCCCTCTGGAACCGGATGTACCTCGACCCCCTGCTGCTCGGCGCGTACCCCGACGACCTGCTCGGCGACGTGCGGGAGTTCGGGCTCGACGAGCGGATCCTGCCCGGCGACCTGGCGCAGATCTCGCAGCCGATCGACTTCCTCGGCGTGAACCACTACCACGACGACAACGTCTCGGGACATCCGCTGCCCGCCGATGCCGCGCCATCCCTGCGACCGACCGACCGGCCGGGCCGCTCGCCGTTCCCCGGCAGCGAATACGTCTCGATGCCGTCTCGGGGGCTGCCCCGCACGGCGATGGACTGGGAGGTCAACCCCGCGGGCCTCACCCGCCTGCTCGTGCGGCTCGGTGCCGAGTATCCGAACCTGCCGCCGCTCTTCGTGACGGAGAACGGCGCCGCCTACGACGACGTCGTCTCGGCCGACGGCGCCGTGCATGACCTCGAGCGCACCCGGTACGTGCTCGACCACGTCGATGCGATCGCCGAGGCGATCGAGCAGGGCGCGGACGTGCGCGGGTACTTCGTCTGGTCGCTGCTCGACAACTTCGAGTGGGCCTGGGGCTACGAGAAGCGGTTCGGCATCGTGCGCGTCGACTACGACACGTTCGAGCGGACGCCGAAGGACAGCGCGCACGCGTTCGCGGCGTTGATCGCGAACGCGAAGAGGCAGCTCGCCGCGACGACTATCGTGGGGTGAACCGGAGCACTGGAAGGGGCCCACGATGAGGGGGAGCATTCCGGCCGGCCACGCGCCGACCCTCGAGATGGTCGCGGCTCAGGCCGGCGTCTCTCGCGCCACGGTCTCCCGGGTCGTCAACGGCTCGCCGAAGGTGAGCCCCGAGGTCGTGGAGACCGTGCAGGCCGCGATCACGGCCCTGAACTACGTGCCGAACCGTGCAGCGCGATCGCTCGCGAGCCGGCGCACCCAGGCGATCGCCCTCATCGTTCCCGAGTCGGCCGCCCGCGTCTTCGATGACCCGTTCTTCGCCTCGATCGTGCAGGGGGCCGCGCTGGCACTGGCGGGCACCGAGTACACCCTGAACATGCTCATCGAGTCGGAGCTCGACCCCGACAAGACCCGGCGCTACCTGCTCGGCGGCAACGTCGACGGCGCGCTCGTCGTCTCGCATCACACGGGTGACCATTCCTTCGCGCACCTCTCGCGCTCACTGCCCCTCGTGTTCGGCGGGCGACCGCTCGACCCCGAGGAGTCGAGCGGGTACACCGTCGACGTCGACAACGAGCAGGGCGCCACGGCAGCCGCGCAGCACCTCATCGGTGCCGGACGCACCCGCATCGCGACGATCGCCGGCCCACAGGACATGCCGCCCGGAGTCGATCGCCTGCACGGGTTCACCACGGTCGTCACCGGAGCCGGGCTCGCCGACGACCTCATCGAGTTCGGCGACTTCACGGCCGCCTCCGGCGCCGCGGCGATGCACCGACTGCTCGAGCGCGCGCCGGAGCTCGATGCCGTCTTCGCCGCCAACGACCAGATGGCGATGGGCGCCCTCTCCGCCCTCGCGGACGCCGGTCGCTCGGTGCCCGACGACGTCGCCGTCGTCGGCTTCGACGACGACCGCTACGCCGCCACCGCGGTGCCGCCGCTCACGACCGTGCGGCAGCCGTCGTCCGAGATGGGTGCCGAGATGGCACGCAAGCTCGTGCGCCTCATCGCCGGCGAAGACGTCGAGTCGGCGACGATCCTGCCGACCGAGCTCGTAGTGCGCCAGTCGGGCTGAGCCCGCCCGCTCGGTTCGTACCGGGACGCCGCCGCCGCGAACCGGCCGCCCCGGTCGAGCCATTCGTCCCGGTTCTCTTCGCCGACGCCCGCGAGAACGACGGCCTGAATTCCCTCGTCCACGGCGGAAGTCCGCGTTGGAACGAGCGCCGCTCACCCCGATCGGCGTGAGTTTCGCAACCACGCCCGGAAGTTTTGTCGATTGACGTTCAACTTCTGCGCGACTTATGCTGAGCTTCAGTAAGAAGCTGAGCGTTTTTGACACTTCTGTCGACATATTCGACGGGGTGACCAAACCTCCCCTGCGAGGACACGCCACCGCCCTGTCAACGTCGACGGAGGAGTAGCCATGAAGCCGACCCCGGCGACCGCGATCGCGGCCGCGCCCGAAGCGGCCCGCGCGAGCGCCGTCCTCGAGGCGGAAGCCCCGACCTTGGCCCTGCTCGTCGAGGAGTTCGCGCGACGGGCGCCGGCGATCACCGCGGCCCACTGGGACCGGGTACAGGCGCGGTGCGCCGCCGCGGGCCCCGCCGCGGGCGAGCTCATCGCCGAGGCCCGGGCGTCCGACGGCGGCAAGCACATGCGGCCCCGACTCGTCGCAGCCGCGTTCCTCGGCATGGGCGGCTCCGACGCCGACCTGCTCGCCGAGGTCGCCGGCGCCCAGCAGCTCCTGCACCTCGGCCTCTGCATGCACGACGACCTCATCGACGGCGATCGCGTGCGACATGGCCGGCCCAACCTCGTCGCCCGATACGCCGACGCCGGGCGGGTCGCCGGGCTGCCGGCCGTCGCGGCCGAGCGTCAGGCGATGACCGCCGCCCTGCTCGCCGGCGACCTCGCGATCAACGCTGCGCTGCTGGCGCTCCTCGAAGCGCCGGCTCCGGCGTCGGTGCAGCAACGACTCGCCGCCGAGGCATCCGCCGCACTCGAGACCACGATCGCGGGCGAGTTCCTCGACGTCCGCTCCGAACTGCTGCGGCCCGATGCATCCGAGCCGCTGCTCGTCGCCGAACTGAAGACCGCCGCCTACAGCGTGGCCCTCCCCCTGCGTCTCGGCGCCGTCGCGAGCGGCGCCGCGTCTGCGGCCGAGCTCGAGTGCCTGCAGCAGATCGGCATCGCCTTCGGCATCGCGTACCAGCTCGCCGACGACGAGCTCGGCCTCTTCGGCTCGGCTGACGCGACCGGCAAGTCGGTGCTCTCCGACGTGCAGCAGGGCAAGCGCACCGAGCACGTGCGCCTCGCCTACCAGCGGGCCGACGTTGCCGGCCGTGCGCGGCTCGACGCGACACTGGGCGACCCGGCTGCTACCGAGGCGGATGCCGCCGCGATCCGCGACATCGTGACCCGCACCGGCGCGCGCGCCGCGGTCACCCGCACGATCGACGAGCACGTGGCACGCGGCATCCGCCTCGCCGAAGCCGGACTGCCCGAGCGGCTCGCCCGCTACCTGACCGATCTCGCCCGATCCCTTCGGGGGCGGACGAGTTGAACGACGACGACACCCGTCACGACACGACCCATCGACCAGACACCACCCGGAGGAACGACATGACGCAGCACGAGACATCCGCGACGGCGATCGGTACCGACGCCTGGCACGAGGGTCCGGTCGGTCTCTGGCTCATCGGCGCACGCGGCTCGATCGGCACCGTGGTCGCCGTCGGACTGCACGCGATGCGCGCCGAGCTCGCCCCGCCGACCGGGTGCACGACCGCGGGCGAGGCGTTCGCGGGCGTCCCGCTGCCGGCGTTCGCCGACCTCGTGATCGGCGGGCACGACGTCAGCACGACCCCGCTCCGTGAACGGGCGCACGCGCTCGTCGACTCCGGCATGCTCGCGCACCGCTTCGTGGCGACGGCCGACGACGCGCTCGATCGCGCCGACGCCGAGATCCGTCCGGGATACGACCGGAGGACCCACACCGGGTCGCAGGCCGACGCCGTTCGCCGCATGGCCGCCGACATCACCGACTTCCGCGAGCGGCACGGCCTCGGTCGGGTCGTCGTCGTCGACATCTCCTCGACGGAGCCGATCCTCGAGGACCACGTCGAGTTCCACGACCCCGAGCTGTTCACCGCCGCGCTCGAGGACCCCGATCGGCCCCTGCTGCCGGCGAGCTCGATCGCCGCCCTCGCCGCGATCGAGTCGGGCAGCGCGTACGCGTGCTTCACCCCCTCTGCCGGCATCGACGTGCCCGTCATCCGCTCCCTCGCGACCGAACGCGGCATCCCCTTCGCCGGTCAGGACGGCAAGACCGGCGAGACGCTGCTGCGCACCGCGCTCGCCCCGATGTTCACGGCTCGCGGCATGCGCGTGCTCTCGTGGGCCGGCTCCAACCTCCTCGGCGGCGGCGACGGCGCCACCCTCGCCGACCCCGAGGCCGTGCGCAGCAAGCTCGCGACCAAGACCCGTGGCCTCGTCAGCCTCGTCGGCGACCACGTCGTCGCTCCCCTGCACATCGACAACGTGCCCGACCTCGGCGACGTGAAGACCGCCTGGGACCACATCCACGCCGAGGGATTCCTCTCGTCGCGCATCACGATGCAGACCATCTGGAGCGCGTACGACTCGATGCTCGCGGCACCGCTCATCCTCGACATCGCCCGGCTCCTCGCCCTCGCCGCCGCCGACGGCCAGCGCGGTGCCATCCCCGCGTTCGGGTTCTTCTTCAAGGACCCGTGGGGCAGCGATGTGCACGACTTCTCGCAGCAGACGATCGCCCTGCATGACTGGGCGCATGCCACGGGAACGCGTGTCCGTGCCGCCGCGGAGAGCGCGGTGACGCCGGCATGACCTCGCCCGGGGACCTCCTCGACCTCGTCCGCGCGCCCGCCGCGCTGACGGTGATCGGCGACACCCTCGCCGGCGGGCACGCCGGGGGCGCCCGGTTCACCGGCCGGCAGTGGCTGCTGCCCGCGGCATCCGTGCTGCTCTACAGCGGCGGCATGGCGCTGAACGACTACGCCGACCGCGAGCTCGACGCCGAGGAGCGGCCCGAGCGGCCCATCCCCTCGGGTCGGGTGTCGGCGGGCACCGCGCTCGCAGTCGTGAGCGGATGCTTCGCGGCGGGCCTCGCCCTCGCGGCGGCGGGCGGCGGACGGCGGGGCCTCGGCGTCGCGATGCCGCTCGTCGGCGCGATCGTGCTCTACAACACCGTGGCGAAGTCGACGCCGCTCGGGCCGGTCTCGATGGCCGCCTGCCGCGGGCTCGACGTCATGATGGGGGCGGGCGGAGCGCGACGGGCCGCTCCCGCCGCCGCGACCGTCGCGCTGCACACGGCCGGGGTCACGCTGCAATCGCGCGGCGAAGTGCACGGCGGATCGGTCGGCGTCGCCAGCGCGACCCTCGCGATGACCGCGGCGAGCGCGGTCGCGGCCGCTGCCGGCGACCGCGGCGCCTTCGACGCGCGGATCGCCGCGAGTCGGGTCGACCCGACCGGCATCAGCCCGACCGGGAAGGCCTCGACCGCGTGGCGCATCGGCGCCACGCTCGCGACCGTCGCCGCGGCGGCGTCCTACCTCGCCGCGACGGTGCCGACGCAGCTCCGCACGCTCGACGACCCGTCGGCGGGGAACGTCCGCACCGCCACCCGGGCGGGCATCGGCGCGATGATCCCGCTGCAGACCACGCTCGTCGCGCGCACCGGCGCCCTCGGCTCTGCCGCGCTCCTCACGGGCGTCGATCTCGCGCGTCGCGCGCTCTCGGCGCGCCGCAAGCGGGGCGATGTGACATGAGCCGCGGCTTCAGCATCGGCTACGGCACGAACGGATTCGCCGACCACACCCTCGACGACACGCTCACGGTGCTCGAGGCCGAGGGATACGGAGCCCTCGCGCTCACGCTCGGCCATCCGCACCTCGACCCGTTCGCCGACGACGCGTTCGAGCGCGCCGCACGGCTTCGCGGACGCCTCGACGAGCTCGGCTGGCCGGTCGTCGTCGAGACCGGCAGCCGGTACCTGCTCGACCCCTTCGTGAAGCACCGCCCGACGCTCGTCGACCGGGAGGCCGAGCCGCGACTGCGCTTCCTCGCGCGCGCCGTCGAACTCGCAGCGGTGCTCCGTGCCGACTGCGTCTCGCTCTGGTCGGGGGTCGTGCCGGGCGACGTCGCAGCCGACGAAGCATGGTCGATGCTCGTGGAGCGCATGCGCGAGGTCGTCGACCTCGCTGACGCCGCCGGCGTGCGCCTCGGCTTCGAGCCCGAGCCGGGCATGCTCGTCGAGACGGTCGCCGACGCCCTGCGCCTCCGCGACGAACTGGGCCGCCCCGAGGCGTTCGGCATCACCGTCGACCTCGGCCACTGCGTCGCGGTCGAGCCCGACGGCGTCGTCGGCGCCCTCCGCGCCGCGGGCGACCTGCTCGTCAACGTGCAGGTCGACGACATGATGCCCGGCGTGCACGAGCACCTCGAACTCGGGCAGGGCCGGCTCGATCTCGCGGCGGCCCTCGCGACGCTGGAGGAACTCGGCTATCGGGGCGTGGCAGCCATCGAGCTGCCGCGACACTCGCACGATGCGCCGGGCGCAGCAGCCCGCGGCATCCGTGCCATTCACGAGGTGTTGAAGGAGGAACGATGACCCATCCATGGACGATCGCGGCGGTCGACGACGTGACGGCGGACCCACGGCGCATCTCGGTGCTCTTCCCGGCGGCCGGGCGTTCCGTCGGACGCGACCCCGTCGACCCCGAGCACGATCCGCTCGGACTCGTGCACGGCACCGACGACGACCGGGCCCGCGCGGTGCTCGTGCAGGCGCTCATCGCCGCCGTCGACGACGACGGCATCGCGGCCGACACTGTCGCCGAGCTCTACCGGTACGGCGACGACGCCGAGCGGCGCGGCGTGCTCCGCGGCCTGAACGCGCTGTGCGGGCCGAACGCCGAGCCGATGCTCGCCGCGCCGCTCGTCGCGACCGGTCGCGAACTCGTCGCCGACGCACTGCGCACGAACGACCCGCGCCTCGTCGCCGCCGCGCTCGGTGACTTCTCGGCCCGCGAGCTCGACCAGCACGGCTGGCGCCACGGCGTGCTGAAGGCGCTCTTCATGGGCATCCCCCTCGACGCCGTCGCGGGCATCGACTCGCGCGGCGACGCCGAGCTCGCCCGCATGGCCGCAGCGCTCATCGCCGAGCGCCGCGCCGCCGGCCGCGAGATCAGCGCCGACATGACCCGACTCTCCACGATCCAGACCACGCCCGGAGGCTGACCATGCGAATCTTCGACCCGCACATCCACATGAGCGCGCGCACCACGAACGACTACGCGGCGATGTACCTCGCCGGCGTCCGCGCCGTCGTCGAACCGGCGTTCTGGCTCGGGCAGCCGCGCACGAACGTCGGCAGCTTCGTCGACTACTTCGACGGGCTCATCGGCTGGGAGCGGTTCCGCGCCGCGCAGTACGGCATCCGCCATCACGCCACGATCGGACTGAACCCGAAGGAGGCCAACGACCCGCGCTGCCGCGAGGTGCTGGCCGTGCTGCCGCGCTACCTCGCCAAGGACGGCGTGGTGGCGGTCGGCGAACTCGGCTACGACTCGATGACCGCCGAGGAGGACGAGGTCTTCGTCGCGCAGCTCGCGCTCGCCCGCGAGTTCGAACTGCCCGCGATGGTGCACACGCCGCATCGCGACAAGGCGGCCGGCACGCTGCGCACGCTCGACGTGATCCGCGACGCCGGCATCGACCCCGGGATGGTCGTCGTCGACCACCTCAACGAGACGACGGTCGCATCCGTCGCCGACAGCGGCTGCTGGATGGGCTTCTCGATCTATCCCGACACGAAGATGGACGAGGCGCGCATGGTCGCGATCCTCCGCGAGCACGGCACCGAACGGGTCCTCGTGAACTCGGCGGCCGATTGGGGCAACTCCGACCCGCTGAAGACCCGCAAGACGGGCCACGCCATGCTCGACGCCGGCTTCACCGAGCACGACGTCGACGTGGTGCTCTGGCAGAACCCGGTCGCGTTCTACGGCCAGAGCGGGCGGCTGCACCTCGACCCGGTGCCCGGGTTCGACGAGTCGACGGATGCCTCGGGCGCTGCGGATGCCTCGAACGCTCCCACCGTCCCCGCGGCCGGCGCGACCTTCGAGGGCAACTCCGTGCTGCGGGGGGCGAGGGTCTGATGGAGCTCTCGTACTGCACCAACGTGCACCCGGCCGAAGACCTCGAGGGGGTGCTCGAGCAGCTCGACGCCTTCGCCGGCCCGGTGCGCGAGCAGGCCGGCCTCGACCGGCTCGGCGTCGGCCTCTGGCTGCCCGCCGAGCTCGCCCTCCGGCTCGCGTCCAGCGAGCCCGACCGCGAGCGGCTGCGCGAGCGCCTCGACGCCAACGGGCTCGAGCTCCGCACGGTCAACGCCTTCCCGTACAGCGCGTTCCACGCCGACGTCGTGAAGCTCGACGTGTACCGACCCGACTGGACCGACCCGCGCCGCGCGTCCTTCACGCTCGACTGCGCGCGCGTGCTCGCCGAGCTGCTGCCCGCCGGGGCATCCGGCAGCATCTCGACGCTGCCGCTCGGCTGGCGCGACCCGTGGACCGCCGGTGATGACGCGCGCGCAACCGAGGCGCTCGTGCACGTGTCGCGGGAGCTCCGGCGCCTGCGCGACGAGACCGGCCGCACCGTGCGCCTCGCGATCGAGCCCGAGCCGGGCTGCACGCTCGACACCGTCGACGACGTCGTGCGCTGGCTCGCGCCGCGCGTGGCCGAGGGCATCGACCCCGAGTTCATCGGCGTCTGCCTCGACACCTGCCACCTGGCCGTCTCGTTCGCCGACCCGGTCGCCGCCGTTCGGCAGATCGCCGAAGCGGGCCTCCGCGTCGTGAAGGTGCAGGCCTCGGCCGCGCTGCACGTCGAGCACCCCGGCGACCCGGCGAACCGCGAGGCGGTCGCCGCCTTCGTCGAGCAGCGCTACCTGCATCAGACGCGCGAGCTCTCCCCCGACGGCACGGTGCTCGCCGTCGACGACCTGCCCGAGGCGCTCGCCGAGCTGCCGGCCGACGGCCCGTGGCGCGTGCACTTCCACGTGCCGCTGCACCTGGCGCCGAGCGCGCCGATCTCGGCGACGACCGAGGTGCTGCGAGCCGCCGTCGACGCGGTGCGCGGCATCCCCCACGGCGACGAGGCCCACCTCGACGTCGAGACCTACACCTGGAGCGTGCTGCCCGGCGGCGTCGACGACCTCGTCGCCGGCATCGCGGGCGAGGTGCGCTGGGCGGCCGACGAGCTGCTCGGCGCGCCGCCCCGGCCCGCCCCGGCCGACACCCGCTCACTCTCGGAGGTGGCCTCGTGACATCCGTTCTGCTGCTCGACGTCGTCGGCCTGACACCGCGCGCCCTCTCGCACATGCCGAGGCTTCGCGCCATGGCCGCGTCGGGCGCCCAGACGAGTCTCGGCACCGTGCTGCCCGCCGTGACGTGCAGCGTGCAGTCGACGATGCTGACCGGGCTCGCCCCCGCCCAGCACGGCATCGTGGGCAACGGCTGGTACTTCCGCGACCAGGGCGAGGTGCACCTGTGGCGCCAGCACAACAGGCTCGTGCAGGGCGAGAAGGTCTGGGAGACCGCGCGCCGGGCGAAGCCCGGGTTCACCGCCGCGAACGTCGGCTGGTGGTACGCGATGGGCGCGACGACCGACATCACCGTGACCCCGCGGCCGATCTACCACGCCGACGGGCGCAAGTCGCCCGACGCCTACGTGCGACCGCCCGCACTGCACGACGAGCTCGTGGGCGCACTCGGCGAGTTCCCGCTGTTCCAGTACTGGGGTCCGACGGCCACCATCGCCTCGACGCGATGGATCGTCGAGGCGACCCGCAAGATCATGCGCGAACAGCGCTCCGACCTCGTGATGGCCTACCTGCCCCACCTCGACTACGACCTGCAGCGCTTCGGTCCCGACGGGCCGGAGGCCGACGCCGCCGCCGCCGAACTCGACTCCGCGCTCGCGCCCCTGCTCGACGATGCCGCCGCATCGGGCGTCACCGTGATCGCGGTCGCCGAGTACGGCATCGCCGAGGCGCGGCATCCGGTCGACGTCAACCGGGCGCTCCGACGCGAGGGACTGCTCGAGGTCTACGTGCAAGACGGCCGCGAGCAGCTCGACCCCTGGACGTCTCGGGCCTTCGCCGTCGCCGACCACCAGGTGGCGCACGTCTACGTCGCCGACGACGCCGACCTGCGCCGCGTGCGCGAGGTGCTCGAGGCGCTGCCGGGCGTCGACGAGGTGCTCGATCGCGAAGCGCAGGCCCGCTACGGCCTCGACCACGAACGCTCGGGCGAGCTCGTCGTGGTCGCCGAACCCGGCGCCTGGTTCACGTACTACTACTGGCTCGACGACGACCGGGCTCCCGAGTTCGCGCGCGGCGTCGACATCCACCGCAAGCCCGGGTACGACCCGGCCGAGCTGTTCTTCGACCCGGCCGACCGCCTCGCGAAGGCCAAGGCGGGGCTCGGCCTCGTGCGCAAGAAGCTCGGCCTGCGGTACGCGATGAACGTCGTGCCGCTCGACCCCTCGTGGGTGCGCGGCACGCACGGCCGGCTGCCCGACAGCGCCGCCGACACGCCGCTGCTGCTGTGCTCGGACGCGAGCCTGCCGTTCTGGGGCGCGCGGTCGGCCGACGACCTCGTGCCGGCGGCGAGCGTGCGCGACCTCGTGCTGCAGGCGTCGGGGGTTCCTGCGACCGCGGTGGCGCGATGAGCGCGTCGCCGATCGGCGCGCCCGCCGTCGGTGTGCCGATCGGCACGCCGGCCGCGGTCGAGCAGGTCGTGCTGCTCGACCTCAACGGGGCACCGATCGGCACGATGGACAAGGCCGCGGTGCACACCGCCGACACCCCGCTGCACCTCGCCTTCTCGTGCTACGTCTTCGACCGGGACGGGCGGATGCTGCTGACCCGCCGTTCGCTGCGGAAGCGCACCTGGCCCGGGGTCTGGACCAACACGGCGTGCGGGCACCCGGCTCCCGACGAGCCGGTCGAGGAGGCCGTTCGCCGGCGGCTCGCCACCGAGCTCGGCGTGACGGCGGTCGCGCTCCGAGCCGCACTGCCCGACTTCCGCTATCGGGCGGTGGCGCCCGACGGCGTCGTCGAGAACGAGGTCTGTCCCGTCTACCTCGCCGAGTTCACGGGCGACCCGGCGCCCGATCCCGACGAGGTGATGGACTGGCGATGGGTCGACCCGGCGGCGTTCGCGCGCACGGCCGTCGAGGCGCCGTTCCTCCTCAGCCCGTGGAGCGTGCTGCAGGCGAAGGGCCTGCTCGAAGCCGGCTTCCTGGCCTGAGTCGCCGCCGCGCACGCCGCGATTCCGGCGCAGGGGGACACCGCTCCGCCTATGGCGGCCATAGGCTCAAGTGGTATTGCACATGTGACATACCATTCGCGACGCTTGGCCCATGAACCTACGCGCCAGCAGTCGCAGCATTGCGGCCGCAACGACCGGAACACTTGTCCTGACCGCCCTCACGCTCGGCGTCCCCTCCGCGCACGCCGCCGAGGCCGGCGGAGCGGCCGCCGCATCCGCCCCCCAGTCGTGCACCATCGCCCCACCGGCCAACGAGCTCTCCGAGTCGCCCGTCGGCTGCGTCACCGCCGCGGTCGCGCTCGACCGGGTGCCGGGGCTCGGCGAGACGGCGACCGTCACGGTCCAACTCGACACCGAGGTCCCGATCGACGACGCCCAGCTCGCCGTGCGCCTGCCCGCGGGCCTGCGAATCGTCACCGACGGATTCTCGGCTCCGACCGAGCGCGGCCTCGACACCGTCGCGACGCAGGACCTCGCACTCGACGAGTCCGGCCGGACCGTGACCTTCGAGGTGATCGCCGACGTCGCCGGTCCCGCGCAGATCCAGGTCGACGTCGTCGATACCGCCCAGCCGGCCGAGGAGCGCAGCGCGCACGCCTCGACCGAGCTCACGATCGGCCGGACCGCCGCCGAGTCGGCGCCCGGCGCGGCCGGAACATCGTCGACCACCCACGGGAAGAACGGCGACGCCGACACCAAGCGCTCGGCGACCGAGAAGCCGAAGGTCGGCGAGGTGACCGCGGCATCCGACGCGATCTGCGCCGTCGGCGACCTCGACATCGCCGACTGGACGGGCGACTGGCGTGCCGCGCGTCGGGTCGCCGTCGCGGTCCTCGGGCAGACGACCCCCGACGCCCCCGCGGCGACGCTGGCGACCGGCCTCACCGATGCCGAGGACGGCAGCTACGAACTCTGCTTCACCTCGCCGGCTCCCGAGCTCGCGTCGCTGAGCGTCGAGTTCACCACCCGCAACGCGTGGTGGGAGATCGACGACATGACGGGTGCCACCTCGTACACGACCCGCTCCGCCCCGGTCACCGACGTCGCGGCGGGCACCGTGCAGGACTTCGGCACCTCGGTGCCGAGCGCCCTGCACATGCGGGCGTTCAACGCCTTCGACATCCACAACGCGCTCTACGAGCTGCGCGGTTCGGGCACCGACTGCTGGACCGCGGAGCAGACGACCGACTGCGAGAAGCTCAAGGCGCGCTGGGCACCGGGCAACACCGACGGCGGCTACTACCAGACCGCCGCGAACGTGCGCTCCGTCTACCTCACCGACGCGATGCCCGACACCCTGCACACGGTCGTGCACGAAGCCGGGCACAACTTCCAGCACCTGCTCTACAACTGGCGCTGGCCGACGGGCGACTGCCCCTCGCCGCACTCGCTGCACCGCGTCACGGGGGCGATGTGCGCCTGGACCGAAGGATTCGCGAACGCCGTCACGGGCTACGCCATGGGCGACGGCCGCTACTACTACAACACGACCGACTGGATGGACCTCATGCAGACGGGACTTCAGGACACGACGATCGCGCCGGCTCGGCCCAACCCCGACAACGGCGAGCACGTCGAAGGCCGCGTCGCGGGGGCGATGATCTCGCTGTGGCGCGAGCTCGACGGCGGCCCCGAGGCGACCTTCCGCAACCTCGACCAGTACGACTCGTTCGACTTCGCCGAGTGGTTCAACGTCGATCGACCGAAGTCGGGGCTCTCAGTCGACCGGCAGGCACGCGACATCCTGAACGAGCACACGATCGACTTCCGCGATGTGCGTCGCACCGAGTCCCTCGTCAACGGCGACCTCGAAGACCAGGCCGCGGGATGGGACATCACCGGTGGCGTCGTCGGCACCTGGAGCTACTTCGGCGCGGAGAGCGGCCGGTACTACGCCTGGATGGGCGGCAACGGCGTCGCGAATGTCGACTCGCTGAGCCAGCCGGGCGTGCAGATCCCGAGGAAGGGCACCACGGTGCTCGATTTCTTCATGCGCATCAACAGCCCCTCCGAGGATCGCACGGTCAAGGCCGACAAGCTCGAACTGCAGATCGAAGCCGGCGGCCAGACCACCACCGTGTACACCTGGTGGAACGGCGACCGGGTGCCCGCCTACTCGAAGCGAAGCGTCGACTTGTCCCGATTCGCGGGCCAGACGGTCACCCTGAAGTTCGTGAGCACCGAAGACGACGGTCAGCAGACCGACTTCGTGATCGACGATCTGTCGGTGCAGACCACGCGCTGACGCGTCGCACGACACAGCGGCTGATCCGGCCGCACGGCACGCGGGCCTCGCCCGGGCACACCCGCCCGAGCGGGGCCCGCGTCGTCGCGGTCGGCGCGACTCACGGGCAACCACCTCAGCCCGTTACGGCGTCGGGCCTGCCTGGAACACGACGCCCGCGACATCCGTGAACCGGCCCTTCATGACGGCGATCGCCTCGGGGTTCTCGTCGACGAGCACGAAGCGCCGGCCCAGGGTCGCCGCGACGGCGCCCGTCGTGCCCGACCCCGCGAAGAAGTCGAGCACCCAGTCGCCCTCGCGCGTCGAGGCCTGCACGATGCGGCGGAGGATGCCCTCGGGCTTCTGCGTCGGGTAGCCGGTCTTCTCACGGCCCGTCGGCGACACGATCGTGTGCCACCACACGTCGGTCGGCAGCTTGCCGAGCTCCGCCTTCTCGGGCGTCACGAGCCCGGGCGCCATGTAGGGCTCGCGGTCGACGGCACTCGAGTCGAACCAATACCCCGACGGGTTCTTCACGTAGACGAGGATCGTGTCGTGCTTCGTCGGCCACTTGCGCTTGGCCTTCGCGCCGTAGTCGTAGGCCCAGATGAGCTCGTTGAGGAAGCACTCGCGACCGAACAGGGCGTCGAGCAGCACCTTCGCGTAGTGCGCCTCGCGGTAGTCGAGGTGCAGGTACAGGGTGCCGTCGTCGGCGAGCAGTCGCCACGCTTCGATGAGGCGCGGCTCGAGGAAGCCCCAGTAGTCGTCGAAGCGGTCGTCGTAGCGCAGCAGGTCGCCGCGGATGCGCTCGTAGCGCTTGCCCGCGAACCCGGTGATGGCTCCGGATGGCTCGGGCTCGGCGTCATCCGTCGGTACGACGCGCACGTGGCGGGTCGACTGCCGCGACTGCGCGCGGCCGGTGTTGAACGGCGGGTCGAGGTAGATGAGCGTGAAGCGGCCGTCGGGGAAGGTCGGCAGCACGGCGAGGTTGTCCGCATGGATGATGCGGTCGGGTTCGTCGAAGCTCACCGGTCCAGTCTGTCAGTCGTCGAGACATCCGCCGGCGGAGCAGCGAAGCGTATCGAGGCAGCCCATGGCCCGACCCGGCCGAGGGAGGAAACTCAGTCGCGGTCGACGTCGAGGCGGATCGTGCCGCGGAAGCGGTCGGCCCCTGCAGGCTCGGGCCGCGAGGCATCCGTGCCGTCATCGTCGAACGCGATGCCCTTGTCGCCGTCACCCGGAATCGGCGAGGGAACCGGCAGGCGGCTCTGCCGGTCGAGCTCGACCTGCGCCTCGTGCTTGCGGGGCGCGAAGACCTCGTCGCCGATCATCATGACGCCGCCGCCACCGCCACCGCGCTTGGTCTTGTCGGAGAGGTCGATCCAGCCGCGCCGCACGGCGAACGCCACGAAGGCGCAGGCCACCGCGGCGATGCCGACCCAGATCCACCAATCCACCCGGCGAGTCTAACGGGGATCGCTGAGCCTTCCTCGCGCGCGGGTCGGTGCGCGGTCAGGGCACCCGCTGGAGCCACTCCTGCGTCGAGAACTTGGACTCCACGAGCGCCTCGGCCTCGGCGAGTTCGTCGGCACTCACAGTGCCCGGCGTCGCGCCGTAGAGCGAGGCGAAGGTCTGCTTCAGGCTCTCGATGATCGCCGCCCGCGACAGCCCGGTCTGCGAACGCAGCGGGTCGACGCGCTTCGCAGCGCTCGCGATGCCCTTGTCGCTGATCTTCTCGCGACCGATGCGCAGTACCTCGAGCATCTTCTCGTTGTCGAGGTCGTAGGCCATGGTCACGTGGTGCAGCACCCCGCCCGAGCCGAGCCGCTTCTGGGCGGCGCCGCCGATCTTGCCGAGCGGGCTCGCGATGTCGTTGAGCGGCTGGTACGTCGCCTCGATGCCGATAGCACGCAGCCCCTGCAGCACCCAGTCGTCGAGGAACGCGTAGGAGTCGGCGAAGCTCATGCCCTGCACGAGCTCGCCCGGTACGTAGAGCGAGTACGTGACGACATTGCCGCGCTCCATCATCATCGCGCCGCCGCCCGAGATGCGGCGCACGACCTCGAAGCCGTACTTCTCGGCGCCTTCGGGGTCGACCTCGTTCCTGACCGACTGGAAGCTGCCGATGACGACCGCAGACTCGTCCCACTCCCAGAAGCGCAGCGTGGGCTTGCGGCGGCCCTCGCCGACGCGGGTCGCGAGCACCTCGTCGAGCGCGAGGTGCGTGCGCGGCGGCACGGCCGCGTCGTGCACGATCTCCCATTCGTAGTCGGCCCAGCTCGTGGCATCCGTCATCGCCCGTCGCACCGCGACTGCGATCGCCTCGGGCGAGAAGCCGAGCATGACCGCGTCGTGGCGGAGGCCGGCGGTGATCGCCGCGGCGATCTGCTTCGCATCGGATGCCGCGGAGAGGCCGGTGAGCGCCGCGTCGAGGTCGCCCAGCGCCTCGTCGGGCTCGAGGAAGAAGTCGCCCGCCACGCGCGGATCCGTGATCACCCCGTCGCGCACCTCGAAATCGACGACCACGAGCTTGCCACCGGGCACCTTGTATTCACCGTGCATGCGGTACAGCCTACGGATGCCGGGCTTGGATGCGGCAGCCTACGATCGAGGGGACGGCAGGGGGCCCGAGATGACGACGTTCTACCTGGCACGCCACGGCGAGACGACCTGGCACGCCGACCACCGGTACGCGGGCAATTCGGATGTCCCGCTGACGCGCCACGGCCTCGGCCAGGCCGCGGCACTCGGCGCCTGGGCGGTCGATGCGAGCCTGGATGCGATCGTGGCCTCGCCACTCTCCCGCGCGCGGCGTTCGGCCGCGCCATCCGTCGAGACGACCGGCCTCGCCCTCCGCATCGACGACCGCCTCGTCGAGATCGACTTCGGCGACGGCGAGGGGCTCACCCCGACCGAGCTCGCCGAGCGCTTCCCCCAGGAGTGGGCGGCATTCTGCCGCGCGCCTGCGACGAACCCGCTGCCGGGCGGCGAACGCGGCCGCGACGGCATCGCCCGCGCCCTGCCGGTGTTCGATGAACTCGTCGAGGAGTTCCCCGAGGGACGCGTGCTCGTCGTCGGGCACGCGACGCTCATCAGGCTGATGTTCTGCGAGCTCGCGGGTATGGACCCAGACGGCTACCGCGACTTGCTGCCGGTGCTCGGCAACTGCAACATCACGACGATCGTCTATCCGTGGGCGACCGAGTCGCAGCTCACGAGCCATCCGCGCATCCGGCTGCTCGGCTTCGACGTGCCCCCGGGGCGCGCGGCGATCTGAGGCGCGTGCGGCCGCGGCATCCGCTGCCGCCGTCGAGCCCGCGAGCGGTCGGACGCCCGCTCAGTCGGCCGCGAAGCGCTCGTCGAGCCAGCCGATGAGGTCGGCGCGCACCTCGGCACGGTTCGTCTCGTTGAACACCTCGTGCCGCGCGCCCGCGTAGACGATGAGCTGAACGTCGACGAGGCCCGAGCGGTGCACGTAGGCGTTCGCGAGCTTCACCGCACTCGCTTCGCCGCCGAGCGTGTCGTCGGAGCCGACCATGATGAGCAGCGGCAGTTCGGCGGGCAGGTGACGTGCCGGGCGACCGAGCAGGCGCGCCGCGTCGATCGTGCCGAAGAGCTTCCGCAGCGGAACGTGGGTCGTGTACGGGTCGGCCATGAACGCCGTCGCGACTTCGGGGTCGCGGCTCAGCCACTCGACCGGCGTGGGTCCGTGCCGCTTGTGCCGGGCGTTCAGGTCGCCGCCGTTCATGTCGACGAGCGTGCGATGAGCCGTGCCGGTGAGCACGACGCCGTCGTACTTCTCGGCGCTGCGGTTCACAATGATCTGCGACATGAGCGAGCCCCACGAGTGCCCGAGCAGCACGAGCGGCGACTCGGGCCCTTCGGCGTCGCGGATGACTCCGGTGAACTGCTCGACCGCGTCGATCGTCGCCCGGAGCCCGCCGGGGCCGAGCCGGCCCATGCGCGTCAGGTCGCCGCCGTGCTGCTCGAAGCCGGTCTGCCCGTGCCCGCGATGGTCGTCGGCCCAGACCGAGTAGCCCGCGCCGTTCAGCGCCTCGATGAGCTCGGCGTACCGGCCGATGTGCTCGCCGACGCCGTGAGCGAGCTGGATCACGGCGGTCGCGTCGGGCACTCGCCACGACTCGTAGTGGATCCGGACCCCGTGCTCATCGGTGAAGGTCGCCATGCCGACATCATGGCAGGCGACCGGGTCCGCGGGCCCCCGGGCGGGGAGGAATCCGCCGGACCTGCCACCGAGCTATCGAGCGAATCACGGATTCGTGTCCCGTACCCCTTGACCCGAGTGACCAAGAAGTGATCTCATATGAGCGTTTGGCCCTTCTTAACGTCAATTGCAATCAACGGTGAAAGCGAGCAACGATGAGCCCCGACCGCACGAGCCGCGCACGACGGGGCCATCGCGCCTCGTCGGTCGTCGCGGCAGCAGCCATCGCCGTGCTGGCGACGACGGGCGTCTCGCCCGCCTTCGCCGCACCTGAGCCACCGGCTGCAGCCGCCGGCGCGGCGGCCGCGACCACGCCGATCACCCCGAAGCCGGTGACCCCCGAGGTCGCCGTCGACGCCGCGGGCACTCCCCTCGGCGCGATCAGCGCCGTGGAGCAGGACGGCGCGAGCGTCACCCTCACCGCGGCGGGCGGCGCGATGCGCGTCTCGTTCCTCGACGACCGCACCTTCCGGCTCGAAGCCGATCCGAGCGGCAGCTTCACCGACCCGGCCAACACCCCGCAGAACGACCCCGCGCGCACGGCGAACATCGTCGTCGGCGCCGACAGCTTCGACGCCCCGCAGATCACCGTCACCGAGGGCGACACGATCACCATCGCGACCGAGGCCGTCTCGCTCGTCATCGACCGCGCGACCGGCGCCTCGACCGCGACCCGTGCCGACGGCTCGGTCATCTGGTCGGAATCCGCCCCGATCACCTTCGGCGCCTCGAGCGCCACGCAGCACCTCGCCCCGATCGAGGGCGAGCAGTTCATCGGCGGCGGCATGCAGAACGGCCGCTCGGTGCACACCGGCGCCACCGTCAACATCGCGAAGAACTTCGACTGGGACGACGACGGCTACCCCAACGCGGTGCCGTACTACATGTCGTCCAACGGCTACGGCGTGCTCCGCAACACCTTCGCCCGCGGCAGCTACGACTTCGCCGCGCACACGACGACGCACGAGGAGAGGCGGTTCGACGCGTACTACTTCGTCGGCGACTACAAGCAGTCGCTCGACTCCTACACCCAGCTCACGGGTCGCCCGATGATGCCGCCGGTCTACGGACTCGAGTACGGCGACGCCGACTGCTACAACCGCGGCAGCTCGACGTACACGGCGTTCAAGGACCCCGCCAAGCTGCAGACCCCCCAGGCGCTCGACTTCGCGAAGGACTTCGTCGAGAACGACATGCCCGCCGGCTGGATGCTCGTCAACGACGGGTACGGCTGCGAGTACGTGGACCTGCCCCAGACCGTCGACGCCATTGAGCAGGAGACCGGCCTGAAGACCGGCCTCTGGACCCAGCGCTCCCTCACCAACCAGGAGTTCGAGGTCGGCGAGGCCGGCGTTCGCCTGCGCAAGCTCGACGTCGCGTGGGTCGGCCAGGGCTACCGTCAGGCACTCACGGGCTGCGAGGCCGCGCACGGCGGCATCGAGCAGTACTCCGACGCACGCGGCACCTCTCTCATGGTCGAGGGCTGGGCCGGATCGCAGCGCTGCGGCATGCAGTGGACCGGCGACCACTCGGGCAACCTCGACGCGGTGCGCTGGCAGGTCTCGGCGCTCACCGGCGCCGGCAACTCGGGCCTCGCCTTCAGCACGGGCGACGTCGACGGCATCTTCGGCGGTTCGACGAAGAGCTACGTCCGCGACCTGCAGTGGAAGGCCTTCGCCCCCGCGCTCTACTCCATGAGCGGCTGGGCGCAGACCGACAAGCGGCCGTGGCTGTACGGCGACGAGGCGACCGCGATCAACCGCGACTACCTGCAGCTCCGTCAGCGCCTGATGCCCTACATCTACACGCTCGCCGAGGAGTCGCACCGCACGGGCGTCTCCATGATGCGCTCGATCGCGCTCGAGTACCCGAGCGACCCCGGCGCCTACAGCGTCGAGGCGAACAACGAGTTCCTGCTCGGCGAGGACTACCTCGTGGCGCCGGTGTTCACCGACTCCGATGTGCGCAACGGCATCTACCTGCCCGCCGGCGACCGCTGGGTCGACTACTGGACCGGCACGGTCCACGAGGGCGGCAAGGTCGTCAACGGTTACTCGGCCCCGCTCGACACGCTGCCGATCTTCGTTCGCGCCGGCGCGGTGGTGCCGCAGGGCATCACGGCCCGCAACGCCTCGCTCGTGCCCGAGGACTCGGCGATCACCCTGACGACGTACCCGCAGGGCGACTCCTCGTTCACGCTCTACGAGGACGACAAGGTCACGCGTTCGCACGCCGAGGGCGAGGCGAGCCACCAGGACTTCGAGGTCAGCGCACCCGCTGCCGCTGCGGAGGGCGACGTGACCGTCACCCTCGGCGAGCGCGAGGGCGAGTACGACGGCAAGGCCGCCGGCCGCGACTACCGCCTCGAGGTGCACACGGGCTCGGAGCCCGCCGCGGTCGAACTCGACGGCACGGCACTCGAGCAGGTCGACGACGTCGCCGCACTCGAGGGACGCACCGGCTGGGCCTACGACGGCGACCGCACCGGCGGCGTCGTGGTGGTCTCGACCGGCGAACTGGCATCGGATGCCTCGGCGCAGGTCGTGCTCTCCGGCACGAGCGCCGTGGGCGGCCGCGATCAGGACGCCTCGGCGGCATCCGTCGACGTCACCCTCGACGACCGCGTGTTCCAGGGGGCGCAGACGACGGCCACCGCGACGTTCACCAACACGGGCACCGCGGCGAAGGACGACGTGGTGCTCTCCCCCGTGCTGCCCGAGGGCTGGAACCTCGTGTCCACGACGGGCGGAACGGCCGACCGCGTCGAGCCCGGCGCTTCGATCACCGCCGAGTTCGTGCTCGAGGTGACCCCGGAATCGGGCGCCGACCTGCAGACCCTCACCGTGAAGGCCGCCTACACGTCGGCGTCGAACCAGCAGGTCGAGGTGACGGGGGCGAACCAGCTCTACGTCGCCTACGGTTCGCTGCAGGGCGCGTTCAACGCGGTGTCGATCACCGACCTCGACACGGCGACCGCCGGCAACTTCGACGGCGGCGGGGCATCCTTCTCGAAGGCCGCCCTCGAGACCGCGGGGGTCACCCCCGGCGGCACCGTCACCGTTGGCACCGGAGACACGGCGATCGAGTACACGTGGCCCACCCCGGTCGGCACGCCGAACTCGGTGACGCCGGCGGGGCAGACCATCGCCCTCTCGGGTCAGGGCACGCACCTCGCGGTGCTCGCCTCGGCGGCGACAGGAGCCGGCGTCAACCCCGAGCTGACGATCACCTACACCGACGGCACCACCGCGAAGCAGAACATCTACTTCCCGAACTGGCTGCTGCAGGCCTCGGGCCTGCAGGGCTCGACCGTCGCCATCACGTCGCTCGGCCGCAACAGCGCCACGAACCCCGCCGTGTACGAGTACCCGACGGGCAAGTACCAGGTCTACTCGAACCTCATCCGCCTGAACCCGGGCAAGGAGGTCGCCTCGGTCGTGCTGCCGAACGAGAGCCGGATGAAGATCTTCGACTGGCAGATCGTCGACCAGCCGCTGCCGGCGGTGCCGGAGGGCTCCGCGTGGGCATCCGACCTCGACTGGCTGAGCGCCACGAACGGGTGGGGCGTCATCGGCAAGGACGTCGCGAACAAGGACTCGGCGTCGTCGCCCGACCTGCCCCTGAAGATCAACTACACGGACCCCGCCACCGGCACGTCGCCCGTGTACGAGAAGGGGCTCGGCGTCCACGCCCAGTCGAAGATCACCTACTTCGTCGGCGGCAAGTGCTCGGCCTTCACCGCAGAGGTGGGGCTCGAGTCGGGCTTCGGCGGCAACGTGATCTTCAAGGTCGACACCGACGGCGTCAACCGCTACCAGTCGCGCACGTTCACGCCGGGCTTCGCGCCCGAGTCGGTGGACATCGACCTGACCGGTGCGCAGTACGTCGACCTCATCGTCCAGGCGCCCGGCAGCATCAACGGGGCGCACGGCATCTGGGGCGACGCCCGGTTCGAATGCGAGTCGGCCGTTCCCGAGGTCGACGTCGAGGTCGTCGCCGAGACCCGGTGCATCGCCTCGAAGGCGTACGTGACCGTGAAGGCGACGAACCGCGAGGACGAGGCGATCTCGGTGAAGACCACGAGCGCCTACGGCGAGAAGTCGTTCGCCACGGTCGCCGCCGGCAAGAACGCGGTCGCGACGTTCAACTCGCGAGCGGTGAGCGTCGAAGCGGGTCAGGTCACCGTCGAGGCGACCCGCACCTCCGACGGAACCGTGACACCGCGTGTCGTGGACTACGACGCCCGCAACTGCGGGTGATCGCCGAAGCCCCGTCCAATCCCCATCCGAGTAAAGGAATCGAAATGAAGAAGATCAGCACCTCCACCGCGTTGCGGGTCACCGCCGTGACGTTCGGCGCGCTCATGTTGACGGCGGCGGGCGCTGCCGCGGCGAACGCGGCCGACCCCGTCGGCGACGACAGCACGGTCGACGTGAACGTCGAGGTCACCGAGTTGAACGAGCCCGGCGTGCTAGCGATGACCGTCGCCGGCACCTCCGTCACGCTGGCGGAGGACGGCTCGACCGACCTGGTGCGCCAGTTCACGGGAACGCTCCCGACCGTCACCGTGACCGACACGCGCGCGGCCGAGGACATCCCCGAGGGTGCCGCCTGGTACGTGCTCGGCTCGAGCACGGCCTTCGCCGGCGACGCCGGGCAGCCCGACATCGGGGCGGGCCACCTCGGCTGGAGCCCGGAGCTCATCGACGGCGGCGAGTCGGGCCTGGTCGCCATCGGCGACGAGGTCGACACCGTGGTCGACGACGACGCCGACCCGGCGAACAACGTCGGCCTCGTCGACCAGGAGCTCTTCGCCTCGGCGTGGAACTCCGGCGAGATCGCCAGCGAGGGCGCATGGACCGCGAACGCGGGCCTGTTCCTCCGCACCGAGAGCTCGGTCGCGGCCGGCAACTACAGCTCGACGCTGACGCTGTCACTGTTCGAGTAACGCCCCAGAGACGCCCGCATCCGTGAGGATGCGCGGTGCAGCTCCGACGTGGTCGACCCATGGGTCCTGCGGCGGCGCACACAGGAACCGGATGCCCCGGACCGCACGCGGTCCGGGGCATCCGCCGTTCCCGGGGCATCCGCTGTCCTGCCCGGTCGCCCGCGGTGCCGGGCGGTGCATTTTCCTTAGCAAAGCTAATTTGTTACACTAAGCAATATGACGGATGTCGCGCGCCCTGCCTCGGCCGAACGATCGACCCCTGCGGCGGCGACGCGAGCACCGGCCGCCAGGCGCCGCACGCTCGCCGAGCAGAGCACCGAACTGCGCATCGCGATCATGCGACTCTCCCGCCGGCTCCGCCAGGAGCGCACCGAGACCGAGCTCAGCGGCTCGCAGTTCTCGACCCTCGGCTGGATCTCGACCGAGGGGCCGCTCACCATCGGCCGGCTCGCCGAGCTCGAGCGGGTCACTGCGCCGTCGATGAACCGCACGGTGAACTGCCTCGTCGACGCGGGCTACGCCACCCGTGCGGCATCGCCCGACGACGGCCGCAAGGTCATCGTCGCGGCGACCGCGACCGGCGAGGCGATCGTGCTCGAGACCCGCCGCCGTCGCGACGCCTGGCTCGCGAAGCGCTTCGCGGCCCTCACCCCAGCCGAACGCGAGACGCTCGCCGCGGCCACGACCATCCTCAGGAGGCTCACCGACCAGTGAGTGCAATGTTCCGATCCCTCGCCCACCGCAACTACCGAATCTGGTTCATCGGCGCCCTCGTCTCGAACGTCGGCGCCTGGATGCAGGCCACCGCCCAGAACTGGGTGGTGCTGACCGAGCTCACCGACAACGACGCCTTCGCCGTCGGCATCACCATGGCCCTGCAGTTCGCGCCGCAGCTGCTGCTCGTGCCGATCACCGGCCTCATCGCCGACCGCTTCGACCGCCGCAAGATCCTCATGGTCACGCAGAGCCTGCTCATGCTGCTCGGGCTCGGGCTCGGGCTCCTGCTCGTCTTCGGCACCGCCGAACTCTGGCACCTCTACCTCTTCGCGCTCGCCCTCGGCCTCGTGAACGCCATCGACAACCCGGCACGGCAGACCTTCGTCTCCGACCTCGTCTCCAACTCCGACATGTCGAACGCCGTCGCCCTGAACTCGGCGTCGTTCAACACCGCCCGCATGATCGGCCCAGCCGTCGCGGGCTTCCTCATCGTGCTCGTGGGGTCGGGCTGGGTCTTCATCATCAACGCGTTCACCTTCCTCGCGGTGCTGGGCGCGCTCGCGATGCTGAAGGGCCGGCAGCTGAAGCGCTCCCCTCGAGCGCCCCGCGCCAAGGGCCAGTTCGTCGCAGGGTTCCGCTACGTGGCCGGCAGGCCCGACCTCGTCGTCGTGTTCGTGATGGTCTTCCTCATCGGCGCGTTCGGCATGAACTTCCCGATCTTCTCCTCGACGATGGCCGTCGAGTTCGGCCGCGGCGCCGGCGAGTACGGACTCCTCTCGTCGATCCTCGCGATCGGCTCGCTGACCGGTGCGCTCCTCGCCGCGCGACGTGAGCGGGCGCGCATCCGCGTCGTCATCCTCGCGTGCGCGTTCCTCGGCTTCGCGACGCTCACCGCCGCGCTCATGCCCACCTACTGGACCTTCGCGGCCTCGACGATCCTCATCGGACTCGGCGCGGTGACGATCCTCACGACGGCGAACGGGTACGTGCAGACCACGACGGAGCCCGAGCTTCGCGGCCGCGTGATGGCCCTCTACATGGCGATCCTCGCCGGCGGCACGCCCATCGGCGCCCCGATCGTGGGCGCGGTCGCCGACGGCATGGGCCCGCGCTGGGCGCTCGGACTCGCTGCCGTCGCCGCGATGGTCGCCGCGCTCATCGGCCTCGGCTGGCTCGTGGTGTCACGGGGAATGCGGCTCACGCGGCATCCGCGATACGCCTGGCGACCCGCCGTGCGGTTCTCGGATGCCCCGACCGCTGCGATCGCGGCCGTGACCACGCAGGCCGTGCCGACGCTGCAGGTCGATCAGCTCGAGCGCGAGATCGAGCGGGAGTTCGGGCGGGATCGAGTGCCCGAGCGTTCACGCCGGGCAGGGCGCGACCGAGGGGCGGACCGCGAGCGCGAGCTCGTGCCGACCGTGCCGAATGACCACCTCGTGCCCGCCGACTTCTCCGAGGAAGTGGCACTCACCTCGCCGATCCGGCTGCCGAAGCCCCGCGCGTAGCGCCGCTCCCTCCACCCTCCGGAGCGCAACGCCCGCCAGCAGTCACGCGCGCCATCGATCGAGATGACCCGTGTTGTCGGTCGGCGCAACGCGGAACCGACAACACGGGTCATCTCGATGCTGCGCGCTCAGCAGAGGCCGCGTCGGGCGGCTGCAGTTGTGCGGTTCTGATCGCTTTGCGCGGTTTCCCTTGAGGTGCGCGTCTCCTGGGTGAAACATGCCCATTCAGGCACGACGCGACTCCCCCGGCCGCACGGATCGATGCCGACGGACACACTCGATGAGGAGTAACGCCATGTCGTGCGATTTCAGCAGGCGCCAGATGCTCGTGCTCGGCGGCATCGGCGGGCTCGCGCTCGCGTTCGGTGCAGCAGCCCCCGGCTGGGCGGCGCCCGCGGCCGGCGGCGTCGTCGGGCAGGCCCTGGCGGCGGGTGCGCGCATTCGCGACCTCGGCCCCGGCGTCGTGCAGTTCCCGCTGATGAGCGGGCTCCTCGTCGGCGACACGATGTACATCGGCTCGCGGAACCTCAGCCCGGCCCGGGTCGTCGGATTCCACCTGCCGACGCGCACGGTGACGAGCCGAACGGACCTGCCATCTGGCTACAGCATCCAGGCGCTCGCCGCCGACCCCGCTCGCAACCGGCTCTTCATCGGCATGCTTCGTGACTCCATGGAGGGCGCGAACGTCTACCAGTGGGACCTCACCCGCCCCGATACCCCTGCCGTCGCGATCGGCGCCACCGGCGACCGCGACGTGCGGGCGTTGGCGGTCGCGCCCGACGGGAAGGTCTACGCGGCCGGCGGCGGCGAACCCACGACGGCGAGCGCGCCGAGCCTCTGGGAACTCGACCCGACGACGAACACCATCACGAGCTGGGGCATCCCGAGCCCGGGCGCGACGATCGCCCAGGCCGTCGCCGCCACCGACACCACCGTGTACTTCGGCACCGGCAGCGTGCTCGCGGGCGGCGGCGGGGCGAGCCTCGCGAAACTGTTCGCCTTCGACCGCGCAACCCGCACGCCCGTCGACGTGCTGCCCGCCGAGTTCGCCGCCGCCGTCTCGGTCACCTCCCTCTCGGTGCTCGACGGCACGCTCGGGGTGGGCCTCAAGGGCCCCGGCAAGTCGGTGCTGCTGAACCTGGCGAACCCGTCGACGTACCAGACCATCGCGCGCACCGGGGTGCTCTTCGCGCAGCAGGGCGACACCGTGTACTTCGCGAAGGACCCCACCGTCTACGCCTACTCGATCACGAAGAAGACGATGACGGCGGTGCAGGACACCGACATCGGCACGCTGTGGGGACTCGGCATCCGTGGGGATCGCCTCGTCGCTGCATCCGGCTACAGCTTCATCGCCGCGATCGACCCGGCGACGCGCACGACCACCACGACCGACCTCGTCGGCGCCGGTGCGCCCGCGGGTCCCCAGACGGCGATGGGCCTCGCCGTCGGCGCCGGCCGCGTCTACGTCGGCGGCACCGGTGCGATCGCCCGCCACGACCTCGACACCGAGGCGGTCACGAACCTGCGCACCCCCGGCGAGCAGAAGGACGGCGTCGTCGTCGACGGCGTGCTCTACTCGGGCCAGTACAACTCGAAGGGACTCTGGTCGTACGACCCGGCGAGCGACGTGGACCCCCACCAGATCGCCTCATTCCCCGCCAACCAGAACCGCCCGCTCGACGTGTGCTGGGATCCCGTGAACCGGCTCGTGCTCATCGCGACCCAGAACGACACCCAGGGCGGCGGCTCCCTGACGGCCTACAACCCGGCGACGCGCACGGCAGCGTCATGGGTGAACCCGATCGACGCCCAGCAGATGGTGCGCGCGGTCACGACCTCGGCCGGCGTCGCCTACCTCGGCGGCGACAACCTCTACCAGACCGGGCCGCGCAGCACGGTCGTCGCGTGGAACCCCGTCACCGGCACCGAGCTGTGGCGCGTCGACACGGGCGTCGGCGCCGGCATCGCCGCGCTCGCGACGGTCGGCGACCGCCTCTTCGGCCTCGCCAGGCACGGCGCCGGCGTGTTCGTCATCGACATCCCGAGCCGCACCGTCGTGCAGACCCTCGATGCGGCCGCCGTCTCCACCGACTTCGGCTCGATGACCGTCAGCCGCGGCCTGGTCTACGCGGCCTCCGACACCACGGTCTTCCGCATCGACCCGCAGACGCTCACGATCACGACCGTCGTGGCGGGCATCGACGGCGGCTGGTACAGCGGCCCGCACATCGAGTCCGACGAGGACGGGCTGCTCTACACGATGCGCGGCCTGAACGTCGTGCAGATCGACGACGGGCCTGCGGTCGAGGTCGCGGCCGTCGCCGAGGCCCGATGCATCGGCTCGAAGGCGTATCTCGCCGTGAAGGTGACGAACGCCGAGCCGGTGCCCGTCTCGGTGAAGGTCGTCACCCCGTACGGCGAGCGCACCTTCGCCGAGGTACTGCCGGGACGGAGCGCCGCGCACACGTTCGCGGTGCGGGCGTCGACCGTGCACGAGGGCGCCGTGACGATCGAGGCGAGCCGGGTCGCCGACGGGTCGACGATCACGCAGAGCCGATCAGTGGCGTATTCGGCGAACTCCTGCGGCTGAGGCGTCAGATGACGCCGAGGGCGAGCATCGCGTCAGCGACCCGCGTGAACCCGGCGATGTTGGCGCCGACCACGTAGTCGCCCGGCACGCCGTACTCGTCGGCGGTCGCCGCCGTGCGCTCGTGGATACCCGCCATGATCTCGGAGAGCCGCTCCTCGGTGTGCTCGAAGCCCCACGAGTCGCGCGAGGCGTTCTGCTGCATCTCGAGGGCGGAGGTCGCGACGCCGCCGGCGTTCGCGGCCTTGCCCGGGCCGAAGAGCACGCCGGCCTCGCGCAGCACGCGGAGCGCGCCGGGAGTCGTCGGCATGTTCGCGCCCTCGGCGACGGCGACGACGCCTGCGGCCACGAGCTTCACGGCCTGCGCCTCGGAGAGCTCGTTCTGCGTCGCGCACGGCAGGGCGACGTCGATGCGCTCGGCGCTCTCGATGTCCCACACGGATGCCCCGGGCAAGAACCTCACCCGGCCCCCGCGCTCATCGGCGTAGACGGAGATGCGCTCGCGGCGCCGTTCCTTGATGTCGCGGAGCAGCTCGAGGTCGACGCCGTCGGGGTCGTGGATCGCGCCGGACGAGTCGGACGCGCCGACGACGATGCCGCCGAGCGCCTGCACCTTCTCGATCGCGTAGACGGCGACGTTGCCCGAGCCGGAGACCAGCACGCGGGCGCCGTCGAGGGAGCGGCCGCGGGTCGCGAGCATGTGCTCGGTGAAGTAGACGGCGCCGTAGCCCGTGGCCTCGGTGCGCACGAGCGAGCCGCCCCACGTCACGCCCTTGCCGGTGAGCACGCCCGACTCGTAGCGGTTGGTGATGCGCTTGTACTGGCCGAACAGGTAGCCGATCTCACGCGCACCGACGCCGATGTCGCCCGCAGGGACATCCGTGTACTCGCCGATGTGCCGGTAGGCCTCCGTCATGAACGACTGGCAGAAGCGCATGATCTCGCCGTCGGAGCGGCCCTTGGGATCGAAGTCGCTGCCGCCCTTGCCGCCGCCGATGGGCATGCCTGTGAGCGCGTTCTTGAAGACCTGCTCGAAGCCGAGGAACTTCACGGTGCCGAGCAGCACGGTCGGGTGGAAGCGCAGGCCGCCCTTGTACGGGCCGAGCGCCGAGTTGAACTGCACGCGGAATCCGCGGTTGATGCGCACCTGGCCGGCGTCGTCGACCCACGGCACCCGGAAGATGATCTGCCGCTCGGGCTCGCAGATGCGCTCGAGGATCGACGCCTGCACGTACTGCGGGTTCTTGTCGAGCACGCGCCCGAGCGAGTCGAACACCTCGCGCACGGCCTGGTGGAACTCGACCTCGCCGGGGTTGCGCCGCAACGTGTCGGCGTAGATGTCTTCGATGGTGCTGCGGTTCGGCAACGCGCGCCCTTCTCTCGAACGGATGCCACGTGGTGCAGGTCGCGCGCGGCCTTTTCCACACTACCCAGTGCCGAGGAAGGGTCCGCGCGTGTGACGTGCGCGGGTTCACCCCCGTCGACCGGGTTTGAGAGGATGGCGGAATGACTGATCGCGACCTCCTCGTGACCGTGCCGGGCCAGGCCCTGCTGACCGCCCTCGGCACGCCGCCCGCGGGAGCCGAGGTTCGCGTCTGGGACCTCACCGGCGAGGCGCCCGCCGATCGCATCGACCTCGTCGTGCCGCCGTACATGGGCGCCTCCGCGCGTCTCGGCGCGCTCGAGGGCGTGGCGACGCAGCTCGTGCAGTCGCAGTCGATCGGCTACGACGACGTGCCGGGCGCACTGCCGCCGGGCCACGTCTATGCCAACGCCGCGAGCGTGCACGAGACCTCGACCGCCGAGCTGACGCTCGCGCTCATCCTCGCTTCGCAGCGCGGGATCCCCGACTTCGTCCGCGCGGCCGGTGAGGGCCGGTGGGCCGCCGCCCGCTACGAGAGCCTCGCCGACCGGCGCGTGCTGCTCATCGGCTACGGCGGCGTCGGCCGGGCCATCGAGGCGCGCCTGGCACCCTTCGAGGTGCACCTGACGCGCGTCGCGAGCCGCGCCCGATCCGACGAGCAGGGCTTCATCCGCGGCATCGACGAGCTGCCGACCCTGCTGCCCGAGTCCGACATCGTGATCGTGGGCGTGCCTCTCTCCGACTCCACGACGGGACTCGTCGACGCCGACTTCCTCGCCGCACTGCCCGACGGCGCCCTGGTCGTGAACATCGCGCGCGGAAAGGTCGCCGACACCGACGCGATCATCGCGGAGGCCGGGTCAGGCCGGCTGCGGTTCGCGCTCGACGTCACCGACCCAGAGCCGCTGCCGGCGGGGCATCCGCTCTTCGCGCTGCCGAACGTGCTCGTCAGCCCGCACGTGGGTGGCGCCTCGACGGCGATGATGCCGCGCATGGCGCGGCTCCTGCGAGAGCAGATCGAGCGGATGCTGCGCGGCGACGCTCCCCTGAACGTCGTCTACCGCAGCTGATCCCGACCCCGACTTCCCGCCGGTCGGCCGTTCGGCCCCGGCAGCCAATCCCACCGAGAGGACCCTCATGCCCCGTTTCGACGACGCCCTAGACTGGACGCGACGCCACGTCGACAGCGGGGCGCTCCCGACCGCCGTGCTGGGCATCGCCACGAGCGAGGGCGTGGTCGCACTCGAGGCGTTCGGCACCGAACGCGGGCGCGCGGCATCCGTCGACGACCTCTATCCGCTCTTCTCGGTGACGAAGCCGCTCGTCGGCCTCGCCGCCCTGCGCCTCGTCGAGCGCGGTCGGCTCACGCCCGACACGCCCCTCTCGAGCGCCCTGCCCGAGTTCGGGGAAGGGCGCGACGACGTCGTGCGGCTGCGGCACCTCGTGAGCCACAGCTCGGGCATCTCCGAGCCGCCGATGGACCAGGGCGGACTGCGCGCATCGCTCGTCGCACCGGGCCGCGACTTCGAGGCCGGCACGGCGACGCGGTACTCGACCCTCGCCTTCGACGGCGTCGCCGCGATGATCGAGCACGCCGGAGGCGAACCCTGGTTCGACGCCGTCACCGCCGTGGCGGCACGAGCCGGCGCCACGGGCTTCACGCTCGACCCCGACGCGTCGCCGCACGAGGTCGTCGACGCTGCCGCGCAGGGCCTCGACTACCCGCGCTTCGCGGCGCTCGGGCACCCCGGTGCCGGCGTACTCGGGCGCGCGAGCGACCTGCTGGCCATCGGCAGCGCACTGCTCCGCGGCGACGGTTCGCTCATCGCCCCCGCCACCGTCGAGGCGATGCTTCGCCCGCTGACCGTCGGCATGACGAAGCTCGAGCCCTACCCCGCCTCGCGCGGCCAGGACTGGGGCTTCACCTGGAACCTGCGCAACGCCGCGCCGAGCCTCCTGGTCCGCGACGCGTACGGCCACGGCGGATGGGGCGGATGCGAGTTCTGGATCACGCCGTCGCAGGGCGTCTGCTTCGTGCTGCTCACCAACGTCGGCGGCGGGGTGCGGCGTCTCGGCGTCGAGGCCGACGAGCTGCACAACGCGGTGGTCGCGGGGGCCTGAGGCGTCCGCGACTATTCGCTGACGCTGCCGACGGGCTGCACCTCCGCATACCCCTCGAGCACGCCCTGGATGCGCGCCATCGCGGCGGCGTCGAACCCTCCGTCGCCGGTGACCGCCTGCCAGCCGTCGAGCACCACGTCGCCGTAGTTGTGTCCGTGGCTGGCGGGCACGCTCTCGCCCATGAACATGTCGATGACGACCTGCAACGCGGTCACGGCGGGGATCCAGCGCATCGAGTCGCTGACCTCGTCGGCACGCTCCTCGGGGGTCAGCCAGTCCGGCTCCGCCCAGATCAGCTCGAGCCCGAGCCAGGTGACGGGATCGTTCGCGTGCTG
This sequence comes from Agromyces sp. Root1464, assembly GCF_001427265.1. Classification (NCBI taxonomy): domain Bacteria; kingdom Bacillati; phylum Actinomycetota; class Actinomycetes; order Micrococcales; family Microbacteriaceae; genus Agromyces; species Agromyces sp. Root1464. Next base: position 800,780 of record NZ_LMFU01000001.1, read on the forward strand.
CAGGTACGCGACGCGCGGCGCCTCCCACTCGGGTCCGAGTGCGTGGAAGTCACCGGGTACCGAGAGCCAGCGCACCTCGCGGCCGCCGTCGACGACGGGCTGCCACTGCGGACTGCCGGCGTCGCGCCCCTCGGTGAGTTCCCGCCACATCGTGGCACCGTTCGGGCTGCCGACGAGGAGCGCGCCGTCGGCGTTCGCACGCAGGTCGTCCAGGCCGTCGAACGCCTCCTGCGTCCCATGCGCGCCGAGGCTCAGGCCGTAGACCACGAGCTGCGGGCGACTCGCTTCGGGCAGGGTCTCCCACTTCGCCCGCACGGCCTCGAACAGGGCGACGGATGACGCGACCGGCGCATCGGGGTCGAAGACGAACGACACCCAGCTCGGCGTGTACGCGTACTGCATCGACACGATCGCGGTGTCGCCGCCGTGAAGGTACTCGACGGCGTCGACGGCCTGAGGCTCCAGCCACCCGGAGCCGGTCGTCGTGGCGACGACGAGCACGTCGCGATCGAACGCGCCGGTGCGCTCCAGTTCGCGCACCGCGATGGCGGCACGTTCCTCGACGGTCGGCGCGTTCGCCTGCCCGACGTAGACGCGCACGGGCTCGAGCGCCGGCTCGCCGGTGAGCTCCTCGATGTCGGCGGCCTTCGGACCGCCTCCGAGGAAGGCGGTGCCGTGCCGCCCCACGAGATCCCATTCGACCTCGGAATCGGGCCCCGCCGACCGGAAGGCGCTCATCGGCTCGGTGACCCACGGGGCCGCAGGGCCGTTGTTCGCGAGGTAGAGCCGGTCGAGGCCGAACATCACGACCGAGACGAGGACAACGGTCGAGGCGACGACGATCGCCACCGCGGCAGTCACGCCCCAGCCGTGCCCGAGTCGGGCGGACAACCGCCTGCCGAGTCGTCGCTCGGCGCGGGCGAGGGCGATGCCGATGAGGACGACCGGCACGAACCCGACGGCGAACAGCAGGCCGTCGAAGCCGTCGATCTCCGGCAGCTCGACCGTTCGGCGAACCTCGTTCTGCCACCCGACCGAGGCGAATGCCAGCACGATCGCGAGCACCACGGCGACACCGAGATACGCCCACCAGGCGACGCGGCGGTGTTCGGGCTTCGGACGCCAGCGCACGAAGCGGCGCACCAGCCACCACACGCCGACTCCGACGCCGTAGCCGATGAGGAACGCGAACGCGGTGATGATCCCCTGGAAGAGCGCCGGGCGCGGCAGCAGCGACGGGGTCATCGACAACGCGGCGATGAGCAGACCGACGAGGGCGCCGCCCGGGTCGAGCCTCCACCAGCGAGCGTGCACGCCGACCCCCGTCCGCCGTCGCGATCGAGCGACGTCACCGCATCATTCCACGACGACGGTCCGGAGCGCCGCGAACGCTGCACTTCACCGGCCGTGTCGCCGCGACCGCGGCGGATGCCTCCGCGCCCCGGCCGCCTCAGGCCGAGGCGCGGGCGAGTGCCGCGAGCTCCTCATCGGTCAGTTCGAGCTGGATCGACGCGAGGAGGTCGCCCAACTGCTCGACGGTACGCGCGCTGGCGATGGGGGCGACGACGGTCGGCTGCTGACGGAGCCACGCGAGCGACACGGAGGCGACGGATGCCCCGTGGGCCGCCGCGACCTCGTCGAGCACCGAGAGCACTCGGGTACCGCGTTCGCCGAGGTAGGGCGCCGCGCCACCGGCGCGAACGCTCGCGCCCTCGGCGGTGACATCCGCCGCGGTGCGGTACTTGCCGGCGAGGAAGCCCTTCGCGAGCGAGAAGTAGGGGAAGACCGCGAGCCCCTCGCGTTCGGCGCGCTCGCGCAGGCCGTTTGACTCGAAATCCCGCTCGACGAGGTTGTAGTGCGGCTGCAGGGCGACCGCGCGGTGCAGTCCGTTCGCCTCGGTCACCCGGAACCACTCGTCGATGCGCTCGGGCGTGTAGTTCGAGATGCCGATCGCACGCACCTTGCCGGCGTCCACGAGCGCAGAGAAGGCCCCCACGGTCTCCTCGAGCGTCACGTCGGCATCGTCGAAGTGGGCGTAGTAGAGGTCGATCACATCGGTGCCGAGGCGCTGGAGCGAGGCATCCGCCGCCGCCTGGATGTTCGCGGCCGAGAGACCCGTGAACTCGGGGTGTGTGCTCACCTTGGTGGCGATGACGACGTCATCGCGCGCATCGCGTGACGCGATCCACTCGCCGATGAGGCGCTCGCTGTCACCACCCGTGTTCCCGGGCACCCAGGCCGAGTACCCGTCGGCGGTGTCGAGGAAGTTCCCGCCGCCGGCGGTGAACGCGTCGAGCACGGCGAACGTCGCGTCGCGGTCGGCGGTCCAGCCGAAGACGTTCGTGCCGAGCGACAGGGGCGCGATCTCGAGGTCGGAAGCGCCGATGCGGACGCGGTCGGCGATCTGGGCGGGTTCGGTCATGCGGGCTCCTCGGAAGGTTCGGACGATGGGTGGGCGGCGGTCCGGGACTCGCTGGTGGGCGAACGCCTGCGACCGACATCCGAAGCCAACCGCACCGAGTCGGCGGGTGTTCCCGGATTCGCCGAGATCACCGCATGCGACGCGGGACTCAGCCGGAGACCCGCGCCGAGACCTGCCACGCGCCGCGGCGCACCGCACGCTCGAGCTGCGCCGACCGGGCGGCGAAGTCCTTCGCCTGCACCGAGACCGAGACCGCTCCGACGGTGCGGCCCGCAGCCGATCGCACCGGCGCCGCGATGCACGCGAGCTTCGGCAGGTACTCCTCGATCTCGACGGCGAGCTGCTGGGCCCGGATCTCGTCGAGCTGGTCGTTCAGCGCCGCGGCATCCGTGATGCTCGACGCGGTGAGGCGCGTCGGCGAGTGCCGCTCGAGGAACCGGGCGACCCCTGCATCGTCGCGGGAGGCCAGCATGAGCTTGCCGAACGCGGTCGCGTGCGACGCCTCGGAGAAGCCCACGTGCAGCTGCCCGATGCGGGGGTGCGCCGCCGAGTCCTCAATGTGCGCCACGGCGATGTCGTCGCCCCGGAAGACCGTGAGGTACGCGGGTGCGCCGACCGCGTCGTGCATCGCGCGCAACACCTGTCGCACCGGGTCGGTCGCGACGAGCTGGTACTGCAGTGCGCGGCCGAGCTGGTCGACCGTGCGGCCGAGGATGTAGCGGTGCTCCCCCGACTGGCGCGCGAGGTAGTCCTGGCGGTGCAGGGTCGCGAGCAGGCGGTAGGTCGTCGACTGCCCGAGGCCGAGCCGCTTGGCGATCTCGGCGGCGGTCAGGCCGGTGGGCGCCGCGCCGACGAGCTCGAGGATGCGCAGGACGCGCTCGGCCGACTGGATGCCCGCGCCGCCATGACGCTCCTCTGCGCTCATGCCCCGATGCTACGCCGGGCCCGGGGCCCGCGATACGGGCCGGCCGCGGCGAGCGCGGCGGATCCAGGGGCGTTTCGCACATAGTGCGAACGAGGTGTGACACCGGCGGATCGGCGGGCGCAGACTCAGCCCGTCGACGCAGACGCGGCGGCCCGCCCGAGTCGCCGACCCGCGGCATCCGTACAGCGAAGTACACACCCCGGAGGTACCCCTCATGACCAAGATCCTCATCATCACCGGCGACGCCGCAGAGACGCTCGAGGTGCTCTACCCCTACGAGCGCCTGAAGGAGGAGGGATTCGAGGTGCACATCGGCGCGCCCGAGGTTCGCAAGCTGCAGTTCGTCGTGCACGACTTCGTCGACGGCTTCGACACGTACACCGAGAAGCTCGGCCACACCTGGCCCGCGGATGTCGCGCTCGCCGACGTCGACCCGTCCGACTACGCCGCGATCGTCATCCCCGGCGGCCGCGCGCCCGAGTACCTGCGCAACAACGAGGACGCGAAGCGCATCGTGCGTCACTTCTTCGCGACGGATGCCCCGGTGGCGGCCACCTGTCACGGACCCCTGCTGCTCGCGGCGGCCGGGGTGCTCGCCGGACGCACCTCGTCGATCTACCCCGAGCTGGCGATCGACGTCGAGGTCGTGGGCGGCGTCTTCGAGAACGGCGGCGGCGTGGTCGACGGCAATCTCGTCACCTCGCGCGCCTGGCCCGACAACGGCACGTGGATGAAGGCGTTCCTCGGCGTGCTCGACGCCGCGGGGGTCCGGGCCGAGAGCGCGCTCGCCGCGGCATCCGCCTGACACCGTCCCGGGGGTGCCTTCGGGTCTCGCACAGCCCGCGGGCGTAGCATCGAAGGCACACCCCCGATGGAAGGTCTTCATGCCCATCTCGGCAGAACCCCGCGTGGCCCTGTACTTCGATTTCGACAACATCGTCATCTCGCGCTACGACCAACTGCACGGCGACCCCGGCTCGCGCAGGGTCAGCGCGTACCGCAAGGACACCTCGACGAGCAAGGCACCCGCCGCCGGATCGGAGACGGCGAAGAAGCTCGCCGAGGCGACGGTCGACGTCGACGCCGTGCTCGACTTCGCCGCGACGTTCGGCACGATCGCGATCGCCCGCGCCTACGCCGACTGGTCGACGCCCGTCAACGCGAGCTACCGCGGCCAGCTCATCGACCGAGCCGTCGACCTCGTGCAGCTCTTCCCGCTCTCGGCGACGAAGAACGGCGCCGACATCCGCCTCGCGGTCGACGCCGTGGAAGACATGTTCCGCATCGACGACCTCACCCACATCGTGATCGTCGCCGGCGACTCCGACTACGTCGCCCTCGCCCAGAAGGCGAAACGCCTCGGCCGCTACGTCGTCGGCATCGGCGTCGCGGGCGGCACGAGCCGCGCGCTCACCGCGGCGTGCGACGAGTACGCCGACTACGACACCCTGCTCGCGACGGATGCCGCGGTCGCCGAAGACGAGGCAGCGGATGCCGCGGCGCACGCAGCACCCGAGGCAGCCGCCGCCCCACCGGCGACGGGCCGCCGGTCGCGGGCGAAGTCCGCCGCACCAGAGGCGACGAACGCTGCGGCGACCGAAGCGCCGACGGAGCAGGTCGCGGAGACGGCCCCCGCGCCGAACCGACGGCGCCGCGCCACGTCGAAGTCCGTCGCGGAGGCGGCGGGCACGTCGGCAGTCGAGAAGCCCGAGACGAACGAGGCGCCCGAACCGCCCGCGAAGCGCGCGTCGGCCCGGGCCCTGCAGTTCGTCGCACCGACCGACCACGCGCCGGCCGACGAACCCGCCGGCGGCAGCCCCCGCAACCCCAGCCGCCTGCTGCTCAAGGCGCTCGAACTGCTCCACGCGAAGAACGACGAGGAGTGGCAGTCGTCGAGCACGGTGAAGAACCAGATGATGCGCATGGATCCGAGCTTCCAGGAGCGCCGCCTCGGCTTCGCCTCGTTCACCGAGTTCCTGAAGTCGCGTGGCGGCGTGGTCGAGCTCGACGAGACCGGCCGCGGCCGCGTGCGGCTCCGACCGACGAAGGACTGACCCCGCGGCATCCGCTCACTGCCGTTCACCGACACCGTTCAGGCCCGGGGAGAAGACTGGGGGTGTCCGGCGTACTGGACGCCGGAGTCGAACGGGAGGGTGCCATGAAGGCGGTGCAGTATCGGACCATCGGCGGATCACCGGAGGTCGTCGAGATCAAGGTTCCGGAGCCCGGACCGGGCGAGGTGCGGTTGAAGGTGACCGCCGCCGGCGCCTGCCACTCCGACAGCTTCGTGATGGGCCTGACCGAGGAGCAGTACACCTACGGCCTGCCGCTCACGCTCGGTCATGAGGGCGCCGGCATCGTCGACAAGCTCGGCGACGGCGTCACGGGCGTCGCGATCGGCGACTCGGTCGCGGTCTACGGGCCCCAGGGCTGCGGGCGCTGCTACCAGTGCGCTCAGGGCAAGGAGAACTATTGCGAGCGCGCCGCCGAGCTCGGCATCGCTCCTCCCGGCCTCGGATCGCCCGGGGCGATGGCCGAGTACATGATCGTGCGGAGCGATCGGCACCTGCTGCCGCTCGGCGACCTCGACCCCGTGCAGAACGTCGCACTCACCGACGCGGGGCTCACGCCGTACCACGCGATCAAGATGTCGCTGCCGAAGCTCGTGCCCGGCTCGACCGCCGTCGTGATCGGCGCCGGCGGGCTCGGTCACGTCGCGATCCAGATCCTGCGGGCGATCACCCCGTCGACGGTCATCGCGCTCGACCTCGGCGAGGAGAAGCTCGCGCTCGCCCGCGAGGTCGGGGCCCACCACGCCTTCGCCTCCGATGCCGAGGCCGCAGAGCGGATCCGCGAGGCCACGGGCGGACGCCCCGTGACCGCGGTGTTCGACTTCGTCGCGATCCAGCCCACCATCGATCTCGGCCGCAGCGTGGCCGGCGTCGAGAGCGACCACGTGATCGTCGGGGTCGGCGCCGGGATGCTGCCGGTCGGCATGCTCGGCGCACCCTACGACTCGACCGTGCGCGCGCCCTACTGGGGATCCCGCGCCGAGTTGTTCGAGGTGTTCGACCTGGCCCGCGCCGGGCTCGTGAAGGTCGAGACCGAGGTGTTCCCGATCGACGAGGCGCCCGAGGCCTACCGACGCCTGCACGACGGCACGCTGCGCGGGCGCGCGATCATCGTTCCGTAGCGCGTCCGCGCCGAACTCGACCCGACCTGTGGTCTGACCACACATGCTACTGTGGTCAGACCACAGGCACGGGAGAGGACGATCGGCATGGGCGCTGAGACATCCGATGCACCGCGCGCCTGGCGCACCGTGCTTGAGCACGTCGAGACGCAACTGCTCGAGGGCGCCCTGCGCCCCGGCGATCGCCTGCCCGGCGAGCGCGCCCTCTCCGCCGAACTCGGCGTCGGCCGCTCGAGCGTCCGCGAGGCCCTGCGCGTGCTCGAGGTGCTCGGACTCATCCGAACCTCCGCGGGCTCGGGCCCGACGTCGGGCGCCATCATCATCGCGACGCCCGGCGGCGGCATGTCGGCCCTCATGCGCCTGCAGGTCGCGGCGAGCGGCTTCCCCGTCGCCGACATCGTGCGCACGCGCCTCATCCTCGAGAGCTCGGTCGCCGGAGACCTCGCCGAGGCCACGGCACCCGACCTCGCCCCCGCCGAACTCCTGCTCGACGCGATGGACTCCCCCGACCTCGCACCGACCGAGTTCCTCGCGCTCGACGCCGCCTTCCACCTCGCCCTCGCCGAGGCCTCGGGCAACCAGGTGATCACCGCGACGATGGCCGGCCTCCGCAGCGGCATCGAGGGGTACGCCCTCGAGGGCGTCGCCGCGATCGCCGACTGGCACGCGACATCCGCTCGCCTGCGGGCCGAGCACCGCGGCATCGTCGACGCCATCCAGCGAGCGGATGCCGCGTCCGCACGAACCCGTACCCACGACCACATCTCGGGCTACTACGCCGAGACATTCGTCGACACCTCACCGAGGTGACGCGGACCGACCTTCCGCCCCATCGCGAAGGTCGATCCGCGTCACCTCACCCGGCCCCCAGAAAGAGAGCAGCACCGACATGGTCCAGCGCCAGTTCCCGAACCCCAAGGAGCTCGCCGAGCTCATGCGCTTCAAGGCGCCGACGCTGAACGCGAAGCAGCGCCGCCTCGACAAGGCGCTGACGATCTCCGACCTCCGCGACATCGCGAAGCGCCGCACGCCGAAGGCGCCGTTCGACTACACCGAGGGCGCCGCCGAGGGCGAGATCTCGCTCGCCCGCGCGCGCCAGGCGTTCGAGGACATCGAGTTCCACCCGGCGATCCTGCGCAACGTCCCCGTGGTCGACATGAGCCGTGAGGTGCTCGGCGGCCCGACCGCCATGCCGTTCGGCATCGCACCCACGGGCTTCACGCGCATGATGCAGACCGAGGGCGAGACCGCGGGTGCCGGCGCCGCGGGAGCAGCCGGCATCCCCTTCACCCTCTCGACCATGGGCACGACCTCGATCGAAGACGTGAAGGCCGCGAACCCGAACGGCCGCAACTGGTTCCAGCTCTACGTGATGCGCGACCGCGAGAAGTCCTACGAGCTCGTGCGTCGCGCGGCCGCCGCGGGCTTCGACACCCTCTTCTTCACGGTCGACACCCCGGTCGCGGGCGCTCGCCTGCGCGACACGCGCAACGGCTTCTCGATCCCGCCGCAGCTCACGCCCGCGACCGTCGTCAACGCGATCCCCCGCCCCGAGTGGTGGATCAACTTCCTCACGACCCCGAAGCTCGAGTTCGCCTCGCTCTCCTCGACCGGCGGCACCGTCGGCGAGCTCATCGACGGCATGTTCGACCCCACCATCTCGTTCGAGGACCTCGAGACGATCCGCGCCATGTGGCCCGGCAAGATCGTCGTCAAGGGCGTGCAGACCGTGCAGGACGCGCAGATCCTCGCCGGCAAGGGCGTCGACGGCATCGTGCTCTCCAACCACGGCGGCCGCCAGCTCGACCGCGCGCCGATCCCCTTCCACCTCCTGCCGCATGTCGTGCGCGAGGTCGGCTCCGACATGGAGGTGCACCTCGACACCGGCATCATGTCGGGCGCCGACATCGTGGCATCCGTCGCCCTCGGCGCCCGCTTCACCCTCATCGGCCGCGCCTACCTCTACGGCCTCATGGCCGGCGGACGCGAGGGCGTCGACAAGACGATCTCGATCCTCTCGACGCAGATCGCCCGGACGATGAAGCTGCTCGAGGTGTCGACGCTCGACGAGCTCGGCCCGCAGCACGTCACGCAGCTGTCGCGCTTCACGGCGCTGCCGAAGCCGATGACGGATGCCGCGGAGCAGGCCGTTGCTGCGAAGCCGAAGACGGTGCGCGCGCCCCGTGCCGCCGGTTCGGCGGCGAAGTCGACCACGAAGTCCGCCGCCGCCAAGTCGGCGACTGCCGCGAAGCCCGCGACCGTCAAGAAGTAGCGCGGCCGGCCGCCGACGAGCCGTGCGCTCGTCGGCGGTTCGCCGCCTGCCGCCTGTCCTGCCGCCGGTCCTGTCGTCGTTCGTCGTCGGTCGGCGTCGTCACAGCGGCGACGATCGTTCCCCGCGCCACCGTCTTGGCCATCTTCTGCGCCTGCTTCGCCTGTGCGCGACGCCGCTTGATCAGTCTCGCCCTGGCCTCGGCCCGCTCGTCGGCGTCCAGCAGCCCCGCCAACGGCGGCTGCTTGTCTCCACGGCGCAGACCGCTGATGCGGGTGGCGCGCTCGAGCCCGGCGACTGCGGAGTCCGCGCGTCGTGCTGCGCGGCGCGGGTCGGCCCGGCGTTCGGCCTCGGCGGCTCTCCGGGCGGCCCTCGCCTCGGCGACGGCCCGTTCGAGCCATGCCCGCTGGGTGCCCTTGGGCAGCTCCTTCGCGAGACGTCGCACCTCGGACTCCGCCCGCTTCGACTGCGCGATCGCGCGCTTCGCCGTGGCGCGCTCGGCTCGCGTGGCTGCGGCCATCGATCAGCCCTCGTCGATCAGGCTCAGGAGCCGGTTGGCTGCGTCGCGGATCTCGTCGTGGTCGTACTGGCCGGCGCGACTCTCGAGCGAGATCACACCGCAGCGGTGCACCTTGCGGAAGTCGCCATACGGGAACGAATACGCCTCCTTCGTCTCCTCGTCGGCCTCGTCGTCGATGCCGAGGTGCCAGTGGCGGAACTCGGTCCACCCCTCGCGTTCGATGAACGCGTTCTCCTCGTCGGCCGTGGGGGCGTCCTCGCTCCAGGCATCGCGTTCGTCGCGCACCACGTCGCCGTCGCGCACGAGCGATCGCGCGTGGCGCAGCGCCGTCTCATTCAGTCGGATCGCCATCGTCGCGTTCCTCCTCTCCGCCCGCGCGGCTGACGCGGACACGTTCCGGTCTACGCGAGGCGCGGGGGCCGCGACAAGGGGTTGCGGATCGCGTCCGAGCGAGTGCAGCACGGGATCGGAGGAACCAGACGAGCATGAGCAGGGAGGAGACGACGTAGAAGGAGTGCAGGAACCAGATCGGACCGAACGGCAGGCTGAACACGTACGCGGAGTACACCGCATTGCCGACGTTCGTGATCGCGAGGTTGCCGAGGCTGTACGACGCGAGGTCCTTCGTGCGCACGGCCTTCGCCAGCATGGGCACGTAGCTCATGGCGAAGAGGCCGGTCGAGACGACGCCGGCGAATACGGCGAGATCCATGGAAGCGACGGTACGGATCGCGCCCATACGCCCGCATCGGGAGAATCCCCCATCCCGGTGCGCGAATCCGCTCCACTCCATCAGGGCGTGCTCGTAGGCGCACGAGTCACGCCGAGATGACGCGTGTCGTCGCTTCACGAACCCGATGGCGACAACTCGCGTCATCTCGACCGTGTCCGTGCCCACCGAGTGAGCCCGCGCGAGCGCCCACCCTATGATGAGCGCGGGGAATCGATGAGCGCAGGGGGTCGCATGTCCGATGGTGCTGGCGAGACCACGCCCGACGCCGGCAAGCGGGGCCTGCCCGCACCGATACGCCGCTACTTCGCGCGCTTCGGCACGCGCCGCACGGTGCTCGCCGACGCCCGCGCCGGTCTCGTGCTCGGCATCGAGAGCATCCCCGACGGGCTCGCATCGGGCGTCCTCGCCGGGGTGAATCCGGTCTACGGGCTCTACGGCTACCTCTTCGGCACGCTCGGCGGCGCCCTCGCGACCGGGTCGGTCTTCATGTCGGTGCAGGCGACCGGCGCGATGTCGGTCATGATCGCCGACGTGCCCGCGGTCGTCGACTCCGACCGCCAGGGGGTCGCGGTCGCGACGCTCGCCCTGCTCACCGGCATCATCATGCTCGGCCTCGGGCTCGCACGCCTCGGCTCGCTCGTGCGCTTCATCCCGACGGCGGTGCTCGTCGGATTCGTCAACGCCGTGGCCGTGAACATCGTGCTCGGCCAGCTCTCGAACCTCACCGGCTACGAGGGCGAGGGCCCGAACCGGATCATGCGCAGCCTCGACATCCTGCTGCACCTCCCCTCGATCCACTGGCAGAGCCTCCTGCTCGGCGTGGTCACCGCGGCACTCATCCTCGTGCTCGAGCGGACCTTCCTCGGACCGCTCTCGCTCGTCGTCGCGGTCGCCGCTGCGTCAGCACTGACCCTCATCCCCTGGTTCGGCGGCGTGGCGATCGTCGGCGACATCACCGAGGTGCCGAACGCCGTGCCGATGCCGGCCCTGCCCGACTTCGCGCTGACCGCCGAACTCCTCATCCCGGCGCTGTCCCTGGCACTCGTCGGCCTCGTGCAGGGGGCCGCGATCTCCGGGGCCACGCCGAACCCCGACGGCCGCTACCCCGACCCGTCTGCGGACTTCCGCGGCCAGGGCGTCGCCAACCTCGCGAGCGGACTCTTCCAGGGCCTGCCGGTGGGCGGCTCGATGTCGGCGACCGCGATCGTCCGCGCGGCCGGCGCGAAGAGCGCGCTGGCGAACGTGTTCACCGCGGTCGTGATGGTGATCGGCATCCTCGCGCTCGGCGGTGTGATCTCGCAGGTCGCAATGCCCGCCCTCGCCGCGCTCCTCATCCTCGTCGGCGTGCGCACCTTCAAGCCGCGCGACCTCGCGATGGTGTGGCGCACGGGGCGCATCCAGGCGAGCGTGCTCGGCGTCACCTTCGTGCTCACCCTCATCGTGCCGCTGCAGTACGCGGTGCTCGTGGGCGTCGGCCTCGCGGTCGTGCTGCACGTCGCCCGGCAGTCGAACCGCGTCGTCGTGCGCCGCTGGGTCTACGACGCGTCGAGTCCGCACCCCGTCGAGACCGAGCCGCCGGACCGCGTCGAGGCGGGTGAGATCGTCGTGCTCGTGCCGTACGGCAGCCTGTTCTTCGCCGCGGCGCCCATCTTCGCCGCGCAGCTTCCCGAGGTGCCCGATCGCTGCGAGCGCGCCGCGGTGGTGCTTCGCCTCCGCGGCACCGACGAGCTCGGCGCGACCTTCATCCGCGTCGTCACGCGCTACGCCGAGCAGCTGCGCGCCGCCGGAGGGACGCTCGTCCTCGTCGGGCTCAGCCCCCGCGTGATGAACCAGCTCGAGACGACCGGGGCGATCGACACGATCGGACGCGACCGCGTGTTCCCCGCGACGCCGCGCATCGGGGATTCGCTCGACGCAGGGCTCGCGTCGGCACGCGCCTTCGCCGGCGAGCCCGGGACGTCCGACACATCCGGCGCATCGGGCGACGCCCGCTGACTACTCGAGGTTCAGTGTCGCGACGACCGCGAGGTGGTCGCCGCCGCCGACCTGCGTCGTCGTGTTCGAGACGACCTCCATGCCGCGCTGGAACACGTGGTCGAGGCGAACGACGGGAGCGACGGCCGGCCAGGTGAAGCCGAAGCCGCCGCCCGTCTGGTTCGCCTCCGTGAGCTGGGCGGTGACGTCGCGGAGCGCCCGGTCCGACGAGCCCGCGTTGAAGTCGCCGATCGCGACGACGCGGGCGTTCTCATCGCGCGCCAGGTGCTCGCCGAGATTCGCGAGCATGACGTCGCGTTCGCCACTCGCCGCCGGCCGAGCGGATGCCGCGTGCACGACGTAGATGCTCACCGGCCCGCTCGGCGTCTCGAGGTCGGCGGCGAGCCCGCGCTTCCAGCCGAGGCCGAGATCGAGCATCTGGGCGTTCTCGATCGGGAACACGCTCCAGACGCCGACCGTGCCGACGCCGTAGCGATGCGGGTAGACCTCGTCGAGCACCGAGCCGGCCGCCTCGCGCGACTCGGCGTCCATCTCCTGCAGCGCGACCACGTCGGCGCCGGTGGCCGCCAGCGCCGCGGCGGAGTCGGCGGCCGTGCCGGAGCCGGCCTCGACGTTCTGGCTCGCCACCGTGAGCTGGGAGTCCGTCGCCGAAGCGGCCGTCCACGAGAGCGGGACGACCGACGGCACGAACACGAGGCACCAGACGACAGCGGCAAGCACGACCGTGGCGATCGCGGCACGGCTTCGCGCGACGAACGCGCCGACGAGGAGCAGCGGCACGACGAGCCCGAGCCACGGGAGCGCCGTGTCGACGATGAGGCCGAGGCCCGCGACATCCGGTACGAGGGCATGGAACACGAGCACGAGTGCGAGGGCGGCACCGAGCAGCGCCGTGAACCGGGCGAGTCCCACCCGACGGCGTCGGGCCGGCTGAGGCCTCGCGGGGCCGCCGGCGGCGAGCTCGGGTGGCGCGATCACGGTCATCGGACCATCCTCGCCGCCGTGTCTGTGCGATTGCCCATCACCCCTGCCGGAGACGGCGAACGCGGGGAGACGACGAACGGCCGCCCCTCGCGAGGGACGGCCGTTCGTTCCGCTGCGGTCGACTACGCCTGCTGCGAGTTCGACAGGTCGATCAGCTGCTGGATCTGCTCGGGCGTCACGGGAACGCCCGGGAAGCCGGCGAGCTTGCCGACCGGGAACGACGCCATCATCTTGTCGAGGCCGCCCTCGTCGAAGATGTCGGTGTCGGCCATGCCCGACGCGAACGAGCCCATCGCCTGCATGACGATCGGCCCGGCGATCGGGTCGGCCGCGAGCTCGGCGATCGACGACTCGAGCGAGAGCGGGATCCGCACCTGCTCGCCCTCGACCTCGACGACGGCGCTCAGACGGATGTCGCGGCTCGACGCGCCGACCTCGACGCTGTAGGCGCCGGGCTCGACGATCCAGCGGTCGACGCGGATGTCCCAGTACGCGAGGTCCTCGCCCCGAACGGCGATCTCGACCTGGCGCGACTCACCGACCTCGAGGGCGACGTTGGCGAAGGCCTTGATCTCGCGCGGGGCGCGCTGCACGCCCGAGGCGGCGAGGCCCGTGTAGACCTGCACGACCTCGCGGCCGGCGCGGTCGCCGGTGTTCGTCACCGTGACGCGTACCGTGATCCCCGATGCATCCGCTGCCACCGACAGGTCGGAGTAGCCGAAGGTCGTGTACGACAGGCCGTGGCCGAACGGGTAGCGCACCTCGGCGTCGCGCGCGTCGTACCAGCGGTAGCCCACGAAGAGGCCCTCGCCGTAGCGCACGTGACCGAAGTCGCCCGGGAAGTTCAGGTACGCGGGGGTGTCCGAGAGCTTCAGCGGGATGGTCTCGGCGAGACGACCCGAGGGGTTGACGGCGCCGTAGAGCACGTCGGCGATGGCGGAGCCGCCCGCCTGGCCGCCGAGCCAGCCCTCGAGGATCGCGGGCACGTCACCCGCGAACGGCAGTTCGACGACACCGCCGTTGGCGAGCACGACGACGGTGCGCGGGTTCGCCGCGACGACGGCCGCGAGCAGCGCGAGCTGCTCCGCCGGCAGGTGCAGGTCGTCGCGGTCGAAGCCCTCGGACTCGTAGGAACCCGGCAGGCCGAGGAACAGCACGACGACGTCCTTTGAGGCGGCGAGCTCGACGGCGGGGGCGACGAGGGCGGCACCGTCGGAGCCGTCGGTCGTGAAGCCGGCGGCGAAGGCCACATTCGACTCACCCGCGTACTCGGTGATGGCGTCGAGCGCGTTGTCGAGCTTCGTGGGGTTGATGAGCGAGGAGCCGGCGCCCTGGTAGCGCGGCTTCTCGGCGAACGCGCCGATGACGGCGACCGAGGTCGCGGCGCCGAGCGGCAGGATCGCATCGTCGTTCTTCAGCAGCACCGCACCGCGGCCGGCGGCCTCGCGAGCGAGGGCGTGGTGCGCGTCGACGTCGTAGGCGGCGTCGGATGCACCGGCGACGGCCTTCTGCACGAGCTCGACGACGCGGCGTGCGCCGAGGTCGAGCGCCGACTCGTCGAGCGAGCCGTCGGCGACGGCCGCGAGGAGTGCAGCCGCCGAGCGGCCGTCCGACGACGGCATCTCGAGGTCGAGACCGGCGGGCAGGCCCACGACACGGTCGTTGACGGCTCCCCAGTCGCTGACGACGAGACCCTCGAAGCCCCAGTCGTCGCGCAGCACCGTGTTCAGCAGCCACGGGTCCTCGCTCGTGTAGACGCCGTTCAGGCGGTTGTACGAGCACATGACGGTCCACGGCTGCGCATCTTCGACGACACGCTGGAAGCCGCGCAGGTAGATCTCGCGCAGCGGCCGCGGGTCCACGTCGCTCGACGAGCTCATGCGCTCGTGCTCCTGGTTGTTCGCCGCGAAGTGCTTGAGCGATCCGCCGACGCCCTGCGACTGCAGGCCGTTCACGAGGGCGGCGCCGAGCACGCCCGAGACGATCGGGTCCTCGGAGAGGTACTCGAAGTTGCGGCCGCACAGGGGCGAGCGCTTGATGTTGACGCCCGGGCCGAGCAGCACGCCGACGCCTTCGGCGCGCGCCTCCTCGCCGAGAGCCGTGCCGACGCGCTCGAGCAGCTCGGGGTCGAACGTCGAGCCGAGCGCCACGGCGGGCGGGAAGCACGTGGCCGGCACGCTGTCGCCGATGCCGAGGTGGTCGGCGCTGCCCTTCTGCAGGCGCACGCCGTGCGGGCCGTCGGTGAGCACGATCGCGGGGATGCCGGCGCGCTCGATGCCCTGCGTCGTCCAGAAGCTCGCGCCGCTCGTGAGCGACGCCTTCTCCTCGAGCGTGAGCTCCGCCACGATGTCGGCGGCGGGGGCGTCGAGGCCGGTTCCGGTGCCGGTGGTGTTCAGGGTGTCCGTCATGATGCTCCTTCTGTAGCCGGTGCTTCGATACGCCGCCGGAAGAGTGGTTTTCCGTAGTCCTTCTGCAGCAGGGTCGCGAAGGCCCACCACAGGATGAGCGTCGCCGAGGCTCCGCCGATGATGCCGAACAGCGCGTCCGAGAACCAGTGCGCGTTGATCAGCGTGCGCTGCCAGATCATGCCGACCACGAGCAGCGCGCCGATGATCCACCACACGAGTCGCTTCGTGGGCGGGAACAGGGCGGCGACCGCGACGAGCAGGATGCCCGTGCTCACGGCGTGCCCAGAGGGGAACGAGCCGTGGTCGACCTCGAACAGCGGCCCGTAGAGGCCGTTCGCGAGGTCGTCGGCCGGGCGGGGCCGGTCGACGAGGTTCTTGGTGAGCTGCGACACGCCGAAGTTGCCCACGAGCTCGGCGGCGAGGAAGAACAGCGCCGACCGCCAGCGGCGGATCACGAAGAGCCAGACCGGGATGAGCAGCAGCGTCAGCACCGCACCCGGGATCTGCCCGAGGTGCTGGAACAGCATCGGCAGCGCCCAGGTCTCTCCGCCCGTGCCCGGCTCGAGTCCGGCGAGGGCGCGCCATGCGTCGTCGATGGCCTGCGTGAACGGGCTCTCGGGGTTCGCGGCCACGGCGAGGCCGAAGGCTGCGAAGAGCGCCATGCCGACGAGACCGGTCACGAGCAACGAGCGAGGCCGACGAATTGCGGATGCCCCCGGCTCACCCGCCACGGGCGGCGTCACGACGGCCGAGGCCGAAGGGGCGGCGGCATCCGACATCACTTCACCGCCTTGATCGGCCAGACGGCGAACGCGCCGATGATCGAGAGCACGATCGCGACGGGGAACAGTGCGGCGTAGCCCATCGATATCACGATCGCGCCGGCGACGCCGGGCGCCAGGGTCTGCGGCAGGGTCGCCGCGATGTTCACGACGCCGAGGTCCTTCGCGAAGGACTTCGCCGACGGCAGCACCTCGCTCATGAGCGCGGTGTCGACGGCCTGGAACATGCCGAAGCCGAGGCCGGAGATGAAGGTCATGATCATCCAGGCGGTGATGTCGGGCCAGACCCACGGCAACAGGAACGCGACACCGGTGACGACCGAGGAGGCGAAGACGAAGATCTTGCGGCGGCCGAGCTTGTCGGAGAGCGGGCCCGAGACGGCGGTCGCGATCAGGATGCCGGCGAGGCTGATGAGGCCGAGCATCGGGATGACCTCGCCCGGCTTCTCGACCCCGAAGTAGTCGGTGAGCAGGAAGAACTGGAAGCCGGTCACTGCGAAGTAGCCCGTGTAGAGCAGCAGCCGGCCCGTGAAGGCCCAGAAGAAGTCGGGGTGCTTGATCGGGTTGACCCAGAAGGTGCGGAGGAAGTCGCCGAGCTTGAACGGCTCGCGTTCGATCTCCTTCGAGGAGTAGTCGGGGTTGAAGACGATGAACAGCGTGAGGATGACGAGCGAGAACACCGCGAAGGTCACATAACCGGCCGTGATGCTGCCGAGGAACATCGATCCGACGATCTGGCCGCCGATGGCACCGACCATGAGGCCGATGCCCGAGAGCGCGGCGAACGTACCTCGGCGGTTGAGGGGAACGCGGTCGGGCATGACGGCGCTGAGCGGGCCCTGCGCGATGTTGTAGGTGATCTGCACGAGGCTCCACGCGATGATGACGCCGACGAGGCTGTCCGCGAACGCGAGGCCGATGAGGGCGAGGCCGCCCGCGAGCGAGCCGAGGAAGATCCACGGCGCACGACGGCCGAACCGCGAGCGCGTGCGGTCGGAGATCTGGCCGGCGATCGGCTGCGCGAGCATGGAGCAGAAGGCGCCGATCGTCGCGACGATCGTGAGGTTCGCAACCTTGTCTGCCTCGCCGAACTGCGCGGCGATCTGGGCGGGCAGGAGGATGCCGGGAATGGCACCCCAGATCAGGAAGATGCCGAAGTTCGCGGGGATGATCCAGCCGAGGAGGCGGCGGACGCCCTTGATCGGGGTGGGCGGGTCTTCGTTGCCGGCGGCCTCTTCGAAGAAGGCGAGGGCCTCCTCGGGTTCGTCGAGGCGTGGGTCGGCTGCAGGCTGGGGGGTCGACGCCGTTGTCATGTGCGGTCCTTTCAGAGCCTCGACAGCGAGGCGGGGTGGCAAAACCATACATCGCTCGGTTTTCAACCGCAAGCGACTACCATTCACGTATGGCACGCAGAGGTTCATATGCGAAAGGCGTCGCGAAGCGCGAGGAGATCCTCACCACGGCGCTCGACGTCATCGCACGCAACGGCTACCGGCGCACGAGCGTGCGCGAGCTGGCCGACGCCGTGGGTCTCAGCCAGGCCGGCCTGCTCCACTACTTCTCGTCGAAGGAGGAGCTCTTCCAGGAGATCCTCCGCAAGCGCGACGAGGTCGACACAGAGATGTTCGACTTCGACTCGGAGCAGCCGATCGGGGCCTTCTTCGACGTGATCCGGCACAACAGCGAGGTCCCCGGCCTGGTCCAGCTCTACGCCCAGCTCTCGACCGAGGCGGGCGACCCCGAACACCCGTCCCACGAGTACTTCGTCGAGCGCTATGCGGCGTTCCGTGGCATGTTCGGCGGCATGCTGCGCGACGAGCAGGCCGCCGGCCGACTCGACGCCGATCTCGACCTCGACCGCATCGGCAACCTCTTCCTCGCGGCTGCCGACGGCCTGCAGACGCAGTGGATGCTCGACCCCTCGATCGACATGGCCGAGCATGTCGCCTACCTCTGGCAGCTCATCACGCGCAAGGCCTGAGCGGATGCCCCGCCTCCCGCGCTCGCTCGTCTCCGGCGACGTGCGCCGGCACAACCTGACGCTCGTGCTCGAGCACATCGTGCGCTCCGGCCCGAGCGCGCGCAGCGAGATCGCCGAGGCGACGGGGCTCACCCGCGGTGCCGTGACCGCGCTCGCGGCTGCGCTCACCGAAGCGGGCGTGCTCCGTGAGACCGATCCGGTCGCGAGCGGCAAGGGCCGCCCGATCACGAGGCTCGAGCTCGCGGCATCCGACCTCGCCGTGCTCGTCGCGCAGGTCGACGCCGACACCGCCACCGCACTGTTGACCACCCTCGCCGGTGACGAGCTGTTCCGGGTCTCCGCGCGGCACGGCCGCCCGATGGGCGAGCCCGACGTCGTGCTCGACGTGCTCGCCTCGGTGGTCGCCGAGGCGCTCGGCGTCGCTTCCGGGCTCGGTCGCCGAGTGGTCGAGATGCCGGTCGTCGTCTTCGCCCCGGTCGGCGGCGAACCGCCCGTCGTGCTGGCCGACACCGACCTCGGGTGGGGCGAGGTCGATGCCATCGGCGGATTGCGCTCGCGCCTTCCGTCACTTCCCTCGACGATGAGCCTCGAGTCCGACGCCTGGCTCGCCGCACTCGCAGAACGCACGGTGCTCGAGAGCACCGAGAGCATGCTCTACATCAAGAGCAACTCGGGCATCGGAGGCGCCATCCTCCTGGAGGGGCGACTCGTCGAAGGTGCGCACGGAGTGGGCGGGGCGCTCGGCCACATCGTCATCGTGCCCGACGGCGAGCCCTGCGAGTGCGGCCAGAGCGGATGCCTCGTGACCGTCGCCGGCCCCGACGTACTGCTCGAGCGGGCGGGCCTCGCCGATCTCGTGGCCGAGCGCGGCCTCGCCACGGCGATCGACGAGCTCTCGTCGCAGATCGCCGCCGGAGCGACGCCCGCCGCCGCGGCATGGGACGACGCCCTGCCGTGGATCGCGCGTTCACTCCAGGTGCTCTCGATGGCGACCGACCCCGACGCCATCGTCATCGGCGGGTTCTGGGCAGCGCACACCGCATCGATCGAGCAGGCGTTCCGGGCGAATCGGCCGACGCTCGCCGGACCACGTGCGGGCGCTCCCGCGATTCCCGCAGTGGTGGCCGGACGGCTCGGCGCGGATGCCGCGCTGTTCGGTGCCGTGTGGGCGGCTCGCGACGCGGTGCTCGCCGATCCGAGCCGCCTCGGCGTCTGACACCCCGGGCCGGGACCGCGGCGATGCGGGGACGCCTGTCCACGCTTTTAGTTCAACGGTTGAATTCCAACGGGATTCGGCGCATACTCATTGCCGAGCGCCATTCGGTTTTCGCTCGGATGAGCGCGCCCCCAGCAGGCAGTTCTCAATGAAGAGGAGCCACCCTTTGTCCATCCAACCCCCAGCCCCGGGCGACCCCACCCCCCTCCTCGCCCCCACCGGGGCCATCTCGTCGACCGAACCGCTCCCCGGCGAAGCACCGGCGAGCCCGCCGCCCACCAAGCGCACGCTCCCCGGCATCCTGCTCGTCGCCCTCACGCTCTTCGGCACCTACGGCGGCCTGATCGCGATCCTCCTGCCGCTCCAGGTCGCGATCATCGACGAGGCGAACAAGGTCGCGAACCTCGCCTTCGTCTCGACGATCTCGTTCGTGTTCACACTGTTCGCCCAGCCGATCGTCGGAGCGATCAGCGACCGCACACGCTCGCGCTTCGGGCGCCGCGCACCGTGGATGGTCGGCGGGTCGCTCATCGGCGGCGTGCTCCTGCTGGGCATGGGCTTCCTCGACTCGATCGTCTGGATCGCGATCTTCTGGGTGCTCATCCAGGTTTCGCTGAATGCCATCCAGGGGCCGCTCTCGGCGATCACGCCCGACCGGTTCCCGCGCGACAAGCGCGGCGCCGCGAGTGCCATGTTCGGCATCGGCATGCAGGTCGGCATGACCCTCGGCATCATGGTCGCCGGGCAGTTCGCCGCGAACTTCGGCATGGGCTACGCCGTCTTCGGCATCGCCATCATCGTCGTCACCGTGGCGTACGTCGTGATCGACCGCGACTGGTCGTCGAAGGAGGCCGCCGTCGAGCCGTGGAGCTGGAAGGCGTTCTTCGGCGGCTTCTGGATCGACCCGCGTACGAACCCCGACTTCTTCTGGGCGTTCACGGCCCGATTCCTGCTCATGCTCGGCTACTTCGTCGTGGCCGCCTTCCAGTTCTACATCCTGACCGACTACATCGGCATGGAGCTCGTGGACGCGACCGGGGCGGTCGTCACCCTGACGCTCGTGGCGCTCGTGCCGACGCTCGTCGCCATCGCGGTCTCGGGCTGGTGGAGCGACAAGGCCGGCCGGCGCAAGGTCTTCATCTACGTGGCGTCGGCCGTCATGGTCGCGGGCTTCATCATGCCGCTCCTCATGCCGGACATGACCGGCATGATCGCGATGAGCGTGATCAACGGCATCGGCTTCGGTCTCTACATGTCCGTCGACACCGCACTCATGACCGAGGTCCTGCCTGGCGGAGGTTCCGCGGCCGCCAAGGATCTCGGCATCCTGAACATCGCCACCAACATCCCCCAGGCCATGAGCGCCGCGATCGCCGGCATCATCATCGGTACGCTCGGCGGATATCCGATGCTGTTCGTCTTCGGCGGCGTCTTCGTCATCATCGCGGCTCTGGCAGTCATCCCCATCAAGAGCGTTCGTTAGGAGCACCACCCCATGACCCAGACCAGCACCGGTACCTTCGTCGAGGTCGACACCACCGCGGGCCGCGTTCGCGGCGCCTGGCGCGGCGAACCCGGCGCGGCACCCGCTTCGGCCGGATTCCTCGGCATCCCCTTCGCCGAGGCGCCCGTCGGGGACCTGCGCTTCGCCGCCCCGGTGCCGAAGGCGCCGTGGGACGGCGTGCGCGACGCGCTCGAGTTCGGTGCGACCGCGCAGCGCGGCGACCCCGGCGTGACGCTCATCCCCGAGCCCAGCGTGCCCGGCGACTCGACCCTCAACGTCAACGTCTTCACTCCGGCGCCCTCGACCGACGTGGCGCTGCCGGTGCTGGTCTGGATCCACGGCGGCGGCTTCTTCGCCGGCTCGCCCGCGAGCCTCTGGTACGACGGCGGGCGCTTCAATCGCGACGGCGTCGTGACCGTGACGATCTCGTACCGCCTCGGGTTCGACGGCTTCGGCTGGATCTCCGATGCCCCGTCGAACCGCGGCGTGCGCGACTGGCTCCTCGCCCTCCAGTGGGTGCAGGAGAACATCGCGTCCTTCGGCGGCGACCCGTCGCGCGTGACCATCGCCGGCCAATCGGCCGGCGGCGGCGCCGTGCTCACCCTGCTCGGCATGGAGTCGGCGCAGCACCTCTTCCAGGGGGTCTACGCGATCTCCGGCGCCCTCGCCGACGTCACGCCGGCGCGTGGCGAGAGATTCGGCCGAGAGCTCGCAGCGGCCGGCGGCGTCGAGCCGACGGTCGCCGGGTTCTCGAGCCTCTCCGAAGACCGCATCCTCGAGCTGCAGAAGAAGGCGACCGAACTCGGCCCCGACTCCCTGCAGAGCATGATCGACGAGGGACTGGGCCTCGGCCCGGCGATCGACGGCGAGCTGCTCACCCGCTCGACGAAGGACTCGCTCGCGGCGGGGGTCGGCTCCGACAAGCCCCTCGTCATCGGCGCCACCGACGATGAGTTCACGATGGCCTTCGCCGAGGCCGAGAAGAAGCTCCGCTGGATCCCGAAGTCGCTGATGCTGAAGAAGCTCGGCATGCCGAAGGCGAAGCTGAAGCCCTACCTCGCGGCGAACGCCGAGGTCGCCGGCAAGGGCACGGCGCGCATCGCGGGCCGGTTCCTCACCGACCAGATGTTCCGCACCGCGCTGATCAAGATCGTCGCGCTGCGCGGTGATGCACCGACGTGGGTGTACCGGTTCTCATGGCCGTCGGGCACGTTCGGCTTCGCCGAGCACTGCCTCGACGTGCCGTTCTTCTTCGACTGCCTCGACTCCATCGCGATGGAGCCGCTCGCGGGGCCGAACCCGCCGCAGCGCCTCGCTGACGAGGTCCACGGCGGCGCCGTGGCGTTCATCACGACGGGTGATCCGGGCTGGCCGCGGTACTCGGAGGCCGAGCGGACGACGCGCGTCTACGACACCCCGTCGACCGTGGTGGCCGACGGCTACGCCAGCGTGCGTCCGCTGCTCGCCGGCTGATCCGGTCGCGCGCCGGGGCCTTCGGGTCGTGTACCCCGAACGGGGTACGTGACCCGGAGGCCCCGTTGCACGCATGCTTCTCACATGACAACGGCCGGCGAGACCTCAGTTCCCACCACCACCGGCCCGCTCGACGAGGTGCATCGCGAGCAGTCCGCACGCCTCGTCGACCACCTGGTCGATCATGGCCCGGCGACCCGCAGCGAGCTCGCCGCCGCGACGGGCCTCGGCCGCGGGGCGATCGCCGGGCTCACCTCGCGGCTGCTCGACGCCGGCGTGCTGCGACCCGAGGCGGCGGACGCCGCCGGCGACCACCGAACCTCACCGCTCACCCTCGCCGCCGCCGACCACGTGCTCGTCACCGCCCACCTGGGGCCCGACGACGCCGTCGCCACCATCGCATCGCTCGGCGGCGACGAGCTGGCCCGCTTCACCGCACCGCTCCGCCCCGATCCCTCCCCCGTCGACACGTCGGTCTCCGACCCGAGCCCGCTCGAACTGCTCGCGGTCGTGCTGGGCCGGGCCATCGCCAGGGCCGAGCGCGCCGAACGGCGGATCGCCGACGTCACCGTGCTCGTCGACGGCGCCGTCGCCGGAACCCCCTCGATCGTGCTCACCGACGATCGGCTCGGCGTCGAGCCCGTCGACGTGCTCGGCGAA
Source organism: Agromyces sp. Root1464 (assembly GCF_001427265.1). Classification (NCBI taxonomy): domain Bacteria; kingdom Bacillati; phylum Actinomycetota; class Actinomycetes; order Micrococcales; family Microbacteriaceae; genus Agromyces; species Agromyces sp. Root1464. Next base: position 823,845 of record NZ_LMFU01000001.1, read on the forward strand.
CTCCGCGCGCGCACGCCCGGGCTGGCCGAGATCGAGGGCGAGCTCCCCGTGCCCATCGCGCTCGTACCGGCGGCAGTGGCCGCGGCATCCGTCGAGCTGGGGGGCCTGGTCTCACGCGACCTGTTCTACCTCGCCGGCGATACCGGCATCGTCGCCGCCGCCGTCGTCGACGGCCGACCGATGCGCGGCGCCCACGGACTCGCCGCGACGTTCGCGCACCTGCCGATCGTGCCCGGCGGCGTGCGATGCGCCTGCGGACAGCGCGGATGCCTCGCCACCGTCGCCTCCCCCGAGATCGTGCTCGAGCGGGCGGGCCTCACCGGGTTCGCGGCCGCCAACGGCCGTCGCGCCGCGCTCGAGGAGCTCGTCGCCCTGGTCGACGCCGCCGACGACCGCGCCCGCTGGTCGTGGCTCGACGCCGCCTTGTGGATCGGCCGATCGCTCCAATTGGTCGCCCCCACCCTCGACCCCGCGTACATCGTGGTGGGCGGCTACTGGGCGGCACTGGTCGGCGACATCGAGACCGCGTTCCGCGACAACCGCCCGACCATCGGCGGCGGTGCCCTCGAGTCGATCCCCACGATCGTGGCTTCGCAACATGGCGGCGAAGCCGCGGTCGCCGGCGCCCGGCGTCAGGCTCGCGAGCGCTTGGTCTCCGAGCCGTTGCTGCTCGCGGGCTGAGGCAGTCCGCGGCCGAGCCGACTGCGGATACCCCAGCCGGTGACGCGCATCATCGCCTCGATCACGATGCCGGCGCTCATCTTCGACCGCCCGCGCTCGCGCTCGACGAAGGTGACGGGAACCTCGACCACGACGAGCCCGGCCTCGCGCGCGTGCCAGAGCATGTCGACCTGGAACCCGTAGCCGCGCGTGTGCACGTCGTCGAGCCGGATACGCCGCAGCGCGTCGGCCCGGAACGCCCGATACCCCGCCGTGGCATCCCTCGTCGGGAGGCGAAGCACCCAGCGCGCGTAGGCGCTGCCGCCCCGCGAGAGCCACTGGCGGCGGCGCGGCCAGTTCTCGATCGAGCCGCCGTCGATCCAGCGCGAGCCGATCACGAGGTCGACCGGGGGCTCGGCGGCGAGCGCGTCGAGCAACCGCGTGAGCTGCTCCGGCTGGTGCGATCCGTCGGCGTCCATCTGCACGATGGGGTCGAACCCCTCGGCGAGCGCCCAGGCGAAGGCGTCGAGGTAGGCCGCCCCTAGGCCGTTCTTCTCGGTGCGGTGCAGCACGTGCACCGAGGCATCCGTCGCCGCCAGCTCGTCGGCGATCACGCCGGTGCCGTCGGGCGAGGAGTCGTCGACCACGAGCACGGATGCCGCGGGCACGGCGGTGCGCACACGGGAGACGATCGCAGCAATGTTCTCGCGCTCGTTGTAGGTGGGAATCACCACCAGGGCTCGGGTCATCACTCGAATCGTAGTCGCCCGCGGGCATGCCCCGCGTCAGCGGGTCGGCCGCCGGTGGCCGGGCCCGCCTGGATCAGCGCACGCCCGCCATGAGCTTCAGGACCCCGCGGCTGCCGACGGCGAGCGCAGCGCCGAGCGCGATCGCGATGCCGCCGAGCACGCCGAAGTAGACCACCTCGTTGTCGGCCGAGTAGAAGGTCGCGAGCTGGCCCGAGATCGCCGTGCCGAGCGCGACCGACAGGAAGAACAGCGCCACCATCTGCGTGTGGAACACCTTCGGAGCCAGCTTCGTCGTCACCGAGAGGCCGACCGGCGACAGCAGGAGCTCGGCCACGGTGAACACGAACAGGATGCCGATGATCGCAAGCAGCGGGGTCGAGTTCGCCGCGCCGCCGGCGAACGGGATGAAGAGCAGGAACGCCACACCCATGATCGCCGTGCCGAGCGCGAACTTGATCGGCGTCGACGGCTGGCGGTCGCCGAGCTTCGTCCAGATGGCCGCGAACACGCCCGACAGGATGATGATGAAGATCGGGTTGATCGACTGCACCCACGAGACGGGCATCTCCCAGCCGAAGAGATCGCGGTTCAGCTGCTTGTCGGAGTAGATCGTGAGCACCGTGAACTGCTGCTGGTACAGCGACCAGAAGGCGACGCTCGCGACGAACAGCGGGATGAAGCCGAACACCCGGCTGCGCTCGACGGTCGTGATGCGCTTGCTCGACAGGATCACCGCGAAGTACCCCACCGCGGCCACGATCACGGAACCGATGACCCAGGTGACGAGGTTCGTCGCGGTGATGAGGCCCGTGACGACGAGCACCACGACGGCGACGATCGCAGCGACGGCGATGCCGATGACGAGGCCGACGCGGTCACGAGGCAGCGGGTTCGGGACGACGGATGCCTCGGCCGGCAGGCGCTTGCGCCCGAACGAGTACTGGGTGAGCCCGATCGCCATGCCGACCGCGGCGAGCGCGAAGCCCCAGTGGAAGCCGAGCGTCGACGCGAGGAGGCCCGTGAGGATCGGGCCGAAGAACGCACCGAGGTTGATGCCGAGGTAGAAGATCGAGAACCCGGCGTCGCGGCGCGGGTCGTGCTCGGAGTAGAGCGTGCCGACGACGCTCGTGGCGTTCGCCTTGAGGCCGCCGGAGCCGAAGGCGACGAGGACCAGGCCGACGCCGACGCCGACGAACCCCGGCAGGAGCGCGAGCGCGATGTGACCGGCCATGATGACGATGGCGCTGTAGAAGAGCACCTTCTCGCTGCCGAGCACGCGATCGGCGAGCCATGCCCCGAGGATGGTCGAGAGGTAGACCCCGCCGCCATAGGCGCCGACGATGCCGGCCGCCGCCGTCTCCTCCATGCCGAGGCCGCCCTCGGCGACCGAGTAGTACAGGTAGATCAGCAGGATCCCCTGCATGCCGTAGAAGCTGAACCGCTCCCACATCTCGACGCCGAAGATGTTCGCGAGCGATCTCGGCTGCCCGAAGAAGCCGTGGTCGCGCTTGATATCGCTCGGCTCCGAGACCGGCTCGGTGACACTCCCCATGGCGGTTAACACTACCGGAGCGCCCTGCCGCGGCCCCGGCTCTTCACGGCGACGATCGTGGGCGACATCCGAGTGCATCATTGTCTTCGGAACGTGTGACCTTCGGCGATCCCGAGACATTCCTGAGTTGAGGAGGTGCACGTGGATCAGAGCGTGAGCACCGACGCCGATCTCCTGGTGAGGCTGGCGCGCGGTGACGAGATGGCGTTGTCGATGCTGTTCGATCGACACGCGGCAACGGTGACGAGGTACGCCTGGGCGCTCGCGTCGAGTCGAATGGACGTGGAGGAGATCGTTCAGGACACCTTCTTCACGGCTTGGCGAAAGAGCGGCCAGATCACGATGACCGATGCCTCGCTACTCCCCTGGCTGCTCGTCACGTGCCGGAACTTCGCCCTGAACCTGCGCCGGAAGGCGATCCGCAATGAGGCCGACGCTCTCCCCGATGAAGGGTTCACCGAGCTCCCGGGTGCAGCGCGGACCCTGCGCGAAGCGGAGGCGGCGCGCGACCAGGTCCGCTGGGTGCTCGACGAGATCGAACGACTGGCCCCGATCGATCGACAGGTCTGCGAGCTGTGCCTCATCGAGGGACTTCCGTACTCCGAGGCCGCGTCGCGCCTGAACCTGAGCGTGGGCGCCGTGAAGCAACGAGTGTCCCGGAGTCGGGCACGACTGAGGAAGGCGGTGACCGTCGATGAGAACTGATCCACCGACCGGCGACGAACTGGCACGCATGCTCGTGTCGATGAAACGCGATGTCCTCGACCGAGCCGCTTCGGCGAAAGGTACTGAGTCGCAACGGAGGACGCTGAGCGACCGTGTGCTCGGCGTGATCGTCGCGGTGGCCATCCTCCTCGGGCTCGGCGCTGCAGGCACAGCGCTCGCAATCAGCCTCGGCCCGCAACCCTCGAACAGTCCTGCCGGGGCCCTCTCGACTCCGACGCCGAGTCGCACTCCGAGCCCGACGCCTGTCTCGGAGTACGACGTCGCGACCGCGACGCCGACCCCTCCTCCGATCGATCCCCTGCTCACGGTGACCACCATCGTCGTCCGACCTGAGCGGCTCGATCTCGCGGACGCCGCCGGGACCGTCGTGCGAGAAGTCTCGTACGACGATGACACCGCGCAGATTGTCGGCGCGCTCACGATCGCCCTCGGAGAGGAGCCGACCCTCGAGGAGCGTTCGGCCGACGGCGTGGTCGTTTCGCGAGACTACGCCTGGCCCGGCCTCATCATCATGGACAGTCTCAGGTCCGGACCAGGCCACCTCCCGATGAACGTGATGGTGAGGTTCGAACAGCCGACGCTCGGCGACGGCGTCGCCGTCCTCACCGTGGCCGGGTTCGCCCCTGGAGACGATCTCGCGGCGTATGCCACCTCGGTCGGCGAGCCGTACTCTCCCGAGGGGTACGCCGAGAACCTGGTACCCCTCGAGGTCGGACCCGAGCTCGGGCCTTCCTACGATCCGAACCACCCCAGTGCATACACGGTCGCCGCCAGCGACTGGGGCATCGACAACGGGCCTTCGACGGTCTTCGCACCGTTCGATTTCGGGAGGAATCCACAACCGGGATTGCCGCCCGAGAACGGCGGTAACGCCGTTCAGCCCGTTCCGACTGGCGGAGCCGCAGTCGTCGGCTGAGGGTCCAGTCCCTCGCGCGGTCGAGCTACTCCTCGGCGCTTCCGGGCAGCACTGCGAGCTTCGACTTCGCGTAGTGCCTGCGGGCCTTCGCCCGGTTGCCGCACGTCTCCATCGAGTGCCACTTGCGGGCGTTCGCACGGCTCTCGTCGATCAGGAAGTGCTGGCAGTCATGTGCTGCGCACGGCCGGATGCGCGAGCCCTGCTCACCCTGCAGCGCCGCCCATTCGCCCACGGCCCTCGCCCCGATCGCCCGTTCGGGGTCGATCTCGTCGATCCACTCGAGCCCGCTCAGGCCGACGCGGGCGCGCTTGCGCATCGCGTCTGCCCACGGCTCGAGCGCCGCGGCATCCGCTTCGCCTCTGAGGAAGGGCACGAGCGCGGCGCGCGCCGCCCGGGCGTCGGCGACCTCGGCCGGCGAGCCGAGCGCCCCGTGCACGCGAAGCCATGCGGATGCCGCTGCGTCGTCGCCGAGTTCGTCGTGCACCTGCTCGCCGATCACGAGCCGCGAGTTCACGAGGTCGAGCAAGAGGGAGGCGGACATCGGGTCTCGATTCTGAACAGAAGGTTATAACCATCATAACGCGGTAGACAGGTTGGAAGGTTCGCGCTATGGTTTCGTTATAACCAACACACCGAACCAAACCGGTTAGGTACCAGTCACAAGGAGCACGACATGTCGACCATCACCGTCGGAACCGAGAACAGCACCCCCATCGAGCTGTACTACGAAGACCACGGCACCGGGCAGCCGGTCGTGCTGATCCACGGCTACCCGCTCAACGGCCGCTCATGGGAGAAGCAGTCGGCCGCGCTCCTCGACGCCGGCTACCGGGTCATCACCTACGACCGCCGCGGCTTCGGGCTCTCGAGCCAGCCGACCACCGGGTACGACTACGACACCTTCGCCGCCGACCTGAACACGGTGCTCGAGACGCTCGATGTGCGCGATGCCGTGCTGGTCGGCTTCTCGATGGGCACCGGCGAGGTCGCTCGCTACCTGAGCACCTACGGCAGCGAGCGCGTGGCGAAGGCGGCGTTCCTCGCCTCGCTCGAACCGTTCCTCCTGCAGACCGACGACAACCCCACGGGCGTGCCCGCCTCGGTGTTCGAGGGCATCGAGCAGACGGCGAAGTCCGACCGCTACGCCTGGTTCGACGGGTTCTTCCAGGACTTCTACAACCTCGACGAGACCCTCGGATCGCGCATCAGCGAAGGCGCGTTGCGCGGCAGCTGGAACGTCGCAGCCGGCTCCTCGTGGTTCGCCTCCTCGGCGGTCGTGCAGTCGTGGCTCACGGACTTCCGCGGTGACATCGAGAAGGTCGACGTCCCGTCGCTCATCCTGCACGGCACCGCCGACCGCATCCTGCCGATCGACGCGACCGCCCGCGAATTCACGAAGCGCCTGCCCGCCGCCGACTACGTCGAGATCGAGGGTGCGCCGCACGGCCTGCTCTGGACCCACGGCGCCGAGGTCAACGAGGCGCTGCTCGCCTTCCTCGCGAAGTAGGGCGGCCGAACCCGCACGGGGGTTCCGGGGGCATGCCCGGAACCCCCGTGCGGGCGCGCCAACGGCTTTGCTCGGACCCGTCGCCACAGCGTCGGCGCCGGTCAGGATGCCGCGAGCGTCGTTCGCCGTGTCCCGTCTCGTGTCACCGACCCGAAACACGTCGCTGACCGCGGCGAAACCCGCGACGAATACGCTTCCGGCATCCGAGGAGGCAGAGACATGAGCTCACTGAGCGACGCGATCACGCGGGGACTGCCCGATGCGAGCCTCGGGTCGGTGTCGCCACTGCACGGACTCCGGCGCGGGTCGGTGCGCACCATCGACTTGGTGGCGCAGTCCGTCGCCGCCGTCGCCCCGGCCGGTGGCCTCCTCATCCTGACGGGCGGCCTCATCACCCGCACGGGTTCGTTCGCCTTCGCGACCCTGTTGCTGACCGCGGCAGCCGTGATCCTCGTGGCGTTGGCCACCTCGATCTTCGCGCGCCGCATCTCGGCCGCCGGGGGTCTCTACACCTTCGTCACCAAGGGCATCGGCCCGACCGCGGGGATCGTCGCCGGCGTCGCCCTCCTGCTCGGTTACGGGGGCGTCTCGATCGACACCCTCCGCAGTGCGGTCCACCGTCTCGACGCGGCATTCGGCGGCACCGAACGATGGGCAGCTGGAGGGCTGGTGCCCACCCTGCTCACCGTCGGCATCGGTGCGGCGATCACGGCGGTCATCGCCCTCGGCCCGAAGATGTCGACACGGGTCATGCTGGCCGTCGAGGCGGTCGCGGTCACGGCCCTCGTCGCACTCTCGATCACGGTGTTCGCCGCTTCGGGGTGGAATCTCTCGGGCATCCTGCCCGACATCGACGCCGCACCGTCGCTCCCCTCCTTCGCCGAGGGCATCGGGTTCGCGTTGATCTGCTTCGTCGGCTTCGAGAGCGGTGCAGCGCTCGGCCCCGAGAGCCGTCGACCGCTCGCGAGCGTGCCGCGGGCGCTCGTCTGGACCGTCGCCGCCGTCGCCGCGGTGTACCTGTTCGGGATGATGGCCCAACTCTCCGCGGTGGCCGACGGCGGGTCGGCACGGCTGCTCACGGATGCCGACCTCGCCGCGAGCCCGTGGTTGGACCCTCTGATCCATGCGGTCGTGGCCGCCTCCTGGATCGCGTGCACCCTCGCGTTCACCAACGCGCTCGTGCGCCTCGTCTTCACGATGGCCCGCGAAGGCGTGCTACCGAGGGCGCTCGGTCGCACGTCGATCCGGTACGCGACACCGCACGTGGCCGCCGTCGTCGTCGGCGCCTCGCTCATCGTCGGCACGCTGCTCCTGGCCGGGGCGGGGCGGACCTCGCTCTACCGCGACGTCGTGCACCTGGCCGCGAGCATGGCGTTCATCATCGCCTACCTCGCGGTCTGCGCGGCGGCGACCCCCTACCTCGTTCGCATCGAGGAGTTCAGCCTCCGCGAGGCGTGGCCCGCACTCCTCGGCACCCTGGTGCTCGCAGGCGTCGCGGTCACCGAGACACTCGCCGAAGCCGGCGACGACCCGACTGCGCTCGCCGTCCTCGTCGCGATCATCGCGGTCACGACGGTCACCCATCTGCTGCGGGTCCGTTCCGGCTCCGGCCTCGCGAGGCGAGTCGGTGCCTACGACACGCCAGTGGCGTCCGACGCCATCTCGTTCCCGGGCGCTCCACCCACTCGCTCGTGAGCGGCCCGTCGGGCGCCGGTGGTGTCGCCCTCGCCCTCGCGGTGCTCGAGGAGGTCGCGCGCGGCGGCCCCACGCTCTCCGCGAACCGCATCGCCCAGTTGCTCGGGATGCCGCGTGCCAGCGCCTACCGCCTGATCAACTCGCTCACGAGCGAGGAGTACCTGCTGCGGCATCCGAGTCTCGACGGATTCGTGCTCGGCGTGCGAGTGGTCGAGCTCGCGCACCTGATCGCGCCGCGCCGCGCCGACCCGGTGCCCGATCTCATCGCCGGCCTCCGCAGGCGAACCGGCGCGGCGGTGCACTTCGTGCGGTACACGGGCGGGCGGGTTCTGGTCGTCGACGAGGACCCCGACCTCCCCCTTCTCTCGATCGACCGAACGCGCCGCCAGCTCGGAGCGACGGCGATCGGACGGCTGCTCATCGCCGAGTATCCGCCCCTCGAGGCGACCACCGATCCTGGAGCGGCGAAGGCAGTAGCGGTATCGGCGCATGCAGCGGGCATCTCGATCGAGGAGCGTCGGCGCATCGCCGTCGACGTGTCCCGGCTGGGCTATGCGAACTGCATCGAGCCGGGCCCCGACGCCCGCGTATGCATCGCTGTGCCGGTGCGCTCGCCCGAGGGCGATCTCGCCGCGGCCGTCGCGCTGACGGTCCCGGGCGTGGATCTCGCGGCCGCCGTCCGCCATCTCGGCGCGGTGACCGCCGCGGTCGAGGAACTCGCGCGCGCGTCCTATTCGATGGGTTCGGCGACGGCCTGAACGAACGAGCGGATGCCGCGGGCGGACACGTGCGCCGGGCTCAACCGCCGAGCGGGACCACGAACTGCAGCGTGCCGATCAGGGAAGCGATCGGAACCGACCCGAGGTACCGGGAGTCGATCGACGCGGCCCGTGCATCACCGAGCACGAAGACCGAGCCTGCCGGCACGGTCCTGTCGAACGCGAGCACGCTTGCGAGCTCGTCGCCCGCCTCTCGGTAGTCCTCGGCGAGCGGTTCGCCGTCGATCGTCAGCGCGCCGCCCGCCGTGCAGCAGGCGACTCGTTCACCCGGCAGCCCGATCACGCGTTTCACGAAGGTCGAGGGCCTGTCCTCGCGGCCGAGCAGCCCGGCGACACGCTCGCCCCAGCCGCCGGGATCCGTGAAGACGACGACGTCGCCCCGCCCCGGTTCCCCGCCACGATGGCGTGCGGCGACCACGACGTCCCCGACCTCGATGGTGGGCGACATGGAGTCCGAGTCCGCCCGGAACACTGTCTCCGTGGTCAACGCCGATGCCGCACAGACGGCGAGCGTGACGATCACGATCCAGGCGACGGCGCGGCGACGGCTCACAGCTCGGCCCGTCGCAGGATCATCGCCTCGATCTCGCGCTCCTGCTCGGCCGCGATGTGCTTGGCGAGCGAGCGGATGTAGCTGTTGGCGCCCTCGGCGATCGCCTCGTCGGCCATCGTGAGCGCGCCGCGGTGGTGGGCGATCATCAGGTCGAGGAACCGCGCCTCGGCCTGCCCGCCCGAGAGCGCGTCGAACGTCGCGACCTGCTCGGGCGTCGCCATACCGGACATGATGCCGCCGCCGTGGTTCATGACGCCGACCCCGTGCCAGGCCTCGGTCCAGGCCCGCATCGCCGTGATCTCGTTCATCTGGTCGGTCTCGATGAAGGCCGCGAGCGAGCGCGAGAACTCATCGATGCCGGGCGTCGCCGCGAGGATCCCCGAGAGCTCGATCGCCTGCTCGTGATGCGGGATCATCATCATCGCGAACGTCATGTCCGCGTCGTTCGGCGGATCCTCCACACCCACGGTCGCCTCAGCCGGCACGGCGGCGATCTCTTCGTCACGTTGGGATGCCGCGATCACGGTGCGGCCCGGTGCGGCGTCGACGCGCTCGGCGGCCCTGGCCGCATCGGATGCCGCGAGCCACGGTCCGACGGCGGACGCGCCGGCGACGAGGATCACGACGAGGGCGACGGTCGTGGCGATGGGACGCCGCATGGTGCTCCTTCGAAGGATCGGAGGCGGCGGTCCGGCCGATGCCGGACCGCCGCCAGGTGGATCAGGCCGACGTGATCGCCGACCGACGGCGTCGCCGGAGCAGCAGCAGGCCGCCGGCGGCGAGTAGCACGACCGCAGCCGATGCCGCGGCGATCGGGAGCGCCGTGCCGGTGAACGCGAGCATGCCGGCGCCCGAGCCGCCGCCGGCCGCCGCGGCGCCCGCCGGCGCGGACACGACCGTGACGGCGACTTCCGCGGTCAGACCCGACTCGGCTCCGGTCACGACGATCGTGTGCTCACCGGCGACGGCCGCCGCGGGCAGCTCGAGCGTCCCGGCGATCACGCCTTCCGCGTCGGCGGTGAGGGTCCCCACCGTGATCGACTCGGAGTGCAGCACGACCTCGACGGCCTCATCGGCGGCGAAGCCCGCACCCTCGAGCTCGAAGCTCTCGCCGGGCGAGAGCTCCGTCGACGAGATCGAGAGGCTCGGGGCATCCTCGCCCTCGGTCGGCGTCGGCGTCTCCGTCGGGGTCTCCGTCGGCGGCGTCGTCTCGGGCGGGGTCGTCGGCTCGACGGCCTCGCACGGCGACTCGTCGCTGTGGATCTCGCCGCCCGGATCGCCGTCGATGCACGAGCGCCCGTCGGGCGTGCTCATCGACTGCGCCGTCCAGTCTCGCGGCATGATCGAGAACGACTGCCAGTGCGTCTGCATCGGGCTCTGGTCCTCGTCGCGCACGACGTGGTGGAACCCGCTGTTGACCCACGCGACCGGATCGGTCAGCGCCGCATCCGCACTGTTCGCGACGTAGTCGAGCACGCTCAGGTTCGGGCAAGCCGGGTTGAGGTTGTTGCTCGCGAACTGCTCGCAGTCGGCATAGTTCGTGACGCTGATGAGCGGCTGCGTGATCGGGTTGCCCTGGTAGAGCTGCGAACCGGGGAACACGAACTCGTACGACCTGGCGTGGTTGTCGGCGTTGCGGCTCTCGGGTGCCACGACCCGCCACCAGGTGGTGTCGGCTGCGGGCACGAGATTGGCCGGGTGCTCGACGGTCGCGCCGGTCGTGTGCATGAGCGGCGCCTGCTCACCCGGCTCGCCGAGCGTCGAGTCGTACTGCTCGACCTGCTGCAGCGCCTGGCCGTCGAGCCCGAAGTCGAGCCGCCAGAATGCGTTGTGCCAGTGCGAGGCCGCGTAGTCCGCGGCATCCGTGCCGATCGGCCAGCCCGTGGTGGCGTCGGCGTCGAAGTCCTCGTACGAGACGTCGCCGGTCGCACCCAGGTTGAACGAGATCGCGCCCTCGTCGGTGAACTCGACCTTCGTGGCGTATTCGTACCAGTCGACCTTCGAGACGATCGTGAGGTCGAACGCCTGCCCGGTCGCGGTGAACAGCGGGGCGTCCTCGATCGAGCCCCAGGTCTGCTCGTGCGAGCGGTATGCGAGGTCCCGGGTCGTGTCGGTGATGCACAGCGACGGGATCGTGCGCAGGTAGTTCGTCGTCTCACCGCGGCGCGTGATGCTCCAGGCCTGGCCGTAGTCGTGGAGCGTGCCGGTGCTGCACTCGGCGGCGCTGAGCTTCTGCAGGTACTGGTTGCCGAAGCCGTACGACGTGATGTCGTTCCACACGTTCTTGCCGGTGTCGTACGGCACGTTGAGCTGGCCGAGGCTCACGGAGTCGAGTACGCGACGGTACGAGTCCTCGCCCGGCGCCTTGACGGCGACCTGCTCGAGCACGAGGCCGTGCTTGCTGTCGATGCGCCAGCACATCTGCCATTCGGTGCCGTTGTCGAACGACTTCTCGATGCGCGCGTCGCCCGAGCAGTTGACGGTCGGCGCCGCGGCGGTGGCCGCGGACACCGGCACGACGGCGAGGCCGGCGGCGACCGCGACCGTTGCCGCCGCGAGGGCGATCGCCCGGGACATCCTCTTCATCACTGCGCCTTTCACTTGATGCCGATCACGGACTCGGTGGACAGGTCGACGACGAACCCGGTGGTGTCGAGGTATCCGCCGCGCGGCACGCGGAACTGCATCTCGACGCAGCGGTCGATGCTGCAGGCATCGGCGCCCAGGGTGCCGGCATCCGGCACGAAGGCCCCGCCCGTGACGGCGAGCTGCTCGATCGACTCGAGCTCGTCGCCCGTCACAGCCGTGTACTCGGCCCGCACCGCCGCGCTCGCGACGGGGTCGCCGAGGAAGACGCCGAACGCGTAGTCGACCTCGTCGGGGGTGGGCGGCGGCTGCACGCCTGCCCTCGACGTGCTCTCGACGCTGCCGGCGGTGAGGTCGACCGTCTGCAGGAAGGTCTGGTTCGAGGTGTAGTCGAACAGGAAGACGTCGACGAGCCGGTCGGGCGAATCGACGTTCCGGGTCGAGATGTCGACCGAGAGCACCTGCGGCGCGGCCGAGCCGTCGACCGAGGTGACGTCGTCGGGCACGCTCGCATCGCTGCTCGCGAGGTGGATGGCGTAGCTGAGCTCGGCCGGGCTGAGCGGGTCGCGCGCCGACCCGAGCTCGGGCTTCGAGGTGACGTCCTCGAGCTCCCTGGCCTCTGAACTCTCGGCGCCGTTCGCGCCGCTGACGGCCGGGATGGCCATGAAGCCGCCGACGATCGCGGCTGCGGCGACGACGCCGCCTCCGAGGATCGCGTACGGCAGCCGTCTCGCGCGGGTGCTGCTCGGTGGTGATTGCATCGAACCTCCTGGACACTGTCGTTCGCGCTTGCGAACACGGCGACCCTAGGAAGACCGTGTTTCGGGGCGTCGCGGCGACTGTTTCGTCCGCGTGAATGAGCTTGAGACGGGTTGGTCTCCGCGTTGCGGCGACCCCGAGGCGCTGCTCGCCTTCCTCGTGAAGGAGCGCGGCGCGGCCGATCCGCACGGGGGTTCCGGGGGCATGCCCCCGTGCGGGCACGCCACCGGCCTCGTTATGGTCGCAGGAGGGGGCGGATACGAGCGCCCGAGGGAGAGATCATGAATCGCACGGCACGCTCGATCGCGATCGGCACCGCCGCCACGGCAGCGGCACTGCTCTTGAGCGGATGCGGCCTCCTCACCCCGCCCGAACGGTTCAGCGACGAGGCGACCCTCGGCGAGCAGGTCCACACGATCGAGATCGACCAGCCCGCTGGCGGCGTCACGGTGGAGGGTGACGACGAGGCCACGGAGATCGAGGTCTCGCGCACCGTCTCGTACCACGGCGACCGCGAGGTCGGGTCGACGTTCCAGGTCGACGACGGCGTGCTCGTGCTCAGCGGGTGCGGTCGTCGCTGCACGGTCGAGTACTCGGTCTCGCTCCCGCCGGGCGTCGACGTGCGCGGCGCCACGTCGAACGGCGCGATCGAGCTCACGAAGGTGAACGAGGTCGACGTGGCGACGAACAACGGGCGCATCGAACTCGACGACGTCACCGGCTCGATCGAGGTGGAGACGAGCAACGGGCGCATCGAGGGTCGCGGCCTCGCCGGCAGCGGCGTGCGGGCATCGACCTCGAACGGCGGGATCGAACTGCGGCTCAGCGCCGCGCAAGACGTCGAGGCGCGCACCTCCAACGGCGCGATCGACCTCGCAGTGCCGACCGACAGCGCCGGCTACCGCGTCACGACCGACACATCGAACGGAGCGGTCGACATCGACATCGACGAGGACTCCGACGGCGAGTTCGAACTCGATCTCGCCACCTCGAACGGAGCGATCCGGGTCACCGGTCGCTGACCGCGAGCTCCTCGAGCACGTCGGCGAGCTGGTCGACGGCCCAGTCGAGGTCGGCCTGCTCGACCACGATCGGCGGCGCCAGCCGGATGGTCGAGCCGTGCGTGTCCTTCGCGAGCACCCCTCGGCGCATGAGCGCCTCGCAGACCTCGCGACCGGTCGCGAGCGTCGGGTCGATGTCGACGCCGGCCCAGAGGCCCGCACCGCGCACCTCCACGACGCCGCGCCCGACGAGTGCGCTCAGGCGGGACTGCAGATGGGTGCCGAGCTCCCGCGCGCGCTCCTGCGGCCGGCCGCTCGCGAGCATGCGCACGACTTCGAGGCCGACGGATGCCGCGAGCGGATTGCCCCCGAAGGTCGATCCGTGCTCGCCGGGGCGGAGCACCCCGAGCACCTCCCGGTCGCCGACGACCGCGGAGACCGGCACGATGCCCCCGCCGAGCGCCTTGCCGAGCAGGTACAGGTCGGGCACGACGCCGACGAGGTCGCACGCGAACGTCGCGCCCACCCGACCGAGCCCCGACTGGATCTCATCGGCGATGAGCAGCACCCGGCGCTCCGTGCAGAGCGCACGCAGCGACGGCAGGAAGTCGGCGGGCGGCACGACGATGCCGGCCTCCCCCTGGATCGGCTCGACGAGCACGGCGACGGTGTTCTCGTCGATCGCGGCGGCCACCGCGGCGGCGTCCCCGTAGGGCACCGTGCGGAAGCCCGGCGTGTACGGCCCGAAGTCATCGCGCGCGTCGGGGTCGTCGCTGAAGGAGATGATCGTCGTCGTGCGGCCGTGGAAGTTGCCGGCCATCACGACGATGTTCGCGGCCTCGGCTGCGACGCCCTTCACCCGGTAACCCCAGGCCCGCGCGACCTTGACGGCCGACTCGACGGCCTCGGCGCCCGTGTTCATGGGCAGCACCATGTCCTTGCCGCAGAGCACCGCGAGCTCGGTGACGAACGGGCCGAGCCGGTCGTTGTGGAACGCGCGGCTGGTGAGCGTGATGCGGCCGAGCTGCTCGCGGGCTGCCTCGACGAGCTGCGGGTTGCCGTGACCGAAGTTCACCGCCGAGTAGGCGGCGAGGCAATCGAGGTAGCGCCGCCCCTCGACATCCGTCACCCAGGCGCCCTCGCCCGAGGCGACGACGACCGGCAGCGGATGGTAGTTGTGCGCCGCGTGCTCGTCTTCGAGCAGGATCGCATCGGCGGTGCGGTCGGTGGTCGTGGCGGGTCGATTCAGGGTCATCGGCGCAGCTCCAGGGTGCAGCATTTGACGCCGCCCCCGCCGAGCAGCAGCTCGGAGAGGTCGACGCCGATCGGGTGGTATCCGTGTTCGCGGAGTTGTCGTTCGAAGTCGGTCGCCCGTGAGGCGATGACCACGTGGTAGCCGTCGCTGAACGAGTTGAGGCCGAGCACCGCGGCATCCGTCTCGTTCACGATGATCGCGTCGGGGAAGCGCGCCTGCAGCAGGGCGACGGATGCCTCGTCGAACGCGCTCGGCAGGTAGGCGATGTGCTCCTGGCCGGGCGTCGGGTCGAGCACGGCGACCGCCGTGTCGAGGTGGTAGAAGTTCGGGTCAACGAGCCGCAGCGTCACGACCTCGCGGCCGAAGATCCCGGCGAGCTCCTCGTGGGACCGCGAGTCGCTGCGGAACCCCGTGCCGGCGAGGATCGCGTCGCCGACGAGCAGGAAGTCGCCCTCGCCCTCGTTGACCTCGACCGGCTCCCGCACGTCGAATCCAGCCTCGCGGAACCAGTCCATGTAGGCCGGACCCTCGGGCTGGCGCTCGGCGTAGGTGAACTTGGCCCCGTAGGCGATGCCGTCGATCACGAACCCGCCGTTCGCGGCGTAGACCATGTCGGGAAGGCCCGCGATCGGGTCGACGAGCTGCACGTCGTAGCCGAGGCCGACGTAGGTGTCGTGCAGCACCTGCCACTGCGCGAGCGCGAGGCCCGTGTCGGTCGGCGCGGCCGGATCCATCCAGGGATTGATGCGGTAGACGACGGTGAAATGCTCGGGGCGGCACATGAGCACGCTGCGGGCGGTGGGCCGGCGTTCGGGGCGCACGATCTGTTCAGCGGGCCGCTCGCCGGGTTGGCCACCGGTCGCGATCATCGTCGACATCTCGCTCCTTCGAAGGGGGAGCGGATGCCGCTTGGGGGCCTGCGGCATCCGCTCCGTGCAACGTCGGCGCACCGACTCGCTGTTCGCGAGTCCGACGGCAGCGTTCGGGTTTCGCCGCCGTCGGGTCGCCTGCTTCAAGTGTGGGTGCAATCACGGCGTGGTTGGTGGCGTGCTGCGCAAGATTCGTGCCCGTTCGACGATCTGGCGCCGCATCCGTGCGTGAGCGCGTGAACGGATGAGGCGTCTGACGCGTTCCTCTCTCGCTTGCCGTCGGCACGACCCTGAGGCATGCTGAAGCGACCCGGACCTGCGCGACCCGACGTGCCACCGCCGGGCGGAGCGACGGAGACCGGCATGACTGACCTGGACGACGGGTCCCGCGCCGACTCCCCCGACCGCGGCGTCGACGCCGACACCGATGCAGCTGCCGCTGCCGCTGCCGCTGCCGCTGCCGCTGCCGCCCGCAGGGCGGAACTGCAGCGCATCGTGTTCGGCGCCGACGCCTCGGAGTCGGAGCGGCACTCGGCCGCCGCCGAGCTGGAACAACTGCAGCGAGCCGAAGCGGATGCCGCGGCGGAGCGCGAAGCCCGGTCGATCCTCGCTGCCCTCCGCACGGCCGGAGCGAGACCTGGCGAGCCGACCGAGGTCGAGCCCGGATCCGCGTCGCCGTTCGAGCCGCTGCCCGCCTCGGCGCCGAGGGATGCCCGCGGCGTCCGCTGGGCGATCGCGGCCGGCGCCGTTGCGCTCGCACTCGGGCTGGGCATCGGGTGGCAGCTCGACGGCCGTTCGGTGCCGCCCTCGGAGCCCATGTCGACGGCGGGCCCGGATGCCTCCATCACCGTGCCGACCGCACCCGCCACCGTTCCGCTCGGCGAGACGTCGATGGTCGGCGGACTCGACCGACCGCAAGCGGAGTCCGATCTCCTCGACCCGGAGTTCGTGCAGAGCTACCTGCTCGACGGCGAGAGCGCCCGACGCCTGCTCAGTCGGCCCGACGGGCTCGTGGTCTACTCGGCGGTCCGCGACGGCGAGCTCTGCCTCATCGCGAGCTGGACGGCCGGCGCGGAGGACGGCGCACCGGCCTGCACCACCGCTCAGATCGTGAACGGCGAGGGCCTGCGCACGACCGTCGCGAACGGGACGACGGCGACGACGGCGACGACGGTGCTCTGGCGACGCGACGGCGCCGTGGAACTGACTCCGGCGGGCGAACCGGCCGCGGAGCCCGTGGTCGCCGAAGAGGACGAGGGGGGTGCGGAGTGACCGCCGACCGCATCGCCGATCTCGAGCGGCTCGTCTACGGCTCCGGCGCGAGCGACGACGAGCGGGAAGGGGCCGCGCGCGAACTGCTCGAGCTCCGGGCCTCGGCAGTTCACGAGAGTGCCTCTGCCGACGCCGACGCCGACGCCGACGCGACGCCTGCTCCGACTGCACCGTCCGACATCGATGCGGCCGGAGCCGACGGCCTTGCCGTCGACATGCCGCCGGCCGCTGCCACCGCCGCCGATCCTCGCCGCCGAGTGCGGCGCGTGATCATCGCCGCGACCACGGCCCTCGTCATCGGCGTGCTCGCCGGCTGGCAGCTCGGCGCCCGAGAGGCCGAGCAGCAGGCGGAGCTCGCCGCCGCTGCCGAGTCGGTGTTCCCGGGCCCGCGCACGCAGGCCGAGTTTCTCGCATCCCAGCCGGCTGCAGCTGGGTCAGCCGCGGCTGCGGTGTTCGTTCGCCCCGCGACCGACGCCGACGTGCCTCCGGCCAGCATGGTTCCCGACTTCGGCAACGGACCAATGGAGACCCGCTTGCTCGCGACGCGCGCCGACGGCTCACTCGTTTTCGCTGGGCGCGACGACACCGAGTTCTGCCTCGTCCTCACCATGGGTAACGACCTGGGTGGGGCGGCGACCTGCACGATCGATGGCCGGTTCCCACACGAGGGGCTGAGCGTCGGCTGGTCGAGCTCCGGCGCAGTGCCGAGCCTCGACGTGACCTGGCAGCCGGATGGATCGCTGACCGTGTCGACGGCCCGCTAGTCGGCGTCAGGGCGCCGCGACGGCTCAGCCGTTCTTCGCGTCGCGCCAGGCGAGCCAGCGTCGCACCGGGTCGAGGTCGTACGCCGGGCCGCCGATGCCGATCGTGAAGAGCCGCACGCCGGCGTCGAAGAGGGCCTCGGCGTGCTCGACGTCGTGGCCCGCTCGATCGAGTTCGTTCGAGACGGTGATCTCCGAGACATCCCGCCCCACCTCGTCGCCCCAGCGGGCGAGCACGTCGAGCTTGTGCCGCAGCTCGTCGGGCGCGACGAAGGAGTGCCAGATGTCGGCGTGCCGGGCGACGATGCGCAGCGTCTTCTGCTCGCCCTTGCCGCCGATCATCACGGGGATCCGCCGGGTCGGCGGCGGGTTCAGCTTCGCCCACCGGGCCTCGATGCGGGGCATGGCATCCGCGAGCGCGTTCAGCCGCGAGCCGCGGGTGCCGAATTCGTAGCCGTACTCGTCGTAGTCGCGCTCGAACCAGCCGGATCCGGTGCCGAAGATGAACCGGCCGGTGCCGCCCTTCGCGCTGATGTGGTCGAGGGTGCGGGCCATGTCGGCCTGCAGGTCGGCGCCGCGGTACGAGTTGCAGTTCACGAGGGTGCCGAACTCGATGCGCTCGGTCTGCTCGGCCCACGCGCCGAGCATGGTCCACGCCTCGAAGTGCAGGCCGTCGCGATCCCCGGTCAGGGGGAAGAAGTGGTCCCAGTTGAAGACCACGTCGACGCCGAGTTCCTCGAGGCGCATGACGGTGTCGCGGATGGCGGGGTACTCGGCGTGCTGCGGCTGCACCTGCACGGCCAGACGCACGGGGGAATCGATCGGCATCCCTCCAGCCTAGGCCGGGAATCCGCGCAGGGCGCAGGAAATGTGCGCCATCTTCTGCAGGAACGCAAAGGATCGACATACAATCCGAGAATGGACAACCTCGATCGCGCCATCCTCGATCTGCTGCGGCAGAACTCCCGGGCAGGGTACGGCGACATCGGATCGTCGGTGGGCCTCTCGGCCTCGGCCGTGAAGCGCCGTGTCGACCGGCTCGTCGCCGACGGGGTCATCCGCTCGTTCACCATCCAGGTCGACCCGACCGTCGACGGCATGTCGACCGAGGCCTACGTCGAACTCTTCTGCCGCGGCACCGTCGCGCCCGACGAGCTCCAGCGCATCCTGCAGGGTGTGCCCGAGGTCGTCTACGCAGGCACCGTGACCGGCAGCGCCGACGCGATCGTGCACATGCGCGCCCGCGACATCGCCTCACTCGAAGAGGCGCTCGAGCGCGTGCGCATCGCGCCGAACGTCGACCACACCCGCAGCGCGATCGTGCTGTCGCGGCTCGTCAACCGCAACCGGGACTGACGATGACGGATGCCTCGGGCACGGAGCAGCGGGCATGAAGCTGTCGATCGACCCCGCCGCCTCTGCGCCGCCGTTCGAGCAGTTGCGCCGACAGGTGATCGATGCCGTCGCGGGCGGTTCGCTCGCGCCGGGCACTCGGCTGCCGACGGTTCGCGCCCTCGCGGCCGAACTCGGACTCGCCGTGAACACCGTCGCCAAGGCGTACCGCGCACTCGAAGACGACCACGTGATCGAGGGGCGCGGGCGTGCAGGCTCCTTCGTCTCCGAGACCGGCGACGCGGTCACGCGTGAGGCGCAGGTCGCGGCCATCGCATTCGCCGACCGGGTGCACCGTCTCGGCATCGACCGTGAAGCTGCCCTGGCCCTGATCGGGTCGGCCCTCGACGCCGAACGCTGAGCGTTCCCGTCGGCCTCATGTGAAGCTCGCCTCACATGAGGCGAGCTTCACATGAGCGATCTGCGGCACATCGGGGCACGCATCGCCGCCGCGGCATCCGCTCGAATCACCCGATCGCCGCAATGAGCGACCGGGCTCACTCCTCGGGGATCGGCTGCTTCGGGAGCTTCCGCACCTTCGACCGGCGACGACGGCGCTCGGGGATCATCGAGCGCATCTCCTCGAGCTTGCCGAAGCACAGCAGGCGGTCTTCGCCCTCGAGCACGACGCCCTTGCGCGGGTTGGGGATGACGGTCGTGCCTCGGTGCAGCGTGAGCACGGTGATGTCGCGCTCCCAGAGGCCCGACTCCCCGAGCGTCGTGCCGACGAGGTCGGCCCCGCCGTGCACCATCAGCTCGGCGACGCCGTAGCCGGTCGAGACGGTGAGCCGCTGGCGCACGTCGATCTCGGGGAAGGCGACCTGGTTCGCGATGTGGTCGATGATCGCGCCGGCCACGTCGAGCTTCGTGGCCGTCTCGATGCCCTCGAGGCCCGGCGAGGAGTTGACCTCCATGACGAGCGGGCCGTCGTCGCCCTCGAGCATGTCGACGCCCGCGACGCGCAGGCCCATGATCTGCGCCGAGCGCACGGCCGCCTGCTCGTACTCGGGCGTCAGCTCGACGGCCTCGACGGTGCCGCCGCGGTGCACGTTCGAACGGAACTCGTCGCCGCTCGCACTGCGACGCATGGCCGCGACCACGCGGTCGCCGACGACGAGGGCACGGATGTCGCGGCCCCTGCTCTCCTTGATGAAGCGCTGGATCAACACGTTCTGCTTCGTCGAGTGCAGCGTCTCGATGATCGCCTCGGCGACCTTGACCTCGGGTGCCAGGATGACGCCGATGCCCTGCGTGCCCTCGAGCAGCTTGATGACGACGGGTGCTCCCCCGACGCGTTCGATCGCCGGCCGCACGTCGGCGCGGTTGCGCACGAACGCCGTCGCGGGCATGCCGATGTTGTGGCGCGAGAGGATCTGGTTCGCGCGCAGCTTGTCGCGCGAGTTCGTGATGCCGTTCGCGGTGTTCGGCGTGTAGACGTCCATCTGCTCGAACTGACGCACCACGGCGGTGCCGAAGTAGGTCACCGAATTGCCGATGCGCGGCAGCACGGCGTCGTAGTCGGAGAGCCGGCGCCCGCGGTACTGCAGATCGGGTTCGGGCCCGGAAAGGTCGATCGCGAAGCGCAGGGTGTCGAGCACCTTGACCTCGTGACCGCGCTGTTGGGCGGCCGTGCGCAGCCGTTGTGTGGAATACGCCTGCGGGGCGCGCGAGAGGATCGCCAGTTTCATCGTGTGCCCCTGCGAAGATGGTGGAGTGGAAGAGCCCGTCTATTCAAACACCATCGCGGGATGGCGCGAATGGGTGAGCCTGCCCGGAGCCGGAGTTCCGTGGATCAAGGCGAAGCTCGACACGGGTGCGCGCACCTCGTCGCTGCACGCCTTCGACCTCGAAGAGGTGCAGCGCGGTGCCCAGTCGATCGTCCGATTCGGCGTGCATCCGTGGCAGAACTCCGATGAGGACGCCGTCGTCGTCGAGTGCCCCGTGCACGACCGCCGCTCGGTGCGAAGCTCGTCCGGTCACACCGAGGAGCGCATCGTCGTGCTCATGGACGTCGTGCTCATGGGCCGCACGATGACCG
Source organism: Agromyces sp. Root1464 (assembly GCF_001427265.1). Lineage (NCBI taxonomy): Bacteria > Bacillati > Actinomycetota > Actinomycetes > Micrococcales > Microbacteriaceae > Agromyces > Agromyces sp. Root1464. The sequence goes on from NZ_LMFU01000001.1 coordinate 844,915, forward strand.
CCGAGGTGACGCTCACCAATCGCGACGAGATGGGCTTCCGCATGCTCATCGGCCGCGAGGCGCTGCGACAGGGCTTCATCGTCGACTCCGCCCGATCCTTCGTCGGGGGGCGCGCGCCCCGCGGCATCCGTCGCCGCAATCGCGGCCGCACCACCGCCCACGCCTGAGCAGTGACCGCGTCATCTGCGGCGACCATCGGCGCGCCCGCGCCGCGCCGACGCCGACTCGTCGGCAGCCCGCTCGTGTGGGCGGCGATCTGCCTCGCGCTGGTCGTTCCGTGGGGGCTCGCCGGCCAGGCGACCGAGTTGATCCCGTATCTGCTGATGCTCGTCGGGGGCTGGCTGTGCGGGTTCTCGTTCGTCAACGCGACGTTCCGCATGACGCCCGTGCGCCGAGGGGTCATCGTGCACGTGATCGGCGCGATCGTGTCAGCGGCGTTCGTGGTGACGGCCGTCGAGTTCGGCGGCGCGCTGCTCGCGACCACACCGGAGCTCGTGCGGATCTCGTTCCTCATCATGCAGTTCGCGGCGATCCCCGCGGCGGGCTGGATCTGGCTCGGCCTGATCTCCCGTGTCTCCTCGATCGTGGGCACGTCGAAGGCGAAGGCGGCGCTGACCACGCCCGAATGGGTCCGCGCCGAGCACGGCCACGGCTCCGAGGTGCGCTTCTCGGCGGTGCCGATCACGATGCGGGCACTCACGACCGCCATCGTCGTGATCGTCGTCGTAATGGGCGGGCTCGCCGCAGCAGCACTCGTCGCGGCGGGCGACCTCGTCTACGCCTTCGGCCCCCGGTTGACGGTCATCGGCATCGGGGTCGTCTTCGCCCTGCCGGCGTACCTCGCCGTGCTCGCGGTGGTGCGGCGACGAACCGTCGCCGGTGTCATCGGCTTCGGGAATGATCGGCTGTGGCTCAGCATCGGGTCGACGACCACGATCGTCGCGTTCCGCGACCTCGAGCGTCTCGTCTGGCGATGCAGGAGCGACTACGCCCGCATCGAGGTGCGCGGTGCGGGACTCGACGTCTCACTCGTCACGGGCATCGCGAAGCCGGTGCCCGGCACCACCGCCGTACTCCCGGCCCTGCCCCGGCGCGTGCTCGGCCGGCTGCAGGACGAGGGGTTCACGCTCGAGCGCTCGCGGCGGGGCGAGGTGCTCACGTTCCGGCGCGCCGGCTGAACCGACGCGCCTGGTCCGACCCGAGGTACCGTCAGCCGCAGCTGCGCGCCTCGTAGGCGACGGTGCTCGTCGCGGTCACGCCGTCGGCGAGGCGTTTCGCCTCGACGGTGACCGTGCCCGCTGGCACCTCGGCGGCGCGAGCGTTGAATGCCGCGGTCGCGTTCCGGCCGGCCGCGATGCTCGCGAACTCCTTGTCTCCGTATGCGGAGCGGACTGCGATCGAGACCGGCGTGGACTCGCCGTTCGTCGCTCGCACCGACACGTGCACCTTCGACGCGATGCAGCGGGTCTCGACGACGGTCTGGACCGCGAGCACCGGCTCCGGCTCGCCGCAGTCGATCTCTGCATCGGCCCAGTCCGCGCGGTCCCACCACTCGGCCGCACCGGCGGGCGAGGCGGCGGCATTGGGGTCGACCTCCAGCGTGAGGATCTCGATCCCCGTTGTGTCGACGCTGACGGACTTCGCCTGTCCCTTCAGCATCGCGCCGCTGTCGAAGAGCACCGTACCGTCGCCCGTGACCCGGAAGATCACGTTCGGGTTCGCACCGGCCTTGTCCATGATGTCGTCGATGCCGACGACGGAGCTGAACGCGGTGCATCGCCCGCCGAGATTGAACGCGATCGTCGTCGGCGAGTTCACGCCGAGGCCTTTCGCGTACTGGGTACCGGCAAGCCGGATGGGCTGCCCGTCGCCGGCGGCGGGCTCGCCGATCTCGGTATCCCGTTCGATCGGTCCGTACGCCGAGTTGAGCTTCACCGAGGCGAAGGGCAGGTCCGACAGGAAGTGCGTGCCTGCGGCGGGCGGATCGGGAAGCTCGGCGGCGGCAGCGTCGTGTGCAGTCTGCGCCCGCCCCGCGAGCGCAACGATGTCGCCCTCGGGCTCGGTCAGGAATTCCGACGTGTCAGTCGAGCCGCTGAACTCGGCGCCGACGGCATACCAGTCGATGCCCTGCGGGGCCTTCCCGGTGTCGAAGGACGTCTGGATGCTCTGGAAGAAGCGCTCCCAGCGATCCGTGTAGTAGGTGCCGACGAGGCCTTGCCACTCGCGGTTCGCGTAGTCGTTCAGCCCCGCGTTCACGGCACTTCGATCGCCCCAAGTGGTGACCACGGCGCGAGCATCGAACTCGAGCCGATCGGCCTCGGCCTCATCGGCGGCGGCAGCACGGGCATCCGCGATCCAGCGCCCGAACAGCATCTGCGGCTGGGTGCCCGAGATCTCGTCGAGGAGCTCCATGTTCGCAAGCCATTCTTCGCTCAACTGGGTGAATGCGGTGCGATCGCGGTTGCCGTACGCCTGCTGCAGCTGCGGAAGCAGGGTTCGCGAGGTGTTGGCGGTCACCTGCCGCGCCACATCCATCAGGTCGTACCGGTAGCTCGCGAGATCCGAGGCGGCGGGCGCTGCGGCGAGCAGATGGTCCAGAGCCACGGCGAACCGCTCGGAGTCGTAGGCGAAATCGGTCGGCGACCACGACGCCGCAGTCGAGGCCGAGAGCGAGGGCTGGTCGGCGTACAGGCTGTCCTGCGCCTCGGCGAAGCTGTCGTTCGTGGGCAGCGCATACGCCGTCTCGGCGAGGATGCGCCACGCGGCCTTCAGCTCCGGGTCGTCCGTGCCGTAGCGACGCTCGGTCCAGTCGTCGAACCAGGCGTTCACGTCGACCGGGTCATCGCGCCAGGCCATGCCGGCGAAGAACTCGATCGCGACGGGATTGTTGAGCCCGCCCTCGGGAAGCGCGGCGATGCCGTCGAGCTTGCTGCCCGCCTTGGTGCGCAACTGCGTGAACCGCTCGTTCCAGACCTTCACCTCCGCACCCATGGTGGTGTGGCCGCCGTAGTTCCAGATCGTGCCGAAGGCGTACGGGATACCGCTCCACTGCGACTCGAGCTTGTCGCGGATCCCGTATCGGTCGGAGAGCCCGTCGACGATGAATGTCGTCTCGGGGTTGACTGCGGCGGCGACATCGGCGGGCGGATTGCTCTGCCAGCCGAGCAACACCCACGTCGCACCGGGCTGCGCGGTCTGCAGCGCCGTCTCGATGGCACGCGAGGCGGCTGGCACGTCCACTTGGCCGCGTTGCCCACCCTCGTGCAGTACGTCCATCTTGTAGGCGGTCGATGCGCCGAGCAGTCGCTCGGAGACGTCGTAGAACGCGTCGGCCACGGCCGGAAACGCCGCCGAGTTCGGGTCGAGCCAGCCCGGGCGCTGGAAGCCGACCCAGCCGCCCTGCGGCTCGACCCGCGAACCGGCGTTGCGGGTGGCGAAGTCGGTCGGCACCGTGCCGAAGTAACCGGGCAGCACCGGTGTGATGTCGAGTTCGCGGAGTCGGTCGGCGATCTTGCGCCCGAGCTCGGTGCGCTGTTCGAGCAGTGCGTCGCTCGTGCCGGCCGGGTAGCTCGCCATGTTCTGCAGCAGCCACCATGGCTGGTGCGCGGGCAGCGGGATCCACGCCCGCGCCTCCTCGGCCGAGTAGCCGAACTGCTGCAGCACCTCGAAGTACACCGCCTCGGAGCCGACCGGCATGAAGACCTCGTTGAAGCCGAGCGCGGCGAGCTCGTCGATCTCTCGCTCCCACTGCTCCCAGGTGCGGTAGGCCCCGGTGTAGCCGTCCTCGGTGTCGTTGCCGTAGAACCGGTGGCTGACATTCGCGGTCGACGAGATGAGCTGGTCCGGGAGCGGCAGCTCGGCATCGCGGTCGACGTTGCGGACGTTCCAGGAGATGTTCTGGCCGATGCTGCCGAGGTACGCGTTCAGACCGGCGAGCGCGGTGCCCGGTGTCGTCGCGGCGATGCGGATCCGTCCGTCGACGGCGCCCACCTCGTAGCGGTCGGCCCCGTCCACCGGTTCGAGCGAGGTGAAGTCGATGCCACCGGCCCCAGTGCCGATCAGGCGGGCCGCGGCGTCGCGAGCGGGACCGAAACCATCGTCAGTGACGACCACGTCGGCCGCCGTCGCTGCTCGGACGTGGACGCTCGTGGACGCCGCGAACGCAGGTCCGGCGCCGATGGGGGCCACGAGCAACGCAGCTGCCAGCACAGCGATCAGACTCACTCGACGTTGAGGAGTGGGGAACATGGATACGCCCTTTCGAGAGATCGCATGGGAAGCCGACGACGGGGGTTGTACGTCGCAATGGAACCAGTTGACCTCGAATAACGCAAGGACAATTTCAAATTGACGATGCGATATGCTGCTCGCAGGACCTGGAGGGCGCGGCCATGACAGTCGTCAGAACGGGCGGCACATCGATCGTCAAGCGGGTCAATACCGGACGGGTGCTGGCAGATCTCCGCCGGCGAGATGCTCCGGCGCGCATCATCGAGATCGCCGAGGCCACCGGACTCGCCCGACCGACCGTCGCCCAGATCGTCGACGAACTCGTCACCACCGGCTGGCTGCACGTGCACGACAGCCTCGAAACCGTCGGTCGCCCCGCCGTCCGGGTCTCGCTCAACGTCAGGCGAGTGGCCTCCCTCGGACTCGACGTCGGTCCGCATCGCATCGTCGCTCAGGTTCGCGACGGGTTCGGGCAGCTCCTCGGCGGCACGGAGCTGCGACACGACGTTCGCGACGGACATCTCCTCCTCGATCTCGCGCTGAAGGTCACGGCACAGGCCATCGAGTTCGCCGGGATCGCCTCGAACGACCTCGCGGCCGCATGCGTCGCAAGCATCGGCGTCGTCGACCGGACCAGCGGACGCATCCACGTCGTTCGCGAGATCGACGGGTGGGAGCAGATCGATATCGGCGCCGAGCTCGGTGCCGCGCTCGGATGCGCCGTCAGGGTCGACAACGATGCGAACCTCGCAGCGCGCGCGATGCTCTCCCTCGAGGAGACGCCCGCATCGTTCATGACGATCCAATGGGGAGAGCGGGTCGGCGCGGGTCTCGTGCTGGATCGACGCCTGTTCCGGGGCGGGAACTCGGCCGCCGGGGAGATCGGCTCGTTGCCGGTGCGCGATCCGTGGGCGGCCGAATGGGCCAGCCTCGAGCAGGTGATCGGTTCGAAGCGGATCGGAGAGGTCGCGCGCCTGTTCGCCGCGCGCGACCCGGATGGATCGTTCGCGGCCGGAGTCGATGACGCCGACCCGACCGAGTACGTGTTCCGGAAGGCAGCCGAGGGCAATCGCACTGCCGAGCTCATCATCGACGAGGTCGCCGATGTCGCGATCGGGGCGATCGCGCCGATCGCGCTCGCACTCGACCTGAACTGCATCTACGTCACCGGCGGAATAGCGCGCGGAGGTGCGGTGCTCGCCGGCGCGCTCGAACGCCGGTTGCATGGCAAGACCCTGGTTCCGATCGTCGTCAGGATCTCGCCGTTCGCCGAGGACACCGTCGTTCGCGGTGCATGCTCGATCGCAGTCGACGACGCATGGGATCGCATCCTCACCGAAGAGCTCGGTGCCGTGGAGCTCCAGTCGGCTGCCGGGGCGTGACCCCGGCAGCCTCCCGCCGAATCAGATCACGCCGTCGGAGATCGTCGTCGGGTTGCCGAAGCGGTGGTTCGTGATCGAGATCGCCTGCTCGTGCAGGAACGGCAGCAGCTCGACGCGGCCCGAGGGCGTGACGGGGTGCGACCACACCGCGACATCCGGAGTGCCGTCGAGCGCCTCGGCCAGGGCGGAGGCGCCGCCGCCCACGAGACGCACGCGCGGCGTCGTAATGCCGCCCTTGGCTGCACGGCCGAGCCACGCTGCGTCGCCCTCGCGCACGACCCGGAAGTCCCGCGCCGAGAGCAGCGTGCGCACGCCCTTCGGCAGCTCGACCGCGGTCGAGACCGAGAGGGGCGACTTCGCGAGCAGGCCGGCCGCGATGACGCGGAGTCCCTCGGCGAGGCTCGCCTGCTCGCCGATGCGCACCGTCACGGGCAGCGGCCGGTAGCGGAAGAGGTTGCGCTCGACGCCGACCCCCGAGACATCCTTCACGACGCCGTACTCCTCGGCCCAGGCGAGCTCGTCGGAGAGCGCCGAACGGCGCAGCACGTCGAACGAGTCGTAGTCGAGCGCCGACTGCGAGGCCTCGATCAGCTCGGCGACGCGCTTCTCGAGCCCGCGCAGGTGCAGGGTGCTCGAGGAGGCGCCGTGCTGCGGCAGCCACTCGCCGAGGCCGAACAGGTAGTTCGGTCCGCCGGCCTTGGCGCCGGCGCCGACGGCGGAGCGCTTCCATCCGCCGAACGGCTGGCGCTGCACGATCGCGCCGGTGATGCCGCGGTTGACGTAGAGGTTGCCGGCCTCGACCCGGTCGAACCAGGTGCCGAGCTCGTTCGCGTCGAGCGAGTGCAGGCCAGCGGTCAGGCCGTAGTCGACGGCGTTCTGCAGGCGGATCGCCTCGTCGAGGTCCTTCGCGTGCATGATGCCGAGCACGGGGCCGAAGAACTCGGTGAGGTGGAAGTACGAGCCGGGCGCGACGCCCGTGCGGATGCCCGGCGACCAGAGCCGGCCGGTGTCGTCGAGCTGCTGCGGCTCGACGAGCCACTCCTCGCCGATGCCGAGCTGGGTGAGCGCGTGCAGCAGCTTGCCGTTCGCGGGCTCGACGATCGGGCCCATCTGGCTCGTGGCGTGCTCGGGCCATCCGACTCGAAGCGAGCGGGTCGCGTCGACGAGCTGGCGGCGGAACCGCTCGGACTTCGCGACCGAGCCGACGAGGATCACGAGCGAGGCGGCCGAGCACTTCTGGCCGGCGTGGCCAAAGGCGCTCTTGACGACGTCGGATGCCGCGAGGTCGAGGTCGGCCGACGGCGTCACGATGATCGCGTTCTTGCCACTCGTCTCGGCGAGCAGCGGCAGGTCCTTGCGGAACGAGCGGAAGAGCTGCGCCGTCTCGTAGGCGCCCGTGAGGATGACCCGGTCGACCGCGGGGTGGGAGACGAGTTCCTTGCCGAGCTCCCGCTCCCCGATGTCGACGAGCGTGAGGAGCTCCCGCGGGATGCCGGCCTCCCACAGCGCCTCGACCATGACCGCGCCCGAACGCTGGGCGAGCTTCGCGGGCTTGATGATGACGCCGGAGCCCGCGGCGAGCGCGGAGAGCACGCCGCCGGCCGGGATCGCGACGGGGAAGTTCCACGGGGGCGTGATGACCGTGAGCTTCGACGGCACGAAGACGGCACCCTGCACGTGGTCGAGCTCGCGGGCGCGCTCGGCGTAGTAGTGCGCGAAGTCGATCGCCTCGCTGATCTCGGGGTCGGCCTCGGCGATGGTCTTGCCGGTCTCGGCGGCCATGACCTCGATCAGCCGGTCGCGGTTCGCGGCGAGCGCGTAGCCGGCGCGGTGCAGCACGGCGGCGCGCTCGGCACCGGGCAGTTCGCCCCAGGCCCGGCCGCGGGCGGCGACCGTCTGGATGACGCGCTCGAGCGTGGCCGCATCGTCGACGCGGGCGGCTGCGATCGTGGCGACGCCGAGCGTCGAGCCTGGCACGCGCTCGAGGATGCGGCGACCCCACTCGCGGTTCGCGGCGAGGGCGGGGTCGGTGTCGGGCTCGTTGCGGAAGCCCGGCGTCACGCCGGAGCCGGCGGGGAAGGCGGATGCCGCGGCATCCGCCAGCTCTGCGCCGTCCATGCCCGATGACCCGCGGGTGATGCCGAGCACCACGCTCGTGAGCGAGGGGTCGTCGTCGTGCTCGGTGCCGGGCGCCGGGGCATCCGGAACCGTCATCGCGGCCGCGAGGGTCTCGTCGGTCCACTCGGTGTGGCGGTTCTGGGTGCGGTTCGGCGCAGGCGCCGTCACGACCGTCGGCTCGAGGGCCGCCAGCGAGGCGAGGTAGCGCGCCTGCTCCCGCTGGAACAGTGGCTCGCTCGTGCTCAGCTCGAACACGGCCGACATGAAGTTCTCCTGGCTCGCGTTCTCTTCGAGGCGGCGGATCAGGTAGGCGATGGCGACGTCGAACTCGCTCGGGTTCACGACGGGCGTGTAGAGCAGCAGGTTGCCGACGTCGCGGCGCACGGCCTCGGCCTGGCCGGTCGCCATGCCGAGCAGCATCTCGAACTCGACGCGCGAGTCGACGCCGCGCTCGCGGGCGGTGAGCCAGGCGTGGGCGACATCGAAGAGGTTGTGGCCGGCGACGCCGAGCTTGACCGCGTCGGTGCGCTCGGGGGTCATCGACCAGTCGAGCACGCGCTTGTAGTTGGTGTCGGAGTCCTGCTTGGAGTCGTAGGTGGCGAGCGGCCAGTCGTGCACGGCGGCGTCGACGTGCTCCATGGCGAGGTTCGCGCCCTTGACGACGCGTACCTTGATGGGAGCGCCGCCCTGCGCGCGGCGGTTCTTCGCCCACGCGGTGAGCTCCTGCATCGCGCCGAGCGCGTCGGGCAGGTACGTCTGCAGCACGATGCCGGCCTCGAGTCCGCGCAGCTGCGGCTGGTCGAGCAGGGTCGTGAAGACCGCGATCGTCAGGTCGAGGTCGCGGTACTCCTCCATGTCGAGGTTGATGAACTTCGGCGTGCGGCTCTTGGCGGCGAGCTCGTAGAGCGGGGTGAGCTTCGCGACGACCTTGGCGACGGCCTCGTCGAACGACCACATCGAGAGCTGGCTGACGACGCTCGACACCTTGATCGACACGTAGTCGACGTCGTCGCGGGCGAGGAACTCGTAGGTGCCCGAGAGGCGACGGTCGGCCTCCTCTTCACCGAGCACGGCCTCGCCGAGGAGGTTGAGGTTCAGGCGGTTGCCCGACTGGCGCAGGGTCGCGATGGCCGGGCCGAGCTTGTCGGGCGTGGCGTCGAGCACGAGGTGGCCGACCATGGCGCGCAGCACCCGGCGGGCGATCGGGATGACAATCCACGGCAGCACGGGGGCGACGACCCCGCCGACGCGGATCGCGGCCTTCAAATACCAGGGCAGGAACTTCGGCGTGAGCTTCGCGACCTGCTCGAGGTTGCGGCCCGCGACGCCGAGGTCTTCGGGGCGCATGACGCCGTCGACGAAGCCGACGGTGAAGTCGAGGCCACGCGGGTCCTTCAGCACGCCGGCGAGGCGCTCGGCGGCCGGATCGGCGGGGTGCTCCGCGCTCTCGGCGAGCCAGCGGCGCACGAGGGCGACGACGTGATCGGTGTTCGGCCGGGCGTCCGTGGCGGCGTTCGACATGGTCACGAGGGTACTGTCCTTTGCTTCGAGCGCGCCGGGGGTCGCGCGCCTGTCGGGTTCAGTATGCGCCGGGACATCCGTTCGGTAAAGCGAATGAATCTGAACGATACTGTTCGGAAGAACCGAAAGATCAGCGGATGCCCCGGAGGTGCCCATGCTCGACGTGCGACGCCTGCGACTGCTCGTGGAACTCAGCGACCGCGGCACGCTCTCCGCGGTCGCCGAGGCGCTCTCGTACAGCCCCTCGTCGGTCTCGCAGCAGCTCAGCCAGCTCGAGCGCGAGGCCGGCGTGCCGTTGCTCGTGCAGGTCGGTCGCCGGGTGCAGCTGACCCCGCAGGCCGAGGTGCTCGTCGGACACGCCCGCGCCGTGCTCGACCGGCTCGAAGAGGCTGAGTCCGAGGTCGCCCGCTCGCTCACCGCCGTCGGCGGCACCGTGCGCATCGCCGTGTTCCAGTCGGCGGCGCACGCCGTGGTGCCGCAGGCGCTGACCCTGCTGCGCGCCGAGCACCCCGCCCTGCGCGTCGAGGTCACCGAGCGCGAGCCCGACGTCGGGTTGTTCGAGGTCTCGGCGCGCGACTTCGACCTCGTGATCGCCGAGCAGTACCCGGGCCACACGCGGGCCCACCGCGAGGAGCTCGACCGCGTGCACCTCGTCGCCGACACCATCCGGCTCGCACTGCCGCCGCACCCGTCGCGCGGGCGGAGGACGCAACGTGTCGGAATGTCCGACGCAGAGCGACCTTACGCGTCCTCTCGACAGGGATCCGGCCCTGCAGAACCATCGCTGCTCGCCGCCGCGACGATGCCCTGGGTGCTCGAGCCCGAGGGCACGGCCTCGCGCGACTGGGCCGAGCAGCTCTGCCGCGAGGCCGGCTTCGAGCCCGACGTGCGGTTCGAGACCGCCGACCTCATGGCGCACATCCGCCTGATCCGCTCGGGCAACGCCGTCGGGCTCCTGCCCGACCTCGTGTGGGCCGGCGAAGCGCCGAGCGTGACCCTCGTCGACCTGCCGGGGCATCCGGAACGCGAGGTCTTCACGTCGACCCGGCTCGCTGCGGCCGCCCGACCGGCCGTCGTCGCCTGCCGTGACGCCCTCGCCCGGGCCGCGCGCGCGACGGCGACGCCTTCGGCCCGCTGAGGCCTCCGGTCGCTACGCTGTGCCCATGTCACGAACGCTGCAGCGCCTCGCCCTGTCCGGCACCATCCTGCTCGCAGCGACGCTGCTGACCGCCTGCGCCGGCAATGCCGGCACCGCCGGCACCGATTCCGCCGAGGCCGTCGACCCCGTCGGCACCTGGGGCGATGTCGCCACGACCGACGAGCCATCGCTCGTGCTCGGTGACGACGGCTCGCTCACCGGCACCGACGGCTGCAACCGCCTGGTCGGCAGCTGGACCGCCGAGGCCGACACCGTGACGTTCGTCGACGTCGCCTCGACGCGCATGGCCTGCGAGGGTGTCGACACGTGGCTCTCGGCGCTCGCGACGGGCACGATCGCCGGCGACACGCTCACCGTCCTCGACGAGTCGGGTGACGAGATCGGCACGCTGCCGCGTACCGAGTAGCGGTCACGCCCGAGCGGATGCCTCCGCGAAGCGCTCGGCCTGCATCGCGATGAAGTCGAGCACCTCGGCGGGCCCCTCGACGCGGTAGCGCACGCCGCGCGGCATCCACATGAGGGTCATCGAGAGGTTCTCGACCGTGTCGGCCTCGAGCGGCCACGCGCAGTGCGCGGCATCGATCGCCACGACGTCGCGCCCGTACCAGCCGAGGTGCTCGACGAGCTCCGCCTGCGGCAGCTCGGCGACGACGCGGGCCTTCACGCTCCGGTCGCGCCAGCGCACCGCCGCCTCGACGCGCGCCCGGGCGTCGTCGTCGCTCATCGGCCGGGGTTCGAACCGCACCCGGGTCGGGAAGACGTCGCTCATGCGGTCGAGCCGGAAGGTGCGCCAGTCCTCGCGCTGGCGATCCCATGCGAGCAGGTACCAGCGCCGGGCGACGGGCACGAGCCGGTACGGCTCGACGACGCGGGCCGACGCCTCGCCCGCGGCATCCGTGTAGGTGAACCGCAGCCGCTCGGAGTCGCGGCAGCCGAGCGCGAGGAGGCCGAGCAGTTCGGCGTCGACCTCGGGCGTCGGGCGGCCCGAGCGGGCGGATCCGGGCCCGCCGGCCCCGGTCGCGGCGTGGGATTGCAGCGCCTCGATGCGGCGACGCAGGGCGGGCGGCAGCACCTGCTCGATCTTCGCGAGCGCGCTGAGCGTCGTGTGCTCGGCGCCGCGGAGCCCGGCGGTCGCCTGCGAGCGCAGGCCGACGGCGATCGCGACGCCCTCGTCATCGCTCAGCAGCAGGGGCGGCAGCCCGGTGCCGGCCTCGAGCCGGTAGCCGCCGGTCGAGCCGCGCGCCGACTCGATGCCGTAGCCAAGCTCGCGAAGTCGGTCGACGTCGCGTCGCAGGGTTCGGTCGGAGACGCCGAGCCGGTCGACGAGTTCGCGCGCCGACCAGTGCCGGTGACTCTGCAGCAGGGAGAGCAGTTCGAGGGTTCGCGAGGTCGTTGCGGCCATGCTCCAAGTTTCCCATCCATGCGGACGGAAACTGACCGGATGCCTCGGAAGACTGCAGGTATGACGAACCAGATGATCTCCGCTCAGGGCCTCACGAAGACGTTCCCCGCCAAGGGGAAGGTCGTCGAGGCCGTCCGTTCCGTCGACCTCGAGGTCGGCGCCGGCGAGCTCGTCGCCTTCCTCGGCCCGAACGGCGCCGGCAAGTCGACGACGCTCCGCATGCTCACCACCCTGCTGCCCCCGACGAGCGGCGAGGCGATCGTCGCCGGCTCCGACATCCGCCGTGACCCGGCCGGCGTGCGCCGCCGCATCGGCTACGTCGGGCAGGGCAGCTCGGGCGGGCACACCCAGCGCGTGCGCGACGAGCTGCACGCCCAGGGCTCCTTCTACGGCATGGGCCGCCGCGAGACCCGGGCGCGCGCCGCCGAGCTCATCGAGTCGCTCGAGCTCGGCCAGGTCGCCGGCCGGCAGGTGCAGTCGCTCTCGGGCGGCCAGAAGCGCCGGCTCGACATCGCGCTCGGCCTCATCCACCGGCCCGAGCTGCTCTTCCTCGACGAGCCGTCGACGGGCCTCGACCCGCACAGCCGCGCGAACCTCTGGGAGCACATCGTCGACCTCCGCAGCGAGACGGGCACGACGATCTTCCTGACGACCCACTACCTCGACGAGGCCGACCAGCTCGCCGAGCGCGTGATGGTGATGGATCACGGACAGGTCATCGCCGACGACACGGCCTGGGCGCTCAAGGAATCGCTCGCGGGCGACCGCGTGAGCCTCACCTTCGAGACGGCAGCGGATGCCTCGGCCGCCGCGGCCCGCATCGGCGGCGCGGCCTCCGGGCAGGTCGTCACTGTGACGGCGCCCGGCGGCGATCGGGCGCTGCCCCGATACATCCGCTCGCTCGGCGACGCCGGACTCGAGGTCACCGCCGCCACCCACCGGCAGCCGACCCTCGACGACGTGTTCCTCGCCCTCACGGGCCGCACCCTTCGCGAGGAGGCCGCGCACGCCGAGGCATCCGCCGAGCCGGCTCTCGCCTGATCCACCCCCGACGAACATGAAGGAGCAACTCATGACCACCATCGACGCCACCGCCCGCCCGACGGGCTTCCTCCGAGACACCGCCTCGGTCTTCGTCCGAGAGTCGCGCCCGCTCGTCCGCGACCCGTTCAGCGTGATCTTCTCGCTCGTGCAGCCGCTCGTCTTCCTCGGGCTGTTCGGCCCGCTGCTGATCGGCGCCTCCGGCGGGGACGCCGCGGGCACGCTGCAGTGGTTCGTGCCAGGCATCCTCGTGATGGTCGCGCTGTTCGGCACGGCCTCGACGGGCGCCAACCTGCTCTTCGAGATGCAGACGGGATCGCACGAGCGCACGCTCGTCGCCCCGCTCTCGCGGAGCGCACTGCTCGTCGGCCGCGCCCTCAAGGAGGTCGTGCCCCTCGTGATCCAGGGCACGATCGTGGTGCTCGTCGCCGTGCCGTTCGGCTTCTCGCTCGACGTGCCCGGGCTCGTCGCCGGCCTCGCGGTGCTCGCCGTCTTCGGCATCGGGTTCGGCGCGCTCAGCTACACGCTCGCCCTCGCCTGCCGCAACCGCGACTGGATGTTCTGGATGGTGCACCAGACGCTGCTCTTCCCGCTCATGATCCTCTCGGGCATGCTGCTGCCGCTCGAGGATGGCCCCGCGTGGATGCAGGTCGCCGCGGCGATCAATCCGCTGAGCTACCTCGTCGGTGCCGAGCGAGCGCTCCTCGCGGGCGACTTCGGCGCTCCCGCCGTCATCGGCGGCGTCATCGCCGCCGCGGTGACCTGCGCGATCGGCGTCGTGGTCGGCGTGCGGGCGATGAAGCGGGCCCGCTGAGCCGGCGCCTGAGCTGCACCGCCACGTCCTCGACGGACTACGATTCGTCGAGGACGTTGGCGTGTCGGTGAGGACGGATCATGGTCAGCTTGAACCAGCTCGAGGTGCTCGTCGCCGTCGTCGAGGCCGGCGGGTTCTCCGGGGCGGCGAAGCGGCTCTACATGAGCCAGCCGTCGGTGTCGAACCACGTGCGCAACCTCGAGCTCTCCCTCGGGGTGCACCTCGTCGAGCGCACGACCCAGGGGGCCCGGCCCACTCCGGCCGGCGACGTCGTCGTCGACCACGCGCGCAGGATCTTCGCGCAGCTCGAATCCCTCGAGCACAGCATCGCGGGCTTCCAGGGCCTCGAGGCCGGGCGACTCACGGTCGCCGGCACCACGACCCTCGGCACCTACCTGCTGCCCCGCCTCGTCGCCGACTTCACCGCCCGTGCCCCGAAGATCGACTGCCAGATCCGGGTCGGCAACGAGGAGGCCGTCGAGGGGTGGGTGATCCGCGGCGAGGTCGCGCTCGGCCTGTGCATCGGCGAGCCCAAGGAACCGCTCGACTCCGAGGCGCTGCTCACTGAGGAGATGGTGCTGGTCGCGGCATCCGACTCGCCGCTCGTCGGCAAGCGGCTCGTGCCCGGCGACCTGGCCGGCCAGCGCTTCCTGGTGCGCGAGAAGGGATCGGCCACCCGTCGCCAGCAGGAGGACATCCTGCTGCAATGGGGCCTCGAGTCCGCCGAGCGGTGGGAGATGTGGGGGCCGGACACCCTCAAGGAGGCCGCCTACCAGGGGCTCGGTGTCGCCCTGCTCTCCGAGCATGCGATCGCCCGGGAGCGTTCGATGGGCCACCTCGTCGCCCTCGAGGTCGACCCGGCACCGCCGAGCCGCACCGTCTCGCTCATCCGCCGGGCCGACCGGGTGCTGACGCCGCCCGAAGAGGCGTTCGTGACCCAGTTGCGCGCGATCGCCGTCTGGCCCAGCTGAGGCAGCGCTCGACGCCCGCGGCGGCTGGGGCGGGGTCGGACGAAGAACCCGCGGCGGTCACGGTGGGCGGGTGGGGCAGGCGGACACCACCCGCCCACGGCGACCGCCGCGGGCAGCGCTGAGCGGTCAGTACCTGATGCAGGCCGACCGCAGGTCGGTGTAGAAGTTCCACACGTCGGGCGAGCACTCGGGTGCGCCGAGCTGCGACGCCTTCGCGCCCATGTGCGGCAGGTGCGAATAGGCGCCCACGCCGGGACGGTTGACGTGCAGCATGCCCGCCTGGAAGTCCTGCAGCGCCTGGAAGATGCGGGCGGGGTCCTGCGTGAAGATCGTGCCCGACATGCCGTACTTGACCGAGTTGCTGATGCGCATCGCGTCGTCGTAGCCCTCGCACGTGATCACCGAGAGCACGGGACCGAAGACCTCCTCCTGGGCGAGGTGCGAGTCCCACGCCACCTGGTCGAGCACCGTCGGCTGCACGAAGTAGCCGGGCGTCTCGAGTTCCGCAGCGCCTCCGCCGACGGCGACCTCGGCGCCATCGGCGACCGCGCGCTCGATCGCGGTGAGGCAGGCGACCTGGCGCTCCTCGTTGACGACCGGTCCGATGTCGGCCCAGTCCTGGTCGCCTGCGCCGATCCGCATCGCCTGCACCCGCGGAACGAGGCGGGAGAGCAGCTCGTCGTGCACCGCCGCGTCGACGATCACCCGGCTGGTCGCGCTGCAGCGCTGCCCGCTCTGGCCGAACGCGCCATGGATGATCGCGTCGGTCGCGGCGTCGAGGTCGGCGTCGGCGAGCACGATCAGCGCGTTCTTGCCGCCGAGCTCGAGCTGGGTGCGCATGAGGCGGTTCGCGCCGGCGCGGTTGATCGCCTGCCCGACCGGCAGCGATCCGGTGAACGAGATGCCGGCGACCCTCGGGTCGTTCACGATCGCCTCGCCCGCCTCGCGGTCGCCCTGGATCAGGTTGAGCACGCCGTCGGGCAGGCCGGCGTCGGCGAACGCCTGCACGAGCAGCGCCGAGGTCCACGGGGTCAGGGGCGACGGCTTCAGCACCGCGCCGCAGCCGGCGAGGAGCGCGGGCGCGACCTTCCACATGGGGATGGCCACCGGGAAGTTCCAGGGCGTGATCAGGCCGACGACGCCGAGAGGACGCCGGAAGGTCATCACGACGGTGCGAGGCTCTTCAGCCGGGGTGGTGACGCCGTTGATGCGTCGCGCCTCGCCGATCGTGAACTCGAGGATCGCGAGGGAGCGGGTGACCTCGCCGCGAGCCTCCGAGAGGCGCTTGCCCTGCTCGCGGGTGATCGCCGCGGCGAAGAGGTCGATGCGCTCCTCGATGAGGCGGGCGGCGCGAGTGAGCACCTTCGCCCGCTCGATCGGGCCGATCGCGTCCCATGCGGGCTGCGCGGCCTCCGCCGCGTCGACGGCGGCGGTGACGTCGGCGGTGATCGACTCCGTGAACGCGCCGATCACGTCATCGGTGTTCGCCGGATTGCGGTTGTCGCGGGTGTCGCCGCTCGCACTGGCGGTCCAGACCCCGTCGATGTGGTTCAGGAGGTGATCGGACTGGGGCTGAGGCGTCACGTCGGCTCCTTCGGCACGGGTCGGGTCGAGGGTCAGCGGGGGGTGGAGATCGGTCACGAGAGGGCTCCTCGGTCAGTTGGGGCGAACGGCGATGCGCGGCGCTGCACCGGTGCGCGCGAAGGCGACGGCGTCGTCGATGTCGGCCAGGTCGAATGCGTCGGGGATGAGGTCGACGAACAATTGCTGCGCCGGCGTGCGGCGGAGGAAGTCGATCGCCTCGACGAGGTCGTCGATGCGGTAGTTGTGGCTGCCGACGACGGTCGTCAGGTTCTTGACGTACCCGCTCGGCTCGAAACTGATCTCGGGCGCCGGCGAGACGGAGCCGACGAGCGCGATCCGGCCGCCCATGTCGACGATGTCGAAGGCCGACTGCACCGCGCGGCTGTTGCCGGAGAGCTCGAAGACGACGTCGGCGCCGTGCTCCTTCGCCGTCGCGGCCAGATCTTCGGGCGCGACGGCGAAGGTGGCGCCGAACTCCAGGGCGAGCGCCCGTCGGGCGGGATCGATGTCCACCGCGATCACCGTCTCGACGCCCCGGTCCTTGGCGTACGCCACGGCCGTCAGGCCGAGCATGCCGCATCCGAGCACGACGACCACGTCGTCGGCGTCGAGCTCGACGCGCCGGGCCGCGCACGTGACGGTGGCGGTGGCGCAGTTCGCGGGTGCGGCGATGGCCGCGGGCAGATCATCGGGCACCGGCACCAGTCCGGTGCCCGAGATCAGGTGGCAGTGCGAGGCGAAGCCGCCGTTGAGCTTCCAGTGGTCGTCCATCGCCTCGTGCCCGTACTTGCGCACGGTCGTGCACTTCTGCGGGATGCCCCGCTGACAACGGCGGCAGGTGCCGCACGAGGTGCCGATGGTCCAGGTGACCCGGTCCCCGACGGCCAGGGTGCGACCGTCGGGGCCCAGTGCGTCGCCCCCGATGGCGACGACATGGCCGACCGCCTCGTGCCCGAGCACGGTGGGGAGCGGTGTCGGCCGGTCACCGGCGATGGTGTGCAGATCGCTGCCGCAGATCGTCGCGAGCTCGATCGCCACCAGCACCTCCCCGGCGCGGAGCTCGGGCAGCGGCTGGAGGTCGACGGAGAATCCCTCGTCGACGCCCGACCACACCGCTGCCGTTGCGACGGTGGTCGTCGACGTCTTCGTCACGTCATTGGCCATGGTCGTCATTGTCCTACTCCTCGTCGGGTACCGGATGGGACCGGGGCGGTCCCGTTTCGCCGGGTGCAGTGAAGCGCGTCAGCGCCTGGTGGAGGTCAGCGCCTGATCGCCGAGGCGACGAGCGCGCTGCAGGCGCAGCAGACCGCCACGATCGGGAAGATCAGGCTGGCGTCACCGCCGTTGGCGTCCATGATGTGCCCGATGATCGGCTCGGCGGCACCCGCGAACAGGTAGGAGAAGAAGTTCACCGCTCCGATCGCCGTGCCGGCCATGACCTTGCCGGCGAGGTCGGGGCAGAGCGCCCAGAACGACGACTGCGGGCCGTAGATGAAGAAGCCGCAGAGGAACAGCAGCACGATGCCGAGTGCGGGGCCGGGGTTGAGCAGCCACATCGCCATCGCCGACAGTGCGCCGAGCGACATGAAGAGCATGATGGGGCGGTCGCGGCGGGATCCGAAGAGCCGGTCGGAGAGCTGGCCGTTGACCAGTGCGCCGACGGCCATGCCGACGGGAAGCGAGAGCGAGATCCAGAGACCGCCCGGGGTCGCCTTCCATTCGTCGCCGAGGAAGAACACCGGAACCCAGATGAGCATGCCGTAGCGGGCCGAGTTCTGGAAGCCGATCGCGATGCCCGTGAGCCAGATCTTCGGGATGCCGAGCACCGTCTTGTACCGGGTGATCGACTTCACCGGGGCCTCCGCCTCGGCGACGTCGAGCGCGCCGACCGACGACGTCGTCGTGGCGATCGTCTTCTCGGCGTGGTCGGCGTCCTTCGTGAAGGACTCCGGGGGGATGACGCCGGCCGACTTGGGGGTGTCGCGAGCGATGAGGTAGAAGGTGATGCCGCCGACGAGCATGAGCAGCACGGGCAGGCGGAACAGCCACTGCCACTCGAGGTCGAACGTGTCGACCACGAGCGTCGACGTCGCGAACACGAGCACCGAGGAGCAGCCCGCCGCGAGCGTGTAGAACCCGAACGTCTTGCCGCGCTCGGAGTGGCTCCACCAGTTGGAGATCACCCGGCCGCCGGCCGACCAGCCCATCGACTGCGCGACGCCGTTCGCACCGAGCATGGCGCCCATGCCGACCGGTGTTCCCGTGAAGCTGGCGCCGACGCAGAACGCGGTCGAGGCGATCGAGCCGACCGTGGCCATGCGACGGCCGCCGAACTTGTCGGAGAGGTTGCCGTTGATGAGCTGGCCGACGGCGTACGACCAGAGCGCGATTCCGCTGATGGCGCCGATCGTCGCCTTGGTCCAGCCGAACTCCTCCTGGATGCCGGGGATCGCGAAGCCGAAGGCCTGGCGCCCGGTATAGAAGAACAGGTACATGAACATGGACGCCAGCAGCATTCGCCACGCCATCTTGCGGAACGTCGGTGCGTCGAGCTGCTTACCGGTCGCCATTGGCCGGTCGATGGTGCTTGACATGGTTACCAATCTCCAAGTCGCAGTCAGCCTGCGGGTTTCAGGGGGTGGGGGGAGAGAGTCACACGGCGGTCAGTGCCGTGTGCTCGTGCTGGGAGACCAGGGTGGTCGCAACCCAGTACGCGTCGTAGTTGTGGATGTAGGCGGGGCGGCCCCACGGCTCGTCGAGCTGTTCCGGCTGGGGCAGCTGCCGGTTGATGATGAACGGGATCTGCAGTTCGCCGAGCGCCCCGTGCGAACGGAGCGGCGCGTCGAGGCCGCTCAGGTCGTGCCACGCGGCGTAGCGGCCGACGGCCGTGCCCTCCTCGCCGAGCACGATGATGTCGCCGATGCGGTCGGCCGGCATCGAGAACGTCTCTGCGGCCTCCTCGCGGGTCAGCGCGACCTGCACGCCGGGGATGAGGCGCAGCGCCTCGATCGTCGCGTCGCGGTCGGCGCCCTCGGGGAGGTAGACCGACGCGAACGAGCCCAGCGCGCCGTGGTGCACGGTGTAGGGATCGGTGATCGGCAGGATGACCCGCAGCCCGTCGGTGCCCGGCTCGACGTCGGAACTGCCGAGGATCGTGCGCACCTCGTCTTCGACGAAGAGCACGTTGGCCTTGCCCGAGGCATCCGTCTTCGCGCTCATGCCGTGGTCGGCGGTCAGCACCACGATCGCCCCGAGCGCCTCGAGCTCCGACGCGTAGCGGTCGATCTCGGCGTAGAGGTCGTTGGCAGGCTCGGTGCCCGGTGCGTTCTTGTGCTGGATGTAGTCGGTCAGCGACAGGTACATGAGGTCGACGTGCCGGCTGCGCAGGATCTCGACGCCGGCGGCGAGCGCGAAGATCGACAGCTCGGCCGAGTAGACGCTCGCGAGCGGCTTGCCGACGAGTTCGAGCACGTTCTCGATGCCGTTGTCTTCGAGGGTGACCTGATCGGCCTTCTCAGCCGAGAAGCAGATCCCGGTGCGCCGCGGCTCGACGAACTCGCCGCTGCCGTCGAGGCTGGGCCCCGCTTCGACGACGCCCGCGCCGAGGAGGCGGCGGAGCTTGTCCTTCGCGGTGACGATGACCACGTCGAGCCCGGCGTCGTTCGCGGCACCGAAGATGGTGGGGGCCCGCAGGAACTTCTTGTCGTTCATGAGCACCTCCTCACCCGTCGTGGTGTCGAAGATGTAGTTGCCGCTGATGCCGTGCACGGCCGGCGGCTGACCCGTCGCGATCGAGATGTTGTTGGGGTTCGTCAGCGCGGGCATGGCGCAGTGCGCCTCCCACGAGCTGGCGTTCGACTCGAGCGACTGCGCGAGCCAGGGCATGCGGCCGGCCTTGATCGCCTCGAGGTGGTAGTCGGGCTCGCTGCCGTCGATGCAGATGACCACGACCGGTGCCTCCGGGGTCGTGTAGGTGCGGTCGTTGACGGTGAAGGTCTCGGCGGTCACGGTTCTCTCTTTCCTCGCTGTGCTCGGGCTGAGTCCACTCTGATCACCGACGTGCGATGCGGGAACCCAGATCGGCGCTATCGGCGCCATAGCGTTCGGCGATGCAGCCCCGGGATCGCCCGATTTCCGGGGCCGGGGGCCGCGCCGTCGCCGTCGCGTACGCTCGTGGGATGCCCCACGACGTCGTGATCCTCGGCGGTGGCCACAACGGCCTCACCGCCGCCGCCTACCTCGCCCGAGCGGGCAAGCGCGTGCTGCTGCTCGAGCGCAGCGACCACCTCGGCGGCGCCGCCGTCTCGGCCGACGCGTTCGAGGGCGTCGACGCGCGCCTCTCGCGCTACTCGTACCTCGTGAGCCTGCTGCCGCAGCGCATCATCGACGACCTCGGCCTCGACGTGCGCCTCGTGCGCCGGCGCTTCTCGTCGTACACTCCCGACCCCGCCGACCCGTCGCGCGGCCTGCTCGTCGACGCCGAGGCCCCTTCGACAGGCTCAGGGAGCACGGCGGCCGCCTTCGCCCGGGTCGACGCCGAACCCGACGCGGCCGCGTGGCAGGCGTTCTACGCCGACACGGCCCGGTTGGCCGAGCGCCTCTTCCCGACGCTCACCGAACCCCTGCCGACCCGCGACGAGGCGCGCGCGCTGCTCGGCGACGAGCGGCTCTGGCGCGAGTTCGTCGAGCGGCCGCTCGGCGAGGTGATCGACGCCCGGTTCACGAGCGACCTCGTGCGCGGCGTCGTCG
The DNA here is from genome assembly GCF_001427265.1 of Agromyces sp. Root1464. Taxonomy (NCBI): domain Bacteria; kingdom Bacillati; phylum Actinomycetota; class Actinomycetes; order Micrococcales; family Microbacteriaceae; genus Agromyces; species Agromyces sp. Root1464. Next base: position 865,886 of record NZ_LMFU01000001.1, read on the forward strand.
CGACCGACGGGCTCATCGGCACGTTCACCGAGCTCGACGACCCGTCGCTCGACGCGAACCGCTGCTTCCTGTATCACGTGATCGGCGGCGGCACCGGCGACTGGGACGTGCCGGTCGGCGGCATGGGCGCCGTCACCGGCGAACTCGCGCGCGCGGCCCGCGAGGCCGGCGCCGAGCTCGTGACGGGCGCAGAGGTCGTCGCGGTCGATCCGTCGGGCGAGGTGCGCTGGCGACACGGAGACGAACCGGGCGAGCGGATGTCGGAGGCGCGCGTCATCCTCGCGAACGTCGCGCCCGCGGTGCTCGACCGGCTGCTCGAAGCGGGTGCGCAGGCCTCACCCGCTTCGGCGACGACGACCGGGGTGCCCTCCGTCGTGCGCGAACGCCTGCGCCACCTGAACGCGCCAGAGGGCGCGCAGGTGAAGGTGAACCTGCTGCTCACCCGGCTGCCGGAACTGCGCGACTCGACCGTCGCCCCAGAGGCCGCGTTCGCGGGCACGTTCCACATCAACGAACTCGCGTCGCAGCTCGAGACCGCCTACGGCGAGGCGGCCCGCGGTCGCATTCCCTCGCAGCTGCCGTGCGAGATCTACTGCCACACCCTGAGCGACCCGTCGATCCTCTCGCCCGGGCTCGCGGCATCCGGCGCCCACACCCTGACCGTCTTCGGCCTGCACGTGCCGCACCGGCTGCTCGAGCGCTTCGGCAACGACGAGCTGCGGGCGCGACTGCAGGCGGCGGTGCTCGCCTCGCTGAACTCGGTGCTCGCGGAGCCGATCGAGGGCGTCATCGCGACGGATGCCGCCGGCAACCCCTGCATCGAGACGAAGACGACCCTCGACCTCGAGGAGGCGCTCGCGATGCCGGGCGGCAACATCTTCCACGGCGGGCTGTCCTGGCCGTGGGCGGAGCCGGGCGCCGCCCTCTCGACGCCGGCAGAGCGCTGGGGCGTCGCGACGGCGCATCCCGGCATCCTGCTCTGCGGATCGGGTGCCGTGCGCGGCGGGGCCGTGAGCGGCATCGGCGGCCACAACGCGGCGATGGCGGTGCTCGAGGCATCCGCCGGCTGATCAGCCGAGCGCGACCCAGCCGACGCCCACGACCACCGCGACGATGCCGAGCACGAGGCTCGGAACGAACGCCTCCTTGCGCTTCACGTGCAGGGCGACGGCGAACACCATCGTGATCGCGAGCGCGAACGCCGCAACGGGCGTGAGCCACGGCAGGATGCCGGTGGCGGCGGGCAGCACGAGGCCGATCGCTCCCAGCACCTCGACCAGGCCGATGGTCTTGAGCTGGCCGGCGCTCACGTCTTCGACCCAGGGCATGTTCGCGAGCACGGCCTCGCGCGACTTGGTCGCCTTCATGGTGCCGGCCATGCCGAACAGGAGGGCGAGCAGGCCGGTGACGATCCAGAGTGCGATGAGCAAGGTCTCTCCAAGTGTTGGTTACTGTTCGTGCGTAACGCACGAACGGTGACACTAACGCATGGAGGCCACGCACTTCACCGTGCGTGACGCACCACGAGGTGCGTAACGCTGTGCTCTCGGTCGAGCCTGTCGAAACCGGGTTGAGCCTGTTCTGTGGGTCGAGCCTGTCGAAACCGGGTTTCGACAGGCTCAACCAGTTGAGTTCGGTGACCTAGAAGACGAAGACCTGGCCGAGCACCATGATGGCGATGATGAAGAGCGCGATGATGGCGCCCACGACCGCCAGCGACTTCACCGAGAGCTTCGCGACGAGGTAGCCGACGAGGAACGGCAGCGCGAACAGGAAGATCGTCACGGTCCACCAGAAGAACTGGTAGCCGCCCTGGGTCGCCTCGGAGAGTCGACCGGCGAAAAGCTGCTGGGAGTGCGGCGTCGTCGCGAACGTGAACGCGGCCGACAGCGGAATGGCGATGAATGCGAACACGACCAGACCGGCGAGTGCGCCCCAGAGGCCGGCCTTGTTGTTCTCGGGGTCGATGTCGAGCGTCTCTTCTCTACTCGCCGACCGCCCGCTCGACGACGTCTTCACGCCCGATGATGTCTGCCCACTCGACGCACGCTTGCGTCCCCCACTCGATCCCATGGCCACACTCTAGTGGGCGGCGGGCCGCTCTGGCGGTTGGCGCGCAGCGGGATTAGCCTGAGGGAACGAGCGAACGGGGGCCGAGATGACCGCGAGACCGACCGGGCACTACGTGCTGAAAGACGACGGCCTGTACCTGCAGTTCGACCGCCTCTTCCACGCTCCCATCGAAGACGTCTGGTTCAGCCTCACGAATCCGAACGCCATGCGCGCCTGGATCGGCACGTACACCGGCAGCCCGGCGACCGGCGGCGTGCGGTTCCGCATGGAGGCCGAAGGCGAGGGCGAGTGGCAGAATGTCACGATCCTCGAGTGCGCGGCGCCGCACCGGTTCACCGCCGACTCGGGCCCCGGCCCGACGGGCATCCGAGTCTTCTGCCATCTCGTCGAGGGCGGGGGCATGACGACGCTCACGCTCGGTCAGCGCCTGCGCGACCCCGCCGAATCGGCCGACATGGGCCCCGGGTGGGACTACTACCTCGACCGACTCGCGGCCGCCCGCGCCGGCATGCCGCAGCCCGCATGGGAGACCTACTACCCGGCGTTCGCCCGGCACTACCGGGAGCTCCAGGTTCCGACCGCCGCGAACAGCTGAAGCACGCCTCGGCGCGCTCCCCTGCGGCGGAGCCGCGCCGCCCTCGACCGACGCCGTGCTGAAGCACGCTCCGGCGCGCTCCCCGGCGGCGGAACGGCCCCGCCCTAGACTGACGCCGTGAAGAGCATCGAACGCCAGGCCCGCGAGTCCACGGAAACCGCGGGCTGGCGCGCACGCAACGCGAACCTGATGGCCGACAAGCCGTTCCAGTGGGCGTTCGTCGCGACCCTCGGCGTCGTGGTCGCGCTCGGCATCGCCGCCGCGTTCGCGAGCATCTCGAGCGTCGTCTTCTCGGTGCTCGCCGCCGCGTTCGTCACGCTCGGGCTCGACCCGCTCGTGCGCTGGTTCGAGCGCCGCGGCCTGAAGCGCGGCGCCGCCATCGTCACCGTCATCATCCTGTTCATCGTCGTGATCGCCGGCATGCTCTGGCTCGTGCTGCCCATCGTCATCACCCAGGCGAGCGCATTCATCAACAGCCTTCCCGCCATGTACAAGGACCTGCAGACGCAGGACTGGTTCCAGGACGCGCAGGCCGGCTCGGGCGGCGTGCTCGGCTCCGTCTACAAGTGGGTCGTCGACACCATCAGCGACCCGAACTTCTGGGCGACCATCGGCGGCGGCGCACTGAACGTCGGCTTCGCGATCATCGGCGGCCTCTCGAGCGCGTTCTTCATCTTCATCCTGACGATCTACTTCACGGCGACCCTCGACTCGTCGAAGCGGGCGATCTACACACTCATCTCGGCGTCGCACCGCGAGCGCGTCGTCGGCTACGCCGAGCGCATCATGCAGAACGTCGGCCGCTACCTCAGCGGCATGGTCGTGCTCGCGTTCTTCAACGCGGTCTACAGCTTCATCCTGCTGCTGCTCGTGGGAGTGCCGTTCGCGCTCGTGATCGCGGTGGCGGCATTCTTCATCACGCTCATCCCGCTCATCGGAACGGTGCTGACGACGGCGGTCATGACGGTGATCGCCCTGTTCGTCTCGCCGGTGGCGGCCCTCATCGTGCTCGTCTTCATGCTCATCTACATGCAGGTCGAGGCCTACATCCTCACGCCGAAGGTCATGAGCAAGGCCGTGCAGGTGCCCGGCTCGATCGTGCTCATCGCCGCGCTCGCGGGCGGCACGCTCGGCGGGCTGCCCGGTGCGCTCGTCGCGATCCCCGTCGCCGCCGGCATCCTGCTCATCATCAAAGAGGTCGTCGTGCCGAAGAAGGCGCGTAGCTAGCGGTCAGTTCCAGATCGACGGCGCCGCCGCGCGAGTGGCGGGCAGCGCGACATCCGTGCCCCATCGCTCCATCCAATCGGGGATGTCGTCGGCGTCCGAGACACCGAGCGCCTCGACGATGTCGGACATCGGCACCGTGCCGCCGCCCTTCTTGAGGAACCGCGCGCGGATGAACCCCTGCGCGTAGATCTCGGGCTCGCCGTCGGCGCCGGGCCGCACATAGCGCTGCTCCATGTAGACGGCCTTGTCGTCGTGGCCGACGAGCCGCGACTCGATCGTGAAGCGCTGCCACAACTGCAGGGACTTCCGGAACGTGATCGTCTCGCTCGCGACGACGGGGTACCAGTTCTTCTCGCGCATCATGGCCCAGACGCCGTTGCGCACGAGCATGTCGAAGCGCGCGACATCCATGATCGAGAAGTAGACGCCGTTGTTCATGTGCCGGTTGATGTCGAGGTCGGTGGGCAGGGTGATGAAGTTCGTGCGGGCGACATCCCAGTGCCCGAGGTCGGGCTTGCGCCGAGACAGGAACAGCACGTGGAGCAGGGTGCGGAAGAACATGTGCATGATCCACGACTGTATGACGAATTCATGGTGGATCATCCGACATTGGCGGAAGCCACAGTCGCGCGACCGGATGCCGCGGCTCTCGTTGTGCGAGCCCGCGACGACTACTCGGCGACGGTCGGCACGCGGTAGCGCAGGTGCGTCGCCCGTGCTCCCTGAACTGCGGAGATCGGCTCGAGCTCCACCCGATGCGGAGCCGCGTCGGGGAAGAGCCGGTCGCCGCCGCCGAGCAGCACCGGAACGATGTGGAGACGCGCCTCGTCGACGAGTCCGAGGGCGAGGGCCTGCCTCGCGACATCCGCACCGCCGATGACGCAGACGGATGCCGCGCTCGCAGCCGCGCCGGCACGGGCGATCGCTTCGCCCACTCCACCGGTGACGAACTCGTAGCGCGAACCGCCTCGAGAGTACGGCTCGTGGGGTCGACTGGTGACGACGAAGCACGGGCGTCCCTGGAACACGGGCTCGTCGCCCCAGACGGCCTCCCGGACGTCGAGCGTGCGTCGGCCGAGCACGAAGGCGCCGGTCGACTCGTAGAGGTGCGCGACGGCGTCGCGATCGACCTCTTCAGCCGAGTCGTCGATCAGGCCGTCGCGGTCGTCGTCGCCGGGCGAACCGGCGAACACCGAGTCGCGCATCCACGAGTGCACCCGCTCCCCCTCGAGCCCGAACGGATGCTCGAGACTCACGCCCACCGCCGCGGTGAATCCGTCGACGGTCATCGTCATCTCGAGGAAGACGTGGGACACGGGGATCAGCCCTTGACGGGCACGTGTCGCTCGTCGACGCCGTTGTAGACCGACAGCGGGCGGATGAGGGCGTTGGACGCCGCCTGCTCCATGATGTGGGCCGTCCAGCCCGTGATGCGGCTCGCGACGAACAGCGGCGTGAAGGTCAGGGTGTCGAAGCCCATGAGGTGGTAGGCCGGGCCGGCCGGGTAGTCGAGGTTCGGCTTGATGCCCTTGCGCTCGCCCATCGCCTGCTCGAGGGCGACGTACAGCTCGAGCAGGTCGGGCCGCTCGTAGTACTCGACCATGCGCTCCATGGCATCGCGCATCGTCGGCACGCGGGAGTCGCCGTTCTTGTAGACCCGGTGGCCGAAGCCCATGATCTTGCGCTTCTCGGCGAGTGCGGTGTCGAGCCAGGCGACCGCGCGCTCGGCGCCGCCGGGGCCTGCCCCGATCTCCTCGAAGGTGTGCATGACGGCCTCGTTGGCGCCGCCGTGCAGCGCGCCCTTGAGTGCGCCGATCGCACCGGTGACCGCGGAGTAGAGGTCGGCGAGCGTCGAGGTGATGACGCGGGCGGTGAACGTCGAGGCGTTGAACGAGTGCTCGGCGTAGAGGATCATCGACACGTCGAAGGCGCTCACGACGGGCAGCTCGGGAAGCTCGCCGAACGTCTGCCAGAGGAAGTTCGCCGAGAAGCCGAGGTCGCCGCGCGGCTCGACGAACTCGAGTTCGTGCCGGCGCCGCTGGTCGTAGGAGACGATCGACGGTAGCTTCGCGAGCAGGCGGATCGACTTGTCGAGGTTGGCCTCGACGCTGTCGTCGGGGGTCGCGGGGTCGCTCGCGCCGATCACCGAGACCGCGGTGCGCACGACGTCCATGGGGTGGGCGGTGAGCGGCAGCTCATCGATGATGCGCTTCACCTCGTGGTCGAGGCCGCGGAGCGAGCGCTCGCGCTCCTCGAACTCGGCCAGCTGCGCGTCATCCGGCAGCTCGCCGTTCCACAGCAGGTAGGCGACCTCCTCGAACGTCGAAGACGCCGCGAGTTCCTGCACCGGGTAGCCGCGGTAGAGCAGGGAGTTCGACTCGGGATTCACCTTCGAGATCGCGGTGTAGTCGACCGGGACGCCGGCCAGGCCCTTGTAGATCTCGGGCGGTGCTGCGATCTCGTGCTCAGCCAATGTGTGCTCCCTTGCGTTGGCGTGGTCTGGATAGGGCGCTTGCGCGTCTATTCGACCGGCGTCTTGGTGACGGTGAAGTTGAAGATACTCGTATCGAAGCGGTTGTAGCCCTCGTAGTCGATGAGTTCGTAGAGATCGGCGCGGTGCTGCATCTCGTCGAGCTTGCCGATGAGCGAGCCCGTCGCCTCGATCGCGTCGAGGCCGCGCACGGCGGAACCCATCGCAAGGCGCAGCAGCGACACCGGCCAGATGACGATGTTCATGCCGACGTCGGCGAGCTGGCGCACCGTGAAGAGCTCGCTCTTGCCGAACTCGGTCATGTTGGCGAGCAGCGGCACGTCGACCGCGGCGCGCACCGCCTCGAACTCGGCGAGCGAACGCATCGCCTCGGGGAAGATCGCGTCGGCGCCTGCATCGACGAGCGCCTTCGCGCGATCGACCGCGGCGGCGAGCCCGTCGACCGCGGCGATGTCGGTACGCGCCATGACGAGGAAATTCGGGTCGCGGCGGGCATCGACGGCGGCGCGGATGCGCTGCAACGCCGTCGCCTCGTCGACGACCTGCTTGCCGTCGAGGTGGCCGCAGCGCTTCGGGTTCACCTGGTCCTCGATGTGGAGGCCGGCGAGGCCGGCGTCCTCCATCTCCTGCACGGTGCGGGCGACGTTCATCGGCTCGCCGAAGCCGGTGTCGGCGTCGATGATCGCCGGCAGCTCGGTCATCCGGGTGATCTGCTTGCCGCGGCCCGCGACCTCGGTGAGGGTCGTGAGGCCGATGTCGGGCAGGCCGAGGTCGGCCGAGAGCACGGCGCCCGAGATGTAGACGCCCTCGAAGCCCTTCTGCTCGATGAGCCTCGCCGAGAGCGGGTTGAACGCCCCGGGGAAGCGCATGATCTCACCGGTCGCGAGTCGCTCGCGGAAGAGCCGGCGCTTCTCGGACGGGGTGGTCGTCGCGTACAGCATCAGAACAGTCCCTCGGGCACCTCGACGCCGACGAGCGCGCCGGGGGCGACGTTGAACGTGAGGCCGCCGAGCTCATCGGGGCCGAGCTCGGGCAGTCGCTGCGCGACGTCGAGGAAGCGCTCGATCTCTTCGGGCGTCAGCGCCCACTCGGCGAGCGTGCGGAACTTCTGCACGTACTGCTCGCGCGCGAACGGCCGGGCGCCGAGCGGGTGCGCGTCGGCCACGGCGATCTCGTCGACGATCTCGCCGCCGTCGGCGAGCTTGATGACGACTCGACCGCCGAACGCCTTCTCGGCGATGTCGTTCGAGTGGTAGCGGCGCGTCCACTCCTCGTCTTCGACCGTGGTGACCTTCTTCCACAGCTCGATGGTGTCGGCGCGGTGGGCGCGCTCGGGCGAGTACGACTCGGCGTGGTTCCACGTGCCGTCCTGCAGGGCGACGGTGAAGATGTACGGGATCGAGTGGTCGAGCGTCTCGCGCGAGGCATCGGGGTCGTACTTCTGAGGGTCGTTCGCGCCCGAGCCGATGACGTAGTGCGTGTGGTGCGAGGTGTGCAGGACGATCGACTCGATGCGCGACGGGTCGTCGAGGATCAGGGGGTACTCGTCGTGGAGCTTGCGGGCGAGGTCGATCCACGCCTGCGCCTGGTACTCGGCCGAGTGCTCCTTCGTGTACGAGTCGAGGATGGCGCGCTTGGCCTCCCCCACCTCGGGCAGCGGCACCTCGTACGAGGCATCCGGCCCGTCGAGGAGCCATGCGACGACGCCGTCTTCGCCCTCGTAGATCGGCACCGGGCTCGTCTGGCCGCGCATCGCGCGGTCGACCGCTTCGACAGCCATCTTGCCGGCGAACGCGGGGGCGTGCGCCTTCCACGTCGAGATCTCGCCCTTGCGCGACTGCCGCGTGGCGGTGGTCGTGTGCAGTGCCTGGCCGATCGCCTGGAAGATCGTCTCCTGGTCGAGGCCGAGCAGGGTGCCGATGCCGGCTGCGGCCGACGGACCGAGGTGTGCCACATGGTCGATCTTGTGCTTGTGCAGCGAGATCGCCTTCACGAGGTCGATCTGGATCTCGTAGCCCGTCGCGATGCCGCGCACGATGTCGCGCCCCGTGAGGCCGCGATTCGCCGCGAGGTGCTGGGCGACGGCGACGATCGGCGGGATGTTGTCGCCGGGGTGCGAGTACTCCGCGGCGAGGAAGGTGTCGTGGAAGTCGAGTTCGCGCACAGCCACTCCGTTGGCCCACGCCGCCCACTCGGGCGACGTGCGGCGCGCGGCATCCGCACCGAAGACGGTGGCGCCGTCGCCGCCGATCGAGACGGGGTGGGCGAGCGCCTGGCTGCGGGCCGAGACGACGGGGCCGCGGGCGATCGAGGCGGCCGCGACAGCTGCGTTGTCGATCACGCGGTTCACCACCATGTCGACGACGACGTCGTCGAGCTCGACCGGGTCGGTCGCGACGCTCGCGAGCTTCCAGGCGAGCTGGCCCTCACGGGCGAGGTTCTCGTCGCTGCGGTGCGTGCGAAGGTGGTGGAGGTGCATGTTGACGGCCCTTTCAGAACTGTTCCAACGGTCAGGCTACGCGGTGCCCATCGGACTGACGAGACTCGATGGATGCGAGTGCGTGACGAAGGCTCATGTGCAGGTGCACATGGCTGGCATGGGCGGCGAGCGAGGCGTCGCCGGCGATGATCGCCTCGACGATCAAGAGGTGCTCGGATGCCGCGGCGCGGAGCCGATCGGGATTGTGTCGGGCCAGTCGCCGCACCCGGACCGAGTGCAGGCGGGCACTGCGGAGCGCCGCGACGAGCATGGGGTTGGCAGTAGCGGCGTCGATCGCCTCGTCGAGCGCTTCGACGGTGTCGTAGTAGGTGCGCAGGCCGTCGTCGCCGCTGTCGAGCAACCGCGGTGCTGCCGCGAGCCGTTCGTGGAGCTCGGTGAATCGCGCCGGGTCGCGGCGGGACGCGGCGAGCCGGGCCGCCTGCTCCTCGAGCGCCTCGCGCAGCTCGTACAGCGCGGTGATGCTCGCGGGCGAGAGTTCGCTCACCTGCAGCACTCGTGCGGAGGCCGCGGTGGCGAGACCATCGGCCTCGAGTCGGGCGAGGGCTTCGCGCACCGGAGTGCGAGAGACGCCGAGCCGGGTCGCCTGCTCGACCTCGGCGAGCGCGGTGCCCGGTGCGAGCACGCCGTCGAGGATCTCCTCGCGGAGCTCCCGATATGCGCGCTCGCTGGCTCTCATGCTCACCCTCCCCCACTTATGTATACGCTGCGGCAGAGGATCGCGCAAATGGTCATCCAGCTTGCGCTTGATGTATACAAACGCTAGGCGGGCGGCCAGACCGGTTCGAAGCGCGCATCGTCGAGCACCCTCGTCGCGAGACCGGGCTCGACCTCGGCGAGCGTCGACGGGTTCCAGCGGGGGTTGCGGTCCTTGTCGATGACCTGGGCGCGGATGCCCTCGCGCAGGTCGTGCTGTTCGATGAACCACGAGACGAGCCGGAACTCCTGCTCGAGGGCGTCTTCGAGGCTGCGCAGCGTGCGGGCGCGGCGCACCGACTCGAGCGTCACGGTGAGCGCGGTCGGCGAGAGCGTCTCGAGCTCGTCGGCGGCGGCGGCCGCGTAGGCGGTCGCGCCGGGGTCGAGCGGATGCTGCGGGAAGGAGCTCGACGAGGCGCCCCCGGTGGTCGCCGTCACCCGTCCGTCGGCGAAGGCACGAAGTCGCTCGATGATCTCGGCGACCGTGGGCGCCGAATAGCAGGCGTCGACCCAGTCGCGAGCGAGCGCGAGCGCCGACGGGCCGGGCGTCTCGTCGAAGAGCATGACGATCTCGGCCGGGCTGCCGGGGTCCGCTCGCTCGGCGAGCGCTTGGATGACGTGCGGCAACCGCTCGGAGGGCACGAACGAGTCGGCGAACCCGGCGTGCATCGCGTCCGCGGCATCCATCGTGCGTGAGTTCAGCGCGAGGTGCACGCCGAGCTCACCCGGGGCTTTCGCGAGCAACCAGCTGCCACCGACATCCGGAGTGAAGCCGATGCGGGTCTCGGGCATCGCGACGCGCGAGCGCTCGGTCACGATGCGGATCGAGGCGTGGCCGGCGAGGCCGATGCCGCCGCCCATCGTGATGCCATCCATCAGCGCGACGACGGGCTTCGAGTAGCGCGCGATCATCGCGTCGAGGCGGTACTCCGCGCGGAAGAACGCCCGGGCCTCGGCGTGGTCGTCGTTCGAGGCGTACGTGTAGAGCTCGCGGATGTCGCCGCCGGCGCAGAAGCCGCGCTCCCCCGCGCCGTCGAGCACGACGACGCCGACCTCGGAGTCGGTGCGCCAGAGCTCGAAGATCGCGGCGAGCTCGCGGATCATCTCGTAGCTGAGGGCATTCAGCGCCTGCGGACGGTCGAGCGTGACGTGGCCGACACCGTCGGCGACGCTCGCGGAGATGTGGTCGCTCACGAGTGCCACCGTAGCCGCATCTCCTGTGGACAGGCGGGCCGCACACGGGCGCCCGCTCGGTACGCTGCCGCGATGATGCATCCGTTCGAGATCGTCGCTGAGCCTGTTCGGCGCAGGATCATCGAGGTGCTCGCGGTCGGCGAGCACCCGGTCGGGATCCTGAACGACGTGATCGCGATGGAGTTCTCGATCTCCCGATCCGCCGTCTCGCACCACTTGCGCATCTTGCGAGACGAGGGCGTCGTGAGCGTCGCGCCCGACCAGGGCTTGCCGCAGTCGCGACTCTACGTCGTGAACGGCGAGTACCTCGAACGCCTCGATGATGCCGTCGGTGAGCTTTTCACCCTGTGGGAGCAGCGCTACGGCACGGGCGTTCGTCGCGCGCCGCAGTTCCCTGCGCACCCTGCGTCGCCGACGCGTCAACCGCACATGCACCGCGCGGGTCGCCGGGGGCAACGCGGCCGCCGCGATGGCCGGCGGAGCGAGCCGCCCGAGTCGGACCACCTCTCGACTGACTGACTGGGGGTCCCTCGGGCTCCAAAGGCTCGACGGGCTCACTTGCTGCCTGCCGACTCGTCGCGCCGACCCTGGCGTCGACCGACTCTTGACCGGATCGGTATGCCAGTTCCCCCTCATCGATGAGGGGGAACTGGCATATCCGAAATGGAAAAGGTTGGGCTGCGGGGTCGCCCGAGCACGTACCGAAGGGGGAGATCCGAAGAACGCCGGAAGGAGCCGCCGACCGCACTCAGGCCGACCGGCCGTACTGCAACCTCACCGCTCCCGGCGGCCACGCGGCATCCGCCCGTATGATCTCGGGGTGGCCCTCGCCAAGATCCTCCTCTACTACGTCTTCACCCCGCTCGCCGACCCCGTCGCCGTGCGCCTGTGGCAGCGCGACCTCGCCGAGTCGCTGGGGCTCCGCGGGCGCATCCTGATCTCCGAGCACGGGCTGAACGGCACGCTCGGCGGCGAGATGAAGGCGCTGAAGCGCTATGTGCGCAAGACCCGCGAGTACCCCGCGTTCAAGCACATCGACTTCAAGTGGAGCGAGGGCACCGGCCTCGACGAGCACGGCGCGAGCACCGACTTCCCGAAGCTGAGCGTGAAGGTGCGCGATGAGATCGTCTCGTTCGGCGCACCCGGCGAGCTCTCCGTCGACGAGCAGGGCGTCGTCGGCGGCGGCACGAAGCTGACCCCCGAGGCGCTGCACGAGCTCATGGCCGAGCGCGGCGACGACGTCGTCTTCTTCGACGGGCGCAACGCCCTCGAGGCCGCGATCGGCCGCTTCGCCGGCGCCGTCGTGCCCGACGTCGAGACGACGCGCGACTTCGTCGAAGAACTCGACTCCGGGAAATACGACGAGCTGAAGGGCAAGCCCGTCGTCACCTACTGCACCGGCGGCATCCGCTGCGAGGTGCTCTCGAGCCTCATGACGAGCCGCGGCTTCGGCGAGGTCTACCAACTCGAGGGCGGCATCGTGCGCTACGGCGAGCGATTCGGCGACGACGGCCTCTGGCGGGGTTCGCTCTACGTCTTCGACCAACGCGGCTCGATCGACTTCAGCGACCACGCGGCCGTCATCGGAACCTGCGCGCGCTGCGGCTCCGCGACCAATCGCACCGCCAACTGCACGGATGCCTCGTGCGACGCGGAGTTCGTGCTGTGCGCGTCGTGCGACACCGCGACCTGCGAGCTGCACGCCGCGGCGTCGACGCCGGTCGAATAGCGGCGACCGCTACCCGACCGACCCGGTCGCCCAGGCCGGCGGCACGAACTTCGCTCCGCCGAACATCGGGTACTCGACGAGCGCGCACTGGTCGGCGAGCTGGGCCCACGGCCGGTTGAGGCCGAAGGTGCCGTACTCGCGCACCTGCGTCACCCGGTCGAGGTCGAGCACGGCGAACAGCACCTCCTCGCCGCCCGAGGCGTGCTGCATGATCGTGCCTTCGGGGTCGACGATCACGCTCTCGCCGACGCCCGACGGCGCCGCGCCGTTCAGATTCACGACGAACACCTGATTCGCGAACGCGTTCGAGCGTGCCATGACGACCTCCATCTCGCGATCGCGGGTCGTGGTGAGGGTCGGCTGGATGATCACCTCGGCGCCGAGCCACGCGAGCTGGCGGGCGACCTCGGGGAAGCTGCCGTCATAGCAGATCGCGAGACCGACCCGACCGACGTCGGGGATCTCGAACGTCGTGAAGTCGCGCCCCGGCTGCAGCTCTTCGTAGGGCCGCCACGGGAAGAGCTTCCGGTAGCGCGCGGCGATCTCGCCCTGCGGGGAGATCGCGACGGCGGTGTTGTAGAGCACGTCGCCGTCGCGCTCGACGAGCGAGCCCGGCACGAGCCACACGCCGAGCTCGCGGGCGAGCGCCCCGAGCCGGTCGGTCAGTGGACCGGGGATCGTCGTCGCCGCGCGCTCGTCGAAGTCGGGGTCGTCGACGAGCATCGGCGCCGGCGCCGCGAGCAGCAGCTCGGGCACCACGACGAGGTCGACGTGGGGACACAGGGCGACGACCTTTCGCACCTGCTGCTCGAACTGCGCCCAGGTGGCGTCGACGTCGCGGGCGACCGCGGCGGTCTGGATGGCGGCGATGGACAGGGTGCGCACGTCAGCGCTCCTCTCGGGTCGGGGAATCGGTGACGGATGAGGGGGTACCGGCCGGGGCATCCGCGGGGTCGGCGATGGTGAAGTCGTGGTCGCGAACCGTGCCGACCGGGATCGTCCGCCGCCCGAAGAACTCGGGGAAGGCCGGCCGCAGTGCCAGCGTGACGACGACGCCGACCACGAGTGCGCCGACACCGATCCAGAACACGGTGCCGACGCCGAGGATCGCCTCGCCGACGTACTCCGGGCTCGCCATGTCGATCGCACTCACGACGAACGCGACGACCATGAGGAGCGCGCCGAGGGCCGGCAGGATGCCGGCGACCACGAGCTGCCGCGGATCGCGGCGGAACTCCGGAGCGAAGTACACGACCGCGGCGATCGCGGTCGCGGCGTAGTACGCGGCGACGAGCAGGCCGATCGCGAGGATCGCGAGGCCGATGAAGTCGGTCGAGAGCAGCGTGAGCAGCACGATCGTGGCGGCGCTGATGCCCGCCCACCACCACGTGGCGGCATTCGGCGTGCGGCGCACCGGGTGCACGCGCGTGATGGCGGCGGGCAGCGCGCGGTACGTCGCCATGCTGAGCCAGCCGCGAGGGGTGCTGACGGCGACGGTGAAGAGCGCAGCGAGTGCCGAGAGGCCGATCGCGAGGGTGATGACGCGCCCGAAGACGTCGCCGGTGGCGAGCGGTCCGAGCACCGAGAGCACGTCGTCGATCGCGGCATCCGAGGTGATGAGCTCGACGCCGCCGAAGCCGAGCGCCGCGACCGAGGCGGCGCAGTAGAGCACGAGCAGGATGACGGTCGAGATCACGACGGCGCGGCCGGGCGTGCGCGAGCGTTCGGTCGTCTCCTCGTTGACCGAGATGAGCGCGTCCCAGCCCCAGTAGATGAACAGGCAGAGGATGACGCCCGCCACGAGGCCGCTCGGGTCGTCGACGGCGAACGGGTTGAACCACGAGAGGCTCACCGGCTCGCCGGTCGAGGGCGCCGTGCCGGCCGCCATCGCGCTGAACGCGCCGAAGCAGAAGCCGCCGATCGCGACGATCTGCAGGGCGATGAGCGCGTACTGCACCCACGCCGCGAGCTGGATTCCCCGCACGGCGATCAGCGCGCTGATCCCGATGAGCGCGACGGCGAGGGAGACCGTCGCGACCGGGTTCTCGGCGACCGCCTCGAGGCCGAAGGTCGCGAGCAGGTACACCGTCGCGACCTGGGCGAGCGCGGCCGTCGCGATGAAGGTCGCGATCTGCGGCACCCAGCCGCCGAAGAACCAGCCGGCGACCGGACCGAGCGCCCGCGAGATCCATACGAAGACACCGCCGCAGTCTGGCATGGCTCGATTGAGGTCGCGGAAGGCGAACGCCGTGAACAGGATCGGCACGAAGCCGAGCAGGAAGGCGGCCGGGGTGTGCACGCCGACGGCGCCGACGACGTAGCCGAGCGTGACCGCGAGGCTGTACGCCGGGGCGACCGCGGCCAGGCCGAGCGCGACGATCCGGCCGAGGCCGATCGCGTCGGGTTTGAGGCCCTTGTCGGGGGCTTCGGCGACGACGGGCGGTACCGCGTCGACAGGGGTGTGGCTCATCGAGTCTCCTTCGACCGAGAGGTAAGTTGAATGGCATTCAAACAACTGCGGGCGGCCTTTGTCAAGGTTTTCGGAACGACATTCAGATTTCGGGCGCGGATGTCTCGCCCGACGCGTCGCGCTGCGGCAGAATGAACGGATGCCCCGCCCCAACCGCCGCGCCGAACGCCGCCTCGCGATCCTCGAGGCCGCTAGGGGCGTCGCCGTGCGCGAGGGCGCCGAGGGCACCACGCTGCGTGCCATCGCGACGGCGGCCGGCATGGAGCCGTCGGCGGTGCTCTACTACTTCGACGGCCTCGGCGAGCTCGTGCGCGAACTCGTCTACGCCGCGAGCGACCGGTTCATCGACACCATCCACGAGGCGGTCGAGGCGGCGACAGGCCCCGCCGCACGGCTCGACGCGGCGATCGAGGCCGGCTCGACCGGCGGGCTCGCGGGCGACGAGTCCCGCATCCTCTACGAGTTCTGGTCGCTCGGGCTGCGCGACGACTCGCTCAACGACGCCGACCATGCCCTCGACCGGCGACAGGTCGCGATCTACCGCGAGATCCTCGACGACGGCATCGCGAACGGGGTGTTCCGGCCGCGTCTGGGGGTCGACGACATCGCGTGGGCTCTCGTCGCCCTCGAAGACGGGCTCGTGATGGACATCCTCGCGGGCACGAAGACCCGCGACGAGGTCACCGCCCTCATCCGCTCGGTCGCCGAGGCGATGCTCGACGTGACCCTGCGGGGCTGAGCGGCCGGGGTCGAGGAGCGACGCGGGTTCAGTCCTCGTTGTCGGCCTCGACGAGGTAGCGCAGCGCGAGTTCGTCGACGTCGCGCTGGGCGTTCACGAGCACGATCGAGGCGATGCCGGCGTCCCGATCGATCATGAGCGCGCTGCGGAAGCCGTCGGTCATTCCGCCGTGCCCGGTGATGGTGCGTGGGCGCATCTCGCTGATGGCCCAGAAGTAGCCGATCTGATCGAACCGATTGACGCCCGGTGCGACGGGCTCGAGTGCGGCGCTGTCGCTGAGCGGACCGTCGATCACGGCTCGGGCGAGCGCGACGAGGTCGTCGAGCGTGGCGTGCACGAATCCCGCCGGTGCGAACCCCTCGCCCCACCACGGCCCGATCGGATCGCCGGACACGTCGGTACCGCCGGCGTGACCGTCGGGCACCTCCTCGGACATCGTGGCGACCACGGCGTCGTCCATGCCGAGCGGCTCGAACACGCGATCGGCGAGCAGGGTGCGGTAGTCGGTGCCGGCCGCAGCGGCGAGCGCCTGGCCGAGCAGCGCCGCACCGAAGTTGCTGTACACGGGGGCCTCCGACGGCACGACGGCTTCGACGCGAGCGAGCGCGAGCATCTCCTCGAGCGAGGCCGAATAGGGATTGCGCCCCGCCTCGAACTCGGCCGTCGCCTCGGCCACCCATGCCGGATCGGTCGGCTCGAAGGGCAGTCCGCTCCGGTGCGTCGCGAGCGACTCGAGCGTGACGGATGCCGCGGGCACGTCGCCGAGCGGCAGGTGGACGCCGAGGGGATCGTCGAGCGCGACCTCGCCCCGTTCGACCGCGATCGCCAGCAGTTCCCCGGTCAGCACCTTGGTGATCGAGCCGATCTCGAAGAACGTCTCCTCATCGGAGCGCTCGTAGACCGTGGACACCTCGCCGTCCTCGATCACGGCGACGGCGGCTCGCTCGTAGTCGTTGGTGAACGACCGTCGCACGTCCGCTTCGAGCGACGACTCGACGGGACCGTCCGCGCCGGCGGCGCCCGACGGATCGCCCACGGGTGCGATGCAACCGGAGAGCGCGACCGCGATGATGCCTGCGAGGAGGATCGCGACCCTCCGGGCGTCTCGAGTCGACACCTGCCGCGCGGGCATAGCCGCATCGTACGCCCGGGTGGGCGCCGCCGTGGGAGTTCTTCCGTGGTCAGCCCGCGGGCGCGGCCGCGGGCGGCTCAGCGCCCGAGATGACGGCCACGGCCCTGGCCAGCTCGTCGCCGCTCGGCAGGCTGTCGGGGGCGAGCAGCCAGAGGATGCCGAGGCTCTGCACGAGCGCGAAGTCGAGCTTCGCGACTGCGTCGACCTGTTCGTCGGAGAGTTCGGGCCGCGCTGCGCGGAGCTGCTCGGCGATGCCCAGGTAGCCCTCCCCCGCCGCCTCGGCGAGATGCCGGCTCGCCTCGGGGTCGCGCAGCACCCGCACGGTGTTGTCGAGGCTCGCGAGCAGCGGCTCGCGATTCGCGGCGAACACCTCGGGCATGCGGTTCCAGAGCGCGGCGAAGCCGTCGAGCAGCGGCAGGGCGGCGGTCTCGCCGACGACGGCCTCCATGCTGTCGCCGATGCCGTCGCCGAGCGACTCCATGAGCGCCTCGGTGATCAACTGCTCCTTGGAGCCGAAGTGATAGCCGATCGCGGCGAGGCTCACACCGGCGGCCGTCGCGATGTCGCGAGCGGTCGCCTTTGCGACTCCGCGCTCGACGATCACCCGGCGCGCACCGGCCAGCAGGTCTTCACGATTGCCCATGCGTCGATCGTAGCGAACGATTCAGACATTCGTACTAGACATCTGTCTCAATCGTTGTTAGACATGCGTATGAGACAAACGTCTGAATCGAAGAGAGGCACGGCGATGACCACCACCGACACCACCCCGCACATCCTGATCTCCGGCGGCGGCATCGCTGGGCACGCGCTCGCGCTGCAGCTCGTGCGCAGCGGCATCCGCACCACCGTCGTCGAGCGTGCCGACGCTCCCCGAGCCGGCGGCCAGGCCGTCGACCTGCGCGGAGCCAGCCGCGAGGTCGCCGAGCGCATGGGGCTCATGCCCGGTATCGAGGCCCGGCTGCTGCACGAACGCGGTCTCTCCTACGTCGACGGCAGCGGCCGGGTGTTCGGCCGCATGTCCATGGAGGACTTCGACGGCAAGGGCGCGGTCGCCGAGATCGAGATCGCCCGCGGCGACCTCGACGAGGTGCTGCGCGAGGCGCTCGCGGCGGCGAGCGCGGAAGCGCCGGGCCTCCTCGACCTTCGCTACGGTGACTGCATCGCGGCCATCGCGCAGGATGCCGACGGCGTCGACGTCGCCTTCGAGCGCGCGGCCGGCGAGCGATTCGACCTCGTCGTGGGCGCCGACGGCGTGCACTCGGCGACCCGCCGCCTCGCCTTCGGACCGGAAGAGGACTTCTCGACGTACCTCGGCGGCTACATGGCGTTCTTCACGCTTCCGACGCCCTCCGACGTCGAGCCGGGCTGGTTCTCGATGCGGTTCGTGCCGGGGGCGACCTTCGGCATCCGGCCCGACTTCGACCCCGCGACCTCGAAGGCGATCATCACGCTGCGCGTCGACCGCGACCCCGCGCTGCGCGGCGACCGGGCCGCACAGGAGGCGCTCGTCCGCAGGTCCCTCGAAGACGCCGGATGGCACGCGCCCACGGTGATCGACGCCATGCGCGAGGCATCCGACTTCTACTTCGACGAGCTCGCCCGCATCGACGTTCCCGAGGCGGCGAACGGCCGGGTCGTGCTCATCGGCGACGCTGGGGCGTGCGGCTCGCCGATGTCGGGCATGGGCACGGCGACCGCGCTCATCGGTGCGTACCTGCTCGGCGCTCGCATCGCCCAGACCCCCGGCGACCCGGCGGCCGCGGCACGGCGGTACTCGGCCGACATCGTGCCGTTCGCCGAGGCCGGCAAGCAGCTCATGGGCGGCGGCATCCAGCGCATGGTGCCGGCGAACCGGTTCGAAGCGCTGATGTCGCGGGCGATGACGAAGGTGATGCTCTCAAGGCTCGCCCGACCCATCGTGAAGAAGATGTTCGCCGCGAACCAGGGGGAGCTGCCGCTCCCCGTCACGGCGCCCGCCCCGGTGCGCGCTACGCCGGTCGAGTAGCGACGAAGGAGCGTATCGAGGCCTGTCGAGAGGTCTCGATACGCTTCGCTGCTCGACCGACGACAACGTGGTCTCGATACGCTTCGCTACTCGACCGGCCGGGCGACGGCGTCAGGCCGGGCGGAAGCCCGTCGTCTCGGGCGGCGGCGCGTGCCGGATCATGAGGTGGCGCGTGACCGAGTAGTCGAGCATCGGCTCGATCGACATGTCCTTGCCGAAGCCCGATCCCTTCACGCCGCCGTGCGGCGCCTCCGACGCGATCGGCAGGTGGTCGTTGACCCACGTCACGCCGACGTCGAGCGACTGGCTGACGCGCAGGGCGCGCGAGACATCCGAGGTCCACACCGACGAGGCGAGCCCGTAGGCGTTGTCGTTCGCGAGGGCGATGCCCTCGGCCTCGCCGTCGAACGGGAGCACGACGAGCACGGGGCCGAAGACCTCGCCCTGCACGATCTCCGACGATTGCGCGGCGCCGACGAGCAGGGTCGGCGCGAAGTACGAGCCGATGCGGTCGATCGCGTGGCCGCCGGCGAGTGCTTCGGCGCCCTCGGCGACGGCGCGGGAGACGAAGCCCGACACGCGCTCGAGGTGGCTCTTCGAGATGAGCGGGCCGATGTGCGTGTCGGCGTCCATCGGGTCGCCGGCCACGATGCCCGAGATGGCGGCGCGCAGCGCTGCGACGCCGTCGTCGTAGACCGAGCGCTCGAGGTAGACCCGGGTGGCTGCAGTGCAGTCCTGGCCCGTGTTGTAGGTCGCGCCGAGGGCGACGGCGTGCGCCATGGCACCGAGTTCGGCGTCCTTGAACACGATGACGGGTGCCTTGCCGCCGAGTTCGAGGTGCACGCGCTTGACGCCCTCGACGGCGCCGCGCATGACGGCCTTGCCGGTCTGGGTCGAGCCGGTCACGCTCACCATGTCGACCTCGCGGTGCGTGACGAGCGCCTGACCCACCTCGGCGTCGCCGGTGACGACGTTGAAGAGGCCGGCGGGAAGGCCCGCCTGCAGGGCGAGCTCGGCGAAGCGAAGGGTCGTGCGCGGTGTGGCCGGAGCGGGCTTCACGATCACGGCGTTGCCCGCGGCGAGCGCGGGCCCCGCCTTCCAGATCGCCATGATGAGCGGGAAGTTCCACGGCGTGATGCCCGCCACGACGCCGACCGGGCGGCGCGTCATGATCGACGTGTACCCGTTCGAGAGCGTGCCCGCGCCGGTGCCGTCGAGCGAGCGGGCGGCGCCCGCGAAGAAGCGCAGGTTGTCGATGCCGAACGGCAGCTCGCCGTCGTACGCGGTCGTCCAGGGCTTGCCAGAGTCCTCGACCTCGAGCTTCGCCAGGTTCTCTGCATCGGCCTCGAGCGCGTCGGCCAGGCGCAGCAGGGCGAGCGAGCGCTCCCCCGGCGTCTTCGCCGCCCACTCGGGCTGCGCGGCGCGTGCCGCGGCCGCGGCCTCGTCGACGTCGGCGACACCCGAGGTCGTGAACGACGCGACCTCCTGCTCGGTCGCGGGGTTCGTGATGACGGTGTCGCCGCCCGATCCGCTGCGGTACTCGCCGATGAAGGTGCCGGTGGTCATGGTGTTCCTTTCGGGCCGCGACGGGTGCCGCGTGCCGGTGCTGCTCGGACGTCGCCGTTCATGGCGTGCTGCTCAGGAGTTGAAGCCGAGACCGAAGCGGTCGAGGGTGCGGAGCCAGAGGTTGCGCCGCCCCTCGTGCGCATCGGCGGCGAGGATCGAGTGCCGGGTGAACTGGATGATGGGGTTGCGGAACGGCTCCGGCGGGATCGGGAACGGACGGCGCCGCACGATGTCGTAGCGCAGCCGCGACGTCGCCTCGCCCGAGAGCAGGTCGAGCGCGACATCCGCTGAGAACCGCGAAGCGCCCACGCCGAGGCCGGTGTGCCCGACCGCGTACGCGACCCGGCCGCCGCGCGCGGTGCCGTAGGCGGCGGTGAACCGGGTGGTCGAGTCGATCGGGCCGGCCCAGCGGTGCGTGAAGCTCAGCCCGCCGAGCTGGGGGAACGTCTCGAAGAAGTGCCGGGCGAGCAGCTCGTGCGAGCTGTCGCGCTGTTCGAGGCTCGCGTCGACCCTGCCGCCGCGGTAGTACACGGCGTCCCATCCCCCGAAGAGGATGCGCCCGTCGGCGGTGGGCCGGTAGTAGTGGAACTGGTTGCCCGCGTCGGTGAGGCCCTGCCCCTCGCTCCAGCCGATCGACGCCTGTTGGGCGGGGGTCAGCGGCTCGGTCATGAGCACGTGGTCGTAGAGCGGCATGATGTACGAGCCGAGGCGCTTCAGCGGCGCCGGGTAGGCGGCCGTCGCGATCACCGCGTGACGGGCGTCGACGTGGCCGAGCGCGGTGCGCACGCGCACGCCCGGCCCGTTGGTCTCGATGCCGGTGGCGGCGGATGCCTCGAAGATCCGCGCCCCGCGACGCCGGAGCTCGGCGGCCATCCCCCACGCGAGTCGCGCCGGGTCGATGAGCACGGTGCCCGTGCGATCGCGGAGGCCGCCGAGGTAGCTCGGCGAGTGCACGTCGGCCTGCACCTCGTCGCGCGACTGCAGCTCGAGCTCGACGCCGTGCCGGGCACCGAGCTCCTGCGCCTCGCGGAGGCCGGCGAGCTGCCATTCCTCGACGGCGAGGGTCGTCTTGCCCGAGCGGCGCAGGTCGCAGTCGATGCCCGCGGCCTCGATCGTCGCGACGAGGTCTGCGAGATTGCGGTCGCCCTCCTCGGCGAGCGCGCCGACCTGGTCGGGCCAGATCGCGGTGCCGTGCGTGAGGCCGTGGGTCAGCGAGCTCGCGACGAAGCCGCCGTTGCGCCCGGTCGCGCCGTGGGCGACGCGGTCGGCCTCGAGCACGACGACGGATGCTCCGGGGTCGCGCTCGAGCGCCCGCCACGCCGTCCACAACCCGGTGAAGCCGGCACCGATGACGACGAGATCGGCCTCGGCGCGGTCGGCGAGCGGCGCGCCAGGGCCGGGCGCGTCGGCCCGGTCCATCCAGTACGGCTTCGGCGCGGCGCCTGCGAGAGCGGATGCCGCGGCATCCGTCGCCTGTTGCTGCGTGCTCACACGTGCTCCGACACCGCGACGCGCTCGATCACGTCGGCAGCGTTCGCGAGACCGCGGCGCGAGCGGATGTCGGCGCCGACGGCGGCGATGCGCTCGCGGAGCGCCTCGTCGTCGAGGAGGGCCTGCACGGCGCCCGTGAGTTCCTCGGGCGTGAAGCGGTACGGGTCGAGGCGCAGGCCGAAGCCGCGCTCGTGCACGCGCTGGGCGTTGTCGTACTGGTCCCAGAAGAGCGGCAGCACGATCATGGGCTTGCCGAAGTGCAGCGCCTCGGTGGTCGTGTTGTTGCCGCCGTGCGTGATCACGAGGTCGGCGAGCGGCAGCAGCTTCGTCTGCGGCAGGAACTCGGCGCCCCACATGTTGTCGGCGAGCTCGAACTCGTCGTGGAGCGGCCCCTTCGAGACGATGACGTTCACGGGGGCGTCGGCGAGCGCGGCGATGACCCGGCGCATGAGCCCGACATCCGCTGAGCCGAGCGAGCCGAGGCTGAAGTAGACGAGGGGCCGCGAGCCGTCGGTGAAGGAGGCAGGCAGCTCGGGCAGCTCGGTCTCGGTCTCGCGCACCGAGGAGTCGACGCGGTGCCAGCTCTCGGGCAGCGGTCGCTCGGCGTCGTAGTCGAGCGCCTCGGGGAAGACGTAGACGTTGGCGTCTCCATGGTGGATGAACTCGAGGTCGGGCAGTGGCGCCGCGCCCTGCTCCTGCACCCAGGCGTCGAAGGACCGCCAGAGCGCACGGTGCGTGCGGTCGTACTCGGCGCGGAACTCGGACCAGCCGGCGCGGTCGTCGGCGGCGAGTCCGGAGAAGGCCGGCGCGATGCCCTCGCCCGGCACCTCGAGCGGGTTGCACGAGACGATGCGCACGAAGGGGCGTCCGGCGGTCTCGAGCGCCGGAAAGGTCAGCACGTTGTCCTCGATGATGACGTCGGGCTGTACGCGGTCGATGATCGCCTTCAGCTGCGGTTCGCAGAACTTCGCGCCATCGACGAGCGCCTCCCAGATGGGCAGCACCACGGTCTCGAGCTGCTCGGCGGTCGTCTTCCGGAACTCGGGAGAGATCTCCTTGATGTAGTCCTTCCAGAACTGCCCGGCGTCCTGCTCGACCTCCTCCTCGGGTGCCGGGGCGAGGTCGACGAGGTCCTCCTCGAAGCCGAGGGCGGCGAGCTTGCCCTCCCACGAGCGCTCCGCGGCGAAGACGACCCGGTGCCCGCGGCGGAGCAGCTCGTCACCGATGCCGATGCAATTGTTCGTCGGGCCGTAGGCGCTCTCGGGCATGAACAGGAACGTGCGGCGTTCTTCCGTCATCGGTGACTCCTTCGACAATTCCTTGCATATGGATAGAGAGAATTCTTCCGGGCTGCGCCCATGTGTTTTCAAGTCAGTTCGGCCTAATATTGACCATCGATGCAGACAATCTGTCTGATCTGGAGGGAGCACGATGGCCAGGCCGAAACGCCAGGAGGAGCGACGGAGCCAGTTGGTGGCTGCGGCGCAGCGCGCCATCGCGGCGCACGGCCCCGACGGGGCGCGTCTCAACCGGGTCGCCGAGGAGGCGGGCCTCACCTCGGGCGCGGTGCTCTACTACTACCCCGACATCGACGAGCTCATGTTCGAGGCCAACCGCGCCGGCATGGAGCGGTTCTACGAAGAGCGCGTGCGCATGCTGGAGGCCCTCGACGACGACCCGGTCGAGCGCCTGCTCGCCCTCGCGAAGTCCGGCCTGCCGAGCGGCGCCGGCGACACCGAGGTGCGGCTGCTCTGCGAGCTCGGCGGCTCGGCCGGCCGCAACCCGCTCATGGCCTCGCTCCTCACGACGCTCTACGACCGCCAGGTCGGCATGTACCAGGTCGTGCTCGAGCAGGGTGCGGCCCGCGGCCACTTCACACTCTCGCAGCCCTCGCTCGTGATCGCCCGCAACCTCGTCGCGCTCGAAGACGCCTACGGCTACCGCATCATCGCCCAGCACCCGACGATCGACCACGACGCTGCCCTCGAGCTCATCGTGTCGTACGCCAGGCTCGCCACGGGTCACGCGCTGACCTCCTCCTGAGGCGCCGGCGCCTCGGGAGCAACAGGCGGCACCTGAGCGGATGCCTCGGCGCCCGCGCCGGCCTCGCGGGCGACCGCTGTCGCCCGGCCGAAGCGCACCCCGACACGTGCGCCCCGCTCGAGCCGGGTCGCCCCGTGCACCGTCGCGAGGAGCGGGTCGGCGTGACCGGGCATCTCGATCGAGATCGTCGTCGCCCCGCCGAGGAAATAGGTGTCGACCACGGTGCCCGAGAGGGCGGCGGCCGCAGCATCCGCTGTCAGCTCGACGTCTTCCGGCCGCACGACCGCCGTCGCCGGCGAGCCCGCCGCGAGCGCGTGCGAAGCGACGACCGCACCGAACCCGGGCACCTCGACGGCGCCTGCCGTCGCCGTGCCGTCGAGCAGGTTCGCCGTGCCGATGAAGGAGGCGACGAAGCGCGAGGCCGGGTGCGCGTAGAGCTCCTGCGGCGAGGCGAGCTGCTCGAGGCGCCCGTCGCGGAGCACCGCGATGCGATCGGCCATCGACATCGCCTCCTCCTGGTCGTGCGTGACGACGACGAAGGTGAGGCCGACCTCGTGCTGCAGCCGCTTCAGCTCGAGCTGCATCGACGCGCGCACCTGGCGGTCGAGCGCCGAGAGCGGCTCGTCGAGCAGCAGCAGCTTCGGCCGCTTCACGATTGCACGGGCGAGCGCGACGCGCTGGCGCTGGCCGCCCGACAGTTGGGTCGGGCGGCGCTTGGCGAGCGGGCCGAGCCCGACGACGTCCATCACGTCGGCGACGCGCGAGCGCACCTCGGCGGCGCCGATGCCATCGGCCTCGAGCCCGTAGGCGACGTTCTTCTCCACGCTCATATGCGGGAACAGCGCGTAGCTCTGGAACATCATGTTGACCGGCCGCTTGTGCGCGGGCAGGCGCAGCAGGTCTTCACCGTCGACCTCGATGCGGCCCTCGGCCGGCGTCTCGAATCCGGCGATCGAGCGCAACAGGGTCGTCTTGCCGCAGCCCGACGGGCCGAGCAGGGCGAAGAACTCGTTGTGGGCGATGTCGAGCGAGACGCCGTGCAGGGCGACGGTGTCGCCGTACACGGCGCGAACGCCGTCGACGCGGAGCAGTGGGACGGAGCTCATCGTGTGGTTCCTGTCAGTCGGGTCAGTCGTTGCGCCGCGATCACCGTCACGACGCTCACGAGGAGGAGGATGGTGGCGAGGGCGTTGACCTCGGGGGTCACGCCGAACCGCACCATCGAGTAGATGACGATCGGCAGGGTGGGCTGCGTCGGCGCGGTCGTGAAGAACGCGATCACGAACTCGTCGATCGAGAGCGTGAAGGCGAGCAGCGCCCCCGCGACGATGCCGGGTGCGAGCTGCGGCAGCGTCACCCGCATGAAGGTGCGCACCGCCCCGGCGCCGAGGTCGCGCGAGGCCTCCTCGAGGCTCGGGTCGAGGTTCGCCATGCGGGCGAGAACGATCGCCGTGACGAAGGCCGTCGCGAAGACGCCGTGCGCGAGGATCACCGAGTGCAGCCCGAGCGTCACGCTCGCGAGCGAGAACAGCGTGAGCAGGCCGATGCCGAGCAGCAGGTCGGGCAGGATCGCCGGGGCGATCGCGAACGCCCTGATGAGCCCGCCGCGCGTGTAGTGCTGGATGCCGTAGGCGAGCAGCGTGCCGAGCACGGTCGCGATCGCGGTGGCGCCCGTCGCGACGATGAGCGTGTTGCCGAGGCCCTGCATGATCTTCTCGTCGGCGAAGAGCTCGGGGTACCAGCGCAGCGAGAAGCCCTTCCAGACGAAGAGGTTCTCCGACGCGTTGAAGCTCATGATCACGACGATGAGGATCGGCAGGTACAGGAACACGTAGCCGAGCCAGAGGGGCACGAGGATGCCGCGGGGCTTGCGCACCACCCTCGGGCGGGCCCCGGGCTCGAGCTCCCGCATCGCCGTCGTCGTCGGCGCAGTCGTGTCAACCACGGCGCGGTCCTTCCGTGAGGCGGCGCGACACCGCGGTCTGCACGACGATGACGATGACGAGCAGGATCGTGAGGAGGAGGGCGAGCGTCGCGCCGAACGGCCAGTCGCGGGCCTCGAAGAACTGGTCGCGCACGAGGTTGCCGACCATGATCGTCTTGCCGCCGCCGATGAGCTCGGGGATCACGAAGTTCGACATCGCGGGCACGAACACGAAGATGCAGCCGGTCAGCGCGCCCGGGATCGAGAGCGGGAGGGTGATCGTGCGGAACGCCCGCCACGGCGTCGCGCCGAGGTTCGTCGCCGCCTCGCGGAGCGAGGGGTCGAGCTGCTGCAGCGAGGCGTAGAGCGGCAGCACCATGAGCGGCAGGTACATGTAGAGCAGTCCCACGACGATCGCCTGCGGGGTGTAGAGCATGCTGATCGGGGCATCCGTGATGCCGAGCCCCTGCAGCCACTGGTTGACCCAGCCGGCGTTGTTCAGGAGCAGGATCCAGGCGTAGGTGCGGATGAGGAAGTTCGTCCAGAACGGAAGCACGACGGCGATGAGCGCGACCGTGCGCCACTTCGGCGAGAGCCCCGCGATCGCGTACGCCATCGGGTAGCCGATGAGGAGCGCGAGCAGCGTCACGATGCCCGCCAGCACGATCGACTGCAGGATGACGCCGACGTAGAGCGGTTCGAGGAGCTTCACCCAGTTGTCGAGGGTGAACTCGAACACGATGCCGCCGAATCGCCCGCGCTTGAAGAAGGTGTAGAAGGCGAGGAGGCCCACGGGCAGCGCCATGAACAGGATCAGGTAGATCATGCCGGGCGCGAGGAAGGGAACGGGCGCGAGCCCCCGCCGCACGGTGCGTGCGGCGGGGGCGGCCGGGTGGTTCGTCGAGGTCACGGTGCTAGTTCGTGGCGAGCACTTCGGCGTTCAGGTCGACGTACTTCAACGTGTCCTCGCCGAGGTCGACGATCGCCTCCTGCTCCATGAGCTCGTCGACGGTGATGCCGAGGGTCGGGTACGACTCGATGAGGGCCGGGTCGAGCGCCTCCATGGCGGCCTTGTTGGGAACCTTGTAGAGGATGTTCTCGGCGACCCACGTCTGCACCTCGGGGTCGAGGATGTAGTTCAGGAAGGCCATCGCGGCCTCCTTGTTCTTCGACGACTCGAGCACGGTCATGGTGTCGACCCAGAGGTCGGAGCCCTCTTCGGGCACGACGAACTTGATCGACGGGTCTTCGGCGATGCCGTAGTTGCACCAGCCGTCCCACGCCTGCACCATCGCGGCCTCGCCCGAGACGAGCTTCGAGTAGAACGTCGTGTCGTCGTAGGCGAGGAGCGTGGACTTGGTCTCGAGCAGCTGCTCCTTGGCCGCGGCGAGTTCGTCGTCGTCGGTCGTGTTGATCGAGGCACCGGCGGCCTTGAGGGCGGGTTCGGCGAGCCAGCGGTCGGTCGAGAGCATCGTGGTCTTACCGACGAGCTCGGGCTTCGGGTTCAGCAGGTCGTTCCACGAGGTGGGGTCGTAGCCTGTCAGGTCGGGCCGGTAGCAGAGGCCCGTGGTGCCCCAGGCGTACGGCTCGGAGTAGACGTTGCCCGGGTCGTACGCGAGCTCGAGCGCCTCGGGGTAGAGGTGCTCCTCGTTCGGGATGAGCGACTTGTCGAGCTCGGCCAGCAGGCCCTGCTCACCGAGCGCCTGGGCGTACTGCCCCGAGACGAAGGCGACGTCGATGCCCGAGTCCGCGCTCGCGGTGAGCTTGGCGACGATGTCCTCGTTCGTCGTGTGGTTCACGATCGTGGTCTTCACGCCCGTCGCGGCCTCGAACTGCTCGGCGAGGTCTTCCGGCGAGTAGTCGGCCCAGATCGAGACGGTGAGCGTCTGCTCGCTGAGGTCGGCGTTCGGGTCGAGCGTCTCCGCGGCTTCACCGCCGCCGGAGGAGCAGGATGAGACGGCGAAGGCGAGGGCGATCGTGCCGGCCGCGGCCGCCACGATACGTCGCGTCGTGGTCATGTGGTACCTCCAGAGACAGGCGGGAAAGGTTGAGCGATTGTTGCACCAAGGATCAAGAAACCGCAATGGTTCTGGGACAGGGCTGGAATGACGGATGCCGAATAGTTACAATCCGAATTCAATGAACTCCATACTTCAGGGTGAACGCATCGTCGTCGGCGACCATGCGCTCCTCGTCGACGCCGACGGCCGGGTGCTCGCCGGCGAGGCGCGACCGGCAGCGGGCGACGGCATCGCGCGTGCCGTCGCGCGCCTCGTGGACGACACTGTCGAGGCGGATGCCCCCGAGCGGGCCATCACCGTCGACCAGACCAACACCTCGGTGATCGTCGGCGAACGGCTCATCGTGAAGCTCGTCGGCAGGTGGAGCGCCGCCGACCGCGCCTCGGCACTGCTCGAGCGCCTCGCGGCCGCCGGTTCCGACGACGTCGACCGCTTCGTGGGGCGCGTCGAGTGGCGGCATCCCTCGCTCGGCACCTCGACGCTCGCGGTCGTGACCGAGTACATGCCCGGCGCGGTCGACGGGTGGACCTGGGCCGTCGACGACGTCGTCGCGGCACTCGAAGGCGGACCGGAGCCGGCGTGGCCCGCGATCCTCGGCGAGCGCGTCGCGCGCATCCACGGTGTGCTCGGCGAGGAGGCCGTGCACTCCGAAGCCGAGGCCCCGGCGGCCAGGGCCGATCGCGCGTCGACGGCGCTCCGATCGGCGCTGCGGCTCGCGAGCGGCGAGGCCGGGGCGCGCCTCCGCAATCGCCACGAGTCGCTCGCCCGCGACATCCGCTCGCTCGGATCGACCGCCCCGGGCGTCGAGTTCCCGATCCACGGCGACCTGCACGTCGGGCAGGTGCTGCGCTCCCCCGGCACCGGAGACGGCACCGACGCGCCCCGGTACACCGTGATCGACTTCGACGGCGACCCGCAGCTCGCCGTCGACGAGCGAGAGGCTCCGGATGCCGCGGCGCGCGACATCGCGCACATGCTCGTCTCGTTCGACCTCGTCGCGGCCGTCGCCCAGAAGCGGATGCAGCGGGCCGACGCGCGTGCCTTCGCGTGGTCCGATCGGGCGCGACGCGACTTCCTCGACGCCTATCGTGCGCACGTACCGAACGGCGAGCTGCTCGACGAGGCGCTGCTGCCGGGCTTCGAAGCCGAGCAGCTCGTGGCCGAGCTGCGCTACGCCGACCGCTTCCTGCCCGTCTGGGTGTACGCGCCCGACGCCGCGATCACGTACCGTCATCCGTCGACGAACGAACACCCGGAGGAACCGTGGACACCACCGCCTTTCGAGCCGACCTCGAGCTGATCCCCGAGACCCTCGACGCCCTCGCCGACGCGCTCGACGCCGAGCTGCCCGGCGCCTCTCGCCTGCCCGTGCTCGGCGCCTCGCGGGTGCTCGTGCTCGGCATGGGCTCGAGCCGCTATGCCGCCGACGTCGTCGCGCGGCGCTTCCGTGCGATCGGCGCGAACGTCGTCGTGGAGCTCGCGAGCGCCGAGCTGCTCCCGCCCTCGGCGCCAGACCTCGCCGTCGTGGCCGTCTCGGCGACCGGCGGCAGCGCCGAGGTGCTGCGGGCGGTCGAGCGCTATCGCGGCACCGGTCGGCTCGTCGCGGTGACGAACCGGCCCGACTCGGCGCTCGGGCGCATCGCCGACATCATCGTGCCCCTCCTCGCGGGCGTCGAGGCGTCGGGCGTGGCGTGCCGCACGTTCCGCGCGACCTTCCCGGTGCTCGACGCGGTGCTCGAGGGCCTGCTCGGCACGGCGCCGGCCGAGCGGTTCGACGCGGCATCCGTGCGCGCCGCGGCATCCGCGACCCGCTCGCTGTTCGAGACGCAGGCCGAGTGGCTGCCCCCGCTCGCCGATCTCCTCGCCGCACCCATGGGCACGTGGGCGCTCGCCCCCGCCGAGCGCGCCTCGAGCGCGCAGCAGGCCGCGCTCATGCTGCGCGAGGTGCCGAGGCGCGCCGCCTATGCCTCGGAGACGGGCGACTGGTCGCACGTCGACGTGTACCTCACGAAGACCCAGGACTACCGGGCGCTCGTGTTCGCCGGGTCGGCCTGGGACGCCCAGGCGCTCGACTGGATGGCGCAGCGCGGCTCGCGGTTCGCCTCGATCGGCCGCGAGCTGCCGGGTGCCGAGCTCACGATCCGCTTCCCCGGGGACGAGCGCGACGAGGTCGCCGCGCTCACCGAGGTGCTCGTCGGCGAACTCGTCGCCGACCGGTGGCTGCGGGCCTGAACAGGGCGGCCGGTGCAGCACCACCGAGGTGACGCGAATCAATGCCGGCGAGGGTGCACGAGGTCGAATCGCGTCACTTCGCCCGGGCGCGCGGTCGCCGCGCGTAGGCACGCGCGTTCCGGCTCGAGAGCGCGAGCAGCACGAGGATGTCGAGGGCGAGCGTGACGAGGGTCGTGCGCAGCGTGATCTCGGCGTCCGCCCCGAAGTAGTCGAACGCCGAACCCGTGATGCTGAGCGTCGCGAAGACCATCACCGTGATGCGGGCCCAGTTGCTGCCGCGGTAGATCAGCAGCGCGAGCACGAGTTCGACGGCGAGCACGACCGCGCCGACGCCGAGCACCACGGCGAGCACCGCGTTCGAGCCCGCGTCGGCCTCGACATCGGAGTCGAGCGGCACGCCGAGATCCTCGACGAGCGTCTTCCGCCACAGCAGCCCGAGCGAGACGAGCCAGATGACGCCGGCGAGCACCCGCAGCACGACGAGCACCGCCCCGAACGTCGTGGCGACCGGGCGGCGCAGCATGGGCGCGACCGGCGCAGGCCTCACGAGCACGGCGGGCGGCTCGAATGCCGGCCGCTTCTCGACGCTCATCGGGCGACCTCCGGCACGACCGGCACCGCGCCGACGTCGACGACCGGGAGGTCGCCGTCGGTCGTGATGGTGTCGCCGCCGCCGTTCCTCGAGTGGTACCCCGTCGAGAAGTCGGCGAGCAGGTCGACCCGCGCCTCGGGGTTCGCGGCGATCACCGTGTCGACGATGTGGTCGCGCTCGATGTCGATGTCGGCGTCGATCTTGTGCGTGATCTGCAGCGTGAAGAGCGAGAAGCCGACGGCCCGGTCGAAGGTGCCGGCCGCGAGCCAGTCGACGCGGCGGCCGCCGGGCAGCAGCCAGCCGTCGGGCGTGCGCCAGAACCGCACGTGGTGGCGCCTGGCCGGGTTGCCCTCGACCTCCTGCTGGTAGGCGAAGTCCTGCTGCCTGCCGAAGAGGAAGAGCGGGCTGACCGGTGCTTCGTCGTAGCTCCGACGGGTGACGGTCGAGGCGATGATGCGCCAGCTCGACACCCCGGTGACGTCGTCGGCGCGCGTCCATCCGGCCGTCCGCATCGCCGCGTGCACGGATGCCTCGTCGCCGTCGAAGGCGAGGTTCACCGGGTCTCCGAGCAGTCCGTCGCTCGTGCGTGCGCGCCCGATGAAGTAGTCGGGCACGTAGATGGTCGTGAGGATCCGGTGCAGTCGCGGCAGCACGAGATAGGCGAGCACGACCCAGAAGGCGAGGAAGAACAGGATGCCGAACCAGCCGAACGCGAACGACTCGGTGAGCACGAGCCACGCGAGCCACACGGCGGCGATGCCCGCGTAGACGAAGAAGAAGCCGTCGAGCACGGCGTTGAACGAGACCCGGCGCGGGCGCTCGACCGCGATCGGCGCGCCGCCGACCGGAACCCCGCCGATCGGGCCACCGGATGCCTCGGCCCCCACCTCGCCCATGTGTGCATGCTATCCGTGCGCGGTGCTCCGGGTGGCTATCCTCGCTCCATGGCCTACGACGTCGCACGCATCCGTTCGGAGTTCCCGTCGCTCGAGAGCGGGTGGGCGCAGTTCGACGGGCCGGGCGGCACGCAGACGCCGCGGTCGGTGGGCGACGCCGTGGCATCCGTGCTCACCGGCCCGCTCTCGAACCGCGGCACGACCGGTGTCTCCGAGGAGCGCGCCGAGGCTGCCGTTCACGGATTCCGGCTCGCGATGGCCGATCTCGTCGACGGGCACCCGCGCGGCATCGTGCAGGGGCGCAGCGCCACGCAGCTCGCCTACGACTTCTCGCGCCACCTCTCGAAGCAGTGGGCCGCCGGTGACGAGGTCGTCGTGACGCGGCTCGACCACGACTCGAACGTGCGCCCGTGGGTGCAGGCCGCCGAGCGCGTCGGTGCCGTCGTGCGCTGGGCGGACTTCGACCCGGCCACGGGTGAGCTGCCGGTGGAGGCCGTCGCCGATGTGCTGTCGAGCCGCACGAGGCTCGTCGCCGTCACGGCGGCCTCGAACCTCATCGGCACGATGCCCGACATCCCCGGGATCGCGGCGGCAGCGCACGCGATCGGGGCACTCGTCTACGTCGACGGCGTGCACTCCGCGGCGCACGAGCTGCCCGACATCGGGGCGCTCGGGGCCGACTTCTTCACGTGCTCGCCGTACAAGTTCCTCGGACCGCACTTCGGCGTGCTCGCGGCCGCCCCCGAACTGCTCGAGTCGATCGTGCCCGACAAGCTGGCGCCGTCGACGAACGCCGTGCCCGAGCGGTTCGAGTTCGGCACGCTGCCCTACGAGCTGCTCGCGGGAGCAACCGCGGCGGTCGACGCCCTGGCGGCTCTCGTGGGCAACGGCGAAGCGGATGCCGCGGGCTCGCGCCGCGCTCGGCTCATCGCCTCGTACGCGGCACTGCACGAGCACGAGGCGGCGCTCCTCGCCAGGATCGAGGCCGGGCTCGCCGAGCTGCCCGGGGTCACCGTGTGGTCGCGGGCCGCCCGCCGAACTCCCACGCTGCTCATGACGTTCGACGGCCACGAGGCATCCGAGGTCACGAAGCGCCTCGCCGAGGGCAGGGTGCTCGCGCCGAGCAGCAACTTCTACGCGCTCGAGGCGTCACGGCGCCTCGGGCTCGGCGACGCCGGCGGCCTGCGAGTGGGCCTCGCGCCGTACACCGATGCGAGCGAGGTCGAGCGGCTGCTCGACGGGCTCGCGGCGGCGATCGGCTGACCCGCACTCGACCGACCTGGCGGGAAACGGACCCGACCCCGCAACCCGGTCATCGGGACCATCGGCTCGCCATACGCTGGATTCATGACTCTCGCCGACACCGCCGCCGAACTCCGCCGCCTGCACACCGCACCCGAACTGCTCCAGGTGGTGAACGTCTGGGACGTCGTGAGCGCCGCCGCGGTCGCAGCCCTGCCGCAGACCCGGGCGATCGCCACGGCGAGCCACTCGATCGCCGCGACGTTCGGCTACCCCGACGGCGAGCAGATCCCCGTCGAGCTCATGCTCGACATGTGCGGCCGCATCGCGCGAGCCGTCGACGTTCCGGTGAGCGCCGACCTCGAAGCGGGCTACGGCGACGCCGGCGACACCGTCCGCCGCGCGATCGCCGAGGGCATCGCGGGTGCGAACCTCGAAGACCAGCTGAAGCCGCTCGCCGACTCCGTCGCCGCCGTGACCGCCGCAGTGGCCGCCGCCGATGCCGAGGGCGTCCCCTTCGCCCTGAACGCGCGCACCGACGCCTTCCTCCGCGGCCGCGAGCGCCCGCTCGAGGTGAACGTCGCCGACGCCATCGAGCGCGGCCGTGCCTACCTCGACGCCGGCGCCACGAGTGTGTTCGTGCCCGGCATCTTCGGCGAAGAGGTCGTGGCCGAGCTCGTCGCCGGCATCGGCGAGCTGAAGGTGACGCTCATCGGCCTGCCCGGCGTGCCGGCGCCCGCGCGCCTGCAGGAGCTCGGCGTCGCCCGGGTCTCATACGGACCCACCACCCAGCGCGTCGCCCTCGGCGCCCTGCAGGACCTCGCGACGAGCCTCTACGACGGCGGCGTGCTGCCCGAGGGCATCCGGCCGCTCAACTGACGCTGATCCGATGCCGGGGCCGCCGCAGCGGCCCCGGTGATCCGCACCCGAATCCGCGAATCCCCCGCGCGACGGATGCATCCGGCCCCGCTTGCTCGCTAGGGTGAGCGTGAGGCGGCCTGGCTGCCCGGGTCGTGCGGGGGTGCGACCTGCGCGACCGAGCTCGCCCCCACGTGAGGAGAGCGCATGGCGAGCGGCATCCCCATCGAGATCTCGGGGCTCAGCAAGCACTTCGGCCCGGTGACCGCGGTCGACGACCTGAGCTTCACGGTGCAACCGGGCAAGGTCACCGGATTCCTCGGTCCGAACGGCGCGGGCAAGACCACGACGCTGCGGGTGCTGCTCGGGCTGGAGCGCGCGAGCGCCGGCACCGCGACCTTCGACGGCACCCCGTACTCCGCGCTGCCGCGGCCGCTCGAGACGGTGGGCGCCGCGCTCGACGCGAACTTCCACCCGGGGCGCACGGCGCGCAACCACCTGAAGGTCTACGCGACGGCGGCCGGGCTGTCGTCGTCTCGCGTGCCGGCCGTGCTCGAGCAGGTCGGCATGTCCGACTACGCCGACCGACGGGTCGGCGGCTACTCGCTCGGCATGCGCCAGCGACTCGCACTCGCGTACACGCTGCTCGGCGACCCCGGCGTCTTCGTACTCGACGAACCGATCAACGGGCTCGACCCCGAGGGCATCAAGTGGATCCGCGGGTTCCTGCAGAACCTCGCCCGCGAGGGGCGCACCGTCCTCGTCTCCTCGCACCTGCTCAGCGAGGTGCAGCAGAGTGTCGACGAGGTCGTCATCATCGCGAAGGGCCGGCTCATGAAGAGCGGCACGCTCTCGAGCCTCGAACTCGACTCGGCGCCGCGCACGATCGCCGACTCCCCCGATCGACCGGCCCTGGCCGCCGCGCTCGAGGCAGCGGGACTCGAGTACACCGAGGGCCGCAGCGGATTCATCGTCGACGAGCCCGACCCCGCCAGGGTCGGGCATGCCGCCTTCGTCGGTGGCGTCGAACTCGCGGCCCTGCACCGGCTGAGATCGGGGCTCGAGGAGTCGTTCCTCTCCCTCGTCGGCGGCGGTGAGGAGTCGTGAACCTCGTGCGCGCCATCGGCTCCGAGTTCCAGAAGGTCTTCACGACGCGCATGTGGTGGCTCCTCGCGATCCTCCTCGCCGCCTACGTCGCCTTCATGTCGGGCGGCCTCGGCGCCTTCCTGGGCTGGGCGAGCGAGAATCCGGATGCCGCGGCATCCGCCGGGGGCTCGACGACCGTGCCGCCCGGCACCGAACTCGCGCCGCTGATCTACAGCTTCGCCTCGTCGGTCGGCTACGTCTTCCCGGTGCTGCTCGGCGCCCTCGCCGTGACCGGGGAGTTCCGTCACAAGACCCTCACGCCGACCTTCCTCGCCGAGCCACACCGCACGGTCGTGCTGAGCGCGAAGTTCATCTCGCAGCTCGTGATCGGTGCGGGCCTCGGCGTCGTCGCCTTCGCCGTCTCCGTCGGCGCGGGCGCAGCGGCTCTCGCCGCCTTCGGCCTCGACACGGGACTCGACTCGAGCGACACGTGGGCGCTCGTCGGCCGCGGCGTGCTCGCGATGGCGCTCTGGGGTGCCATCGGCGTCGGCCTCGGCGTGCTCGTCGTCAACCAGGTGGCCGCGATCGTGATCGTCATCGCGTTCACCCAGTTCCTCGAGCCGATCCTGCGGGTCGTGGCCTCGCTCAGCGACGTCACCGCCTCGATCGGCCGGTTCCTGCCGGGCGCTGCGAGCGACGCGCTGGTCGGGGCATCCTTCTACAACATCGCCTCGCTCGGCTCGACCGACACCCTCGAGTGGTGGCAGGGCGGGCTCGTGCTGCTCGGCATCGCGGTCGTGGCGACCGTGATCGGCGGCGCGACGACCTGGCGACGGGACGTGTCGTAGGGGTGCAGCTCGCCGAGCTCCGCCGCATCCGCCTGCACGTGCAGGGGTTGCGAGCCGAGCGCGCGACCTCGGCCCCGGCCGTCGTGCGCGACTTCGTCGCCGTGCAGTCGCAGGAGTTCGTGCCCGCGCAGTGGGGACTCGCGATGCGGGTTCCGGCCGAGCGCCGTCCCGACCTCGCGGCGGTGACGGCGGCACTCGACCGCGGCGAGATCCTGCGTACCCACGTGCTGCGGCCGACCTGGCACTTCGTCGACCCGGCGGATGCCCGGTGGCTCATGGAGCTCTCGGCCGAGCGGGTGCACCGTGCGAACGCGACCTACTACCGGCGCACGGGCGTCGACGGGGAGGCCGGCACGAGCGCGCTCGACACCGTCGCCGCCTCGCTCGCGGGCGGTCACCGCACGCGAGCCGAGCTCGCCGCCGCGCTCGACGCCGCCGGGCAGCCGTCGACCGGGCTCGGCTTCACCTACGTGCTCATGCTCGCCGAACTCGAGCGGGTCGCGATCAGCGGCGCGAACGCCGGCCGGCAGCGCACCTATGCGGCCTTCGACGAGCGGGTGCCGGCGTCGGCCCCGAAGTCGCGTGACGAGGTGCTCGTCGAGCTCGCGGCACGATTCATCCGCTCGCGGGGGCCGGTGACCGATCGCGACTTCGCGGCGTGGTCGGGCTTCACGCTCGGCGACACGCGCCGGGCGTTCGCGGCGGTCGTCGACGGGGGCGGCGGAGACAGCAGTGGCGGCGCCCACGTCGGCGCCGTCGAGACGATCGAGGTCGACGGGGCGACGCACTGGCACGACGTCGAGCAGACGGCGGCGGCGATGGATGCCCTGCCTCCACCAGCAGGCGCGGTCGACCTGCTCCAGGCCTACGACGAGTACATCATGGGCTACGCCGCACCCAGGGCCTTCCTGCAGCCGCCCGGCCGCACCACTCCCGTGCACCCCGAGTTCCCGATGCACGCGCTCATGATCGACGGCGTGATGGCCGGCCGCTGGGCGCCCGTGACCTCCGGGAGGAACGCGGTCGTCAGGCTCGTGCCGTGGCGCACGTTCTCGGCACGCGAGGAGCGCGGGCTCGCGGCATCCGTCGCCGAGGTCGAGCGGTTCCTCGGCGCGCCGGTCACGATCGAGCGCGAACGCCCGGCCGACTGACGCCGCAGCGCCGGCTCACGACTCGGCGGCCCGCCGGTGCCACTCGACCTCCGCCATGTTCGCGTCGGCCCAGACCTTCATGTGATGCACGATCGGCATCAGGCTCTCGCCGAGGGCGGTGAGCGAGTACTCGACGTGCGCCGGGTAGACCTGCTTCACCTCCCGGGCGACGAGGCCGTCGCGTTCGAGCAGGCGCAACGTCTCGGTGAGCATCTTCTGGCTGGCGCCCGCGACCCGGGCGCGCAACTGCGAGTGCCGCTGGGGTCCCTCCTCGAGCGGCAGGAGCACGAGCGTCGCCCATTTCGCGCCGAGGATGTCGAGCACCTGGCGTGACGGGCATTCGGCGAGGTACGACGCATAGGCGTCCTTCGCGGCGGCGCGCTGCTGGTCGGCGGTCAGGGTCACTGGGTCTCCAAGCTCTCGGTCGACGAAGGTCGGTCGACACGGACGGATGGGCACCTCCGGCATCCCACGGCACTCTGAAGTGCCTGCTGGTGCCGGTTTCACGGCGATGTGACGATCGAAACCGCCACAGGGGCCCATCCATTCCCGGATCCCCCGTCGATCACCGAAGGACACCAGATGACCCACCTGCTGCACGTCAACGCCTCCGCGAGGGGCGACGCCAGCCGCTCGCTCGAGCTCGCGACCCGCTTCATCGACGAACTCCACACCGTCGACGAGGCACTGACCGTCGACCGCCTCGACGTCTTCGACGGCTCGCTGCCCGAGTTCGGCACCGACGCCGCCGGCGCCAAGATGGCCACGTTCGCCGGGCAGGGCCACTCCGTCGCCGAGGAGCGAGCCTGGTCGCAGGCGCGCACCGTGTTCGACCGGTTCGACGCCGCCGACGCCTATGTCTTCAACGTGCCCTTCTGGAACGCGGGCGTGCCGTACCCCCTGAAGCAGCTCATCGACGTGATCACCCAGCCCGGCTGGGCCTTCGCCTTCTCGCCGGACTCGGGGTACCGGGGCCTGCTGCAGGGCAAGCGCGCCTTCGTCGTGTACACGAGCGGGGTCTACGCCGAGGGGCTGCCGCCGTCGTTCGGGGCCGACTTCACCACGAACTTCTTCCGCGACTGGCTCGGCTTCATCGGCATCGCCGACGTCGAGGAGGTGCACTTCGCACCGACCGTCGTGAACCCCGATGTCGAGGCGTCGCGCCGCGTGGCGCTCGCTGCCACGATCGAGGCGGCGCAGCGGTTCGCGGATTCGGAGCGGTTCGCCGCGTGAGCTGAGGGCCGGCGAGGGCGCCGCCCGCTACGATCACGACATGGCCGTCATCGGAACCGTGTTCGTCGCCCTCGCCGCGCTGCTGCACGGCTACATCTTCCTGATGGAGAGCGTGTGGTGGACCCGGCCCTCCACGTGGAAGCGCTTCGGCGTCGCCGACCAGGCGGCCGCCGATGTCACGAAGCCCATGGCCTACAACCAGGGCTTCTACAACCTCTTCCTCGGAATCGGCGCGGCCCTCGGCCTCGTGCTGTACTGGGCCGACGCGATGGCCGTCGGCAAGACGCTCGTGCTCTTCGCGACGGCGTGCATGTTCCTCGCGGCCGCGGTGCTCACGACGACCGGGCGCGGCTACCTGAAGCCCGCGCTCGTGCAGGGCACGCTGCCGCTCATCGGCTTCGTGCTGTTCGCCTTCGCCTGAGCAGAACGGATGCCGCGCCCCGTCCCGTACGGCTTCGTGCTGTTCGCCTTCGCCTGAGCAGAACGGATGCCGCGCCCCGTCCCGTACGGCTTCGTGCTGTTCGCCTTCGCCTGAGCCGAACGGATGCCGCGCCCCGTCCCGTACGGCTTCGTGCTGTTCGCCTTCGCCTGAGCCGACGAGGAGCCGAGCGAGCGGATGCCGCGGCACTCGTCGCCCGTACCGGTCAGTCGCCCTCGACGATGTCGGGCGTCGCCGTGAGCTTCAACCGGTCGATGAGCTCTGCGGCGTGATTCGTGCTCAGGATGATGCGCGTGAACTCCCCCGCGGCGAGCTCGAGCACGACCGCCTGGCGCTTGCCCTTGACGATCACGAAATCGCTGCCGCCGTGGTACTTCCAGACGCCGACGGCGACGACGAGCGGCACCTCGGTGCCGCGACGACGGATGCCGCGGATCCAGATCCAGGGGTCGTCGGTGATCGTCGCCGAGCGGATGTCATCGCGTTGCACGACGAGATCGGCGCTGCGGAGCGCGAGCGACTTCTCGGCCGGGGTGAGGTGTACCTCGATCCGGTCGGTGTGCACGCGCAGCTTCGCCATGCTTCCATCCTGCCCGAGTCGCGCACCCGGTGTCGTGTCGACGCCCCACAAAGCGATAACGGTTTCCTCTGCGGGTCGAGCCTGTCGAGACCATCGGGGAGGTCTCGACAGGCTCAACCTGCACAGGCGGTTACACCGGTCGAGCGGATGCCGCAGCGCGCGCCGCAGCCGGAAGCGCCTCGAACACCCGGGCGATGGCCGTGTCGTCGTGCGCCGCCGTGACGAACCACGCCTCGAACACGCTCGGCGGCAGCGAGACCCCTGCGTCGAGCATCGCATGGAAGAACGGGGCGTAGCGCCACGACTCCTGTCGCTGCACGGTCGCGTAGTCGCGCACGGGCGCGGAGGCGGCCTCCTCGCCGAACACGAAGCTGAAGAGGTTGCCGGCGTGCTGCACGCGGTGCGCGACCCCCTCGGCGTCGAGCGCGGCCGAGACGGCGTCGCTGATCGCCTCGGCGGTGGCGTCGAGCTTGCGGTAGACCGAGGCATCCGCTGCCCTGAGGGTGGCGACGCCGGCGGCGACCGCGACGGGGTTCCCCGAGAGCGTGCCCGCCTGGTAGACGGGGCCGAGGGGCGCGAGCTGGTCCATGATCTCGGCGCGGCCGCCGAGGGCGGCGACCGGCATGCCGCCGCCGATGACCTTGCCGAAGGTCAGGAGGTCGGGCGGGTACGAGGTGTCGGTGCCGTCTTCGATCCCCCACCATCCGGCCGCCGAGACGCGGAAGCCGGTGAGCACCTCGTCGGAGATGACGAGCGAGCCGTGCGCGTGCGCGAGCTCGACGACGGCGCGGTTGAACCCGGCGACCGGGGGCACGACGCCCATGTTCGCCGCCGCTGCCTCGGTGATGACGGCGGCGATGCGGTCGCCGTGCTCGGCGAACACCGCCGCGAGCGCGTCGAGGTCGTTGTAGGGCACCACGAGCGTGAGCGCGGCGATGTCGGCCGGCACGCCCGCCGACCCCGGCAGCGCGAAGGTCGCGAGACCCGAACCGGCCTCGGCGAGGAGTCCGTCGGAGTGGCCGTGGTAGTGCCCGGCGAACTTCACGAGGAGGTCGCGGCCCGTGAAGCCGCGCGCGAGGCGGATGGCGCTCATCGTCGCCTCGGTGCCCGTCGAGACGAGCCGCAGCTTCCCGACCGGGCCGACACGCTGTTCGACGAGCTCGGCGAGCTCGGTCTCCGCGGGAGTCGACGCGCCGAACGAGAGGCCGCGAGCCGCGGCATCCGTCACCGCCTCGATGACCCGGGCGTCGGCGTGACCCAGGATCGCGGGTCCCCAGCCGGCGACGAGGTCGACGTACTCGCGACCCTCGACGTCGGTGACGTACGGGCCGCGGGCCGACACGAGGAATCGCGGCGTACCGCCGACCGAGCGGAAGGCGCGCACGGGCGAGTTCACCCCGCCCGGGATCGCAGCCTGCGCGCGGGCGAACAGCTGGTCATTGGTGGGGGCGCTCATGCCGCGTCTCCTTCGCGGATCCACTCGGCCAGTTCGACGGCCCAGTAGGTGAGCACGGCGTCGGCGCCCGCGCGGCGGATGCCGCGCACCGACTCGATGACGGCGCGCTTGCGATCGATCCAGCCATGGGCGGCGGCGGCCTCGATCATCGAGTACTCCCCCGACACCTGGTAGGCCCAGACCGGCACCTCGGATGCCGCGGCGACATCGGCGAGCACGTCGAGGTAGCTGCCGGCGGGCTTGACCATGACCACGTCGGCGCCCTCGTCGATGTCGATCATCGCCTCGCGGAGCCCCTCGCGGCGGTTGCCGGGGTCGAGCTGGTACGTGCGGCGGTCGCCGTCGAGCGTCGACTCGACCGCGTCGCGGAACGGGCCGTAGTACGCGCTCGCGTACTTGGCCGAGTAGGCGAGGATCGCCGCGTCGTGGTGCCCGGCGTCGTCGAGGGCGTCGCGCACCGCGGCGACCTGGCCGTCCATCATTCCCGAGAGGCCGAGGAGCTCGGAACCGGCGCGGACCTGCGCGAGGGCCATCGAGGTGTAGCGCTCGAGGGTGGCGTCGTTGTCGACGCGGCCCCGCTCGTCGAGCACGCCGCAGTGCCCGTGGTCGGTGAACTCGTCGAGGCACAGGTCGGTCTGCACGACGAGCCGGCCGGCGGATGCCTCGGCGGCGACCCTCGTCGCGAGGTTGAGGATGCCGTCGGGGTCGGTGGCACCCGTGCCGCGCGCGTCGCGCACCTCGGGGACGCCGAAGAGCATGACGCCGCCGACGCCTGCTGCTGCCGCCTGCTCGACGGCGTCGGGCAGGCTCGAGAGCGAGTGCTGCACGACGCCCGGCATCGAGCCGATCGGCACGGGGGCGGAGACGCCCTCGCGGACGAAGATCGGGAGCACGAGCTCGGCGGGGTGCAACCGGGTCTCGGAGACCAGACGGCGCAGGGCCGGGGTCTCACGCAGGCGGCGCGGGCGGACACGGGGAACGGGCGTGGGGCTCACCCGTCAAGCCTACGTCGGCCGCGCTGGACGGTCGCTGACGTGATAGATTCCCGGATCGAACCGGCGCCGAGGTGGTCGCCACGAAGGAACCCGACCATGCCACGCATCAACCCCGCCTACCGTTCCCGCCGCGCGCGCCTCGAGCTTCGCGACGCCGTCTGCGTCGTCACCGGCGCGGCGAGCGGAATGGGCCTCGAGTCCGCCCGCCTCCTCGCCCAGCGCGGCGCCGAACTCGTGATCGTCGACCGCGATGGCGCGGCGCTGCACGACCTCGCCGTGGAACTGCGTGCGGGCGGCACCACGGTCAGCATGCACGTCATCGACCTGCGCGAAACCGACGCGATCGAGGCGCTGCCGGCCGCGGTGCTCGCCACCCACGGTCGCGTCGATGTCCTCCTGAACTGCGCCGGAGTCTCGATGCTCGGGCGCTTCGAGCAGTTGAGCCTCGACGAGTTCCGCTGGGTCGTCGACATCAACCTCTGGGGCACCGTCGCGATGAACAAGGCGTTCCTGCCGGCGCTCGCTCGGCGGCCCGCGGCGCACATCGCCAATGTCGCGAGCCTCTACGCGCTCGGCGCTCCGGCCGGTCGGGTGCCGTACGTCACCTCGAAGTTCGCCGTGCGCGGCTTCACGGACGCGCTGCGCCACGAGCTCGAGCGCACCGGCATCACGATGTCCGCCGTCTACCCGGGAGGAGTGCGGACGGCCATCATCCACAACGCACGGGTCGCGGAGGGAGTGCCCGCCGACATCGCGGCGCGAGCCGCCGACGCACAGGCATCGCTGTATCGCACCACGGCACAGGAGGCCGCCGCGCGCATCGTCGACGGCATCGAACGACGCCGGCCGCGGGTGTTCATCGGGCGCGACGCACGACTCGCCGACATCGCGACGCGGCTCGCCCCCGTCTGGTACTGGTCGGTGATGCGTGGCGTCGTCGCGAAGGCGGGCGACACGGAAACGGCATCGGGGGCCTCCGCGGCACATGCGCGGTGACACGGCTGACGCCGTGACCCGGCTGCCGGCCGGGCGCAAGGAAGCGCGCCGATGACCCGGCTGCGGGTCAGGCCTTGGCGGTGGCGGCGTCGACGACGGCGTCGATGAGCGACTCCGCGGTGCGTTCGCGCGCGACCACGTCGACCCGGAGGCCGACCTGGGCGGCGTCCTTCTTCGTCTGCGGGCCGATCGCGGCCACGAGGATCGACTCGGGGATCGGACCGAGCTGCTCCTGCACCTGCTCGGCGACGCTGCCCGACGTCACGAGCACGGCGTTGACACGGCCCGAGCGCACGTCTTCGGCGACCTTCGCGGAGACCGGCACGCCGATCGTGCGGTAGGCGACGACCGCCTCGACATGGTGGCCCATGCGCTCGAGGCCGATGGAGAGCACCTGCTTCGCGATCGCCGAACGCAGTGCGAGCACCTTCAGCCCCGACGCGCCGTCGGTCGCGGCCTCCCACTCCTCGAGCATGCCGCGCGCGGAGTTGTCTTCGGAGGGCACGATGTCGGCCTGGTACCCCGCCGCGATGAGCGCGGCTGCGGTGGTCTCCCCGACCGCAGCGACCTTCGTCGTCTCGGGGATGACCGCGTTGTAGGTCGAGAGCACGTCGACCGTCGTCGCGCTCGTGACCGTGAGCCAGTCGAAGCCGCCGGCGGCGAGCTTCGCGAGCGCAGCCTCGAGGGCCGGCTGGTCGTCGCTCGGCGCGAAGTTGATCAGCGGGGCGACCACGGGCGAGGCGCCACGGGCGCGCAGGGCGGCGGCGACGCCATCACCCCAGGGCCCGCCGCGCGGCACGAGCACCCGCCATCCGGCGAGCGGCTTGCCGGCGGAGGCAGGCAGGTTGATGGCACCCGTCATCGATTCGAATTCGCTCACAGCGACTCCTCTGGTGGTGCAAGATCAGCGGCGCCGTTGCCGAGGAGTTCCGCGACGACGCGTTGGGCGAGGTCGCGCGCCGCATCCGCCAGGTCGGCGGCCGAGCGGCTTTCGGGGGTGGCCGCGTGCGAACTCACGAGTCGCCGGGCCCCGTCGGCACTGTACACGCTCGCCGACAGGAACAGAAGTTCGTCCTCCATGAACGCGGTGGCGCCGATGGGGGCCGAGCAACCGGCCTCGAGACCGGCGAGCACGAGGCGCTCGGCGAGCACCGTG
Source organism: Agromyces sp. Root1464 (assembly GCF_001427265.1). NCBI lineage: Bacteria > Bacillati > Actinomycetota > Actinomycetes > Micrococcales > Microbacteriaceae > Agromyces > Agromyces sp. Root1464. The sequence continues at coordinate 909,542 of NZ_LMFU01000001.1, forward strand.
GCACGCGTCATCGTGTGGTCGACGGCGTCGAGTGCGCGTTCGAGCGCATGGTCGCCCTGCTCGCGGCGCACCTCGATCGCGAGGGCGCCTTGGCCCGGCGCCGTCGGCCAGTCGCCGAGCGACAGCAGGTCGGTCACGGCATCGGAACGGCCGAGCCGGCCGAGGCCCGCTGCGGCGAGCAGCACGGCGTCGAGCTCCCCCGCCTCGACCTTGCCGAGGCGCGTGTCGATGTTGCCGCGCAGGTCGACGGCGATCACGTCGGGGCGCGCGGCACCCAGCTGGGCGATGCGACGCGGCGAGCCCGTGCCGACGCGCGCACCCTCGGGCAGCGTCGCGATCGTGAACCCGTCGCGCGCGCAGAGCGCGTCGCGGGCGTCGGCCCGCTTCGGCACGGCCCCGAGGCGGAGCCCCTCGTGCTCGGCGGTCGGCAGGTCTTTCAGGGAGTGCACGACGACGTCGCACTCGCCGGCGAGGAGCGCTTCGCGGAGCGCGGCGGCGAAGACGCCCGTGCCGCCGATCGACGCGAGCGAGGCGCGAGAGGTGTCGCCCTGCGTGGTGATCGGCACGAGTTCGATCTCGGCCTTCGCGGCCTTCGCGAGCCGCTCGGAGATCTGGCGGGTCTGCGCCATCGCGAGCGCGCTGCCCCGCGTGCCGACGCGGATGACCGGGCTCACGGCGCGATCCCGGCGAGCGCGGGCCGGAACCCGAGGCGGACGTTCTCGCAACACCCTGGGCGACACACGTCGTACCAGGGACCGAGCTCGGTCTCGGCGGGTCGCTCCGCGACCGGCGTGCCGTTGACACGCTCGAGCACGAGGTCGACGAGGCCGGCGACGTAGGCCGGGTGCGTGCCGGGCGTCGGCACGCGCACGGCAGCGAGGCCGTGCTGCTCCGCGGTCTCGAGCGCCTCGTTGTCGAGGTCCCAGAGCACCTCCATGTGGTCGCTCACGAAGCCGAGCGGCACGATCACGACGGCCTTGCGGCCTGCGGCGGGCAGCTCTTCGATGGCGTCGTTGATGTCGGGCTCGAGCCACGGCATCGACGGCGGGCCGCTGCGCGACTGGTAGACGAGCTGCCACGGGACATCCGCCGCCCCCGCCTTGGCCATGACGACCTCGGCGACCGCGCGGTGCTGCGCAGCGTACGCGCCGCCCTCGCCGAAGCCGCGCTCGGCGGGGCCGGACTTCGCGGCATCGGTCGACGGGATCGAGTGCGTCGCGAAGAGCACCTCGATCTCGGTGGTGCGGTTCAGGTCTCCGGATGCCTCGAGGCCCGCGAGGCCGTCTCGCACGCCCTCGACGAACGGGGCGACGAAACCGGGGTGATCGAAGAACTGCCGCACCTTGTCGATCTGCACCTCGTCGCCGAGGCCCGTGTCGGCGAGCGCGTCGGCGAAGTCCTCGCGGTACTGCCGGCAGCTCGAGTACGAGCTGTAGGCGCTCGTGGCGATGGCGATGAGCCTCGTGTGCCCTGCGGCCTTCGCCTCGGCGAGCGCGTCGTTGAGGTACGGGTCCCAGTTGCGGTTGCCCCAGTAGACGGGCAGGTCGATGCCGCGGCTGGCGAGCTCGGACTCGAGCGCCGCCTTCAGCTCGCGGTTCTGCTGGTTGATGGGGCTCGTGCCGCCGAAGTGGCGGTAGTGGTGGGCGACCTCTTCGAGCCGCTCGTCGGGGATGCCGCGGCCGCTCGTGACGTTCCGCAGGAACGGGATGACGTCATCCTGCCCCTCGGGTCCGCCGAAGCCCGCGAGCAGGATCGCGTCGTAGGCGACGGGCTCGGTGACGTGCTCGGGGCCGTCCTGCGCGGCCGGGGTCGCGCCCGGCACGATCGCCCCGAGGGCGCACGGTGCGGAGGCGGCGGGAGCCGGCTTGCGGCCGTGGGACGGTGCCGTCGCGGCATCCGAGCCGAGGTTGACCGCGGCCATTACTGCAGCACCTCCACGAGCTCGGCGGTCGTGATGCGGCGGCCCGTGTAGAAGGGCACCTCTTCGCGCACGTGTCGGCGGGCGTCGGTGTCGCGGAGCTCGCGCATGAGGTCGACGAGCTCGGTGAGCTCGTCGGACTCGATGGGCAGCAGCCACTCGTAGTCGCCGAGCGCGAAGGCGCTGACGGTGTTGGCGATGGCCCCGCGGAACGCGGCACCCTTGCGGCCGTGGTCGGCGAGCATGCGACTGCGCTCCTCGGAGGGCAGGAGGTACCACTCGTAGCTGCGCACGAAGGGGTAGACGGTGAGCCACGACTTGGGCTCGATGCCGCGGAGGAAGCCCGGCACGTGCGACTTGTTGAACTCGGCGTCGCGGTGCACGCCCATCGCGTTCCAGGTCGGCAGGAGGTGCTTCAGGATACGGGCGCGGCGGAGCTCGCGGAGGGCCCACTGCAGGCCCTCGGCGGTGGGGCCGTGCAGCCACAGCATCACGTCGGCGTCGGCGCGGAGCCCCGAGACGTCGTAGATGCCGCGAAGGGTGACCCCTTCGTTCTCGACGAGCGCGATGACGCCGTCGAGTTCTTCGACGACCCGGCGCACGTCGTGGCCGTCGTAGTCATCGGGCCTCGCCGGATCCCGCCGGAGCACGGCGAACACCGTGAAGCCCTCGGGAGAATCGGTTTCGGATTCGGGACGGAGCGCGTCGGCTGCCGCTTCGGCAGCGGGGGAAGACATGTCTCCAGTCTCCCCCTTTCCGCGTGATCGGCCAAAAGAGCGTGCGGATGACCCGGCGACGTACGCTCGTCGGATGAGGATCTGGTCGCTGCACCCGCGCTACCTCGATCGCCAGGGGCTCACGGCCTGCTGGCGCGAGACCCTGCTCGCGCAGGCGGTGCTCGAGGGTGCGACCCGGGGCTACACCCGGCACCCGCAGCTCGAACGGTTCCGCGCCGCGTCCGACCCCCTCGGCGCGATCGGCGACCACCTCGCCGGCATCGCCGAGGAGGCGACCGCCCGCGGCTACCGCTTCGACGGCAGCAAGGTGCACCGGCGGAGTGCGCCCGCGGTGCGGCTCGAGGTGACGGACGGCCAGCTCGCGCTCGAGTGGGAGCACCTGCTCAGGAAGCTGTCGGTCAGGAGCCCCGAGCTGGCTGCCCGGTGGTCGGGCATCGAGCTGCCCGACCCGCATCCGCTCTTCACGGTCGTCGACGGTCCGGTCGCGACCTGGGAGCGCGCGGCCGCGCCGTGATCGCGGCTACTCGTGATCCTGCTCGGTCGCCTGATCCTGCTCGGTCGCGCTGAGCGCGTCGAGGAACCGGATCACGACCTCGCGCTCGTCTGGGGTGAGCGCGGCCGCGGCGTCGAATCGGCGGGCGTGCAAGCGGCCCACCGACTCGCGCGCGACGATGCGGGTGTCGTCGGTCACCGAGATGGCGAGCGCGCGCCGATCGCTCGGGTGCGGCGCCCGCACGATGTGGCCGCCGCGCTCGAGCCGGTCGAGCAGCTTGGTCGTCGACGCGCTCGAGATGCCGAGGTACTCGCTGATCGCGCCGGGCGTCGCGATCTCGCCCTGGTTGCGGGCGGCGATGAGGAAGCGCAGGGCGCGCATGTCGGTGGGGTTGAGCTTCATGTAGCGGCTCGACGCCTCGCTCATGCGGCGCTCCGCCTCGTGCCATCCGCGCAGGCTCTGCATGACGCGCACGATCTGGTCGACCTGCTCGTCGTCGAGTCCGGACCGGTTCACGAGTTCTTCGTCGTGGTCGGAGATGCGGGGGTCGTGCATCGCGGCCGCGATGTCGTGCCGCCCCTCCCGCTCAGTTGCCATGGCTTGATTCTAGCCAGTTTGTGTATTTCTCGCTAAGCTAACTTCTAGCCAATGCAGCAAAGGAGGGAGTCCCCATGACCCTCAGCGACATCGAAGAGGTCGTGCTCCTCGACGCCGACGGCCGTGCCATCGGCCGGGCCCCGAAGTCGAGCGTGCACGGCGCGGACACCGCGCGCCACCTGGCGTTCTCCTGCCACGTCTTCAACGAGCGCGACGAGCTCCTCGTGACACGGCGCGCCCTCTCGAAGCAGACCTGGCCGGGCGTCTGGACCAACTCGTTCTGCGGCCATCCCGCCCCGGCGGAGACCCTGACGCACGCGATCCGCCGACGCGGCGAGTTCGAGCTCGGGCTCTCGCTCGAGGGCATCGAGCCGGTGCTCCCGTTCTTCCACTACCGGGCGACGGATGCCTCGGGGCTCGTCGAGAACGAGCTCTGCCCCGTCTACACGGCGTACGCGACCTCCGAGCTCGAGCCGCACCCGGGCGAGGTCATGGACTTCGCCTGGGTGGCGCCGCATCGTCTCGCCTCGGCGATCGAGCACGCGCCGTGGGCGTTCAGCCCGTGGTTCGTGCTGCAGGCTCAGCTGCTGCCGTTCCTCGGGGGCTCCCTCGACCGGCGCGAGGCCATCGCATCATGATCGGCGCGACCCTCGATCGACGGATCGACGGCGGCGGCATCGCCGTCTCCGAGTTCCTCGACGACTACTTCGCCCGGCAGCTCGAGCGCGCCGCGAGCCATGGCGACGACTACGTCCGGCTCTGGGTCGCCGCCCGCGACGGCGCCGCGGGCGGCAAGCGCATCCGCCCCGAGCTCGTGCTCGCCGCCCATGCCGCATTCGCCGGTGGGAGCACGGCGGAAGCGGTGCGGCTGGCCTCGGCGTTCGAGCTCCTGCACACCGCGTTCCTCATGCACGACGACGTGATCGACCACGACCTCGTGCGACGGGGAGCGCCCAACGTCGCCGGCCGCTTCGCGCTCGACGGGGTGGGCCGCGGGCTGCCGGTCGATCGGGCCAACGACTACGGCGAGGCATCCGCCATTCTCGCCGGCGACCTGCTCATCGCGGGCGCCCTGCGGGTGGTGGCCGAGCTCGAGACGCCGCGCCAGGTACGGGCCTCGTTGCTCGAGATCGTCGACGAGTGCGTCTTCCTCGCGGCGGCGGGCGAGCACGCCGACGTGCGGCACGCCGGTGCCGCCCCCGGCGAGCGCGACATCCTCGCGATGATCGAGAACAAGACCGCCTCGTATTCGTTCAGTGCGCCCCTCCAGGCCGGAGCGGTGCTCGGCGGCGCCTCGGCGGCCTCGGTCGCCCGACTCGGTGAGATCGGCCGCCATCTGGGCGTCGCGTTCCAGTTGCGCGATGACGTGCTCGGCGTCTTCGGCTCGGCGACGGTCACCGGCAAGTCCTCGCTCTCCGACCTGCGCGAGGGCAAGGAGACGCTGCTCGTCGCCTATGCCCGCGTGCATCCCGACTGGGATCGCGCCGCCGCCGGCTTCGGAAGTCCCGAGCTCGACGACGCCGGGGCGACCGGACTCCGACGCGCGATCGAGTCGAGCGGCGCCCGCGACCGCGTCGAGCGGCTCATCGACGCGCGCTGCGCCGCCGCCGTCGATTCGATCGGGGCGGCAGGCCTGCCGCACGACCTGCAGGAGTCGCTGACCATGACGGCCCGCACGTGCACGGAGCGTGCACGATGACCGGGGCGACCGGGCTCGCGCTCTACGATCGCGCGGCCCACCTCGGCTCCGCCCAGGTCATCACGCACTACTCGACGTCGTTCGGGCTCGCGAGCCGCCTGTGCTCGCGCCCGGTGCGCGACCACCTCGCCGACGTCTACGCGCTCGTGCGCATCGCCGACGAGATCGTCGACGGCCCGGCAGAGGAGGCCGGGCTCGGGCCGGACGAACGGCGCGCGATGCTCGACGCCCTCGAGGTCGAGACCGAGCAGGCGATGGCCCGCGGATACAGCTCGAACCTCGTCGTGCACGCCTTCGCCCGCACGGCCCGCACCACGGGGTTCGGGCGCGAGCTGACGCGGCCGTTCTTCGCGTCGATGCGGCGCGACCTCGACCCGGTGGACTTCGACGAGGCCGAGCTCCGCGAGTACATCCACGGCTCGGCGGAGGTCGTCGGGCTGATGTGCCTGCGCGCCTTCAGCGAGGGGCTTCCCGTCGACGACGAGCGCGACGCGCGCTGGCAGCGGGGGGCCCGGCATCTCGGCGCGGCGTTCCAGAAGGTGAACTTCCTGCGCGACCTCGCCGACGACTACGGTTCCCTCGGCCGCCGCTACTTCCCGGGCGTGGACCCCGCGCACCTCGGCGAAGCCGACAAGCTGCGCCTGCTCGACGACCTCGATCGAGATCTCGCGATCGCCGCCGAGGTGATTCCCGAGCTGCCGAGCGGATGCCGCAGGGCCGTCGCCGCCGCGCACGCGCTGTTCTCCGCCCTGTCGGCACGGCTGCGCCGCACGCCGGCGCGCGAGCTGCTCGTCGCGAGGGTGCGCGTGTCGACGCCGCGGAAGCTCCTCCTCCTCGCCGCAGCCGCCGGCACGCGACCGCGGCGGGCACCCGCGGCGTCGGCGTCGCGGCCCGCTCCGCTGCCCGGGGCGCCGGCATGAGCCGGGTCGCGATCGTCGGGGGCGGCATCGCAGGCCTCGCGACGGCGGCGCTGCTCGCCCGCGACGGGCACGACGTGACCGTCTACGAGGCGAACGAGACCGTCGGCGGTCGTGCCGGCCGATGGGACGCCGGCGGCTTCCGCTTCGACACCGGCCCGTCGTGGTACCTCATGCCCGAGGTGTTCGAGCACTTCTACCGGCTGATGGGCACGAGCGCCGCCGCCGAGCTCGACCTCGTGCGACTGGAGCCCGGGTACCGCGTGCTCTTCGAGCACCGGTCCGAGCCGCTCGACCTCGCGTCCGACCGGACACGGGCGGCGGCGGCGTTCGAGGCGATCGAGCCGGGCGCCGGGCGCCGCCTCGAGCAGTACCTCGACTCGGCCGGGGAGACGACGCGTCTCGCGCTCGACCACTTCCTCTACAACGACTTCTCCTCCCCGGGCACCCTGCTCGTCCCGCCGGTGCTGCGGCGCATCGGTCGCCTCGGCCGGCTGCTCCTGCAGCCCCTCGATCGCTTCATCGCCCGACGCTTCCGCGACCCGCGCCTGCGCCAGGTGCTCGGCTATCCCGCCGTGTTCCTCGGCACGTCACCGGCGGCGGCGCCGAGCCTGTACCACCTGATGAGCCATTTCGACCTCGACGACGGCGTGTTCTATCCCCAGGGCGGATTCCGCGAGGTCATCGACAGCGTGGCCCGGCTGGCGCAGGAGGCCGGGGCGCGCATCGTGACGGGCGCGAGGGTCACGGGCATCACCGTCGAGTCGGGCGCGGCGCGCGGCATCCGCTACGTCGATCGTGACGGAATCGCGCATGAGGCCGAGGCCGACGTCGTCGTCTCGGCCGCCGACCTGCATCACACCGAGACGGCGTTGCTGCCTCCCGCGTCGAGGAGCCGGTCGGATGCCTCGTGGCGCCGCGCCGACCCCGGTCCCGGCGCGGTCCTCGTCATGCTCGGCGTGCGCGGCGAACTCCCCCAGCTGCTGCACCACACCCTGCTGTTCACCGAGGACTGGGCGGCGAACTTCGACCGCATCTTCGGCCGCTCGCCCTCGGTGCCCGACCCGGCGTCGCTCTACGTGTGCCGTCCGAGCGCGACGGATCCCTCGGTGGCGCCCGCCGGCCACGAGAACCTCTTCGTGCTCGTGCCGGTGCCGGCCGACCCGTCGATCGGACTCGGCGGCGTCGACGGCGCAGGCGACGACTCGGTCGAGCGCATCGCCGACGCGGTGATCGCCCAGATCGCCTCGTGGGCGGGCGTGCCCGACCTCGCTGATCGCGTCGTCGTGCGCCGCACGGTCGGCCCGGCCGACTTCGAGGCCGACTTCAACTCGTGGCGCGGCTCGGCGCTCGGACCGGCGCACGTGCTGCGCCAGAGCGCCTTCCTGCGGGGGCGCACCGCATCGAGCACGGTCAAGGACCTGTACTTCGCGGGAGCGACCACGGTGCCCGGCATCGGGCTGCCGATGTGCCTGATCAGCGCCGAGCTCGTGGCGAAGGCGCTGCTCGGCGAGCGCGGCGCCGGCCCGCTCGCCGAGCCCACCGTGCGGAGCGTGACGGCATGACGCTCGCCTACCTCGGGGTGCTCCTCGCCGCCATCGCCTGCATGGCGCTGCTCGACGCCCGGTTCCGACTCGTGTTCGGCGTCCCCGGACGGCGACTGCGGGCGATCGTCGTGCTCGGTGCAGGGCTCGTGTTCTTCCTGGCGTGGGACATCGCGGGCATCGCCCTCGGCATCTTCCATCGTGGCGAGAACGCGGTGAGCACCGGCATCCTGCTCGCTCCCGAACTGCCCCTCGAAGAGCTCGTCTTCCTGGGCTTCCTCTGCTACCTGACGCTCGTGCTCTACACCGGCGCGCTCCGCCTGATCGCAGTGAAGGAGGCGGTGCGTCGATGACCTACCTGCTGCTCTCCGCCGCCTTCCTCCTGGTGGCGGGCATCGTCGCCGCGGCCGCCTGGCATCGCGGGCCACGCGGCCATGGGCGGGCGGTGCTGCTCTCCGCGCTCGTGCTCGTCGCGCTCACGATCGCGTTCGACTCGATCATGATCGCGACGGGGCTGTTCGACTACGCCGATGCGCACATCTCGGGAGTCCGCGTGGGCCTCGCCCCGCTCGAAGACCTCGCCTATCCGATCGCCGGCGTGCTCCTCCTCAGCGGACTCTGGAACCTCATGGGAGGACGAACCGATGCCGACTGACACCCGCCGCAGCGTGATCGCCGACCTCTTCACCGCCTCCCGGCCACTGAGCTGGGTGAACACCGCGTTCCCGTTCGTCGCCGCGTACCTGCTGACCGCACGCGAGATCGACGTCGCGTTCGTCGTCGGGACGCTCTTCTTCCTGGTGCCGTACAACCTCGCGATGTACGGCGTGAACGACGTCTTCGACTACGCCTCGGACGCCGCGAACCCGCGCAAGGGCGGCGTCGAGGGGGCGCTCCTCGTGCCGGATCGGCATCGCCTGACGATCATCGCGGCCATCGCGAGCTGCGTGCCGTTCGTCGTCGTGCTGCTCGCGATGGGCGGGCCTGCGTCATGGGCGGTGCTCGCCGTGAGCCTCTTCGCGGTCGCGGCGTACTCGGTGCCCGGGCTGCGCTTCAAGGAGGTGCCGTTCCTCGATTCGCTGACGTCGAGCGTGCACTTCGTGAGCCCGGCGGTGTACGGTCTCGTGCTCGCGGGAGCGGCGTTCACGCCGCCCCTCATCGCACTGCTGCTCGCGTTCCTGGCGTGGGGCATCGCGAGCCACGCCTTCGGTGCCGTGCAGGACGTGGTGCCCGACCGCGCCGCGGGCATCGCCTCGATCGCGACCGCCCTCGGTGCACGACGCACCGTGCGGTTCGCGATCGCCATGTGGGCGACGGCGGGCGTGCTCATGCTCGCCACCTCGTGGCCGGGCCCGCTCGCTGCGGTGCTCGTGGTGCCGTACATCGCGGCGGCCGCACCGTTCAGGAGCGTCACCGACGCGTCGTCGGGTCGCGCGAACGCCGGGTGGCGGCTCTTCCTCGTCATCAACTACGTCGTCGGATTCCTCGTGACGATGCTGCTCATCTGGTACGCCGCCATCACGGCGTGACCGTCAGCTCAACGGAGCAGCCGCAACTCAGGAGAGCAGCTTCAGCTCAGTGGAGCAGCCGCGTGAAGCGGAAGAACGCGAACCCCTCGATCGGCAGCAGCTCGATGCCCGAGAACCCCGCCTCTCGGGCGTACCGCTCGAGCCTCGATTGGCGCATCACGGTACCGGTGCCGACCGAACCGGGCGTGGACAGCCCGTCGGGCAGGCACATGAAGATGCTGTACCCGTACATGACGCGCTCGACGTCGTCGCCGTCGGGCGCGAACGCCTCGGCCACCGCCTCGTCCATGATCACGACCTCGCCGTCGCGCTTCACGGCCCGCCTGATCGAGGTCAGCACCTCGACCGGGAACGGCATGTCGTGCAGCGCCTCGAACACGAAAGCCGCGTCGAAGACGGCCTCCTGCGGCATTCCCTCGCCGGCCACATGGTGGAAGCGCACCCGGTCGGCGAGATGCGCCTCGGCGGCGTGCCCGCGTGCCGCGACGACCGACTCGGCGTCGACGTCGAAGCCCTCGACCCGCGCAGACGGGTACGCCTGTGCGAGGGCGATCGACGACCAGCCGTGCCCCATGCCGATGTCCGCGATGCGCGCCCCCGGCCGCGAGAGCACGTCATGCAGCGACGGGACGCTCGCCAGCGCGTCGCCGAGCCGGTGCAGGAACCACGGCCGGTTGACATCGCCCTGTGCCGATCGGGCGTCGTCGCCGAGCTGCGCCCATGAGACGCCTCCACCCGATCGATATGCCTCGAGCAGGGGCCCGAGTTGCGCGCCGACCGCGGCGATGAAGCGTCCGAGGGGAGCGACGTAGTCGAGCGAGTCGGGATTCACGAGGGCATCGGCGTGCGCCGGCGGCAGGACGAATCGGCGAGCGGATGCCTCGGGCTCGGCGTCCTCGACGGTGAGGATGCCGGAGACCGCCTGCTGCTCGAGCCACTCGCGGGCGTAGCGCTCATCCGTTCCCGTTCGCTCGGCGAGCGCACGCGGGTCGAGCGGCCCCCCGTCGGCGAGCGCACGATACCAACCGAGCCGATCGCCGAGGTGGATGCTGAGCAGTTCGAACGCGCCGAGCATGTCGCCGAAGACCCGTTCCGCGAAGGCCGTCGTCCCGTCGCCGCTCGGGGGCGTGGGCGTCTCGTCGGGCTGTTCCGTCACGTCGACGTCCCCTTCCTTCCGGCCCGGTGCGGTCGCGTCAGGCGCCGGTGAGGAGTCTCGTGGAGTGCTCGAGGTGCTCCCGCACGGCGTCGCCGCCGCGGGTCGGGAGCTCGTCGAGCAGGGCACGGTGCTCCTCGATGAGCGTGTCGAGCGTGTAGTGCGGGCGCACGTGCAGCAGGAAGAGCAGCAGTTCGCTGCCGAGTGCCGCGTGGGCCTCGATGATGCGCGGGCTCATCGACGCGGCGACGACCGCGTGATGGAACTCGGCGTGCAGGCGCTCGACCTCGAGCCAGTCGATGCCCCCACCTGCGTCGGCGACGGCGAGCCGATCGAGCGCGTCGAGCGTCGCTCGCGCCGGCGCGAGCACCCCGTCGGGCCAGGCATCGCCGTGGCGCTCACCGGTGATGCGCACGGCCTCGACCTCGAGCGCCGCGCGGTACTGCTGCAGAGCGATCACGTGAGCACGGTCGAAGCTCGCCACCCGCACTCCGCGGTATGCCTCGGCGACGGCGAGCCGTTCGGAGACGAGCCGCTGGAACGCGGCGCGCACGGTGTGGCGCGAGACCCCGAACTGCTCGGCGGCCGCCTCCTCGCGAAGCGGCGTGTCGGGGGCGAGCACCCCGCTCAGGATCTCGGCCCGCACGAGGCCGGCGACCCGGTCGACGGTGGTGCCAGCGGTGCCGCTGCTATCGGTGGCTGAGGCCACGGCGCGATCAGTCGAACTTCGAGCGCACGATGAGCCACACGCCGATGCCGACGACGGCCACGACGCCGACGGCGGCGACGACCGCCGCCACGGGCTGCTCATCGGCGAATCGGCGCAGCTTGCGCTTGGCGCGCTCGGTGCGGATGCCCACCTGCTTCGGCACGTTGAGCTTGTCTTCGAGGGCGTTGAGCGTCTCGGCGAACTCGGCCCTGGCCTGCTGCGAGGCGACCTTCGCCTGCACGCGCGTCAGGTTGCGCTCGCGCGCCGCGGCGTCGCGCTTCGAGGATCGGGGGCCGGGGGCGTCAGTAGCGGCGGTCATAGTCACCCGTTCCCTTCAGGGCGTCGAGGTCGGCCTTCAGGCTCTCGACGGACTCGAGGGGCTCCGAGCCCCGCTTGAAGTTGACGTAGGCGATCCACAGCAGGACCGCGATGATGAGCAGCAGCACGCCCGACACCGTGAGCGCGGCCGCCCACGCGGGCATCACGAGCGCGAGCGCGAAGATCGCGGTGGTGATGAGCGTGAAGAGCAGGAAGACGCCGACCACGGCGGCGCCCGCGACGAGCCCCGACCCGATGCCGAAGTGCTTGACCTTGTAGGAGATCTCGGCCTTGATCTGGTCGATCTCGGCGCGCACGAGCGACGAGATCGTGTCGGGCAGGTCGCCGATCAGCGTGAACAGTGAGCGGTCGTCGTTCGAGGGCGCGGTCATCGCGTCAACACCTCCGTGTTCAGGAGTCGGATGCGGCGGGCTCGGCCTTGCCCGTGGTGCCGCGCTTCGCCGGCGGGCGCTTCGCGGTGCTCTTCGCCCCGCCCTTCGCCCCGGATGCCGCGGATGAAGCGACCTCTGCGGCATCGTCGATCGCGTCTCCGAGCGCGGAGGCCGCACTGTCGACGGCCGACTTCGCCGCGGCGGCGGTCTTCGACACGTTCTGCTTCGCGGACTTCGCCGCCCCGCTGACGTCGCCCTTCGTGGCGCCGGCGCCGCGGGTCGCGTTGCCGATGAACGACTTCACGCCGTCGAGCACGGTGTCGGAGAGGTCGCCGACCTTGTCGGCCGCGAACCCCTTGACGGAGTCGACTCCCTGCTGCACGGCCGGCGTGTTCCACACGCCCTCGGCCGCCTTGCGGATCTGCTCGTAGCGCTCTCGACCGGCCCGCGTACCGAGCACGTAGCCGACTCCGAGCCCCACGACGAAGAGGATCTTGCCTTTCATGTGCACCCCATCTCCCCCTGTGGTTCACCACAGCTCGTTTCAAGCGTAGACCCCGCACGAGGCCGCGCAAGGGGGTTGCGTCGAAATATTCCGTTCCGGCTATGCGTTGCCGTCGGGCTGCACCCGGCGGTGACGCACGCGGCGTGCAGCCTCGAGCGCATGGGGCACCACCGAGGCGAGACCGGTGCCGGCGACCCACGAGCCGGTCGCCTCGATGCCGGGCTCCGCGGCGAGCGCGTCCTCGAGCGCGTGCACCCGCTCGTGCTGGCCGATGGTCGCCTGCGAGATGGCGTCGCGCCACACGGTGCGGCCCGAGGCGCGGAGCATCCGCTCGTCGAGCTGCACGCCGAGCAGCTGCGAGGCATCGGCGAGCGCGAGTTCCGCGACCTCGGCGTCGGAACGCCCGTCGAGGGGGTTCGCCGCGCCGGCGCGCCCGTAGGAGAGGCGCACGACGTGGCGGCCGCCCGCCTGCTCGGCGAGCCACGACCACTTCGCGGTCGAGTGGGTGAGGGCCTTCGCCGTCACCCCGGGCGCGTCGGCCGCGACGAGCACGCCGGTGCCGCGCGGGGCGGCATCGAGGGCGGGCGCGTCGAGCACGAGGGTGACGAGTTCGACGGATGCGGCGGCGGGCCAGGCCGCGCCGTCGGCGTCGCTCGTGTGCGTCCAGCCGTCGAGCGCGTCGTCGACGAGCGAGAGTGCGGCATGGCCCGAGGCGGCGAGCACGACGTCGGGGGCGGTCACCAGCAGCCGGCCGGTCGAGGTCGTCGCGGTGACGAGCCATCCGGATGCCTCGGCCGACGACGCGGCGTCGCGCTCGCGGGTCGCTGCGTCGCGCTCGAGGCCCGTGACCTCGGCGCCGCGCACGACCGTGACGCCGAAGCGGTCGAGCTCGCGTTCGAGGGCGTCGACGAGCCGGTGCATGCCGCCTCGGATGCCGCGCACGGCACTGCCGGCCTTCCGCTCCTCGAGGAGCTGCCCGACACCTCCCGACAGCGAACCGGTACGCGTCATCGCCTCGTTGAGCCCGGGGGCGACGACATCGAGGTCGAGGGCGACGGGATCGGTCGAGTAGACGCCCGCCGAGATGGGCGTGACGAGCCGGTCGAGCACGGCCTGGCCCATGCGCTCGCGCACCAGTTCGCCGAGGCTGCGGGCGCGGCCGATGCGGAGGATCGGCTTCACGCGGTCGAGGTAGGCGCGGATCGCGCCGTTCCAGCCGATGATGCGCCGCACGTCGTCGCCGAGCGGGTTGGCCGGGATGCCGAGCATGCCCGTCTTCGGCAGCGGCGCCGCGTCGAGGCCCTGCTTGCCGGGCATCACGAGCCAGGCGCCGGCGGGGTTCGGGTTCTCGACGTCGGCGTCGAGGCCGAGGGAGGTCAGCAGTTCGGCGACCGTGCCGCCGCGGGTCGCGAACGACTCGGCTCCGCTGTCGAGCGTGAGCCCGTCGAGCTCGATGCGCCCGACGCATCCGCCGAGTTCCTCGCGGCGCTCGAGCAGGGTGACCTGCAGACCGACCTTCGCGCACTCGAGTGCCGCGACGAGGCCGGCGACACCGCCGCCGATCACGACGACGTCGGCGGCGACATGCTCGACGACGGGCTCTGCGGCCGGGTCGCCCGCCGGCGTCGGGCGATCGCTCATGCCGAGGCCTCGTGCACGAGTTCGACGACGCGCGTCAGCACGGTCGGGTCGGTCTCGGGCGGCACGCCGTGGCCGAGGTTGAAGACGTGCGCGGGAGCGGCCTGCCCACGGCGGAGCACGTCGCGCACGGCGGCCTCGAGCACGGGCCACGGGGCGGCGAGCAGGGCGGGGTCGAGGTTGCCCTGCAGCGGCACGCCCTCCCCGACGCGCGCCGCGGCGACGTCGAGCGGGATGCGGTAGTCGACGCCCACCGTGTCGACGCCGATGCCGTGCATCGCGCCGAGCAGCTCGCCGGTGCCGACGCCGAAGTGCACGACGGGCACGCTGCGGGTGGTCGGTGCGGCATCGGCGCCGCGCGAGGCATCCGCGGTCTCGTAGGCGAGGTCGTGCACGTGGGCGAGGGCCGCCGCCGAGGCCGGGGCGACGTGCGTCTCGTAGTCGGCGAGCGAGATGGCGCCGGCCCACGAGTCGAAGAGCTGGGCGGCGGATGCCCCGGCGAGCACCTGCGTGCGGAGGAAGCGGCCGGTGAGCTCGGCGGTCCAGTCCATGAGCGCGCGCCATGCGCCGGGATCGGCGTGCATAAGGGTGCGGGCGGCGAGGTGGTCCTTCGAGGGGCCGCCCTCGGTGAGGTACGCCGCGAGCGTGAACGGGGCGCCGGCGAAGCCGATGAGCGGGGTCGGGGTGCCCGAGCCGTTGTCGGTCGCGTTCAGCTCGGCGACCGTGCGGGCGACGGCCTCGGTGATGGGGGCGGATGCCTCGTCGAGCCGTGCAGGGTCGATCGCCGTGAGCTCGGCGACGCCCGCGGCATCCGCGTAGGCCCGCCCGAAGACCGGACCGCGACCCGGCTGGATCTCGACGTCGACGCCCACGAGCTTCAGCGGCACGACGATGTCGCTGAAGAAGATGCCGGCGTCGACCTTGTGGCGGCGCACGGGCTGCAGCGTGATCTCGCTCGCCATCGCCGGGTCGAGGCAGGCGTCGAGCATGCGGGTGCCGACCCGGAGGTCGCGGTACTCGGGCAGCGAGCGCCCCGCCTGCCGCATGAACCAGACGGGCGTCGCGTCGGCGCGCTCTCCCCGGTATGCGCGCACGAGTCGCGAGTCGGAGGTCAGGCCGGCGGAGAGCGGATGCTGCGGGGAGAGGATCACGCCTGACATTGTCTCGTATCGGCCTGAGTGAAGATCCGCGATCGGATGCAGCACCCACGACCACCGACATCGTCTCGTATCGGCCTGAGTGAAGATCCCCGACCGGATGCAGCACCCACGACCACCGACATCGTCTCGTATCGGCCTGAGTGAAGATCCGCGATCGGATGCAGCACCCACGACCACTGACATTGTCTCGTATCGGCCTGAGTGAAGATCCGCGATCGGATGCAGCACCCACGACCACTGACATTGTCTCGTATCGGCCTGAGTGAAGATCCGCGAAGTAAAGGATCCACGATCCCGTGCAGGCTCAGCGCTCGGGCCCAGCCAGCATCTCGAGCACATGCGCCGCGAGCGTCGCCTGCGCCGTGAGCTGCGGGTGGAGGCCGTCGTCGAGGAGGGGCAACGGGCCGGAAGCGTTCGCCGGGTCGATGACGAGGTCTCCCGGCTCGGCCACCCCTCGCAGGATCGCGGCGGTGCCGCGCACGTCGGCGTCGGTCCAGGCGAGCCCGGTCCCGCCGAGATAGGGGTGGGCGGCGACCTGCTGCTCGTCGATCGGCGTCGGTGCGACCCAGATCCAGCGCACGCCGGGCGCGCTCGCGGCGTCGCGGCGGATGAGCTGCAGGTTGCGGGTGGTCTCGGCTGTGCTCACGAGCCGGTCGCCGCCTGCGCCGGGAAAGCGACGGGCGTCGTTGGTCCCGAGCATGCAGAAGACGACGTCGGGTTGCCGCCGCCGGACGGAGGGAAGGCTCGCGAGGGTCTGCGTGGACGTGGACCCCGAGATCGCGAGGTTCTCGAACTGCAGCTCGAGTTGCGGCCGCTCGGCGGCGAACAGCTCGGTGAGCAGCTCGAACCACGAGAGCCGATCGGCCGTCGTGCTCTCGCCGAGCGCGAGGATTCGCGCGCCGGTTGCGAACGGCCCTCGGCCGAGTGCGGCCTGCGCCGACGGCGCTGCTGCGAGGCGACGAACGGCGTCGGTGCGCTGGGCGTCGAGGGCGTGCACCGCGTCGGCGTAGGACTGTGGATCAGCGCCGAAGACGCCCGCCCTCGCGGCGTCGTCCATCGCCCAGGCATAGGGAAGGGAGCGCTCCGGCCGCTCGAAGCGTACGAGCTTGTCGAGCACGGCATCCCTCACGACCGCGGCTCCGAGGTCGCGTCGGAACGGTTGCGCGCGGGCCGCGCGACATCCGTTCGCCGCAGTGGAAGCAGGAATGCGCAGAGCACGATCCACGCGAACGACGGGAAGCGCACGATCGGCAGCAGCACCGCGAGCTCGGGGATCGCGACCACGAGCGTTGCGACCATGGCGAGGCCGGCCAGCACGAGTCCCGCCCACGCGTGCCAGCGCGGCAGCAGGCCGGCCAGCAGTCCCGGTACGGCGAGCCCGGCGATGAGGAGACCGAGGGGCACGATGAACCCCGGGCCGCCGGCGAAGAACGCCAGGTCGTGCAGGAGGCGCACGATGCCGGGCTCCTCGAGCAGTTCCGGCCGCGTGAGCGCCCAGCTGAAGCCGGCCGACAACGCCATCGACGCCGCGGCGATGATGCCTCCGGCGAAGCCGATCGACACCCCCGGCGCGCGCACGCCGAGCTGGGTGAGTCGCGTCGTCGCTGCGGCCGCGAAGATCGCGAGCGGCACGGATGCCGCGAACTGCAGCAGCGCCGCGATCAGCACCGAGAGCTCGTGCTCACGGAAGTAGGCGACGATCGCATCGCCGTCACCGAACGGCGACGGGTAGGTCGCGCCGCCGGCGAGCACGGTCGGCAGCACGATCGAGGCCATCGAGAGCGCGACGACGACGATCGCGAGCGGCGGCAACGGCGGCCCCGCGGGTGCGCGCCGCGCGCCGGTGGACGAGGCGGAGTGCTGGGACTCGGCCGCGGCGGTTCCGACCGCCGCACCATTCGTTCTGTTCATGTAATCATTCATAGCACAGAATGATTCATCCGCAACTGGTAGAGTCGTCGACATGGAGACGACCGCGCACGAGGCACCGTTCCGGCCGCCCGCCGACCGCGTCGGGTTCCTGCTCTCGCAGGTCGGCGCCTTCGCCTCGACACGCTTCGCGGAACGCCTCGCCGAGCTCGACGTGCAACCGAGCGATGTCGGGCTGCTGCGCATGATCGCGGTCGAGCCCGGCCTCAGTCAGCAGTCGCTCGCTCGCAAGCTCGGCGTGGTCCCGAGTCGCGTCGTCGCACTCGTGGACGCGCTCGAGCGCAAGGAGCTCGTCACCCGCACCCGCAGCACCACGGATCGACGCACGCACGAACTGCATCTCGCCGACCGCGGTCGCGATGTGATGGCGCAGATGCGCCGCATCGGCCGCGAGCACGAGGATGATCTCGTCGCAGAGCTCAGCCAGGAGGAGCGGCAGACGCTCGGGCGGCTGCTCGCGCGCATCGCGGCTGCTCATGAGCTCGATCCCGAGGTGCATCCCGGCTATCGGGCATCGCGCGGCTGAGTCCACATCGAATCCCGTCGGAATCGCACCGCCTTGCAGTGCAACAAAAACATTGCACTTCGCGGCGAGTAGTGCAACGATTGCATTGCACATCATTCAGCACGACACTCGAGGAGGACGCATGAACGGCACCACCGGATCACTCGACCGGATCGAACAGCAGATCGACATCGACGCCTCGGCGGAGCGCGTGTGGGAGCTCGTCTCCACCGCGGGCTGGTGGATCAACGACGACAGAGTCGTCGAGCACCGCATCGAGGAACAGGGCTCGCGCGTCGTCGTGCACGACGAGAAGTGGGGCTCGTTCACGCTCGGCGTCGAATCGCTCGACGCCCCGCGCTACGCCGCGTTCCGGTGGTTCAACGCGCCCCCCACCTCAGCCGAGCCGAACCCCGCACTCGATGCACTCACGTCGACGCTCGTCGAGTTCTGGATCGAGGAACGCGCCGACGGCGGTGTCGTACTGCGCGTCGCCGAGAGCGGGTTCGAGGGGCTCGACCGCAGCGCCGAGGAGCGCCGCAGGATGTTCGACGAGAACACCGAGGGCTGGGCCATCGAACTCGGGTACGCGCGCGACCACGTCGCGAACGAGACCTCGGTCGACGTCGCGGCGGGTCGATGACCATCGGCACCGAGAGCCTCCCTGCCGCGTTCGCCGCCCTGGGCGACGACACGCGGTGGGGGCTCCTGCAGCGACTCGGCACGGCGCCCGCCTCGGCGACGGCACTCGCGGCCGACCAGCCGATCAGCAGGCAGGCCGTCGCCCGGCACCTCGAGGTGCTGCGCGAGGCCGGTCTCGTCGAGACCGAGATCCATGGCCGCGAGGTGCGCTACCGCGCGATCGGGTCGCGCCTGAGCGCCCTCGCGCGCGACCTCGACGCCCTCGCACAGGGGTGGGAGAGCCGCCTGCGCTCGATCAAGGCGGCTGCTGAGGGGTAACAGCAGGACGACCGGGACTCGTTCGGCCGATTCGTTCGGAAGCCTTACATTCGCGCTCCCATCAGCGCTATGGTCGAGACGTTGTGCGCCCCCGAGCACGACGACGCACGAGTCCCCGGGCACGTGCGCCTCCGCATCCCACGGAGAATCACATGTCCCCACTGCGCCTGTCGTCCCCCCGCCTGCCATACCCCGCTCCCCGAGCCACGCGAGCCATGCGATGAACGCGGCCGCACCGCATCGCACCGGCGTCACCTTCATGGTCGCCGCCGCCGCCGCGATCGTCATCGGAGCGCTCATCGCCGGATCGGGCTTCCTCGACCGCGTGATGTTCCGACTCCCCGAGATCCCGGGCGGCGAACGCATCGCCGTCGGCGTCTCCGTGCTCGCGCTCATCACCGCGCTGGTCTGGATGCTCGTGCGCCTCGGCGAGCTGGGCCGGGCCCGCTCCCGTCGCCGCGCCCTCGAGGCCAGCGTTCGCGGCGAGGTGAGCTGCGGCATCCGTCGCCGTGAGCTCGTCGCCCGCCTGAACGAGCTGACGACGGATGACGCGCCGCCGATCGCACTCGCGGCGCGCTACTCGATCGTGGCCGACGAACTCGGCGTCGCGTTCTGGAACGGCGGGCGCCGCCCGCGTCGCGCCGCGCACTTCGCGTGGCGCGAGGTCCGCGGCATCCGCAGCGATTCGCTCATCGCGGGCGAGACGGTGCTCTCCGTGCTCGTGCTGCGCGTGCGCCGCGCCGGCGTGAGCGTCGAGCTGCCGATCGTGCTCGCCGCGGAACGACCGGGCCGGTACGCGCTCTCCGACGCCCCGTTCTTCGCCGTGGTTCGCAGCTGGAAGGCCAAGCACCGCGAAGCGCTCGCGGCCGAGGGCCTCGAACTGCCGCCGCTCACGGCGCCGATCCAGATCATCCCGCAGAACGCGGGGGCGCTCGCCGGTCGCTGAGTTTCCCTCGGAGTCGCTCTGGGCGAACCCGGATTCGACGGCGAGTAGAATCCCTTCGTGCTCATCTGCCTCACCGCGAGTCACAAGAACGCCGGGTTCGACATGCTCGAGCGTCTCTCAGCGACCGCGGACGCCGCCGGTCCCCGTATCCGCAACGGCCACTCCGCCGTGCAGGGTGCCGTCGTCGTCGCCACCTGCAACCGCTTCGAGGCGTACCTCGACCTTGACGCAGCCGAGGGCGACTCGCCGGTGCCCGCGGTGCACGAGGCCATCCGCTCGGTCGGCGCCGTCGCCGGCCTCGAGCCCGAAGAGTTGCGCTCGACGTTCGGCTTCGTACACGGCAACGCGGTCGCCGGCCACCTCTTCGCAGTGGCCTCGGGCCTCGAGTCGGTCGTCGTCGGCGAAGGAGAGATCGCCGGCCAGGTGCGCCGTTCGCTCGAGCGAGCCCGCGCCGAGGGCACGACGACCCCCGACCTCGAACGACTCTTCCAGCGCGCCTCGCAGATCTCGCGCCGCGTGAAGAACGAGACCGGCATCGGCAACGAGGGCCGCTCGGTCGTGCGCCTCGCGCTCGAACTCGCCGAGAGCCGCATCACCGACTGGTCGGCCACTCGCGTGCTGCTCGTCGGCACGGGCCGCTTCGCAGGGGCCTCGCTCGCCGCGCTCCGCGACCGCGGCGTCACCGACGTGCGCGTCTTCTCCCCCTCCGGCCGCGCCGCGAAGTTCGCCACGAGCCACGGCATCGAGGCGGTCGGGCATCGCGACGTCGCTGCGGCGGCCGCCACCTCCGACGTCATCGTCACGTGCACGACGGCCGAGCACCACGTCGTCGACCGCGCGCTGCTCGAAGCGGGCCGGGCCGGGTTCGGGGCATCCGCTGGTTCTGCTGCTGCCGGTTCTGCTGCTGCCGGAACTGCTGCTGCCGCTCGGCCGCTCGGCCTCGTCGCCGGACCCGCCGAAGCCCCCGTCGAGCGCCAGCTCGTGATCGACCTCGGCCTTCCCCGCAACGTCGCGCCCGACGTCGTCGAGGTGCACGGCGTCGAACTGCTCGACCTCGAGACGATCCGCATCCACGCCCCGCTGGAAGAGTTCGGTGCGACGGATGCCGCGCGCGCGATCGTCGGCGGAGCGGCCCGGGCCTTCGGCGAGTCCCGCGAGGAGCAGGATGTCGCGCCCGCCGTCGTCGCCCTCCGGCGCCACGTCTTCGACCTGCTCGACGGCGAGATCGAACGCGCCCGCACGCGCGGCGACGCCGATGGACGCACCGAGGAGGCCCTGCGCCACATGGCCGGCGTGCTGCTGCACACGCCCATGGTGCGCTCGCGCGAACTCGCGCGCGCCGGCGAGCAGCAGGCCTGGATCGACGGCATCGCCGCCATCTTCGGCGTCACCCCCGCAGCGGATGCCTCGGCCGCCACGTCGGAGGCGCGCGCTACGCTTCGTGACGATGCACGAGAACGCCACGCCTGACCCCGTAACCACGACCACGACCGCGCCGACCGCACTCGACCGCGCCGCCGCGGCAGCCGCCGACGGGCCACCCGCGCTGCGGTTCCCCTTCGATGCGACCGCGCTCACCGAGACGCCGATCAACACGGAGCGTCTCGTGCTGCGGCCGCTCGAGGCATCCGATGCGCCAGACGTCTTCGAGTACCAGCGCATCCCCGAGGTGCTGAGGTACCTGCCGTGGCCCGAGCGCGACCGCGCCGAGGCGTACGAGCACACGGCGAAGCGCGCCGCCGCACGGGTGCTCGAGGGTGATGGCGACTTCTTCGTGCTCGCGATGACGCTGCCCGGCGTGCCGTCGGTCGAGGAGTCGACGGGTGGGGCGTCGACGGGTGCGATGTCGACCGGGGCGATGTCGACGGGTGCGATGTCGACCGGTACGGCGCCGACGGGTGGGGAGCCGATCGGTGCGGAGCCGACGAGCTCGACGGCGCGCGACCGCGTGATCGGCGACATGATGGTGCGCGTCTCGAGCGCCAAGCACGCTCAGCTCGAACTCGGCTGGGTCGTTCATCCCGACTTCCAGGGCAAGGGCTATGCCCGCGAGGCCGCGATCGCCATCAGGGACTTCGCGTTCGAGATGCTGCGGCCGCACCGCATCCAGGCATTCCTCGACGCGCGCAACGAGGCATCCGCCGGGCTGTGCGAGCGGCTCGGCATGCGACGCGAGGCGACGATCCTCGAAGAGCAGTACAACGACGGCGAATGGCAGGACACGGCGTTGTACGGCGTGCTGCGGCGCGAGTGGGCGGGCGCTCGGGAGTAGGCAGGCACTTCCCGTTCCCTGCCCCCACTTTCGACACTCCTCGCCCTCACCGCCTCGCCCTCACTGCCCCGTCACCGCCTCGCCCCACCACCCTCGCCCTTCCTCGCCCTCACCGCCCCGTCACCACCGATTCTCCACAGACTTATCCACAGACTGTGGAACATACGTTCGAATGTCGGCCGCCCGCGAGACAATGGAACATGGCCGAAGCGCTCCCCGACTTCAGCGGTCTGACCGCCCTGATGTCGTCGTGCGCACCGTCGTCGAGCACCTTCAGCGCGCTCGACGATCGCGCCCTCGTCGAGGCGGTCGAGGCCATCACCGCGCTCCGGCACGAGGTCGAGCGAGCCCAGGCTCTCGCGGCCGCCGAGGTGGTGCGGCGTTCGAAAGTCGCCTTCGGGCTGCAAGGGCTCGCTCAGCGCACCGGCCACGCGAGCGCGGGCGATCTGCTGCAGTCGATCACGCATTCGTCGAAACGTGAGACCGCCGCTCTCGTCGGGGTCGGCCGCATGGTCGCCGAGACCGAGGCGGTCGCCGAGCTCGAGCTCGCACGACTCGATGATCCCGAGCTCGCCGCGGTCGTGCCCGAACCGGTCGCGCCGTGGTTCTCCGAATTGAGCCGTGCCGTGGCCAGCGGGGTGCTGACCGTGGCGGTCGCCGACGCGATCCGTTCCGGGCTCGGTGAACCCGGCGGCGATGCCGACGAGTCGGCGTTGGCCTCGGCGTTGGCATCCGTACTCGCGAGCATCTTGGCCGACCGTCGCGGGCTGCACGCCGACGCGGCTCGTCGCCTCGCCCGTCAAGCGCGCGATCGCATCGACGCCGCCGGCGTGGCCGCGCGCACCGAGCACCAGCGTGAGGCGCAGTTCTGGCGCGTGTGGGTGAAGCCCGACGGCATGGTGCGCGGGGAGTTCGAACTCGACGCCGAGAGCGGCATGCTCATCAAGGCGGTGTTCGACCAGCTCACCCATCCTCGACGCACGGCGGCCCCTGTGCGACGCAGCTTCGGCGATCCGGTGCGGGGCGACGCAGCCTTCTCCGATGCTCGTGCGACGCGCGAGCGCGACGCGGCCGAAGGCCTCGTGCAGTTGCTCCGTGCCGGCGCGAGTGTCGACCCGACCCGCCTGCTCAACGACAAGAAGCCATCGGTCCGACTCATCGTGAACGCGGTCTCACTCAGTACGGGCGAGGGCTCGGGCGCCATCGAGGGCCACCCCGACCGCGTTCCGCTCGTCGACATCCGCACGGGGCTCTGCGAGGGTTACCTGCCGGTCCTCTTCGATGCCGACGGCGCCTGCCTCGACCTCGGCCGTGACGAGCGACTCTTCACCGACAAGCAGAAGACGGCACTCGCAATTCGCGACGGCGGATGTCTCGATCCCGACTGCACTCGCCCGCCTTCCTGGACCGAAGCCCATCACATCGACCACTGGCAACGCGACGGCGGGCGCACCGATCTGGCCGACGGCATCCTGCTCTGCCGTCGAGATCATCTCAGGTACCACAATCAGGGTTGGGAGGTGCGGCGCACCGGCACGAACTACTGGCTCATACCTCCGCCGGGCGTCGATCCAGACCAGACCCCGAGATTGATGCGAGCGAAGACGCCCGCAGATCTCATCAATCCGGTCGACCCGGAGCGTCTCGCGAACCCGGGCGATGCCCGGCTCGCGGATCCTGTCGATCCGGCGCGGCCCCACCTCGCATCTGTCCGAGCGAGGCCGGCCGAGCCTGAACGAGTGCTTCCGGTCGCTGGGTAGAGCTCTGCCCAGCGCGGCCCAGTGCGGCTCAGCGCGGCGAATACTCGAGCGCGGTGGCGGCTGGCGCACGGGAGTCGACGGAGCCTGAACGCGCGGACGCGAGCGGACGCCGGCGTACGAAGACGTGGCGGTTACCGGCGCGCCGGAAACCGGACACGGCACAACCCGGACACGTGGAAACCGATCTCGCTGGAAACCGGTCTCAGGCGCCCCGGACGGGCGAGCCCGATGCCGGCGCTGCAGATTTCGCCATGCAGCTCCCGCGACGCGCGGCGCAAAGCCCGCCTTCGTCGTGCAGCTCCCGCGACGCGCGGCGCAAAGCCCGCCTTCGCCGTGCAGCTCCCGCTACGCGCCGACGAGGCGCGACGCCAGGAAGCCCTCGAGCTCGGCGAGCGGCACGCGCACCTGTTCCATGCTGTCGCGCTCGCGAACGGTCACCGCGTTGTCGTCGAGCGAGTCGAAGTCGACCGTGATGCAGAACGGCGTACCGATCTCATCCTGCCGACGGTACCGACGCCCGATGGCACCGGCATCGTCGAAGTCGACGTTCCAGTGCTTGCGCAGCGACGCGGCGACCTCACGAGCGAGCGGCGACAACTTCTCGTTACGACTCAGCGGAAGCACGGCGGCCTTCACCGGCGCGAGACGCGGATCGAGGCGCAGCACCGTGCGGGTGTCGACGCCGCCCTTCGCGTTCGGCACCTCTTCGACGTGGTACGCGTCGACGAGGAATGCCATGAGCGAGCGGGTGAGACCGGCCGCGGGCTCGATCACGTACGGGATCCAGCGCTCGTTCTTCGACTGGTCGAAGTACGACAGCTCCTTGCCCGAGTGCTCCGAGTGGGTCGTGAGGTCGAAGTCGGTGCGGTTCGCGACGCCCTCGAGCTCACCCCACTCACCACCGGTGAAGCCGAAGCGGTACTCGATGTCGACGGTGCGCTTCGAGTAGTGCGACAGCTTCTCTGCGGGGTGCTCGAAGCGACGCAGGTTCTCGGGGTCGACGCCGAGGTCGACGTACCACTGCCAGCGGTAGTCGAGCCAGTACTCGAACCACTGGTCGTCGGTGCCGGGCTCGACGAAGAACTCGAGCTCCATCTGCTCGAACTCGCGCGTACGGAAGATGAAGTTTCCGGGCGTGATCTCGTTGCGGAACGACTTGCCGATCTGACCGATGCCGAACGGCGGCTTCATGCGAGCGGCCTGCAGCACGTTCGCGAAGTTCGTGAAGATGCCCTGAGCGGTCTCGGGGCGGAGGTAGTGCAGCCCCGATTCATCCTGAACCGGGCCCAGGTAGGTCTGCAGCATCATGTTGAAGTCGCGCGGCGGAGTCCACTGACCGCGGGTACCGCAGTTCGGGCACGCGATGTCGCCCATGCCGTTCTCGGGGGCGCGACCCTTCTTCTCCTCGAAGGCCTCGAGCAGGTGGTCTTCACGGAACCGCTTGTGGCAGTGCAGGCACTCGACGAGCGGGTCGGTGAAGACGCCGACGTGCCCGGAGGCGATCCAGACCTGCTTCGGCAGGATGACGCTCGAGTCGAGACCGACGACGTCGTCGCGACCGGTGACCATGTACCGCCACCACTGCCGCTTGATGTTCTCCTTCAGCTCGACGCCGAGGGGGCCGTAGTCCCACGCGGAG
Organism: Agromyces sp. Root1464; assembly: GCF_001427265.1. NCBI lineage: Bacteria > Bacillati > Actinomycetota > Actinomycetes > Micrococcales > Microbacteriaceae > Agromyces > Agromyces sp. Root1464. The sequence goes on from NZ_LMFU01000001.1 coordinate 934,862, forward strand.
CGGGATCCGCCGTAGATCTCGCCGGCCTGGAAGACGAACCCCCGGTGCTGGGCGAGGGCGATGACGGATTCGAGACGGCTGGGTGCGGCCACGGTGGCTCCAATGGTCCTGGGGATCGGGCGAAGGCGAATGCCGAAGACGGGCGAATGCCGGAAAACGACACGGTGTCACCATCCTACGGGCGGGTGCCGCCACGAACGAGCGCACGGTCGGTACGCTGTGCCCATCACGACCATGGCCGAGGGGGCGACGGTGTGGGATCTCATCTGGGAACTGAACGTGATCGACGGCCCGTTCGTCGTCGCGGTGTACGGCCTCGCGGCGCTGGTGTTCCTGTACCTGCTGTTCCGCGGCCCCGGCTGGTCGTGGGTGCTGACGGTCATCGTGCTGCTCATCGTGGGTTCGCTCATCGGGGTCGCGGTGCTCTGGATCGGCGTCAACGTGCTCGACGCGTTCGGCGGCCCGGTCGATGATTCGGCGTGGCTCTGGGTGCCGGCGGCGTTCGCCGGCATCACGGTGGCGATCTGGAACCTCTGGTACTCGCGGTGGTGGCGCAAGCTCATCGCCCTGCTCGCGATCCCGTTGTTCTCGGCGACTGCGGCGTTCGGCGTGAACGCCGCATACGGACTGAATCCGACGCTCGGCTCGATGTTCCACATCTCGACCGCCGACACGATCGACCCGCCCGTGCCCGACCCCGCGACGATCGCCGAACCGGCGGAACCGCTGTACGCGACGTGGACGCCACCGCCCGACATGCCCGAGTCGGGAGAGGTCGGCATCGTGCAGGGCGGCGTGCCGAACACGCTGTCGGGCTTCGAGGCCCGGCCCGCCCAGATCTACCTGCCGCCCGCCGCGCTCGTGACGGATGCCCCGCGCCTCCCCCTCGTCGTCATGATGATGGGCCAGCCCGGCGACCCCGATGCGAGCTTCATCGGCGAGGTGCTCGACGACTTCGCGGCCGACCACGACGGACTCGCACCGATCGCCCTCGTCATCGACCAGCTGGGCGACCCCTCAGCCGATCCGCTCTGCCTCGACAGCGAGCTCGGCAAAGTCGAGAGCTACGTCATGCAGGATGTCGTGCCGTGGGCCAGGCAGCGACTCGGCGTGTTGCAGGGCGCGACGTTCACGACCGTCGCCGGGTACTCGAACGGCGGCGGCTGCGCCGCCTACTTCGGCGCGAAGTACCCCGAGGTGTTCGGCAACCTGCTCGCGGTCTCCCCCGTCGAGTACGCGGGCGCCGAAAACCCAGACGAGGTGCTCGCGGAGATCTTCGGCGGCGACCGGTTCGCCTACGACCTCGTGAAGCCCGCGAACATCATGGCGGCGAAGGCCCCGTACCCCGACTCGGCGGCCGTCTTCACGGTCGGCGAGAACGACCTCGCGTTCGTCAGCGGCACCGAACGACTGGCGGATGCCGCGACGGCCGCGGCCATGCAGACGACGCTGTTCCTCGTGCCCGGCGCAGACCACGACGTCGTGGCGCTCACGGGCGGCCTCGAGAAGGGATTCGACGTGCTCTCTCCGCGACTCGGGTTGTCGGCGCCATGACCGAGACGACTGGGCGTGTCGGAGACGCCGAGAACACCGAGGACCTCGAGCCGAGCGGGCGTCTGCGCTCGACGGCGGAGGCGCTCGGCGGATTCATCCGTCGCGTGCCCTTCAGCATCGCCGTCGCGGTGCTGCTCGTCGTGACGGCGCTCGTGACGGGCACGTTCTTCGGCGCCACATCCGACGAGACCGCCACCACGTGGGCGGCCGGGGTGATCACGACCGTCGACGGTCGGCAGTGGTGGACCGTCGCGACGGCGCTCGTCATCCCGTTCGACCCGTTCCAGCTCGTGTTCGGCGTGCTCGCGGCACTCGTGCTGCTCGGCGTCGCCGAGCGACGCATGGGCACGTGGCGCACGATCGTCGCGTTCCTCGTGACGGGTGCGATCGGCGTCGCGGTGGGAACGCTCCTGCAGTGGGTCGGCTCCCTCGCCGGCGAGTGGTGGGCGACCGGCACCGCCGCGGACCTGACGCTCGACCCGCTCGCCGGCATCGTGGGCGCACTCATGACGGCCACGGCGTTCATGGGCAGGCTGTGGCGCCGACGCATCCGAGTCGTGACGATCGCCTTCATCCTCGTGTTCGTGCTCTACGACGGCGACTCGTCGAATGCCTACCGACTGGTCGCGGCGATCGCGGGCTACCTGCTCGGCGCCGTGCTGACTCGCGACGCCTCGACCCTCTCGGCCAAGCGCAGCTCCCACCGTGAGACCCGCACGCTCGTGGCCGCCGTCGTCGCGGTCACCGCCGTCGGTCCGATCGTCGCCCTCGTGAACCGCTCCGAGCTCACGCCCTTCGCCTTCGGCTCGTACCTCTTCGCTGACGAGCCGCTCGAGCTCGCAGCCGTGATGGCCACGTGCGGCGGGGAGGCGGCCACGGCTGCCGCCGCGGCATCCGAGTCGTGCACCGCCCAGCTCGCACTGCTCAGCGCGCAGGGATTCGGCATGTTCCTGCTGTCGTTCGTGCCGGTGCTGCTCCTGCTCGTCGCCGCGTGGGGGCTGCGCCACGGTCGCCGCTTCGCGCGCTGGCTCGCGATCGCGGTGAACGCCGCGATCCTGCTCTTCGCCCGCACGGCCTACGACGTCACGGTGACGACGGCCGACGTCGACGACGGCACCTGGACCGTGTTCGATCTCGGCGAGCTCGTCGTGTGGGCCGTCGCGGTGCTCGCACTGCCGATCGGCATCATCGTCATGCTGGTCGTGACCAGACGGCACTTCCAGATCCGCGCACCGAAGGGGGCGTTCGCCCGGTTCGCCGGGGTCGTCGTCGGCACCTTCGTCGTGCTCGCCGGCGTCTACCTCGTGGCCGGGCTCGCGACCGTGGGCGAGTACTGGCCGGCCGCGACCGGGTGGGACGTGCTGCTCGACACGTTCAAGCGGTTCGTGCCGCCGCACTTCCTCGCCGTCGTCGACCCGATCGTGCTGCCCGGGCATGACGTCACGAGCTTCCTCGCCCAGGCGGTCGGTCCCGTGTTCTGGGCGGTGTTCATCGCCGCGTCGATCCGGCTGATGTCGCGCACCGGCTCGGCGGCGAAGACCGCCGACGACGCCCGGCTCCGCGAACTGCTGCACCGCAACGGCGGCGGCACGCTCGGGTTCATGGCGACCTGGCCGGGCAACGTCGCGTGGTTCAGCGACGACGGCGACTCGGCCGTGGCGTACCGGGTGATCAACGGCGTCGCCATCACGATGTCCGACCCGATCTGCGCGGCGGGGAACGGCGGCCGCGTCGTCCGCGAGTTCGCCGCCTTCTGCGACGCGAACAGCTGGGTGCCGGTCTTCTACAGCGTGCATCCCCAGTACCTGCCGGTGTTCGACGAACTCGGCTGGCAGCACATGTCGGTCGGCGAGGAGACGCTCGTGCGCACGACGGGGCTCGAGCTCGCCGGCAAGCCGTGGCAGAAGGTGCGGCAGGCGCTGAACCGCGGCATCAAGGAGGGCATGACCACGGTCTGGACGAGTTGGGACGAACTGCCCCTCGCCACGCTCGCGGAGATCGAGGCGATCTCCGAGGAGTGGGTCGCCGAGAAGGAGCTGCCCGAGATGGGCTTCACGCTCGGCGGCATGGAGGAGCTGAAGGACCCCGAGGTCCGGCTCATGCTCGCGATCGGGCCCGACGGGCGGTTGCAGGCGGTGACGAGCTGGCTGCCCGTGCATCGCGACGGTTCCGTGATCGGCTGGACCATCGACTTCATGCGCCGCGCCGACGGCAGCATGAACGGCATCATGGAGTTCCTCATCGCGTCGGCGGCGCTGCACATGAAGGACACGGGTGCCGAGGTGCTGAGCCTCTCGGGTGCACCGCTCGCGACGAAGCCGCTCGAACCGGGCGAGACGCCGCCCGAGCCGACGGTGATGACGCGGCTCCTCGACTTCCTCGCCTCGACGCTCGAACCGGCGTACGGGTTCTCGTCGTTGTTCAGGTTCAAGGCGAAGTTCAACCCCGACTACGAGACCATCTCGATGGCCTACCCCGACCCGCTCGCCCTGCCGACGATCGGCCTCGCGATCGGCAAGGCGTATCTGCCGGAGGTCTCGCCGGCGGAGGCCGTCGCCCTCGTGAAGACGCTCACGAAGTAGCGTTCGCCGACCACATCGAGCGGATGCCACCGCCAGCCACCGCGCGCGGCGAATCGCCTTTTGTGCAACGAAACTTTTGCCGAACAACTGACGAAAGAATACCGTATAGCATCCGACTTTCGCTTGACCCGTCCGCAAGATGTGGCGTACCGTTCGAAAAAGAACGCCGGTCGGTATTTACGACTGGCCGACTGGGGACGCGGAGACCGGTGCGAACCAGGGCATCGCGCATCCTTGCGAGGCGCGGTTTCGGCGCGAGGTGGCGACGGTGCCGAGTCTCGATCCATCCCTCTTCATGCAAAGGAGCATCATGGACGATCTCATCGACCGCGACGACAACCCCGAGCTGGGCCGGCGCCTTGGTCTTTCCCGCCGACAACTGCTCGCAGCGACGACCGGCATGGCTGCGGCCGCGGCACTCGGCGCGGCGGCCTTCGGCGGAGGGCCGGCCCACGCCGTCACTCGCGGAGCCGCCGCCTCCGGGGGCGTGAAGGCAGCCGGCAACGGCGTGCTCCTGCCCCCGGGCAAGCGCGGCATCATCCTCTACACGGTTCGCGACGCCATCTCGCGCGACCCGAACACGACCGATCTGGCATCGGGCTTCAAGGAGGTGTTCCAGGAGCTCTCGCGCATCGGCTACAAGCAGATCGAGTTCGCCGGTTACGGACAGCACGCGAATGCCGACGGCGGCAATGTCAACAACGTCGCCGGCGCCCAGCTGCTGCGCACCTGGCTCGACGACAACGGGCTCGAGGCCGAGGGCAACCACGGCAACATCCCGTCGACCATCAGCGACGCGACGATCGCCGCGTTCGACGCACAGTGCGAGGTCGCGAACATCCTCGGATTCGGCCACATCGGAACCGGCAACGACCCGACGGGCAGCGCGTTCGTCGCCGACTGGGATCTCGCCGCAGAGCGGTGGAACTTCTTCGGCGAGCGCGCCGCGTCGCACGGGCTGAAGCTGTACACGCACAACCATGACATCGCGTACAGCTTCCTGCTCGACAGCGGTCCGCTCGACGCGCTCGGCCGGCCGACGCGCTCCAGCGGCATCCGCCGCCTGGAGTACTTCCTGGCGAACACCGACCCGAGCTACGTCTACCTCGAGATGGACATCTACTGGGCCCACGTCGCGCAGTACAAGCACCGCAGCTTCACTGCGCCCGACGGCACCGTGGTCGAGAGCCTCTTCGACCCGGCCGGGGTCGTCTCGGCGCAGACCACCCGGTTCCCGCTGTTCCACACCAAGGACGGGCGCATCAACACGGCGACCCCGAACGGGTACGACATGGTGCCGTTCGGCCAGGGAGACATCGACTACACGACGTTCTTCCAGCGCATCGGCGCCAAGGGGTACCACAACTCGATGTGGGAGCAGGACACGGCACCGGGCGGCGGCGCGAACCCCGGCCAGTCGCTGGCGTTCGCACAGGTCGCGTACGACGGCATGGCCGCGCTCCGCGGCTGACGCAACACACTGCCCCGGGCCAGGCCGTAACCCGGCCCGGGGCATTCCTCGTTTCAGCACACCCCTCTTCCAAGGAGACATCCATGTCCACATCCAGAATCCGGTTGGGCGCCCTCGTGCTCAGCGGACTGCTGGCGGCCACGTCGCTCACCGTGAGCGCCGGGGCCGCCGCCTTCGCACATGACGGCGAGGACCACGGCGACGAGGTCAGCGCCACCACCTGGGCCAATTACGAACGCGTGACCCTCACGAGAGACGTCGGCGAGCCGATCGACCTCGCGGTGATGCCCGACTCGCGCGTGCTGCACACGACGCGCAACGGGCAGGTGCGCCTCACCGATCCCTCGCAGGGCACCACGACGGTCGTCAACACGATCGACGTCTATGCGAACTCCGAGGACGGCCTGCAGACGATCGCCCTCGACCCGGCCTTCGAGGAGAACGGCTGGGTCTACCTCTACTACGCGCCCCGCACGATGGTGTCGCCCTACCCGGCGACGACGCCGACGGGATCGGCACCGAACACCCTGCCGGCGGGCGCCGACGAGTCGTATTGGAACCAGTGGAAGGGCTACAACCAGCTCAGCCGCTTCCACTGGAACGCTGAGACGAACTCGCTCGACCTCGCGAGCGAACAGGTGATCATCACGGTCGAGGTGCAGCGCGGCCAGTGCTGCCACGTCGCGGGTGACGTCGCGTTCGACAACGACGGCAACGTGCTGCTCGCCACCGGCGACAACACGCCGGCGAGCACGCCCGGCGCCAACGGCTATGCCCCGAACAACGACCGCATCGGGTACAACCCCGGTCTCGACTCGCGTCGCGGCGCCGGCAACTCGAACGACCTGCGCGGCAAGATCCTGCGGATCGACGTGCAGGACGACGGCAGCTACACGATCCCCGCCGGCAACCTGTTCGCCCCGGGCACCCCGCAGACCCGCCCCGAGATCTACGTCATGGGCGTGCGCAACCCGTTCCGCATCGACTACGACCCCGTGACGAGCGCGCTGACGTGGGGCGACTACGGCCCCGACGCGGGCACTGCGAGCGACCTGCGCGGCCCGATGGGGTACGTGGAGTGGCAGAGCACGACGAAGCCGATCAACGGCGGTTGGCCCTACTGCCACGGACCGAACGCGAACTACAACGACTGGGACTACGAGACGCTCACCCAGGGCGACTGGTTCGACTGCGACGCCGGGCCGACGAACACCTCGCGCCACAACACCGGCCTGACGCAGCTGCCCGCCGCGACGGCGCCGCAGATCTGGTACGGCGACCAGGCGACCCATCAGCCGTGGCCCGAGCTCGGCGCCGGCGGACAGGCCCCGATGGGCGGCCCGACCTACCGGTATGACGAGGAGAACGCGTCGACGACGAAGTTCCCCGAGTACTGGAGCGGCAAGACGTTCATGGCCGAGTTCTCACGCGACCGCATCTTCGCCTTCAGCCAGGAGGACCCCGACGGCGAGGTCACGAAGATCGAGGACTTCCTGCCGAACGCCGCACTCAACGCGGCGGGCATGCCCCCGTGGGACAACGTGATCGACTTCGAGTTCGGCCCCGACGGATCGCTCTACGTGCTCGACTACGGCGACGGCTTCTTCCGCCCGAACCCCGACGCCGGCCTCTACCGGGTCGACTACGTCGAGGGCACGAAGGGTCCGCGCGTCGACCTCGACGCCTCGGTGACGTCGGGCCAGGGTCCGCTCGAGGTCGACTTCTCGGCCGCCGGCAGCACCCACCCCGACGGCCTCGCGCTCAGCTTCGCGTGGGACCTCGAGGGAACCGGCACCTTCACCGACGGCCCCGCCGAGGTGAGCCACACGTACACGGCCGACGGCCAGTACACGGCTCGCGTGCGGGTCACCGACTCGAGCGGACGCGTCAGCCTCTCGTCGGTCGTGATCACGGTCGGCAACACCGCGCCGACCATCGAGATCGTGACTCCCGAGAACGGCTCGTTCGCCGACTGGGGCGACACCGTCGCCTTCGAGGTGAAGGTCACCGACCCTGAAGACACGACGATCGACTGCTCGCGCGTGAACTGGAGCTACGCACTGGGTCACGACAACACGCACGCCCACCCGCTGTTCACCGGCACCGGCTGCACGGCCGAGATCGAGATGCAGGAGGAGGCCGGCCACGGCGAGACCGAGAACATCTACGCCCAGATCGGCGCCTCGTACACCGACGGCGGCAGTGCCACGGCTCCGGCGCTCTCGGCCGACGACGTGACGCTGCTGAACCCTCGCGAGCTGCAGGCCGAGCACGCCGACGCGAAGGGCGGCGAGACGACGATCGTCGACGACGAGACAGCTCGCGCCTTCCGCAAGGTCACCTCGTTCGACGCCGGCGACTGGCTGGCGTACGACCCGGTGAACCTCGTGGGCATCACCGGTGTCGAGGCACGCGCGACCGGCACCGGCTCGCTCTCACTGCGGTGGGGCAGCGCCGAGGCCGAGCCGTTCCTGACGATCGACGTGGCCAGTGCCGGCGCCGAGTGGCTGGAGGCATCCGCGCCGCTGGTCACCGTGCCCGAGGGAACCGATCGGCTGTACGTGACGAGCACGGGCGGAGTCGACCTCGACCAGCTCGAGTTCACCACGTCGACGAGCGATATCCGTGCGCTGCTCGGCAGCCTCGACGACGACGGCCGCATCACCCACGGCGCGGCGGCATCGTTCGGGGACACGCTGGCCGAGGCCGACGCGGCCCTCGCCGCCGGCGACACCGCCACGGCGATCAGCAAGCTCGAGTTCATCGTCGCGAAGGTGCCGAGCCGCATCCGCACCGATGCCGAGGCTGCGGCGCTCGTCATCCGCGCGGCGGAGGCGGTGATCGCCGACCTCCGATAGCGCAGCTGCGCTGACACCCGGGAGCCCCGGTTCGCCTCGGCGGGCTGGGGCTCTCGCACGCCTGGCTGCAGGCGGCGCATTCCGGGCCGCACCCGTAACGCGCGACCCGGAACGCTGTGCCACCCCTCTTCCAGAAAGGCAGGCCACTCAGGCTACACCGCGGCAAGCGACCCGGCCCGGCCTCGGACGCACCCCGACCAGGGGCCGACATCCCACGGCCGACTCGAGCGCCTGCGCGTTTCCACACCGAGCGGATGCCGCGGCTCACGCCTCGGTCAGCGAGCCCGGCCCGATCTCGGCGACCGAGCGATGGCCTGCGAGCCCGAGGGTGAGATCGAACTCGGCGATGTGGTTGCGCACGACCTCGCGCACCCCCGTGGCCCCGGCGACCGCGAGGCCGAAGACGTAGGGGCGGCCGATCCCCACAGCCGTGGCGCCGAGGGCGAGGGCGATGAACGCGTCGGCGCCGCCCCGCACGCCGCTGTCGAGGATGACGGGCACGCGCCCGCCCACCCGCTCGACGACGCCGGGCAGGGCGTCGAGGCTCGCGACGGAGTCGTCGACCTGGCGCCCGCCGTGGTTCGAGACGACGAGGCCGTCGACACCGTGGTCGAGCGCCTGCGCCGCGTCATCCGGATGCAGCACGCCCTTCAGCAGCACCGGCAGCTTCGTCCACTCGCGCAGCTTCGCGAGGTCGGCCCAGGTGAGCGCCGGGTTCGAGAACACGTCGAGGAAGGTCTCGATCGCGGCCCGCGGGAGCGGCGAGCGCAGGGCCGCGCGCACGCCGCCGTCGACGAGCGGAGTTCTCGCGCCGGCGCGGGCGATCGAGAACGCCGAGGCGAGCAGCTTCGGGGTGACCTTCGGGCGTGCTCCCCCGCCGGCACCGGCGGCGGCCCGCTGCCGCACGAGCTCGGCGAAGACCGGGTCGCTCGTGTACTGCGCGATGCCCTGCCCCCGCGTGAACGGCAGGGAGGCGGCGTCGAGATCGCGCGTGCGCCAGCCGAGCAGGTGCGTGTCGAGCGTGACGACGATCGCCTCGCAACCGGATGCCTCGGCGCGACGCACGAAGGAGGCGTTGAGCTCGTCGGAGGCGCTCCAGTAGAGCTGGAACCACCGGGAACGCGAGCCCATCGCGGCCGCGACCTCCTCCATCGGGCGCGAGGCCTGGTTCGACAGCAGGTAGGGCACGTCGAGCGCTGCGGCCGCCCGGCCCACCGCGACATCCGCTTCGGGGTGGGCCATCTCGGCGACGCCGATGGGCGACAACACGAAGGGCGTCGCGCGCTTCCGGCCGAGCAGCTCGATCGAGAGGTCGCGCTCCGAGACGTCGCGGAGCACCCGCGGCCAGATGCGCCGCCGTGCAAACGCCGCGCGATTCGCCGCCATCGTCGCCTCGGCACCCGCGCCACCGGCGAGGTATGCGAACGCCTCGGCCGAGACCGCCTTGCGTGCAGCACGCTCGAGGGCGTCGTGGTCGACGGGCACCGCGGGGCGGATGCCCGAGAGCCCGGCCCGATACACCTCGGACTGCACGTCGCGCGCGAATCCTCGCGGGACGGCCCCGGATGCGCTCTCGCCGGCGCCGGGTGCTCTCGTGCTGGCCATCGGCTCGCTCCTTCGCGGTGTCGGGTGCGAGCCAGCGTAGCCGTGACGCGACGGCCGGCGACAGTGCAGCCGCGCCCTCGTCGTCGCCGCCGCCCCGTCACCCGACACGACGTAGGGTGGAACGGATGCCTCAGCTCCCCGATCTCCGCGTCGCCGCCATCGCCCTCGTGCGCGACCGGCGCGTGCTCATGGTCACTGCGCGGGACCGCGAGGTGTACTACATGCCGGGAGGCAAGATCGACGCGGGCGAGACGGCGGCCGAGGCCGCAGCGCGCGAAGCCCTCGAAGAGGTCGCCCTCGTGCTCGACCCCGCCGAACTCGTCGAGCTCTTCGAGGTCGTGGTGCAGGCGCACGGCGAACCCGATGGTCGCCTCGTGCGCATGCGGGTCTTCCGCGCCGAGACGGATGCCGCGCCCTTCGCCTCGGCCGAGGTGGGCAGCCTGCACTGGGTGACGACCGCCGACGTCGATCGATGCCCGCCCGCCGGGGCCGAGGTGCTCGAGCGCCTCTCCGCCGCCGGTCTCATCGACTGACCCGCCGCGGCAGACGGGCGCGCGTGGCTGCTGATGGAGCCGGCTCCCCCTCGTAGACTTCGCTCATGCCGACCATCCGCGAGTTCCGCCGTGGCGACCGGGTCACGCGCATCACTCGCACCGGCATCGACGACGGCCCCGGCTACGTGCTCGTGCACGGCATCGGCATGGCGCACGAGTACTGGTCGGATGTCGCGGAATCACTCGGCCGCACCGGACCCGTGCACGCCCTCGACCTCCCCGGCTTCGGAGACACGCCCGAACCGGAGCACCCGTTGTCGATGCCCGCGGCCGGTGACCTCCTCGCCGAGCTCGTGCAGGCCGAGGGCATCGAGAACCCCGTGCTCATCGGGCACTCGTCGGGCGCGCAGGCCGTTGCCGAGGCGGCAGCCCGGCACCCGCAGCTCTTCGAGCGCATCGTCCTCATCGGTCCGACGGTCAACCCGCGCGAGCGATCCGTGCCGAAGCAGGCGGCGAGGCTCGCGCAGGACCTCGTGCTCGCGCACCCGAAGGTGCTCGGCCTGGGGCTGTGGTCGTACGCTCGAGCCGGCGTGGGCTGGTATCTCGAGACCCTGCGCCCCGTCATGGCCCATCGCATCGAACGCACGCTGCCGGGCATCTCCGCGCAGACCCTCGTCATCCGCGGCGAGCGCGACCGCATCGTGCCCCGCGAGTGGGCCGAACAGGTGACGCGGATGGTGCCGCATGCACGCCTCGTCGAGGTGCCCGGTCGTGGGCACGAGACGATGATCACGGCCGGTGCACAGGTGGGCGACCTCATCGTGCGGCATGCACGCGGCGACCTCGTCGGATCCGAGGTGCCCGGCATCGCCGCCGCGGACGCCGCGGTCACCGCCGACACCGCCGCCACGGGCGCCACCGCCGCCGAGGCGATCGCCCCGACGAAGGGCATCGACGTCGAACGGGCGAAGCCGATCCCGCTCCTCGCCGCGGCGGTGTGGTGGGCGCTCGACTACCTCGATGCCGCGAAGCAGCAGCTGCGCGTGCTCACGGTGCCGAAGCTGCCGAAGCGATGGGCGCGAGGCGACACGGGCAAGCCGACGATCCTGCTGCTGCCCGGCGTCTACGAGCACTGGTCGTTCATGGAGCCGCTCGGCGACGCGCTGAACGCCCGTGGCTACCGGGTGCAGGTCGCCCACGGGCTCGGCGCGAACCTGCTCGCGATCCCCGACACCGCCGAGCGGGTGTCGCGCGCGCTCGCGCGCATCCCGACGCCGCCGGAGGGCCGGGTCGTCGTCGCCCACTCCAAGGGCGGGCTCATCGGCAAGCTGTTGCTGCTCCGCGATCTCGACCACCATCTCGACCTGCGAGGGCTCGTCGCGATCGCCACCCCCTTCGGCGGCGCGCGGCTCGCCCGCTACCTGCTCGACCCGAGCATGCGGGAGTTCGACCCCGACAGCGCGACGATCGTCGAGCTCGCGAGCGCGGCATCCGTCAACTCGCGCATCGTGTCGCTCTTCGGGGTCTTCGACCCTCACCTGCCCGAGGGCAGTTCGCTCGCCGGCGCCACGAACCGCCGACTGCCGGTGGCCGGCCACTTCCGGATCCTCTCGGCGCCCGAGACGGCCGCGGCCGTCGTCACCGCGGTCGAGTCGCTCTCGGCCCCACCGGAGGCGGTCATCGCCGCCGCGGTGGCGACCATCGCCGCAGCGATCGACACCGACGCGGACGCCGACACGGGTGCGGATGCAGCGGCGGACGCACTTTCGGGCGAAGATGCGGGCGCAGAGGCGGACGCCGACACGAGCGCAGTTGCGGGCGGAGAGGCGGACGCCGACGCGCCGGACGGTCCGACCGCTCAGAGCTCCTCGAAGGGACGCGCGTAGCGGAACGCGCCGCGGTGCGCGTCGGTGACAGCTGCGAGGGGCAGCGCCTGGAAGTACTCGCCCCACGCGGGCTCGGGCGCGACGATGCCGAGCTCGGAGCCCGGGACGAATCCGAACCGCCCGTAGTACGCAGGGTCGCCGAGCAGCACGATCGCGCCCTCGCCGTGCGCCTCGGCGACGCGCACGGTCTCGGCGATGAGTGCGGAGCCGACGCCGAGTCGCTGCTGGCCCGGCAGCACGCCGATGGGCCCGAGACCGAGCGCCTCGGCCTCGCCGATGCTCGCGCGGGTGCTGATGCAGTAGCCGATGACCTCGCCGTCGAGCTCGGCGACGAGCGCGAGGTGCGGGAGCAGCGCGTCGGAGTCGAGCAGCGCCGTGTTCAGCCCGACCTCGATCGGCGGCGCATCGGCGGTCGTGGCCGGGGTGGCGAACGCGACCGCCAGCAGGTGCTCGACCGCGGCGTGATCGGCGGATTCGAGTGACCGGATCAGCATGTCAGTGCACGTACTCCAGCAGGTCGAGGCCGACCTGGCGCATGCCGTCGAGCACCGCGAGACGGGAGGAGATCATCGTGTCGGCGTAGTACATCGAGACGGCGTACGACACGCTCGCGCGCGGCCCGCGGAGCACGCCGACCTCGCTGCGCACGCCGCCGTCGGTGCCCGTCTTGTTCATGAGCAGCACGTTGTGGTCGGGGGTGCGGTGCGCGAGCGGGTCGAGCCCGAACGCGCTCGCCACCATCGAGAGGTCGGCGTTCAGCGAGAGCCAGCCGACCACGCGCTGCGACACCTCGGGCGAGACGATCTCGCCGCGGGCGAGCGAGGCGAACAGCCAGGTCAGCTCCTTCGCCGAGCCGATCGAGAGCTGCGGGGCGTCGTCGGGACCGCGGTGGTCGCGCACGAGGTCGAGCAGCGCCGTGCGGGTCAGGCCGAGCGCCTCGGTGCGGGCGCGCACCGCCTCGAGGCCGACGTGGCGGATGAGCACGTTCGTCGCGAGGTTGTCGCTCGTCGCACCGATGAGCGCCGCTAGGTCGGCGAGCGGCAGCGACGGCGACTGCATGTGCTGCCAGATGCCGGAGTCGCCGACGGCGTCACGCGGCGCCCGGTCGAGCACCGTGAACGACTCGCTGCTGTCGCCCGCGAGCCGTGACGCGACCTCGACGAGCAGCAGCACCTTGCCGATCGACGCCGTCGGCATGACGACGTGGTCGTCGACGGAGAAGAGCACCTTGCCGGTCGCGAGGTCGGTCGCCCGAGCCGACACCTGCACGCCGGCGAGCGCGAGCTCGCCGAGCGCGTCGAACCCGCGGGCGAAGTTCTCGCCGGGCTCCTCGGTGCGATGCTTGCCGCGCCTCAGGTCGCTGTGCCGTGCACGCCGCTCCGAACCCTGCGACGACGTCACCACGGTGCTCCCACGGCCTTCCTCTGACGGTCGGCGCTCCCCCACCGCTGAAGCGGCGCGCTCGATATTGCTCGAATGTACGTACAGGACTACCAGATCGTCACACGCTCGGCTGGGTCGAGCCAGAGGGCGTCGTCGGGAGTCACTTCGAAGCTAGCGTAGAACTCGTCGATGTTCCTGACGATCTGGTTGCAGCGGAACTCGTTGGGCGAGTGCGGGTCGATCGCGAGCAGCCGCACGACCTCCTCGTCGCGGCCCTTCATCTGCCAGGCCTGCGCCCACGACAGGAAGAAGCGCTGCGCGGCGGTGAGGCCGTCGATCACCGGAGCCGACTCGACGTCGCCGCCGAGCGAGATGACGTAGGCCCTCCATGCGATCGCGAGTCCGCCGAGGTCGCCGATGTTCTCGCCGATCGTGAGGGCGCCGTTGACGTGCGGCGCGTCGCCCGCGTCATCCGCCTCAGGCTGCTGCTCGTTGTCGGCCGCGTCATCGTTCCCGCCGTCTGCGGGCTCGATCTGCGAGGCCTCGAGCTGTGCCGGCACGAGCGCGTCGTACTGGGCGATGAGGGCCGCCGTGCGCTCCTCGAACGCGGCGCGGTCGGCCTCGGTCCACCAGTCGGTGAGGCGCCCGTCGCCGTCGTACTTCGAGCCCTGGTCGTCGAAGCCGTGGCCGATCTCGTGCCCGATCACGGCGCCGATCGCACCGTAGTTCGCGGCGGCGTCGCGCTCGGCGTCGAAGAACGGGTACTGCAGGATCGCCGCCGGGAAGACGATCTCGTTGAACCCGGGGTTGTAGTACGCGTTGATCGTCTGCGGTGTCATGAACCACTCGTCGCGGTCGAGCGGCTTGCCGATCTTGCCGAGTTCGCGGTTGAACTCGTACTCCGCGGTCGCCCGCACGTTGCCGACCAGGTCGTCGGTGATCTCGAGCACCGAGTAGTCGCGCCACTTCACCGGGAACCCGATCTTCGGGGTGAACTTCGCGAGCTTGTCGAGCGCCTTCGCCCGGGTCTCCTCGCCCATCCACTCGAGCGCGTCGATCGACTGCCGGTACGCCTCGACGAGGTTCGCGACGAGGTCGTCCATCGCCTCCTTCGCGGCGGGCGGGAAGTGCCGCTCGACGTAGATGCGGCCGACGGCCTCTCCCATGGCGCCCTCGACGAGCGAGACGCCGCGCTTCCACCGCTCGCGCATCTGCGGGGTGCCGGTGAGCGTGCGGCCGTAGAAGTCGAAGTTCGCCTCGACGAAGTCGTTCGAGAGGTACGCGGCGCTGCCGCGCACGACCTGCCAGGCGAGCCAGTCCTTCCACGCCGGCAGGCGGTCTTCGGTGAGCAGCGCGCCGAGGCCCTGCACGAACGAGGGCTCGCGCAGCACGATCTCGTCGAACGCACCGGCGGGCACGCCCATGGCGTCGCGCCAGGTGTTCAGGTCGACGTTGCCGTCAGTGCCCTGCCGAGCGGATGCCTCTGCGACCGCGTCGTCCCACGAGAACAGGTTGTACGTCTTCTCGCTGTCGCGAGTCTCGACGTTGCTCCAGTGCGCCGCGGCGATCGCGGTCTCGAGCTCGAACACCCGGGCGGCGCGCTCGCCCGGCGCTTCGAGCTGCGCGAGCCGGAGCATCCGCTCGAGGTGCGACCGGTACGCCTCGCGCACGGACTCGAAGCGGTCTTCGCGGAAGTAGCTCTCGTCGGGCAGGCCGATGCCGCCCTGCTCGACGAAGACGAGGTAGCGCTCGGGGTCGCCGGGGTCGTTGTCGACGTAGAGCTGCAGGAAGCCCGGCACGCCCTGGCGCTCGAGCCGCCCGAGGGTCGCGAGGAAGGCGTCGACCGAGTCGATCAGGTCGACCTCGACGAGCTGGCCGGCGATCGGAGTGGCGCCCAGCAGGTTCGCCCGCTCCTCGTTCATGAAGCTCGCGTAGAGGTCGCCGACCTTGCGCGCCTCGGTGCCGGGCTCGGCGCCTTGCGACTCCTCGATGATCTCGCGCACGGCTTGCTCGGCCTCCTCGTGCAGCACGAGGAACGAGCCGTACCTGGCCTTGTCGGCCGGGATGTCGGTGCGCTCGATCCACCTGCCGTTGACGTGTCGGAAGAGGTCGTCTTGCGGGCGGATGCCCGCGTCGAGTTCGTCCTGCTTGATTCCGGAGGGCAGCGCGACATCGGTCATCCCCCCAGCCTAGGCGGCGGTCCGGCGCGGGGTCACGCGTCTGGCGGAAGGTGCGTGAAACTCCCAGAGATCGCCGCGATCCCGGCGCGGTGCCGTCGTCTCGCGTGCCCCGCGCCGGCACGTCGAGGGGCCGCGGACGATCTCGTCGTCGGCGGACGCCCGTAGGCTCGAGACGCCCATGAACGAGCCCCGCGACGAACCACCGAGCCCCTCCCCGGCGGCGACTCCGCCGACGGTGCCGCCTGGGATCCCACCAGCGGTCCCACCGACGATCCGGTCACGCAGCGGGGTCGACCGCGAGATCCTCCGGCTCGCGGTGCCCGCGCTCGGCGCACTCATCGCCGAGCCGCTCTTCCTGCTCGCCGACACCGCGATGATCGGCCACCTCGGCGCGACGCCCCTCGCCGGTCTCGGCATCGCGAGCGCGGTGCTGCAGACGATCATCGGGCTCATGGTCTTCCTCGCCTACGCGACCACGCCCGCCGTCGCGCGTCGGGTCGGGCTCGGCGACGTGCGGGGCGCCGTCGCCTCGGGCATCGACGGGCTGTGGCTCGCACTCGGCATCGGCGTCGTGCTCGCCGTCGCCGGATGGTTCGCGGCACCGATGCTCGTCGGACTCTTCGGCGCCTCCGAGGCCGTGACCGCCGAGGCATCCGTCTACCTCTCGATCTCGATGGCCGGCCTCCCGGCGATGCTCATCGTGTTCGCGGCCACCGGCCTCCTTCGCGGACTGCAGGACACGCGCACCCCGCTCTGGGTCGCCGGCATCGGCTTCGCGGTGAACATCGCACTGAACTACGTCTTCATCTACGTCGCCGGCTGGGGCATCGCGGGCTCGGCCGTCGGCACCGTCGTCGCGCAGTGGGGCATGGTCGCCGTCTACCTCGTGGTCGTCGCCCGGCACGCGGCCCGCGCCGGCGCGAGCCCCTGGCCGCACCATGCGGGAGTGCTGCGCGGAGCGGCATCCGGCGGCTGGCTGTTCCTCCGCACGTTGAGCCTCCGGCTCGCACTGCTGCTCGCGACGTGGGCGGCGACCTCGCTCGGCTCGAACGAGCTCGCCGCGTTCCAGGTCGCGATGACGATCTACTTCACGATCGGCTTCGCGCTCGACGCCCTCGCCATCGCCGCGCAGGCCCTCATCGGTCGCGACCTCGGTGCCGGCGACCTCGCCGGCGTGCGCGCGGTGCTGCGACGCTGCCTGCAATGGGGCGTCGGCAGCGGCGCCGTGATCGGCGTGCTGCTGCTCTCGACGGCGTGGGTGCTGCCCGCCCTCTTCACGAGTTCGGCGGAGGTCGCGGCGCTCCTGCCCCCGACGCTCGTGGTGCTCGCGCTCTCCGCCCCGCTCGGCGGCATCGTGTTCGTGCTCGACGGCGTGCTCATCGGCGCCGGCGACGCCCGGTACCTCGCGTGGACCGGCATCGTGAACCTCGTCGTGTTCGTGCCGCTCGCCCTCTGGGTGGTCGCCGTCGCCCCGGCCGGAGCCGCCGGACCGGCGTGGCTCATGGCGGCGTTCGCGATCGGCTACCTCGGGGCGCGGGCGGTCACGCTCGGGCTGCGGGCACGCGGTGCGGCGTGGATGGTGGTCGGCGAGGGGCGCTGAACCGCGCGCCGGCGATCAGGCCGTCAGGAGACCTGCGGCCGTCGTCAGGCGGTCGCCTCGCCCAGCCACTCGCGCGCGCCGGCGACGAGCGCGGCGACCCCGACCTCGAGCGTGGGCTCGATGAGCGGAGCGAAGAACGGCGAGTGGTTCGACGGGATGTCATCGGGCATGCGCCCGGTCGCGAGCGCGTCGCCGAAGAGGGCGGGGTCGGAGCCGCCGAGGATCCAGTAGACGAGCGGCACTCCCGCGGCCGTCGCGAGCACGCCGACGTCTTCGCTGCCCGAGATCACCCCGGGGTCGATCACGCGCGCCTCGCCGAGCACCCCGCGCAACGCTGCCGCCGTGCGCTCGGTGGCCGCCACGTCGTTCACGGTGACCGGGAAGCGCTCCTCGTAGTCGAAGTCGGGCTCGCGCGGTGCACCCGACGCGGCGGCCTCCGCCTTCGCGATGCGCTCGATCGCCGACAGCACCTTCGTGCGCACGGTCTCGTCGAAGCTGCGGATGCTGAGGCCGAGGGAGGCCTCGGCCGGGATGATGTTGTTCTTCGTGCCGGCGTGGATCTGGCCGACCGACACCACGGCCGCATCCGTCGCGGCGAGTTCTCGAGCGACGATGCCCTGCAGCCGGACGACCGTCGACGCGGCGAGGTAGACGGGGTCGACCGTCGTCTCGGGTCGCGAGCCGTGCCCGCCCGTGCCGTGCAGCCGGATCGTGAGCGAGTCGGCGCCCGCCATCGCCACGCCGCCGCGCACCGCCGCGAATCCAGCGGGCAGGGGCGCCACATGCTGGCCGAGCACGATGTCGGGCTTCGGCACGCGATCGAAGAGTCCGTCGGCGACCATCGCCTCGGCGCCGCCGCCCCACTCCTCGGCGGGCTGGAAGAGCGCCACCAGCGTGCCGGACCACTCGGCGCGATCCGCGACGAGCCGCTCGGTCGCGCCGAGCAGGCACGTGACGTGCACGTCGTGCCCGCAGGCGTGCATGACGGGCACGTCGTTGCCCTCGTGGTCGGTGCCGCGCGCCGTGCTCGCGTAGGGCAGGCCGGTCGCCTCGAGAACGGGCAGTCCGTCCATGTCGGCGCGGAGCAGCACGGTCGGGCCGTCGCCGTTCTCGAGCACTCCCACGACGCCCGTGCGGCCGATGCCGGTCGTGACCGTCAATCCGAGCGCGGTCAGCGTCTCGGCCACGATGCCCGCGGTGCGGTGCTCCTGGAACGAGAGTTCGGGGTTGGCGTGCAGGTCGCGGTAGACGGCGGCGAGATCGAGGCTCATGCCGTCAGCCTAGGCCGGGGTCGACGGGCGCTCAGGCCCCGCGCTCGGCGCGCCATTCGACGAGCAGCTCGGGCATGCGGCGCTGGATGAAGAGGAAGAAGTCGCTCATCTCGGCGATGCGCTGCGAGGCGAGCGAGTCGGGGTCGTCGATCGCCGCGACGGCCTTCGACGCGAGCGCCTCGAGGTGGTCGTAGAGCGGGTTCTTGCCCATCGTCACCGTGTACCAGGCGTGCTCGGGCAGCTCGTAGAGCACCCGACGCGAGCCGGGCTGCGACACGCGGCGCACCATGCGCAGCGTCTGCAGGTACCGCACGGCGCCCGAGATCGCGGCGGCGCTCGCGACGAGCTGGTCGCTCAGCTCGCGGGCTGTGAGCCCGTTCGACTCGGCGGCGATGAGCGCCATGAGTACTCGCGCGGGCATGCGAGGGAAGCCCGCCTCGGCCATCGCCGCGGCGGACTGCTCGACGAACTCGTTCATCGCCTGTTCGTCTCGCGCCATCTCCCCATCCTCACAGAACGAGCGGGGCCGAGCGGATGCCCCGCGCCCGCCGTCACCCGCCGAGTGCCAGGTCCCGTCGCCGCACGAGGGCCGTGGCCCCCGCGGCCACGACGACCGCGATGCCCGACATGACCCACGCGGCCGACCAGTCGATCGTCTCGGCCGTGACGATCGGCGTGTGGGTGAACGGCGAGAGGTCGCGCACCCACTCGGGGAACCCGAAGAGACCGCCGAACTGCCCCAGTACGATCGCGACGAGCAGCACCGCCCAGCCGAGGGCGATCGACGCCCGAGGCACGAGGGCGAACACGAGGGCGGCGACCGCGACGATCACGAGGCAGGCCGGCAGCTGGGCGAGCCCCGCCTCGGCGACGGTCGACATGCGCTCACCGGCATCCGGCGACCCGATGAGTCCGACGAAGGCGCCGAGCACCGCGAAGGCCAGCACCGCGGCGACCGAGACGGCGCCGATCAGGAGGTACGCGGAGAACCAGCGGAACCGCGAGACGGGCGCGGCGAGCACGAGTTCTGCCGTGCCGCCGGCCTCATCCTGCCGGGCGCGCATGATCGCCTGCACGCCGCCGACCGCGGCGAGCACCCCGACGAATCCGAAGAGCCCGGTCGTGAAGAGGTCGATCAGCCCGCCCTCGGCGTTCGGCCCCGCGATCGCGGCGAGGGTGTCGGTGATCGCCTGCCCGGCCTCCTGGCCGTCGGGGGTGTTCACGAGGTCGACGACCGTCTGCCCGACGGCGCCCAGTACGAGTCCGAAGAGCGCACCGCCGACGGTCCAGCCGATGACGGGGTTGCGGAGCGTGCGCCAGACGAGGCCGATCGGGCCCGAGAGGCTCAGCGGCGCATGCAGGCGGCCCGCCCGCTCGGGCACGATGCTCGAGTCGAGGTCGCGGTGCGACTGCAGCCACGCGGAGGCGGCGAAGAGCACCGCCCCGAGGGCGACGCAGAGCGCGAGCGGCCAGAGTCGCTGATGCGTGTACGGCGCGACCGCCTGGCCCCAGCCGATCGGGCTGAGCCAGCTCCACCAGCCCGCCTCCATGCTGAGCCCGTCGGGCTGCACGGTGCCCGTGGCATCCCCCATCGCGCGGAAGGCGTAGCCGAGGGTCACGATCGCGGCCGCGAGCCCGTTCGCCCCGCGCGAGGTGCGCATGAGCTGCGCGCACGCGAGCCCGACGCCGAGGTACGCGATGCCCACGGCCGACAGTGCCGCGCCGTAGAGCAGGGCGCCCGAGGCATCCGCCCCGTACGCGAAGGCCACGCCGCCCATGATCGCGCCGACCAGCGCACTCAGGATGACGCCCTCGAGCGCCGTCGCGAGCAGCGGCGCGATGCGGCCGGCGGGAGTGGATCCGACGAGCTCGGCCCTGCCCGCCTCCTCGTCGCCGCGCGTGTGTCGCACGGCGAGGAACGTCATCATCAGGCCGACCATGAGTCCCAGGAAGCCGAAGAGCAGGAAGAACTGGAATGCGTCGGGGTCGGTGCCCTGCGGAGTGCCGCGGAGCATCAGGATGGCGGGGCTCATGATCACGAGCCTGATGACACTCGCCCGTTCGGCGTCATCGCCGTAGGTCTCGGTGACGGCGCCGCGACCGGCGACCTCGAGCAGCGCGAAGAGCGCGAGCCACACGATGATCTGCACCCGGTCGCGGCGGAACCGCGCGAGGAGCAGGGTCGGCAGGGTCTTCATCGCACGCCCTCGAGACTCGATCGCGCCGGCTCGTCGATCTCGTCGTGGTAGTGCCGCATGAAGAGCTCCTCGAGCGAGGGCGGGTTCACGGTGACACCGGTCGCGCGCAGGCGACCGAGGGCGGCGAGCACGTCGGGCATGGCGTCGGAGTCGGCGGTGAAGCGCACACGGGCGCCGTCGACCACGAGGTCGTGCGCGCCGGGGATCGTGGCGAAGCCCGCCGCGTCGAGTCCTTCACCCGCGAAGGAGACCTCGGTGCGGGTGAGGTGGCGGAGCTCGGCGAGCGTGCCCGTCTCGACCGTGCGCCCGGCGCGGATGATGCTCACGCGGTCGCACAGGTGCTCGACCTCCGAGAGGATGTGGCTCGACAGGAGCACGGTCGCGCCGTCGCCGAGGAGGGCCGCGATCTCCTGACGGAAGACCGCCTCCATGAGCGGGTCGAGGCCCGAGGTGGGCTCGTCGAGGATGTAGAGGTCGGCTGGCGTGGCGAGCGCGGCGATGAGCGCGACCTTCTGCCGGTTGCCCTTCGAGTAGGTGCGGCCCTTCTTCGACGGGTCGAACTGGAAGACCTCGGCGAGGTGCTCGCGCCGCGCCGCGTAGGCGCGCTTGTCGGTCGTGCCGCCCCGCAGGCGCGTGAGGAGGTCGATCGACTCACCGCCCGAGAGGTTCGACCAGAGGTTCACGTCGCCCGGCACGTAGGCGATGCGCCGGTGCAGCTCGACGGCGTCGCGCCAGGGGTCGCGGCTGAAGAGCGTCGCGTTGCCGCCGCTGGCCCGGATGAGGCCGAGCAGCACGCGAATGGTGGTGGACTTCCCCGCGCCGTTCGGGCCGAGGAACCCGTGCACCTCGCCGGCCTCGACGCTGAGGTCGAGCCCGTCGAGTGCACGCACGCGGCCGAAGTGCTTCTCGAGGCCGCGTGTTTCGATGACGGTGTTCATGAGGCCGACACTACGCTCGTTTCACAAATTTGTGAATCTTCCTAACGGAACCCTTACAGGGGGGTCGGATGCCGCGGGGCGACCGGACTGCGTGGCCCTGCGGCGTCACCGGGGCACGCGCGTGGGCGCATCCTTGGGGCGCATGCCCGGGGTGCGCGGCGTCGAGGTGACACAAGTCGAGGTGACGCAAGTTGTCGCATCGACACGGCCGCAACCGGCAACGAGTGGCATCTCGTTGACCGGAGAGCCGGTGCGAGCAGCGGGCGGCCAGCGGTGAGCAGCCAGCAGCGAGCAGCGAGCGCCGTCAGCCCGCCACTCGGGGCACGGCCGTCGTGTCGCCGACGTGCAGCGTGCTCGTGAAGCACCGCGACGCCGGCGGCTCGCCCGAGAGCAGCTGCACGACGGCCTCGCCGGCCGCCCGCCCCTTCGCGACCGAGGGCTGCGCGAGCGTCGTGAGGTCGTGCTGCAGGCCGTCGACCCGGATGCCGTCGAAGCCGAGCACGCTGAGATCGGCCGGCACCTGCATGCCGAGCTCCTCGGCCGCCTGGATGACACCCGCCGCCAGCAGGTCGCTCTGCGCGATGATCGCCGTCGGACGGTTCTCCGGGTCGGCGAGCAGCGCCCGCGCAGCCTCGAGTCCCTCCTCGATCGAGCTCGCCCCGGCGGCGCGGCCCGTCGCCTCGGGGAAGATCTCGCGAGCGCCGGCGAGGCGCTGGCTCGCCGTGGCTGCCGTGCTCGACTCCAGCAGCTCCCTGGTGAGGGGGCCCCGAGTGCGCGCCGCGTCGAAGGGCAGCGTCACGATCGCGACATCCGTATGGCCCAATTGCCGCAGGTACTCGGCGCCCCGCCGAGTCGCCTGGAGGTTGTCGATCGAGATCTCGGGGATGTCCTCACCGGTGTCGCCCTCGATGGCGACGGCGGGGATGCCGCGGCGACGCAGCGCCTCGATCGTGACGCCGAGGCGCGGACTGCAGCCCACGAGCACGACGGCGTCGACGGGCGCGCTCTCGATGCTGACGGCGTTCTCGCCCGCCTCTCCGGTGTCGGTGAGCAGCAGGAGGCCGGCGCCGAGCGGCGCGATGCCCTCGGAGATGCCGTCGAGCATCTGGATCTTCACGGGGTCGAGGAACGCCGCGCGCACGCGCTCCTCGAGCACGACGCCGACGATGCCCGAACGCCCGCGGCGCAGCGAGCGGGCGCGCGGGTCGGGACCGGCGTAACCGAGATCGGATGCCGCGGCGAGCACGCGCTCCTTCGTGGCGGCGGACACGGGGCCCGAGCCGCTGAAGGCGAGCGAGGCGGTCGACTGCGAGACGCCCGCGCGTGCCGCGACATCGGCGAGCGTCGGGCGTTGAGCGGCATCGGGCTGCATGGGGCCGAGTCTAGGCCGAATCGATTCGATCGGCGATCCGCGGCGTGCCGAGCGCTCGACCCGCGGCATCGCCTAGGCTCGGCCGCATGTCGAGAACCGCCCTCATCACCGGCGCGAGCTCCGGGCTCGGCGCCGAGTTCGCCAGACAGCTCGCCGCCACCGGCGCCCACCTCGTGCTCGTGGCGCGCGACCGCACCGCCCTCGACGAGCTGGCCATGCGGATCCGCCGCGAGCACGGCGTCGAGGTCGAGGTGCTGCCGGCCGACCTGCTGAAGCCGCGTCACCTGGCGCGGGTGGTCGAGCGCCTCTCCGATGCCGCACGGCCGATCGACCTGCTCGTCAACAACGCGGGGTTCGGCCTGCCGCTCGACTTCGCGGCCAACGACGTCGAGGTCGAGGTGCGCCATCTGCACCTGCACGTCGAGGTGCCCCTGCGTCTGAGCCACGCAGCCCTGCGGTCGATGCTCCCCCGCCGACGGGGGCGGATCATCAACATCGCGTCGGTCGGCGCGTTCATTCCGCGATCGACATATGGCGCCTGCAAGCGCTGGCTGGTCGTGTTCAGCGAGTGGGCGAACGGGCAGTACGCGCGGCAAGGCGTCACGACGACGGCCGTGTGCCCCGGCTACACGCACACGAAGTTCCACGAACGGCTGGGACTGCCGCCGGGCCAGGAAGGGGTTCCGGGCTGGATGTGGCTCGACGCGCGGAAGGTCGTCGCCGAGGCGCTGCGGGACACCGCCCGCGGCAAGTCCCTCTCGGTGCCCTCGCTCCGCTACCGGTTGCTCGTCGGCCTCGCGCGATTCGCGCCCGGATCGGTCGGCGCCCGCATCGGGGCCCGCGGGCGCTGACACGCCTGCCTCGTGGGTTGAGGAGCAAGCGCAGCGAGCGTCTCGAAACCTGCTTCTGGGAGCACGGGTCTCGATACGGCGCTGGCGCGCCTACTCGACCGGCGAGACGACCTCGTCGCGAGCCGTGACGAACGCGGCGACGCAGCGCCGGATCTCCTCCTCGGAGTGCGCAGCGGAGAGCTGCACGCGGATGCGCGCCGCCCCGCGGGGCACCACCGGGAAGCTGAAGGCCGTGACGTACACCCCGTGCCGCTGCAGCGCGTCGGCCATGCGTGCGGTGAGGGCGGCATCGCCGAACATCACGGGCACGATCGGGTGCTCACCGGGGAGCAGGTCGAAGCCGGCATCCGTCATCAGGGAGCGGAAGAGCGACGCGTTCGCCCGCAGTTTCTCGCGCAGCTCGCCCGAGGAGGCGAGCAGCTCGAGCGCCTGGATCGTGCCCGCCACGATCGCCGGGGCGAGGGTGTTGGAGAAGAGGTAGGGCCGAGCGCGCTGGCGCAGCAGATCGACGATCTCCTGGCGGGCGGCGACATAGCCGCCGGATGCCCCGCCGAGCGCCTTGCCGAAGGTGCCGGTCGTGATGTCGACGCGACCCTCGACGCCGCAGTGCTCGGGCGTGCCGCGGCCGTGCTCGCCGACGAAGCCGACGGCGTGCGAGTCGTCGACGAAGACGAGCGCGTCGTACTTGTCGGCGAGGTCGCAGATCTCGGCAAGGGGCGCGATGTAGCCGTCCATCGAGAAGACGCCGTCGGTCACGATCACGCGGCGACGGGCATCGGATGCCGTGACCAGCTGCGCCTCGAGGTCCGCCATGTCGCGGTTCTGGTAGCGGTACCGGCCCGCCTTCGAGAGCCGGATGCCGTCGATGATCGAGGCGTGGTTCAGCTCGTCGGAGATGATCGCGTCGTCGGGCCCGAAGAGCACCTCGAAGACGCCGCCGTTGGCGTCGAAGCACGAGGAGAAGAGGATCGTGTCGTCGTAGCCGAGGAATGACGAGACCCGCTGCTCGAGTTCGAGGTGCAGCTCCTGCGTGCCGCAGATGAACCGCACGCTCGCGAGTCCGTAGCCCCACTCGTCGAGCCCGGCGTGCGCCGCCGCGACGATGCGCGGGTCGTTCGCGAGCCCGAGGTAGTTGTTGGCGCAGAAGTTCAGCACCTCGCGCCCGGCGACCTCGATCTCGGAGGACTGCGGGCCGTGGATGCCGCGCTCGCGCTTCGTGAGACCCGCAGCCTCGATCTCGTCGAGCTCGTTGCGAAGCTGGTCGCGAACCGTTCCGTACATGTCTAGAGCTCCGTCCAGTCGAGGATGACCTTGCCGACGCCGCCGGAGGCGGCCGCGTCGAACGCCGCACGCCACTCGCGCGCCGGGTAGCGATCGCTGATGATCGAGGCGACGCGCGAGCGCAGCTGCGGGCTCGTCTGCAGCATCGCGCTCATCGAGTTCCAGGTCTCGAACATCTCGCGTCCGTAGATGCCCTTCATGGTGAGCATGTGGGTGACGACCTTGCCCCAGTCGATCGCGTACGGCTCCGCCGGCAGGCCGAGCAGCGCCATGCGACCGCCGTGGTTCATGTTCTCGATCATCTCGGGCAGCGCCTTCGCCGAGCCCGACATCTCGAACCCGACGTCGAAGCCCTCGCGCATGCCGAGTCGCTCCTGCGCCGACCGCACCCGTTCCTTCGAAACGTCGACGACGGCGTCGGCGCCCATCTCGAGCGCCAGCGACAGG
The DNA here is from genome assembly GCF_001427265.1 of Agromyces sp. Root1464. Taxonomy (NCBI): domain Bacteria; kingdom Bacillati; phylum Actinomycetota; class Actinomycetes; order Micrococcales; family Microbacteriaceae; genus Agromyces; species Agromyces sp. Root1464. Next base: position 960,833 of record NZ_LMFU01000001.1, read on the forward strand.
CGTGCCGGCGAGACATCCGTGGCGACGATGAAGCGGGCGCCGACATGCCGGGCGACCGCGATCGACATGAGCCCGATCGGGCCGCAGCCCGTGACGAGCACGTCTTCGCCGACGACCGAGAAGGCGAGCGCGGTGTGCACCGCGTTGCCGAAGGGGTCGAAGATCGCCCCGACCTCGGGCTCGACCGAGGCGTGGTGCACCCACACGTTCTCGCCGGGGATGACGATGTACTCCGCGAACGCGCCGTCGCGATGGAGGCCAACGCCCTTGGTGCGGATGCACATCTGGCGGCGGCCCGCGCGGCAGTTGCGGCACATGCCGCACACGATGTGTCCCTCGCCCGAGACGCGGTCGCCGACGGCGACGTCGTGCACGAGCGGCCCGACCTCGACCACCTCGCCGAAGAACTCGTGGCCGGGGATGAGCGGTGCGGCGATCGTCGACGCGGCCCAGTCGTCCCACTTCTCGATGTGCAGGTCGGTGCCGCAGATGCCGGTGCGCAGCACCCGGATCTTCACGTCTGCGGGGCCCGTCTCGGGCTCCGGCCGCTCGACGTACTCCAGGCCGGCGCCGGGGGCGGGTTTGAAGAGGGCCTTCATCGCAGAAACTCCGTTGTTCAGAACATGAGCCACTGGGTGCGGCGGCTCATGCGAGTGGTCCGGTGGGTGCGCCGGATGACAGGTCAATCGTATCGGCGCGGAGTAATATGTTACGCAGCGTCAGCGGTGCGCCGACGCGGGCTCGACCTGGCCCGCCTCGAAGTAGTCGACGAGGTCGGGTGCCAGCTGCGGCACGGCGAGGGTGGCGCCGTCGCCGCGCAGCGACTCCGTCGCCCGGACGCCGACCGCGACGGCCTCGCGGGCCGCGACCGGAGACGTCTCGGTCGTGCCGCCGTCTCGCACGAACCGCAGGAACTCCGCGACGAGGAGCGCGTCGGCGCCGTCGTGCCCGACGTCTTCGGGCGCCTCGGGCACGATGAAGGTCTCGTCGGCCGGCGCCGCACCCTGATGGCGGCGGTTCCAGAGCCGCACCTCCGAGCCCGAGACATCCCCGAAGTTCTCGATGCGCCCCTCGGTGCCGATGACGGTGTAGTTGCGCCAGTAGTCGGGCGTGAAGTGGCACTGCTGGTAGCTCGCGAGCACCCCGTTGCCGAGGCGCATGTTGACCATCGAGATGTCCTCGACGTCGATCACGGGGTTGAGCCCGCTCTGCGCGGCCGGCGGCCAGTTGTCGAGGCTGAACCAGTCGCGCATGCGCTCCCCCGAACGGTCGCGGCGGTCGCCGATGTCGCCGTACACGCTGAGCGAGCCCATCGCCTGCACCTCGCTCGTGTACGCCCCGGCCAGCCAGTGGATGACGTCGAGGTCGTGCGCGCCCTTCTGGAGGAGCAGCCCCGTCGTCTTCTCGCGCTCCGCATGCCAGTCCTTGAAGTAGTAGTCGCCGCCGTTGCCCACGAAGTGGCGGCACCAGATCGCCTTCACCTCGCCGATGCGCCCCTCGAGGATGAGTCGCCGCATGAGCAGCACGACCGACATGTGCCGCATGTTGTGCCCGACGTACAACCGGGTGCCCGTGCGCCGCGCGGTCTCGAGGATCGCGTCGGCGTCGTCGACCGTCACGGCGAGCGGCTTCTCGCAGAAGACGGGCACGCCCGCCTCGAGCGCGGCGATCGCGACCGGCGCGTGCTGGTGGTCGGGCGTCAGCACCATCACTGCGTCGATCCCGCTCGCGAGCAGTTCGTCGAGCGAATCGGTGACGGATGCCTCGGGCAGCACTGCCCGCGCATCGGCCCGTGACCGCTCGGCGAGATCGCACACGGCGACGACGCGGGAGCCCCGGCCGGGGCGGTGCGCCTCCTTCCAGAGGGTCGAGCGTGCGCCGAAGCCGACGATGCCGATGTTCAGATCCACGGGGTGGTGCTCCTTCAGGTGTTCCGCGTGCGCGGGGTCACAGCGTGCGCGCCGCGCGAGGCGGGGCGTCGAGATCGGTCGAGCCGCCCGGAACGAGCGACCAGGGGAATTCGTGCAGGCGGGCCTCGGTCGCGTCCGGCTCGAGCGCGCGCGCCACGATGATCTCCGCCTGCCGGCGGTAGAAGTCGGTCGGGCCGACGGTCGTCAGGGTCGGCGCGACCGACTGCGCGTCTGGGGTGTTGCCGACGCCGATGACAGCGACGTCGTGCGGCACACGGAGGCCGAGCATGTGCGCGGCGTTGATCGCCGCGATCGCCGCGAAGTCGGTCGTGGCGTAGACGGCCGTCGGACGATCCTTCCGCGAGAGCAGTCCGACGGCCGCGGTGAAGGCGCTCGCCTGCGTTCCGGCGTACGTCGCGGTGTGCTCGGGCACGATCGGCAGGCCGTGCTCGCGCATGCGCTCGAGGTAGGGCGTGTACCGCGAACCCCGGGGGGCGTGCACGGCGTCCTCGGCCACGAGGCATCCGATCGCGGTGTGCCGTTCGAGCAGGTGGTCCATCGCGAGGTAGCAACCCGGGATCGCATCGGAGCGGATCACGTCGTAGCCGTTGGGCTCCAGCGTCTCGCTGAAGACCACCAGGCGCTGCCCGCGCTCGGCGAGGGCCTGCACCTTCTGCTCGGCGTCATCGGTGCCGATCGCGCCGTCGAGGTAGGCCACGTCGCTCTCGACCCGGTCGAGCGCCGCGTACCAGTCGCCGTCGGCGAGGATGAGCGTCGTGAGCCCGTGACGGTTCGCCTCCTCGTTGACGGCGGCCGCGACGGCGAGCGACCACGGGTCGCTCAGCATGTGCAGCGAGAGCTGCACCGTGTCGCTGCGGCCCGTGCGGATCGTGCGGGCCGCGCGGTTGGGACGGTAGTTGAGCTGCTCGGCAGCCTCCAGCACGCGCTTCGCGGTCGGCTCGGCAACCCCCGAGCCGCCGCCGCTGCGGCCCGAGAACACGTACGAGACGGTCGCCGTCGAGACGCCCGCGAGCTCGGCGACCATGCGCAGCGTCGGGCGCCGGCGCCCCGCGGCGCTGCTGCCCCCGCCGTTGCCGAGGTGACCGCCGTGGCCGCCGCCCGTCGTCGATCCGTCCACGTTCGTCCGCACCATCACGTCACCCCTTCGTTCCCGAGAAGGCGATGCCCTGGATGAACTGCTTCTGCAGGATCATGAAGGTGATCAGCATGGGCAGCGTCGCCAGCAGTGCGCCCGCCATCAGCACAGGGTAGTCAGTGCCGTGCAGGCCGACGAGCTGCGACAGGCCCACCGAGAGGGGCATCTTCTCGGGGTCGGTCGTCACGACGAGCGGCCAGAGCAGGTCGTTCCACGACCACAGCACCGTGAAGACGGTGAGCGCGATGATGCCGGGCTTCGCGAGCGGCACCATGACCCGCCAGAACGTCTGCCACGGATTCGCGCCGTCGATGCGCGCGGCCTCTTCGAGCTCGGACGGCATCGACATGAAGAACTGCCGCATGAGGAAGGTGCCGAACGCGCTGAAGATGCCCGGGACGATGAGCGCCTGCAGGGTATTCAGCCAGCCGAGGCTCTGGATGATCTCGTATTGCGGCAGCAGGTAGAGCTGCGAGGGCACCATGAGCACCGAGAGGAACAGCACGAACACCACGTTGCGGCCGCGGAAGGGGATGCGTGCGAAGGCGTAGCCCGCCATCGTGCAGAGCACCACCTGGCCGACGGTGCGGCCGACGGTGAGCAGCAACGAGTTCAGGAACATCTGGCCGAACGGCATCGAGTCGAAGACTTCGGCGAAGTTCGTGAACACCCACGGGTCGGGGATGACGACGGGTGGCACCTGCACCGAGTCTTGGAACGTCTTGAACGCGGTGAGGGTCTGCCAGACGAACGGGAAGACCATCAGGATCGCGCCGCCGGCGAGCAGCAGGTGCACGAGCCAGTGACCGCGGTTGCGGCGGCCACGGGCAGCGGATGTCCCGCCGGCGCGTGTGCTCGAGACATCCGCGCCGGTCATCGCCCGAGTGTCGAGGGAGAGGTCACTCATAGTGCACCCACTTCTTCTGCAGCCGGAACTGCACGACCGTCAGCACCAGGATGATGATGAGCAGGAGGAACGCGATCGCGGCCGCGTAGCCCTTCTCGTTGTCGATGAACCCGGCCTGGTAGAAGAGGTAGACGATCGTGCGGGTGTTCGGCATCGCCGGGTTCGACGTACCGAGCATCATGTAGATGAGGTCGAAGACCTGCAGTGCCCCGATGACGCTGATCACGCTGACGAAGAAGATGCTCGGGCTCAGCAGCGGGATGGTGATCGAGAAGAACTTGCGCACGGGGCCGGCACCGTCGAGGTCGGCGGCCTCCATGACCGTGTCGGGGATCCCCTGCAGTCCCGCGAGGAAGATGACGATGTTCGTGCCGAGGCCGGCCCAGATGCCGACGACGGCGATCGCGATGAGCGCCGTGCTCGGGTCGGTGAGCCAGCTCGCGCCCTCGATGCCGAAGACACCGAGCACCTCGTTGAGCACGCCGTAGTCGCCGTTGTAGATCATGCGCCAGACGAGCGCGATCGCAGCCGGCATGGTGACGACCGGGATGAAGTAGAGGGTGCGGTAGATGCCACGGCCGCGCAGCCCGGTCGTGTTCAGCAGCGCCGCGATGGCGACCGCGAGCGGGATGCCGACGAGGGCGATCACCGTGTACAGCGCGGTGTTGCGGAGGGCACCGAGCAGCTCGGGGTCCTGGAAGAGCCGCACGTAGTTGTCGAGGCCCACGAACTCGGAGCCGCCGAAGGGGCCCGACTCCGTGAACGACATGAGGAAGGTGCGCACGGTCGGCCACAGGTAGAACGCGACGAGGCCGGCGGCAGTCGGGCCGATGAACAGCAGCGCCCACCACGACGACTGGCCGGGTCCCCGCCCGCGCCGCCGCCCCCGACCGGGGGCGGCCGCGAGCCGCCCCCGATCGAGTTCGGAGATCGGCGCGCTCGCGCGCTGCGCGATCAGGTCGGTCATGGTGCTACTCCGACTCCGAGTCGAGCGCCGCCTGCATCTCGGTGGCGAGCTGCTGGAGGCCGTCCTTCGGCGAGATCGAGCCGGCCCAGACCTGCGAGAGGATCTCACTCTCGATCGAGGTCCACGCGGCGGTGTTCTTCGAGACGGGGTAGGCCACGGCGGTCTCGAGCGCGTCGATGTACACTTGGAGGTCGTACTGCGGCAGCGCATCGACCCAGGCCTGCTGCTTGCCGTCGAACGCCGGGATGACGGTGCCCGAATCGGCCATGATGTCGGACGCCGCGTCGCCGCTCGCGAAGGCGGCGAACTGCTTGGCGAGATCGAGGTGGTCGCTCTCCGCGTTCACGACGTTGGCGAGGCCGTGGATGACGCTCTGGTTGCCGTCGGCGCCCGCGGCGAGCGGGGCGACGTTCACCTTGTCGGCGATGTCCGGGTTGTCGGCGTAGGCGCCGGCGGCCCACGAGCCGTTCTGGAACATGGCGACCTTGCCCGAGAAGAAGAGGTCTTCGGGGTTGGTGTCGGTCATCTGCTGCGCGGTGGGCGAGGAGCCGGCGGCGATGAGGTCGGTCCACAGCTCGATGCCCGCGAGTGCCTCGGGGCTGCCGTAGCCGGACTCGGTGCCGTCGGCGCTGATGACCTCGCCGCCGGCCTGCGCGATGGAGTTGTAGTAGTTCTCCTGGCCGAACTGGGAGGCGGCGATGCCGAACTGGCCCGTCGCGGGGTCGGTGAGCTTCGCGGCGGTCGCCTTGAGGTCGTCCCAGGTCCAGCCGGCCTCGGGGTAGGCCACTCCCGCGGCATCGAAGAGTTCCGTGTTGTACCAGAGTCCGACGGTGTCGAAGTCCTTCGGGGCGCCGTAGAGCTCGCCGTCGTAGGTGTAGAGGTCCACGAGTCCCTGCGGGTAGTCGGCCGGGTCGATGCCCTGGTCGTCGAGCGGGGCGAGCACGCCGTTCGAGGCGTAGAGCTGGAAGTTCGGGCCGTTCATCCAGAAGACGTCGGGGGCCGAGCCGCCCGAGACCGAGGTCTGCAGCTTCGTGAAGTACTCCTTGTAGGGCGTCGTGACGAGCTTGACGGTGACCTCGGGGTGCTCCTCGGTGAAGGCGGCGGCGATCTCCTTCATCGCGGCCTCCTGCTTCTGGTCCCAGACGCCGTATTCGAGCGTGACCGCCTCGCCGTCGCCCGCGTCCGAACCCGAGTCGCTGCACGCGCTGAGCGCGAGTGCGGCCGTGGCGGCCAAGGCCACCGCGGCGGCCCCGCGACGGGTGATTGCACTTCGAAGCATCCGATCCTCCTTTGGATCTGTCTCTTGGTGAAGGATGGCGAGGCTGCGCCCGCCGAATGTTAATCGTTTAGCTAAACGATTAACACGTGACTGTAGCGGCGGTCGCGGGGCGACGCAAGCTTCACTTCGGAACCACGGACGATCGGTCCATCTCGGCCCGCCATCGCCGGCGCGCGGCGGTGAGCTCGGCGACGACCTCCGGATGCTCGGCCTGCACGTCGCGCTGCTCGGAGGGGTCCGCCACGAGATCGACGAGGCGGAGGCCGTCGCCCGGCTCGGTGTGCTCGACGCGCCGGATCTCCGCCGCATGCGGTGAGCCGGACTCGACCCAGGCGAGCTTCCACCGGCCCTGCCGCACCGACCACTGCCAACGGCAGTCCCAGTGCAGCTCGTCGCGAACCGGGCCGCCGTCACCGCGGAGGAACGCCAGGAGGTCGCGGCCGTCGAGCCCGTCGAGCCCGCCGCCCGCCGCGGCGAGCGCCGTCGCCGCGATGTCCATGGAGCTCACGAGTCCGTCGCGCACGACCCCGCCCGGCAGCGCCGCCCGCCAGCGCACGAGGAACGGCACGCGGATGCCGCCCTCGTAGAGCGTGTACTTCGTGCCGCGGAGCGGAGTGTTCAGGCCGTAGTTGCACTGCGAGCCGCCGTTGTCGGTCGTGTAGACGACGATCGTGTCGTCCCCGATGCCCTGCTCGTCGAGCAGATCGAGCAGGCGGCCGACCTGCCGGTCCATCAGCTCGAGCTGGGCGAGGTAGTAGGCCCGCCCGTTCGCCAGGTTCGGGCTGATCGCGCCGTCGTACCAGTCGAGGTAGTCGGATGCCCCGGGGTACCAGTCCTCGAATCTCGGCAGCCCGCGCGCCTCGAGCTCCTCGTCGGGCAACTGCCAGCAGAAGTTGTGCACCGCGTTGAAGGCGACCATCGCGAAGAACGGCCGATCGTCGTCAGCGGCGATGAAGGCGGCGGCACGGTCGGCGATCTCATCGGTGAGGAATCGCTCGACCTCGACCGGCTCCCCGCCCGCCGACATGGGCTGCACCGCCATGGCCTTCGCCGCCCCGCCGTACTCGTCGACGGCCGCGCTCGAGTGCCGCAGGTAGTTGAGGCGTCCCATCGACTGACCGGCGAGCCCGTAGAAGCTGTTGTCGAAGCCGTGCTGCGGCGGTGCTCCGCGATCGCCCTCGCGCTCGGCGCCGTAGTGCACCTTGCCGTAATACCCCGTGCGGTAGCCGACGTCCCGGAGCCGCTCGGCGAGCGAGGGGCGCTCGGGGCCCGCCATCGACGAGTCGTCGAACCAGTGCGCACCCCACCGCTGCTGGTAGGCACCGGCGATGAGGCCGGCGCGCGAGGGCGAGCAGACGGGTGCCGTCACGTAGGCCTCATCGCAGCCGACGCCCTCGGCAGCCAGGCGGTCGAGCGCCGGAGTGCGCACCTCGGGGTCGATGCCGAGGGCCGATCGGTCGGCGTAGCCGTGATCGTCGGAGACGATCAGAAGGATGTTCGGGCGCGATGGAGCCGATGCTCCTCCTGGGTTCGCGTCGTCACGCCCATCACCGCTGATCGAGGCCGGCATGGCACTCCCCTTCGGGTTGTTAATCGATTAGCACGACCCTAGCCCGCGGCTCGACGCTCGACAAGGCCGGCCCGCCCGCCCTGCCATGCGGTGAGCCGCACCCGGCGTCGACGTCACCGTGATCCGCCGAATGGGGGACATGGACGCCGAAGCCGAGGGCCTGAGGGCCCCGGGAACTCGCGCCCGGCATCGCGGTGGCGCGGCGCGCGACCGAACGGTCCGATCGAAGAACGGGGGACACTTTTTGTATGCAATATGTAGCGCGTGATGTGTAATACATGACATCCTGTCCGAGGCGCTCGATGATGACGCGCCGTCTCCGGCTCGCGCCGGGGTCAGCACAGGGCCGGGAACCCGAAGTGCCGGTTTCTCCGACCACAAGGCAGACAACCGATGGAGGTCAACGATGACCACGACATTCCGACGACGGGGCGGGGCGGGGGCGGCAGTCGCACTGTCGCTCACGCTCCTGTTCAGTCTCTGCACCCCACTCGCGGCGAACGCCGCAACACCCGCCGCCACGGCGAGCGGCTTCGGCCCCGCGTCCGACAGCGGCACGGCCGACGCCGCAGGCGTCAGTGACGCCTCGGGCACCGACGCCCTCGAGGCGACGGCCCCGCTCACCGCCAACGAGGCGGTGCACCGTACCGAGGCCGGCGATGAGGCCGAGCTGCCGGACCGGCCCTCGGCCGGGACGGCGAGCCGATCGACGGCCCGCGCCGCAGCCGCGGAGTGCTCGACCGCGGCATTCGCGGCCGTGCAGGGCAGGGCGCTCGTCGACCTCGTGACGGCGAGCACCACGGATTGCGTCAACACGCTGTTCCAGGCGAAGGGCGCCGACGCGAAGGCGATCTTCGCGGAGTCGCAGATGGTGACGATCGCGAACGAGCTGCGTACCGTCGCCGCCGCGTATCCGGGTGACAACAGCACCTCGGCGGCACAGCTCGTGCTCTTCCTCCGGGCCGGCTACTACGTGCAGTACTACGACCCTCAGAACGTCGGCGACTACGGCGACACGCTGTCGAATGCGACTGCCGGGGCGCTCGACGCGTTCTTCGGCAACGCCCGCTCGCGGGACGTGACCGACGCGAACGGCGAGATCCTCGGCGAGGCCGTCATCCTCATCGACAGCTCCGAGCTGAACGCGCGGTACCTCGACGTGGTCGAGCGACTGCTCACGAGCTACGACGCCGAGTACGAGGCATCCTGGTGGATGCGGAACGCGGTGAACAACACCTTCACGGTGCTGTTCCGGGGCCACCAGGTGCCGGCGTTCGTCTCGGCCATCGCCGCCGACCCGGGCCTGCTCACCACGCTGCGCGACTTCGCGGTCGCCCACCTCGACCTCCTCGGAGGAGGCTCCGCCTTCCTGCCGTCGAACGCGGGACGCGAGCTCGCCCGCTTCCTCGGCGACGACGCGGTGCGCGCTGCGGCGAAGCCCCCGGTGGTCGACCTGCTGACGCGAACCTCGCTCGACTCGCCGACCGCGCCGCTCTGGATCGCGACCGCGACCGTCGCGAACTACTACGACGGTGGGGCCTGCGCCAACTACGGCACCTGCAACCTCTCCGAACGCGTCGCCGACGCCGTGCTCCCGACCGAGCACGTCTGCTCGTCGAGCATCACGATCCGCGCCCAGGAGATCAGTGCCGACCAGCTCGCAGCGAGCTGCTCGAGCCTGCTCGCCCAGGACCGGTACTTCCACGCGGTCGCGAAGGACCCGGGGCCGGTGCCGAACGACGTGAACTCGCGGATCGAGGTCGTCGTGTTCGACTCGAGCAGCGACTACCAGAGCTATGCCGGCGCCATCTTCGGCATCGACACGAACAACGGCGGCATGTACCTCGAGGGCGACCCCTCGGCGGCCGACAACGTCGCGCGCTTCATCGCCTACGAGGCCGAATGGCTCCGTCCGGCGTTCGCGGTGTGGAACCTGAACCACGAGTACACCCACTACCTCGACGGCCGGTTCAACATGTACGGCGACTTCGAGGAGGGCATGCAGACGCCCACCATCTGGTGGGTCGAGGGCTTCGCGGAGTTCATCTCGTACCACTACCGGGGTGAGGACTACACGGCCGCGCAGGCGGCGGCCGCGCAGGGCACCTACCGGCTCAGCCAGCTCTTCGACACGAACTACGACCACGGACAGGAACGGGTCTACCGCTGGGGTTACCTCGCCGCGGCGTTCATGCTGAACGAGCGCCCGGCCGAACTGCAGACCATCCTCGGCTCGTACCGCGCCGGCGACTGGGACGCGGCGCGCACCTACATCACGGACACGATCGGCACGCGGTACGACGCCGACTTCGCTGCGTACCTCGAGCGATGCGCGGCGGGCGAGTGCAGCGCCGACCTCGGCGGGGGGACCGACCCGGTCAACCGCGTGCCGGTGGCGTCCTTCGGGATCTCGATCGACGGCCTGAACGTCGGCTTCACCGACACGTCGACCGACGAGGACGGCTCGATCGCCTCGCGCCGCTGGCAGTTCGGCGACGGCCGGGAGTCGACCGAGGCGAACCCGTCGGTCGCTTTCGCCGCGGCGGGCACGTACTCGGTCACCCTGACGGTGACCGATGACGACGGGGCGACCGGCACGGTCACCCTGCCCGTCGCCGTCGACGACGACGGCGGCCCGGCACTCCCCGAGTGCACCGGCTCCGACCGCCGCCAGCTCGACGACGAGTGCGTCCGCTCGGGGCGTTCCTCGGCACGCGGCGACACCGACGGCCTCTACATCTGGATCCCCGCCGGGACCGCCCAGGTGACCGTCACGACGACGGGCGGCACCGGCGACGCCGACCTCTACTACAACTGCTACGACTGGGCCGGCGCGAACGCGCACGTCGCCCGCTCGACGACGCGCGGCAGCAACGAGGAGAGCGTCGTGGTCGCCTGGCCCCAGCCCGGGTGGAACTACGTCGGCCTGACCGCCGTCGAGGCGTTCGCGGGGGTGAGCGTCACGGCCAGCTACTGATCGCATGACCGGCGGCCGTGCCCGCCCGGGGATTTCCGGGCGGGCACGGCCGCTGCGATTCCCGCGTGGGCCTGACGAGGCGCGCTTCGGTTGCGAGCACGCGGCGGTGCGATTAGTGTGATCGGATCGGCGAGGTCGAATCGATTCGACTCGTGCCGATCCGCGGAAGAGAGACAGGCAGCATTTGACCCCCGGCCACACGACGCACCCCACTCGCGCCCGCCGCGAACTCCTCTCGTGGCGCAACGCCGTCTTCGCGATCTTCTTCCTCTCGGGGCTGAGCCTCGCGAGCTGGGTCGCCCGCCTTCCCGAGGTGCGCGACGAGACGGGCCTCAGCACCCAGGGCGTCGGGCTCGTCATCCTCTCCGGATCCATCGCGTCGGTGCTCGGCCTCATCGCCGCCCCGCCGCTCATGGCGCGCTTCGGCGCCCGAGCGGGCATGGCCGGCGCGCTCATCGCCGTCTCGCTCGGGCTCGTGTTCATCGGCTTCGGCGGCTCGCTCCTGCCGTCGATCCCGCTCATCGCGATCGGCCTGGCCTTCGCGGGCTTCGGCAACGGCGCCGTCGACGTCATGATGAACGTCGAGGGCGCGGAGGCCGAGCGCGAGATCAGCCGCACGCTCATGCCGCTCATGCACGCGTTCTTCTCCTTCGGCACGGTCGCGGGCGCCGGCATCGCGGCCGCGGCTGCGGCCCTGGCCGTGCCGGTCGCGGTGCACCTGTCCGCGATCGCCGCCGTCATCGCGATCGGCGCGATCGTCTCGGTGCGCTTCGTGCCCAAGCGCAGCGAACTCGGCGACCCGTCCGCCGCCGACGAGCGAGCGGATGCCGCATCCGCACGCCCGTGGACGGAACGGTTCCGCGACGGCCTCAGGGTCTGGGGCGACGTGCGGCTGCTCCTCATCGGCGTCATCATGCTCGGCATGTCTTTCGCCGAGGGATCGGCGAACGACTGGCTCACGCTCGCGGCGGTCGACGGCCATGGCCTCGACCCCGCCGTGGGCGCCGCGATCTTCACCGTCTTCGCGGTGTCGATGACCACCGCCCGCGTGCTCGGCGGGCCGCTCGTCGACCGGTTCGGCCGGGTAGCGACGCTCCGCGTGCTCGCCGCGACCGGCGTCGTGGGACTCAGCCTCTTCATCTTCGGCACCGAGATGTGGGTGATCGTCATCGGCACGATCATGTGGGGCGTCGGCGCGTCGATGGGCTTCCCGGTGGGCATGTCCGCCGCGGCCGACGTTCCCGACCGCGCACAGGCCGCGGCCCGGGTGAGCGCCGTGGCGATCATCGGCTATTGCGCGTTCCTCGTCGGCCCGCCGTTCATCGGCTTCCTGGGCGAGCACTTCGGGCTGCTGAACGCCCTGCTCGTGATCCTCGCGCTCATGGTGATGGCCGGACTCGCGGCTCCTGCGGCGCGCGAGCGCTCGCGCATGCCCGGCGCGACGGGCGGCGAGTCCGACGGACCGGCGAACGGGTCCGCCGCCGCGGCATCCGACGCATAAACTCATCGGGTGCGTCTCGTCATCGCCCGCTGCTCCGTCGACTATGCGGGGCGCCTCGCGGCCCATCTCCCACTCGCCACCCGCCTGCTGATGGTGAAGGGCGACGGCAGCCTGCTCGTGCACTCCGACGGCGGCAGCTACAAGCCGCTCAACTGGATGAGCCCGCCGTGCACGCTCACGGCGCTCGAGCCCGACGACGACCAGCGTGCCGCGGGCATCGTCGAGCTCTGGAAGGTCGTCCACCAGAAGACCGCCGACCAGCTGATCGTCTCGATCCACGAGGTGCTGCACGACACGAACCACGAGCTCGGCATCGACCCGGGCCTGCAGAAGGACGGCGTGGAGGCGCACCTGCAGAAGCTGCTCGCCGAGCAGATCGAGCTCCTCGGCGACGGCCACCGGCTCGTGCGCCGCGAGTACATGACGGCGATCGGCCCGGTCGACATCCTCGCGACGGATGCCTCGGGCGCCTCGGTCGCCGTCGAGCTCAAGCGCCGCGGCGACATCGACGGCGTCGAGCAGCTGACGCGCTACCTCGAGCTCATGAACCGCGATCCGCACCTCGCGCCGGTGACGGGCGTCTTCGCGGCGCAGGAGATCAAGCCGCAGGCCCGCACCCTCGCGGAGGACCGCGGCATCCGCTGCCTCGTGCTCGACTACGACGCGATGCGCGGGGTCGACGACGGTCACTCCCGCTTGTTCTGATCCGCGCGAGGGGTTGACGCGCCAGGAGCGACGTGGGAAGGTTCTCTTCCTGAGAATCCCTCAGGCTTGCTAGCCGTAGGATGTCACGATGACTTCCACGACCCCCATCGAGACCGTCGCGCCGCCGCGAACCTGGTCGGCCGTGCTGTTCGACCTCGACGGCACGATCGTCGACTCGGCCGCCGACATCACCGGGTCCCTCGCGCACATGTTCACCACGCTCGGCCTCGACGTCCCCTCCGACGAGGTACTGCGTGCATACGTCGGCCCGCCCCTGCTCGACAGCCTGCGGCTGTCCGCCGGGTTCGACGACGCGGAGGCCTGGAAGGCACTCACCATCTACCGCGAGCACTATGCCGACCACGTGCTGCGCTCCCCCGTGTTCCCCGGCGTCGCCGGCGTGCTCGAGCGGCTGCACGCCGCAGGCATCCCGATCGCGCTCGCGACGTCGAAGCCCGAGTCGATGGCCCGCAAGGTGCTCGACCACCAGGGTCTCAGCCAGTACTTCACCGAGATCGCCGGCGCGAGCGACGACGAGCAGCGCAGCACGAAGGCCGACGTCGTCGCCGAGGCGCTGCGTCGCCTCCAAGCGACGGGCGTCGACACCGAGAACGCCGTGATGGTCGGCGATCGTGGATACGACACGCTCGGCGCCCTCGCCAACGGCGTGCCGACGATCCTCGTCGAGTGGGGCTACGGCTCCCCCGACGAAGCCGCCGACGCCATGGCGGTCGTGCACTCGGCCGACCAGCTGCGGAACCTGCTGCTCGGCTGAGGGACTCAGTAGTCCGATGCCACCGGCACGACCTCGACCGTGAACGCGACCGTCTCCCCGGTCTCGCTGTTCTCGAGCGTCACCGCGGTCGATCCGACGGCGAGCGCCGTGAGTCCGGGGTTGAACTGCGCACTCCCGTCGTCACGGCCCGGCGTGAACTCGACGATCGAGGGGTCCTCGATCTCGGCGTCCCACTCGGCGTAGGTCTCGTCGTCGCCCGTCAGGTCGATCACGTTGCCGTCGACCACCTCGATGGTCTCGCCCTCGATGTCGGCGATCTCGACGACGACGGGCGCTGGCAGCGTGTCGGCGCCGGTGCCGGATCCGGCGGAGCACCCGGCGAGCAGGAGCGCGCCGGCCGCGACCGCGAGCAGCAGGGGCGGCACCGCACGTCGCCCGGCACGCGGCATCCGCTCGCTCGCACTCGTTCCATCGGCCATCGTGCACCCCTCCGCCCGCGGCGCCCCCCGGTGCCGTTCCGTTCAGCGTAGACCGAGCGGATGCCGCACGGCACCCCCACCCGATCGCCGCCGACGCTCAGGGCGAATACATAACTTGATGGATCCTCAGCGTCGAGGGATCGCAAGAATCTCCCCCATCCGGGTGGCACGCGCGCATGATCGACGCGGATCACGAAGCGAACGCAACAGACATGCGTCGTGCTGTTCGAAAGCAGGTACAGCTCTTCCATAGGCAGGCAGTGCAGTGCAGTATTCCGATTACGTTCGCCCACCGACGAACGTCGTACGCGCCCCGCGGTCACCTCCACGGGGCGTTCGAAGGGAGAAGCATGTCTGGATTCACGGGCCGCGCGCGCAAGCGCGCGGTTGCGGTCATCCCGGTACTCGCGCTCGCTGCCACCGGTCTGGTGTCATTCGGCGCATCGGGAGCGGTCGCGGCTGAATCGCCGGTCTCACCACCGGTGATCAGCGATTCCGAGTACTACATGAACTACGTGGCACCTCGCGCCGAGGGGCGGTTCGACACCGACGGCGAAGTCCTCGTCGACGCATCCGGCGCAAGCGCGAGGTCGTCGGCGCAGGTCCTGGCCGAGGCCGAGGCCGTCGACCGCAAGTACTCGCAGGGCAACCCGATCGCCGCGAAGGGACTCGCCACGCTGGAGGCGAAGTCGCTGGCCACGGGCAAGAACCCCAAGGAGCTGAAGAAGCCCAAGCACGACAAGAAGCCCAAGAAGACGAACTTCAAGCAGGCCGAGTCGACGCAGGAAGCGAAGCTCCTCACGATCCTCGTCGAGTTCAACGAGAACGCGAACGACGACTTCACCGGCACCTACGTGCCGACCGAGTTCGGCTCGAAGGAATGCAAGCCGGGCGACATCCAGAACGGCCCGACGCACAACGGCATCCCGAACCCGGCCGACTACGAGCTCGAGGACAACAACTCGATGTGGGTGCCCGACTTCTCGTCGGAGCACTACAACAAGATGCTCTTCACCGACGACGGCATCACCGATCGAGTGCGCACCGACCTCACCGGCCCCGACGGCAAGCCCGGCTTCGACATCTCGGGCTACACGATGAAGAACATGTACGAGGAGATGTCGCGCGGCGCCTACACGGTGCACGGCGAGGCCACTCCCTGGATCACCGTGCCGCACTCCGAAGCCTGGTACGGCGCGAGCCGCTGCTTCCTGAACGAGGCCGGCGAGTACGAGGCCGGCGAGATCCAGGACCAGAACGGCCACCCCGACAACCCCAAGGCCGCGGGTCAGCTGCCGATCGACGCGGTCGCGGCACTCGCAGAGGCGCAGCCCGACTTCCCGTGGAGCGACTACGACATCGAGGACCAGGGCGACCGTGACGGCGACGGCGACTTCAACGAGCCCGACGGCGTGATCGACCACGTCGTGCTCGTCCACGCCGGCGAAGACAAGTCGGGCGGCGGCGGCGAGCAGGGCACGTACGCCATCTGGGCGCACTCCTCGGCTGTCGCCGGCGGCGCGGACATCCCGGGCACCGACCTCAAGCTGTCGAACTACATCGTGCAGCCCGAGGACTCGGGCGTCGGCGTGTTCGCGCACGAGTACGGCCACGACCTCGGCCTGCCCGACCTGTACGACACGTCGAACCAGGGCAACTCCGACATCGACTTCTGGGACCTCATGAGCTCCGGCTCGCACTCCGGCCCCATCTTCCAGTCGATGCCGAGCCACATGGGCATCTGGGACAAGTGGGTCCTCGGCTGGGTCGACCCGGTCGTGATGAACCCCGGTGACGACGCCGAGACGATCAAGGTCGGCCAGGCGTCCCGCTCGCCCAAGGGCACCGAAGACGGCGTGAAGATCAACCTGCCCGACAAGGTCATCACCCTCGCAGAGCCGGCCAGCGGCGAGAACATGTGGTACACGGGTGCCGACCAGGACTGGGGCGACATCCGCATCTCGCGCACAGTCGACGTCCCGACCGACGCGAAGTTCTGGATGAGCAACAACTTCGTCATCGAAGAGGACTGGGACTTCGGCTTCGTCGAGGTCTCGACCGACGGCGGCACCACCTGGACCGACGTGAAGGTCTTCAACGAAGACGGAACCGAGGCCACGACGTCCGAGGACTACCCCGACCCGAACGGCAACCTCGCCACCTTCGGCGACAAGACGTACGGCCTCACGGGCAGCAGCGACGGCTGGGCTCGCCAGTACATCGACCTCTCGTCGTACGCGGGCACCACGGTGGGCGTTCGCCTGCGCCTCGCGACCGACGCCGCCTTCCAGGAGCGCGGATGGTTCGCCGACGACTTCGCCGTCACGAGCGGAGCAACCGAGGTCTGGACCGACGACGTCGAGAGCGGTGACAACGGCTGGACCGCCGAGGTCGCCAGCTTCGCCGACACGACCGGCCCCGGCTGGCGCATCGACACCGGTACGTCGCACAAGGCGCAGTACTACATGGTCGAGTGGCGCAACTTCGACGGGTTCGATGAGGGCCTGAAGTACGGCTACAACTCGGTGTACAGCGCCGGCGCGTGGAAGGTCGAGAAGGTCGCGTACAACGCTCCCGGAGCGCTGGTCTGGTACCGCGACACGACCTACGGCAACACCAACCACGTGCGCACCAACGAGACGGCACTGCCGAGCTACGGCGCGAAGGGCGGCCTGCTGCTCGTCGACAGCCACTTCGACCCGCTGCGTCGCACCGGTGACGCCGCCGCGGCCGACGGCACGCTGCAGCACAACCTGCCGTCTCGTTCGCAGTCCTCCGACGTGGCCTTCGGCCTCACCCCGACGCACGCCTTCACGGAGTGCATCACGGGTGCGGAGCTGACGACCGAGTACTGCACCGACGTTCCGTCGCGCGCGCCGGTGAGCACCTTCACCGACGACCTCGGCTGGACCTCGGGTCTCGAGGTGCTGCCCGACGGCCGCATGGCCCGCCGCTTCCGCGACGGTTCGGCAGTCGTGCCGTCGGTCGGAAACGCGCCGTACAGCACGCGGATCGTCGACTTCGACGGCAACCCGCTGACCGATCTGTACGGTGCGGCCAGCCCGCTCGGTGGCGTCTTCGGCACCGGCAACCCTGCCGACGACGGCGTGGGCTACGGCACCGTCATCACGGTGAAGAAGGCGTTCAAGGGCAACCAGTCCGCCCTCATCTCGATCACTCCACCCACGGCGGGCTGATCGGACTCACCGGCACGAAACGACGAGGCGTCGGCTCCCTTCGGGGGCCGGCGCCTCGCCGCGTGTCAGACCGCGTTCGGCACGAAGAGCCGGCGGATGATTCGGCCCTCGGCGAGCGCGTCGAGGCTCTCGTTGACCTCCGCGAGCGGAACGGTGTCGGTGTGCAACAACTCCATCGGCAGTCGCCCGGCACGCCAGAGCGCGAGGTAGCGTGCGATGTCCCGTGCGGGCACCGCGTCGCCCATGTAGGAGCCGAGCAGGCGCTTGCCCGACCCCGCGAACTGCAGTGCCGGCACCGTGAGCTCCTGCTCGGGGTGCGGCAGTCCGACAGAGACGAGCGCGCCGCCCCGGGCGAGCAGCTCGAGGCACGCGCCCATGACCCGCGCGCTGCCGACCGCCTCGATCGCGATGTCGACCCCGACACCGCCGGTGAGGTCGGCGACGAGGTCGGCGGCGGCCTCCGGAGTGGCGACCGCATTTGCGCCCGCCTGCAGTGCGAGCTCGTGCTTGTCGGTGTTGGGATCGACGGCGATGACGGCGACGTCGTCGATCTGGGCCGCCGCCATGACCGCCGCGAGACCCACCGCGCCGAGGCCGAAGACGATCACGGATTGACCGGGCACCACCTGGGCGGTGTTGAACACCGCGCCCATGCCGGTGAGTGCGGCGCAGCCGAACATCGCGGCGATCTCGAACGGTACGTCCCGATCGATGACGACAAGCGACTCCGCGGCGACGACGGCGTACTCGGCGAAGGCCGAGACTCCGAGGTGATGATGCACCCGGCCGCCGACGGCATCGGTGAGCACGGATGCCCCGTGCAGCAGCTCACCCGAACCGTTCACCTCCGCGGCGCGCGAGCACAGAGCCGGCCGGCCTGCTCGGCACTCCCGGCAGTCGCCGCAGCTCGGCACGAAGACGAGCACGACATGGTCGCCGGCCGCGATGCCGTCGACCCCTTCGCCGACCGCTTCGACGATGCCCGCCGCCTCGTGGCCGAGCGCCATCGGCAGCGGGCGGGGCCGGGAGCCGTTCACGACCGACAGGTCGGAGTGGCAGAGGCTCGCGCGCTCGATGCGCACACCCACCTCGCCGGCGCGCGGACCGGTGACGTCGAGCGCCTCGATCACGAGCGGCCGGCTCTCGGCATAGGGGCGGGCCGAGCCCTGCGTGCGGAGGACGGCGCTACGCATCCGTCGCCTCGACGTAGCGCTCGATGACCCGGTCGGCGAGCAGCGGGATGATGCGGCCCACGCCGATGCGCTGGAAGTGCTCGGACTCGCGATGGGCGGCGAAGCCGGCCTCGTCGTCGTAGCGCTCGAGGATGACGATCTCGTCGGGGTCGGCGACGCCGCGGTAGAAGTCGTAGGCGTGGTTCGCCGGCTCGGCGCGACTGGCCGCGGCGAGCTCGCCGAGCAGCTCGAGCACGGTCTCGGTCTCGCCGGGAAG
This sequence comes from Agromyces sp. Root1464, assembly GCF_001427265.1. Taxonomy (NCBI): domain Bacteria; kingdom Bacillati; phylum Actinomycetota; class Actinomycetes; order Micrococcales; family Microbacteriaceae; genus Agromyces; species Agromyces sp. Root1464. The sequence goes on from NZ_LMFU01000001.1 coordinate 979,666, forward strand.
CGGGAAGTAGCGGGCGATGACCTGGAATCGGGGTGCTGGCATATGGGTCTCCTGTCGAATGGGGAGCAGCAGGGCCCCGGCCGGAGACCGGCGACGGGGCATCCGCTCAGCGTCGGGTGATCGACCAGAGCTCGACGTCGCTCGTCGAGACGGCCTTGGCCCCGCCCTTGAGGGCGGTGATCACGTCGTTGCGGCTCTGCACGAAACCGGCCGCGACGTAGGGCGTGAGTTCGGCGAGATCCTGCTGTGCGATGTACGGGATGACCGGCCACGGCATGAGCTGCACGAGGTGCGGCCGATTCTGCCGCACCGCGTTGGTGCTGCGCGGCAGCGTGGACCGGTCGGTGATGAAGACCTTCTGCATGGTCACCATGCCGAGCTGGTTGGCCTTCTGGATCAGCATCGTGCGGGTCGTGATGAGCCCCTGCGCGCCGATCTTGCGGAGATACTCGACGCCGCCGCGATCCTGCGCGAGGCCGTCGCTGTTGTCGATGTTGACGAAGACGAACTTGCCCGCAGACGAGAGCGTGGCGACGAGGCCCTCGAGGTCGGGGAGCGCCACGTTCGCGGCGATCGCGACCTGGCACGGCCCTGCGAGGAACGCCTCGACCGACTCGGTGCCGTAGAGCGAGGCGACGACGGGATTCCGGAACAGTCGCTCGTCGAGCGAGCGGGGGAATTCCAGCACGTTCACCGCATTCCTGCCCTCATCTGCGGACTCGTTCACGGCAGCATCAGGCGTCGAGCCCCAGTTTACCGGGGTTCAGCAGGTTCTTCGGGTCGAGCGCCGCCTTCACGGCACGCAGCACCTCGAAGCCCGCGCCGAGCGACTCCGCCATGTACGGCGCACGCAGCAGGCCCACGCCGTGGTGGTGGCTGAGGGTCGCGTCGTGCTTCAGGATCACGGCGTTCGCGGCATCCCATGCCGCCCGATACCATTCCGCGCGCCGGTCGACCTCGACATCGCCGCGGAGCGAGAAGTAGAGGCAGGCGCCGTCGACGTAGGCGTGCGACTGGTGGGCGGAGCCGGCGAGCGTGCCCGGCACCGCGTTGATCGCGGCGACGACCTCGTCGTAGATCGCGGGCAGGTCGCGCCAGCGGCCGATCATCTCGAGGGTGTCGGCGACGAAGCCGGGGCTGCGCGTGAAACCCTCGGCGCTCTTGCCCGTGAGGTAGCGGGTGTCGAGCCAGCGCTCGAAGATCGCCTCGTCGTCGAGCTCGACGCCGGTCTCGGCGCAGATGCGCTCGCTGATCGCGAGGCCGGCGTCGACGAGCTCCTGCGTGCCCTCGTCGGCGACGAGCAGCACGTTCTGCTCGGGCAGGTCGAACTGCACGCCGCTCTCGAGGTTGTCGTAGAGGCGCAGCGCCGCGGGGTTCGCGCCCTGCTGCATGATCTGGCGGCACGCCTCGAGGCCCGCCGCGAAAGTCGGGAAACCGTAGGCGATGGCGCGGCCGTACGACGGGAGGCGGTGCAGCTTGAACCGGATCGTCGTGATGACGCCGAGGGTGCCCTCGGAGCCGATGACGAGCTGCAGCAGGTCGGGCCCGACGGCGGCTCGGGCGCTCTCGCCCACCGTGATGAGCGAGCCGTCGGCCAGCACGACATCCATGCCGTAGACCATGTCCTCGATCTTGCCGTAGCGCGTCGACAGCTGGCCTGCACCGCGGCAGGCAACCCAGCCGCCAACCGTCGAGATGCCGTACGACGAGGGCCAGTGGCCCATCGTCATGCCGTACTCCGACTGGATGAGCTCCTCGAAGACGTCGCCGAACATTCCGGCCTCGACCTCGACGATCTGGCTCTCCTCGTCGAAGCTCACGAAGCGGTTGAGCTCGCACACGTCGAGCACGATGCCGCCGCGCACCGGGAGGGCGGCGCCTGTCACGTTGCTGCGGCCGGCCGAGACGGTCACGGGCAGGTCGTGGGCGTCGGCGATCCGCATGACGGCCTGCACCTGCTCGGTCGTCGAGACCTTGACGATGACGGCGTCGGGCGTCGCGGGCGTGCCGGCGGTCTCGCCGATCATCGTTCCGGCCCACCAGTCGCGGGTGCCCTCGACGACGGATGCCGTGTCGGTGACCACCTGGTCGGCGGCCGCTTCGAGCTCGCCGACGACGGCCGCGGGAACGGCGACGACGTCCGCCTGGAAGTACGCCTCCGAGCCGATCGTCTCGATGCTCGCGGCGTAGTGCGGCTGGGTGGGGGCACCCACCACGTAGTTGCCGCGGTTGTAACCGCGCTTGACGGCTTCCTTGCTGATCATTCGGACTCTCCCATCAGGATGGCGCGTTCGTGCGCCGTGGCGGTCTGGTACGCGGTCACCTGGGCGGTGACCGCGGCGTCGCTGAGGCCGAGCTCGGCCTGCAGCAGCTGGCCCACGCGCGGCGCGGCGGCGGCGGAGGCGTCGCGGGCCATGAGGCGCGCGCGGGTGCGGCGGCTCAGCACGTCATCGACGCTGCGGGCCATCTCGTGGCGGGCCGAGTAGACGACCTCGGCCTCGAGGTAGGGCAGCCCCTCGACGATGGGCGTGGCGAGCGACGGGTCGTTTCCGAGGATGTCGGTGATGAACGGCGCCTCGTTGCCGTAGCGCTCCCCGAGGTGGGCGGCGAGCCCGCCCGAGGCGGTGACCGCCTCGGGGTCGTACCCGGCGGCGCCGAGGAGGTAGGCGTCCTTCGTGATGCACCGGCGTCGCTCGCCGAGCACCTTCTGCGCGGCGTCGATCGTCTGCTGCGCCATGTGGCGCGAGGTCGTGAGCTTGCCGCCAACGACGGTGACGAGGCCGTCGCGGTCGGTGCGGATCTCGTGCTTGCGCTTGACGTCGATGGTCTTGCCGCCGGGCGGAGCGACGAGCGGGCGGCAGCCGCCGATGCTGCCGACGACGTCGGCGGCCTCGAGGTCGGTGTTCAGCGCGGTGCGCGCCCCCGAGATGAGGAAGTCCATCTCCTCGCGCGTGCAATTCACGTCGTCGAGGTCGCCCGTGTAGTCCTCGTCGGTCGTGCCGAGGTAGGCGGTGTCGCCCCAGCGCGTGATCGTCGCACGGCGGTTGCGCCCGGGGATCGGGATCGTGACCGTGCAGTCGTTGCGGATCTTGGTCCACGGCACGGCGATGTGCACGCCCTTGGCCGGGCGGATGTTCGGGGCATCCGCATCGGCGCCCGCGCCGTTCCAGTCGCGGAGCCACGCACCCGTCGCGATGACGACGACGCGGGCCAGCGCGGAGATCTCGCGACCGTCGACCTCGGCGACGACACCGCTGACCTTGCCTCGGCTGCGGGTGACCTCGGTCACCTTCGCGCCGTTCAGGATGATCGCCCCGTGGTGGGCCGCGGTGCGGGCGAGGGTGAGCGTGAGGCGGGCGTCGTCGGCGCGCGCGTCGTAGTACATGAAGCCGCCGTCGAGGTTCTCGGCCTTGAAGGTCGAGCAGTGGGCGAGCACCTCGTTCTTCGAGAGCTTCTGGTGCAGCACGCCCTCGCGCCAGCCTCCGGCCAGGTCGTAGGTCCAGAGCAGGCTCTCGAAGCCCGCGGCGAGGCGTCGGTCGAAGACGCCGTCGTGCGAGAGCACCGGGAAGAGGAACGGCAGCCGCTGCACGAGGTGCCGGGCGTTCTTCCGCAGCCGCTGCCGTTCGAGCAGCGAGTGGCGTACGAGCGGCAGGTTGCCCTGCTCGATGTACCGCAACCCGCCGTGGATCATCTTCGACGACTTCGACGAGGTGCCCGACGCGAAGTCGTCCTTCTCGAGCAGCGCCACGCGGTACCCGCGAAGCGCGGCGTCCATCGCGGCATACGCCCCGGTCACGCCGCCGCCGACGATGATCATGTCGAAGCGGCCTCCCTCGACGGCGGCCACCTGCTCGGCGCGGCCGAGCTGCAGGGGTTCGACCCGGGTCATGCGCTCGCGCGCGGTGTCGGTCTTGCGGGCTGGCAGTCCTACCATCGTGTGGTTCTCTCTACTTCCGTGTTGCACGGCTCGTGGTGAGCCGGAGTTCGTTGTCGATGCGTTCGTTCCACGCCGCTCGGCGCTCGGCGCGCTCGTCGTCGCTGATCAGCGGCTCGAAGACGTCGCCGTCGCCCATCGACGCGGCGGCCTCCTCGAGCGAGTTCCAGAGGAGCCCGTCGGCGCCGGCGAGGAACGCCGCCCCGCGCAGGCTCGCGCCCTCCGAGGCGGGCAGGCGCCGCATCGGCACGCCGACGAGGTCGGCCTGCATCTGGATGAGCGGGTCGCTCGCCGACATCCCGCCGCCGACGACGATCTCGGTGATCGCCGTGCCGGCGACCTGCTCGTCGGCCTCGGCGCTCGAGGCGACCGAGTGCGCGATGCCCTCGAGCACGGCGTACGCGATCTCGGGCAGCGTCGTCGACATCGAGAAGCCCGTGAGCGAGGCCTTCGCCCGGGGCTCCATGACCGGCATCCGGAGGCCGGTGAGCGCGGGCACGAACATCACGCCGTTCGCCGACGGCACCGTGGCCGCGAGCTCGCTGATGCGCTTCGATGACTCGAACCAGCCGAGGGTGTCGCACACCCAGTCGAGGGCCGAGCCGGTCGTCGCCGTGAACGTCTCGACGGCGAAGACGGATGCCCCGTGCCGCCGCCACGCCGTGAGGGTGAGCGTCCCGTCGTACAGGCCCGGGTTCGCCGGCGCCTCCTCACCGATGACGAGGTCGACGAAGCTGCCCGTGCCGTGCACGCACATCGCCTGCCCCTTGCTGAGGCAGCCGAGGCCCACCGTGCCCGCGTGCTGGTCGCCCGCCGCCGCGAGGATCGGCACCTCGATGCCGAGCACCGAGGCATCCGTCACGCCGAAGTCGTCGGCGTCCTGTCGCAGTTCGGGCAGGAGGTCGCTCGGGAATCCGAGCGCGTCGATCCACTCGCGCTCGTACTCGTGGCGGGCGAGCACGTAGGCGCCCGCCGAGGTCGCGTTCGTGGAGGTCGCAGCGTAGGTGCGATCGCGGGAGAGGCTCCAGAGGAGCCATGTCTCGATCGTGCCGAAGCCGAGTCGGCCCGCCCGGTGCGCGGCGGCGACCTCGGGGGTCTCGCGCAGGTGGTGCGCGGCCCAGAGGTAGGGCGAACGCACCCCCGTCGGGCGGCCGACGGTGCGGACCAGCCGTTCGTTCCAGTCGGGCCCGAGGGCCGCGAGCTCGTCGGCGTAGCGGCTGTCCTGCCAGACCATGGCGGGCACGAGGGCTCGGCCGGTCGACGTGTCCCAGAGCACGGTGGTCGCGCGCTGGGTGGCGATGGCGAGGCCGACGAGGGTGACCCCGTCGCCTGCCGCGCGGGCGATGACCGCGCGGCAGGCGTCGATGGTCTTGTCGAGGATCGCGTTCGCATCCTGTTCGACCACGCCCGCGACGGGAGTGCTGACACGGAGGGGGCGGTATTCGAGCGCGTGCACGATGCCGTCGGCCGTGACCCACGCCGCACGCGTGCCGGTCGTTCCTTCGTCGATCGCCAGGATCGCGGGAGTCGTCATGTCGGATGCTGCTTCGCTACTTGGAGGCCAGCACGGATGCCTCGGCGGCGGCTGCCTGCGCCGCGGCGTCGCTCTTGAACTGCGGCGCGTTCAGCTCCTCGTCGGGGCTGATCGCGGTGCGCGTCGGGTCCCACTTGATGATCGAGCAGATGATGAACGCGACGAGCGGCACGACCGAGAGGATGAGGAACGTCGGGCCGAGGCCGATGCCCTCCTTCAGCAGCGGGAAGACGAGCAGGCCGAGCGCTGCGCCCGCGCTGCCGATGGCGCCGATGATGCCGTTCGCGCCCGCCCGGAGCTCGCTGCGGAACGACAGCGTCGAGAGGCTCTTGCCGTTGGCACCGGGGCCGCCCGAGTGGAACAGGATGAACAGCGACGGCACCACGAAGGCGAGCCACAGCGGCATCGACTCGTAGAAGAAGCCGAGCACCACGAGCATCGCGAACACCGCGGCGAACCCGATCGCCGAGGCCCGGCGCAGGCCGAAGCGCTTGCCGATGACGGGCGACATGAACCCGCCGACGATGCCGAAGACGTTGAACACGAGCGCTCCGAGGGTCGCGACCACGAAGTCCTCCCCGAACAGCGCGATGCTGATGATCGGCAGGTACCAGCCGACGGCGAAGTACTGGATCGACTGGGCCATCTGCACCGTCGCGGCGAGCACCGTGCGCGGCAGGTAGATGCCGCGGAAGATCAGTGCGACGTTCGCGAACCCCTTCGTCGCCTGGTTGGTGACGGGGACCCGGTCCTCGACCGGCGCCGCGGTGAACGTGGCACCGTAGATCTTCGTCATCGAGGCGGCGGCGCGGGTGAGCTTTTCCTTGCGGGCGAGCCAGGTCGGGCTCTCGACCATGAAGACCGCCTGCAGCACGAAGAGCACGAGGGCCACGAGGCCGGCGGTGCCGACCGAGTAGCGCCAGATCGAGTCGCCGACGTTCAGGTTGTAGAACATGATCGCGAGCACGAGGTTGGAGCAGACCGCGACGTACCAGATGCCCTGCCAGGTGTTCAGGCGGGCCTTGAAGCGGGCGGGGGTGAACTCCGCGAGCAGCGCCATCGCGATCGCGAAGTCGATGCCGTAGGCGGCGCCGACGAAGAAGCGGCCGGCGAGCACCATCTCGAAGCTCGGGGCGAACGCGGCGAGCATGGCCCCGGCGAGCGCGAGCACCTTGGCGATGAGCAGCGGAGGAATGCGGCCCCACTTGTCGGCGAGCCATCCGCCGATCGGGTTGAAGGCGATCGCGACCCACGACGCCATCGAGGTGAGGATCGCGACCTGCGTGGCACTGAGTTCCATGTCCCGCGTCATCGGCCCGAGACCGGCGGAGAGCGCCGAGTTCGAGAATGCGTCGAGGAACAGCCCACTGAGCGCGAGCCACCAGATCAGGCCGGCGCGGCCTCCGATGCGCGAGCGCGAGTCGATGAAGGAGACGACGTCGCTGACGCCTCGCAGAAGATGTTGTGGCACGGTGTCCGACCTCTCTGTCGGGAAACCCTGTCAGAGACGCGCACAAACCAAAAAAGGGCAGACGAAAACCTCCAACAGGAGGTCTCCATTCTTACCCTATTGGTCACGACCGTAGCCGACGCCGAGGCGTGCGTCAAACCCCCGCTTCGACGCCGCCCCCGGTGCGGGCTCAGGACGTGCTGCTGCCCGCGAGCACGCCGTCGAGCAGTCGATCGATCCCCCATGCGAAGGCCGACGGCTCCGCGTCGCCCGACACGAGGTGCTCGGTCGCCTCGGTGAGCGGATGGCTCGCGGCATCCGACCAGAGCGCCCCGGCCGTCGACCGGTCGGCTGCCTTCTCGACTTCGTCGACCCGCTCGGCGGCATCGAGGGCGGCGACCCCGAGCACGTGAGCCCGCACGGCGTAGGCGGCGCGGGCGGCATCAACCTGCGGCATCCCCTCGGCCATGAAGCCGGCGATGAGCGTCTCGTTCAGCCCCAGTGCATGACGCCCGTCGAGCGGACCGCTCGTGACGAGCACCATGGCGCCCGTGTGCTCGGCGATGCGTGCGCGCATCGCCGCGGCGAGCGCGTGCACGCGCTCTCGCCAGGGAACGCCGGTGTCGGCCGCGGCAGCGAGGTCGAGGCTCGACAGCAGCTCCTCGACCATCGCGCGCAGCAGCGCGTTCTTCGACGGGAAGTACGTGTAGATCGCCGTGGGCGTGAGTCCGAGCGCCGCAGCGACCCCGCGCACTGACACGGCGGCGAAGCCCTTCTGCTCGAGGATCTCGAACGCCGCGTCGACGATGTCGACCTGGCTGACACTGCGCCTCGGTCCGGGTTTCATGCTGCTCCTCGCGCTCGACCCCCAAGCGTAACCGCGCGGTCGGCGCCCGAACGACCGCCGGCGCCGGTCGGCGCCGGTCAGTCGAGCGACGACAGGAAGGTCAGCACCGATCCGCGCTCGACGATCAGCGGACCGAGCGCGGCATTGAAGTCGGCGCCGTACGGGGCGGCGAGGTGCTCGGCGAATGCCGCGGCGTCGCGATAGACCTCGGTCACGACGAACCGAGCGCCGACCGGCGCCGGCCCGGTCGCCGCTGCTGCCGCCGCGAAAGCGGGCCCGCTCGGCGCCTCGACCACGCGGTGCGGCGTGAAGTCGAGGCATCCGCTCTCGTGACGAACTTCGGTGGCCAGTGTGAGGAGGAGGCGCTCGACCTCCTCCTCACGGCCGGCGATCGCGGTGAACTCGGCGATCAGCTCGATTCGACCGTCGGCATCGGGGTCAGCCTCGCTCACGCGCGCAGCGCGCCGGTCATGATCGCCACGGCGTCGGTCATCGTGTGCGACTCGGGCGTGATCGTCGCGGCACGCTTGCCGAGCCGCTGGATGTGGATGCGGTCGGCCACGTCGAAGACATGCGGCATGTTGTGCGAGATGAGGATGACGGGGATGCCCCGGTCGCGCAGGTTCCTGATGAGCTCGAGCACCTGGTTCGACTCCCGCACGCCGAGCGCGGCGGTCGGCTCGTCGAGCACGACGACCTTCGACCCGAACGCCGCGGCCCGGGCGACCGCGACGGCCTGCCGCTGCCCGCCCGAGAGGTTCTCGACCGGCACCGTGACGTCTTGCAGGGTCGAGATGCCGAGCGCCTTCAGCTCGTTGCGCGCCTTCTCGCGCATGCCCTTCTGGTCGACGACGCGGAACACCGAACCGAGGATGCCGCGCTTGCGCTCCTCGCGGCCGAGGAACAGGTTCGCGGCCACGTCGAGCGCCGGGGAGACGGCGAGGTTCTGGTAGACCGTCTCGATGCCCGCGGCCCGGGCGTCCTGCGGGCGCTTGAAGTGCACCGGCTTCTCGTCGAGGAAGAGCTCGCCCTCGTCGGGGATCTCGGCGCCCGTGAGGCACTTGATGAGCGTCGACTTGCCGGCGCCGTTGTCGCCGATGATCGCGAGCACCTCGCCGGGATAGAGCTCGAGGCTCACCCCGTCGAGGCCGACGACCCGGCCGAACGTCTTGACGAGTCGGCGGGCGCGCAGGATCGGGGTGCGGGTCTCTGCGGGGCCGGCGGCGGGCGCCTGGCCCGCGGCATCCGTTGCGGTGGTCATTTGCGTACCTTTCGAATCCACTGGTCGACCGAGACGGCGACGATGATGAGCACGCCGACGGCGAAGGTCTGCCAGAGCACGTCGAGCCCGGCGAGCGACAGGCCGTTGCGGAAGACGCCCACGATGAGCGCACCGAGAAGGGTGCCCCACACGGTGCCGCGACCGCCGAAGAGGCTGGTGCCGCCGATGACGACGGCGGTGATCGAGTCGAGGTTGAGTTCCGCGCCCGCGTTGGGCGACGCTGCGTTCGTGCGACCGATCTGGATCCAGGCGCCGAGCGCGAGGATCGCGCCCGCCGCGAGGTAGACGCTCATGAGCACCCGGTTGACGCTGATGCCGGCGAGGCGCGCGGCCTCGGGGTCGTCGCCGACCGCGTAGACGTGTCGACCCCAGGCCGTCTTCCCGAGGATCAGGGCGACCACCACGTAGAGCAGCAGCATCATCAGCACGCCGACCGTGAAGTTCACGCCGCCGATGTTGAAGGTGGCGCCCATCGAGGTGAGCAGTTCGGGCATCTCGGCGCCGCGCACGGTGGCGCCCCCCGAGTACAGCAGGGTGAGCGCGACGAAGATGCTGAGCGTGCCGAGCGTCACGATGAACGGGGGCAGCTTCAGGCGGGTGACGAGGAATCCGTTGAACGCGCCCGCGGCGAGTCCGACGACGAGGCCGAGGAGGAGGGCGAGCACTCCCGGGAGGCCGAGCTGGACGCTCGTCTGCGCCATCACCATCGAGCTCAGGACCATGACGGCACCGACCGAGAGGTCGATGCCCGCGGTGAGGATGATGAGGGTCTGGGCGACGGCGAGCGTGCCGACCACGGCGACCTGCTGCGTGATGAGCGAGAGGTTCGCCGGGTTCAGGAAGCGGTCGTTGAGCAGGCCGAAGACGATGACGGCGAGCACGAGCACGATCGCCGGGCTGACCGCCGGGTAGCGGTGCAGCGTGTTTCGGATGCGGCTGAGCGGGGTGGTCCGGTCGAGGAACTCCTCGGCCAGGTCGAGCGCCGACGTCGGCGGCTCGGTGGTCTGCTGGGTCACGTTGTACTCCGTTGTTCGGTGAGTGAGCGGTGCGGGCCGGGAGGGACCGGATGCCGCGGGGCGGCGTCATGGCCAGGGGCGCCGCGTCGCGGCATCCTCACCGGCCCGCACCGCTCACGATGCGGTGCCGGGGATCAGCCCCAGCAGATCTCGCCGCCCTCGGTGGTGTCGATGGAGTCGACACCCTCCTGCGGGTCGTCGGTGACGAGCGCGACGCCGGTGTCGAAGAAGTCGAGGCCCTCGGTCGTCTCGGGGGCCTTGCCCGTCTTCACGAGGTCGAAGATCGCCTGCACGCCGAGCTCGGCCATCTTGACCGGGTACTGCTGGCTCGTCGCGCCGATGATGCCCTCGGCCACCTGGTCGACGCCGGCGCAGCCGCCGTCGACGGAGACGACGATCACGTCGTCCTTGCCGGCTGCCTTGAACGCCTCGTAGGCGCCGTAGGCGGCCGGTTCGTTGATCGTGTACACGACGTTGATGTCGGGGTTCTTCGAGAGCAGGGTCTCGGCGGCGGTGCGGCCGCCGTCCTCGGCGCCACCGGATGCCTCGTTGCCGACGATTTCGTAGTCGCCACCGCTGTAGGTGCCGCTCTTCGCCTCGTCGCCGTTGACTGCCGCGTCGGCGGTGTCGATGCCCATTCCGTCGAGGAAGCCCTGGTCGCGGTTGTAGTCGACCGAGACGATCTTGTCGTCGAAGAGGTCGATGAGCGCGATGGTCGCCTTCTCGCCGGCGAGCTTGGCAGCGGTCCACTCGCCGATCTCCTGGCCGGCCGCGAAGTTGTCGGTCGCGAAGGTGATGTCGACGGCTTCGGGATCGGCGGGGGGCGTGTCGAGCGCGATCACGAAGAGGCCGGCGTCGCGGGCCTTCACGAGCGCGTCTTCGACGCCGGGCCCGTTCGGCGTGATCAGGATGCCGGCGTCGCCCTTGGAGATGGCGTTCTCGATGGCCTGGATCTGGGTGTCCTCGTCGCCGTCCTCCTTGCCCGCGGCGAGCGTGAGCTCGACGCCGAGTTCGTCGGCGGCGGCCTCGGCGCCGTCCTGCATGGCGACGAAGAACGGGTTGGTCGTGGTCTTGACGATGAGCGAGACGCCGATCGCGTCGGCGTCACCGCTGTCGCCGCCTGCGTCGGCGCCGGCGGCACAGCCGGTCAGGGCGAGCGCCGCTGCGGCGGTCAGCGATCCTGCGGCGATGAGGCGGCGGCGGAGCGCACCTGGTGCTGTGTGATTCATCGATGAATCTCCTCTGGTGTTGGAAGGCCCGTTGTCGCCTTGACAACGATGTCAGGGATAGGTCTAACTCACCGTCGCATGTATAGTCAAGTCCAACTTGCACATTTGGGAGCAAATCGTGACACCGTTGTCAAACTCGAGTACCGCGCCGGACAGCGCACGTTCGCGACCGACGATGCGGCACGTGGCCGCCCTCGCCGGCGTCGGCGTGAAGACGGTCTCGCGCGTCATCAACGGCGAGCCGAACGTCTCCGCGGCGACGATCGCCAAGGTCGAGGCCGCGGCCCGCACGCTCGACTACCAGCCCGACCTGCACGCCGGAAACCTGCGCAGGGCCGACGGCCGCACCCGCACGCTCGGCCTCCTCGTCGGCAGCGTCGACAACCCGTTCTCGGGCGCCGTGCACCGGGCCGTCGAAGACGCCGCCCTCGCTCGCGGGGTCTCGGTGTTCGCGTCGAGCCTCGACGACGACCCCGATCGCGAGCAGGAGGCGGTCTCCGCCTTCCTCCGCCGCCGCGTCGACGGCCTGATCCTCACCACCATCTCCGAGAGCCAGGCCTACCTCGCGCCCGAACTGCGGCGCGGCACCCCGGTCGTCTTCGTCGACCGTGAGCCCGCCGGCCTCACCTCCGACGCGGTCGTCAGCGACAATTCCGACGGCGCCGCCCTCGCGACCAGGCACCTGCTCGAGCACGGGCATCGCCGCATCGCCTACCTCGGCGACCGCCATGACATCCAGACCGCGCGCGAGCGCCACCGGGGCTACCTCGACGAGCTCGGTCGTGCGGGCGTCTCGACCCGGGGCCAGCAGGTCGTCGAGGGGCTCCACGACGAGGCGACGTCACGCGCCGCGACCCTCGCCCTCTTCGACGTTCCGAACCCGCCCACCGCGATCTTCTCGAGCCAGAACCTCGTGACCATCGGCGTCATCCGCGCGCTGCGGGAACTCGGGCGCCAGCACGACACGGCGCTCGTCGGCTTCGACGACGTGCCGCTCGGCGACCTCCTCGAACCCGGGGTCACGGTCGTCGCGCAGAACCCGCAGGCCATCGGACGCATCGCCGCCGAACGCGTGTTCGCGCGCCTCGACGGCGATGCCTCGGTCGCCGCGCGTACGATCGTTCCGACGCGGCTGCTCGAGCGGGGCTCGGGCGAGATCGCCCCGCGAGCGGAGGGCTGAACGGATGTCGCAGCAACTGCCGCAGCAACGCACCGGCTCCTCCGGGTCCGGCTCCGTGGCGCGTGTCACCGTCATCGGCGACGCGCTCATCGACGAGCTCCGCGACCCGAGGGGCGCCCGCGAGTTCGTCGGCGGTGCAGCGCTGAACGTCGCCGTCGGGCTCGCCCTGCTCGGCCAACAGGCGACGCTCGTCGCGATGCTCGGCGACGACGAACCGGCGACGCGCATCCGCGCCTACCTGCGCGACTACGGTGTGCGTCTCATCGAGAGCCCGTCCGAACACGGCACGTCGCGCGCCGTCTCCGACCGCACCGACGGCGAGCCGCGCTACGAGTTCAACGAGGCCGCGCAGCGGCGCCGCATCCGCTTCGACGACGCCACCCGCGCCGCGATCGACGAGGCAGACCTCGTGGTCGTCAGCTGCTTCCCGTTCGACGACGCCGAGCAATACGCCGAGCTCGTCGGCGCGATCGCCGACCCCGCGGGCCGCGTGATCGTCGACGGCAACCCGCGCGCCGGCATGCTCGCCGATCGCGCACGTTTCCTCGCGAACTTCGAGGACTTCGCGTCGCGCTCGCTCCTCGTGAAGGTCGGCGACGAAGACGCCGAGCTGCTGCTGGGCGACACGCTCGACGCCTTCGTGGGGCGGCTCAGCTCCGCAGGCGCATCGGCTGTGCTCGCCACGGCCGGGCGCGACGGTGCCACGCTGCACCACGTCGACAGCCCCGTGCACGCGAGCATCGTGACGTTGCCCGGGCTGGTGATCGACACGATGGGTGCCGGTGACGCGACCCTCGCGGCAATGGTGCGACGCATTGCCGCCGACGGGCTGCCGGCGACCGACACGGCCTGGGCGCAGGCGCTGCACGAGGCGATGCTGATCGCCGCGGCGACGGTTCGGCACGAGGGTGCGTTGCTGCGGATGCCGCGTGCCGATGCAGAGGCCGTGCACTCCAGCTGAACCGTCAGCGCACGAAGCGCACCTCGGTGATCTGCCAGAGGTCGTCGAACTTCCGCGTGCCGTCGGCGACGAAGCCGTTGCGCCGGTAGAAGCCGTGGGCGCGCGGGTTGTCGGCGAGGGCCCAGAGGTAGGCGGGTCGATCGCCGATCGCCGCATCGAGGAGTGCCTGGCCGACGCCGGTGCCGTGGTGGGCGTCGAGCACGTAGAGCCCCTCGAGCTCGAGGTCCCTTGGACCGTCGGCGTCGCGGCCCGCGCTCGTATTCGCCCAGCCGACGATCCGGCCGTCGACCACGGCCACCCAGATCGCCATGCGATGGAACCCCTCGGGTGCCGGGTACACGTCATTCGAGATGGCGAGGTTCGCCGTCCACCGCGCGATGCGGTCAGCCATGGTCCACGCCTCGACCCGCTCACGCGCGACACGACCGGGCTCCACGTAGGTGGTCTGGTGACTGTCCCAGTGCACCCGTGCGATGCCCGGGGCGTCGGCGATGACAGCGGGTCGGATGCTCGTGTGGTGCATTCGTCGAGGGTACGGGGTGGGTGGGCGAAGGAGCATCCGTCCGACCGCTTGCAATGTCCGCCGGACAGTCCGTAGCATCGCCGTCGTTGACTGACAACGATGTCAAGCAGGCATCGACACTCGTGCAATGAAGGGCGATTCGAACGATGACGACGAAATCACGATGGCGCACGGCCGTCGGCGCTACGGCGGCCGCGGCAGTCGCGCTCGGACTCCTGGGCGCGATGCCCGCGATGGCCGAAGGCGCAGACACGGGTCCGGACCCTGCCTCCGAGCAGTACCGGCCCTCGCTGCACTTCTCGCCGGAGCGCAACTGGATGAACGACCCGAACGGCCTCGTCTACGACGACGGCACGTGGCACCTGTTCTTCCAGCACAACCCCTCGGGCACCCGGTGGGGCAACATGAGCTGGGGCCACGCGACGAGCACCGACCTCGTGCACTGGGAGGAGCAGCCGGTCGCGATCCCGCAGACGTTCGACGAGAACGGCGTCGCGATCGAGGACATCTTCTCGGGCTCGGTCGTGGTCGACGAAGAGAACACGAGCGGCTTCGGCACGGCCGAGAACCCGCCGATGATCGCGATCTACACGAGCGCCTACACGAGCGCCCACCCGACGCACGCCGGCAAGCAGGCCCAGTCGCTCGCCTACAGCCTCGACCACGGGCAGACCTGGACGAAGTACCTCGGCAACCCCGTCTACGACCGCGACTCCGCGAACTTCCGCGACCCGAAGGTCTTCCGCTACACGAACCCGGCCACGGGCGAGTCGTACTGGGTGATGGCCGCGGTCGAGGCCCTGCAGTACAAGGTCGTGCTCTCGCGGAGCGACGACCTGAAGACCTGGACGCATCTCAGCGACTTCGGTCCGGCGAACGCCGCGGGCGGCATCTGGGAGTGCCCCGACCTCTTCCCGCTTCCGGTCGACGGCGACCCCGCGAACACTAAATGGGTCATGGTGGTCAACCTGAACCCGGGTGCGGTCGCCGGCGGTTCGGGCGGCCAGTACTTCGTGGGCGAGTTCGACGGCACGACGTTCACTTCCGAGAGCACGGTGTCGGATGCCGCGGTGCCGCCCGGCGAGCTCTTCGCCGGGTTCGACGACGGCACGTACGGCGACTGGGTCGTCGGCAACGAGCCGGGCAATTGGAAGAACGGGCCCTGGGGCGACGCCCCCGCGTCGGGAACCCTGCCTGGCCAGAACGCCGTGACCGGCCACCTCGGCGCCGGCCTCGTGAACGGGTTCAACGACTTCGACTGGCCCGTCGGCACGCTCGAGTCTCCCGAGTTCACGATCGACGAGCCCTTCGTGAACCTGCTCGTCGGGGGTGGCAACCACCCGCACGTCGACGGCACGCAGCTCGGCAATGAGCCGCCCGCCGGGCGCCTGCTCTTCGACGGCTTCGAGTTCGCTGACGGCACGACCCTCGCCGACACCGGCTGGACGGCGACGGGCGACTTCGCGATCGATCCGAGCCGCAGCCCGTCGACGCAGGGCGGCGACTACTACCTCGGCCAGAAGCGCATCAACACCTTCGAATCCGGGCCGTACGGCGACACCAACCTGGGCGACCTCACGTCGCCCGCCTTCACGATCGAGCCGGGCGAGGATCACCTGTCGTTCCTGCTCGGCGGCGGCAAGCGCTCCGACGGCACGCTCGAGGCGCGTCTGCTCGTCGACGGCGAGGTCGTGCGCACGGCGACCGGCCCCGAAGGCGGTCAGCTGAACTGGAAGTCGTGGGACGTCTCGGAGTTCTCGGGCCGCGACGCGCAGTTCCAGGTGCACGACGACGCCACCGGCGGCTGGGGTCACCTCACCGTCGACCACCTCGTGCTCGGCGGAGCGGCGGCCCTGCCCCGCAGCGAGGAGACGAGCGTCAACCTCGTCGTCGACGGCGAGGTCGTGCGCACGGCGACCGGCCGGGGCAGCGAGAACCTCGACTGGGTGAACTGGAACGTCGCCGAGTTCGCCGGGCAGGAGGCATCCGTTCGCATCGTCGACAACAACCGCTTCGGTTGGGGCCACGTGCTCGTCGACCAGGTGATGTTCTCGGATGTCGCGGCCGCGCCGCGCATCGAGGGCTACGACTGGCTCGACTGGGGCCGCGACTACTACGCGACCGTGTCGTTCTCGGGCGCTCCCGACGGCCGGCGCGTGATGCTCGGCTGGATGAACAACTGGGACTACGCGAACGACATCCCGACCGGCACGTGGCGAAGCGCCATGGCCCTGCCGCGCGACGTGTCGCTCGTGACGACCGGGCGCGGCCCGCGACTCGTGCAGCAGGTCGTACCCGAGTTCGCCGAGCTCGAGCAGACCGATCGGGCCTTCACGGATGCCGCACGGCCGATCGCCGACGGTGCTTCGACGCTGCCCGTGTCGGGCGAGGTCGTGCGCATCGACGCCGTGCTGCGACCCGGCGACGCCGACGCCGTCGGGCTCAGCGTGCTGGGCGATGACGAGTCGGCGACGCGCATCGGGTACGACGCGGCATCCGGCCGGCTCTTCGTCGACCGGCGGGACTCGGGGAACACGGGCTTCCACCCGGCGTTCGCCTCGATCGACGACGCTCCCGTCGCGCTCGACGCCGACGGTACGGTCGCGCTGACGGCCTACATCGACCGCTCCTCTGTCGAGGTATTCACGGCCGACGGGCGTACGACGATCACCGACCAGGTGTTCCCGAACGCCGGTGCCGACGCCATCGGGCTCTGGGCCGACGGGGAGGGCGCGACCCTCGAGTCGCTCACGGTGACGCCGATGCACGGCGCGATGTACCGGGAGTCGGGTGCCGACGATGCCACGGCGGCACCGGCGGCGGCCGAGGTGTCGGCGCTCACGGGGCCGCGGAAGGGCCCGGATGCCGACGGCGACTTCGTCGTCAAGGTCAAGGTCGCCAAGGGCGAGCCGACGACCGTCGTCCGCCTCGTCGAGAACGGCTCGGTGGTCGGTCGCGTCTACCGTTCGGCCGGCGACGGCCGGGTCGTCGAGTTCGACGTCACGGATGCCGCGCCGGGCGAGCACCGCTACTCGGTCGAGGTCGAGAACTCGGCAGGTGTCACGCCGAGCGGCGAGCTGCTTGTGCGCGTAGCCGGCTGAGCCGGGCAGGCCGGGCGAGCCGCGCGAGCTCAGGCGCGACCTCGGAGATCTGCGGCGATTCGGGCGGAGGGTTCACCTCCGTCCGATCCAATGCAGATCTCCGAGGTCGGCCGCGGGTGCAGCGGATGATTCGCACCCCGAGCACCTGTGGGGGGCGTCGTCAGAACGGCCACACGAACGGCACGAAGAACACCGCGACGACGAGGAACAGCAGGAGCAGCGGCAGCCCGAGCTTCCAGTAGTCGCCGAAGCGGTAGCCGCCGGGCTCGAGCACCATGGTGTTCGCGGGCGTCGCGACGGGCGTGAGGAACGAGGCCGCACCGGCCACCGTGAGCGCCATCATGAACGGCAGCACCGACACCCCGAGGTCCGCGGCGACGACGACGGCGACGGGCGCAACGATGAGCACGGTCGCGGTGTTCGAGATGAGCTGGCCGAGCACCATCGTCAGCGCGCAGATCGCGAACAGCGCCAGGTACGGGGAGGCGTCGCCGACGAGGCCGAGCAGGCCGTCGGCGATCAGCGCCGCGGTGCCGGTCGAGATGAACGCCGTCGACAGCGGGATCATGCCGGCGACGAGCACGACCGTCGTCCACGAGATGCTGCGGTAGGCCTGCGTCGGGCTCACGACCTTGGTGAGCACGAGAGCGGATGCCGCGGCGAGCCCCGCGATCACCGGCGGCACGAGGCCCGTGGCGAGCAGCACGACCATGGCCGCGAGGATCACGAGCGCGCGCTTCGCGCCGGCACCGAGCGGCACCGAACGGCGCATCGTCGCCGGGTCGTCGACGACGAGCACGTCGGGGCCGGCGGTGTTGCGCTCGAGCTCGCCCCACGGGCCGCTGACGAGGAGCGTGTCCCCGGCCTGCAGCAGCGAGTCGCTGCCGACGAGGTCCTCGCCGCCGCGCTGCACGGCGAGCACGACGAGATCGCCGCTCGGCGTGCACATACCGGGGAAGAGGTGCAGGCCGATGAGCGACGAGCGCGGTGCCACCACCACCTCGGTGGCGCCCTCGCGCACCCCGATGAGCTCGGTTCCCTCCGGCAGGTGGTACTGCTCGCGGAGTGTGCGCGCATGCTTGCTCACGTCCTGCGGCAGCGTGGTCGCCGCTCGCTCGGGCAGCAGCCGACGACCGAGGAGCGAGATGATCAGCAGGGTGCCGACCACGAGCGGCACGCCGACGAGGCCGAATTCGAAGAAGCCGAACGGGCGCGCACCGGCGTCGGCGGCGGCCCCGCTCACGATGATGTTCACCGGGGTGCCCGTCAGCGCGAGCAGCGACCCCGCGTGCGCCGAGAATGCGAGCGGCATGAGCATCTGCGACGGCGCGATGCCGACGCGGGTCGCGACGACGACGACGACCGGGATGAGCGCGGCCACCGCCCCGTTGACGCTGATGAGGGCCGTGACCCCCGCGACGAGCAGGCACACGACGAGGAGCAGCGGCCCGCGCCTCGTGCCGGCCCGGCCGATGACCTGCTGCCCCGCCCAGGCGGTGACGCCCGTCGAGTCGAGGGATTCACTGACGACGAAGAGGGCGGCGATGAAGATGACGGTCGGGTCGCCGAACCCGGCGAGGGCCTGCCCGAGATCGAGGATGCCGGTCAGCCAGAGCGCGACGGAGACGCCGATCGCGACGATGCCGAGCGGCACGCGGTTCGACATGAACGCGATGATCGCGAGCGCCAGGATGACGAGCGTGGTCGCGACGGGGTCCATGGGCACAGACTAGCTGCGAGGCAACCGCTACAGGAGGGGGCCGCGCGAGGACCGCAGCCGTCCCGTGACGGCCGACCCCGCGAGGATGCCGAGCGCGATCGCGACCATCGTCGACGCCGTGGTCACGAGGGTGTCGGCCCCTGCCTGGTCGCCGCCGAGGATGGTGGCGACGCCGACGAGCCCGATCGCCCCGGGGACGAGCAACCAGAATGCCGGCAGGAAGCTGACGACCGCCGGCGGGCCGGTGCGCTGCCGAGCCACGAGCACCGCGACGGGCGTCATCACGAGCGCCCCCACGAAGGCCGAGAGCACGCCGCCGAAGAAGACGTCGCCGATGACCTGGGCGCCGTAGGCCGAATAGAGCACCAGCAGGATCCAGACGATGGAGTCGCGGCGCCCGCAGTTGTAGACGACGATGCCGACGCCGAACACGGCGACGGCGATCCACGGCGCGATCGGACCGATCGGCAGCGACGCCGTCGTGAAGTCGATGCGCGGCACGCCGACGAGCGCCGCCGCCCCGACGATGCCGACGGCGAGCAGCACCAGCTGCATGGTGCCCGCCGCGAGTCGACCTCCGCCCGACATCATCTGGCCGGTCGCGAGCTCGATGACGCCGGTCGTGAGGAGGGAACCGGGCAGCAGTGTCACGAGAGGGGCGATGAGGGCGGGGAGCACGCCCGGGTCGAGACCCGCCCTGATGAGCAGGAACACGGCGATCGAGACGCCGAACGCGATCGCCACCGTCACGAGCGCCTGGTAGTCGCGCGGCGCTCGAGCCGAGAGGAGCTGTGCCGCGCCCGCGAACACGCCGAGCACCGCGGCGGCTCCCGCGCCCGCCCACGAGGCGCCGAGCAGCACCGAGAGCCCGCCGGAGAGGAGTGCGTACGCCACCACCCGTTGCACCGGCGAGTACGGCATCGGCTGTCGGCGGAGCGCGCGGATGCGGCGCCGCGTCGTGGCTGGGTCGATCGCACCGGAGCGGGCGGCCTCGACCGTGCGGTTCAGCGCGTCGATCTGCGACAGCGTGAGCTTGCTGCTGCCGCTCGAGACGGCACCGGTGCTGAGGTCGCCGACGCCGCGGGCCGAGACGATCAGGGCGGTCGGGAAGACGATGATCTCCGTCGCCGGGGCGGCGTTCACCGTGGCGATGTCGAGCAGGGCGGCGTGCACGGTGGTCACCGAGTAGCCGGCATCGATCATCGCCTCGCCGACCGACTCCATCGCGGCGAGCGTGACGGCGGGCGGCGGGGTGGTGCCCGCCGCCGGCCCTCCCGGCGTGAGCACGCCCGGGGCGAGCGCCCTCGTCGCGAGTTCGCCAGTCTCCGTCTCCTCCTCGGACACTCCGGGCCGGCGGATCGCGAAGAGCACCGCTGCGCTCGCGAGCAACACGACCGCCGCGATGATCCACGACCACGGCGACTCGCTCTCGTCGAGCACCGCGGGCGGCACGGGTTCGAGCACCGGCGCCTGCGACGGCGTCTCGGTCGGCGTCGGCGGCACCTCCGACGCGGGCGCCTCGGTCGTGGGCGGCGGCGTGGTCGGCACCGGCTCATCGGTCGGCTCCGGCTCGGTCGTCGGGGTGGGTTCGGGTTCGGGTTCCGTGGCGGGGGGCGTCGACTCGATCGGCTCATCGGTCGGCAGCGGCTCGACGACCGGCGCCGTCGCCGTCGCCCAGGCGGCCGGCGGGGTGCCCGCGATGCACCCGATGCCGAACCAGCCCGCGCCGGCGAGCGCGCCGATCGCGACGACGATCCGCGTTCGCCCCCCGGCTGACATGTCGCTCACTGTAGTCTCGGCCGCCCGCCCGGCTCAACGCCGTGCCGTATCGCCGACGACCCGTGTGCCACTACGGTGAGCAGCAACAGCAGATTGAACTCGGGGGGACGTTCATGAGCACGCAGGCCGAGGCATCCGTCGTCGCACCGATCGCGAAGACCTCGTGGCTCGCCCTCGTCGTCGTCGTCATGACGCAGATCCAGGTCTCGTTCGCGGTGAACGCCCTCACCGTCTCGATGGCCGGCATCACGACCGAACTCGACACTCCGGCGAGCACGGTCGGCACGGCGATCACCGCGGGAACCTTCGCGATGGCGGCCTTCATCCTGCTCGGGGCGAAGATCGGCTCGCGGTTCGGCAGCCGCGGGGTCTTCCAGATCGCCGTCGCGATCCACGGCCTGGCCATGCTGGGGGTCGCGCTCAGCGTGTCGCCCGCGATGCTGTTCATCGCGCAGGCCTCGTCGGGCGCGGTCATCGCACTCATCGCCCCGGCGCTCACCGTCTTCATCGCGACGAACTACCACGGCCTGCAGCAGGGCAGGGCGATCGGCCTCCTGGCGGCGGCCATCCCCGCGGCCGGCGTGCTGGCGCTCCTGCTCGCCGGCTGGTTCGCGAACACGATCGGCTGGCGCTGGTCGTTCGTGCTGATGGTCGCCCTCGCCGTCGTCAACCTGCTGCTGAGCTTCATGCTCAAGCGGGTGACGGCACAGCCCGGGCTCTCCATCGACTGGACCGGCGCCATCCTCGCGGCCGTCGCGGTCATCCTCCTGAGCTTCGGCTTCTCGGGACTCTCGACCTGGGGCGTGTGGCTCGCGACGAGTCAGGCACCGTTCGACATCCTCGGCATCTCTCCGGCACCGGTGCTCGTGATCGCGGGCCTCATCGTCGGCCAGGTGTTCTTCTCCTGGCTGCGTCGCCGCGGGCGCGAGGGCAAGCCGCGCATCTTCGACCTGCGCGTGCTCGCGACGGGCTCCGAGCGGGCCATCACGGCGTGCATGGCGATCATGCTGTTCGTGGGCACCGCGGCGAACTTCCTGATCCCGCTCTACATCCAGGTCGTGCAGGGCCGCTCGAGCATCGAGACGTCGTTCTCGATCATCCCCTACACGCTCTCGATCTTCCTCGCCTCGACGTTCGTCGCCTCGCTCTACGGGCGGTTCACGCCGAAGGCGATCGCGAGTGCCGGTTTCGTCGTGGTGGCGTCGGCGCTCACGCTCCTCGCCTTCACCGTGCGCGGGGAATGGAGCCAGGGCTTCGTCGTCGCCGGACTCATCCTGCTCGGCCTCGGCCAGGGCGCGATCGTCGCGCTCGTCTTCAACACCCTGCTCTCCTCGGCGCCCAAGCAGCTCGCGGGCGACGTCGGTGCGTGGCGCGGGCTCGTGCACAACCTCTCGGGCAGCGTCGGCATCGCGGTGGCGACGGCGTTCGCCGTCGGCATGCTCTCGACGCTGCTGCTCAGCGGCGCGCAGGAGCATCCCGAGATCTCCGACGAGCTCATCGCGCAGGTGAACATCAACGAGGCCGACTTCCTCACGAACGAGCAGCTCGCCGCCGTGCTCGAGTCCCGAGCGACCGGGCCGCAGCTCGACGCCGCGATCGCCATCAACGCCGAGGCGCGCCTGCAGGCGCTCAAGGTCTCATTGCTCGGCCTCGCAGCGCTCTCGCTCCTCGCGATCGTGCCGGCGACCCGCATGCCCGGACGCCGTCGCGACGAACTGCCCGAGAAGCTCGAGCCCGACGACGGCGACGCGATCGACCCCGTCGACCTCGATGACGTCAACGACCTCGATGGACTCGACCTCGACGACCTCGCCCAGAAGGAGACACCGGCATGACCCGCAGCGCGAACAAGCTCATCCCCGACGACTTCGACGCGGTGTCGTCGCTCGCGAACTCCCCGTCCGTCACGCTCGGCGAAGCGCTGGGCGACACCGAGGTGACGGGCGTGCTCGTCACCACCCCGGTCGCCGACGCCGAGTCGATCGCTGGTCTGGACCAGGCAGCATGGGAGCGCGCCGGCTTCGAGGCGAAGCCGGGGCAGACGCTGTACATGCCCGGCGCCGAGCCGACGGTGCTCGTCGGCGGCGGCCCGACCGCCGAACTCACGATCAACGGGTTGCGGGATGCCACGGCGAACCTCGTGCGCGCCGCCGCCAAGGCCTCGCGCATCGGGTTCGAGATCCCCGAGCTCGGCTCGCTCGACCGGGCATCGGCCGGTCAGGCGATCGCGGAGGGCGCTGTCCTCGGAAGCTACCGGTACACCGGTCGCTCGACGAAGCCGAGCGGTGCACCGTTCGAGCGACTCGTCCTGCGCATCGGCGACGTGCCGACCGCCGGCTCCGATGCCGTCGAACTCGCCGCCGGCATCGAGGCCGGCCTCGTCACCGCACGTGCCGCGAACGTGGCCCGCGACCTCGCGAACGCTCCCCCTGGCCACTTGACCGCGACCGACCTGGCCGACGTCGCCGTGTCGCTCGGCGCACGCTTCGGCTTCGAGGTCGAGGTCTTCGACAAGCAGCAGCTCATCGAGCTCGGGTGCGGCGGCCTGCTGGGCGTCAACCGCGGCTCGACCGAGGAACCGCGCATGGTGAAGCTCCGCTACACGCCCGTCGGCACCCCGACCGGGCATCTCGGGCTCGTCGGCAAGGGCATCATGTACGACTCGGGCGGCATCAGCCTGAAGCCGTCCGACCCGATGCACCTGCTCATGAAGATGGACATGGGCGGCGCGGCATCCGTGCTCGGCGCCTTCACCGCGTTGCGGGCGCTGCGTTCCACCGCGACCGTCACCGGCTGGCTCATGTGCACCGACAACATGCCGTCGGGCTCGGCGTACCAGCTCGGCGACGTGCTCACCGCGCGGAACGGCACGACCGTCGAGGTGAAGAACACCGATGCCGAGGGCCGGCTCGTGATGATGGATGCCATCGCCCTCGCGAACGAGGAGGGCGTCGACACGATCATCGACATCGCGACGCTCACGGGCGCCGCCCTCATGGCGCTCGGCACCTCGACCGCAGCGCTCTTCGGCAACGACGAGACGACCCTCGCCTCGGTCGAGCGCGCCTCGGCGGCGACCGACGAGCAGGTCTGGCGGTTGCCCCTCGAGCGCCGCTACCGCAAGCAGCTCGACTCGCAGGTCGCCGACCTCTCGAACCTCGGCGGCACCTTCGCGGGCGCGACGACGGCGGCGCTGTTCCTCGACCACTTCGTGGGCACGACGCCGTGGGCGCACCTCGACATCGCGGGCACGATGCAGTCGGATGCCGACGAATCGTGGCGTTCGAAGGGCGCCACCGGGTTCGGCACGCGGATCCTCATCGACGTGGCGCGGGGGTTCCAGACGGCGCGCTGACGCAGGGCCATTGCGGCGCACGTCGGGGCAACGACGCGTGCCGGAGGACGCGAAGCGGGTGCCTGCCACGCGAGACGGTGCCTCTCGCGCCACGCAACGGCCCGGTGCCGGCAGGGTCAGCGCAGCACGCCGGCGCGGTAGGCCGCTTCGGTGCGCGTGGCCGCGCCGAGCTTGCGGAGGATCGCCGACACGTGCACGCTCGCGGTCTTGCCGCTGATGAAGAGCCGTTCGCCGATCTGGCGGTTGCTGAGCCCCTCGGCGATGAGTTCGAGCACCTGCCGTTCACGGGCGGTGAGCTCGGCGGTCGCCTCGGCGGCCGCGATGGCATCGGATGCCGCAGAACCCGCGATGCCCGGGCCGGCACCCGCCCCGGCCTTGGCCCTGCCCGACCCCATGCCGCCGTCGAGCGCGAGCCCCGCGGCCGCGGCGACCTGCTCGACGCGATCGCGTACCGCGCCGACGCCGCCGCTGAGGGCGAGGTCGAAGGCGCTCTGCAGCGTGACCTTCGCGGCGGCGCGGTCGCCGGCGGCGAGCTCGGCCTCTCCCTGGCGGGTGAGGGCGTACGGCGCGAGGTATCCCGGGGCCGAGGGCGCCGCTGCCGCCTTCGCCGCGACCCGCCAGGCTTCGGCGTCGGATCCGGCCGCCCCTTCGGGTGCTTCGGCGAGTTCGGCCTCGAAGAACGCGGCCCAGAGGGAGCGGGTGGGCCAGTCCATGCCCGCGAGCACCTCGCGAAGGGCGGGCTCCGCCGCGCTGATCTCGGCGACGAGCTCGGCGGGGATGCCGCCGGCCTGTTCACGGCCGATGACCCCTCCCGCGCCGGTACGGCCCGCCCCGATGACCCGGGCCGCGACCCAGGCGAGCGGGAGTCCGTAGCCGGGCAGTGGCCCGCCCCGTTCGTCGAGCACGCGCTTCGCCTCGCGCCATGCGCCGGCGACGTCGCCTCCGGCGAGTGCGACCTCGGCCGCGACACGACTGACGCTGAGGCGCGTCTGCACCTCGACCTCCATGATCTCGGTCATCGTCGAGCGGACCCTCCGCAACTGCTCGGCGGCTCGCACCGGCTCGCCGAGCCAGAGGATCGACCAGATGCGCGCCCGCTGCAGGTAGACCCCGAAGGGCCCCGGCGGGTCGAGCGCGAGGGCGCGCTCGATGAGCACCGCCGCGCGATCCCACTCGCCGAGCGCGAAGAGCGGGTCGACGGCGTTCGAAGCGAGGATCAGGCCGGAACTGCGCTCGACGCCCTGCGCCCTCGCCTGCTCGAGGCCCTCTTCGGCGAGGCGCACCGCCTCGGCGTAGTTGCCGACGAGGAAGTGCAGGTCGGAGGCGTTGACCCAGTAACGCAGCATCGCAGCGCCGTCGCCGTGGGAGAGCTCTCGTGCATGCTCGAGGCCGGCGAACCCCGCATCGACCTCGCCTCGGCTCGCCCGGCTGACCGCCGCCACGTTCGCGGCGAGCGAGGCGTAGCGGGGCGATTCGACCTCGATGGCGACCTCGAGCGCGCGCTCGGCGGTGTCGACGGCCTCGTCGAGACGCCCTTCGATCATGAACCGGCCGGCGAGCACGATGAGCACGGTCATGCGGAGTTCGCTCGGACGCTCGCCGAGGACCTCGAGCGCCTCTTCGAGCACGGGGATCGACCCCGGTCGCCCGACGCTGGCGAGATCCATGGCCTTGTCACGCAGGAATCGGGGATACTGCGGCTCGTCGCGCGGGCACTCGGCGAGCGCGGCCTTGACGAGCGCGAGACTGCGCTCGCCTTCGCCGGCGTTGCGCAGGTGCGAGGCGGTGCGCCCCATCAGTTCGAGCTTCGTCATGCCCGACGATCGCTCGGGTTCGGGCACGACGTCCCAGAGGCCGATCGCCCGCTCGCCGAGCTGTGCGGCGGTGGCGTAGGCGGCCGCGGCGCGCGCCTCACGCATCGCGTGGATCGTGGCGGGGAACGCGCGAGCTGCGTCGTGCGCGCCGAGCCAGTGGAAGGAGATCTCGGCTGCGAGGCGCCGAGTGCCCGCGGCGGCGGCGGCCTCATAGGCCTCGGCGTACCGCGAGTGGAATCGCGCCCGCTCGCCGGGCAGCAGGTCGGCGAGGATCGCCTCTCGCACGAGCGCATGGCGGAAGGCGTAGTCGTCGCCGTCGATCGTGAGCACGCCGGCCAGCACGCTCTCGCGCGCTGCGAGCTCGAGCTCGTCGGCCGAGCCGTCGAAGACCGTCTCGAGCATGGCGTGGGAGATGCGCACGCCGCCCACGCTGATGACCCGCAGCAGCCCCTGGGCCGGATCGCTGAGGCGCTCGTAGCGCGCCAGTAGCAGTTCGCGGAGCGTGTCTGGCAGCTCGCGCTCGTCACGGCACCCGTCGAGGCCGACGAGCTCTTCGACGAAGAACGGCACGCCGTCGCTGCGGCGGAAGACCGTGTCGATGACCGCGTCGGTGGGCGGATCCCCGACGAGCGACTTCGTGAGCTTGCGCACCTGGGCGCGGGTCAGGCGCGAGAGGTCGCGTCGCTCGACCCAGCGGTCGCGCTCGGCCTCGGAGAGGAAGGCGCGCAGCGGATGCCCCCTGGTGACGTCTTCGCTGCGGTAGGTCAGCACCGTGAGCACCCGGCTCGAACCGAGGGCGCGCATGAGGAATCGGAGCAGTGCGAGCGTGGCGGCGTCGACCCAGTGCAGGTCTTCGATGAGGAGCACCACCGGCCGCTCGCGCGAGACGCTCTCGAGCAGCACCGCGATGCCCTCGTGCAGCTGGCCCGTCGCGGCGCCGACACCGGCGGGGGCGGCCGTCGCGGCCGCGTCGGGGTCGGATGCCGCGAGCTCGGGCAGGAGCGCCGCGAGCGCCGGCCGTCCGGGGCCGGCCGCCTCGAGCACTCGGTCGCGCCCGAGGTCGGCGATGAGCGTGCGCAGCGCCGCCTTGACGGGCGCGTACGGCGCCGCGACGCTGCCGAGGTCGACGCACTGCCCCGCCAGGAGGCGCACGTCTGACGGCAGCCCGCGCTCGAACTCGCGCACGAGCCGCGTCTTGCCGATGCCCGCCTCACCGCCGATGACGACGGTGAAGGGCGCGCCGGCGCGCACCTCGTCGAGGCGCTCGTTGAGCCTCGCGAGGTCGGCGTCGCGGCCGACCATGGCCGCCGTCGACGTGGTCACGATCTCATCGTGCCACGTCCCCCCGACAGCGGCAGCTGCCGCGGCATCCGTGATCGCGGATGGCGGAATCGGCGGATCGACCGTGCGAACCGCCTCCGCCGTCGCGGTCGTGCTCACCGCAGGGCGAGACGCGGCGCCCGGTGCATGCGGCGGTGGCGACGAGCCGGTTCGGGCGACGCCCCCGCGTCGTCGGAACCGGACTCGTCGGCCGCGCGACGCAGCCCGAGCTCCCACTCGGCGCGGTGCACGTCGCTCTGGTGCGCGTGCAGTGCCATGAAGTCTGCAGAGAACTGCATGTTCCCCTCCTGGGTCTTCCCGATCGTTCGACCGGATGCCTCCAGCGTGCGCTCTGAGGCACCTGAGGCTCATCGGGCGATCGCCCTATTTCATGCGGATGCCGCCTCAGATCCGTGTGAGGCGGCACCGCGAGCGGGGACCGAGCGGCCGGCGCTCAGCCGAGGATCGTGGGCGTGCGGCGGTAGCCGTCGCGACCGAACTGCACGACCGCGGCGGAGATCGCCACGACGGCGACCAGTGCGAGCACGGCGAGGAACAGTGTCGAGAACATGGCGCACCTCCCTTCTGCAGGTCTTCACGGAATCTGACGAAACCTCAGTGAAGCTTGCCGTCGGGCTCCGTCGACGTCGTCAGGGCGACCACCGAGTCGGGCACCGGGGTACCCGCCGGGGTCAGCACGGAGGGCTCCGGCGCGCCCCAGCGGCGGCCGAGCGGCACGACCCCCGCCCACACGGAGTGGTCCTCGCCGTCGTCGGGCTCCTCCGACGCACCGGCGGCCCGCGCCTTCATGACGACGTCGTCGAGGCGGAGCCGGAGCACCCGGGTCGCCGCGATCTCCTTGCGGGTCATCGCCCGCACCTCGTCGGCACGGCCGGGCATGAGCCGCTCCGAGAGCGCGAGGAGCGCGGCATCCGCTCGCTCGCCCTCGACGGGTTCGAGCACCCCGTACGCGACGACGCTGCGGTAGTTCATGGAGCTGTCGAAGAGGGAGCGGGCGAAGACGAGTCCGTCGAGCGCGGTCACGGCGAAGGCGACGACCTGCCGTTCGGATGCCGCGCGCAACGCGAATCCGCCGCCCGTCGAGCCGTGCACGAGCACGTGCTCGCCGTCGCGGGCGTAGCCCATCGGCACGACGATCGGCACGCCGTCGACGACCGCGGCGAGGTGGCCGACGAGCTCGCCGTCGAGCAGCTCGAAGAGCGCATCGCGATCGGTCGTCTGGCGCTCCGACATGCGGCGGATGCGGCGGGGTGCTGGGGCTTGGGCTGCGGCGCCGTTCGTGGTCACCCTTCGAGTCTCGGGCGTACACTGGTTGCGTTCGCAGTCCAGTTCTCGCAGAATCAACCAGTCCAGTTGGGAGTCGGATGGACGGCCCGATCATCGACCTCGCCCGCACGTCGACCGTGCCCCTCGGCGCGCAGCTCGTCGACGGGCTGCGGCGGCGCGTGCTGGCCGGCGAGCTCCGACCCGGCGATCCGGTGCCGTCGACGAGGGCGCTCGCGAGTACCCTCGGCCTCTCGCGCAGCGTCGTCGTGACGGCCTACGACCAACTCGCCGGCGAGGGCTACCTCGAGACGCGACAGGGTGCCGCGACCCGCGTCGCCGAGCTCCTGCCCCGGGTCGAGCGGGCAGCGGATGCCGCGGCATCCGCCCGTGCCGCAGGGACCGAGTCCTCCACGATGGCGGCGGAACCCTCAGCCTCGCCCGAACCGCGCATCAACCTCCTCCCCGGCCGCCCGTCGACCTCGCGCATCGATCCCCGCGCCTGGCGCGCGGCCTGGCGCGGCGCCGCCTCGCTCGAGATCCCGGCGGACTCGCCGCCGCCGTTCGGCGTGCCCCGACTGCGCGCCGAGATCGCGGACCACCTGCGGCACGCGCGCGGACTCGCCTGCTCGCCCGACGACATCGTCGTCACGGCCGGCACGAGCGAGGCGCTCGGGCTCGTGGCATCCGTGCTCGCGCAGGTCGCCGAACGCGCCCCGCATCTCGCGATCGAGGATCCGGGCTACCCCTCGGCGCGGCGCCTGTTCGAACGTCGCGGCGTGCGCACGCACCCCGTCGGCGCCGACGGCGACGGGTTCGACGTCGGCGCCCTGCGACGGCTGCCGGTCGTGCCCGCCGCCGTCATGGTCACGCCGAGCCACCAGTACCCCCTCGGCGGTCGCCTGCCGGTCGCGACCCGGCTCGAGCTGCTCGCGTGGGCCGGCGCGCACGACGCGCTCGTGATCGAGGACGACTACGACAGCGAGTTCCGGCACCTCGGGCCGCCCCTCCCGGCGCTCGCCTCGCTCGACGACACGGGCCGGGTCGTGCTCATCGGCAGCTTCTCGAAGGTGCTGACGCCGTGGATCCGCCTCGGCTACCTGGTGCTGCCCGCCGCGAACCGGCGGCTGCGCGACGCGATCGCGGCCTCCCGTGACGACGAGGCCTGCCCGGTTCCGGGCGTCGCGCAGCACGCGATCGCCGAGCTGCTCGCGAGCGGCGCCGTGCGCCGGCACATCGCGGTCGCCCGGCGCGAGTACGCCCATCGCCGCGGACTCGTGCTCGCCGCGCTCGACGGGCTGCCGGGCGCACCGCTCTCGGGACTCGACGGCGGGCTGCACGCGGTCGTCGAGCTTCCGGATGCCGCGGCATCCGCTGCCCTCGTGATCCGGCTCGCGAGCGAGGGCGTGGCCGTCGCCCCGCTCTCGGACTACTCGGCCGCCCCCGGCACCGCGCGGCGTCACGGCATCGTGTTCGGCTACGCCGCACCGAGCGACACGCAGCTCGTCGAGGCGCTCGGGCGCATCCGCGGCGCCGTCCTCGACGCACTCGCCGCCTGACCTCGAGATGACGGAAGTCGTCGCCTCGTGCGCGCCGCGCCGACGATTCATGTCATCTCGACGGCGGCCGGTGCCGGCGGGCGCGAACCCCGCGAATGCGACCTTCGGCTCGCTGTCGCCAGCCCGGCGCAGCAGATAGGGTGAACCGACCGGCGCGCCGAGGGGTGGCACGCCACCCTACGGTTGGAGGCGCAGTGCGGCGAGCAGTCGGTGGTATCGGGGCATCCGTCACGCTCGGAACGGTCGCCGTGGCCCTGCTCCTGAGCGGATGCGTCGCCGCCCCCGCCCCTCCGCCGGTCACGATCGTCGCGACCGTCACCGCGACCCCGAAGCCCAAGCCGACTCCGACGCCCACCGCTCCCCCGGCCGCACCCGCGCCCGCGCCCGCCCCCGCCCCCGAGCCGGTGCCGAATGCGCCCGCCCCCGTCTACGAACCCGGCCCGGCCGTCGACCTCGGGGCGCGCGACGGTGCGAACGGCACCCCATCGCTCGACGGCAGCGGCATGCCGATCAGCTACGTCGTCGTCGCGGGCGACAGCTTCTTCGACATCGCGCAGCGCTTCGACCTGCCGCAGCAGCAGCTCCTGCGCATGAACGCGCAGGTGCACGACTTCGGGGAGAACGTCTACATCGGCGACGTCATCAACCTCGACTGGACGAAGACCGGATGACTCCGGCCGCCGCGGCCGAGGTCATCATCACGATCGCGCCGTGGAACCCCTGGCCGGTGGCGATCCCGCTGCTCGTGCTCCTCGCGGGCGTCGTCGTCTCGTTCGTCGGCACGCGGCGGCGCTCGAAGCCGCTGCGCGAGCTCGGCTACGTGCTCTTCCTCGTCTCGGCGCTCACCGCAGGCGCCATGGCGTGGACGCTGTCGGGCATCTGGGACACGCAGGCCCGCGAGCAGGCGCTCGAGGAGCTCGGCTACATCTCGCCCACCTTCAGCGGCGGCATGGCCCTCTCCGACGAGGGCCTGCCGCCGATCGATTTCACGGCCGAACGCGCCGACGGCACGCGGGTGAGCGGCATGCTGATCGACCAGGGTGATGGGCGCTGGCTCGTGAAGGTGGGTGACTGAAGTCGGCGACTGAGCCCCACGGCCGCGCCCCTTGGCTGAGCCCTCTGCTGAGTGCTACGGCGTCGGCCGCGCGGGCGGAGCGTCATCGGGCGCG
Source organism: Agromyces sp. Root1464 (assembly GCF_001427265.1). Classification (NCBI taxonomy): domain Bacteria; kingdom Bacillati; phylum Actinomycetota; class Actinomycetes; order Micrococcales; family Microbacteriaceae; genus Agromyces; species Agromyces sp. Root1464. The sequence continues at coordinate 1,010,723 of NZ_LMFU01000001.1, forward strand.
AGGTACGCGCCGATCCTCCGGAACAACTCGTCGCCGCCGTTCGAGTACTGGCCTTCGCTGTTGAAGGCCTCCTCGTCGTACGTGACCGCGACCGCGATCGCGATCCTCTCCGAAGGCAGGTAGGCGTTCACCGCCGCGTATCCGTAGAAGAGCGGGTTCTGGAGCAGCCAGTCGCCCGAGATCCACAGTCCGAGTCCGTAGGTCGCGAACTCGTCGAGCGGGCGGCAGTTGACGCAGCCGTCGATCGCGGTCGTCTTTCCGCGCAGGTCGGTCGACGTCATCGCCTCGTACGACTCCTTCGAGAGCAGCTCGCCCGTGCCGACCGCGATCGCGCTCGTCAGCAGGTCGTCGATGTTGCTCGTCTGGATGGCGCCCTGGCTGATGGTCCACGACGGATTCCAGCCCGTGGAGTCCTCGTAGAACGGGACTCCCTCGGGGATGTTCAGGAAGGACCGTCGCTCCGAGCTGTAGGCGTGCAGCGCCGGTTCGGGGATCTCCGCGGTGAGCGAGGCCGTCGTGTTCGCGAGGCCCAGCGGATCGAGGACCCGCTCCTGCAAGGCGTCCTCGAGCGACATCCCCGTGACCTCTTCGAGCACGAGCCCGAGGATGACGTAGTTGGTGTGCGCGTATGCCCAGTTGGTGCCGGGCTCGAACCACAGCGGCTTGTCCATCGCGAGGGCGAGCTGATCCTCCGTCGTCCACGCCTTGAACGGGTCGGCGTAGGCGATCTCGGCGAACTCCTCGTTGCCGAGCACGAAGTCCTGGTAGCCCGAGGTCATCTGGGCCAGCTGCCCGACCGTGACCTCGTCGGCGTGCGGCAGGTCGGGCAGGTACATCGAGACCTTGTCGTCGAGGCTCATCTCACCCTCGTCGACGAGTTGCAGCATCAGGGTCGACACGTACGAGATCGCGACGGCGCCGTTGCGGAAGTGCATGTCGGGCGTCGCCGGAATCCCCGTCATGGACTCACCCTCGGCTGCGGTCACGATCTCGGCCCCGTCGACCGACACCTTCACGATGACGGCCTTCAGGTGCGCCTCCTCCATGTAGTCGCGCACGATCTGCATCACGGCGTCGGCCTTCACGGCGTCGTCAGCTGCGACCTCATCGGATGCATCGGGCGCCGTCGATGCCGGGAGGGGGCTCGGTGACGCAGCAGGCGTCGCGCCGCCCGATGTGCACGCGGCGAGCAGGCCCAGCGCGCATGCGAACACCACGATTCGCCCGAGCACCGGGCCCCGCCGTGTAGTGGACATGACTGAGTGTCCCGCCGCGCAAGGTGAGAAAACAACAGTTCCGGCCGTTCGGGGGGTCCGGTACTGTGCTCCCTCGAGCCGATCAGGGGGTGTCGAAGAGCGCCTGACCTACGAACTCGCCCTCGGCGACGCCGCCCGGCACCGCGAAGATCGCCGACCCGACGTGCTTCAGGTACTCGTTCAACCCGTCGCGCGCGAGATTCCGCTGCACGTCGATGAACTGCTGCGGGGAGCGCTGGAACGACAGGAAGAAGAGGCCCGCGTCGAGCCGGCCGAGCGAGTCGTTGCCGTCGACGAAGTTGTATCCCCTGCGGAGCATACGAGCTCCGCCGTTCGACGTCGGGTGCGCGAGCCGCACATGCGCGTCGGTGCCGATGAGCGGCGCATCGGTCGCGCCGGTCTTCTCGAAATCGGGCTCCGTGAACTCGGTGCCGCCCGAGAGCGGCGCGCCCTCGCCCTTCGAGCGCCCCACGAGCTGTTCCTGCTCGCCGAGCTGCACGCGGTCCCAGTTCTCGATGATCATGCGGATGCGGCGTGCCACGAGGTACGAGCCGCCCTCGAGCCACGCCGGCTCGTCGCTCGCGTTCACCCAGATCTGCTCGTCGACGGTTGCCGTCTCCTCGGCCTTGACGTTCGCCGTGCCGTCCTTGAATCCGAAGAGGTTGCGGGGTGTCGCCTGGGTCGTCGAGGTCGACGAGGTGCGGCCGAAGCCGAGCTGCGACCAGCGCAGGCTCGCGCGGCCGAAGGCGATGCGGCTGAGGTTGCGGATCGCGTGCACGGCGACCTGCGGATCGTCGGCGCACGCCTGGATGCAGAGGTCGCCGCCGGAGATCTCGGGCACGAGCGCGTCGCCCTGGAAGCGCGGGAGCGGCTCGAGCAGGGCCGGGCGCCGGGTCGCGATGCCGAAGCGGTCGGCCCCCTCGGCGTCGGCGAAGAGGCCGGGGCCGAACCCGAACGTGATCGTGAGCCCGCTCGCGGGCAGGCCGAGCGCCTCGCCGGTGTCGGCCGGCGGCGCGTAGTCGGAGCCGCCGACTGCACCGCCCTCGGCGACCTCGAGCCCCTGGCTCAGTCGCGCCGCAGCGTCCGTCCACTCGGTCAGCAGCGCGATGAGGCCCTCGCGGTCGAGCGTCTCGGCCACGTCGAAGGCGGCGAAGTGCAGACGGTCCTGGGCCGGGGTCACGATGCCGGCCTGGTGCTCGCCGAAGAACGGGTAGACGGATGCCGCGGGGCCCGAGGCATCCGCCCCGCCCGTCACGGCAACGGCGACGCCGGCCCCCGCTGCAGCCCCGACGACGGCGCCGGCCGCGCCCGCGCCCAGGAGCCCGAAGAGACCACGGCGACTCACGCCGGCCTCCGCCGGTCGAGCAGGCGCTCCAGCGCCGTCTCGAGACCCCTGCTCCGATTCGGAGACAGGTCTCGAGACGGTCGCTCCCTCGTCGCGTCCTTCTCGACCGGCGTCGCGCTCCTCGACCATCAGGCCCCGAGCACCGTCGCGGTGAGCTGCGAGAGCGGCTCGGCGAGCGCGTTGACCTCGTCGCTGAGCGTCTTCTTGTCGGCATCGGTCAGGGTCGCATAGTCGACGAAGCCCGATTCGAGGGAGCCGTACTCGGCGAGCGCGGCCTCGAGGGCGGCGAACTGCTCGTCAATCTCGGTCGCGAGCGCCGTGCCCTCGTCGCCCTTCGACTCGGCGAGCGCGCGCACCGCGCCGAAGGCGACGCCGGCGCCCTGCACGTTGGCGGCGAAGTCGGAGAGGTCGGTGCCCGACCACCAGTCCTCCTCACCGGTGATCTTGCCGGCGGCGACCTCGTCGAGCAGCGCGATCGCGCCGTTCGAGATGGCGTCGAGCGAGACGGTGAAGTCGTCGGCGGTCACGAGGTCGTGGAGCTCGGTGACATCCGCGACGAGGCCGTCGGCGTACGCCTGACGTTCCTCGGGCGTCGAGGGAGCCCAGTCGAGGAACGCGTCCTGCCCGTCGGAGTTGAGGTCACCGGGGGCCGGGGCCCAGAGGTCCTTCTCGATGCGGTGGAAACCGGTCCACTCGAGGCCGTCGGCCACGGCGTCGACCTCGCGGAAGTCGATCTTCGGGTCGAGGTCGCCGAACGCCTCGGCCGTGGGCTCGATGCGCTCGTAGGGCACGCGGGTCGCGGCGAAGAGCGATCGGGCGGTCTCGTCGTCGCCGGCGGCGTAGGCCGCGGCGAACGCCTCGACGAGCGGCAGCAGCTCGGCCGACTGCGAGCGCACGTAGGCGAGGTACTCCGTCACGGCCTGGTCGGAGAGCTCCTCGTCGCCGGCCGACACCGCCGATGCCTCGCCCGTCACGGTGAACTCGGCGAGGCCGATCGGTGCGCCGACCTGCTGGAACTTGCACGCCGTGTAGTACGTGCCCGGCTCGAGGTGGGCGGTGAAGTCGATCTCCTGGCCGGGGGTCACGTTCTCCTTCTCGCCCACGATGCGCAGCTGGTCGTCGGCGAGGATCTCGAACTCGTTCACGTCGGTGCCGTTGTTCGCGAGGGCGAACGTCACGGCGCCGGCGGGCGCGGTGGCGGCGGCCACGGCGCATCCGTCATCGGTGATGTCGACGGCGATCGCCGATGCGAGGTCGGCTTTCGCGACGCAGCCGGTGAGGGCGAGCGCGAGTGCGGTCACGGCAGCGGATGCCGCGAGGGCGCGTCGGGTCATGGATGCTCCTGGATTCGAGGTGGGGTGAGACGGGGGGTGGTCGGGGTCAGTTCGCCGCAACGGCGGCGGTCGTCGGCGCGGCCGAGGCGGGAGCCGCGGCGGTCACCGGCCGGCGTCGGCGGTGCAGCATGCCGAGGTAGAGCGTCGTCGTGATGGCGACGTAGAGCACCCACCCGATGACCTGGGCCCAGGTCGGCTCGGGGGTGAAGTTGAAGATTCCCGCGAGCACGGTGCCGTACCAGCTGCCCGGCGGCACGACCTCGACGAGGCTGAACGCGTGCGTGCCCCAGCCCGGGATCACCGACGCCTCCTGCAGGTCGCCGATGCCGTACACGAGCACGCCCGCCGCCACGAGGATGAGGAAGAGCCCGGTCCAGGTGAAGAACTTCGAGAGGTTGATGCGCACGAGCCCGCGGGAGATGCCCCACGAGATGACGATCGCGGTCACGATGCCGAGCAGCGCGCCGACGGTGCCGAGCACGGGGTCGTTGCCGCCCGAGACGTTGGCCCAGACGAAGAGGGCGGTCTCGATGCCCTCGCGCCCGACGGCGAGCGCGCCGAGCAGGACGATGGCGAACCACGACCGATCGACGGCGGCGTCGACCTGGCCGCGCAGCTCCTTCGAGAGGCCGGCGCCGTGCGTGCCCATCCAGAAGATCATCCAGGTCACGAGCGCGACCGCGACGAGGGAGAGCGTGCCGCCGAGCACCTCCTGCGCCTGGAACGTCATGGCGTACGGGCCCCACGTGAGCAGCGCCCCGACGCCGAGCGAGACGGCGACGGCGATGCCGATGCCGAACCAGAGGCGGCCGAAGAGGTCGCGGCGGCCGATCTTGCCGAGGTAGGCGATGAGGATGCCGACGATGAGCCCCGCCTCGAGGCCTTCGCGAAGGCCGATCAGGTAGTTGGCGAGCACGCGCGTCTCCCGGTACGAATGGAGTGGATTGAGCTAAGGCTAACCTAAGGTGCTCGTTCCCGCGAACCTCGGTCGTCACATCGGATTGCCATGCTGGTCGCGGTTTTCGCGGGCGGATGACACCGGCCGCGCACAGGGGCGTAGCGTGGGTTCGTGCTGACTCCGCCGAAGACCGACAAGCGACCCATCGAACGCGTGCACCACGGCGACGTCGTCGTCGACGACTACGAGTGGCTGCGCGACAAGGACGACCCCGAGGTGCTCGCGCACCTGCACGAGGAGAACGCCTTCACGAAGGCGCGCACCGAGCACCTCTCGATCCTGCAGGAGCAGATCTTCGAGGAGATCACGACCCGCACCAAGGAGACCGACCTCAGCGTGCCGACCCGCGAGGGCGACTGGTGGTACTACACCCGCACCGTCGAGGGCCGCGAATACGGCATCCACTGCCGGGTGCCCGCCGCGGGCCCCGATGACTGGGAGCCCCCGGTCACGGATGACTCGGGCTCCCCGCTGCCCGGCGAGCAGGTGCTGCTCGACGACAATGCAGAGGCCGAGGGCCACGACTTCTACTCGCTCGGCAGCTTCGACGTCACCGCCGACGGCGCGACCCTGCTCTACGCGACCGACCTCGAGGGCGATGAGCGGTACACGATCCGGCTCCGCTCGCTCGACGGGTCGGGGCGCGAGTACGACGACGTCATCGAGGGCACCTCGAGCGGAGCGACCTTCGACCCGAGCGGGCGCTTCGTGTTCTACGCGACGGTCGACGAGTCGTGGCGCCCCGACACGATCTGGCGGCACGAGATCGGCACCGCGGCATCCGACGACGTCTCGGTCTTCTCTGAGCCCGACGAGCGCTTCTGGCTCGGCGTCGGCGTGACGCGGAGCCGCAGGTTCCTCGTGATCGAGGCGGGCTCCAACGTCACGAGCGAGACCTGGCTGCTCGATGCCGCCGAACCGACGGGCGAGTTCTCCGTCGTCTGGCCCCGCAAAGACGGGGTGGAGTACGACGTCGAGCACGTCGTCGCCGGCGGCAAGGACCGCCTGCTCATCGTGCACAACGACGACGCCGTGAACTTCGAGCTCGTGAGCGTCGCGGCATCCGACCCGCAGGGCGACCGGCGCACGCTGCTGCCGCACGACCCGGCCGTACGACTCGAGGGCGTCGACGCGTTCCGCGACTTCGTCGCCGTCGAGTACCGCCGCGAGGGGCTGCCGCGCGTGGCCGTCGCGAAGGTGCCGGCCGCCGGCCTCCCCGCCGATGCGACGCCCGACGACACCCTGCACGAGCTCGCCTTCGACGAGGCGCTCTTCGCGGTGGGCCTCTCGGGCAACCCCGACTGGGCGCAGCCGACGCTGCGCATCGGCTATACGAGCTTCGTGACCCCTTCGACGGTCTACGACGTCGTCATCGCCACCGGCGAGCGACGGCTCCGCAAGCGCCAGGCCGTGCTCGGCGACTACGACGCGACCCGCTATTCGCAGCGACGCGAGTGGGCGACGGCCGACGACGGCACGCGCATCCCCGTCTCGCTCGTGTACCGGCACGACCTCGTCGACCTCGGCACGCCCGCGCCGACCCTGCTCTACGGCTACGGCTCGTACGAGCACTCGATCGACCCGGGCTTCGGCATCCCGCGGCTGTCGCTGCTCGACCGCGGCATGATCTTCGCCGTGGCCCACGTGCGCGGCGGCGGCGAGATGGGGCGGCTCTGGTACGAGCACGGCAAGAAGCTGGAGAAGCGGAACACCTTCACCGACTTCGCGGCCGTGGCACGGCACCTCATCGATGAGGACATCACCGCCCCCGACCGGCTCGTCGCCCAGGGCGGCAGCGCGGGCGGCCTGCTCATCGGCGCCGTCGCGAACCTCGCGCCGAAGTACTTCTCGGGCTTCCTCGCCGAGGTGCCCTTCGTCGACCCGCTGACCTCGATCCTCGACCCGTCGCTGCCGCTGACCGTGATCGAGTGGGACGAGTGGGGCAACCCGCTCGACGACGAGGAGGTCTACTCCTACATGAAGTCGTACTCGCCGATCGAGAACGTGCACGTGAACCACTACCCGCCGATCCTGGCCGTGACGTCGCTGAACGACACGCGCGTGCTCTACGTCGAGCCGGCGAAGTGGGTCGCCAAGCTCCGCGACGTCGGGGCCGACCCGCTGCTGAAGATCGAGATGGCGGCCGGGCACGGCGGCGTCTCGGGCCGCTATGCGGCCTGGCGCGAGCGCGCGTTCGCCTACGCGTGGGTGGTCGACGCGGCGGGGGCGCACCCGAGCGGCGAGTGAGCTCAGCGTCGCCGCTCGTAGGTGATGTGCGTCGCGAGCGGGGTGTTCAGCACCTCGACCGGCGTGAGGGCCGGGTCGTCGATGCCCTCGAAGAGCCGCTCGCCGCCGCCGAGCATCATCGGCGAGATCGTGACGATGATGCGGTCGATGTGGCCGGCGGCGAGGTACTGCCGCACGGTGCTCGCGCCGCCCGCGATCGAGATGCGGCCGTCGTCGCCGACGGCGGCTCTCGCCTGGGCGAGGGCGTCTTCGATGCCGGTCGTCACGAAGTGGAAGGTCGTGCCGCCCTCCATCGGGATCGGGTCGTGCGGGTGGTGCGTGAGCACGTAGACGGGCCCGTGGTACGGCGGGTTCTCGCCCCACCAGCCCTTCCAGTCCTCGTCGGTCCACTCGCCGCGGATCGGCCCGAACATGTTGCGACCCATGATGTAGGCATCCGGCGCGAGGATCTGCTCGACGATGCCGGCGTTCTCGTCGGGCTGCTCGAACATCCAGCGGTGCAGGTCTTCGCCGCCCTCGCCGAGCGGGTCGGTGCGGGTCTGGTTCGGCCCGGCGACGAATCCGTCGAGCGAGATCGAGAGGTTGGCCGTGACGAGGCCGTCGTTGAACGTCATGCGCGCCACCGTACGCCGGTCCGCCGACACTCGCATCGGTGCATGCGAACGCACCGATTCCGCGCAGAGCGAGCACCGTTCCGGATGTCGCAGGCCGCTGCCAGACTGACGAAATGTCTCTTCTCTCCGATCTGAGCGAACGAGTTCCAGGCCGGGCCCATGGTCCCGGCGCATCCGAGTACGACGCCGGGCGCACCGTGTTCGCCGGCGTCGGCGAACCTGACGCGGTCGTTCGACCGCACACCGTCGAGGAGGTCGCGGCCGCTGTCGGCCTCGCCGCCGCGGCGGGCATGCCGATCGCCGTGCGCAGCGGCGGTCACGGCCTGCTTCCGGTCGACGGCGGCCTCGTCGTCGACCTCGCCGAGTTCACCGCGATCGAGGTCGACGCGACCGGCCTCGTCACCGTGGGCGGCGGTGCCCACTGGGGCGACGTCGCCGCCGTGCTCGGCCCGCACGGGCTGGGCGTGAGCTCGGGCGACACCCGCGACGTCGGCGTGGGGGGCCTGGCGCTCGGCGGTGGTGTCGGCTGGCTCGTGCGCGAGCAGGGCCTCGCCATCGACGCGCTCCGCGAGGTCGAGCTCGTCACGGCGGCCGGCGAGGTGCTGACCCTGAGCGAGACGTCGCACCCCGAGCTCTTCTGGGCGGTGCGCGGCGGCGGCGGCAACTTCGGCGTCGCCACGAGGTTCGTCTTCCAGGCGATCCCCGCAGACGGGCTCGTCGGCGGACTCGTGCGCTTCGACCGCTCCGACGTGCCCGCGGTGCTCCGCGCGTGGCGCGACGTCATGCGGGCAGGCCCTGACGAACTGAACTCGTCCCTCATGCTGTTGCCGCCGTTCGGGCCCGAGATGCCCGGCGGGCCGCAGCTCGGTGTCGCCCTGAAGGGCGACGAGTCCAGGCTCCACGAGCTCCTCGCTCCGCTGCTCGCGCTCCCGTCGGTCGTGGAGGTGTCTCTCGCCCCGGTCGCCTACAGCGAGCTGCTCGAAGACGCCCCGCCGGGTCGCCCGCCGTTCCTGTTCGTCGGCGGCAACGGCTTCGTGCCCGACCTGTCCGACGCGGCGCTCGACGCGGTCGCGGCGGTATATGCCCGAGAGGTGCCCACCATGGTGCTGCTCCGCGCACTCGGCGGCGCCTTCTCCCGGGTCGCGCCCGACGCGACGGCGATCCCCCACCGCGATGCCGAGGCGCTCCTCATCGTCAACGGGGTGCTCGCGGCGGATGCCTCGCCCGAGCAGCTCGCGGCCGTGAAGGCGGGCAGCGATGCCGCGCTCGCGTTCACGAGCGGCACCTACGGCAACTTCTCGGCCGAGTACGGCCCCGAGGTCACGGCGTCGATGTACCCGCCGGCGACGCTCGAGCGCCTGCGCCGCGTCAAGAGGCAGGTCGACCCGGGCAACGTGTTTCGCCGCAACCACAACATCGCGCCGGCTGACTGAGCCGGCCGGATGAGACGGCAGTGAGCGGATGCCCCGGGCGCGCGCCGGGGCATCCGCTCACTGGTCTCGCCTCGTCACCCGAGGCGTTCGGTCAGGTGCACGGTGACCTCGTCGCCGTCGGTCTTCCCGATCGAACGCCGCAGTCCGGCCGCGATCGGGAGCTTGTGGGTGCCGTCGCCGAGCGCCATGAACGAACTCCGGAACTCCACCCCGTCGACCGTGCCGGCGACCTTGACGAGCCCGCGGGTGCCGAAGATGGTTGCCGAGTCGGGCAGCTTGACGCAGGTCCAGGTGTCTCCCGGCTGCGCCTTGCCGAGCACGGCGTTGAAGGTGATGTCGAGCGGCCCTGCCTTGCTGGTCATGATCATCCTTTCTCCTCGTTGACGAACACATTTCCTGGCTCAGACGAACAGGCCGACGATGACGCCGACGAGCACGAGCTTGAGCAGCCAGTCGCCGGCGTGGAGCACGGCGGTCGAGACCGGAACCTTCTCCCACTGCACGGATCCGGCGAGCAGCACGAGCGGCAGCGCGAAGAGCGAGAGCCCGAGCAGCGCACCGGCCCAGGCCCCTGACCAGCCGGCGGCGATCATCAGGCCGGCCAGCAGACCGGCGACGATGGCGCTGCGCACGAGTTCGAGCAGGATCTGCCACGGCTTGGGGCGCTCGTCGCGGGCGCTGCCGCGTTCGGCGGAGGCCGGCGGTGCCTTCGGCGCCACGATGTAGTAGACGGAGCTGAGGATGAAGGCGGCGACCGCCGCGATCGCGATTCCGAGGAAGACCATCTCCCGACCCTTCGACTTTAGTACTGCTGGGTTCTTTAGTTACACGGTAGGCGCCCTGTAAAGTACTGTCAAGTACTAAATCGGAGGATCATGGGCACCAGCGAAGCGCGCCGGCTCGGCCGGCCACGCGGAACGGCCGGCGCCGCGCTCCTCGACATCGCGAGGGCGCAGTTCCTGTCGCACGGCTTCGCCGGCACGACCATGGACTCGGTCGCGTCGTCCGCACGCATCTCCAAGGCCTCCCTCTACCGCGACTACCCGTCGAAGAACGAACTGTTCGCCGCGGTGGTCGCCGACTGGGTCGAGCGCGGGCGGGACGCGATGAAGCCCCACACCGACGCCCTGGCGATCACCGACGATCCCGCCGCGCAGTTGCGACAGCTCGCTGGCGTGCTGCAGCGCGGCGTGCTGTCTCCGGCGGTCCTGCAGATGCGCACACTGGTGGCGGCCGAGGCCGCCCGGTTCCCCGCCATCGCGTCCGACTACGTCGAGCGCAGCTGGGAGCGGAACATCACGGCCCTCGCGAACGCGTTCTCGGTGCTCTCGGAGCGAGGCGTGCTGCACGCTGAGCCTGCCCACATCGCCGCCGAGCAGTTCACGTGGCTGGTGATCGCCGTACCGCTGAACCGGCTCACGCTCGAGGGAACCGCCCGGCCCTACGACGACGTCGAGCTCGATCGCATCGCCGACGAGGCGGTCACGACGTTCCTCGCCCGCTTCGGGCGCGGCGTCAGACGTTGACGAGCGGTGCCGCGATCGCCTCGAGCGCACCCGGCACCAAGCGGAAGTACGCCCATGTGCCGCGCTTCGAACGCGAGAGGATGCCTGCCTCGGTGAGGATCTTCAGGTGGTGCGACACGGTCGGCTGGCTGAGGCCGACGGGCTCGGTGAGGTCGCACACGCACGCCTCCTGACCCTCGGATGCCGCGACGATCGAGACGAGACGCAGCCTCACGGGGTCGGCGAGCGCCTTGAGCTTCCGGGCGAACACGTCGGCATCGGCGGCGGTGATGGTCTCCCGGGTGAGCGGACCGCAGCACGCGGCGGGCGAGGCCCCGGCGGCAGCGACGGCCTCCGCCTCGGCGGCGTCGCGCGAGAGGAGGGGCAGCTCGATCATGGTCACGAGCACCACTCTACCCGTATATTGACATCTATCGATATAGTCGCCACACTCGCTCTATCGACGAACTTCAATGAATGAGAGACACGGATGACCCTCATCGACCTCACCGCCCCGACCGCCACGGCTCCCTCGCGGCTGCAGGGCCTGCCCGTCGCCATCGTCGGCGCCGGCCCGATCGGCCTCGCCGCCGCGGCGAACCTGACCGAGCGCGGCATCGACTTCGTGCTGCTCGAAGCCGGCGACCGCATCGGCGCGAGCGTCGTGCAATGGGGCCACACCCGGTTGTTCTCCCCGTGGAAGCACCTCGTCGACCCTGCAGCGAAGCGCCTGCTCGCCGAGACCGACTGGGTCGAACCGCCCGCCGATTCCCTGCCCACGGGTGCAGAGCTCGTCGAACAGTTCCTCGCACCACTGGCGGCACTCCCGGCCATCGCCGGGCGCACGCGTCTCGGCGTCGACGTCACCGACATCACCCGCGAAGGCATGGACCGCACGCGCACCACCGGCCGGGCACAGACGCCGTTCCTGCTGCGCGTGCGCACCGCCGACGGCGTCGACGAGCTGACCGCGCGTGCCGTGATCGACGCCTCGGGCACGTACCTCACCCCGAACAGCCTCGGCTCCTCGGGACTCGACCCGCTCGGCCTGCCCGAGGTGGCCGACCTCGTCAGCCACGCGCTGCCCGATGTGCTCGGCCGTGAACGCGCCGCCTTCGCCGGTCGCCACACCGTCGTCGTCGGCGCCGGTCACTCGGCCGCCAACACGCTGTTGAAGCTCGCGACGCTCGCCGAGCAGGAGCCGGGCACCCGCATCACCTGGGTCATCCGCAACGCCACCGCGGCGCGGGTCTCGACCTCCCCCGGTGACGAGCTCGCGGCACGCGCATCGATCGGGGCGCGCGTCGACGCGCTCGTCGATGCCGGCCGCATCGAGCTCGTCGACCGGTTCGAGATCGTGCGGCTCGCGCGCGGCCTGGACGACGAGGCATCCGTCGCCTGCATCACCGGCCGTCGAGGTGACGGGCTCGAGACGATCTCGGCCGACCGCATCGTGAACGCGACCGGCTTCCGCCCGAACCTCGACATGCTGCGCGAGATCCGCCTCGAGCTGGACGACATCGTCGAGGCGCCCCGACGTCTCGCCCCGCTCATCGACCCGAACCTGCACTCGTGCGGCACCGTCGAGCCGCACGGCTTCGCCGAGCTCACCCAGCCCGAGCGCGACTTCTTCATCGTGGGCATGAAGAGCTACGGGCGGGCGCCGACCTTCCTGCTCGCGACCGGGTACGAGCAGGTCCGCTCGGTGTCGGCGTGGCTCGCCGGCGACGCTGCGGCCGCCCGCGACGTCGAGCTCGTGCTGCCGGCCACGGGCGTGTGCTCCACGGGCACTGCAGCCGCGACGAGCGGCGGCGCTGCGGCGGAGGCGAGCGGATGCTGCAGTTGAACCGCTCGTTCACCCCGGCGTCACCTCACCCGTCTAGGCTGCTGCCGACCATCGAGAGCGAGAACCCGTGAACGACACCCCCACCGTCCTGTTCGTCTGCGTGCACAACGCCGGCCGTTCCCAGATGGCCGCCGGCTACTTGCGGGCGCTCGCGGGCGACCGCGTCGAGGTGCTCTCGGCCGGCTCGGAGCCCAAGGACGAGATCAACCCGGTCGCCATCGAGGCGATGGCCGAGGAGGGCATCGATATCGCCGGCAGCACGCCGAAGGTCCTCACCGTCGACGCCGTGAGGGAATCCGACGTCGTGATCACGATGGGCTGCGGCGACGCGTGCCCGATCTTCCCCGGCAAGCGGTACGAGGACTGGGAGCTCGAAGACCCCGCCGGCAAGGAGCTCGACACGGTCCGGCGCGTGCGCGACGACATCCGTTCTCGCGTCGAGGCGCTCATCGCCGAGATCGCGCCCGTCGGCGCCTAGGGCAAGTCTGACAAGGCTTCGGCTGCGGTCGATGATCGCATTCGCGGACGCCGGAGACACGGGCCGATTCCGGCCGCTCTCGAGCCCCTCGCGCGTCTTCTGCGAGTATGAACGCGTGAACGTGAAACAGGCGCAAGAGGATGTTCGCCGTGTCTACCGGGGAGGATTCTCGGGTCCACTCGTCGCCGCCGTGATCTGGGCGGCGGCGTCGGCCGCGTCTCAGTGGGGCTCCCCGGCAACAGCGATGGCCGTCCTCTTCTTCGGCGGGATGTTGATCTTTCCGTTGTCCTCGCTTGTTTTGAAGCTGATGGGTGGACCGGCTTCCCTGGCCAAAGGGCACCCTTCAATCGCCCTCGCCATGCAAAGCGCATTCACCGTGCCGCTGGGGTTGCTCGTGGCGATCGCGCTCGGCGCTGTCGAACCCTCGTTGTTCCTGCCGGCCTCGCTCATCATCGTGGGGGCCCACTACCTCACGTTCATCTCTCTCTACGGGATGCGTGCGTACGGTGTCTTGGCCGGAGTCCTGGTGGCGGTCGGGGCGGTCGCCATCTTCGCCGTCCCCGCGTTGAGAGACCTCAGCGGCTGGATCGGTTGCGTGGTGCTGTTGGTGTTCGCCGGTTCGCTCTTCGTCGCCTACCGAGCCGAGTTCCAGCACACCGCGGCACTCACGTCTCCCGCCCTTCGTGACGTCGGGGTATCCGACGTCTCGTGATCGACCTCCGTCGGGCTCACGTCGCGCGCGCCGTGAGCATCGCGACGAACGCGAGCCCGGCCATGACGGCCGTCATCGCGGCGTACGATCCGACTCCCGTGGCCACCGCCGCGCCGATCGCAGGAGAGAGGGCCATCGCGATCGTGATCGGCGCAGCGAAGGCGCCGTTGATGGCACCGTAGTTGCGGGTGCCCCAGCGGTCGGCGACCGCCGACGCCTGCACGAGCGTGTACGCGCCGCGCACGGCACCGGCGACGACGCCGATCACGATGAGCAGCCAGATCGGACCGGGCACGAGTGCGAGCGCGGCGAGTGAGATCGCGGCGAGCGCGCAGACGATCGCGACCGGCACCCACGGCCGCACGCCATGAGGCAGCACGAGGAACAGCAACCGGCCGATCACCTGCCCGGCGCCGATCAGGCCGAGCGCGAGCGCCGCGAACTCGAAGGTCAGACCCTTCTCCATGTAGAGCGGCACGGCGGCGAGCGTCGTACTCATCAGCGCCACGCTGACGGTGATCATGGTGATCTCGAGCATCCAGAAGCGACGCGTTCGAAGCACTGAAGAGACCGTGTGCACGGCTTCGTCGTGCACGGCGTGCCGGTGCGGCCATCGACGCTCGAGCGACATCAGGTGCAGCGGCACGGTGATGATCGCGAGCACCGCGGCGAGCACGAGGAAGGTCGCCCGCCAGTCGAGCACCGTGAGCAGACCGGCGACGATCGGGGCGAAGATCGTCGAGGCGAGCCCGCCCGCCAGCGTCAGGATCGTCATCGGCAGCTGGCGGCGTGCACCGTAGCGTCGAGTGATCACGGTGAAGGCGGCCTGGTAGAGCACGGCCGACTGCGCGATGCCGCACACGATCCAGGCCGCGGCGAAGAGCACGAGGTCGGGCGCGGAGGCGACGCCGACGAGCCCGACCGCACCCACGAGCGAGCCGAGGCTCATGACGGTGCGCGGTCCGCGGTCGTCGAGCAGGCGGCCGACGAAGACCCCGGCGAGCGCCGACACCACGAGCCCTGCCGAGAACGCGGCGGTGATCGCAACGAGCGACCAGCCCGTCTCGCGCGCCACCTCGGGCGCTGCGACGATCATCGCGTAGTAGAGGATGCCCCAGCTGACGACCTGCCCGATCGACAGCGCGGCCAAGCGCAGGCCCGGCCGACCGGCCGGCACGGGCGACGCCTCGACTCGGTCGATACGGTCGGTGCGGCTCATCATTCCCACGCTATCGCGGAGCGCCGACGACCGCCGCTGCGGGCCGTGAACCCCTGATGAACGTTCGGGCGGCCCGGCTCAGCCCGCGAAGCCGCGGAACGGGTCGTTCGCCTCGGCGCGGCGCGCACGCTCGGCCTCGGCAGCCGCCACGCCTCGATCGAGGTCGGCCAGCAGGTCGTGGATGCGGTCGTCGCGCTCGGCCTCGTAGGTCTCGTCGACCTCGATCTCGGGCCACTCGCCCCACTCGCGGTCGAGGCGCGTCTCGATCGCACCCGAGACCTCGTCCCAGGCCTCTTCGCGTGCGCGCTCGGCGAAGGCCCTGAGGTACTCGGGGTCGTTGCGGCGCTCCCACAGTTCCTTCGCGACGGCGGCATACACCTGCTCGCGGCGGCGGAGGTTCGCGGCATCCGCCCTTCGGTAGTCGTGCTCGTGGGATGAACGGCCGTCGCGCTTGGCGGCGGCGGACCGGGCCTCGCTCGTGATCTCGGCGACCTCGTCGGCCTCCTGCACGAGTTCGTAGAGCACCTCTCGAGCGGCGGCGGCGGCGCGCTCGGGCGCGAACGGCTCCTCACCGCGGAGCGCCTCGACGATCATGCGGTTCTTCAGCGCCATGCGTCCGGCGGACTCGGCGACGAGCACGCCTTCCGCGAGCATCTCGTCGAAGGTCGGCGTCGGGGCCTCGGGCAGCGCGGTGCGGTCGAACGGCTTGAACCGTTTTCGCTGCCGCTTGCGCCACAGGGGCATGCCGATCGACCTCCGAACCTCGGTGTCCGCCGCCATCCGGCGTCGGAGATCGAGCCTATCGCGGCTCACTCTCGCGTCGGTGGTCGCGGTTAGCCTTCCGGTATGAACCGAGCGGATGCCGCAGGGCGGGCGTGCAGCATCCGCCTCGATGACGGCCCGTGCGCGGCGTCGGTCGAGCCGGGCGCGCCGCTCGACCTGTGCACCCGGCACCTGCTCGAGGCATACGACTGGGTGGCGCGAGACGTCGGGGTGACCGACCTGCTGCCGGGGCCCTGCCTCGTCTGCGGTTCGCGGGTTGGCATCGTGTACCCGTCGGGTCGCATCTGCGCGATCTGCGAGTGGCGCTTCGGCGACGCGCCTGACGACGGGTTGGCCGATCCCCGGGTCGACGTCGTCTACTACCTCGGCTATCGCGACCAGATCAAGATCGGCACCTCGGGCAACCCCCGTGTGCGGTTCGCGAGCCTGCCGCACGACGAGGTGCTCGCCTTCGAGCTCGGCGACCGCACGGTCGAGCAGCGCCGTCACGCGCAGTTCGCGAGACACCGGTTCGCGGGCACCGAATGGTTCGGGGTGCACGACGAACTGCTCGCGCACATCGGCGAGCTGCGACTCGGCATCGCCGACCCATGGGCGCAGTACGACCGCTGGGTGAGCCGGCGGCTGGCGGCGCAGAGCTAAGAGGTTCGCCGCGCCATGATTGCCGCGTGCGGTCGGCGGCCGGGGTCGGTGCGGGTGTGCATCTCTTCGACCGCGAACCCCGCCGCCTCGAGGCGCTGCGCCATGGCGGTCGGCGGCCAGAAGTAGGCGGTCACGACCTTGTGCGGGAATGGCTCGATGCTCACGCCGTCGAAGAAGCCGAGCAGCAGGCTCCCGCCGGGGCGGATGCATCGTGCGAGCTCATCGAGGGCCGACGGCACACGGTCGGGTTCGAGGTGGATGAGCGAGTACCACGCGAGGATCCCGGCGAGGCCGGCATCGGGCACGCCGAGGTCGTCGAACGACGCCACCCTGAACGGCACCGCGGGGAACCGCTCCGCCGCACGGGCGACGAACGCGGGAGTGAGGTCGACGCCCTCGACGTCATGACCGAGCCGTCGGAGGTGATCGGTCCAGTGCCCCGGTCCGCACCCGGCGTCGAGCAGCGGTCCGTCGAGCGACGCGGCCCATCGGGTGATGAGTTCGCGGTCGAGCTCGTGGGTGTCGGCGACCGATCCGAGCAGCGAGATGTACTCCTCGGCTCGCTCGGTGTAGGCCGCTCGCACTTCGCTGATCGACATGTCACCCACTCGTGCGGCGCTCGTCTCGGTCGTGGTTCTGCCGCCGACTACCAGGGTGACGGGCGGTCGTTGTCGCGCTGCCCGTCGTCGGGCAGGTGCGGCAGCTCGGAGCCACCGGCGCGGATGCACAGCCAGCGCAGCTGCTCGGAACCGTCGGGAGCGCAGCGCCAAGTGCGCCAGACACCCTGGCCGACGCGCACGACGCTGCCGGGGCCGACGTCGACGACCTCGCCGTCGAGGCCCATCTGCCCGCGGCCTCCGAGGAAGACGTAGAGCTCCTCGACGCGGGAGTGGGTGTGCCAGTAGCCGGCCTCTTCGCCCGGTTCGAGGGCGTTGGCGGTCATGCCGATGTACTGCATCGTCAGGTCGTGGTCGACGACCCGCCGACCGTCGCGCGAACTCTCGGGGCGGAAGCCGCCGAAGTGCTCCCGCCACTCGTCGAGGCCGCCGATCTCCAGCACTTCGTAGTCGCTCACGTCGACAGAGTAGCGGGCGGCGCCGACACGCTGCCCCGCATTCCTCATGGGATGCCTCGCCGCTTCGACCCATCGAGACGACGCTTCTTGTCGGATGGACCCGCGTCGAACCGACGAGAAGCGTCATCTCGACGGTCGCGGAGCGATGGGACGCGCGCGGCGGGCTCGCGCGAGGCACGAGGCACGAGACACGGGCGACCTGCGCGCATCAGGGGCAGTGCAGCTGCGTGCGCTCGAATGAACGGTCGATCGTGTGGCTCGACATCGGCGCGCCGCAGAGCGGGCAGGCGGGAGGCGTGGCTGGCGCCGGCTCCTCGTCGTAGGGGCCGAGCGGAGGAGGCCCGATGTAGGGCAACAGCCTCGCGTTCAGCCGGTCGATGAAGCCGGCGTAGCCGCGCTGGGCCCCGGGTGGCGTGTCCCGCTTTCTTCGTGTCACAATCATTAGTGTACTAATGATTTGTCGTCACGTCATACTGGAAGCCCATGAACGCCAGCAGCGCACTCCCCGACACCACCGACGAGCCGGTTGCCGCGCCATCCGCCGCTGAGCCCGGCGGCGCTGCTGCGACCGACGACCTCCTGGCGCTCGAGAACCAGGTGTGCTTCGCCCTCGCCGTCGCGGCTCGCGGCGTGATCGGCGTCTACCGTCCGATCCTCGAGCCGCTCGGCCTCACGCACCCGCAGTACCTCGTCATGCTCGCGCTCTGGCAGCGGAGCCCCCGCACGGTGCGCGAC
This sequence comes from Agromyces sp. Root1464, assembly GCF_001427265.1. NCBI lineage: Bacteria > Bacillati > Actinomycetota > Actinomycetes > Micrococcales > Microbacteriaceae > Agromyces > Agromyces sp. Root1464. The sequence goes on from NZ_LMFU01000001.1 coordinate 1,028,905, forward strand.
CTCGGCGAGGCACTCCAGCTCGAGCCCGCGACGCTGTCGCCGCTGCTGAAGCGGCTCGAGGCGCAGGGCTACCTGACGCGCGAGCGCAGCACACGCGACGAGCGCGCCCTCGACGTCGCGCTCACTCCGGCCGGGCGGGCGCTGCGCGAGCAGGCGCTCGCCATTCCGCCGCAGGTCGTCGACCGTCTCGGCATGAGCCTCGACGAGCTCGGGCGCCTCAGGGACCGCCTCACCGAGGTCATCACGGCCGTGCAGCACGGCTGAGCCGGGCGCCCCGCCCGTCGGGTCGGGCGAGTGCGACCCGATGCACCCTCACGCCTCGGGGTCGAACCCCGCGACGCTCCCGTCGGATGAGGCGTACTTCACGATGAGGCTCGCGTCCTTGCCACCGAGACCCTCGTCGATGAGCCGTTCGAACTGCTCGAGGGCGATGCGCGACGCCGGCATCGGCAGCCCGGCGGCGTCGCCCGCGGCGAGCGCGAACGACAGGTCCTTCTGGGCGAGCACGGCCGAGAAGGTCGCGTCGAAGCCGCGGTTCGCCGGGCTCGTCGGCACCACGCCCGGCGCCGGGTACCAGGTGCGGAGCGGCCACGACTCCCCCGACGAGACGGACGCCACTTCGAAGAACTTCGCCGGGTCGAGCCCGAGCTCGGCGGCGAGCTGCGAGCCCTCGGCGACGCCGAGCAGCGAGACGAAGAGCATGAGGTTGTTCGCGAGCTTCGCGGCGATGCCCATCGTGGGGCCGCCGAGGTCGAAGACGTGCGCGGCGAGCGGCTCGACGAGCCGAGTGGCCTCGGCGACATCCTCGGGATCGCCGCCGAGCATGAAGGTGAGCGTCGCCGCCTCCGCCCCCGCGATGCCGCCGGAGACGGGCGAGTCGACGAAGCGGAACCCGCGTTCGACGGATGCCTCGTGGCAGAACCTCGACGTCGCGACGTCGACCGTCGAGGTGTCGAGCAGCAATGCCCCGGCGGGCGCCGCAGCCCACACCCCGCCGTCGCCCCCGTAGACCTCGCGCACGTGCTCGCTCCGCGGCAGCGAGGTGAAGACGACGTCGGCCTCCCGAACCGCCTCCTCCACGGTCGCGACGATGCGCACGCCGCGCTCGGCGGCGGCGGTGCGCGCCGCCGGCACCGGGTCGACGCCCCGCACGAGATGACCGGCCCCGACGAGGTTTCCCGCCATCGGCCCGCCCATGTGTCCCAGACCGATCCACGCGATGGTGGCCATGGTTCCTCCCGACGTCGCGACGCGGCATTGCGCCCTCGCGTCCACGATACGGTCGCCTCCTCACCACGGCAATGCACCCGATGCGGCGCGAACAGCGTGCGAACGACCGTGTGAGATCTGCCTCACATGAGGCGGGTCTCACATGAGGCTGGGCCGCTCTCATATGAGGCTCGGCCGGTCTCGCACAAGTCACGACGACCGAACGCGAGGCACGCCCGCGCACGCGACGCCCGACATGAAGGCCGGAGCGGAGCGGAACGGGCGCCCGTGTCGGGGCGCCCGTTCCTGCTTCACGCTCGCGCGAGGCGTCGAGCGTCAGGCGTCGGTCGCAGCGGGGAGCGCAGGCCCCGCGACATCCGCAGCCTTCGCCTCGTGCTTCGCCGCCCGCTTCGCCTCGCGTCGCTCTCGGCGACCCTCGACGAGGAGGTACAGCACGGGCACGAGCACGAGGGTCAGCACCGTCGAGGAGACGAGTCCGCCGATCACGACGATCGCGAGGTCCTGCGAGATGAACCCGCTCGACCCGGTGACGCCGAACGCCATCGGCATGAGGGCGAAGATCGTCGCGAGGGCCGTCATGAGGATCGGGCGCAGGCGCTGACGGGCGCCGTTGAAGACGGCGTCGGGGACACGCTGGCCCTGGGCCCGGTACTGGTTCACGAGGTCGATGAGCACGATCGCGTTCGTCACGACGATGCCGATCAGCATGAGCATGCCGATGAGCGCCGAGATGCCGAGCGGTCGTCCGGTCGCGAGCAGCAGCGCGATGGCGCCGGTTGCGGCGAACGGAATCGACACGAGCAGGATCAGCGGCTGGCGCAGCGAGCGGAACGTCGCGACGAGCAGCATGAACACGATCGCGATCGCGACGAGCATCGCGAGGCCGAGCTGCTCGAACGACTCGGTCTGGGTCTCGGCGAGGCCGCCGATCTCGGCGGTGACGCCCTGCGGCAGCTCGAGCTCGGCGAGGCTCTCCTGCACCGATGCCGTGACGGCGCCCAGCTCGCCCTCGTCGGGCGTGATCGAGATCGTCGCGACGAGCTCGCCGGACTGGCGGGCGATCGAGGTCGGCACGGTGACCTCCTCGACCGTCGCGATCGCCGACAGCGGCACGAAGCCGACGGGGCTCGAGGTGCTCGGCAGGACGACCTGCTCGAGTTCGGCGATCGACTGCGGCGCGGGGGCGCCGTCGACGTAGATGCGGTACTCCTCGCCGTCGAGCCCGATCGAGCCGATCGACTGCGGCGAGAGCGTGCCCGCCACGATGCCGAGCACCTGCACCTCCGTGAGGCCGTTCTCGAGCGCGGCCGTGCGGTCGACGGTCACCTGCACGATCGGCTGCGCCGGGGCGCGATCGCTCGTGACCTCCGCGGCGTTCGGGGTGTCTTCGAGCGCGGCGAGCACGTCATCGGATGCCGCGGCGAGATCGCTCTCGTTCGCGGCCTGCACGATCACGTCGACGGTGCCGCCGAAGCCGCCCATCGCGGCCGAGTCGGCGATGGCGATCTCGCCGGCGTCGTCGATCTCGGCGAGGCTCTCCCGCAGCTCCGCCTGCAGCGCCGCCTGGTCGACGTCCTTCGAGGTGTTCACGATGTAGGTCGCCGTGCCGCCCGCGCCGCCGAGCATCGACATCATGCCGCCCGAGCCGGCGGTGAGCATGACGTCTTCGACGCCATCGAGGTCGAGCAGCACGTCCTCGACCTTCTCGGCGCCGGCCGAGATCGTCTCGAGGTCGGTGCCGGCCGGGAACTCCTGCGTGACCGTGACCATGTTCTGGCCGGTCGAGCCGAGGAAGTCGACCTTCAGGAAGGGCACCATCGCGAAGGTGATGACGAGGAGCAGCACCGAGGAGGCGAGGGTGATCACCGGGTGCTTCTGCGTGCCGCGGAGCACCGGGGCGTAGCCGCGCTGCAGCCAGCCCGTGCGCTCCTTCTCCTCGGCGGCGAGGCGGGTGGCCTCGATGTCGTCGAGGTTCTTCGGCTGCCGCAGGAACCAGTACGAGAGCACGGGCACGATCGTCAGCGAGACGAGGAGCGAGGAGAGCATCGCGATCGTCACCGTGAGGGCGAACGGTGCGAAGAGCTCGCCGACCATGCCGCCGACCAGCGCGATCGGCAGGAAGACGGCGACCGTCGTGAGGGTCGACGAGGTGATCGCCCCCGCGACCTCGCGCACGGCCCCGAGGATCGCCTGCACCTTCGCCTCGCCGTAGGCGAGATGGCGCTTGATGTTCTCGATGACGACGATCGAGTCGTCGACCACGCGTCCGATCGCGATCGTGAGCGCACCGAGGGTGAGCATGTTGAGCGAGTAGCCGCCGAGGTTCAGCCCGATGAAGGTCACGAGCACCGAGAGCGGGATGGAGATCGCGGTCACGAGCGTCGAGCGCACCGACATGAGGAAGATCAGGATGACGACGATCGCGAAGAGGAGGCCGAGCAGCCCCTCGATCGCGAGGTGCTGGATCGACTCCTCGATGAACGGCGCCTGGCTGAACACCACGGTCAGCTCGATGCCGTCGAGGTCGTTGGAGAGGTCGGCGAGTGCGTCGTCGACGGCGTGCGAGACGGCGACGACGTCGGCGTTCTGGGTCGCGACGATCGAGAGCGAGAGCGCCTCGACGCCGTTGGTGCGGGTGATCGACGTCTGCGCCTCGGTCTCGAGCTCGACGGATGCCACGTCGCCGAGCTGCACGACGGTGCCGGGCTGCGTCGTCGACGCGAGCGGGATCTGGCGGAGCGCGTCGAGCGAGTCGATCGACTCGCCGCCCTGGACGGGCAGCAGCTGGCCGTCCTCGGTGATGCTGCCGAGCGGCATCACGAGCCCGTTGGCCTCGAGCGCATCGGAGACGGCCATCGGGGAGATGCCCTGCTCGGCGAGCGCGGCCTGGTCGGGGGTGATCACGACACGCTCGGTCTCGCCGCCCGAGACCGTGGCGGAGCGCACGCCGTCGATGGCCTCGAGGCGAGGCACGACGATGTCGTCGAGCGTCGCGGAGAGCTCGGCGAGCGAGACATCCGTCGCCCCTGCCGTCAGGAACATGATCGGCAGCGACGAGGTGCTGCCCGCGAGCACCTCGGGTTCGGCGTTCTCGGGAAGCGTTCCGTCGAGCCCGGCGATCGCGTCGTTCAGTGAGGCCGTGAACTCCTTGGCGTCGGTGCCGTAGGCGTAGGCGACGGAGACCGTCGACACCCCGCTCGACGAGCTCGCGACGACCGACTCGACGTCGTCGAGGTTCGACAACGCGTTCGAGATCGGCAGGCTCACCTGCTCGTCCATCACCTCGGGGCTCGCGCCCGGCACGACCGTCACGACGGTCGTCTGCGGCAGCTCGATCGACGGGATGAGCTCCTGCTTGACCTGTGTCATCGAGAACAGGCCGAAGCCGGCGATGACGAGCGTCACGAGCGCGACGAGCGCCCGGTTGGCGAGACTGAATCGGGCGAGTCTGTACATGGCCGTCCTGGGGGTCGGGGCGTGGTCGTACCGAGGGGGAATTTGCTTCGTATCACACGAAGCTTCGCTTTAGGCTACGTATTCTTCCCTGTGCCGCGGCTGAGAATGCCGGGGTACGGTGTTCGAGTGGAGAGCTTCGAAGTCGACAGCGCCGGTCAGGGCGAACTCCTCGACGAACTCCTCCGCCTGCAGGCCGCGATGGAGACCATCGTGGTACCCGAGCTCGTCGAGCCGCTGCTCTCGATCCGGCTCACGATGCAGCAGCTCAAGGTGCTCGGCATCATCCTCACCGACGCCGACGGCAGCACCGTGCAGGGCCTCTCGAAGACGCTCGGCGTCTCGCTCGCGACGATGTCGGGCATCGTCGACCGGCTGACCGGCCAGGGCATGGCCACGCGCGTCGAAGATCTCAACGATCACCGGGTGCGCCGGGTGGTCGCCACCGATCGGGGTCGCGAGGTGATGCAGGAGCTGCTCGCCGCCCGGCCGCAGCTCAGCCGCCCGCCGCTCGAACGGCTCGACATCCAAGACCTCCGGGCGCTCACGCGCGGCGTGGGCGCGCTGCTCCGGGCACTCGAGGCGGAAGCGGCCGCCGTCACGGACGCGGACGCCAGCGCCGACGCCGCCGAGCAGCGACCCGCGCACTGACGGACCGGCAGGGCCGGCCGGATTCGGCTGGCTCTGCCGGTCGTACGTGCAGTTCAGTCGTTTCGGGAAGCAGCCGACTGTATGGCCGCGGCGAGGTCGCGGGGACGGCTCCACATGGGCCAATGCCCCGTCGGGAGGTCGATGACGTCGAGGTGCTCGAGGTTCGCGACTTCGGCGAACATGGGATGGCCTGCTCGGACCAGCTCCATGACCTGTTCGCTCGAGATCGAGCAGCACACCAGGGTGGTGCGGACCTCGCGGCGGGCATCGTTCGTGAGCTCGACGGGCTGACGAAGCACGGGGCCCGGCTCGGGGACGGCCCGGGCCCGGAAACGCTCGAGGACCTCTGGGCTCAGGCCTTCGAGGCTCGCCTGCTGTGCGAGCACCTCGAACGACGGCAGCGGCAACTCCTTCGCCTCATCCGGGAAGTCGGGAGCGAAGACACTACCCGCCGCCACGGGGCCGGAGTCGACCCACACCACCCGGTGGACGAGCTCCGGGTGCCGGTCGAGGACGAGACTGACGGGGGCGTTCGCCCCACTGTGGGCGACGAGGACCGCGGGCCGATCTCCATGTTGGGAAATGACTCCGAGGATCGCATCCGCCTGGTCGTCGAGCGTCTTCGCCGCACGTTCGGAATCGTCCCCGTCGAGACCGGGCAGCGTCATTGCGATCGCGCGCGAGTGGTCGGTGCTCAGGTGATCGAGGACGTCATCCCACGCCCAAGCACCCAGCCAATGGCCGGCGATGAGGATGATGGTCGGACTGGTGGTGGGAGTGTTCATGTCACAACTCTCACAGGCCACATGGACAAGAGTGTGTCACTATTTCTGTCATGAATTCGTCGGGATCCGAAGGGTGAAGCGAACCGAACGGCTCCATGCCCTCTCCGAGATGTTGCGCCGCAGCGGCGCGCGAGGCGTCTCCGCCGAACGATTGGCGAGAGAGTTCGGCGTGTCCGTGCGCACGGTCAAGCGAGACCTCGACGGGCTCGAGAACAGCGGCGCGCCCGTATGGTCGCGTCCGGGTCCGGGCGGTGGATACGGATTGGCCGCAGGCGCGTCCCTGCCGCCGGTCAGCCTGTCCCCAGCGCAGGCCGTGGCGCTCATGGCGGCCGTGTCCGCTGCACCAGACGCTCCCTACGCCGATCTGGCAGCAGCCGGGATCCGGAAGATCCTGGACGTGCTCGATCCCAGGACCCGAGCACGAGCCGACGAGCTGGCCGGCCGCGTCTGGGTCGACGCGAGTCCCTCCCCCGCTTCGCGCGCAACCAGGTCGGCACTGGACGAGGCGATGGCCGAGCAGCGCGTCGTCCGCATTCGCTACACCTCGAGAGAGGGGACCACGACCACCCGCGACGTCGAACCCGTGCTGTTCGCCTCCCCGAACGGCCAGTGGTACCTGGTCGGGTGGTGCCGACTGCGCAATGCGATGCGTTGGTTCACCGTGTCGCGCATCGAGCGAGCCAGCGTGACCAAGACGGCGTGCAGCGGCCACACCGTCCAGGAGGTCGGAGAACCCCCGGCGAACGCCAGACCGGTGCACGGTCGGGGCGAGTGAGTCGCTCGATCGGCCGCTCCGGTCGGTGCACCTAGGCCATGCCCTCTGCGGTCTGCTCGAGCTGCGACTTGGGTCGTGCGCGCTGGGTGGCGAGCGCCGTGCCCGCGGCCCCGCAGACGATGACGATCGCGATCACCTCGGTGAGCGAGAAGGTCTCCGACAGCACGAGCCAGCCGAACACGGCCGCGATGACGGGTCCGAAGCTCGTGACGATCGCGTAAATGCGCGGCGAGATGCGGCGCAGGATCCACGTGTCGAGGCTGTACGGCAACGCCGACGACAGCACTCCGACGCCGAGCAGCAGGCCGACGACGGCCCAGTCGACGACCGCCGGGTCGAAGGTCGCCGCCGCGAACGGCGCCAGCAGCGCGAGGCTGACGATGCTCGCGACGGTGAGCCCCTCGAGCCCCGGCAGGCCGTGAGCGACCTTGCGCGTGAGCAGGATGTACCCGGCCCAGGCGGCCGCCGCGGTCAGGGCGAGCGTCAGGCCCCACGGGTCGATGCCCGCGGCATCCGATGCGCCCGGGCCGATCAGCAGCACGACCCCGGCCCCTGCGGCGAGCGCGCAGATCACATCGAGCACGCGCCGCGAACTCGCGAGCGCGATGGCGAGCGGCCCGAGGAACTCGATCGTCGCGGCGACGCCGAGGCCGAGCAGGTGCACCGACTCGTAGAACGTCACGTTCATGATCGCGAGCACGACGCCGAGCGCGACCGCAGGCCAGAGGCGGCGCCACGTGAGCTCGGCGCGTTTCGGGCGGTAGAACGGCAGCACGGCGACGACCATCACGAGCTGCCGCACGGCGACGACGACGAACGAGCCGACGACCGGGATCACGAGGCCGGCGAGGGATGAGCCGAAGTTGATGGAGACCTCGGTGCCGAGCTGCACGGCGGCTCCGGCGAGGCTCCTGCCTCGCTCCGCACCGTGAGCGGGCGCCGCAGCGGGCATGGTCTCGTCGGTCACCATACGACGATACGCGTCGCCGAGCGCGCCTCAGAATCCGGCGAGGCGGGCCCTCGCGGCGTCGAGGTCGCGGCCCGTGCCGGGGGCGAGCACCTCGGCGACCACGAAGCCGTCGCGGCGCACGAGGTAGACCCGATCGCTCCGCAGCCGGGCGCGTCGCGGGCGGCCCATGTCGCGACCGAAGACGTGCGCATCCACCCCGAGCTCGCCGGCGATGCGCCGCACGGCCCGCTCGGGCACGCCGTACCCGTGCACCTGCCACTGCATCGAGCGGAGCGCGTCGAAGTTCTCCCCCGTCCATCGCAGGCGGACGCCCACCGCCGCGTCCCGGCGGGTGCCCGCGACATCCGGAACCGGGTAGCGGATGCGGGTCTGCGAGAGGTAGCCGAACACCCGCCGTCCGCCGATGAGCAGCGGCGCGAGGCGCACGGCGGTCGGGCCGATGAGCGGCACGACGCGGCCGCGCACGAAGCGCGCGGCGGGCGAGGCCGAGGTCACCGCGGCGAACGCGCGATCCGTCGTCGCGACGAGCACCTTCCCGACCGGTCGCCGCTCCGCCTCGTAGCGGTCGAGCCGCGTGTCGGGCATGCCGCCGACCACGACGTCGGCGAGCGCGCAGGCGAGACCGTGCGCCTCCTGCAGGCCGGTGTTCATGCCCTGCGCGCCGACCGGCGAGTGGATGTGAGCGGCGTCGCCGACGAGGAAGCACGGCCCGTCGCGGAAGCGCGCGGCGAGGCGGTGGTGCAGCCGGTACGTCGTGAACCAAGCGGATGCCGCGTACCGCACGCCGAACTCCCGGTCGAGCATGCCGCGCACGAGGGCCTCGGGCAGCTCCCCGTGCTCGTCGCGGTCCCGGTCCCGCACGACGCCGAGCAGGCGTGCCCGCCCCGGCCCCATCGGGAAGGCGAGCAGGAAGTGCTCGGCCGTCACGCGCACGTTGATCGCGTCGCCGACGAGCCCGGTGACGCCCGAGGCATCCGAGACGTAGAAGGTGTGCTCGTTCGTCACGCCCTCGAAGGGGATCCCGAGCGACTCGCGCACGGGCGAATGGGCGCCGTCCGCGCCGACGCAGTAGCGGGCGCGCACGGTCACCGGCCCGTCGGGTCCGACGAGCGTCGCGGTGACGGATGCCGCGGCATCCGCTGCATCGCCGTCGCCATCGCCGTCGCCTTCGCGGCCGCCTGGGCCCGTGTGCGGTGCGACCTCGAGCCGCTCGAGTCGATGGCCCCACCGCACCTCGCGCCCGAGTTCACCGAGCGCATCGACGAGGAGGCGCTCGTTGCGGCTCTGCTCGAACACCGTGATCTCGCGATACGGCGTGACCCCGGTGCCGAGCGCACGCAGGCGGATGCGCCCGAACGGGCGTCGACCCCGGCCTGCCCCCGGCACCACGGTCGTGGCCGCCGAGCGCTCGGCGAGCACCCGGTCGACGAGGCCGAGCTGGTCGTAGAGCTCCATCGAGCGGGCCTGCACGGCGAGCGCCCGGGACTCGCGGGTCGGCCGCTGCTTCCCGTCGACGATCACCGCGTCGACCCCGAGCTTCGCGAGGCACACCGCGGTCATGAGCCCGCTCGGCCCGGCACCGACGATCAGCACGTCGGTGTCGATGCGCCCTGCGCCCGCGCCCATGCCTCCACTGTCGCACCGTGGCGCGCCGGATGCCAGACTCGAACCGGGGAGGGCCGGCATGAGTGACACCGACGGCGACAGCGCGAACGACACGGCGGGCGAGAGCCTGCTCACGGTCATCATCGCGCTCGTCGCGAACGCCCTCATCGCGATCGCGAAGACCGCGGCGGCGGCGATCACGGGATCGGCGTCGATGGTCGCCGAGGCCGCGCACTCCTGGGCCGACACCGGCAACGAGATCCTGCTCGTCATCGCCGAGCGCCGCTCGCGGAAACCGGCCGATGCGCGGCATCCGCTCGGCTTCGGCAAGGACGCCTACATCTGGTCGATGTTCGCCGCGTTCGGCCTCTTCACCGCCGGCGCGGTCGTCTCGATCCAGCACGGCATCACCGAGCTGATCGATCCGGAGCCGGCGAGCGACTTCGGCGTCGCCTACGTCGTGCTCGCCGTCTCGTTCGTGCTCGAGGCGATCTCGTTCGTGCGGGCCTACCGTCAGGCGCGCGCAGCGGCACGCGAGCGCAGCCTGCACACGATCGAGCACGTCGCGAAGAGCTCGAACCCCACACTCCGGGCCGTGTTCGCCGAGGACGCCGCCGCCCTCATCGGCCTCGTGCTCGCCTTCCTCGGCGTGCTGCTGCACCAGGTCACGGGCTCCCCCGTCTACGACGCCCTCGGCTCGATCCTCGTCGGCGTGCTGCTCGGCGTCGTCGCGGTCGTGCTGATCGGCCGCAACCGCGCCTTCCTCCTCGGCGAGGCGATCGACGAGGAGTCGCGCGACGTGGTGCTCGCCGAACTGCTCGAGCGACCCGAGATCGATCGCGTCACCTTCCTCCACATCGAATACACGGGGCCCGACACGGTCTTCGTGATCGCAGCGGTCGACCTCGTGGGCGATCGGGGTGAAGCGGATGTCGCGGCCGAACTGCGCGCGCTCGAACACGCGCTCGAACAGCATCGGCAGGTGGGCCGGGCGGTCCTCACGCTCTCCGATGCCGCGAGCCCGCCGCTCCTGCCGGGCCGATCGGCGCCGGCACCCTGAGCCCCGCCGGGCCGCGCCGCTCCCGCTGCCCGGCATCGCCGCTCGCTATCGTGAGGCAAGACGCGCGCGCACCGTGCCGAACGGAGTCCTCATGTGGTGGAACAGGAAGCGAACCGGGCCGAAGGGCGTCACGAGCGAGGCCGAGGCCGAAGCGCTCCGCGGGGAGGTGCCGGGCGGTGAGCACCGCAACGCGTTCATCCTCATCGGGTTCGGCGGGGCGGCCGTCGCCGCGTTCGGCATCGCCGCCCTCTCCGGCATCATCGCGCCCGTCTTCTTCGCCCTCGTGCTCACCATCTGCGTGCACCCCCTGCGAGTGTGGCTCGAAGACCACGGCGTGCCACGCGGCATCGCGACCGGGTCGGTGATCACCGCCGTCACGTTGCTGCTGGTCGCCTTCGGCTACGCCGTCATGGTCGCGTTCGGGCAGTTCGCGAACCTGCTGCCCGAGTTCGCCGGCGAGATCAAGTCATGGGGCGCCGACTTCGCCCAGTGGCTGGTCTCGATCGGCATCAACGCCGACGAGCTGCATGCGCTCGTCTCCGACTTCGATCCAGGCACGGTCATCGGCTTCGTCAGCGGGCTCGTCGGCGGACTCGCCGGGTGGACGACGACGCTCGTCGTGCTCTTCACGATGCTGCTGCTCATGGCGATGGACGCGGGCTACCTGCCGACGTTACTCCGGCAACTGCGGCCGCACCGACCGCTGGTCGCGACCTCGCTCGTCAACTACGGCAGCAACGTCCGCCGGTACATGGTCGTGACGACCGTGCTCGGCGTGGCGCAGGGTGTCGTGAACTGGATCGCGCTCCTCATCATCGGCGTTCCCGGCGCGTTCATCTGGGGTCTGCTCGCCTTCCTCTGCAGCTTCATCCCGAACATCGGCTACTTCATCGCGATCATCCCGCCGATCATCTTCGGCGCGCTCGTGGGCGGCTGGCCGACGGTGATCGCCGTGATCGTCGTCTACGGCGTGATCAACGCCGTGATCCAGTCGGTCATCCAGCCGCGCGTCGTCGGCAACGCCGTCGCGCTGAGCCAGACGATCACCTTCTTCTCGGTGCTCTTCTGGGCGGTCGTCATCGGCCCGATCGGTGCGATCCTCGCGATTCCGCTCACGTTGCTCGTGCGCATGGTGCTCGTCGACTCGAACCCGAACTCCTTCTGGCTCCGCCCGATGCTCGGCGAGCTCGACGAGACGAAGGCGCTCATGGCCGAGTCGGATGCCGCGGCGAAGGCGGCTCGGAAGGCGAAACGCGCGCCCCTCGCGCCGGCGGTGTCGCCGGTCGAGTAGCGAGGGCCCGGGAGCGCGGGCTCAGAGCCGGATGTCGCCGGCGTCGGCGAGCTGCCGCCAGCCGGTCACCGCGACGGTCACGGGCAGCACGTCGGCCGCCTCGAGCTCGGGCATGACGAGGCCGGTGAGCTCCGCGACATCCGACACCGGCACCTGGAAGGTGCGGAACGGGCCGAGCGGCGGCGCCTCACCCGGAGTCGGCGCCACGACCTCGCTCGTGTCGACGAGCGGCGCCTGGTCGACCACGAAGGCCGTCGTCGCGAGGCGTCCGCCGGCGTTCCACGCGACGACCTTCCAGAACCGAAGGGGCACTCGGATGCCTCGATACGGCGGGTCGCCCGCCGCGAGCACGGGTGCCGTGAACACGCTGAGCCGCAGACCGTAGACCTCGGCGTGCTCGAGCACGTGGTCTTCGAGGCCGAGCCACAGCTCTTTCGACTGGTTGAAGCCAGCGGCCTGCGGGGCGGCATTGGGGTAGCGGAAGGTCTCGGCGTTCGCCCGCGCCGCGATCTCGGGCGCGCCCCAGACGGGGTCGCGACGGCGCACGAGGTGACCGCGGTCGAAGTCGTTGCGGGCGTAGATCTCGGGGCCTGCCTGCCAATCGGCCGGGATGCGCTCGTCGAGCCGCCAATCGTCGCCGCGCGGCAGGTCGATGAGCGACGGACCGTCGACGTTGACGCCCGTGACCCGCGCGAGGCGCCGCACGGTGTCGAGCACGACCGAGAAATGGAGGTACTCGAGATCGACGGAAGCCGCGGCCTCGACCTCACCTGCTCGCGGCATCGGTGCGGGCACTCCGAGGAACTGCGCGTCGAATCCCATGCCCAGAGTCGACCACGACCTGCCGACAAGTCCGCAATGGGGAGCCCTCCACCCCCGGCCCGCCGTGACCCCCTCACCGGCGCACATAGGCTGGCCACCGAAGGGGGAACATTGACTGAAGATTCCCGGGGCGAAGAGCCCCAAGAGACCATTCCCGAGACGACCGAGGCGGCGCCCGCGCCGGCGGCGGCTCCTGAGGCTGCGGCACCCGGCGGCGTGGCCCCCGCGCCCAAGAAAGGCCTCGGCACGGGCGCGATCCTCGGCATCGTCGGGGGCGGGCTCGTCGTGCTCGTCGTCCTCATCGTCGCGATCGTGTTCGCGATCAGCGCCCTGCGCGGAATCGCGGGCGGCGGCGGCAGCCCCTTCGCTGGGGGCGGGAGCGCCGAGGAGACGGCTGAGGGATACCTCACCGCCATCGCCGACGGCGATGCGGAGGCGGCGCTCTCGTTCATCTACGCACCGGAGTCGTCGAGCCCGCTGCTGACCGATGACGTACTCGCCGCGTCGCAGGAGCTCGCACCACTCACCGACATCGTGATCGGCGAGCCCGACATCACCGGCGGCTACGGCCTGGTGCCCGTCACCTACTCGATCGGAGACACGCCCGTCACGACCGAGATCTCCGTCTCCCAGGACTCCGACGGGTGGACGGTCACGGGCGGCACCGGTCAGCTGAGCGTCTACCAGCTCGACGGCCTCGAGCCAACCATCAACGGCGTCCCGGTGAGCGGCGAGTACGTCGATGCGTTCCCCGGCGCGTACGAGTACGGCGTGACCGTCGACGGGTTCGCCCTCGAGGGCGAGACCGTGATCGTCGTGACCGCGCCGAGCGAGTACCCCGACACGAGTGGCATGAACGCGGTGCTCACTCCCGAGGCGGCGGACGCCTTCCGGCAGGCCGTCTCGGCCTCGGTCGACGCCTGCATCGTGTCGACGACGCTCGAGGCCGGTTGCGGGCTCACGATTCCGGCCACGCTGAGCGACGGAACCGTGCTCACCGAGGGCACCATCACCCGCACGCTGCCCGCCGAGACGCGCGCCGAGATCGGCGCGTTCCAGCCCGAGCTGAGCTACGACGTGCCCACCCTGGTGACGGGCGGCTACCTCGGCTCGGTCGAGGTCACTGCGGAGTGCACGAAGGACGGCGCCACCGGCACGTGCTCCGTGCTGTTCGGCCCGTCGTTCGGCACCCCGTCGATGAACCTCGCGACCGACGGCGCCGTCGTCGAGTGGGACTGACCTGCTGGCAGACTGACGCACCACGCGAACGCGCGCACCGACCACCCGGTCGGTGCGCGCGTTCCGCGTCTCGGGTGTCGACCCGGTCGGGACGAGCGCTACAGGATCGCCTCGAAGAGGCCGAGCTCGACGGCCGCCGCCCGCGCGAGCAGGAACCCGATGATGCCGACGATCCATCCGGTCGTCTCGGCGGCGTTCCTCTCCATCCAGGCGCCGAGCCGCGCGAGGGGTCGCTCCATCGCCCGTGCCGCGACGAGACGGAGGCCGAGCAGCACGAGGGCGGGCAGGACCATGACGAGGCAGTACCCCGCGAGCACGAGCAGCCGGGCGGCGGCGTCGAACTCCGAGGTCGAGAGCAGTCCGATGCCGACGAGGTACGGCAGCATCGACGCGACCTCGACGGCAGCGGCGGCGACCGCGAGCCCCATGAGCGGCAGCAGGCTACCCGTTTCCTCCCCCACGTCGGTGACGGCTCGCTCGCGCCAGCGCGCGAAGCGGCCGGGTCCCGTGCGCTTGCGCTTGCCGCCGATGAAGAACGATCCGATGAGCAGGGCCGCGCCGACGATGAGCTGCGCCCAGAGGAAGCCGGGGGTCGCGGCGAGCGTCATGAGCTGCGGGAGGGCGGTGGCCGCGACGGTCAGCAGCACGATGCCGACCAGGAGGTAGAAGCCCGCGACCGTCGCGAGGTAGATGAGGATCCGGCCGGGCCGCAGGCGGCCGGGCGCGAGGAGCAGCCACGTCGGGATGAGCAGGGTGCCGAAGCTCGTCGAGTCGACGAGCGCCAGCAGCGCGAGCGCACCGAGGAGGGCGGGGCCGGTGAGGGCGGCTCCGCTCAGAAGGTCGAGGTCCATCCGTCCAGCCTGCCGGATGCCGCGCGCCGACGGATCCACCGCACGGTGGATGTCGGGTCGCGGCGGGCGACCCGATCAGGCGTGCGCGGCCGGCGCGGCGAAGACGTTCAGCACGATGACGCCCGCGATGATCAACCCGATGCCGAAGAGCTTGGGCATCGTGAGGCTCTCGCCGAGGAAGAGCACCCCGATCGTCGCGATCGCCGCCGTGCCCACGCCCGACCAGATCGCGTAGACCATGCCGATCTCGAGCTCGCGCACCGCCTGGGCGAGCATCGCGAATGACACCCCGTAGGCCGCGAGCACTCCGACGGTCCACCAGAGCTTCGTGAACCCCTCGGTCTTGCCGATGAAGCTCGTCGCCGCGACCTCGAACACGATCGCGAGGGTGAGGAACAGCCAGGCCATGGTGGATTCCGTTCTCGTCGCGGGTGTGGCGGCATCCGACACTAGTGCAGGTCGGCGACGACCCGCTCGATAGGGTGGTGGGACCGTGCGGGCGGTGACCTCGCGATGCGCCCGGATCTCCCGAGATGCAGAGGAACGGCTGTGAACGGACCGACGCGAAGCCCCGCGCCATCCGCCGCGTTCATGCCCTCGCCCGGGATCGATGGATTCGCGGCGTTCTCGCGCGCGCTCACGCAGCTCCGCCTCGATCAGGGAGCGCCGAGCTTCGCCGAGCTCACCAGGCAGGTCGCGGTGCTGCGCGAGCGACGAGGGTCGGGCGCCGCGCCCGGCCGGGTGACCGTCTACGACTGCTTCCGACCCGACCGGAGGCGGATCGACGCCGATCTCGTCGGCGACATCGTGCTCGCGCTCGGGGTGCCCGCCGGTCCGGCCGAGGCCTGGCGGCGGCTCGCACTCCGCTTGGCCGGTGCCACCCTCGGCGATCACGTCGTCGTGACCGAGCTGGGCGCCGGCCGCGCAGCGTCTCCGGCCTCGTCGGACGTTCCACCGTCGACCCCCGCCGTCGCTCCCGGCACGGTGCTCGTCATCACCGGCCTGCCGGGCGTGGGCAAGAGCATGCTCGCCCGGCGATTGGCCGAGGGCGAGCGGGCCGCGGGCCGGGTCGACCTCGCCCTGAGGGTCGAGCTCCGCGGCTACGACAGCGTGCAGGCGCCCGTCGCTGCCGAAGAGGCGCTCCGCGGCATCGCCCGCGCCCTCGGCGCCCGAACCGAGCACCGCGCCGGCGCCGGCATCCTCCGGCGGCGCATCGCCGAGGCGTGCGCCCGCCGCCCCACGCTGCTGCTCCTCGAGGACGCGGCAGCGGCGTCAGCTGTGGCACCGCTCCTGATCGGTACGCCGGGCGCGCAGATCCTCGTCACGTCGCGCGCGATGCTCGACGACCTCGAGGCCGAGATCGAGCGCGGGCGCGCGGGGTCGGCAGACGACTCGGCGTCGCCTCGGGTACGGCGCCTGGTCGTCGAGCCGTTGACGAGCGAGCAGGCGATCGCCTGGCTCCAGCGGGAACTCGGGGATCGCATCACCTCCGGAGGGCACGACGCGATCGCTCGCCTGGCGCGGGCCTCGGGAGGGATCCGACTCGACCTCTCCGTCATCGCCCGCTTCGTCCGCGACAATCCGCGGTGGAGCCTCGACGACGTCGCCGAACGGTTCGAGAGCGGCGACGCCGACGAGCGTGTGCGCCCGTTCCTCCGGTCGACGGTGGCCACCCTCGACGACGACGCGATGGCGCTGTTCCGCTCGCTCGGGCTCCTCTCCGCACCGATCCACCGCGACATCATCGGGTACCTCGCACCCGGCGCGGCCATCGGCCGCCTCACCTCGCTGCACCTCGTGGAGTCCGAATCAGGGCTGATCAGCATGCACGACACCGTGCGAGCCTTCGCCCGCCGCCTCGCGCTCGACACCGACCCGCTCTCGGTTCGCCGCGAGTTCGGCCGCACCTTCGTGAGGGTCGTCGCCGAGCGCTCGCAGCTCGACCGGGTCGGGGTGGGTCAACTCCATGCCGCGGCACTGCTCGCCGACGAGCTCGGCCTCCGCTCCGAGCTCGTCGGCCTCGCACAGCGCTTCGCCGAACAGCTCGGTGACGCCGGCTACTGGGCAGAGGCGCACGACCTCCTGGTGCGAGCGGATGCCTCGGCCGAACCCGGTGAGCGCGGCGACATCGCCGAGCTGCTCGCCCGGGCGTCCGAGCGCCTCGGCGATGTCGACGCAGCCCTCGCGGCCCTGCACCGGGCCGAACGCATCGGCACCGAGGCGATGCCCGGGCGTCGCTGGAACATCATCGGCAACGTGCATCGCATGCTCGGCCGCTACGACCTCGCCGAGGAGGCGTACCGCACGGCGGGAGAACGAGCCGCGGCGGCGGGCAACGGCATCACCGAGGGGCGGGCGATCGGCAACCTCGCCGATCTCTCGCGGTTGCGCGGCAGGTCGACCGAGGCGGCAGCCGGGTACGAGCACGCTCGGCAGATCAGCGAGTCGGCCGGCGACGAGGTCAACCTCGCGATCATCCGCTCGAATCGGGCGATGTTCCGGGGGGCGATCGGGCGCACCGCAGAGGCCCTCGCCGACATCGACGGACTCATCAGGCACGGCACCACCGGCTTCTCCGCGTCGTACCTCCGGGTCGTGCGCACCGGCATCTTGGTCGCGGCCGGCGACATCGACGAAGCCGCGGCGACGATCGCCGAGTGCCGCGCGATGCTCGACGGCTCGGAGGGCATCGAGGTCGAACCGGAGCTCGACGTGCTCGAGGCCCAGGTGCAGCTCGCGCGCGGGCGCTTCGGCGACGCCTCGGCCGCCGGGGCGCGAGCGCTCCGCGAGGCGAGGGAGGTCGGCTGGCCGCTCGTCGAGGCCGACGCCCTGAACACGCTCGCGGAGATCGCCGTCGCCACCGGCGAGTTCGGCCTCGCGGGCAGGCGGGCGACCGCGGCGCAGTCGGTCGCCGAGGCCATCGGCGATCCTCTGGAACTGGCGAGGTCGCTCGCAGTGCACTCGGCGGTGCTGGAGTCGGCCGGCGATCCTGCGGCCGCCGGGGTCGCGGCCCGACGCGCGCTCGATCTTCTCGAATCGATCGGCCACGCGCGCACCCCGCAACTCCGCGAACGCGTCGCGCTGGTCGGCTGAGCGGATCGCGACGGCCGTTCGGGCTCGTTCGGGAAACTCACGACGCACGCTCCGCGCACCACAGGATGGGTCCGCCGCGTTCGCGGCTGTGTGCAGAGGAGAGACACGAATGGCGACCAAGCCGACACTGATGGCATTCGCGGCAGCTGGTGCCGCGGTGACCCTGATGCTCAGCGGATGCTCGAGCTCCGGACCCGAGACGAAGCAGATCGGCGAGTCGGCGAGCTTCGACCTGACCTCGGGCGAGGCGACGCTGCCGGTGGAGGTCTCGGTGACCTCGCTCGAGCAGGCGCCCGCAGCTGTCGCGGAGGCCTATTCCGGCGGCGACGAGATCTGGTTCGCCGACATCGACTTCCGCTACACGGGCGACGCCGTCGACGACCCCGCCACCCTCAACCTCCTCTTCTCGGGCATCTACTCCGAACTCGCGAACGGCGACTATCTCGACTCCACGTTCACCGGCATGGAGGAGTGCAACGGCGCGCAGGGCGGAAGCCCGACCGAGATCGTCGAGGCGCTCGCGGCCGGCGAGACGGTCTCCGGATGCTTCCCGCTCTCGTCCGACGGCGACAACGGCGTCATCGGGGTGTACGTCGGTTCCGCGAACCTCGACGAAGGCGGTGCGCTGTGGCGTCCGTAACCCCGAACGAGCCGCAGACACCGCCCGCGGCGTCGGACGCCGATCCGTCGACTGCGCACGACGAGGAGCGCGAGACACCGTGGGGATGGTTCGGCGGCGGCGCGATCGCCCTCGCGATCGCCGTGGCGTGCTTCACCCCGCTCTGGGATGAGGTCGCCGACGGATCTTCGGGCCGCCGCGCCGGCTTCTCGGCCCTGCTCGGATCGATCGGGCCGTTCGGCATCGCCGGCATCGCCCTCGTGGTCGCCGTCGTCTTCGTGGTCCTCGGGGTACGCGAGATGCGCAGGCAGCACTAGGCCACCACCGGGCCTCAGGGTCGCCGCCGCGTACCGCCCGAGCGGCGGCGACCGCTGTCGCGGCAGAATGCTCACATGGATCTGCTCCTCGCGGGCGTGCTCGCACTGCTCGCCATCGCCGCCGCGACCGCCGTCTCGCCGAAGCTCGGCGTGGCCGCGCCGTTGCTCCTCGTGCTCGTGGGCCTCGGCGTCGGCCTGCTGCCGGCGGTGCCCGAGTTCGAGATCGACCCGGAGTGGATCCTCGCGGGCGTGCTGCCCCCGCTCCTCTACTCGGCCGCGGTCTCGATGCCGGCGATGGAGTTCCGCCGCGACTTCGGTGCGATCAGCGGGCTCTCGGTCGTGCTCGTCGTGATCACAGCGGTGCTGCTCGGCCTGCTGTTCGCCTGGCTGATCCCCGGTCTCGGCATCGCGTGGGGCATCGCGCTCGGTGCGATCGTCAGCCCCACCGACGCGGTCGCGACCTCGATCGTGAAACGTCTCGGCGTCTCGCCCCGGGTGGTGGCGATGCTCGAGGGCGAGAGCCTGCTCAACGACGCGAGCGCCCTCGTGCTGCTGCGTGCGGCGATCGCGGGCGCCGCGGCATCCGTCTCGATCTGGGGCGTCGCCGGGTCGTTCGTCTACTCGATCGTCATCGCCGCCGTGATCGGCGTCGCCGTCGGCTGGGTCAACCTGCGGGTGCGCGCGCGCATCGCCAACCCGACGGTCAACACCGTGATCTCGTTCACGATGCCCTTCCTCGCCGCGATCCCCGCCGAGCACCTCGGCGCGTCGGGCCTCGTCGCCGCCGTCGTCGCGGGGCTCGTCACCGGCCGCGGCGCCGCGCGCTACCTCAGCCCGCAGCATCGACTGTCGGACGCCCAGAACTGGCGCACGGTCGAGCTCGTGCTCGAGGGCGCGGTGTTCCTCGTGATGGGGCTCGAGCTCACCGCGATCGTCGCGGACGTCGAGGAGGCCCACGAGGGCGCCTGGTTCGCGGTCGGGCTCGCGGCGATCGCGCTGACGGCCACCGTGCTCATCCGGGCCGCCTTCGTCGCCCCGCTGCTCGCCGCGCTCTCGCGTCAGGCGAGACGCGCAGCCACGATCAAGGACGTCATCGCCGACCGCGCCGCCGGCGGTGCGGCGAGCCTCGAGCGCGGGCCGGGTCGCGGCCGGGAGCGCGGTCGCGCCGCCATCGAGACGAAGCACCTCGAGCATCGGGCCTCGCTCGGCGACGGGCGCCGCGGCTCGAAGCCTCCCTCGCCGGCGACGGCCGAACGGTTCCGCACGGTGTGGCGGCGACGTGTCGCCGACATCGACTACCTCCTCGCCCAGCCGCTCGGCTGGCGCGAGGGCACGATCGTCGTGTGGGCGGGAATGCGCGGCGTGGTGACGCTCGCCGCCGCGCAGACGCTGCCGTCCGAGACGCCGAGCCGCTCACTCCTCGTCCTGATCGCGTTCGTCGTCGCGGTCGGTTCGCTGCTCGTGCAGGGCGGAACGCTGCCGTGGCTCGTGCACCGGCTCCTGCCGGCCCGCGACCCCGGCGAGAGTCTCGCGGAGCGACGCGAGCTCGAGGGCGTTCTGCGCAGCGCCGCGATGGCCGAGATGGCGAGGGACGACGACCCCGCGGTGCGCGAGGTCGCCGAGCGCATGCGCGCCGCCTGGCAGCTCTCGAACGCCGAGGGCGAAGCGGATGCTGCGGATGACACGGATGCCTCGAACGACACGGATGGCTCGGCCGGGTCTCGCGCCGTGGCATCCGCCCGCCGGATCGATCCGGAGCAGGTGCGCCTGTTGCGGCTCCGCATGATCGAGGCGGAGCGCACCGCCCTGCTCGACGCGCGCGACGACGGAACGTTCAGCGCCGCGGCGCTCAGTGCCGCGCTCGAGGACCTCGACGCCGAGCAGATCAGCATCGAGCTGAAGGGCACCGAGAGCGCCTGACCTCGACGGCTCGCTCAGCGTTCGAGGTCCCGCCGCACCGATCGTGCGATGTCCTCTGCGGTGAGGTCGGCGTTGACGGCTCCGGCGATGAGCGACCCCGCTCCGAGTGACACCGAGACGTTCGAGCGTCGATCGACCACGTTCCCGACGGCCCAGACGTGCTCGACGCTCGTGCGGCCGTCGGCATCGACCTCCACCCACGAACCGTCGGCGTCATCGATGGTTCGCGCTCCGAGTTCTCGCAGCAGCCGATCTCGCGGGTGCAGCGTCGTCGCCGTGAAGATCGACTCGACCTGCACCGACCGGTCGTCCAGCTGGACGGCCTCGACCCGGCCTTCATTCGAACGGACCGCTCGCACCCGACCCCGCTCGACCCGGATGCCCCGCCCCTCCAGGGTCCGCAGCGCTCCGGCGCCGGGCTCGCCGACGTCGTTCGGGAAGTAGACGATCGTGTCGGACCACTGGCGCAGCTGGTGCGCCTGATCGATGCCCTTGGGGCCGGTGGCGATCACGCCGATGGTGTCGTTGCGCCGCTCCCACCCGTCGCAGTAGGGGCACACGACCACGCCACGACCCCATTGCTCGCGCAGGCCGGCGATCTCGGGGAGTTCGTCGCGGAGGCCGGTGGACACGATCAGCCGCCGTGCCCGCACGGCACCCGAGGGGCCGTCCACGTCGATGCCGGCCGGGCCGACGCGAACCCTGCCCACCCGCCCTTCGACGACGATCCCACCGTGCCGTTCGACTTCGCCGCGACCCCGCTCGAGCAGGGCGGTCGGGGGCATGCCGTCGTGACCGAGCACACCGTGCATGTGCTCGGCGACCCCGTTCCTCGGGTCGCCCGCGTCGAAGACGATCACTCGCCGGCGCGCCCGCGCGAGCGAGAGCGCCGCGCTGAGCCCGGCCGGACCCCCGCCCACCACTGCGACGTCGAATCCATCGGATGCCATGCGCGTACCCTACGCTCACCCGGCGACGCGCGCGTCCCCCGCACTCGTGCACGGATCGACCGGATGCCTCATGTGAGATCCGCCTCACATGAGGCAGGTCTCACTTGCGCGATCTGGCGTCTCGAACGAACCGACCACTCAGCGCAAGTAGGCCGGCGCTCAGCGAACGTGGACCGGCGCTCAGCGCACGTGGAGCGTCGCGAGGATCGCGGCGGCGACCTCGTCGCGGCTGCGCTCGGGCTCGAAGACGAGCCACTCGAGCCCCGACATGAGCACCGCGCCGAAGACGCCCGAGGCCATGATGCTGCTGCGCCCGGCCGCGGCATCCGTCTCGTCGATCGCCTCGGCGAACACGGCGAGCGCATCGTGCCGGAGCGCGAACAGGGTCTCCTGCCACGCCCGGTCGGTGCGGAAGATCTCCGACGCCATGAGCCGCGCGAGCGCGGAGTTCTCGGCGACGATGTCGAGCAGCCGGATGACGAGCGCGTCGACCGCGTCCCATCCGCGGAGCTCGCCCTTGGCGCTGCGGAGGGACTCGGCGAGCGCGCCGACCCCCTCCTGCAGCATGGCCTCGAAGAGCTGGTCCTTCGAGCTGAAGTTGTAGTACAGGCTGCCCTTGGCGACGCCGGCGAGTTCGGCGACCTCGTCCATCGTCGTGCCGGTGATGCCCTTGGTGGCCGCCAGCTCGAGCGCGGCGTCCAGGATGGCGCGCTTCGTCGTGTTCGCGCGTGCCATGTCGTCTCCTCGTCGTTCGCTCGAGCTGTGCGGTGGCGTCGCCGACTGCCGCCGGGCCGGCTAGATCGCCAGCTCGGGGTGCAGCCGGCTGACGCTCCACATGCGCTGCCGGCCGGCGCTCCAGGCGCTGATCGCGAGCGAGCCCACGAGGATGCCGGCGAGCACGAGCACCGAAAGCCACAGTCTAGAGTCCACCCCTCCGGTGATGAGCTCGCGCAGGCCGCTCACCACGTAGGAGGCGGGCATGTACGGATGCAGCCACTGGAAGAAGGCCGGCGTCGTCTCGACGGGGTAGGTGCCGCCCGACGAGCTGAGCTGCAGCATGAGCAGCACGAGGCTCACCACCCGGCCGGCGGCGGTGCCGAGCACGATGATGAACATCTGCTGCAGCGCGAGGAAGGCGAGCGTCACGAGGTAGATGAACGCCGAGGTGCCGAGCCAGTACACCGGTTCGAGGCCGATGCCGTAGACCAGCACGAGCACCATGATCACGACCTGGCCGAGACCGATCGCCATCGCGGGCAGGAAGCCGGTCATGACGGCGCGAAGGCCCGTGGCCGAGGCGGCGAGCGCCCGGGTCGGCAGCGCGCGCAGGATGAGCCACGTGATCAGCCCGCCGACGAAGGTCGCGAGGGCGATGAAGAACGGGGCGAAGCCCTCGCCGAAGCTCTTCGACTCGTTCTGCCAGCTCTCGTCGAGCTGCACTGGTGCGGCCATGACGTCGGCCTTCACCTCGATGTCGGTGGAGCTGAGCTGCGGCGCCTCCGCGGCGCCCTCGCCGAGCTTGTCGGCGAGCGTCCGGCTGCCGTCTGAGAGCTGCGCGGCACCCGAGGCGAGCGCGGTGCCGCCTACGGCGAGCTCGCCGGTGCCGCTCACGAGGTCGTCGGTGCCGGAACTGAGCCGCGCGGCACCGTTCGCGATGGTCTGGGCGCCGGATGCCGCTTCGCCCGACTTGGTCGAGAGCGTCGACGCTCCGTCGCTCACCTGGGCGGCGCCCGCCGCGAGTTCCGCAGCCTTTGGGGCACCGGCCGTGAGTCCGGCGGAGAGCTGGTCGACGGCCCCGGCGTACTGGCTGCTGAGCCCGGCGTACCCCTGCACGGTCGGCAGGGCGGCCTGTGCCCCGCTGTTCAGCTCGCCGGCACCCGCCGAGATCGCCTGCACTGCCGGAAGAAGGCTGCTCGCGGGCAGGTCGGGGTTCGCCTGCATCTGCGCTGCGAGCGCTTCGAGCGAGCCCGAGAGTTGCTCCGTGCCGGCCGCGAGGTCGCCGGTCTTCGCCGCGATCCCTGCTGCGCCGTCCGCGAGGCCGTGCGCCTTCTGGGCGAGCACGGCGGAGCCGTTCGCAGCGTCGTTCACCTTGCCCGAGAGCTCGGCCGCGCCGTTCGAGACCTGCGTCGCCCCGGCCGAGAGGGTGCCGGCGCCCGAGGCGAGCTGCTGGAGGCCGTCGGCGAGGGTGCCGGTGCCGTCGGCGAGCTGCACCGCACCCGCATCGAGGGTGCCGGCGCCGCTCGCGAGGTCGCCGAGGCCGACGACGAGTCGGCCGGCCCCGTCGTTCGCGGTGGCGATGCCGTCGGCGAGCGTCGTCGCTCCCTCGGCGGCGGAGCGGATGCCGTCGCCGGCGTCGTTCAACCCGATGAGCATGGCGTCGGCGGTCTGCTGGCCCACCTGTTCGGCCACGGTGTCGCGGAGCTGGATCATGGCCTGCTTGCCGAGTGTGGAGGCGAGGAAGCTGTTCGAGTCGTTGTAGTCGACCTCGACGGTCGCGGGCTTCGGGTCGTCGGAGCCGACCGAGACGGCGCTGGCGGAGAAGTCGGCCGGGATCGTGACGGCGAAGTAGTAGTCGCCGTCGGTGACGCCGGTCGTGGCGTCCGCGGCATCCGTCACCTGCCAGTCGAGGTCGTTCCGGCTCGTGAGCTCGTCGACGAGGTCGTCACCGGCGGTGATCGGCTCGCCGTCGCGGCTCGCGCCGACGTCTTCGTTCACGAGGGCGACGGGGAGGTTCTTCAACTCGTCGGTCGGCGCCCAGAACGCCCAGAGGTACAGGGCGCCGTAGATGAGGGGGATGAAGAGGAGCACGACGAGCGCGATCTTGGGCAGCGTGCCCTTGCCGAAGCGGCGCAGCTCCGTGCCGGAGGAGAGGAAGGCGAACATCAGGCATGCTCCAGGATGAGGTCGAGGGCGTCGGGGGCGGCTTCTGCCGGAACCTCGGGCGCGGTGGTGGTGAGGTCGAAGGCGAGCGGCGCGATGCCGAGCTCGTTCCAGATGACGGTGTCGGGCGCGGCAGCGGATGCCACGACGGCGGTGCCCGCCCGCGTGATCGCGTCGAGGCGCTGCCAGAGCACGCGCCGAGCGGCGGGCGACTGCACCTGCTCGATCTGGTCGAAGAAGAGCACCTCGGGCTCGCTCATCATCGCGAGCGCGATGCGCAGCAGCACGGTCTGCACCTCGTCGAGATCCCAGATGAGGGTGTCGACCGACGGCAGCTGCACGTCCCCGAAGACGGGGGCGAGCACGCGCCGGAGCTCCGCGTCGTCGGTGCGGCGCACGATCGCCCACCAGGGCGCCAGCCAGGCGGCGCGCTCGCGGATCGCGGCACCGACGGTGACCGACTCCTCGAGGGTGTCGATGCCCTGGAACCCGGCGATCGCGGTGGCGCGCTGCACGGGTCGCGCGCGGCGCGGCAGTTCGTAGCCGAGCGTCTCTGCGGTGCCGCTCGAGGGCTTCATGCGGCCGGCGAGCGTGAGCAGCAGGCAGGTGCGACCGCTGCCGGCGGGGCCGTGCAGCACGGTGAGGCCGCGTTCGGCGACGAGGTTCACGGGGCCGTAGACGGGGCCGCGCTTGGAGTGGAGGGCGAGTTCGTGCGCCCGCACGATGATCGACACGATGCATCCTTCGGATTTGTACTGACTAGTCAGTCTAGATCCGTGACGCGGAAATGGCAACCCGGCCGGGTCGTCGACGCTCCCGCCTACGCGAGAGCGCCGGAGAGCACCCGCGGCGACGCGCCGCGCCACGGGAACGCCGGGGCGCCGCCGACCTCGACCTCGACGCCGAAGAGGGCGCCGTCGGCATCGGTCGGATCCGGCAGCCCGATGCTCGCCGTCGTGATCACGAGCAGCCGGTCGACGAGCGCCACGGCCGTCGGCCGCTTCGCCGGGAGCTCGATCGTCTCGAGCAGCACGCCGCTCGGCGAGTAACGGCGCACCTCGGCGGCGTCCCAGACCGCCACCCAGAGCATGCCCTCGAGGTCGATCGCCAGGCCGTCGGGATTTCCGCCCTCGACCCGGCACACGGTGCGCCGGTTGCCGAGCGTGCCGTCGGGCGCTACGTCGAAGGCCTCGATGCTCCGGTGCGGGAGCGTGTCGATGTAGTACAGGGTCTCGCCGGTGCGATCGAACGCGAGCCCGTTCGAGACGGTCACGCCACCGAGGCGCTCGGTCGCCACCCCGTCGGCGTCGAAACTCCAGAGCGAGCAGTGCGGGTCCCTCGGCATCGACTGGCTGCCCACCCAGAAGCGGCCGAGCGGGTCGGCCCCACCGTCGTTCATGTAGTCGTCGCCCGAGGCGATGCCGACCGCGATCGGCGAGACGACACCGTCGTCGCCCACATGCACGAGCCCCTGGTCGACGGCCACGGCCCAGCCGGAGCCTCGTTCGACGAGCGGCACGGGCGCGCCGATCTGCCGCCCGACGATCGTCGCGGTCGTCGGCACCACCATTCCGCCGTCGAGACGCCCGCGGTGGAACGCACCGGTCGCCATGTCGATCCAGCCGAGACCGCCGTCACGGCCGTCCCAACGCGGGGACTCAGCCTGGACGTACCGCTCGGCGGAGATGATCTCGACGGTTCGTGAGGGAGTGGAGCGCGACATCCGTGTCATCCTTCGGTGGTGGTGTTACCCGATATGTGGCAGGCTATCTCACAATATGAATGTCAGTTGCGAGACTGGCAGAAGCAACGACGCTGAAGTGAGGAACTGGCCGATGGCCCCGATGCTCCATGGCTTGATGCCGATTCTTGCCACCCCGTTCGATGAATCCGGCGCGCTCGACCGCCCCAGCCTGCGCCGACTGGTCGAGTTCCAGCTCGCCTCCGGCGTCGACGGCGTCGCCGTCTTCGGTATGGCGAGCGAGGGCTTCGCCCTCACGGCCGCCGAGCGGCGCACCATCCTCTCCGACGTCGTCGAACTCGTCGACGGCCGGGTGCCCGTCATCGCCGGGGTCAACGGCACCTCGACCGCGACCTCGATCGAGCAGTCGCTCATCGCACAGGAGGGCGGCGCGGACGCGCTCATGGTGCTGCCGCCGTTCATGGTGAAGCCGCCCGCCGCGAGCCTCGTCGACTTCTACGCCGAGG
Source organism: Agromyces sp. Root1464 (assembly GCF_001427265.1). Lineage (NCBI taxonomy): Bacteria > Bacillati > Actinomycetota > Actinomycetes > Micrococcales > Microbacteriaceae > Agromyces > Agromyces sp. Root1464. The sequence continues at coordinate 1,055,624 of NZ_LMFU01000001.1, forward strand.
TCGCCTCCGCCACCTCCCTCTCGGTCATGGTGCAGGACGCCCCCGGCGTCACGGGCGTCGCCATGGCCCCGTCGCTCATCGCCGAGCTCTCCCGTCTCGACGGCGTCGACTCGGTGAAGATCGAGGCTCCCCCGACGGCGCCCAAGGTCGGCGCGGTCGTCGAGGCGATCGGCGACGCCGAGTTCGCCGTGCTCGGCGGGCAGAACGCGCAGTTCTGCCTCGAGGAGTACGCACGCGGCGCGGTCGGCACGATGCCGGCCTGCGAGTTCGCCGACCTGCTCGCGCCGGTGCTCGAGCAGTTCATCACCGGGCGCGTCGACGAGGCGCGCGCCGGGTTCCGACGTATGCTCCCCCTCGTGCTGGTGGGCCTGCAGGGCGGCATCGCGTGGGCGGTGCACAAGGAGGTGCTCGTGGCGCGCGGCATCATCGACCACGCCACCGTGCGCTACCCGGCTGCCCGACTCGACGCCGGCAGCCGCGCCGCCGTCGACCTCGTGATCGAGGAGCTCGACCTCCCGCCGTTGCCCACCGCGGTGCGCGTGTGACCCGCCGCGGCGTCCTGCTGATCGGCGGCGGCTCCGACATCGGGCTCGCGATCGCCCGCGCCTTCGTCGAGCAGGGCGACGCGGTCGTCGGCGTCGGGCTCGAGACATCCGCCGACCCCGTCTTCGAACGGTACCTCGTCGCCGACTGCAGCCGAGCGGATGCCGCGGCGCAGGCCGTCGCCGACGCCGAGCTCGCGCTCGGCCGGCTCGACGTCGTGGTGCTCGCCGCCGCCCGCATGCCCATCGGCCGTGCCGACGCCACGAGCGACGAGGACTGGCGGGGGTCCCTCGGGGCGACGCTCGACTCCGCGTTCTTCGTGGCGCGTGCGGCGCTGCCGCGCCTCGCCTCGGGCTCGTCGATCGTCGCCGTCACCTCGGTAAACGCGTCGCTCGCGGCCCCGGCGCTGCCGGCCTACGCCGCCGCCAAGGCCGGCGTCGAGGGCCTCGTGCGCCAGCTCGCCCTCGACTACGGCCCCCGCGGGATCCGGGTCAACGCGGTGGCACCCGGAAGCATCTCGGCGACCGACACCGGCGAGAGCGAGGGCTACCCGCTCGGCCGCATCGGCCGCCCCGAAGAGGTCGCCGCCGTCGTGGCGTTCCTCGGCTCCGACGCCTCCTCGTTCGTCACGGGCACGACCATCGCCGTCGACGGCGGGCTGTCGATCTCGTCGCCCGCCGCCTGGCTGAAGCCCGCCCTGCGCGACCGCTGGCTCTGAGCCCCGGTCCGGCGCCCGGCGCCCGGCGCTGCACGCCACCTGCTCATCGCTGCGCCTTCCGCAGCAGAACGCCTGCCGGCCGGTGCTCTCGCACTCGGCCGGCAGGCGTTCGCCGTCAGTTCCCGACGCGGACGAATTGCGCGGCGCTGACCCGGTGGAACGAGGTGTTGCGGACCTCCAGTCGCACGACGCCGACCGCACCGGCGTCGTACCGGAACGTGCCGAGCGGACGCCACGCAGCCGCCCCGACGGTCTGGTCCACGATGACCTCGGTGCTGCCGCCCTGATGCTCGACGATGTAGGCCGCTGAGGTCGTCGTCGTCGGGTTCGTCGGATACCAGACGGAGACCCGGTACTCGCCGGCGTCCGGCAGGTCCACCTGCCAGGTCACCGTGCTGCCCACCGAATCGACGTCGCTGTAGCGGGTGCGAGTGCCGTTCCAGCCCGCCAGGCCGCTCGGGAACCACAACCCGGTCTCCAGGTAGCCGGGCCACGGCGACTGCGTGTGGGCGATCACGCCCTCGTCGGCGACCCGCACCAGCACGCCGCGACGCAGGGTCCCGTCGAGTCGCGCCTCGAACCGGGTCGTGGATCCCGGCTTCACGGCCGCGCCCGCGGTCACCGTCCAGGTGTGGGTCAGGTCGGAGCGCGGCGGCACCTCGATCACGACGTCCTTCTGGCCGACGGTCCACCCCGAGAAGCCGAAGAGCGACAGCGTGCCGCGCAGGGGGGTGACGCCGGTGTTGATCACCAGAGCCGTCAGTCGCGCGGTGGCGCCCGGGCCGCTGATGATCGCGGTGTCGGTGGTCAGCGACACCAGTCGGCGGCTGTCGATCACCTCGATGGACGCGGGCCGCAGTTCGAGGGGGTCGCCCTCGGCGACCGACACGGATGCCTCGACCTGGACCTCGCCCGGCGGCGTGCCGGGCGCGATGATCGCCGCCGACTCCACCCGGGCGAACCCCTGGGGCGGAACGGAGACCGCCGGCACCGCACCGTCGAGCTGCCACCCGGCAGGCAGCGTCAGGGCCACCTCACCGGCGAACGGGTCGTCGCTCGCATTGCGCACCTCGAACATGAGCGGCACCCGGTCGCCGGCCGTGCTCGTCGCCTGCGCGACCACGTCGCCTGCGATCGGGGCATCGGCGCCGCCGATGCGACCGGGCACGCGCAGCGTGACCTCCTCGGTGGTCTTGGCGCCGACCGTGATCGTATAGCTGAACGCGTCGGCCGACGAGGCGACCGGGATCGTCCACTCGTACGGGTAGCCCTTCGACGCCGCCTGCTTCACGGGTTCGTCGCCGATGCGGTAGCCGAGGGTGGCCGGCTCCTCCGTGTCGATCTGCACGTAGGCGTCGTATCCGTCGCCGCCGGGTCGCACGAGGAGCACGCCGCGGGCGAGGCCGTAGTCGGTGCCCGGGTCGGAGTCGACCTCGTGGAAGCTGTCGGTGCCGCGATCGACGAGGTCGTCGAACGGCTGCGCCGGCCGGTCGACCGTGACGCCGCGGACGACGAGGGCGACGAGCCCGTGGCCGGGCACTCGCACCTTGATGCGTCCGCCGGCGGCGACCTGCGCCGAACGGGTGCCGTCGGCGGCCACCACCTCGACCGCGGGGGCGTCGCCGCCCGTCAGCCCGGTGAGCTCACCGGTGAGGTCGACGACGACGAACTGCGCATCGGCCGCCGAGTTCGTGAGGCTCACGTACAGGGCGTCGTTCCCGACCCCGGTCATCCAGTTGACCAACGGGTTGTCGAGCGAGATCAGGCCGGCCGGGAAGTACGGCCACACGCCGTCCTCGCCGAAGAAGGTGCCGGGGGCGTGCCCGTAGGCGAAGTACTTGAAGTACGCGAAGTCGGCCTCGAAGACGTGCGGGAAGTCGATCTGCCCTGCACTGCGGTAGAAGCTCTCGTTGATGAGGTAGTCCATCGCGAGGCCGAGCTGGGCGGGTGCGTGGTGGAAGTAGTACCCGGTGATCCCGACCGGGCCGCTCGTCGCGAAGTCGGGCTTCATCTGCGCGACCTGGAACTGGCGGCTGTAGTAGCCGGGGTAGGTGGTGAATCGGCCGATGACCATGTTGTGCGCGACGTCGGCGAGCAGCGGGTCGCCGGCGTGGTGAGCCAGCCGCAGCAGGGCGCCGGCCCAGCACGGGTTGAAGACGTACCCGCCGCCGGGATCGGTCAGCGAACTGGTCCCGAGCTTGAACGACGACAGCGCCTCGAACGTGAGGCCGGTCGGCGAGACGTACCAGGCGGGCACGGTCTCGGGCGCGACATCCGTCGTCGGATAGTCGGGAAGCGACGATCGCGACTCCCAGTCGTACTGCTGCACGACCACGTGCCCCTCGGGCACCGTGATCGTCTGGTCGGGCACCGGCCGAACCGCCGTCTGCGTGATGAATCGCTGCGCCTCGCGATGCGCGCCCTCGAGGAACACGGCCTCGCCGGTCAGCTCGAACAGCACCAGGAGGTCGACCCAGTACTTCGAGAAGCTGTAGGCGAATCCACCGGGCGGCTGCCCGTTGCCGCGGTACGGCGTGAGGATCTCCTCCTGCACGTAGCGCCGGCCGATCAGGGTCGCCTCGGTCAGGTAGGCCGGGTCGCCGGTCAGCTGATAGGTGGCCAGGGCGGTCGCGAACGGTGCCCGGCTCTGCCCGACGACGCCGGCCTTGGTGGCCTGCACCGCGAGCCGCTGGAAGGCCGCGTTGCGCCCGTGGGTGAGCTGGGACAGCGCCGCGAGGTTCACCGCGTCGGTGGGGATCCGGCCGATCCGGTACTGCGTCTTGTCGTTGTAGACCGAGCCGCCGATGACGGGCGAGTGGCCGATCCCCTTGCGCGACAGCTGGTACTCGAGGGCGGGCCGGGCTCGGCGGTCGTAGAGGGTGCCGTCGGCGGTGCCGGTCAGGTAATGCGCCGAGAGCAGCACGCCGCTTGCCGCGGTGCGCACCGCGTCTTCGTTCTCGACGTCGACGAATCCCTTGGCGCGGTTCCACCAACCTGAGTAGGAGGGGATGAAGTCGACCGAGTCGTCGCCGTCGGGCTCGATCGCGATGAGCTCCGTCATCGCGTGGACGGCATCGGTCAGGGAGCGGTCGTAGACGTTGCTGCGGTACGCCTTCAGGCCGTACTCGCCGCGGCACAGCGCCGTGTACGCGTCATAGAGGCTGCCGATGCGCGCCGCGACGCCGAAGGCGAAGCCGCGACGTTCTCCGGCCGCCATGGCCGTCCGCAGGCCCGGTTGCGGCGCGTAGACGCTCGGCACGACGTCGAGGCTGTCGTTGCGCAGGCTCATCCCGTAGGGCTGCCGATCCGACATGAGCTGGCGCTCGTGCACGAACTCGGCCACCTCGGCCGGCAGGTAGACGCCCGAGGTGACGGCGACGCCGGCGACGGCGTACTGGGTCAGCGCCATGGGCGCGAACAGCTCCCACGCGCCGAGCGGGGCCGAGCCGTCGACCACGGTGAGGGCGTGCTGGTACGAGCCGCAGAGCACCTCGTCGAGGTCGTCGATGCCCTTGACGTCCTGGCTCTGGTAGCCGACGAGGTAGTCGCCGGCCTGCTTGGCCTTCAGCACGTAGTGCGCCTCGGGCTGGTCGCCGTCGAGCCGCCAGCGCACGACGAGCTCGACGTCATCGGTGCTGGTGCGCAGCTCGATCACCTGCCCGCTGAGGCGTCGATACGAGGTGAACCCCAGCCAGCTCGGCTGCAACGGCCCGTACAGCTCGGGTGCGCTGCCGTCGGGCAGCGTGCCGGCCAGCACGACCCATTGCTCGTCGAAGCGGTGGTCGGGGCTCGTCACCGACAGCCACTGTCCGTCGTGCTTGATCTCGAGGTCGCGGACGATCGTCTCGCCGCCGTCCCAGCGCGCCTGGTGGAAGGTCATGCGATGGTTTCGCCCGACGAGCCGCGCGACGCGGGTGAGCGAGAGGTTCGGCTTGTCGAGACGCCGCAGGGCGTCGGCGTAGGCGCCGCTGGTGCCGCTGAACCCGGGATCCGCCGCTGCGGCCTCCGGGTGGCCTCCGAAGACGGCAGGGAGCACCCCGGCCGCCAGCAGGAGCTGCAGCGCAGAGCGCCGGCTCCACTGCCCGGGGGCAGCTGGTGGGGCATCCGCTGGTGACGCGTCGGGGTCCATCGAATCGTGGTCGGCCGCTGGGCTCATCCTTGAATCCATGATGCATATGATGCATCCGTTATGCGACAGTGTCAATGGCAATGCAACCAGCGGTGCCGATAGCGTCGACCATGCCGACCCCCGAGAGGACCACGCAGTGACCAACTCCCCTTCCGAGGAACTGACCGAGTACTCGGTGACCGCGCTGCTGACGCCGCCCGGGCCGCCGGAGGAGCCGGCCGACTTCGACGAGTTCTGGCGCGGCACCTTCGAGGCGTACGGCGCCGGCCGGGTCGGGTGGGAGACGACGCGCGACCTCGACGCCACCGAGACCCACCAGGTGAGGCAGATCCGGTTCGACTCGTCCGCCGGCGAGCCGGCCGTGGCGTTCCTGATGGTGCCGCGCCTCGAGGCAGCGATCCGACGCGGCCTCGTGATCGGGCACGGATACGGCGGCCGCACGGCGCCCGACCTCGATCAGGTGCCCGCCGACACCGCCGCGATCTTCCCCGCGGCGCCGGGCACGCTGCCGAACACGGGCAGTCGCTTCCCGGCGCTCCCCGATGAGCACGTGCTCGCGGGCATCGCGCACCGCGACACCTACTCGCATCGATTCGCCGCCGCCGACGTCTGGCGAGCCGCGACCGTGCTGCTCGACGCCGCCCCGGAGGCTGCCGCGGCGCTCGACTTCAGCGGCGGCAGCTTCGGCGGCGGCATCGGGGCGATGGCCCTGCCCTGGGACGCCCGCTTCCGGCGCGCGTCGCTCGACGTCCCGAGCTTCGGGCACCATGCGATCCGCCTCACCCGACGCTGCACGGGCAGTGGCGAGGCCGTGCGACAGCACGTGCAGGAGCACCCCGAGGCGCGTGAGGTGCTCGGCTACTTCGATGCCGCCGTGGCGGCTCGGCGCATCCGCGTGCCCGTGCACGTGGCGGCGGCCGTGCTCGACCCGGCCGTCGACCCGCGAGGCCAGTTCGCCGTCTTCCACGCGCTGACCGCACCGAAGCGGCTCACCGTGCGCGCGAACGGGCACCTCGACGGCCCCATCGCCGAGGTCTCCGAGCGGATGGCGCGGCAGCACGCCGCCGACTTCTTCGCACTCCCCGACGACCGCCTGGCCTGAGGCGGGGCCGTCGGTTCGAGGCATCCGTCTCGAGCGGATGCCCGGCACCGAGGAGCCGGGCGAATGCGCAGCGACGGATGCCCCGGCGCACGCCGAACGCCGGCGGCCTGCGGGTCCCTCCGCAGGCGGCCGGCGCCGGGCGATCGACTACGAGTTCGCGTCGAGCAGGTCCTGGACTTCCTTCTTCAGCGAGTTGAGGCCCGACTGCACGTCGACCTGGCCCGCGAGGATGGTCGCGACGCCCGCGCCGATCGCCGCGTCGATCTGGGCGGTCACGGGCACGCGGTCCCATGCGGCGCCGCGAGCGTGCTCGGAGACCTCGGTGCGGAACGTGGTCTGGTACTCGTCGGCGGCGAGGGCCGGGATCTGGTCTGCCACGGACTTCGCGGCCGGCGCGACGCCCGACTGCTCGTACTGCGCGGTCGCGGCATCGATGTCCGTCGCGGCGTAGGTGATGAAGTCGCGGCTCGTGAGCTCGCCCTCGCCGGCACTCGCGAACAGGCCGCCGCCCCAGGCGCGGTTGTACGACGGGTTGCCGTTGGCCGTGGGTCGTTCGATCGCGCTGATGTTGTCGATGATGTTCTGCGCGGCACCGTTCGTCTTCACGAAGGTCGACGCGAGCGGGGCGTCGTCGTAGAGGGCGGCGCGCCCGCTCGCGAACAGGATGCGCGCGTCGCTGCGTGCCACGTTCGCCTGGGTGAGGCCGTCGTCCTGCAGCGCCTTGTACCAAGTGATCGCCTCGACGCTCTCCTTGTCGCCGATCGTGCACTCGAAGTCGTCGGTGACGACCGGGCTGCCCCAGCCCCACATCCAGTGCGCGGCATCCTTCAGGTCGGGGTTCTTCGTGACCGCCGCGTAGGGGATCAGCGAGGAGTCCTGCGACTTGATCTTCTCGAGCGCGGTCGCGAACTGCTCGACCGTCATGCCCGACTTGATGCCGACGCTCTTGGCGATCTCGCCGTTCGTGATGATGCCGATGCCCGACGCCGTGAGCGGCAGCACGAGGAGCTTGCCGCCCATCGTGTACGAGTCGAGCACGCCCTGCGGGATGCCGAGGCCCTTGGCGAGGTCGGAGAGGTCGGCGAGCACGTCCATGGGCGTGAGCACCTGCCATCCGCCCGACTGGCCGACGCCCATGAGCTTGCCCGAGCGGCCGGTGAGTGCGAGCTGCGTCGCGGCCTGGTCGTAGGGGTAGATGACGGGCGAGACGGTGACGCCCTCCTCAGCGGAGAAGTCCTTGAGGATCGCCTCCCATGCGGGCTTCAGCGCCTCCTCGCCGAGCGAGTTGCCGTAGAAGTTGATCGTCTTCGCCTTGGTCGCAGCGTTGGCGCCGGCACTGGCGCCCGGCGCGGCCGGGGTGGCGCAGCCGGCGAGCGCGAGCGCGCCGAGTGCGGCGAATGCCGTACCGCCGCCGATGAAGGCGCGGCGGCTGAGCTGCGAGGTCGAGAGGTTCATGTGGACTGCTCCTTCGTCGGAATGTGTGTTCGGTGCGGTGCTGCGGATCACGGCTACCCCTTCACGGCCCCCGACGCGAGGCCGGAGACGAAGTAGCGCTGGAGGAGGATGAAGATGATGGCGAGCGGCAGCGAGGTGATGAGGGATGCCGCCATGAGTGCCGGCCAGTCGGCCGTGCCCTCGCGGATGAAGGCCTGGGTAAGGCCGGCGGGCAGGGTCTGCTTGTCGGGGCCCGCGAGGGTGAGCGCGAACAGCAGGTCGCTCCAGCCGCGCATGAAGGCGAACATCGCCGCCGTGATGAGGCCGGGCACCACGAGCGGGAAGACGATCTGGAACATCGTCGCGATGCGCGAGAGGCCGTCGACCTTCGCCGCCTCGAGGATGTCGTCGGGCAGCCCGTCGATGATGCCCTTCAGGAGGAACACCACGAGCGGCAGCGTGAACGTCGTGAACGAGATGATGAGCGCCGTGTAGGTGTAGAGCAGGCCGGCCGAGCTCAGCATGAGGTACAGCGAGATCAGGAGCAGCGCCCCCGGGATGAGCTGCCCGATGAGGAACATGAACATGATCGCGTTGCGCCCGCGGTAGCGGAACTTCGAGAGCGAGTAGGCCATGATGCCGCCGACGAGCACGGAGAGCACGGCGGTGCCCGTCGAGACGATGAAGCTGTTCGCGAGCGCCTGGAGCAGCGCGTCGTTCTGGAAGAACCCGATGAAGTTGTCGAGCGTCGGGTCGACCGGGAAGAGCGGCCGATCGAGAGCGAACACCGCCTCCTTCTTCATGAACGCCGTCGACGTCAGCCAGTAGATCGGCAGGAGGCCGAAGAGGGCGAGCAGGATGAGCCCGAGGCGCCCGGGGATCGACAGTCTCGGGCGGATGATCGCCTCTCCGATGTCGCGGCCGTGACTCATCGCTTCTCCAGACGTCGGTTGAGCAGCAGGTATGCGCTCGAGATGATCGCGAGCAGGATGAGCCAGAGCACGCCCATGGCGGATGCCTTGCCGAGCTCGTAGCTGCCGAACGCGAGTTGATAGAGGCTGACGGCGAGCGTCGTCGTCGAATCTCCGGGGCCGCCTCCCGTCATCACGAAGATGGTGTCGAAGTTGCCGAAGTTGTAGATGAACTCGAGCGTCGCGACGAGGGCGACCGGGCCGACGATGTGCGGCAGCGAGATGTAGCGGAACCGCTGCGAACGCGTGGCCCCGTCGATCGTCGCGGCCTCGAGCTGCTCGGCCGGCAGGGTCTGCAGCACCGAGAGGGCGACGACCATGATCCAGGGGAACGAGTGCCAGGTCTTCGCGATCACGACGGCCGCCATCGCGCCGGTGGGGTTGCCGAGCATGCTCACCTCGGGCAGGCCCACCATCGTCAGCAGGTGGTTGAGCACGCCGTAGCTGTCGTTGAAGATCCACGCCCAGAGGAACGAGACCACGACGCCGGGCAGGAGCCACGGCAGCATGAGCGTGCCGCGCAGGATGTTGCGACCGCGGAGTCGTGCGTTCAACAGCACGGCGAGCGCGACGCCGAGGAGCACGGGGAAGATCGTCGCGAGCGTCGCGAAGGTGAGCGTCGTGCCGAGCCGCGCCATGAACTCGCCGAAGATCGCGACGTAGTTGTCGAAGCCGACGAAGGTGCGATCGGGCGTGAGCAACGACTGGTCGTAGAGGCTCGTGCCGATGCTCGAGACGAGCGGGTAGATCGCGATCACGAGGAAGAGGAGGACCGCGGGGAGTGCGATCATGAATCCGAAGGTGCGATCCTTCGCACCGAGGGTCGAACGCCGCCCGGATCGCGGCCCGGTCGGCTCGGTCGCCTCGCGTGTCGCGGGTCGTTCGAGGATGGCTTGCTGCATTGCGTTCACTTCCCGAGAGATGGCGACCCCTCATCAGGGGCCCCTGTGCGTCGTCGTCACAAGTGGTCAACGCTGACGTGCGGCCAGTAAACCACAATGCGGATGCGAAATCCACAAAATGCATAACTCACCCATATTTGGATTGCCTCAGCCGATTCCGGTTACTACACTGACGGCAACGGCGCAGCCCGAGCGGGTAAGCAACGACGCGCGGCAACTGCATGAGAAGGAGTCCCGATGGCATCGGAATCGGTCGGCGGCACACAGACCGTCGAACGGGCTATGTCCCTGCTCGCGTGTTTCACCGAGGAGGCCGGCGAGCTGCGGGTGTCGGAGCTCTGCGCACTCACGGGGCTCGGGCAATCGACCGTGTCGCGCATGATGTCGGCGCTCGACCGCATGCGGTTCGTGGTGCAGGACGACCGGACCGGCCTCTACCGGCTCGGGCCGGCCGCCGTCTCGCTCGGCACCATCGCGCTCAACGGCTCCCCGATCTTCCGCGCCTCGCGCCAGATCGCGCAGAACCTCGCGCACCGGCTCGGCATCGGCGTGAACGTCGCAGAACTCAGCGGCTTCACCTTCACCTATCTCTGCAACTTCGAGGGCGCGCTCGCCCCGAAGTCGTTCGCGATGGCGGGCCGCACCGCGCCACTGCACGCCACGGGCCTCGGCAAGGCGCTGTTGTCGGGCATGCCGTCCGACCTCATCGACGAGTACTTCGCGAACACGCCCCAGCGGTTCACCCCGCACACGATCGTCGACCGCGACGCGATGGAGATCGCCCTCGAAGAGACGCGCAGCCGCGGGTACGCCACCGAGATCGAGGAGCTCGCCTTCGGGCGCGCCTGCATCGCGGCACCCGTTCGCAACCGCGCCGGTGAGATCGTCGCCGGCCTCTCCGCGAGCGGTCCGCTCTCGGTGCTCGACCTGCAGGCGCCCCACCAGGAGATCGCGCTGCAGGTCATCGAGGCCGCCGACGAGATCTCCGTCGCCCTCGGCTACAGCCCCTCCCACTCCGCGACGGCGTACGCCGCCCTGTAGACCCCGACACTCGAACCCCACGCCGCGGCATCCGTCGACGGCTTCTCGATCATCCCTCGTCATCGGAGACCCTGTGAGAATCGCGCGCGTCCAAACGTTCCCCCTCTTCATCTCGAAGGAGGATGCCGAAGACTCCTACGCGGGCGAGGCGGCGGTCGAGCACCGCGGCTACATGATCCGGCCGCCGTGGCGGAGCCTCTACTCCCCCGGCTACGAGACGCTCATCGTGAAGATCGAGACCGACGACGGCCTCGTCGGCTGGGGCGAGGGGCTCGCACCCGTCGCCCCAGAGGTCGCCGCGGCGATCGTCGACCACCTCCTCACGCCGCTCATCATCGGAGAGGACCCGCGTTCGGTGCGCACGCTCTGGCACCGGATGTCGGAGTCGATGCGCGAACGCGGGCACCTGACCGGCCACCAGGCCGACGCCATGGCCGCCGTCGACATCGCACTGTGGGACCTCTGGGGCAAGGCGACCGGCCTCTCGGTCTCCGAGCTCGCAGGCGGACGATTCGCCGAGGTGCTGCCGACCTACGTCTCGGGCGTGCGGGGCGCCGACGATGCCGAGATCGCCGAGAAGACCGCCGTGCTCGTCGAGGCCGGCGTGCGCCGGTTCAAGATGCACCTCGGCACAGACCTGCGCACCGACCTCGCGACCTTCGACGCCGTCAACGACGCGCACCCCGACCTCAAGGTCGCGCTCGACGCGCACTGGAGCTACCGCCTCGGCGAGGCGAAGGCGCTCGGCCGCGAACTCGACGAACGCCACGCCTGGTTCTTCGAGGCGCCCCTCGCTCCCGAGGACGTCGAGGGTCACCGCGACCTCGCGGCATCCATCGAGACCCCCGTCGCGGTGGGCGAGGCGATGCGCAGTCGCTTCGAGTTCACCGACTGGCTCGCGCGCCGGGCCGTCGGTCTCACGCAGCCCGACATCGGGCGCACGGGCATCACCGAGGGGCTCGCGATCGCGGCCGTCGCCGACGCGTTCCACGCTCAGGTGGCACCGCATCACTCCGCGGCGTTCGGCATCGCGATGGCCGCCGGCCTCCACGTCGCCGCGAGCTCGCCGTCGCTCCTCGCCTTCGAGTACCAGCCGCTCACCCTGCCGGTCGCGAACCGGATCCTCACGACCCCGCTCGAGGTCGCGCCGAACGGCGACTTCACCGTGCCGACCGGCCCTGGTCTCGGCGTGAGCGTCGACGAGGACTTCGTGCAGGAGTTCGTGCGCCGCTGAGCGGCACTCCCCCTCACGCGCGACGCGGCTGCGATGATCGAATGGCGCGACGACGCCCGACGCGCATGAGGGGGAACACATGAACGACGTCCGACCGGGATCCGTGCTTCCCGTGCCCGATCGCCCGTACCAGGGGCCGGTCGCGTACGACGCGAAGAAGCTCGACGAGAAGTTCCCGCCGATCGAGCCGGCGCGCCCACCGGCCGAGGCGCCGAACGTGCTCGTGATCCTGCTCGACGACGTCGGATTCGGGGCATCCAGCGCCTTCGGCGGCCCCATCCGCACGCCGACCGCCGAGCGCCTCGCGGGCGAGGGCCTGCGCTACTCGCGGTTCCACACGACCGCGCTCTGCTCGCCGACACGGGCCGCGCTGCTCTCGGGTCGCAATCACCACTCTGTCGGCATGGGCCACATCACCGAAACCGCGACGCCCGCGCCGGGCTACCGCTCGACGCGGCCGAACACCGCGGTGCCGCTGCCCGAGATCCTCCGCCAGAGCGGCTACAACACCGCGCAGTTCGGCAAGTGCCACGAAGTACCCGTCTGGGAGTCGGGCCCGACCGGCCCGTTCGACCACTGGCCCGCGCAGAGCGGCTTCGAGCGCTTCTACGGCTTCATCGGCGGGGAGACGAACCAGTACACGCCGGCGCTCATCGACGGGCTCACCGCGATCGCGCCGCCGACCGACCCCGATTACCACCTGATGCCCGACCTCGCCGACAAGGCGATCGACTACGTGCGCCAGCAGCAGAGCCTGACGCCCGACAAGCCCTTCTTCGTGTACTTCGCGCCAGGGGCGACCCACGCACCGCACCACGTGCCGAAGGACTGGATCGCCAAGTACGAGGGCAGGTTCGACCTCGGCTGGGACGCGCAGCGCGAGGAGACCTTCGACCGCCAGAAGGCACTCGGCGTCATCGCCGCCGACTCCGAGCTGACGGCCCGCCCCGAGGGCCTGCCCGCCTGGGACGACGTGCCCGAGGAGCAGAAGCCGGTGCTCGCCCGCCAGATGGAGGTCTATGCGGCCTTCCTCGAGTACGCCGACCACCACACCGGCCGGGTCATCGACGCGCTCGAGGAACTCGACATCCTCGACGACACGCTCATCTACTACATCATCGGCGACAACGGCGCCTCGGCCGAGGGCGGCATCGACGGCGCCTACATGCTGACGACAGCCTCGAACGGCGGCGGCCAGTTCGAGACGGTCGAGTTCTGGAAGGAGCACCTCGACCAGGTCGGCGGCCCCGAGGCGTACAACCACTACTCGGTCGCCTGGGCGCACGCGATGTGCACCCCGTACCAGTGGACCAAGCAGGTCGCCTCGCACTACGGCGGCACCCGCAACGGCACGATCGTGCACTGGCCGAGCCGCATCGCCGCGAAGGGCGAGGTGCGCGAGCAGTGGCACCACGTCATCGACGTGGCGCCGACCGTGCTCGACGTCGCCGGGCTCGCCGAGCCGCACACGTTCAACGGCGTCACGCAGGAGCCGATGCACGGCGTCTCGATGGCCTACAGCTTCGACGACGCATCCGCCGACGAGCGCCACACGACGCAGTACTTCGAGCTCATGGGCAACCGCGGCATCTACCATCGCGGCTGGACCGCGGTCACGAAGCACCGGACTCCATGGGACGTGGTCTCGAAGGCGCCCGACTTCTCGCTCGACGTCTGGGAGCTCTACGACACGACGACCGACTGGACGCAGGCGAAGAACCTCGCCGATGAGCAACCCGAGAAGCTCGCGGAACTGCAGCGGCTCTTCCTCATCGAGGCGGCCCGCCACAATGTGTTCCCGATGGACGACCGCGCCGCCGAGCGCATGAACCCCGAGCTCGCCGGCCGGCCGACGCTCGTGAAGGGCGACCGCCTGCGGCTCTACCCCGGCATGGTGCGCCTCGGCGAGAACGTCGCGATCAACGTGAAGAACCGCTCGTTCTCGGTCACCTCCGAGGTGGTCGTGCCCGACGACGGCTCGCTCGAGGGCGCCATCGTGGCACAGGGCGGCCGCACCGGGGGGTGGTCGTTCTTCGCCGAAGACGGCAAGCTCGGCTTCCACTACAACTACTGCGGCCTGCAGCGTTCGACGACGCTGTCGGATGCCGCGATGGGCGCGGGCGAGCACCAGGTGCGGGTCGAGTTCGCCTACGACGGCGGCGGCATCGGCAAGGGCGGGGACGTCTCGCTGTTCATCGACGGCAAGGCGGTCGGCAGCGGGCGCGTCGAGCATACGCACGCGCTCTACTTCTCGTTCGACGAGGGGCTCGACACGGGCTGCGACACCGGCATGCCCGCGTACGAGGGCTACAAGGTGTGGGGCGGCGCATTCAGCGGCACCCTGAACTGGGCCGAGGTCGCCCTCGGGGTCGACGACCACAATCACCTCGTCGACCCCGAGGAGCATCTGCGAGCGGCGTTGCGTCACCAGTAGCATCCATTGCGTTTGCGTGTCGCTTTCCGGTCGAAACTGGCGCACGACGCAGGATTCGTGATGCTTTTTTGCGAAACGGCAAGGATATGTGAAGCTTTTCCGTGGCCCGCCGGCGAACCGGCTCGGCCGAGCCGAAAGGGACATCCGGATGCACCGCACTGAACTCGACCTCGACGCGAACGAGCCGCGCGACCCCGCGACCCGCATGCACTCGACGTCCGACGAGACCTCGCACCTCGTCGACCTCGTGCTCGCCTACTCGCGCCGCCGCATCCTGAGCGACGACACCCCGCTCGACAAGCCGGTGACCGAGCCCGAGCTGCGGCGCCTCGCCGGCCGCACGATCGACGAGCACGGCATCGGCGCCGCTCGGGCCCTGGCGCTCTTCGAGCACGTGCTCGCCCCGGCCTGCATCACGACCGACCACCCGCAGTACCTCTCCTTCATCCCGACGGCGCCGACGAAGGCGGCGACCGCGTTCGACCTCGTGGTCTCGGCGAGTGCGCTCTACGGCGGCTCCTGGCTCGAGGGCGCCGGCGCCGTCTACGCCGAGAACGAGGTGCTCTCGTGGCTCGGCCGCGAGTTCGGCCTGCCCGCGGGCTCGGGCGGCGTCTTCGTGCAGGGCGGCACGCTCGGCAACCTCTCGGCCCTCGTCGCCGCACGCGAGCACGCGCGCCACCGGCTGAGCGAGGGGGCAGCGGATGCCGCGGTGCCCGCGCCGCCCGGCGGTCGATGGAAGATCGTGTGCAGCGCAGAGGCGCACTCCTCGATCGCCTCGGCCGCCCGCGTGATGGACGTCGACGTCGTGCCCGTGAAGCCGGCCGGTGACGGCATGCTGCGCGGCGACGACGTTCGAGGTGCACTCGAGGAACACGGGGCATCCGTCTTCGCCGTCGTCGCGACCGCCGGCTCGACGAACTTCGGCATCGTCGACGACCTCGCCTCGATCGCGGCTCTGAAGCGCGACTTCGACTTCTGGTTCCACGTCGACGGCGCCTACGGGCTCGCCGGCATGCTCTCGCCGCTCGCGCGCGACCGCTTCGCGGGCGTCGAGCACGCCGACTCGGTGATCGTCGACCCGCACAAGTGGCTCTTCGCCCCCTTCGACGCGTGCGCGCTCATCTACCGCGACCCCGAGCAGGGCCGCCGGGCACACACGCAGCACGCCGAGTACCTCGACACCCTCACCGAGGGCGGCGACTGGAGCCCGTCCGACTACGCCGCGCACCTCACGCGACGGGCACGCGGCCTGCCGCTGTGGTTCTCGCTCGCGACCTACGGCGGCACCGCCTACCGCGAGGCGATCTCGAGCTCGATCGCGCTCGCGGAGCGCATCGCCGACGAGATCGAGCGGCGCGACGGGCTCAGCCTCGTGCGCTCCCCGCAGCTCTCGGTCGTCGTCTTCGAGCGCGACGGCTGGACGAAGGCCGACTACGACGCGTGGTCGGCTCGGCTGCTCGACGAACAGCGTGCGTTCGTGACGCCGAGCTCGCACGCCGGGCGGCCGAACACCCGCTTCGCGATCGTGAACCCGAACACCGCGTTCGAGCACCTCGTCGCGATCCTCGACACGATGTAGCACCGGTCGCCGGTCGAGTAGGCCGCCCGCGGCCCACCCCGCCGGTCGAGTAGGCCGCCCGCGGCCGTATCGAGATCCCCGCACCAGGTCTCGATACGCTCCTGCGTCGCTACTCGACCGACGGACCCATCCGCGCGACGGCGATGTGCGCCGCGAGCGCACTCGTCGGCGCGACGTCGGCGAGTGCCGCGGCACCGTCGAGCGGGTGCGCCTCACCGAGCCGCACCTCGGCACCCGGCAACTCGGCGCGCAGCGTCTCGACGAACTCGCGGCCGAGCACCTCGCCGTGGAACAGGCCGCCGACCCCGCGCACCTGCGAGACGGGGGCACCCAGCTCGCCGACGCGTCGGAGCCCGGCGATGGCGGACATCGCGAGCTCTCGCGCGCCGGCGGAGGCGATCGCCGCGGACACCTCGTCGCCCGCGGCGGCGGCATCCGCGACCGCCCGTGCGTACGACGCGATGCGCTGCACCCGCTCGGGGTCGGCCTGCAGTTCGATGTAGGCCGCCTCGACGTCGGGGAAGTCCGCACGCACGACCTCGCTGAGGGCGGTGGCCGGCCCGCGGCCGTCGTAGTCGCGCATGACCGCCTCGAGCGCCGCCCGACCGAGCCAGTAACCGCTGCCGGCGTCGCCCATGAGGTAGCCCCACCCGTCGACCCTCGCGATCTCGACCGCGCCCACGGCGAGCGTGACGGAACCCGTTCCCGCCGCGACGACGACGCCGCGCTCGTCGCCGAGCGCACCGAGGTACGCCGTGATCGAGTCGTGGGCGAGGTGCACGCTGCGAGCGCCGATCGGAGCCGCGGCGGCGAGGAGGTAGCCGGCGTCGACCTCGTCCTCGGTCAGCCCGGAGACACCGAGCCCGATGCGCTCCGCGGATCGACCGCCCTCATGGGCCTGCTCGATGACGCGCGCGAGCTGCGGCAGCAGCGGCAGGTCGGTGCGGATGCCGGGGGCCGACCACTCGCCGGAGCCCGAGGCATCCGAGTGCCTGACCTTGATGCCCGACTGGCCGGCGTCGATGGCGAGGGTGCCGGTCGCGTTCACGATGGCGACGCTACCACTTCGCCGTCAGCCCCCCGTCTCCTCGAGCGCCAACGGCCCGACCGCGCTACGGCACGACGGGCACCGGCGCGGAGAGGTCGTCGATGATGCGGTCGATCTCGGTCAGCGCGTAGCGGGCGAGCGTGCGCTGCGCGACATCCGCTGCACTGCCCGGCTCCTCTTCGAGGTCGCCGATCACGATGATGTTCTCGTCGTTCAGGGTGTTGGCCGGCGCCGTGTAGTTGAAGCTGCCGACGATGACGAGCCGCTCGTCGATGACCATGAGCTTGTGGTGGAGCTTGCGCACCCCCGTGTTGCGGCGGTTCGCGAAGAGCTCGACGTCACCGTGCCCGAGGTCGCTCGTCGCCGCCCACTTCGCGGCGCCCTGATCGCGGTCGAGCACGCCGCGGATGCGTGAGACGAGGGGCCGCAAGCGGATCATGGTGTCGTCGATGCCCGACGACTGGGCGAAGGTGAACATCGCGAAGTCGATCGAGTCCTTCGCCTTCAGCATCTGCTTCATGATCTCCATCTCAGGGCCGTGCCGCGGCGCGAAGAGGGGCTTCACCCGCACGTCGGGCAGGTCGAACTCCTTCGGCCTCGGCTCGACGCGCTCATGCAGGTCGCCGAACGTGCCCGAGCGCATCCGCTCGAACTCGCGCAGGTACTCGGCGGCGGCGAGCTGGCCGGTCAGCACGACCACGTGGTTGAGGTTCTGGCCGGCCCCGATGCCGACCTCCTCGTTCTTGCCGGTGTCGGTGAGGGTGAAGTTGGTCGAGCCCGTCAGCACCGCGGCGCCGGGCTTGCCCGAGTCGCGCACGATGAACTTCTGGTGGAAGATCTTCGGATTCAGGTCGCTGATCACGTCGACACGGGCCTTCAGCAGGGCGCCCATGATGACGCGGTTCTCCTCGTGCGCGCCGGTGACGCCCCACGGGTCCGCGAGGGCCTTCTCTTCGGTGAGGTAGTCGCCCTCGAGGATGACGCGGACCCGCACGCCGCGCAGCTTCGCCGCGAGGATCGCCTGGGCGATGGGCCGCGAATCGATCTCCTGCACGGCGATCGCGAGGCTGTGCTGCGCCGCGTCGATGAAGTCGCGGATCGCCTGGTCGAGGTCATCGGGGCCGCCGACTGCGACCGGCCCCATGTAGAGCTCCACTCCCCCGATGCTGACCGACATGGCGCGCTCCTCTCGTGAGTGATCCTCATGATCAGCCTCGACCGTGCGACACGCTGCGGCATCAGTGCCGGCCCGGAGGATCGGCACGTCGCCGCCGCTACGCTGCGAACCATGAACGCACCCATCGTCGTCTCGGGCCCGGCCGCCTGGAACCGCATCGTCTACCTCGAGCACCTGCCCGAGCCGGTGCCGCACATGCAGTTCGCGCTCGACGACTACGAGACGATCGGCGGCACCTCCGCCGGCAAGGCGCTCGGGCTCGCGGCCCTCGGCCGGCCCGTGCTCCTGCACACGCTCCTCGGGGACGACGAGGAGGGGCGGCGCGTGCAGGGTGCGCTCGAGGCATCCGGTGTCGCGTTCGCGAGCCTCGCCGCAGCGCGCACCGAGAGCCACCTGAACCTCATGACCCGGCAGGGCGAGCGCGTCTCGCTCTACCTGAGCGCGCCCGCCGACCCGGGCACGCCGCCGTCGACGGAGCTGGCGCAGGCGATGCGGGACGCCCCGGCGATCGTGCTCGACCTCTCGGAGCGTTCGCACGGGCTCATCGGCGCGGCGCGCGCCACCGGCCGGCCGATCTGGACCGACATCCACGACTACGACGGCAGTGCCGAGTTCCACCGCCCGTTCATCAGGGCCGCCGACTGGATCTTCATGAACGCCGACCGCATCGGCGACGACCCGCGGCCGTTCATGGAACAGTGCGTGCGCGGCGGGGCATCCGTCGTCGTCTGCACGCTCGGCGCGCAGGGCGCGATCGCGATCAGCGCCGGCGACCACGGGCGGATGCTCCGGTCCGAGGTCGCGGCCGTGCCCGTCGAGGTGCTCGACACCAACGGGGCGGGCGACGCCTTCATGTCCGGAGTGCTCGACGCGCACCTCGACGGAGCGGCGCTCGACGAGGCGCTCGAGGCCGGCGCGCGGCATGCCGCCACCGTGCTCACGACGCGGCACCTGCACCCGGTGCTCGACGGGGTGCTCGACGAGGCGCCGAGGCCGGTCGAGTAGCGAGCGCCAGCGAGCGTATCGAGACCTACCGGACGAGCACCCACGTCGGTCGAGTAGCGAGCGCCGGCGAGCGTATCGAGACCCACCGCACCCTCCCCACTCCTCCTCCACAGGCAGCCGTCGACCCTCGTTCTCCACAGCTACATATGCAGGTCAGCGCTGATTTTCATTCGAACCGAAATGTCAGTGGTCGCCCCTAGTGTCGAAGACATGGAGCACGCCCTCACCGCTCGCATCGCCGAGGTCGCCGATCAGGTCGGCGACCTCCTCGATGCCGCGAGCGGGCCGCCGAACACGGTGCCGGCCCTGGCTTCGGCGCGCGACGTCGAACTCCTCGAACTCGTCGCGCAGGTCGAACGGCTCGGCCGCTTCGCCGATGCATTGCGCGTCCATGCCGCGGGCGAGATCGAGCACCGCAGCCGCACCTCGCTCGGTCGCGAGGGGCTCGCGGCGAAGGAGGGGTGCACCAGCGCCGTCGAGCTCATCGAACGCCTCACTCGTGTCTCGTCGCCGACCGCGCGTGCGCGGCTGAAGCTCGGAGCGGCGGTCCGTCGCACATCCACGCTGCTCGGCGATTCGATGCCACCCCGGTTCGAGCGCCTCGCCGAAGGCCTGCGCACCGGCGAGCTCGGCTTCGATGCTGCGACAGCAATTGCGAGGGCACTCGATGCGGTGCTCCCGCGCCACGCCAACGGCGACCTCGACGGAGTGCGCGCGGCTGAACACGAACTCGTCTGCGCGGCGATCGGCGTCGCCGCTGCGCCCGGCGCTGAGGTCTCGGCCCCCGCGACGGCCACCGAGACGCGCATGCAGGCCGCCGTGTGGGCCGAGGTCCTCGATCCCGACGGCGCCGAGCCGTCGCATCGGCAGTGGGCGGCCCGCGGGTTCGAACTCCTTCCCGCTCGCGACGGCCTCGTTCCCGTGCGTGGCGCACTGCTGCCCGAGGTCGCGGGCATGGTGCGGCGAGTGTTCGACTCGATCACCAACTTTCGGCAGTCGACCGGGTTCGTGCCGGTCGCCGATCCTTCGGCGGCCGCTCCCGTCGAAGACGACGTAGAGCCGGCGGAGCTCGAGGCATCCGGCAGCAGAGACCCGCGCACCCGGGCGCAGCGCCAGCATGACGCGATCGCGACCGTGTTCGACATCGCGGCACGGGCCGATGAGCTTCCGACCCTCGGCGGCGCGTCCCCGACGATCGTCGTCACAGTGCTCGCCGACGATCTCCGCGCCGGTCATGGCGTCGGCCACGTCGACGGCATCGACGAACCGATCTCGATGCGGGCTGTTGAACAACATGCGAGCGCGAACGGCATACAGCACGTCACGCTGGCCGCCAACGGCGGGGTGGTCGGCATCGGTACGACCGAGCGCTGCTTCAACCGCGCACAGCGTCGTGCCCTCGCAGCACGCGACGGCGGCTGCATCATTCCCGGATGCGACACCCCTGCGTGGGCCACCGAGGTGCATCATGTCGTCCCGTGGTGGCATGGCGGCGCCACCCACACCGACAACGGTGTGCTGCTCTGCTGGTTCCACCACCGCTCGATCGACAGCTCGGGGTGGCGCATTCGCATGAACGACGGCACGCCCGAGGTGATGCCGCCGCCCGGCATGGGGCCGCAGCGGTGGCGCGCATCGACGGTGTCACCGGCTCGGCGCGCCGCCGCACTCGCCCGTCGGCGCGCCGGTCCGATTCGTACGGCCGCGGTCGCTTGAGCAGCCGCACTCGCGCAGCTGGGCAGGGAAGCATCTGGTGCGGGCCGACCCCGCATGCGGCCGGACGTCGCCGGGTGTACCGTGTGCCGCGAAAGCGAGGAGCACACCATGGTTCTGATGCACCAGCGCAGCGGCGTGGCCGAAGACGACGTGTACTGGCACGAGTCGATCGAGGGCGCCTCGATCGGTTCCGACGTGTCGCTCATCCTCACGTACAGCTCGAAGGTCGGCTCCGGTCCGCGGCTGCACCTGCATCCGTATTCCGAGACGTTCGTCATCCGCCATGGGCGGGCGCTGTTCACGGTCGGCGATGAACAACTGGAAGCCGTCGGCGGCCAGGTGCTCGTCGTGCCGGCACACACCCCGCACAAGTTCGTGATCATCGGACCCGAGGCCATGATCTCGACCCACATCCACGCGAGCCCGACCTTCATCACCGAATGGCTCGAGTGAGGCGAGCCATCCGGCGATGAGCCGCTGAGGCGGCCGTGGCTAGGCCGCGAGCAGCCGCTCCGCGCGCGCGAGGTTCGCCACGAGCTCCTCGCGCGTCTGCGGCGTGACGTACGCCGGCTGATCGCGCTCGGCGCGCCAGCTCTCGGAGAGCGGACCGAACTCGACCGAGTCGAACCCGAAGTCGTCGAGGAGCGCAGTGACGAGCGCCGCGGCGTCGTCGAAGTCGCTCGCGGTCGACAGCGCTCGGCGACCGGGCGTTCCTGCGGGAGTGCCGTCGGTGAGGATCGAGGCGGCGAGGATGTTGTTGAAGCCCTTGGCGACCTTCGACTCGGGCAGGTGCGCCTGCAGCAGCCCCGAGACGGTCGCCTCGCCCGAGTCGAGCTCGGCGATGCGGCCGTCGCGCTCCCAGTAGTAGTTGTTCGTGTCGATCACGATCTTGCCGGCGAGCGGTGCCACGGGGATGTCGCGGTAGGCCTTCAGCGGAACCGTCACGATGACGAACTCCCCCGCCTCCGCGGCCTCGGCGGCCGTGCCGGCCGTCGCGTTCGGGCCCAGTTCGGCGACGAGCTCGGCGAGCGTCTCGGGGCCGCGCGAGTTCGCGATCGTCACGCGGTGACCGAGCTCGACGAGCTTTCGAGCGAGCGCGCCGCCGATGTTGCCGGCGCCGATGATTCCGATGTCAGTTGGAGCGAGGTTCGTCATGCTGGGATGCAACGCGTGCAACGCGGATTGATTCCGAGGATGCCGATCCGATTCCGAGAATGACGATTCGAGTCACGCGGGTTCGATGTTGGCGTTGTCGCGGAACATGTTGCCGGGGTCGACCTGCCCCTTGATCGCGCGCAGCCGCTCGAGGGTCGCGGGCGGATACGCCGCGGTGACGGATGCCGGGCCCACCTCGGTCTCGAAGCTCACGTACGCGCCCGAGAAGTGCCGCGCCATGAGCTCGTTCCACCGCTCGCTCGTCTGGTGCCGGCTCGAGCCGAACGCGACGACCGAGAACTCCGCCGCGCGATGGGCGAAGGCCGTGGCATCCGCCGGCACGTCGTGCACGGCGCCGCCGACGGCTCGCAACTGGAAGAAGTAGGTGGCCCCGCTCGCGATGAATCGCGCGGCATCCGCCGCGAACTCCGGGGTGATGCGGCCGATGAGCCCCGTGCGCGCCGTCGGCTCGCCCTCGGCGGCGTGGCTGCCGTCGGCGGCATTCGCCATGATCGACTCGTACGTCGTGAGGCGCACCTCCTGCCCGATGAGCGGCGCGACCTCCGCGAGCGGCTGCAGTCGGGCGACGACCGTGTCGGGGTCGTCGGAGTCGATCACCGCCATGACCTGCGCGACGGGCGGCTCACCCGGGCGGGAGCCGCCCATGAGCAGGAAGCTCGTGACGTCGCGCGGCGAGTCGACGACCCAGTCGCCCCACGCCTGCAGGAACCCCGCGGTGTCGCTCGCGTCGAACGCGAGCTGCGCGAAGCCGAGGGCGCCGACCTCGTCGACCTCGAACTCGAAGGCGATGACGATGCCCATGTTCGCGCCGGCGCCGCGAACGGCCCAGAAGAGGTCGGGATGCCGCGTGGCATCCGCCCGCACGACGGAGCCGTCGGCCAGCACCATCTCGACCGCGCGCACGTGGTCGATCGTGAGGCCGTGCTCGCGCACGAGCCAACCGATGCCGCCCGCCGTCGCGAGTCCGCCGACGCCCACTCCCCCGTAGTCGCCGGAGGAGAGCGCCCAGCCGTGCGGCGCGAGGAACGCCGCGACGTCCTGCCAGCGCGCACCCGCCTCGACGCGCACGAGCCGGCGCTCCTCGTCGAGCACCTCCATCGCGTTCAGCCGGGAGAGGTCGATGACGATGCCGCCGTCGTTCGTGGATCGACCGCTGATGCCGTGCCCGCCGCTGCGCACGCCGAGCGGCACCTCGGGGTTCGCACGTGCGAAGTCGACCGCCTCGGCGACCTGCGCGGCATCGGCCGGGCGCAGCACGAGGCCGGGGGCCCCGCCGCGCATGTATGTGGACTTCACGCGCTCGTAGCCGGCGTCACCCGGTTCGATCGCGTCGGCGGCGAGCGAGGCGGGCACCGCGTCGTAGTCGATGCCGTCGCGTCGCTTGGCGAGCACCGTCGAATTGCGCACCGGTCTGTTCCCTGAGGCTGCACCCCCGTTCCCTGAGCCTGTCGAAGGGCTCCCGGCAGACAGAGCGATCGAGTCGGCGGATGCCGCGGCATCCGCTGCTCGCAGCTCTCGTGCGACCGCCTCGCGAAGGGCCGGCGCGACCTCCTCGGCGAAGTGCACGATCGTGCCGGGGTCGTCGCTCGCGAGGATGAAGGTGCCCACGCCGTCGTCGACGACGTACGGCAGCAGGTCGTCGACCCACTGCGCGGCCGGCCCGTTCAGGAACCCGCCGCCGCCGCCGAACCGGCCGCCGATGTTGACCATCCGGCGGATCTCACGGGGGTCCCGGCCCGCGGCGATCGCGGCCTCGTCGATGCGTGCGTTGCCGGCGGCGTAGTCGCCCGGCTGCATGTACCCGAGCGAGGGCAGCCAGCCGTCGCCCTTGCGGCCGATGAGTCGCAGCATGCGGGGCTTCAGCGCACCGATGATGATCGGGATGTTGTGCGCCGGCGCCGGGCCGCGCTTCGCGCCGTCGACCCGGTAGTAGGTTCCGTCGACCTGGAAACGCGCTCGCTCGCCCTGGTCCCAGACGCCGCGGATGATGTCGATGCCCTCGGAGAGCGCGTCGACCGCCTGCCCGGGGGTGAGCCTGCGGCCGCCCATCGCGTCGATCGCATCCCAGAACCCGCCGGCGCCGAGGCCGAGCTCGAAGCGTCCGCCCGAGAGCAGGTCGAGGCTCGCGGCGGCACGGGCCAGCACGGCCGGCGGCCGAAGCGGCAGGTTCGTCACGTTCGCGGCGAGGTGGATGCGCTCGGTGCGCGCCGCGACCCAGGTGAGCAGGGTCTGCGTGTCGTGGAACGCCGGTTGGTACGGGTGGTCCTGGAACGTCACGAGGTCGTAGCCCGATGCCTCGCTGAGCTCGGCGAGTCGCACGGCGAACTGCGGCGGGTCGTTCTTCGGCGTGATGAAGGTGCCGAACTGCAGGTCGTGGCCGTAGTGCATCGTGCTCCGATCGATCGCGGGCGCACGGGCATCGTCCTGCGCCACGCTCCCATCCTCCGGCACGGGGTGCGGCGGTCGCACGAGAGGGGTAAGCTACTTACCTATGGTAAGCAACTCGGAGACGGATGACGCGGATGACGCGGCCGTCGCGCTGCTCGACGACCGACGCACCCGCCTGCACGAACTCGGCCACATCGACGAGGCGCAGTGCCGCCGATTCCAGAGCACGGTCGAGTTCGCGGGCCGCAAGTGGAACGCGGCCATCCTGCTCGCCGGCGTGCGCGGGGCCCGCCGGTTCTCGGAGTACCGCAGCACCGTCACCGGCATCTCCGACCGGCTGCTCGCCGCCCGCCTCAAGGAGCTCGAAGACGAAGGCGTCCTCGAACGGCACGTGCGGGCGACGACGCCGGTGACGATCACCTACACGCCGAGCACCGCGGGCCTGCAGCTCATCGAGCTGCTGCAGCCGCTCGTCGAGTGGGGTCGCGCTCGGCCGGCCGAGACGGAGCGCTCGGCCGGCTGAGGGCGGCTACTTCTTGTCGGCGGCCGGAGCGGCGTCGCCTGCTGCGGCGGATGCCTCGTCGGCGACGGGCGCCTCGACGACCTCGACCTCTTCGACGACGACCTCTTCGACGACGGCAGGCGCTTCGGCGACGGGCGCGACCCCGGCAGCGGCGGCCTCAGCCTCGGCGCGGTCGAACTCCGCCTCGGCACGATCGAGCTCCGCCTCGAAGGCGGCATCCTCAGCTGCGACGAGCGCGGCGGCTTCCGCCGACGCGATACGAGCGCTCCGGCCGAGCGCGTGCACCGCGAGGGCGATGACGACGGCGAGTGCACCGACCGCGAGCAGCAGGCCCGCGACCGTCGTGTTCGTCTGCGCGCCGAGCAGTCCGGCGACATCCTGCGAGCCGGAGGTGTAGAACTCGACCTGGCTGGCGGTCGACGAGCTCAGGAGCCAGTAGCCCCCGCCGATCAGCGCCACCGCCGCGACCCAGAGCAGGATCAGCGGCACGTTGACCTTGGAGGCGGTTGTATTCACGATGTGTGTGTCCTTCGCAATCGGGAGAAGCCGGGTCGGCCTCAGAGCACGGTAATTGCAGAGCCTATGCGTGTCCTATGCGCGAGGGGAACATCTCCCGGACGACGAACGGCTCCCGCGCCTCTCCGTCAGATCGCGCGGTGGTCGATGAACGCCATGCGCGGGCCCCGCCGAGGCCGCCCGCGCACTCCCGCGGCGCCGAGCAGCCGCACGACGCGATAGCGATGGCCGCGCCACGGCTCGAGCGTCTCGAGCATCTCGTCGTCGGTCATGTCGCGCCCCGCGAGCGCGTGTCCCACGTAATTCGAGAGGTGGTAGTCGCCGACGGAGAGCGCATCGGCGTCGCCCAGCGCGCGCTGGGCGACCTCGGCGACGGTCCACGGGCCGACGCCCGGCATGAGGGTGAGGCGAGCCGCGGCATCCGCGGGGCTCATCGCGACGACGGCCTCGAGCTTGTCGGCGTATCCCGCCGCGTTCGCCAGCGTGCGCGCCCGCTTCGGGTCGACGCCCGCGCGATGCCACTCCCAGCTCGGGATCGTGCGCCAGACCTCGGGTGACGGCACGACCCGCATCGGCCGGGGCGTCGGGCCGGGGGCCGGCGTGCCGAAGCCGATGAGCAGGCGGCGCCAGGAGTCGTGCGCCTGGAGGGTGATGACCTTCTGCTCGAGGATCGTCGCGGCGAGGGCCTCGAAGACCTGCGCGGTGCGCGTGATGCGCAGGCCGGGATTGCGCCGGTGCGCGTCGTCGAGCATCGGCAGTCGCGGCTCGAAGCCCGTGGGGTCGTCGGCGTCGCCGAGCAGTTCGGGCGCCTGCACGACCGCGGCACCGGCACCCGGCCCCCACGCCTCGCAGCGCAGCGTCTCGGCATCGGGCTGGGTCAGTCGCAGGGTCGCATCGCCTTCGGGCGTGCGCGTCGTGCGCCAGACGGCGCCGGTCGCGTCGAGCAGGAACGCCGGGTCGCCGACGCCGCGCCGCAGCGCTCCGAGCGTCTGGCGCAGATCGGTCGGATGCCGCGGCCGCCAGCTGAGGGCATGGTCGGCGATCACGACTTCAGTGTGACGCACGCACCTGACAGTCGCGACGAGGCCGGTCGCCGCCTACTCGGCGGCCGTCGCCTACTCGGCGGCCGTCGCCTACTCGGCGGCCGTCGCCTCGACCACCGGCTGGGCCGCCGCCGGTGCCACGATGCGACTGCGCAGTGCCAGGAAGAGCAGCACCATGCCCGCAGCGAGTGCGATGTGGCCGAGGCCCGCGATGCCCGCGATCGCCGAGGTCGACTCCTCGCCCATGACCGTGAGCGAGCCGTGCCAGATGAGCATGGCCGACGTCACGATGACGCCCGCGTTGTAGACCCAGAAGAACCACTCGAAGAGGTGGCTCTTCGAGATCACGAAGACCTTCTCGATCACGAGCACGATGAGCAGCACGATGAAGCCGAGCGTCAGCAGGTGGGTGTGGGCCAGGCCGAGCTGCGTGAACTGCCCTTCGGGGAAGTCGTTGGCCTTCGTGAACTCCCGGTAGAAGAGGCCGGAGGCGACGCCGACGATCATGTACGCGAACGATGCGTAGAACAGTTTCTGCATGGCGGTTCCCTTCGGAGGCAGGCGAGGTGGTCGAGCCTCACCTCGATACTCCCCTCCTGCGGGCCGCCGACGCATCGAACGAAAGACGGAACCGCGGGCGTCAGCTCGGTCGCACCACGACCGTCTGCGCGCCGGCCTCGCCGTCGTCGCCGGCGTCGATCGTGAAGCGGAGGATGCGGAGCTCGGGGTCCCACGAGACGACCTCGCCGCCCTCGACGACCCCGCCGTCGGGGAACCCGCCCGCGGGCAGGTAGACCTCGCTCGTCGCAGGGCCGTCGGCGGTCGGCGTGACCGAGATCTCGAGGGAGTCCGGCTCGGAGTTCCACGTGTGCAGCTCGCCGGCGATCGCGCGCGGGTAGGGCCGGTCGAGCACCGTGATGAGGTTGCGCGGCGTTCCGTCCTCTTCATACGGCCCCCAAGGCCCCGGGTCGCGCGACCAGTACGCGATGCCGATGCCCGAGGCATCCGACGTCGTGTAGACGAGGTCGACGTAGTCGAGCGCGCCGGGCAGCGTGGTGTCGAGGCCGAACTCGCCGAGGATGATCGGCACCCCGCCGAGGGCTTCGGCCGTGCGCAGCGTGTTCGAGCGCCACGCGGCCACCGTCGTCTCG
Organism: Agromyces sp. Root1464; assembly: GCF_001427265.1. Taxonomy (NCBI): domain Bacteria; kingdom Bacillati; phylum Actinomycetota; class Actinomycetes; order Micrococcales; family Microbacteriaceae; genus Agromyces; species Agromyces sp. Root1464. The sequence continues at coordinate 1,083,454 of NZ_LMFU01000001.1, forward strand.
ACGAGATCGCGCGAGGTGCCGCTGAATCCCTCACCGAGATCCATCGGGAGCGGGTAGAGGTGCGGGCAGAAGGCGATGCGCGGGTCGCCCTCGCGCGGGTCGTCGACCGCGCCGAGCGCGCTCGGCAGCCCCCAGTTGAAGCCGAGCGCCTGGGGTTCGAGGCACGCCCAGGAGTCCTGGTCGACCTCGCGGATCGCGTCGACGGTCTTCTGGTAGAGCGCGGAGAGCGGGCCTGCCTCGAAGGCCGGTCCCTGCACGGTGCCGCCGTAGGGCTCGTTCATGAGGTCGTAGGCGACCACCGCGTCGTTGTCGGCGAAGCGCTCCGCGACGGCTCGCCAGGCCCCGGCGTAGTGGTCGGTGAGTTCGGGGTGCGCGCCGGTCGTGTTCCAGAAGTTGTCGAACGCGTGGATCACCCCGGGCTCGAGGTAGTACAGCTCCCACTGGTCGTGGTGGGCGACGGGGAAGCCGTCGAGGTACGTCGCCCATTCGGGCGCGCCGTTGCCGTTGTCGCCCTCGGGCGTGATGCCGGAACCCCAGAGGTCCTGGTGCATGTCGAGCATCACGTGGTAGCCGCGCTCCTCGTACCAGCCCACCCGCTCCTCGACGTCGTCGAGGTAGCCCTGGTCGTAGACGCCGGGGCTCGGCTCGACCTTGCGCCACGAGATGAGGAAGCGCACGAAGTCCGTGCCCATGTCGGCCTGCTCCTGCACGAGCTGGTCTTCGGTGAAGTCGGGCATGCCGTCGGGCACGCTCTTCGAGCTGCTCGCGGTCGAGAACCCGTGCTGCACGAGCGAGCGCCCGTCGCCGTCGGTGATGAAGGAGGCGGCCTCCGCCGGCCCCGGCGTCCGCATCGCCGCGGCGACGCCACCCACGACGAGCAGCACTCCCAACCCTGCGGCGACGGTGCTTCGAGCGGCGAACATCCGGTCCTCCTTGACGTATGTGAGGGGGAGGCTATCATCAAACCCATGCCGACTAGGACAGTTGACCCACATCGTCTCCATCGAGCCGATCGGGCCGTCCTCGCGGCACTTGTCGCGCTCGCGATCCTGGTCGGCATCTGGCCGCTGACCGGCGTCCTCACGACCTACGTGCCGCTCCTCGCGGTGCCCGCCGCCGCCGGGCTGCCGTACCTGATCCCGGCACTGCGACCGATGCCGCTCGGCGACACGACGTGGGCGTTCTGGCTCGCGGATGTGGCGGGGGTGCTCGTCATGCTCCTCGTCGCGTTCGTCGTGCTCCGCGCACCGAAGCGGCGTGCGGTGCCGAGCCCGGGTCGGGCGTTCGGCCGGGGCGTGTGGGTCACGACGGTCGCGGTCGTCGCCGGCAACCTCGTGCGCGGGGTGTTCACGAGCTTCACGGTGCACGCCGACCTCGGCACGTACCTCGGCACCACGGCGGCGAACGTCGTGGTCTCCGCGATCACGGGTGCGTTGCTCGGCCTCGTGGTCGGCGCGGTCGCGGCCATCGTCGCGACGACCGGGCGCGGCAGCGGCGGCACCGACAGCGACGGCGCAGACGGCGACGAAGCGGATGCCGCGGCCGACGCCGAGACGCAGACCGTCGGCGATGACGCCGACGCCGAGGCATCCGTCACCGCCTGACGATCGCCGCGCGCGCCGACGAACGCGCCGCCTGCTAGCGCGGAGCGAATGCCGCGTGGAAGATCGACCACGCGCGCTGGGCGACCTGCCGGCGATCCTCGGCGCCGGTGCGCGCGAGCAGGTCGGCGAGCATCGACACGGCGAGCAGCACGTCGGCGTCCTCGACGGAGTCGCCGATGCGGCCTGCCACTCGTTCGCGTGCGACGAGCGCGCCGACGACCGCTCCGAGCCGCTCACCGAGGTGGACGACCCGGTCGTCGTGCTGGTGCTGCCAGATGAGGTCGATGAGCGCCGTCGACACGACGACCTGCCCGATGACCGCCTCGAGCAGGTCGTCGAGGGTGGCGCCCTCGTGTTCGACGGCGGACTCGAGTTCGTCGATGTTCTCGTCGAAGACGGCGACGGCGAGCGAGAGCCGATCGGGGAAGTGGCGGTAGAGGCTGCCCTGCCCGACGCCCGCCTTCTTGGCGATGGCGTTGAACGGACCCTGCAGGCCGTCGGTCGCGAAGACCTCGCGCGCGGCGGCGATGATGGCGCGCCGGTTGCCGGGGCCGGCGCTCGGCCCGCGATTGGCCTTGCGGCCCTCGGAAGTTCCCTTCCCGCGTTCAGGCACGGGTGCTACCTTACTACCGGACAAGGATGTCCGGTATGGCTTCGCACCACATCGAAGAGAAGGAAGCACCACATGAACACCCCCAAGACCCTCACGGGCGACGACTCGATCAAGACCTGGCTCGAGCACCCCGTGGGCGGCCCGATCCTGCGTGACCTGCTCGCACAGGCCGGGCAGGACGCAGACGTCATGCGCCCCGTGCAGCGCCTCGCCATCAAGCGCCTCATCAAGCTCAGCAAGGGCCAGTTCAGCCAGGAGATGGTCGACCAGCTCGTCGCGCGCGCCGCGGCAGGCGACGTGCCGGCAGGAGCAGCGGATGCCTCCGCCGAGGCGCCCGAGCCGACGACCGAGTCCGCCGATGCCGGCGGTGCCGCTGGCGTCGCATCCGCGGTCGAGCGTCCCGAGTGGGTCGAGCGCCTCGACCAGGGCCGCTTCGCCGGCAAGACCGTCATCGTCACGGGCGCCGGCTCCGGCATCGGTCGGGCGACCGCCTCCCGCATCGCCCGCGAGGGCGGCCGCGTGATCGCCGTCGACGTCTCGCAGGAGCGCCTCGACGACTTCGCGTCGGAGCACGCGGGCGCCGAGATCGTGACGCTCGTGGCCGACATCACCGACGACGCGAAGGTCGCCGAGATCGTCGCCGCAGCGGGCGACCGCATCGACGGCCTCGCGAACATCGCCGGCATCATGGACGACATGACGCCGATCGGCGAGCTCACCGACGCCGTCTGGAAGCGCGTCTTCTCGGTCAACGTCGACGGCACCATGAAGCTCATGCGGGCCGTCGTGCCCGTCATGGTCGCGCGCGGCACCGGGTCGATCGTGAACACCGCCTCCGAGGCCGCCCTCCGCGGCTCGGCCGCGGGCGTCGCCTACACGGCGTCGAAGCACGCGGTCGTCGGCCTCACGAAGTCGACGGCGTTCATGTACGGCCCGAGCGGCCTGCGCGTGAACGCGGTGGCTCCCGGTGCCACGATCACGAACATCGAGGCGAAGTTCGCCTCACCGCTCGGCGCCGAGCGCGTGCAGCTCGCGATGACGATCCTGCCCGACGCCGCGGAGGCCGAGGCCCTCGCCGCGTCGATCACCTTCCTCCTGAGCGACGACGGCGTGAACATCAACGGCGTCGTGCTCGCGAGCGACGGCGGCTGGTCGGCGGCATGAGCACCGGCGCGGAGGCGGGCACGCGCGACGTGCTCGTCGTCATCGGCGTCGGCGGCATAGGCGAGGCGATCGCGCGTCGGCAGGGCACCGGGCGCACCGTGGTGCTCGCCGACTTCAGCGAGGCCGCGCTCGAACGCGTCGGCGGGGCGCTGCGCGGCGACGGCTTCGAGGTCGTCACGCACGTCGTCGACGTCTCGTCGCGGGGCTCCGTCGCCGAACTCGCCGATGCGGCCGCCGAGCTCGGCCGGGTGACGCAGGTCGTCCACACGGCCGGGCTCTCCCCGGTGCAGGCGCCGCGCGACGCAATCCTCGCGGTCGACCTGCTCGGCACCGCGCACGTGCTCGACGAGTTCGAGCGGGTGATCGCCCAGGGCGGTGCCGGCCTCGTCATCGCGAGCATGGCCGGTCACTTCCTGCCACCGCTGCCGCCCGAGGTCTCGCATGCGCTCGCGACGACTCCGAGCGACGAGCTGCTCGCCCTGCCGGCGCTCGCCTCGGTCACGGATGCCACGGCGGCGTACCCGTTCGCCAAGCACGGCAACCACCTGCGGGTTCGCGCAGCGAGCACCCGCTGGGGCGCACGCGGTGCTCGCGTCAACAGCATCAGCCCCGGCGTCATCTCGACGCCGATGGGCCAACAGGAGCTCGCCGGCGAGTCCGGCGGGCAGATGCGCGCCATGATCGCCGGCTCCGGCACCGGTCGAGTCGGCACCCCGTACGACATCGCGGATGCCGCGGCGTTCCTGCTGGGTCCCGACGCGAGCTTCATCACCGGCACCGACCTGCTGGTCGACGGCGGTGTCGTCGCCGCGGTCAGCACCGGACAGCTCGACCTGCGCCGCGGGCAGTAGCGACGCGTCACAGAGGGCGCCGATCGCAGTCCCGCGGCCGGCGCCCTCTTCGTCGCACCCGGTCGGGCGATGGCGCACGGCATCCGAGTACGCTGCTCGGATGCGCTTCGGAACGCTCGACTTCACGCCCGCCGCCGACTCCCCCGCCCTGCTCGCGGCGTCCACGGCGGCCTCGGTCGGCGCGATGCCGGCAGCGGATGCCTCGGCGGTGCTGGTCTCCGCGATCGACCCCGGTCTCGCCGACACGGCCGCCTTCTGCGAGCACTACGAGATCTCGATGGGCGACGGCGCGAACTGCGTGATCGTGCAGGCGCGCCGGGGCGAGCGCACCTGGCACGCCGCGTGCCTCGTGCGCGGCGCCGACCGGCTGGACGTGAACGGCGCCGTGCGCCGGCATCTCGACGCGCGCAAGCTCTCGTTCGCCCCGATGGACGCCGCGGTCCAGCTCACCGCCATGGAGTACGGCGGCATCACGCCGATCGGCCTGCCCGCCGACTGGCAGATCCTCGTCGACCAGTCCGTCGCCGAGCACGAACGGCTCATCGTCGGCAGCGGCATCCGCGCTTCGAAGCTGCTCGTCCCGGGTGCGCTGCTCGCGAGACTGCCGAACGCCGAGGTGCTGCCGATCGCGCAGCGCCCGGGATAGCCGACTCGGCTGGCCGAACTCCGCGAGCGCTCAGCTCTGCGTCGCGGCGACGCGCCGACGGCGTCGCAGGGCGATGAGCAGCGTCGCGACCGAGCCGCCGACCGCGATGAGCAGTGCCGCGACGGCGACACCGAGGTAGCGCCACTCGGATGCCTCGCTGTACGGGAACGTGTCGGCCCAGTCGAGGCCGAGGCGCACGACGACCGCCCCGAGCACCCAGCTGAGCAGGATCCCGCCGATGACGAACAGCGTGCCACGCATGCCCTCATCGTAGGAGTCCGCGCCGCCGGCGGAGGGGTCGGCGCTGTCGGCGCCGGGCACTAGCCTCGATTCGGCCCCGATCGCGGGCAGCAGACGAAGGACGCCATGCCGAAAGACGCTCGACTCAAGCCGCCCCGCATCGACGAGATCGTGCTCACCGACCTCGTCGACGGCGAGATCGACGAACTGGCCGCCGGCGACCGCGTCGAAGGCCGTCGCTTCCGCGGCGGCGATCTCTCGGAACGCGACCTCACGGGCGTGACCATCGGCGAGTGCGAACTCGTCGGCGTGTTCGCCCACGATGCGCTGCTCCGCGGGGCGACGCTCACCGAGACCGTGGTCGAGCGGCTCGAGGCCCCCGTGCTGCGCGCACCGCGCGCGACGCTTCGCGACGTGCTCGTGTCGGGCTCCCGAATCGGGTCGGTCGAGTTCTACGACAACACCTGGCAGTCGGTCCGCTTCGTCGGCTGCAAGCTCGGCTTCGTCAACCTGCGGGGTGCGGAGGTCCGCGACATCCGCTTCACCGACTGCACCATCGAGGAGTTCGACCTCGGCAACGCACGGGCCGACCGCGTCGCGTTCGAGCACTGCGACGTGCGATCGCTCGACGTGACGGGCGCCAGGCTCAGCGACGTCGACCTGCGCGGTCTCGACCTCGCCGCGATCGCCGGTATCGACGGGCTGCGGGGCGCCACGATGGACGGCATGCAGGTCGCGCTGCTCGCGACGACGCTCGCCAGTCACCTGGGCATCCGCGTCGTCGACTGATCTCCGGTCGGCTGCGGTCGCCATCGATGCGGTCTCGTGATCGAACGACCCTTCCGCGCGCCGTCGCCGACGGCTAGTGTTGGCCGGAACTGGGTCAAGCGACCCAGTTCGACGGACAGCGAGGTTCCCGATGCACGACGCCCCCACGACGCACGCCGACGACCGGGCGGATCGCGCGGCCCAGGAGACGACTTCCGAGACCACCTCTGGGACCACCTCCGAGACGACCGCGGCTCGACACGCCGCTCGTCGCCCGCTCGTCGCCGTCATCGCGATGCTCGCCCTGATCGTCGTCCAGGCCGTCGCCGACCCGACCGGACTGCTCGCCCTCGTCGGCTGGTCGGGTGCGATTCCGCAGGCGAGTGCCGGCGTCTGGCCGTTCGCGCCGTACCTGGTGTTCGTGCCCGTGGTGCTCGGCGTCGTGTGGTGGGCGGCCGTGCGAGCCGGCGACCGGTTCTGGACGCTCACGGCAGGCGTCGTGCTCGCCGTCCTGCTGGCCCAGGCCGCGGCCTGCCTCGTCATGACGTGGGACCTCGCGGTCGCCGCGTGGGCCGCCGGCTTCGTGACGGCGAAGGCCGTGCCCGCGGCGCTCATCGTGGCAGCCCTCGCGCGCTGGTTCGGCGGCCCGACGGATCGCCGGTCGTTCCAACGCGGCTCGATCTGGCCTGCCGCCGTGATCTTCGCCGTCCTGGCACCGCTCCTCGCGGGCCTCTGGTGGACGGGCGCCGTCTATGCGGACGGCATCCCGGTGGCGCGCCTCGACCGCGGCATCCCCTCGATGCTCATCGCCGTGGTCCTGATCGCCGGCGCGACCGCACTGTGCCTGCGCTGGATGCGGGCACGCGTGCCCGGCGTGCTCGGCGGCTGGCTCGCGGCACTCGTCGCCGGCGGACTCGTCGGCATCGTGCAGGCGGTCGTCGCCCTCATCGTCGACGGCGGCTTCGCCGGCGATATCTGGCCGCTGATGGCGGCGTACGTGACGGTCGCCGACGGGCTCGCCTTCGGCGCCTGCGCCGGCTGGATCGTCGGGGTGGGCGCGGTCGTCGCCGACCGGGTGCTGGCACGGCGCGCCGCGTCGCGCGGCCCGCAGCTCGTCGCCGCGTCGGTGGCCGTCGTCGCGATGGGCGCGGCATTCCTCCTGCCCGGCGGGGATGCCGCGAGCGCAGTCGACGCGAGCACCTCGCCCCCCGTGGGCTTCCTCCGCGCCGAGGGCTCGATCATCACCGACGGCGCCGGCAACCAGGTGCTGCTGCGGGGCGTCAACGTCAACCAGCTCGTCGACTTCTACCAGCACCAGCCCGACGTGCCCGCGACGCGGCCGCTGACCGAAGACGACTACGCGAGCATGGCCGAGTACGGCTTCAACGTCGTGCGACTGAACCTCTCGTGGTCGGCGCTCGAGCCCGAGCGGGGCACGCTCGACCCCGAATACCTCTCGAAGATCGAGGAAGCGGTGGCGTGGGGCGAGGAGTACGGCATCTACACCGTGCTCGACATGCACCAGGACGGCTGGTGGAACGGCCCCACTGAAGCGGGCACCGCGTGCCGCCCCGGCACCGAGGAGATGTGGGGCTACGACGGCGCCCCGGAGTGGGCGACGATCACCGATGACGCGCCGCGCTGCCAGTTCACCGGGCGCGACATCTCCCCCGCCGGCGACCGTGCCTTCCAGAACTTCTACTTCGACACCGACGGCGTGCAGACCGCGTTCGCCGAGACCTGGGGCGAGCTCGCCGCGGAATTCGCCGACGAGCCGATGGTCGCGGGCTTCGACCTGATCAACGAGCCCGGCTTCGGCGAGACGGCGCCCGTGACGACCTCCCACCAGCTCGGGAGGTTCTACGACCGGGCGATCGACGAGATCCGCGAGGCCGGCGCCCCGCAGATCGTGTTCTTCGAGCCGAGCATCCTCTGGTCGGGCCTCGGGTTCGACACCGGCCCCACCCCCGGGTTCACCGACGACGACAACATCGTCTTCTCGCCGCACCTCTACGCCGAGTCGATCACGATGGACCGCGACCTGGGCATCCCGCCGATCGTCAGCATCGAGCGCCAGTTCGCGCTCGCTCAGCGCGTCGCCGACCTCTACGACGCCCCATTGTGGTCGGGCGAGTACGGCTACTGGGGCGACGACGACGACATGCTCGCCCGCATGAACCGCTACGCCGACGAAGAGGACGCGCGCATGCTCGGCAGCGCGTACTGGGTCTGGAAGCAGGCCTGCGGCGACCCGCAGAACGGCATCGGACCCTTCGGCAACGCCCTCATGATGCAGGAGTGCGAGACCGGCGGCGACGCTCCGCCCAAGGCGGATCTTCTCGAGACCCTGAGCCGCGCCTACCCGCAGTCCGCTCCTGGCGTGCTGACCTCGCTCGAGGCCGAGGGCGCCGCCGTCGATCTCGCCGGCACGACGCCCGACCGCGGCTGCGACCTCGAGGTGTGGGTCCCCGGCGCGGCCGAACCCGACGTCGAGGTCACCGGCATCGAGGAGGTCGAGACGACCGAGGTGCCGGGCGGATGGATCGTGACGGGCTGCGCCGACGGCGACTACACGTTGTCGACCAACGGCTAGCCTCGGAGGCATGACGTCCGAGCAGGCGCCGAGCGGGCGCGACCGCCGCGACGACGGCCGTCGCGCCTCGCTCGCCGCGATGATCGCCGCGGAGCCCGACCGGCTCCGTCGGCGGAGCATCTCGCTCGGCGTCGCGCCCGATGATGCAGAGGATGTCGCGCAGACGGCGCTGCTCAGGGCGTGGCGCTCGATCGAGCAGCTGCACGCGCCGGAACCCGGGCAGATGTGCTCCTGGCTCGATGTCATCGCGCGGAACGCCGCGGCCGACCTCGCCCGCCAGCGGGCCCGCCGACCGGTGGCGGCGCTCGACGCCGACCTGCCCGATCTCGCCGACGGCACGAGCGTCGCCGGAGACGTCGAGATGCGGCTGATCCTCGACGGCGCCCTCGACGCCATCCGCGGCCTTCCCGATTCCCTTCGCGAACCGCTGCTCCTCAGCGTCGTCGACGAGCTCCCGGCACCCGAGATCGCCGAACGCCTCGGGATCACGCCCGCCGCGGCGCGACAGCGCATCTCCCGCGCCCGCAAGTCGCTCGCCGAGTGCCGGGAGTCCGGCATGTCCGACGCCGGCTGACTCGCTCCCCGCCCATGCGGGTGCACCGGATCGAGCTCACGATCGAACCCGTGCACGCAACTCCCCCGACGGAAGGGCCGGCCCTGTTCCCCCAGCGACCGGCCCTCCCGTGGCGTGCGTCAGGCGGTGCCGAACGGGTTGTCGACGGCGTAGCGCCATCCGTGCTGCTCGTCGTGCACGGCGACGTCGGCGGTCGTGCCGGCCAGCGCGATGTCGGAGCCGTCGGGGCCGGTGCCCGTGATCGTCCAGTCGGCGATCGCGAGGCCGGTGTCGCCGCGCTGGAACACGTGGCGCAGCGTCATCGTGATCGGCAGGTTCAGGCCGAGGAACTGCTCGAGCGCGCCGCGCACGTTCTCCTCGCCCTGCACCGGGTGCCCGGGCGCCGGCACGAACACGACGTCGTCGACGTTCAGTGCCATGAGGCCGTCGAGGTCGCGGGCGTTGAACCGGTCGGCGAACGCGAGGTTGAGCTGGTCGAGCGAGGTGACGGGGTTCGCCATGGACGAGGCCTTTCTTCATGGGGCCCGCCTGTTGCCGGCCCCTACTGAGAAAGACGCCGCAGCGCCCGAGGTGTGACACGCGCATCCGACTCGCGCGCATGCGACCCGCGCCGCAAACGAAAACGGCCCGGAGCCTCATGGAGACCCGGACCGTTCGATATGTGGTGCGCGAGGGGGGACTTGAACCCCCACACCCTTGCGAGTACTGGCACCTGAAGCCAGCGCGTCTGCCAATTCCGCCACTCGCGCACGTGTGGTCGCACTCTCGTGCGTCCAACCACGAGAGACTAACATCTCGCGCCCGGCAAAGCCATTCGAGCGCAGCGGATGCCTCGGCACCCCGGTTCTTGGTCGGCGAGTCAGCGGATGAATCGCCCGACACGCCGGCGCTCACCGGCGCGCCGCATGAATCTTCCGCGCACTCGCAGCCGGCCCAGCGCCGGTGCGATGTCAGCGCCCGACCCTCCACGGTTCCTCCGAGTCCGGTTCGCACCTCGCGCTGCCCTGCCACGCGGGAATAGCATCGATCACCGGGTTCCGTTGCCCCGACCGTCGCGACGAAAGGACCGCAGCTTGACGCTCCCCAGCGAGTCCACCCGGGCTCTCAGTGGCATCCGTGCCTATCTCTTCGACCTCGACGGCGTGCTGACGCCGACCGCGACCGTGCACATGCACGCGTGGGCGCGCCTCTTCACGCCGTACCTCGAGCAGCACGGCGCCGCGCCGTACACCGAGGCCGACTACTTCTCGTACATCGACGGCAAGCCGCGCTACGACGGGGTCCGGAGCCTCCTCGAGAGCCGCGGCATCCGCGTGCCCGAAGGCGACGTCGCCGACGCACCGAGCGAAGACACCGTGCACGGACTCGGCAACCGCAAGAACGAGGCCTTCAACGAGACCCTCGCCGAGGAGGGCGTCGAGGCGTACCCGGCGAGCGTCGCCTTCCTCGACGCGGTGCAGGCGAGCGGATGCCTCGTGGCCGTCGTCTCGAGCTCGAAGAACGCGCCGTCGGTGCTGGCGGCCGCCGGGCTCGCCGATCGCTTCGAGGTCGTCGTCGACGGGGCGGTCGCCGCGCGCGACGGCATCCTCGGCAAGCCGGCCCCCGACACCTTCGAGCGCGCGGCCGAGCTGCTCGGGGTGCCGACCACGGTGTGCGCCGTCGTCGAAGACGCCGAGTCGGGCGTGACCGCGGGCGCGGCCGGCGAGTTCGGGATCGTGATCGGCGTCGACCGGGGCGTCGGCCGGGCCGCGCTCGAGGGCCTCGGCGCCGACATCGTGGTCGACGAGCTCGATGAACTGATCCCGCTGCTTCCCGTCGGCTCCGACACGCACGCGAACGACACCCCACGAGAGGACGGCGAATGAGGTTCGCAGACCACGACCCGCTGAACCGCACGCGGTTCCCGATCGACGAGTGGGCGCTCGTGGAGACCGAGTTCGGCGAGGCCGACATGGGTCGCACCGAGACGATCTTCGCGGTCGGCAACGGGTACCTCGGCCTCCGCGGCAACGTCGAGGAGGGCCGCGACGGCCACATGCACGGCACCTTCGTGAACGGGTTCCACGAGACGTGGCCGATCCGCCACGCCGAAGAGGCGTTCGGCTTCGCCAGGGTGGGCCAGACCATCGTGAACGCGCCCGACGCGAAGGTCATCCGCCTCTACGTCGACGACGAGCCGCTCGTGCTCACGGTCGCCGAGCTCCTCTCCTACGAACGCCGGCTCGACTTCCGGCTCGGCGCGCTCAGCCGTTCGATCGTCTGGCGCACGCCCTCTGGCAAGCGCGTGCTCATCACGAGCCGGCGCATGGTGAGCTTCACCGACCGCCACCTCGCGGTGCTCGACTACGAGGTCGAGATGCTCGACGCCGACGCGGCGGTGACCATCTCGAGCCAGATCCTGAATCGTCAGGACGGCCGCGACGAGTACCGATCCGGCGTGCCGGAGGCGATCGGCAGCTTCGACCCCCGCAAGGCGGAGATGTTCAACGAGCGCGTCATGCAGCCGCGGGTGAAGCGGGCCGAGGGCGGGCGGTACATGCTCGGCTACCAGACGACGAACTCGGGCATGACGATCGCGGTCGGCGCCGAGCACCAGATCGCGACCGAGAACCAGTTCAGCGAGTCGAGCTCCATCGGCGACGACCTCGCGAAGCACATCTACCGCGTGCACGCCAAGCAGGGCCAGCCGATCCGCGTGACGAAGACGATCAGCTACCACACGGCCCGCACCGTGCCGACGCGCGAACTCGTCGACCGGTGCGACCGCACGCTCGACCGCGCCGCCGAACTCGGCGTGGCCGAGCTGTTCGCGCAGCAGCGTTCATGGCTCGACGACTTCTGGGCGCGAGCCGACGTCGAGGTCCAGGGCCAGGCCGCGATCCAGCAGGCGACCAGGTGGAACCTGTTCCAGCTCGCGCAGGCGACCGCCCGCACCGACGGCGACGGCGTCGCCGCGAAGGGCGTGAGCGGTTCGGGCTACGGCGGCCACTACTTCTGGGACACCGAGGTGTACGTGCTGCCGTTCCTCAGCTACACGGCGCCGGTCGTGGCGCGCAACGTGCTGAGATTCCGGCAGCGGATGCTTCCTGCCGCCCGCGCCCGGGCGCTGGAGCTGAACCAGCTCGGGGCCCTGTTCCCGTGGCGCACGATCAACGGGCAGGAGTCGAGCGCGTACTACGCGGCCGGCACGGCGCAGTACCACATCGACGCCGACATCTCCTATGCGCTGAACCAGTACGTCAGGGCCACCGGCGACCAGGACTTCCTCGCCCGCGGCGCGATCGACATCCTCGTCGAGACGGCGCGCATGTGGGAGGACCTCGGGTTCTGGCGCTCGAACGCCGACGACGTGTTCCACATCCACGGCGTCACGGGCCCCGACGAGTACACGACGGTCGTCAACGACAACCTGTACACGAACGTGATGGCGCGGGCGAACCTCGCCGCCGCGGCATCCGCCGTCGACGACCTGCAGGTGCTCGACCCGGCTGCCTACGACCGCCTCGTCGAGCGCCTCTCGGTGACGCCGGCCGAGGTCGCGGGCTGGCGGCGGGCGGCGGCGCACATGCACATCCCCTTCGACGAGCAGCTCGGCATCCACCCCCAAGACAGCGCCTTCCTGCAGAAGGAGCTGTGGGATCTCGAGGCCACGCCCGAGGACCGGCGCCCCCTGCTGCTGCACTACCACCCGCTCGTCATCTACCGCTTCCAGGTGCTGAAGCAGGCCGACGTCGTGCTCGCCCTCTACCTGCAGGGCGATCGCTTCTCGACCGAGGCGAAACGCGCCAACTTCGAGTACTACGACCCGCTGACCACGGGCGACTCGACGCTGTCGGCGGTCGTGCAGTCGATCATCGCGTCCGAGGTCGGCTACCACGAGCTCGCGATGCGGTACTTCCGCTCGGCGCTCTTCGTCGACCTCGCCGACCTGCACAACAACACGGCCGACGGCGTGCACGTCGCCTCGACGGGCGGCGTGTGGAGCGCCCTCGTCTCGGGCTTCGGCGGTTTCCGCGACCACAACGGGGTCTTCACGTTCGATCCGCGCCTGCCCGACGGCTGGCAGCGACTGACGTTCCGGGTCACGCTCCGCGGCACGCGGCTGCGCGTCGACCTCACCCCCGATGCGATCTCGTTCGCCGTCGAAGACGGCATCGAGGCACGGGTCAGGGTGCGCGGGGCGGAGGTGGTGGTGAGCACCGGCTCGGATGTCTCGGTGCCGCTCGACGGCCAGGGCCCGCGCCTGTACGGCGCGCCGACGATGCGGGATGTCACGGGCTCCCGCCGCGCCGACGGAAGCCTGCTGACGGCGTCGATCCCGACCCTGTCGCTCGATGTCGACGAAGCCGACTCGGCGATCCAGATGGACTGATCACGAGTCTTCCCAGCCCTTCGGGCTACCATGTCACAAGTCATGACGGCGTCGGTTCGAAACGACGGCGTCGGCGCAAATCTGGAGCGGGAGACCTGTGGGCCTACTGGACAACTTCGAGAAGGGTCTCGAGCGCGCCGTCAACGGCGCTTTCGCGAAGACCTTCCGCTCGGGGCTGCAACCCGTCGAGATCACCTCCGCCCTGAAGCGGGAGATCGACACGAAGGCGGCCGTGGTCTCGCGCGACCGCGTGCTCGTGCCGAACAGCTTCGTGGTGCGCATGGCGCCCGACGACCACGCGCGCATGTCCGGCCTGGGGCCGGCGCTCATCGACGAGCTCGTCGACCTCGTGCAGAAGCACGCCGCGAGCCAGCACTTCCAGTTCGCCGGCGGCATCACCCTGTCGCTGCACGCCGATCCCGGCCTCTCCGTGGGCATGGTGCAGGTCGATTCGCAGAACGTGAAGGGCCAGGTCGCCTGGACCCCCGTGCTCGACGTGAACGGCAAGCGCTACCCGATCATGAAGGGCCGCACCGTCATCGGCCGCGGCAGCGAGGCCGACGTCACCCTCGACGACTCCGGCGCGTCGCGTCGGCACGCCGAGGTGCAGTGGGACGGCAGTCGCGCGCGGGTGCGCGACCTCGGCTCGACGAACGGCACCCAGCTCAACGGCTCCCCGGTGAAGGAGGCCATCCTCGAGCCCGACTCGGTCATCGGCATCGGCCGGTCCCGCATCACGTTCCGCGTGCTGGCGCAGGCCTCGAGCTCTGGCGCAAACACGCGCGGCCGCACCGACCCGGCCACCGAACGCCACGACATGGGCGGGTTCTGGGGGCCCGGCGAATGAGCGAACTCACCCTCCTCGTGCTCCAGCTCGGCTTCCTCCTGCTGCTCTGGGTCTTCGTCTTCGCGATCGTCTACGCGCTCCGCAGCGACCTGTTCGGCCAGCGCGTGCGCAAGTTGCGGCCCGAGACCGCGTCGGCCGCTCCGGCTCCCGCGGCCCCCGCCGCGGCATCCGCGTTCCCGAGCGCCCCGGTGGCGGCGCCCGCCGCCGCGACGGCGCCGGTCTCGCACGCAGCTGCCTCCGGCGGCGGCACCGGCGAGCTCGCCTCGAGCGAGAACGCGACGCGGCTCGTCATCACGAGCGGCACGAAGAACGGCGCAGAGTTCCCGCTCGGCCACGACGAGATCACGATCGGCCGTTCGAGCGACTCGGCCATCATCATCCGCGACGACTACACCTCGACCCATCACGCGCGTCTCATGCAGTGGAACGGTCGATGGATGCTCCAAGACCTCGATTCGACCAACGGCACCTTCCTCAACGGCTCCCGAGTGACCGTGCCCACCCCGATCCCGCTCGGAGCCACCGTGAAGGTCGGAGCGACGACGTTCGAGCTGCGGCGGTAGCCCATGGCGAACATCAAGGCGAGCGCTGCGGTCTCGCACGTCGGACGGATCCGCTCGAACAACCAGGACTCCGGCTACGCCGGCCGCCGTTTGTTCGTCGTGGCCGACGGCATGGGCGGGCACGCGGGCGGCGACGTCGCGAGCGCGATCGCCACACGGCGCATCGCCGAGGCCGACGTCGACTACGACAACACGGCCGAGGCCTCGGCGTCCCTCGAAGGCGCCCTGATCGCGGCCAACCGTCAGCTCGCGGCGACCGTCGCCGACCACTCCGAGCTGACGGGCATGGGCACGACCGTCAGCGCCGTGCTGCTCGTGGGCGACCGCGTCGTCATCTCGCACATCGGCGACTCCCGCATCTACCTGCTGCGGTCGGGTGAACTCAGCCAGATCTCCACCGACCACACCTTCGTGCAGCGCCTCGTCGACGCCGGGCGCATCACGGCCGAAGAGGCGATGGTGCACCCTCGGCGATCGGTGCTCATGCGCGTGCTCGGCGACGTCGAGGCCTCGCCCGAGATCGACGCCCTCGTGCTCGACACCCGCGACGGCGACCGCTGGATGCTCTGCTCCGACGGGCTCTCGGGCGTCGCCTCCTTCGACGACATCCACGACATCATGTCGGCCGACGCCGGCGCCAAGCAGGTCGCCGACCGACTCGTCAAGGCCTCGCTCGACGGCGGCGCCCCCGACAACGTCACCGTCGTGATCCTCGACATCGGCGAGCCGCCCGCCCCGGCGACGCCGCCGCTCATCGTCGGCTCGGCCGCCGCCCCGCCGGCGTTCGGCCAGCCGTCCGAGCCGGCGCGCGCCCGCGGCATCCGCCTGACGCCCTTCCGTCCCCACCCGGTTCAAGAGACGCACTTCGAGCCCGACTCCGAGGACTTCTTCGACGAGATCATCGAGGAGGATGCGCGCCGACGCCGGCGCCGCCGCTGGATGTGGAGCTTCTGGATCGTCCTGCTGATCGGGGCGATCGTGGCGACCTTCGCGCTCGGCTACCAGTGGACGCAGACCCGCTTCTACGTCGGCGAGTCCAACGGCCGGGTCGCCATCTACCAGGGCATCCAGCAGAACCTCGGACCGATCTCGCTGCACGAGCTGTTCACCGAGACCGAGCTCGACGTCGCCGAGCTCCGCACCTACGACCAGCAGCGGGTCCAGCAGACGATCAGCGCCGGCACCTACGCCGAGGCGTATCGCATCGTGCAACGGCTGGAGGAATCCATTGAGTGATCTCCAGTCCGTGCCGCTGACGGGCACGCCGCCAGAGGGCATCCGGCGCATCCGGATCCCGCAGAAGCTGCGCAACCTCGAGTTCTGGCTCCTGCTCGTGGCGTGCTTCATCAACGCCGCCGCCATCGTGCTCGTGCAGCTCGGGGCGCTCGGCCGCGTCGACACGCAGCTCGTGCTGCTCGGCGCGGGCCTCTCGTTCCTCGTCTTCGGGTTGCACATCGCGATGCGCTACACGGCGCGCGACGCCGACCCCTTCCTGCTGCCGATCGCGACCGTGCTGAACGGCCTCGGCATCGCGATGATCTATCGCATCGACATCGCCGAGGGCGATGCCGGGTGGGAGAGCGCGGCCGTCAGGCAGATCGTGTGGAGCGCCATCGCGATCATCTGCGCGATCGCGACGATCCTCGTCATCCGCAATCACCGCGTGCTCTTCCGCTACACCTACCTCGCGGGGCTCCTGGCGATCGTCCTGCTGCTGCTCCCGCTCGTGCCCGGTCTCGGGCGCGAGGTGTACGGCGCCCGGGTGTGGATCGGCATCGGCGACATCGCGACCTTCCAGCCGGGCGAGATCGCGAAGATCGCGCTGGCCGTCTTCTTCGCCGGTTATCTCGTGCGCAACCGCGACTCCCTGTCGATGGTGGGCACGAAGTTCCTCGGCATGCAGTTCCCGCGGGCGCGTGATCTCGGCCCGCTCCTCATCGTGTGGGCGCTGTCGATGGCCGTCATCGTGTTCCAGCGCGACCTCGGCACCGCGCTCCTCTACTTCGGCCTCTTCCTCGTGATGCTCTACGTCGCGACGAGCCGGCTCTCGTGGGTCGTGCTCGGGCTGAGCCTCTTCATCGGCGGCGCGATCATCGCGAGCCAGACCCTCGACTACGTCGGCAACCGCTTCGCGAACTGGCTCGACCCGTTCAGCGATGATCGCTTCAGCGCAGAGATCGGCGGCAGCTACCAGCTCGTGCAAGGTCTCTTCGGGCTCGCGAACGGTGGCCTCATCGGCACCGGCTGGGGCCAGGGGCGCCCCGATCTCACCCCGGTGCCGCAGAGCGACTACATCATCGCGAGCCTCGGCGAGGAGCTCGGCCTCGCCGGCATCTTCGCGATCCTCGCCCTCTACCTGCTGTTCGTGGCGCGCGGGTTCCGCATCGGCTTCGCCGGGCAGGACGACTTCGGCAAGCTCCTCGGCGTCGGGCTCGCGTTCGTCGTGGCGCTGCAGGTCTTCATCGTCGTCGGCGGCGTCACGCGCGTCATCCCCCTGACCGGCCTCACGACGCCGTTCCTCGCGGCGGGTGGTTCATCGCTCGTGGCGAACTGGATCATCGTCGCGCTCCTGCTGCGACTCTCCGACACGGTCCGCAACCATCCGAGGCTGGTGATCGACGGATGAATCGAGAACTCAAGCGCGTCTCCATCGTCGCGTTCCTCATGTTCCTGACCCTGCTCGTCTCGTCGACGATCATCCAGTACGTGCAGGCGGAGGCCCTCGCGGCCGATCCCCGCAACTCGCGCACGCTCTACGAGAGCTACTCGATCGAGCGCGGCCCGATCCTGGTCGGCGGGGAGCCGATCGCGTACTCGCAGCCCTCCGACGACGACTACAAGTTCCAGCGCGTGTACGCCAACGGGCCCCTGTACGCGCCGGTCACGGGCTACCTCCCCGTCAACGGCGAGGCGACGGGCCTCGAGCGCTCGGTCAACGAGTACCTGAGCGGCCAGTCGTCGAGCCAGTTCTTCGACTCCCTCAACCGCCTGATCTCCGGACAGGACCCGATGGGCGCATCCGTCGAGGTGGCGATCGACCCCGTCGCGCAGCAGGCCGCGTGGGACGCCCTCGGCGACTACACGGGCGCCGTCATCGTCACCGAGCCGTCGACCGGCCGCATCATCGCGATGGTCACGAAGCCCACGTTCGACCCGAACTCGATGGCCGTGCACAACTCGGCGGAGGTGACGGCCACCTACGACGGCCTCCTCGCCGATCCGGCCGACCCGCTCTTCAACCGTGCCACGGGCGGCGACATGAACCCGCCCGGATCCGTGTTCAAGCTCGTCGTGACCGCGGCGGCGCTCGAGTCGGGCCGGTACACGCCCGAGTCCACGTTCCCGAACCCGGGCGAGCTCACGCTGCCCGGCACCGACTCCGTCGTGCGGAACTCGGGCGGCGGGTCGTGCGGCGGCGGCGCGACCGTCACCCTCGCCGACGCGCTCCGCCTCTCGTGCAACATCCCGTTCGCCGAGCTCGGCATGGAACTCGGCGACGACGCGATCCGCGATCAGGCCGAGAAGTTCGGGTTCAACAGCGAGTTCCTGATCCCGACGGTCACCGAGGTGAGCACGTACCCGCGGGTGCTCGACGAACCGCAGACCGCGCTGAGCGCATTCGGTCAGGGCGACGGGCTGCGCGCGACCCCCATGCAGATGGCCATGGTGTCGGCTGCGATCGCCAACGGCGGCATCGTCATGGACCCGAACCTGGTCGATCAGATCACGGCTCCCGACTTCACTCCTTTGCAGGAGTTCGAGGCCAAGGAGTTCGGGCGGGCCATCAGCGAGGAGACGGCGAACACGATGGTGGGGATGATGGTCAACGGCGTCGAGAACGGTGCCGCGAGTAATGCAAGAATAGACGGCGTCAGCGTGGCCGGTAAGACAGGTACAGCGGAGAACGGCGAGAGTGACCCCTACACTCTCTGGTTCACCGGTTTTGCCCCCGCCGACAATCCTCAGTATGCGATCACAGTGCTCGTTGAGGATGGCGGGGGACTTGGCCAGGAGGGGTACGGCAATCTCATCGCCGCACCCGTCGCAAAGCAGGTACTAGAGGCGGTGCTGAACAAATGAGACCGAGCGCAGGGCTCACCTTCGGAGGGCGCTACGAACTGCAGTCCCGCATCGCGATCGGCGGGATGGGCGAGGTGTGGCAGGCCACAGACCTCGTCATCGGCCGTCAGGTCGCGATCAAGATCCTGAAAGACGAGTACCTGGGCGACCCGGGCTTCCTCGAGCGCTTCCGCGCCGAGGCCCGCCACGCCGCGCTCGTCAACCACGAGGGCATCGCCAACGTCTTCGACTACGGCGAGGAGGACGGCAGCGCCTACCTCGTCATGGAGCTCGTGCCCGGCGAGGCGCTGTCGACGATACTCGAGCGCGAGCACGTGCTCTCCACCGACAAGGTGCTCGACATCGTCGCGCAGACCGCGGCGGCACTGCAGGCCGCGCACGCAGCGGGCCTCGTGCACCGCGACATCAAGCCCGGCAACCTGCTCATCACGCCCGACGGGCGCGTCAAGATCACCGACTTCGGCATCGCGCGCATCGCCGACCAGGTGCCGCTGACCGCGACCGGCCAGGTCATGGGCACGGTGCAGTACCTGTCGCCCGAGCAGGCGTCGGGTCACCCGGCCTCGCCGACGACCGACATCTACTCGCTCGGCATCGTCGCCTACGAGGCCCTCGCGGGCCGCCGCCCGTTCACGGGCGAGTCGCAGGTCGCGATCGCGATGGCGCAGATCAACGAGACGCCGCCCGACCTGCCGGTGACGGTCTCGGAGCCGGTGCGCAACCTGGTCTACGGATGCATCGCGAAGAACCCGGCCGACCGGCCGCAATCCGCCGCGCACCTCGCACGCGCAGCCACGGCCCTCCGCCGCGGCGACGTGCAGGCTGCCGCTGCTGCCGTGCCCGCCGTGCTGGGCGCTGCCGGCGCCACCGCCGCGACGATGCTCATGCCCGCAGCCGGCGCCACCGCCGCGACGACGGTGATGCCGTCGGCCGCCGGCGCGCCGCTCGACGGCGAGGAGCCGCTCGAAGAGAAGAAGAAGCGCAGTCCCTGGACCTGGCCGCTCATCGTCCTCATCGCGCTGCTCGCGATCGTGCTGATCGGCACGATCATCGCGCTGGCGCTGAACGGCGGCGAGAAGGACGCGCCGTCGACGGCACCGTCGACGCCTCCGTCGAAGACGGCCACGACGCCGCCACCGCCGCCCACCTCCGAGGCCCCCACGAACGCGCAGGTCAACCGCGAGGACTACCTCGGTCTCACGGTCGACGAGGCGCGCGCCAAGCTCGAGGGCATCGGCATGGTCGTGAACGCCGTCGAGGGCAATCCCGCCGCGAATGCCGACGAAGCCGGCCGCGTGTACGACGTCAACCCCACGGGCAACATGAAGATCGGCTCCGAGGTGACGATCACGTACTACGCCGCTCCCGAGGCGCCGACTGCGCCGACGTCGGCACCAACCGCGAACCCGAACCCGTTCACGCCGTCGTCCGATCCCAACGCGAAGGTGCCCGTCACGATCTCGTGGAGCGCTCAGCAGTGCCCCTCCGGGCAGGAGCTGACCGGCTACTCGGTGCAGGTCACGGGTGACGCGACAGCACCCGGTCCGGTGCCGGCCGGTACCACGACGGCGCAGGTCATGGCCGGGCAGGACGAGTTCCAGGTGACCTACCTGTACTTCTGCGGCCCGGTGAGTTCCCCGACCTCGCCTCCGCTGACGGTGACCGTCGACAACTGACCGACGGAACCGCGGAACACGAGAAAGGGCATGGAGCTGCACGGTGAACGATGAAGGACGAGTGCTCGCGGGTCGATACCGCGTCGGCGCTCTCATCGGGCGCGGCGGCATGTCCGACGTGCACGTGGGCACCGACACCCGATTGGGGCGGCAGGTCGCGATCAAGCTGCTGAAACCGCAGCTCGCGACCGACCCGGCGTTCCGCATGCGGTTCCGTCAAGAGGCGCAGTCGGCGGCCCGCATGGCCCACCCCACGATCGTGCGCGTCTTCGACGCCGGTGAAGAGACCGTGGTCGACGCCGCCGGCCAAGAGGTGCAGCTGCCGTTCATCGTGATGGAGTTCGTCGAAGGACGACTGCTGAAGGACATCATCCACGACGGACCGCTCGAGGCGGCCGCCGCGGTTCGCGTCATCGACGGCGTGCTGACCGCGCTCGAGTACTCGCACCGAGCCGGTGTGGTGCACCGCGACATCAAGCCCGGCAACATCATGATCACGACCGCCGGCCAGGTGAAGGTCATGGACTTCGGCATCGCGCGCGCGGTCTCCGACTCCTCGACGACCGTCGCGCAGACCACGGCGATCCTCGGCACCGCCTCGTACTTCTCGCCCGAGCAGGCGAAGGGCGAGACCGTCGATGCCCGCACCGACCTGTACTCGACCGGCGTGGTGCTCTTCGAGATGCTGACCGGTCGTCCGCCGTTCCGCGGTGACACGCCGGTCGCAGTGGCCTACCAGCACGTCAGCGAGAAGCCGGTCAAGCCGAGCGTCATCAACCCGAAGGTCTCACCGGCCCTCGACGCCGTCGTGATGCACGCCCTCGCGAAGAACCGCGACCAGCGCTACCAGTCGGCGGCCGAGTTCCGCACGGACGTCGACACCGCGGCATCCGGTCGCGTGCCCGTCCACCGCGAACCCGATCAGGCCACGATGCTCTTCGGGGCGCCGACCGGCTCGCTCTCGAGCTCCGAGCTCGCGCTGCGCCAGCTCGCCGAAGACGAGACGATGACGCGAACCCAGCGTCGCCCGCCCGCGATCTGGATCTGGTCGGGCATCATCGGCGTCGTCGTCATCGTCATCGCCGTCATGTACTGGGCGTTCAACCTGCAGCCGACGGCCGAGTTGCCGCCGAACGTCAAGGAGATCCCAACACTGACGGGGAGCACGTACGAAGAGGCCGTCGACGCGCTCCAAGAGCTCGGTCTTCCGGCGAGCTCGGTCGAGAAGACCGACGACACCGTGCCGGCAGGCCAGGTCATCGGCACCGATCCGCCCGCCGGCGAGAAGGTCGACAACGGCACGGCAGTGACCGTGTTCGTCTCGACCGGCAAGCAGGCTGTAGCGGTGCCCGATCTCCGCAACAAGACGCTCGAGCAGGCGAAGGCCGATCTCATCGCACTCGGACTCGTGCCCGGGGCCGAGAACCGCGAGCCGTCGCCGACCGTGCCGGGCGACACCGTGCTCGGCACCACGCCCGAGGCGGGAGCCGCTGCCGAGCTCGGCTCGACGGTCGACTTCCGCATCTCGAGCGGCAGCGTCACGCTCCCCGACGTGACCGGACAGACCCTCGAAGCCGCGACCTCGTACCTCGCGGCCGAGAACCTGCAGCTCACGGCGGTGCCGAAGCCCGACGCCTCCTGCAAGGCTGAACCGGGCTCGCCGGTCACCAACCAGTCGCTCGCGCCCGGCGACGTGCCCCAGCACTCGACGGTCGAACTCACCTACTGCGCGGGCTGACGCCCTACTGCGCGGCCTGACGCCACGCTCCGCGAGCTGACGCCCCGGCGGAGCCCTTGCACGCCCGCCGAAGCCCCGGGCGCGGTGCGTGCACTCACGCAGCCTCGCGCACCTGTGTCGTGAGAAGCCGCGTGCGGCCGGTCAGCCTGCCGTCGCCCGCACGAGCGGGCTGAGACCCACGGCGCGTTCGCGGGCGGCTGGGAGGCCCGCGACCGCGAGCCAGTTGCCGAGCATGCGGTAGCCGCCCTCGGTCAGCACCGACTCGGGGTGGAACTGCACGCCGAAGATGGGGGCGCTCTCGTGGCGCAGTCCCATGATGACGCCGCCCTGCGTGCGGCTCGTCACGACGAGTTCGCCCGGCACGGTGTCGTCGACGACGGCGAGCGAGTGGTACCGCGTCGCCGTGAAGGGCTGCGGTACGCCGTCGTAGAAGTCGCTGCCGTCGTGCGTGATGAGGGAGGTCTTGCCGTGCATGAGCTCTTCCGCGTTCGTGACGACCGCACCGAACGCCTCGGCGATCGCCTGGTGGCCGAGGCAGACGCCGAGGATCGGCTGCCCCGTTGCGAGGGCGGCCTCGACGATGGGGATCGACACACCGGCGTCCGAGGGCTTGCCGGGCCCGGGCGAGATGAGCACGGCGTCGTATTCGGCGATCCGCGCGGGCACCTCGTCGATGCCGAACGAGTCGTTGCGCACGACCTCGGTCTCGGCGCCGAGCTCCTGCAGGTAGCCGTTCAGCGTGTAGACGAAGCTGTCGTAGTTGTCGACGACGAGCACCCGGGTCGAGGTGTGTTCCATGTCAGCTCACTCCACCGTGACGTTGATCGGATTCAGGACGCCGTCGACCCACGGGAACACCCATGTGAACAGCGCGAAGACGACGGCCGTGGCGAGCAGCAGCAGCAGGATGATGCGCAGCCACACGGGGCCGGGCAGCACTCTCCAGAGTGCACCGTACATGTCTCAGCTCCCCCAGGTTGCGACGATGGGCGCGATCTCGGCCGGAGGGCCGGCGGCGCTCGGCTGCCAGGACTCGAGCACGCCGTAGGCGATGATGCGCTCCGCGGTCGAGTACAGCGGATTGCAGCTCGTGAGCGTGACGATGCGGTCTGTGGGCGCGAGGTCGGGATGGTGCGGCACCGGCGCCAGCACGTCGACCGTCTCGGGGGTCACGTACTCGAAGTCGCGGAACCGGTAGGTGTACCAGCCATCCTTCGTCTGGATGTAGATGGCGTCGCCGAGCTGCAGCTGCTCGATCTCGTGCATGCCGCCGCCGTACGCGCTGCGGTGCGAGGCGATCGCGAAGTTGCCGACCTCTCCGGGTCGCTGCGTCTGCGGGTAGTGTCCGACGCCGAGGTCGAAGCTGTTCAGCACGTCGAGCCCGTAGCCCTCGGCGATGTTTCGCTGCGAGTCCTCGCCGAAGCGGGGCACGTACATCACCGCGAAGGCGTCGCCGTTGGCGTACTCGGTCGCGTCCACCACGGGCGCGCCGTAGTTCGCGGGGTCCGGCGGAGGCGTCGCTCCCTGCGTCGCGCGGGCCTGCTCCTGCCATTCCTTGCTGAGCTCGGATGCCGCGGACGACTGCTGCCCGGCCATGATGGCGTCGTTCCACCAGAGCTGCCAACCGAGGAACAGGAGGATCAGCACGCCGGCGGTGAGCAGCAGTTCGCCGAGCACGCCGACGACGCTGACTCGGGGGCGCCGACCGTCCGAGGAGCGGCGTGCGCGCCGTCCATCGGCCTGAGACTCGGACATGAGGGCGATTCTAGCCCGCGGAGCAGTGAACCGAATGTGTTCGCGGGCCTTCCCTCGGCTAGAATCACCCGCATGGCACGTACGAAATCATCGAAGCCCGCGCGCGCAGAACAGGCGAGCGGCGAAGAGGCTCCGAACCCGGTGTGGTTCAAGCCCGTCATGTTCGGCTTCATGCTCGTCGGGCTCGCCTGGATCATCGTGTTCTACGTGAGCCAGGGCGCCTTCCCGGTCGCCGACCTCGGCTCGTGGAACATCCTCATCGGATTCGGCATCGCCTTCGTCGGCTTCCTCATGACCACTCGCTGGCGTTAGCCGGCGCAACGACGCAGAAGAGGGGCGGATGCTGCGGCATCCGCCCCTCTGTCGTTGGTCGCGCTGCGCCGCCACGCCTGTCGCGCGCCGCGTTCCGCCACGTTGTACGTGCCGCTTCGATGCAGAGTTCTCCACAGGGTGTGGAGAACTCCAAGCCCCCGTGTCCCCCGTAATGACGACAATTACACGTGTGTAACTCTCCCCAGCTGTGGAGAGGCCTGTGGATAACTTCGAATGGTGTCAGGCGATCCGCGAGGCGTCAGCCGGATCGGCCCTGCTTAGACGATGGGGAAGAACAGGTATCGCAGGCTGAGCAACACGAGCACCGCGCCCACGGCGATCAGGAGCCACATCTGCAGCCGCTGCTGCGACCGCTTGCGGGTCTCGACGAGGATGAACCCGATGAGCGCTCCGGCGGCGAGCCCGCCGAGGTGCGCCTGCCAGGCCACGTTCATGCCGGGGATGAAGCCGATGACGAGGTTGATGCCGAGCAGCACGAACAGCTGCGTCGCCTGACCGCCGAGCCGGCGCTGGATGACCAGGAAGGCTCCCATGAGGCCGAAGATCGCGCCGGATGCCCCGACGACCGGCACGTTCGGCGGAGCGAGCCACAGCACGCCCACCGATCCGGCGAAGCCCGCCAGGAGGTACAGCGTGAGGTAGCGCCACCTGCCGAGCAGGCCCTCGAGCAGTTGGCCGAAGATCCACAGGGTGTACATGTTCAGCAGCAGGTGCAGGATGCTCCCGTGCGCGAACACCGACGTCATCATGCGCCACGGCTCGAGCGCACCCGGGTGCGAGTAGAAGCCCGCGTACCGGATTGCACCGGTGACCCCGAGGCCAGGGATCATCTGCAGCAGGTACACCGCCACGGAGATTCCGATGAGGGCATAGGTGACCACCGGTGCACCGCGGCCGGCGGCCGAGCGCATGCGCGTCAGCACCGCCGGCTTCGTCCGCGGGGCGCTCGCGCGCTGCTCGCGCATGCACTCGGGGCAGATGACCCCGACCGGGGCCTGGGTCTGACACTCGGGGCAGATCGTGCGCCCGCACCGTTGGCAGAGGATGTAGCTCTGCCGATCGGGATGGCGGTAACAGAAGTTCGCCCGATCAGGCCCCGAGTCGCTCACCCGCGGGTCAGAGCTGCTCGACGGTGACGCTCTCGATGACGACGTCCTCGAGCGGCTTGTCACGGCCGTCGGTGGCGACGGCGCCGAGGCGGTCGACGACGGCGCGGCTGGCCTCGTCGTTCACCTTGCCGAAGATCGAGTGCTTGCCCTGCAACCAGGTGGTGGGGGCGGTGGTGATGAAGAACTGGGAACCGTTGGTGCCGCGGCCCATCTGGATGCCGGCGTTGGCCATCGCGAGCACGTAGGGCTCGGTGAAGTCGAGCTCGGAGTTGATCTCGTCGTCGAACTGGTAGCCGGGGCCGCCGACGCCCTGACCGAGCGGGTCGCCGCCCTGGATCATGAAGCCGGGGATGATGCGGTGGAAGATGACGCCGTCGTACAGCGGCGCGGTGGACTTCTCGCCGGTGGCGGGGTGGGTCCATTCGATCTCGCCGGTGGCGAGGCCGACGAAGTTCTTGACCGTCTTCGGGGCGTGGTCGCCGTAGAGGTCGACCTTGATCGGTCCGTGGTTGGTGTTGAGCGTCGCGACTGCAGTGGGAATCGGCATCCTCATATTCTGTCACGGGTGGATTCGTCAACCGGCATGCCGTATTCGGACTCCCACCTCGCTTCCAGCCGTTTCGGTGGCAAGATGGAGTGGTTCGCTGCACATCGATGGAGGTCGAGATGAGCCTGTCACGCAAGCGCCGGAAGGAACTCAAGCGACTGCAGAGCAACGCTGGGGAACTCTGGGAGAACCAGCAGCACGTGCTCGAGCACGCCAACGCCGTCGCCCGCGAGGCCAGCCGTCAACTCGGCCACCTCACGCGCGAAGAGGTCGTGCCACGCGTCCGCACGGGGTACGACAGCTACGTCCGCCCCAACGTCCAGCGGGCCGGCACCGCCGCGCGCGTCGCCGGTGACACCGTCGAGCGAACGGTGGGCAACGCGCTCGGCTCCGTGCTCTCGATCGGCGACATCGCCAACGACGCCCGCGTGCGCCGCGCCCTCGAGCGCGTCTCACCACGTGCGGCCGAGGTCGTCAAGGAGAAGCGCGGCCCGGGCTTCGGCACCTACTTGGCGATCGGCGCCGGCATCGTCGCCGCTGCTGGGGTGGCCTACGCGGTCTGGCAGACGTTCCGCGCCGACGACGAGCTCTGGGTGGCCGACGACGAGCCGACGCCGGGCGCGTCGACCGCGGCCTGACCGCACGAGTTTCCGAAGGCCCCGCCTGTTCCAGGCGGGGCCTTCGTCGTCTCCGCACACGCCCGCGGTCAGTGCAGGCACTGAATCTCGAAGAATCTGTGAATTCGCCTTGCGGTCGACGTGAAAGTCCCGCTAGTGTCTAGAACCGTTGTCGAACACGCAATGCAGAGAGGAGTTGATACCCATGATGAAGCACATCTTCACGCCAGCATTTACTGCGGCCCACACGGGAGTCCTCCTCGCGCCTCGGGCCTGCTAGCAGTTCGCCTCGACGTCACGCGCCTTCGCGCCTGATCGTCCCATCCGCCCCTCGGGCGTGACCCTGCGGCAGCAGCCGCGCATCCGTCAGCGACCACGTCGCCGGCCGTCTCGCATGAGTCGAACCTCATGAGACACGAGCGGATGTCCCGGCTCACGCCAGACCGCGGAGGCGCGCATCACTCGCCATGAGTGCTCGCGCGCCGTCATGCCCGGACGAGTCCGTGCGCGCCGCCATTGAGGCGCCCGCGCACCGACATCCGGGATCACGTCGGCTCGATCCGATCGACCATCGACCGCATCGGCCGCTGCACCACCCGCAACACCCCATCCGCACCACCCATCAGAAGGAATCACCGTGAATACGAGTACCATCTCCGCCGGCCGCACCGCACAGGTGCAGGCTGTCACCCTCCGCGCTGACGCCCGCCAGCTCAGCGACCGGATCGCACGCCGTGCGGGCCACGCGCTCCTCGCGTGGAGCCGACGACGTGACGAGCAGCGCACGCACTCGGCGACCGCCGAGCGCCGCTGGAACGAACAGGCCGCAGCCCGCCTGCAGGCCGCCGAGTTCCAGCGCGTCACCCTGATGGCGCAGCCGCTGATCTGAGCGACCATGCGCACCATCGACAGCACCACCTCAGCCAGGCCCCCGCAGGTCGGCGTCGCAGCATTTGCGAGTCGGCCCGCGGGGAGCTCGGCCACCCGCGGCCGTGTCGCGAACGGTTCGGCCAGGCGGCCGGAACGTCGGCGACACGGCCGCGGGCGCGTCTCCCCTTCGACGGGCGAGATCCTCGTCGACGGGCTCGGATCCGGGCCCTACTCCCGAGCCGACGGCGGCACGCCGTCGGCGGGTTCGGCCGAGTTCAGCCGCAAGGCGATGTCGAGCAGGCTCACGCGCTTCAGGCGCGACACCTCATCGAGGTCGAACCAGCGGGCCTCGTCACTCGAACCGTCGACCTCGTTGCGGAGCTCGCCGCCGACCACACTCGCCCGGTACACGACGCGCATCGCGTAGAGCGGCGCAGCTCCCGAATGACGCTTCGAGGTCGGCACGACCATGGTGTCGATGCCGAGCAGGCGGTCGACGGATGCCTCGTACCCCGTCTCCTCGAAGATCTCCCGCCGCGCCGCAACGATCGGGTGCTCGGAGCCCTCGATGCCGCCTCCGGGCAGCGTCCATCCGGAGCGACCGTGCTCGTTCCAGTGCGAGAGCAGGATCCGGCCATCGCGGATGATGACCCCGTACGCGGCGATGCGGATGTCCATCAGGACACTGTAGCGGGGCGATCGACGTGCCGGCCCGACGGCGCTATGGTCGAGGCACCCGAGCGAACGGAACCCGCGATGACCGAAGCCTCGAAGATGATCGCAGCCGCACCCGAAGTCGAACGCTATCTCGACGGTCTCCCGTCGGAATTCGGAGGCCCGCTCGTCCGTCTCCGCGACGGCATCCGCAGCGCGGCGCCCGCGGGCACCGTCGAGAACATCAAGTGGAACGGGCCGAATTACGCGCTCGACGGCGTCGACCGCGTGACGGTCGGCACCGACCCCAGGGGCAAGGTGCGCATCGTCATCCACCGGGGCGTGAAGATCGTCGATGCCGAGGGCTTCAGCTTCGACGACGACACCGGGCTCGTGCGCTGGGCGGCGGCCGACCGCGGCGTGATCGCCCTGGGCCCGGCCGAGATCGATGCGCATCGCGACGAGATCGTCGCACTGATCGAACGCTGGCTGCGGCTGTGACGATCCGCAGCCGACTGTGCGAGGAGAATGCGGCGATCGATCGCCACGGTGATTGTGGAGCCTAGGAGATTCGAACTCCTGACATCCTGCTTGCAAAGCAGGCGCTCTACCAACTGAGCTAAGGCCCCGAGCGGAATGCCGAGGCATCCGTTCTTCATATTGAATTGTTCACAGTGGGGATACGAGGACTTGAACCTCGGACCTCTTCGTTATCAGCGAAGCGCTCTAACCGCCTGAGCTATATCCCCGAATTTCGGCCAGAGGAAAGACTACCGGACGTGGCAGGAATCTCCGAATCGGGCCGAGAATCGCATCAGTTGTTGGTGAATCCGACGAGGATGCCGCCCGTGATCTTGACGCTCAGGTTGTAGAGCACGGCGATGATGGCGCCGAGCGCCGTCGTGACGACGAGGTTCAGGAGTGCCGCGACGACCGCGAAGCCCATGACGTTGCCGAGCGACAGGATCGACGTGAGGTCGCCGCCGGCGCCCGCGACGTCTTGCACGAGCTCGTTGACCTTGTCGAAGATGCCGGTCGAGTTCAACACCGTGTAGATGAGGAAGGTCGCGACGATGCTGACGACCGCGAGGCACACGGCGACGAGGAACGACAACTTCACCGCCGACCAGAAGTCGATGTAGACGAGCCGGAGGCGCACCTGCTTGGCAGGGGTCTTGCGGTTCGACTTGCGGGCCAGCTTCTCAGCGACGCTACTCATCTAGGGTTACTCCTCTCGCGCGGGCTCGGCCGCTTCGGACTCGGCGGCCTCCTCCACGAGATTCCGCTCGGAATTCTTCGCGATGGCGATGATCCTGTCGTCGTTCGCGAACTTCGCGAACACGACGCCCATCGTGTCCCTGCCCTTGGCGGGAACCTCGGCGACGTCAGAGCGTACCACCTTGCCACTGGCAAGAACCACAAGGACCTCGTCGTCGTGACCGACGATCAGGGCCCCTGCGAGGTCGCCTCGATCCTCGCTCAGCTTGGCCACCTTGATGCCCAGACCGCCGCGGTTCTGCAGGCGGTACTGGTCGACGGCGGTGCGCTTGGCGTACCCGCCCTCGGTGACGACGAAGACGTACCTGGCGTCGTCGTCGCCGGCGTCGGCCTCGGTCTCGTCGGTCTCCGTGCCGTCGGTCAGCGAAGCGGCGACGACGGATGCCTCGAGCAACTGGTCGCCCTCACGGAACGACATGCCCTTCACACCGGACGTCGAGCGGCCCATGGGTCGCAGCGCCTCATCAGTGGCCTCGAAGCGCAGGGACATGCCCTTCTTCGAGACGAGGAGGATCTCGTCGTGCACGCCCGCGAGCATCGCCGAGACGAGCTCGTCGCCCTCGCGGAGGTTGATCGCGATGACGCCCCGGGAACGGTTCGTGTCGTACGCCGTCAGCTCGGTCTTCTTGACGAGTCCATCGCGCGTGGCCAGCACGAGGTACTGCGCCACGCTGTAGTCGCGGATGTCGAGGATCTCGGCGATCTGCTCGTCGGGCTGCATCTCGAGCAGGTTCGCGACGTGCTGGCCCTTCGCGTCGCGGCCGGCCTCCTGGATCTCGTACGCCTTCGCCCGGTAGACGCGGCCCATGTTCGTGAAGAACAGCAGCCAGTGGTGGGTCGTGGTGACGAAGAAGTGCTCGACGACGTCGTCGGCGCGCAGTTGCGCGCCCTTCACGCCCTTGCCGCCGCGGTGCTGCGAGCGGTAGTTGTCGCTGCGCGTGCGCTTGACGTAGCCGCCGCGCGTGACGGTGACCACCATCTCCTCTTCGGGGATGAGGTCTTCGACCGACATGTCGCCGTCGTAGCCCGGCATGATGTGCGTGCGTCGCTCGTCGCCGTACTTCGCGACGATCTCGGCGAGCTCTTCGGAGACGATGGTGCGCTGGCGCTGAGGCGAGGCGAGGATCGACTCGTAGTCGGCGATCTTCTCGCCGAGCTCCTCGGCTTCCTCGTTGATCTTCTGGCGCTCGAGGGCGGCGAGACGTCGGAGCTGCATCGCGAGGATCGCGTCGGCCTGGAGGTCGTCGATGTCGAGGAGGTCCTTGAGCCCGTCTCGTGCGACGTCGACCGTCGCCGAAGCGCGGATGAGCGCGATCACCTCATCGAGGGCGTCGAGTGCCTTGAGGTAGGCCCGCAGGATGTGCATGCGGGCCTCGGCCTCGCGCAGCAGGAACTGCGTGCGCCGCACGATGACCTCGATCTGGTGATCGACCCAGTGGGCGATGAATCCGTCGATCGAGAGGGTGCGCGGAATGCCGTCGACGATCGCGAGCATGTTCGCGCCGAAGTTGTCCTGCAGTTGCGTGTGCTTGTACAGGTTGTTCAGCACGACCTTCGCGACCGCGTCGCGCTTCAGCACGATCACGAGGCGCTGGCCGGTGCGGCCCGAGGTCTCGTCGCGGATGTCGGCGATGCCGCCGACCTTGCCGTCCTTCACGAGATCGGCGATCTTGATCGCGAGGTTGTCGGGGTTGACCTGGTACGGCAGCTCGGTGATGACGAGGCAGGTGCGCCCCTGCAGCTCTTCAACCGAGACGACGGCGCGCATCGTGATGGATCCGCGACCGGTGCGATAGGCGTCGTTGATGCCCTTGACGCCGAGGATCTGCGCACCCGTCGGGAAGTCGGGGCCCTTGATGCGCTGGATCAGCGCCTCCTGCAGCTCCTCGCGCGAGGCATCGGGGTGCTCGAGGTACCACTGGGCGCCGGATGCCACTTCGCGCAGGTTGTGCGGCGGGATGTTCGTGGCCATGCCGACCGCGATGCCGACGGAGCCGTTGACCAGGAGGTTCGGGAACCGGGCCGGCAGGATCGCCGGCTCCTGGGTGCGGCCGTCGTAGTTGTCCTGGAAGTCGACGGTCTCCTTCTCGATGTCGCGCACCATCTCGAGCGCGAGCGGAGCCATCTTCGTCTCGGTGTATCGAGGGGCGGCCGCGCCGTCGTTGCCGGGCGAGCCGAAGTTGCCCTGTCCGAGCGCGAGCGGGTAGCGCAGGCTCCAGGGCTGCACGAGGCGCACGAGGGCGTCGTAGATCGCCGTGTCGCCGTGCGGGTGGAACTGGCCCATGACGTCGCCGACGACGCGGGCGCACTTCGAGAACGCACGGTCGGGGCGGTAGCCGCCGTCGTACATCGCGTAGATGACGCGGCGGTGCACCGGCTTCAGGCCGTCGCGGACGTCGGGCAGCGCACGCCCGACGATGACGCTCATCGCGTAGTCGAGGTACGAGCGCTGCATCTCGAGCTGCAGGTCGACCTGGTCGATCCTGCCGTGGATGCCTGGGCCCTCGACCGGCTCGTCGCCGCCGGGGTTGATCACATCAGATGTCAAGGAAACGCACGTCCTTCGCGTTCTTCTGGATGAAGTTGCGGCGGCTCTCGACGTCTTCGCCCATCAGGGTGGAGAAGATCTCGTCGGCGGCGGCCGCGTCGTCCATCGTGACCTGCAGCAGCGTGCGGGTCTCGGGGTTCATCGTGGTCTCCCACAGTTCCTGGTGGTTCATCTCGCCGAGACCCTTGTAGCGCTGCACGCCGTTGTCCTTCGGGATGCGCTTGCCGGCGGCGACGCCGGCGGTGAGCAGCGCGTCGCGCTCCTTGTCGGAGTAGACGTACTCGTGATCGGCATTGGTCCACTTCAGGCGGTACAGCGGCGGCTGCGCGAGGTACACGTAGCCGAACTCGATGAGCGGGCGCATGTAGCGGAACAGCAGCGTGAGCAACAGGGTCGTGATGTGCTGGCCGTCGACGTCGGCGTCGGCCATGAGCACGATCTTGTGGTACCTGGCCTTCTCGGTGTTGAAGTCCTCGCCGATGCCGGCGCCGAAGGCGGTGATCATCGCCTGGACCTCGGCGTTGCCGAGCGCGCGGTCGAGTCGGGCCTTCTCGACGTTCAGGATCTTGCCGCGCAGCGGCAGGATGGCCTGCGTCTCGGGGTTGCGACCCTGCACGGCGGAGCCGCCGGCCGAGTCGCCCTCGACGATGAAGATCTCGGAGACCGACGGGTCCTTCGACGAGCAGTCCTTGAGCTTGCCCGGCATTCCGCCCGACTCGAGCAGGCCCTTGCGCCTCGTCGCCTCGCGCGCCTTGCGAGCAGCGAGTCGTGCGGTCGCCGCCTGGATCGCCTTGCGGATGATGTCGCGGGCCTGGGTCGGGTTGCGCTCGAACCAGTCGCCCAGCTGATCGGAAGTGACCTTCTGCACGAACGACTTCACCTCGGTGTTGCCGAGCTTCGTCTTCGTCTGGCCCTCGAACTGCGGCTCGGAGAGCTTGACCGAGATGACGGCTGTGAGGCCCTCGCGCACGTCGTCGCCGGAGAGGTTCTCGTCCTTCTCCTTGATGATGCCCTTCTCGCGGGCGTACTTGTTCACGAGGGTGGTCAGCGCCGACCGGAAGCCCTCTTCGTGGGTGCCGCCCTCGTGCGTGTTGATGGTGTTCGCATACGTGTGCACCGACTCGGTGTACGACGTCGTCCACTGCATCGCGACCTCGAGCGCGATCTTGCGCTCGGTGTCTTCGGTCTCGAACGAGATGATCTCGTCGTTCACGACATCGGACTTCTTCGAGCGGTTGAGGTATTCGACGTAGTCGACGAGGCCGCGCTCGTAGAGGAAGGTGTCGGTGCGCTGACCGGGAGTCGCGGCATCCGCTTCGTTCGCCGCGGTGTCGTCGGGGTCGATCTCGACATGGCCGACGCGTTCATCGGTGAGCGTGATGCGCAGGCCCTTGTTGAGGAAGGCCATCTGCTGGAATCGGGCGCGCAGCGTCTCGTAGTCGAACTCGACGGTCTCGAAGATGTCGGGGCTCGGCCAGAACGTGGTCGTCGTGCCGGTCTCGTCGTTGGGCTCGTCCTTCGAGAGCGGCGCGTCGGGCACGCCGACCGTGTAGGACTGTCGCCACACATGGCCCTGGCGTCGCACCGCGACGTCGAACTTGGTCGAGAGCGCATTGACGACGGATGCACCGACGCCGTGCAGACCGCCTGAAACCGCATACCCGCCGCCGCCGAACTTGCCGCCCGCGTGCAGCACGGTGTGCACGACCTCGACCGTGGAGCGGCCTTCGGTCTTGTGGACGTCGACGGGGATGCCGCGGCCGTCGTCGATGACGCGCACACCGCCATCGGGCAGGATCGTCACGTCGATCGTGGTGGCATGGCCCGCAAGCGCTTCATCGACCGAGTTGTCGACGATCTCGGAGACGAGATGGTGCAGGCCTCGTGGGCCCGTCGAGCCGATGTACATACCCGGCCGCTTGCGAACCGCTTCGAGCCCCTCGAGTACCTGGATCTCATCAGCACCGTAAGCCGGTGACTCCTGGGGGTTCGTCGGTTCCGCTGTCATGTGTGAATCGGGCTCCTGACCGTCATTCTGGCGACTCTCGATCCTATCAAACCGAGGGTCGACGCAAGCCTCGAAGCGCCGTTCTGGGGCGATTTCAGATTCCCAGTGACCGAATTTGCCTGCCTAGCCGTAGGTATCGCGTGGACCACGCCCTGGAACCGATCTGGGACCCTTTTTCCAGGTGGGGGCATCCGGCCCTTGAAAGCGGATCGTGTCGACGCCCGCTCCGGGGAATCTCGTCGTGATCTCGGTGACCAGTTGGGTGCGCATCATGCGGAGCTGCGTGGCCCACGCAGTCGACTCGCACCTGACCTGCAGCACGCCGCCCTCGATCGCGATGGGTTCGGTGTGCCGCGCGGTCTCCTCACCGGCGATCTCCGCCCAGGAGGCGAGCACGTCGTGCTGCGAGAGCGGGCCGCTCCATCCGAGCTGAGCGCTCAGGGAATCGATCGTGTCACCGAGCGGCTTCGGGTCGCGGCCCGGGCTGAACGGCTCGCTGCCGGAGGCCTCGCGGGTGCGAACCCGCCCGGCACGCCCGGTGTGCGAGCGGGGCTGGCCGCCGAAGATCTCGCGGAAGTGCTGGTAGACGCGGGAGGCCTCAGACATCCGCGGCCTCGGGCTCGGTGGTGGTCGACGACGGTTCGGGTTCGCCGGCGGGGTCGCTCTCGGGCTCGCTCACGCGCTCGCTCTCGGGCTCGGGCTGGGGCTCGCCGTCGACGATCCGGCCGGCGGCGATGTGCACGATGCGGGCGGTGAGCGGAAGCGGAACGTCTTCGAGCACCGCGGCCGTCACCAGCACCTGCTCGAAACCGGCGATCGCGTGGGCGAGGCGCTCCCGCCGTAGGCGGTCGAGCTCGGCGAACACGTCGTCGAGTACGAGGACCGGGTCGCCCGTCATCGAGTCGCGACGCAGCAGCTCGGCCGAGGCCAGTCGAAGCGCGAGGGCGAAGGACCACGACTCCCCGTGGCTCGCGTATCCCTTTGCGGGAAGGTCGTTCAGGAGCAGTACGACATCGTCGCGATGCGGGCCGACGAGCGTGACGCCGCGCTCGAGCTCCTTCGGGCGGAGCACGCGCAACGCCTCGGCGAATCGCTCGCGGGTACCGGCCGTCGACGCTGCGGCTCCGACCACCTGATCGGCATCGGCATCGGGGTCGGCGCCGTCGATCGAGAGCAACGGCGTCATGCCCGGCCCGTGATCGGCGTCGACGATCGCCCGGTACGCCGCGGCGAGGGGTTCGCGGAGCTCTTCGACGAGCGCGAGTCGCTGGTCGATGAGCTCGGACCCGAACGTGACGAGCCGTTCGTCCCAGATGTCGAGCGTCGTGAGCTTGTCGACGGCGAGACCGCGGGCCCTGGCGCTCTTCAGCAGCGAGTTGCGCTGCTTGAGCACTCGCTCGTAGTCGGCCATGACGCCCGCGAGGCGCGGCGTGCGCTGGATGAGCAGCTCGTCGAGCATGCGCCGGCGCACCGAGGGCTCGCCGCGCACGATCGCGAGGTCTTCGGGAGCGAACAGCACGCTGTGCGCATAACGCGGCAGCTCGCGGGTCTTCACGGGAGAGCGGTTCAGCTGGGCGCGGTTGGCGCCCTGACGGTTCAGTTGCAGCTCGACGAGGAGCTCGCGGTCGCCGTGCGAGAGGAGCGCCCGCACGATCGCGGCGTCTGCGCCGGCGCGGATGAGCGCCTGGTCGCCCGACACGCGGTGCGAGCCGAGGGTGGCCAGGTAGCCGATGGCCTCGACGAGGTTGGTTTTGCCCTGCCCGTTGCGCCCGACCAGGACCGTCGCCCCGGGGCCGAGTTCGAGCTCGGCCCGCGCGTAGTTGCGGTAGTCGGTCAACGAGAGCCGGGCGACGTGCACGCTGGGCTCCCTTCAGCAGCGAGGCATCCGGATGCCCCGGAGCCGACGGATTCGCAATGGTCCACGCTACCCCGCACCGCCGACGACGGGCTCGGCCCGTGGCGACCGACTAGCGCAGCAGCAGGTTCGGCTGCAGCAGGTAGCGGTAGCTGTCGGCGCCGGCCTGCTCGCGAGAGGACTGGCTCGTGATGAGCACTGGGCCCGGCTTATTGGGATTCTCGGTCTTCGTGAACGAGACGCGCACGAACTCCGAGTGCACGGCGCCGAGCCCGTCGAGCAGGAACTGCGGCTTCAACGAGACGACCGTGTCGTCGCCCGTGAGGATCGCGTCGATCGTCTCGGAGGCCTGGGCCTGTTCGCTGCCGATCGCCTCGAGGGTGAGGCCGTCGGCGGAGAAGCTGTATCGAAGGGCGGCCTCGCGCTCCAAAACGAGGGCGACGCGACGGGTGGCCTCGATGAGCTCGGCCGTGTTGACCACCGCGTAGTTGTCGACCGTCTCGGGGAAGAGCCGGCGCACGGGCGGGAAGTTCCCCTTGATGAGGAGCGAGGTGACGGTCTTCTTCTCGGCGCTGAACGCGATGAGCTCGCGGTCGTCGCGGCTCGTGATCGAGACCGAGATGGTGCCGGAGTGGCCGAAGGTCTTGCCGACCTCCTGCAGGGTGCGGGCGGGCACGAGTGCCGTGACCGACTCCTCGCTCGCGACGGATCCGCCGTCCCAGTCGAGCTCGCGGACGGCGACGCGGTAGCGGTCGGTGGCGACGAGGCTGAGGTTGTTCTCGCGCACCTCGAGCTGGACGCCCGTGATGACGGGAGTGACGTCGTCACGCGAGGCAGCGACGGCGACCTGTGCGACGGCCGCGGCGAACTCCTCGGCCGGAACCACACCCGACTGCTCGCCGATCTCGGGAATGGAGGGGTACTCCTCGACCGGCATCGACAGCAGGGTGAAGCTCGCGGAGCCGCAGCTCACGGAGATACGACTCTCTTCGGTCGCCACGCGCACGGGTGCGTTCGGAAGGCGGCCGGCGATCTCGGCGAGGAGTCGGCCGGAGACGAGGACGGTACCGGACTCTTCGACGTCGGCCTGGATCTCGGTCTGCGATGAGACCTCGTAGTCGAAGGAGGAGAGCACGAGACCGTCGGCGTTCGCCTGGATCAGCACGCCCGAGAGGATCGGCAGCGTGGTGCGCTGAGGCAGCAGTTTGACGGCGAAGGAAACGGCCTCACTGAAGACGTCGCGGTTGACCTGGAACTTCACGGTACTCCCGTCGTGGATGTCGCTGGGTGGCTCCCATGCTATCCGCAGAGATCGTCCAGACGCGGGCGAATCGAGCACGAACCGGCTCGCGACGACCTTCGTGCGAGGTGCGCCGATTCACAAGGTTGTGGGAATCCCCACTTAAACCCTTAACTCTTAACAGTGTTAACCGCTGTGGAAACTGTGGATGGTGTTCGGAGACCCGCGGAACGACGCTGATCGCGGGGCATCCGATCTGTGCACAGTGTGTGGGTTCGTGAGCGGATGCCGCCCGCCGCCCTCGATCTCAGGACACCGTTCTGCACAGGCGAGCACCCTGTCTCAACAGGCGCTAGGCGGTTGCTCGTTAACAATCCACAGGTTCTCCACAACTGTGGGAATCGGTCGTCTGAGGCCTGCACGGGGCCTGCAGACCTCGATTCCGGTCGTTTTCGGGCGCGCCGAGCGTCGGTCGAGGAGGCGCTTGCTCGACCGGCGAGGGGTCCGACTCAGCGGTAGCGGCTGACCTGCTTGATGCGTGCGGTGAGCTCGGTGACCTGGTTGTAGATGGAGCGGCGCTCCTTCATGAGTTCCGAGATCTTCTTGTTCGCGTACATGACGGTCGTGTGGTCGCGGTTGCCGAAGAGCTGCCCGATCTTCGGCAGCGAGAGGCTCGTGAGCTCGCGGCAGAGGTACATCGCGATCTGACGCGCAGTCGCCACGGCCTGCGATCGGCTCGATCCGTAGAGGTCGTCGACGGTGAGCTTGAAATAGTCGGCGGTCGCCGTGATGATGTCGACCGGCGAGACCACGTTGTCCGAGTCATCCGTGATCAGGTCCTTCAACACCGTCTGCACGAGCGGCATGTCGACCGGCGTGCGGTTGAGGCTCGCGAACGCGGTCACGCGGATGAGCGTGCCCTCGAGCTCTCGGATGTTGCTCGACACCTTCGACGCCATGTACTCGAGGATGTCGTCGGGCACCTGGAGACGCTCGGACTGGGCCTTCTTCCGGAGGATCGCGATGCGCGTCTCGAGGTCGGGCGCCTGGACATCGGTGATGAGGCCCCACTCGAAACGACTGCGCATGCGGTCTTCGAAGCCCGTCAGGTGCTTCGGCGGCACATCGCTCGTGATCACGACCTGCTTGTTGTGATCGTGCAGCGTGTTGAAGGTGTGGAAGAACGCCTCCTGCGTCTCCGCCTTGCCCTGCAGGAACTGGATGTCGTCGATCAGGAGGATGTCGATGTTGCGGTACCGCTGCTGGAACAGCGAGCCGCGGTTGTTCGCGATCGAGTTGATGAAGTCGTTCGTGAACTCCTCGGAACTCACGTATCGCACGCGGATGCCCGGATACAGGCTCATCGCGTAGTGGCCGATGGCGTGCAGCAGGTGGGTCTTGCCGAGGCCCGAGTCACCGTAGATGAAGAGCGGGTTGTAGGCCTTCGCCGGTGCCTCGGCCACCGCGACCGCCGCCGCATGCGCGAAGCGGTTGGACTGACCGATGACGAAGCTCTCGAACCCGTACTTCGGGTTGAGCCGGGTGTCGCGCGACGCGACGGGACTCGTGTTCTCGAAGACCGACTGAGGAGACGCCGGCAGTTCGACCGGATCGATCGCCTCATCGACGAACGGCGACTGCGGCTCGGCCGCCCTCGTCTCCTCGAGCTCGGGATTGACGACCACGTAGAAGGAGGTGACGGGAGACGGCGCCTCGACCACGCTCATCGCCGACAGCAACGACACCCGCATGCGCTGATTGAGCATGCTCGCCGTGAAGTCGTTCGGCACCTCGAGATAGAAGGTGCCCGCTGCGATGCCCTTGGGCTCGACCAGGTTCAGGAACCCCTGGAGCATCGGAGTGATCGCGTCGTCGTCTGACAGCCGATCGAGGATCGTCGCCCACGTATCCGTGATGGGCTGCTCTGTCATCGTTCCCCGCAATCATTCGGTGGCCGTCGTCTGGCCGCTCATCGATCCCCCGATCGACGGAGCAAGCGGCGCGAGGCGCGTGTTCTCTGCGTTATCCACGGCCTGTGGGGAGATTTCGGAAGAAGCCCGAGAATCCGCGCACCAAGCTGGGGATAACTGGTGTCAAACGCTATCCGAGGAAGGCGCTCCCGACAAATGCCGATTGAGGGATTCGATAGCTCGGGTGTGTCGTTCCACAGGCGATCCTGAGGTTCGGGCGATACTGTCTCTTTTGGACTGCGGCCACTTCCGACTCGGTTCGGTTTGACCCCGAGCCTTCGAGGCCGTAGTTTTAATCAGTTGACCCCAGCCCGTCAAGGGCACCCAGTTTTCCCGCCATCACGCAACCAGCGAATTTCGGCGAGGAGATCCGAACGCCGGAGAAGAAGAATGAGCAAGCGTACTTTCCAGCCGAACAACCGTCGTCGCGCCAAGAAGCACGGCTTCCGCCTTCGCATGCGCACCCGCGCCGGCCGTGCCATCCTGTCGGCACGACGCAGCAAGGGTCGCACCGAGCTCTCCGCGTAGATCTTCGGTGCTCGCCAAAGCCAATCGCATCACGAGCGCCGACGACTATCGAGTCATCGTGCGCCGTGGGGCGAAGGTCGCCGGTGCCCACACCGTGAGCTATGTGCGCTCACGGGAGTCGGGCACCGACGCACGCTTCGGCTTCATCGTTTCGAAGAAGGTCGGCGGCGCAGTCCGCCGAAATCTCGTCCGCCGGCGGTTGAAGGCCGTCTGCCATGAGGCCCTCGGCGACGGCATCTCCGATGTCGACGTCGTCGTGCGAGCCCTGCCATCGGCGTCGCTCGCCGACTGGAACGAGATCCGTGCCGAAGTACTCGGCGCACTCCAACGCCGACGTGCACGATCGTCGGCCGCAGCAGCGCAGGAGAAGGGCGAATAGCGTGAAGAACGCCGTCCTGTTCACCGCGCTCATCCCCCGCAACGTCGGGGTCCTCCTCATTCGCGGCTATCGAGCCGCGATTTCGCCGTTGTACGGCGACGTCTGCCGGTACTACCCGTCATGCTCGGCCTACGGCCTGGGTTCCGTGCAGCAGCGCGGCCTCGTCATCGGGTCCGGTCTCACGGCATGGCGCATCCTCAGGTGCAATCCCTGGACGGCCGGCGGCATCGACGACGTCCGTGCCGCGAAGCACTCACGGTACCGCGTCACCCGGTTCGGGTGGGTCATCCCCGCCGGGTGGGCGAGCGCCGCGGCATCCGCTGATCTCGACCTGCCCGGCCACGATCACGGCCACCCCCACATTTCTGGCTCCGGAGGCCACGGTGCATCCGCCGCAGCCGACTCGGCTGCCGTTCCCCGCCGCAAAGACGCGGCCCTCGCGCTCTCCTCCCCCACCGTGTTCCGAAAGGACTGACCCACCCAATGCCCGATATCATCAGCCTGATCCTCTGGCCCATCAAATGGGTCATCGAGCTGATCCTCGTCGCGTTCCACTCGATGTGGACGTTCTTCGGACTCGACCCCAACGCCGGTGTGACCTGGGTGCTGTCGATCGTCGGTCTCGTCATCGTCGTGCGGGCCGCGCTCATCCCGATCTTCGTCAAGCAGATCAAGAGCCAGCGCCGCATGCTCGAGGTGGCGCCGCAGCTCAAGAAGATCCAGGACAAGTACAAGGGCAAGAAGGACCAGTTCTCCCGCGAGGCGATGTCGCGCGAGACCATGGAGCTCTACAAGAAGACGGGCACCAACCCGCTCTCGTCGTGCCTGCCGCTGCTGCTGCAGATGCCGATCTTCTTCGGCCTGTTCTCCGTGCTCAACGACGCGCAGCACGACAAGGCCGGTGTCGGCGTGTTCACGCAGGACCTGGCCAACTCCTTCGCCAACGCCGAGTTCCTCGGCGCCCCGCTGAAGGGCACCTTCATCGGAGCGATGAACGGCGAGTACCCGTGGCAGGTCATGGTGATCGCCGCCACGATGATCGTGCTGATGACCGCCTCGCAGTTCATCACCCAGCTGCAGATCGTCTCGAAGAACATGTCGCCCGAGACCAAGGCGAGCCCCATGTTCCGTCAGCAGCGCATCATGCTCTACCTGCTGCCCCTGGTGTTCGCATTCTCGGGTGTCGCCTTCCCGATCGGCGTCATGTTCTACTGGCTCGTCTCGAACTTCTGGACCATGGGTCAGCAGTTCGTGGTCATCCGCAACATGCCGACTCCCGGCAGCGAGGCCGCGAAGGCCCGCGAAGAGCGCCTCGCCCGCAAGGGCAAGCTCGTCGTCGAGGAGAAGAGCCCGACCCAGACCGAGATCGAAGCGACTGAAGCGAAGAAGACTCAGCGCCAGCAGCCCGTGAGCAAGGCTCGCGCGAAGAAGCAGGGGAAGTAACCCATGACCGACGTACAGCACGACGCCGCCGAGCGTTCCACTTCGCAGCTCGAAGAAGAGGGCGACATCGCGGCCGACTACATCGAAGAGCTCCTCGACATCATGGACCTCGATGGCGACATCGACATCGATGCACGCAACGGACGCGCATACGTCTCGGTCAACGCCGGTGAAGGCGCGAACCTCAACCTGCTCGCGAAGCCCGAGACCGTCAGCGCCTTCCAGGAGCTCACGCGCCTGGCCGTGCAGACGAAGACCGGTGCGTTCTCACGTCTGATCCTCGACATCGGCGGTTCCCGCGACGCACGTCGTGACGAGCTCGCCGGTCTCGTCGATCGCGCGGCTGAGCGCATCGAGGGCGGAGCCGCCGAGGCATCCCTGCCCCCCATGTCGTCGTACGAGCGCAAGCTCGTGCACGACCTCGTCGCGGAGCGCGGCCTGCACTCGGAGTCGCGCGGTGAGGGCTCCGATCGTCACACGGTCATCACTCGCGTTGGCTGACGTTTCACGTGAAACGATGACCGACGGACTCGAACCCGAACCGGCCGCTGCCTTCGAGCTCTTCGGCGAGCACATCGAGGGCGGGCGGGCCTTCGCAAACGCCCTTGCCCGGCACGGCGAGGAGCTCGGGCTGATCGGCCCGCTGGAATTGCCTCGCCTGTGGACCCGCCACATCCTGAACAGCGCGCTGGTCGCACCCTTGCTTCGGCCCGGTCGAGTGGGCGACGTCGGATCCGGCGCGGGCCTGCCCGGCATCGTGCTCGCGATCATGCGACCGGATGTCTCGTTCACCCTGATCGAACCGATGGAGCGTCGCGTCGCGTGGCTCGAACGTCAGGCCGATGAGCTCGGCCTGACGAACGTGACGGTCGTGCGGGCGCGAGCGGAGGAATCCAAGCTGTTCGACCAGCTCGACCAGGTGACTGCTCGCGCTGTGAGCGCGCTCCGCACGCTCATCCCGGTGACCGCTCCCCTCCTGCGACCGGGCGGTGAACTGGTACTCATGAAGGGCGCCGGAGTCGACGGTGAGATCGGCGCGGCCGAGAAGGTCATCCGCAAGTACCAGCTGCATGATGTCGAGGTCCTCGTGCTCGGTGAAGGCGTCGTCTCCGAGGTTACGAGGGTGTTCCGCGCGACGGCGGGCTGAGGCTCTTCGCCGCAAGCCGCGCTCTGCGGTCCCGGGCAGGGCTTGTCGTACATCGCAAGGACGTCGTTCGGCCGAACGTCAGCCGTTGTGGCGCTGATGCCGTTCGTGTTCTGCACCTTCATCCATTGAGGCGCACGAGCACTGGGGCGCACGAGCCTTGGCTCGGTCGTGTGAAGCGCGGAGGCGGCAGCGTCTGCGTGGATGGTCATGCCTGACGGCGTTTCGGACGCTCGCATGGTGACGGCTAGCGCCGCCTCCCAGAACCTGCACCCGTCGACCCAATCGATGCCGACGTCTGGCCGACCTCGTGCCAGCTGGCATCCCTGTGGATCTGTCGTCGGTGGGCGCTGCTGTTGCGACGGTCGGGGGTTGGTCGCGCGGGTGGCGGCGAGTCGTCGAACTGGGCGCCGATCTGACGTTGGCCATCACGTCGAGCACGTGTGACGCCCGCGACTCTCGATATCTGTCCAGCTCGCGCTCCGCGGGGAGGAACGTTGCCGCGAGGGGCCAGCGGTGCGACATGACGGTGCTCGAACAGCGTCGGTTCTCTCTCGGTCGACGTGGTGCCGTGAGCGTTTCACGTGAAACGCACGCAAGGCGCTGGGTTCG
The DNA here is from genome assembly GCF_001427265.1 of Agromyces sp. Root1464. Taxonomy (NCBI): domain Bacteria; kingdom Bacillati; phylum Actinomycetota; class Actinomycetes; order Micrococcales; family Microbacteriaceae; genus Agromyces; species Agromyces sp. Root1464. Next base: position 1,126,673 of record NZ_LMFU01000001.1, read on the forward strand.
ATGGGCGACGGCGGTCGGTGGTCCATCGAAGGTGTCGACTGCTGGATCCCTGGTCTTCGACCTGTCCGCGGCGCCGTCGAACGGTGACCGCGCTCCTTGCCCCGTGCTCCTCACCTTGCTCCCCACTCTCGGTCGCATTCGTCTCTCCGGCTTCCCATCGCTTCTCCCCCTGCTGCTCTCTTTCAGAGAACGCGACAGTGTGCGGTGCTTGCCGCACGCGACAGCCGCCCGCATGTGTCTGAGTGTTCGCGGATCCTCCGCTAGCTCCTCCCCACCAAGCCGTGCTCTGCGCGATACTCCCCCTGCGATCAAGGCCCCTGTCTCTTCGCAATGTGATCCCCTTCGCTCCGGGCGATCGCTCGCTGAGCTGTTGCTGACATCGTCTAACCCTCAGCCCACCCCGGTTCCTCAATGGCGTTTCACGTGGAACGGTCGTTGGTATCCGCGTGTGCATCCTCGGCACGTTGAAGCTCGCGGCGCTCGACTCGAAGTTGCCGGCACTCTGCGGCGCGGCTTGGCCGATACAGCCCACTGCCTCGGCCCGGGTTGGATCAAAGCCCCGCCACGCGAAGGTCGGCGGGATCGGTCGCATTGAATGAACCGATCGGCTCCCCTGGTGTGTCGCTGGCCGAAGCGGCCGAAACCTCTGCAGACCGCGTTGGCATCGCGATACCCAGGGGTGACCGACGCGGATGAGTGAGGACAGGTACCTGGCTCTCGGAGACAATCACCTAGGACTCGAATCGTCGTACTGCATGTCACCCCCCGGCGGAGTCCAAGCGCCGGACCCCGCGCAGCTCATGCCCCGGCCGGCGCCGGGAGTGATGGATCCCGCTCACGACCCCGCGCTGACTTAGTTGCCTGAACGACGCCTCCGACCGGTTCGGCCATGCCCCGGGCCGCCGCCCATCGTGGAGTAGGTGTTGTGTCGGGGTTCGCGGATGGTTCGGCGATTCACATTCCCCGGCACACCGGTCTTCCCTCGGCGGTATCTCGTCGCTTCAGTGTCCGCCGGTCCGGACTCGGATCGAGCCTAGTCAATCGCACACCTTCGTGCGATGGAATCGGTGCGCCCTGCCATTCGCGCGCCTGCAAACAGATCACACGGCTCCGCGGCCGGCTGGTGGATGCCTCCTTCCATGGAGTGGCAGGGTTCGGAGCGCAGGCCGCATCGGAGAGCCGGAGTCCTCGAGGTATTACGAACGAGCGCCCGGCAAGCGGCAGACGCATAGGAAGGGTCGACGAATCTACTGCTGTGGCACGAGCTTCTGGACCTGGTTCATGCGGTCGGACGCACTGCATGGTCGGCGCACTGGCACGTCGAGGGCGCACAGCTCGGGCGATCACGTCTCCGGCGCGCATTGTCTGGCCGCGATCTTCGGTCCCTGCGAGGCATTCAGTCTGTATTCCGCGATCCTGTTCGTCAGTGGTGAGCGCAGGGCAACCGGCGCTGAGCTTCGGCCCACTGGTGAAGAAGTTGATCTCGACGGCCCATGCTCCGACGCCGCACTTTGGCGCGACGCTTGGCCGATCTCAGCGTCGCACGAAAGCGCTTGGTGTCACTGATGCAGCCAGCATGCGAATGAACCGAACCCAACCGAACCCAACCGATCTCGCGCGCCAATGATGTGTCGTTGATCCACTCCCCCGTGAATTGCCGCGGAGGACGGGGAGACCCATGCTCGACGCTTCGGGCGGGTGCGGGTGCGGGTGCGGGTGCGGGTGGTGCGTCGGCGGGCGCTGGGGTGCGGGTGCAGCGGGTGCGCGCGCGCGTGATTTGTGGCAACATCCCGATGCCCCGATGCCCCGATGCCCGGATGCCCGGATGCCCGGATGCCCGGATGCCCGGATGCCCGGATGCCCGGATGCCCGGATGCCCGGATGCCCGGATGCCCGGATGCCCGGATGCCGTAATCGGATGCGTTCCACCGATGTGAGGTCGCGTGGACCTTGCGCCGCACCCGCCTTCCGGACGCCGCCATCACAGGGATCGGCACGGATTTGCTCGACGATGCGGGCAAGCAGCGAAAGGGCGTGTTCCAGCCGACGGAATTGGAATCAGCAACGACCGAGTCTGACCGATCGTAGGGCGGCCCGGTCCGGAACCGGTTGAGAGAAGTGCGCCGGTAGAGACGAGTGCTGTGGAGATGCGCGCGTCTGTGGGGATGCGCGGGGCTGTGGGGATGGGCGGGGCTGTGGAGATGCGCGCGTCTGTGGGGATGCGCGGGGCTGTGGAGATGCGGCGCCGTGGAGATGCGGAGCCGTGTGGATGAGCGAGGCTGTGGCGACGATCTAGAACGTGCAGACCAGCGCATGCGCCGACACGAGTCTGACCACCGACACGAGTCTGACCACCGAGACGAGTGTGGGCGCCGAGGGAGCTGGGAGATTGCCCACGAGATCGGGGACCCGATGTTTCACGTGAAACATCGATCGGGTCAGGGATGCGGGCAACGTGAACCCGCGGCTTGGAAGCGCCGAGTCAAAGCCGTCCAACCGACCGAACGCCGCCTCTGCACGGCGGCGCAGCGCACTCCCTTGTGTAGACCGACATCGGTCGTCGGTCATCAGTCACCAGAGGGGACCTTTCACGACGAGGCAGACGGTGAGGCCGTTCAGGCCGCCGCGGATCGTCCTCACTTTCGCACGACCAGCTGGACATGGTGAAGGGTTCCAACGAGAAGAGCTGTGCAGTGTCCCGCCCCCTTGCGCTTCCGAGCCCCTCGGTGACGCGACGAACGGAGATCGACGCCACGTCTTCAACTGGCGCCTCCATCCGACCGGTCTCCCACTCTCCTCAATCGCGTGGCCCCGTTCGAGGTCCGATGGTGTTTCACGTGAAACATTGGATATCCACTTTGCTCGTCAGCCGATGTTTCACGTGAAACATCGTTCGGATGCGGACGATCGCGGGATGGAGGAGGCGATCGAGCGCGGCCAGGGGCGTTCGTCATCGCAGCCTTCATTTGCGGCACGAAACCGCGCCTCATCGGGCGACGCAAGGCTGAGCGATCCCGTGGCTTCTCGCGACAACCCGCGGTGCACGTATGTGGATGTCCTGCTCCCCGCAATCGAGCCCACCCGGCCCAGCCGGCCGCGGCGGCGGTCACAGGGAGGGACACTTCCTTCGGTGGCGGCCCACTTGTCAGTCATCGAGCGTCGGCCGACCCGACCCACCGTTCCGCTCGCCTCACTCGACTCGCCCTGTCCAGCCGCGCCGACACTCACCCGTGCGCAGGACGATCGGTGCGGATCTCTCGTAGTTCGCTCGTGTTTCAACTTGAGAGTCGGTCGCGCCGGTTAGGCTTGACTCTCGGATCGAGGACGCCGCAGAACGCGGCAGATCTCTCGAATACCAAGGATTTGGAGCGTCGGCATGGCACAGGGCGGGGGACGTGGATGGTTTCACCGCAAGCGCCCTCAGCCCTCCCCCGATGAGCCCGCCCGCGGCACGACGCATTCGAAATCGGCTCCGCTGACTCCTCCGGAGACACACCCTGAGTCCCAGCAGCCGCAGCCCAGCGTCGCCGACCGCGGCCAGTTCGCCGAATGGACCGCCGCGGCGCCGTCCAGCCCTGCGACGGTCGGGGGGGAAGGCGAGACCGGCGCTCCCCCCGGCTTGGCCAGCGAGACCGTGCCACCCATCGAAGGCGCGGCTGCTCTGGCTGGCGGACCCGACGACACCGCATCGGTCATGACGCCTGATCCTCCCGGCGTGCCGACTGCGCCCTCCGCGCAGCAGGCGGTTGCTTCGTCCGGCGGCCGTGCGATCGATTGGGATGCCGCAACAGCGGCAGCGCTCAGCGCAGATCCCGATCCTGCCGGAATCGTGCCCGACCATCACCCGACGGGACCCGATCGTCTGCTCGAAGACCTGATCCGCGAAATCGTCGGTGATGCAACCGCAGATACCGCGTCATCGCTCCACCCTGCGCGTGCCCAAGCAGATGGCGGCACGACGGTGCAGAGCGTGACGGTGCAGAACCAAGTCGTGCAGACAACGACGGCCGAGACGCCGACGGCTGTGCCGTCGGCCGATACGGCTGCGGAGACGGAGCCAGAGACGCGCGAGACGGCGGCGATGGCGGAGACGCAGGCCGTGGCGACCGATGCGGTCGTGGCGCGGAGTGCGTCGCCCGGGATCGCGCCGGCTGAAGCGACGCCTGGTTCAGTGCCGCTTTCATCAGGCCCGACGCACGAGATCGACTCCCCCGAATCCACGATTCCGTTGGCTCCGGTCGCGGCGCGACCTATGCCAGAGGTCGGCGATGGTACCGAGGAGCGCATTTCTGCAGCTGTTCTACAACCGAGTACTCGTCCACCCGAGGCTCCCGCTACGGCGGGTCCCGGTCCCGCTCCGCTTCAGCGTCCCGATTCTGAAGCTGTGAGTTCTGCGCCTCGCCCGGTGACCACCACTCCCCCGGGCGATGACGCGAGCATCAGCCCCGCACCCCAGTCCGCACCTGCTGCAGGCCCCCACGCACCAACCGAAGCCCCCGATGTTTCACGTGAAACATCGTCAGATCACGGAGGAACTCCCCTGGCTTACGAACTCGCCGACGAGACCCGTCGGCGCACCGCACTCGACGAAGCGGTACTCCCGCTTCCCCCGTCGACTCGCGTGCTGACGATCTCCAACCAGAAGGGCGGCGTCGGCAAGACGACCACCGCCGTGAACCTCGCCGCAGGCCTTGCTCGCTCCGGAGCCCGAGTGCTCGTGATCGACCTGGACCCGCAGGGCAACGCCTCGACGGCACTCGGTGTCGATCACCGATCCGAGCGCAAGAGCGTCTACGAGGTGCTCGTCTCCGATGTCTCGCTGGCCGAAGTCGTGCAGCCATCCACCGAACACGAGTTGCTCGATTGCGTGCCGGCAACCATTCACCTCGCCGGCGCTGAGATCGAACTCGTGTCACTCGTGGCGCGTGAACAGCGGCTCCGGCGTGCGCTCGACGCTCATCTCGCTTCGATGGATCGCCCGTACGACTACGTCTTCATCGACTGCCCACCCTCGCTCGGACTCCTGACGATCAACGCTTTCGTCGCCGCGCGCGAAGTGCTGATCCCGATCCAGTGCGAGTACTACGCGCTCGAAGGCCTGTCTCAGCTGCTCAGTAACATCGAGCTGATCGAGAAGCACCTCAATCCCGAGCTCCGCTTGTCGACGATCCTGTTGACGATGTACGACTCGCGTACCAACCTCGCCCAGCAGGTTGCGCAGGAGGTCCGCGACCACTTCCCCGCCCAGACGCTGGAAACGATCATTCCCCGATCGGTCCGAGTCTCGGAAGCACCGAGCTATGGGCAGAGCGTCATCAGCTACGACTTCGGATCCACCGGATCATTGTCGTATCGTGAGGCGGCCGCCGAAATCGCCCGTCGCGGAGCGGCAACACCCGAGGAGTCGAACTGATGGCAACGAAACGAACCGGTCTCGGACGTGGGATCGGCGCGCTGATCCCGAGCGGCGAAGACAGCACGCGGGCACGCCCGGTCGACGTATTCTTCCCGGAAACGGATGCGCAACAGCCCACCGCGGTTGCGGTCGTCGAGCAGGCCGCGTCGGCCGAAGGGCTCGTCAACGTCCCGGGTGCTCACCTGGCCCGACTCGACCCGAACGACATTCTTCCGAACGCCCACCAGCCGCGAAGCGTCTTCGACCCCGACGACCTCGCTGAGCTCGTGCACAGCGTCCGCGAGTTCGGAGTGCTGCAGCCCATCGTGGTTCGCCGTCACCCCGAGCTCGCCGGCAAGTACGAACTGGTCATGGGCGAGCGGCGCCTTCGAGCCACCAAGGCAGCGGGCTTGGACTCCATCCCCGCGGTGGTGAAGGACACCGCGAATGAAGACATGCTGCGCGACGCGCTGCTCGAAAACCTTCACCGCTCGCAGCTGAACCCTCTCGAGGAGGCCTCGGCCTACCAGCAACTGCTCGCCGACTTCGGCATCACGCAGGAACAGCTCGCCTCGCGCATCGGTCGCTCACGTCCGCAGATCTCGAACACTCTCCGACTTCTGCGGCTCCCCGAGCCCGTGCAACTCCGGGTCGCGGCGGGCGTGCTGAGCGCGGGCCACGCTCGAGCCATCCTGTCGATCGGTGACGACGCGGCGGAGATGCAGCGTTTCGCCGACAAGATCGTGAACGAGGAGCTGTCGGTGCGTGCGGCCGAAGCCGTCGCGACGAAGGAGCCGAAGACATCTCGACCGAAGCCCTCTGCCGGCAAACGACAGGATTTCCTCGAGGACCTGTCCACTCGGTTGGGCGACCGCTTGAACACCCGCGTCAAGATCGCGTTGGGTGCAAGGAAAGGCCAGATCAGCATTGATTTCGCGACCGTTCAGGACTTGCGTCGGATTCTCACGGAACTCGGCGAGAATCTCGACGGAGTGTGAGCATCGGTCGCTCGCAGAATCCGTTCTGACGAACCGAAATCATGTGATTTCGGCCGAAGAATCGTGTCGAGCCTTCGGCGAGAAGCCGTATGTGATCGCGACATGAAGAAGGGCCGGTCCGAGTGGACCGGCCCTTCCTCATGTTCCGCACTCGTCAGTTCGCGCGAGCGTGCGCGGCTTCCACGAGAGCGCCGTAGATCGCTGCTGCGCTCGAGCCAGACGCCTCGATCGCCAGTGGTACGAGCGATGTCTCGGTGAGCCCCGGGATGACATTCGCCTCGAGGAACCAGGGACGGCCGCTGCCGTCGACGATGAAGTCCACCCGCGAGAGATCGCGGAGTCCGAGCGTGCGGTGCGCGAGCACCGCGGCATCCGATACCGCCGACACGGTGGCGTCATCGAGACGCGACGGAGCATAGAAGGTCGTCTCGCCGGCGTTGTACCGAGCCTGGAAACTGTAGACGCCGGCGGTCGGCTCGATCTCCACCGCGGGCAGTGTACGGGGTCCATCGCCGGTGTCGACGACGGTGACCGCGATCTCAGTCCCGTGGATCCGCCGCTCGACGACCGCGATGTCGGCGTAGGTGAACGCCTCGACCATTGCGCGCGCGAGATCGTTCGTGTCTTCGACGATCGTCACTCCCTGGGCCGATCCACCGGATGCGGGCTTCACGACGAGGTCGCCCTCGAGTGCCGAGCGCACGACCTTGAGCACGCTCGATGCACCGAGCTCCCTGAACGCTTCGTGGGAGAGCACGATCGATTCGGGAACGTCGACGCCGACCGATGCGAGCAACGAACTCGCAACGGGCTTCGACCAGGCTCGCCGCGACGCGGCGCCCGACGAGCCGACGGTCGGAACCCCGATCGCCGCGAGCAGCTCGAGCAGCGAACCATCCTCACCGCTCGATCCATGCAGTGCGGGGAATACGACGTCGGGTCGTTCGTTCACGAGGAAGGGCAGGAGTCCCGCATCGGGGTCGCGGAGGGCCACCCGATGGCCGGCTGCGGTCAGCGCGTCGGCGACGCGTCGGCCGGAACGGAGGGACACATCGCGCTCGTGCGAGATGCCGCCAGCGAGAACGACGACGTAAAGACCGGAGGAATCGCTCATGATCAGGGGTTTCTCCACTACTTCAGGTCGGACGGCGGCGCGGAGTCGTACCCCGCACTCGAAGGCAGTTGCAGCGGGCCAGTTCCCGCGAAGGTGTCGAGCAGGTCGAGTTCGCCGTTGATCACGGTCGCGAGTCGGCGGATGCCGAGCCGGATCGCGTCGGGCGTCGGATAGCAGAACGACAGGCGCATCGCGTGGCGACCCCGCCCGTCGGCGAAGAATGCCGTTCCGGGCGTATACGCGACGAGTTCCTTCACCGCCCGCGGCAACATCTGCTTCGAGTCGAGGACATCGGGCATCGTGACCCAGACGTAGAACCCTCCGTTGGGATTGGTCCAGTTGAGCTGCGGCAGGTACTCCCCCAGCGCCTCGATCATCGCGTCCTTGCGCTCGCGATACACCCCGCGGAAGGTGTCGATCTGCGCGCGCCAGTCGGCGGTCGCGAGGTACTCCGACACGACCATCTGGCTGAAGGAGCTCGGCGACAGGATCGCGGACTCGGCCGCGAGGATCAGCTTCTCGCGGATGGCGTGGGGAGCGAGCGCCCATCCGACCCGGAAGCCGGGCGCGAGCGTCTTCGAGAACGAGCCGAGGTAGATGACGCCCTCGGGGTCGAGGGAGCGGAGCGCGTTGGGCGCAGGCTCGTCGAAGTGCAGCAGACCGTAGGGGTTGTCCTCGAGCACGAGGATCTCGTTCGAACGGCAGATCTCGAGGATCTCGGGCCGCCGTTCGGCGGAGAGCGTGACGCCTGCCGGGTTGTGGAAGTTCGGAATCGTGTACAGGAACTTGATTCGGCGGCCCTGTCCGCGAAGTGCCGCGATCGTCTGCCGCAACGCCTCGGGTATCAGTCCGTGCTCGTCGGTCGCGACATGCGCCACATTCGCCTGGTACGAGCGGAAGATGCCGAGTGCCCCGACGTAGCTCGGCGATTCGGCGAGAATCACGTCTCCGGGGTCGATGAAGAGCTTGGCGACGAGGTCGAGGGCCTGTTGCGAGCCGGTCGCGGTGACGACGTTGTCGACGCTGCCGCGGATGCCCTCGATCGACATGACCTCGAGGATCTGCTCGCGCAGCTCGGGAATCCCCTGCCCGGAACCGTACTGCAGCGCCACGGCACCGCGTTCACGCATGACCCGCTCCATGGAGGAGGTGATGAGGTCGTGCGGCAGCGCCGACACGTACGGCATGCCGCCGGCCAGCGAGACGACCTCGGGTCGTGAGGCGACGGCGAACAGGGCTCGGACTTCGGAGGCGGCCAGCCCGGCGGCTCGCTCGGCGTAATTCGCGTACCAAGGGTCGAGATTGTTGCCGGTCCGCTGGGGGACGCCGTCAGATGTCACTGCGCTGCTTCCGTTCTGTTCAGGGTTTCCACTGTAGTTGCTGGGTTCCGGGGTGGTCGTTCGGGGTCGTGCGCCGCGACATCCGCTCGTCTGTCGCCTCGGCGCCGGAGACGCGAAAGACCCGCCCGGCTTTCGCCGGACGGGTCTGGAATTCGACCGCCGACTACGAGATGTAGGCGGCGAGGTCGGCCTCGAGTGCGGGCTTCGGCTTGGCGCCGATGACGGTCTTGACGACCTCGCCCTTCTCGAAGACCTTGAACGCGGGAATCGCGGTGATCTGGTACTTCATCGCGAGGCCGGGGTTCTCGTCGACGTTGAGCTTGACGATGTCGAGCTTGTCGGCGTGCTCCGTCGCGATCTGGTCGAGGATCGGGCTCACGGCGCGACACGGGCCGCACCATTCGGCCCAGAAGTCCACGAGGACGGCCTTCTCGTTGTTGAGGACCTCCTGCTCGAAGGTGGCCTCGGTCACTGCACGTGCAGTCATTGCGTTCTCCTTTGGTGAAGTCTGGGTGATCGGATGCCGCGGATCAGCGCTTGATCAGGTGATGACGGCGAACTCGGTCTCGAGCACGGCCTCGGCGGCGTTCTCGTTGCCGAGGGCTGCGAGGTAGTGCTCGGCGTCGAGCGCGGCGGCCGCGCCGGAACCGGCAGCGGTGATCGCCTGGCGGTAGTGCGGGTCGATGACGTCGCCGGCGGCGAAGACGCCCGGCAACGAGGTCTTCGAGGTGCGGCCCTCGAGCGCGATGGTGCCTTCAGGAGTGAGGTCGAGCTTGCCGTGCACGAGATGGGTGCGCGGGTCGTTGCCGATCGCGACGAAGAGGCCGTCGAGGTCGAGGCCGCGCTCATCACCGGTCACGGTGTCGCGCAGGGTCACGCCGGTCACCGCGTCGGTGCCGTGGATCGCGGCGATCTCGGAGTTCCAGATGAACTCGATCTTCTCGTTGTCGAAGGCGCGCTGCTGCATGATCTTCGACGCCTTGAGCGAGTCGCGACGGTGGATGACGTAGACCTTGCTGGCGAAGCGGGTGAGGAAGGTTGCCTCCTCCATCGCGGAGTCGCCGCCGCCGATGACGGCGATCGTCTTCTCGCGGAAGAAGAAGCCGTCGCACGTCGCGCACCACGAGAGACCGTGGCCGGAGAGCACCTCTTCTTCGGGGAGGCCGAGCTTGCGATAGGCGGAGCCGGTCGCGTAGATGACCGCAGCCGCTTCTTGCTCGTCGCCGTTGCCCAGCTTGACGCGCTTGACGGGGCCGTCGAGTTCGAGCTCGACGACGTCGTCGTAGACGACCTCGGTGCCGAACCGCTCGGCCTGCTCCTGGAACTTCGTCATGAGATCGGGGCCCATGATGCCCTCGGGGAAGCCGGGGTAGTTCTCGACCTCGGTCGTGTTCATCAGCTCGCCGCCGATCTCGACCGAGCTCGCGATGAGCAGGGGTTTCAGCTGCGCGCGTGCGGCGTAGATCGCGGCCGTGAATCCGGCCGGGCCCGAGCCGATGATGATGATGTCGCGCAAAGCCGCTCCCGTCGTTGCTGGTGATTCGTAGCATTCAACGAATCGGATGCCACGAGATGCTCAACACAGTCTAAGCGGCGACTATTCCGCCGCAGCCCCGCGGTGCAGCGTGTGACGGATGCCGCGTGGGCTCAGCGCTTGAGGCGGGTGATGAGCGGGGCGGCGAACCCGCGAAGCTCGGGCGAGCGCAGCATCCAGAGCACCGCGAAGTACACGATGCTCATCGAGGCGCCGATGATGGCCATCGACAGGATCGCGCTGAAGATGCTCGAGAAGGCGTAACCGTCGAACGAGGTTCCACCGAGCGCCCAGAGCAGGGCGAGGCCGACGATGACGGGCAGCACGAGCGCGAGAGCCGACCGGCCGTAGGCGATGAAGATGCGTCGACCGTCGAGCGCGCCGATGCGGCGACGCAACAGGACGACGGCGAGGACCGCCTGGATGGTGCCTGCGACCGTGATGACCACGGCGATGCCGAATGCCACCCAAGCGCTGGGCAGGGCGATGCAGCCCAACGTGCCGGCGATGATCAGCACGACCTGCACGAGCGTGATGAAGAACGGCGTCTTCGTGTCCCCGAGCGAGTAGAAGGTGCGCTGCACGACGAAGAGCACGCTGAACGGGATGAGGCCGACGAGATAGGCGAGCACAAGCGCCCCACCAGCGAACACGAGCGGTTCGACCGAGGAGAACACCCGGGCGAAGAGGAAGGCGCACACCATGAGGACCGCCGTGGCGAGCATCAGGATCACGCCGACCCCGCGCACGGCGCTCGAGAGGTCGTCGCGGACCTTCGGGAGGTCGCCGGTCGCGGCGTGCTCGCTCATGCGCGTGAAGTAGGCGGTGGCGATCGACACGGTGATCACCGAGTGCGGCAGCATGAAGATCAACCAGGCGGTCTGCTGCATGCTGACCGAAGCCTCGTCGGGCGATGCCGCGGAGACACCGACGACGGAGGTCTCGACGAAGCCCGCGATCGTCGTGAGCAGCAGCATGCCGAAGGTCCAGCTGGCGACGCCGGCGGTCGACCGCAGTCCGACACCGCGCCAGGCGAAGTCGGGGCGGTACCGGAGCCCCGCCCGCCTCCAGAACCAGAAGAGCACGAGGCCCTGGATGGCGACGCCGAGGGTCGCGCTGCCGGCGAGGAGCGCGATCATGCCGGGCGACCACTCGCCGGCGGTGCGCAGACCGTCGGGGTCGGAGCCGAAGACGAATGCGAACACGGCGAGTCCGGCGATGGCGACGACGTTGTTCAGCACCGGCACCCACGTGAAGGGCCCGAACACGCGTTTGGCGTTCAGCACTTCACCCAGCAGCGAGTACATGCCGTAGAAGAAGATCTGCGGCAGGCACCAGTACCCGAACGCGACGGCGAGTGCGAAGACGCCGTCGGTCAGACGCGAGCCGACGAGCGCCGTCAGCAGTGGCGTGAGCAGTGTCGCGACGAGGGCCGCCGCCGCGAGGATCACGAAGCCCAGCGTCATGACCTTGTTGATGTAGGCGACTCCGCCATCGCGATGCGCCGCGGAGCGGACGATCAACGGCACGAGCACCGCGCTCAGGACACCGCCGGCGACGACTGCGTAGATGGTGTTCGGCAACTGGTTCGCCACCGCGAATGCGTTCGCGCCGGCACCACCCGCACCGATGACGGCGGCGAGCAGCGCGGCCTTCACGAACCCCAGGATGCGCGAGACGATCGTGCCCGATGCGAGGAATGCGCTCGCGCGCCCGATTCGGTCTTCAGCCATCGCGGCGTCCGTCTCCCTGCTCGTCGCCGCGTGCGACGGTCTGCTCGGCCTCGGGGACCCCTGCGGACCCATCGGCTTCGGCTGGCTCGGCTGCCTCGGCGGCATCCGTCTCGACCGCAGCATCCGCGTCGTCGTTCTCTTCGGTCTCCGCAGCCTCAGCCTTCCGCTTGCGATGGCGGCGGATGTTGCGCCAGATGCCGACGCCGAAGAATACGACGACGATGACGCCGATGATGGCGGCGCCGAGGCCCTCCCAGTCGGCCTGCACGTTGACGGGGATCGAAACGGGACTGCCGACGGGCACTCCCTCGGGTGAGGTCAGCGAGACGGTCAAGGTGACCTCACCGTTGCCGATGCCCGCGGCCACGGGCACCGTCACGGTGCTCCGCGACTCGGGGTCGATTTCGACCTCGACCTGGTCTTCGACGACGAGTCGGCCGTTCGACGGCGTGACATCGACGACGACGGTGACGGGGTAGGGCAGCGCATTGAGGATGGTGGTGGGTACGCCGGTCTCCGACGACACCACGTTGATGGGGCTGCTGGGCACGATCGAGACCGCGTCGAGGGTTCGGCGCTGCGCCACGAGCCACTCGCCGACCGCCGCATCCCACGCCGGTCGGTCGTCGAGCCAGGCGACGTCGAGCAGCGCGAGGGCGTCGCGTCGGGTCGGGCCGGTGAGATCTCCGGGGTCGTCGAGCACGGTCGCGAACGCCGTCACGTTCGCATCGGTGCGGAGGATGCGGTCGACGTTGTCGATGCGCTGGCGGTCTTCGGGTTCATCGACGAGGGTTCGCGCGACGGGAGGTGCGCCGATCGCGTCGGTGAGAGATGCCGGAGTGACGCGCGGATTCGCGGCGAGCTCGTCGAGGGTGGCCGACACGCGCGCCGACTGCGTGCCTGCGCCGCGACCGAGGGTCGCCAGCAGCGTCGCAGGCTGGTCCGCGCCGCCGTCGTCGAGCAGGGCGAGTTCGGCACCGAGCCTGCCCGTTGCCGCTCGCCACTCGGTGTCGCTGACCGCCTCGGTCGCCGCGCGCAGCGGAGCGTTGAGTCGGCCGTCAGCGACGACGGCCGATGACCCGTCGACATTCGAGGCGGCGTTCACCCACTGCTCCGCCGGGACGACGTTGCCGGGCGCGAGGATCGACGAGGTCAGCCCCGCCGTGCCGAGGAACGCGAGATCGCCGGCGGTGATCGTGTCGTCAGCGGGCCACGCGATGTCGGTGCGGGTGTAGGGCCATGCAAGCAGGTCTTCAGTGGTCGGCACTTCACCGGCCGCCGGCTGGGTCGGAACCGGGGTGGCGCTCGGAACGGCGTCGCCGTCGGCCGGCTCCCCCGGGTTCTCGCCCGCAGTATCGGCCGTGCCCGAGAAGTTCGCCGGATCGAGCACGTCGGAGAACGACGTCGGACCGAGCAGGGCCGGCACGCCGAGCTGCGCCTGCGCCGCGACATCCGCATCTGCATACGCGAGCGGGAATATCTCGTTCGGGAGGCCGGCGAGGCGCTCGAGCCACGAGGTCGCGGTGCTCGGCGCCGAGGTGCCGAGCACGCGGATCGACGCGATGATGCGAGGGTCGATGCCGATCGCGACCGGGCGCCCCTCGACGGCGTCGAGCTGCCGTGACAGGAGTCCGAACGGCGAGGTCCAGGTGGCCAGGTCGTCGGCGCCGAGCAGGCCCGAGGCGGATGCCGGGACGGTCACGGGGACGGCGAGTGCGACCGTGGTCGCGCTCGTGACCGGCGCGGCAGCGTTGGCGAAGACCTCGGTGGAGGAGGAGACGACCGTGCCGCCCACGAACAGCTCGGCACCGAACCCGAGCACCGGCGAGTCGTCGATGTCGTCGATCGCCTCGGGCGGGAGCGTGATCGACACGACCTCGACGGCACCGGGGGCCACCGTCGTCGACGGGACGTCGGCCACGTCGACGCCGTCGAGCTCCGCGGCCTCGGCCGGGGGAGCCTCGGAGGCCGGGGCCTCAGCCGCGGGTGCCTCGGCGTCGGGTGCCTGGGCGAGCCACGCGTCGAGTTCTGCGGTGTCGTCGATCGGCGCGGCCGAGCGTACGAGTCGGACGGAGCCCGCCGCGACGGGTTCGGACGTCGCGTTCTCGATCTCCACGTCGAAGGTGACGGGTGCGTCGGTCACGATGCTCGTCGCGACCGTGGGCGCGACCCGCAGGACGACCCCGGTCACCTCGCGGGTCTCGGTCGGCACGGAGCGGGCGCCGTGCGCGGCGGCCGGTGCGCTCGTCACGGCGAGGGAGGCGGCGTTCGCCGCCAGGGGAGCCGCCGCGAGCATCGACGCCGCTGCGATCGCAGCACCGATGGCGGTGAGGCCTCGTCGGCGGAACGGACCGTCGATCGGTGACGAGGGCGACGAGAGCGACGACGGCGACCGCTGGGCGCCCTCCGTCGATTCGACCCGTGAGCACCGGCGGCGCGCAGGGTTCGACTCGGGCACCATGCTGGCGATTCTACGGCGTGGCGCCCGGGCGTTCGCTCGGCATCCACAGGCGCTTCGGGCGGCGCCGACCGGGTCATCCTCCGCCGGACGCTTAACATGGGGGCATGCAGAGTGTCGCGGCAGCCCTCGACCGGCTGGGCGAGCTGGCGGCTTCGCCGACCGTTTCGCGACTGGCGGCGGCGTTCGAGGCATCCGGTCACGAACTCGCCCTCGTCGGCGGCCCGGTGCGCGACGCATTCCTCGGCCGGCCGGTCAACGACCTCGATTTCACGACGGATGCCACGCCCGACGAGATCCTCGCGATCGTGAAGCCGATCGCGGAGGCCCACTGGGACATCGGCCGCGCGTTCGGCACGATCGGGGCGAGGATCGCCGGCGAGACCGTCGAGATCACGACGTACCGCGCCGATGCGTACGACGGCGCATCGCGGAAGCCCGAGGTCGTGTTCGGCTCGAGCCTCGAAGACGACCTCACGCGCCGCGACTTCACGGTCAACGCCCTCGCGCTGCGCCTGCCGAAGCTCGAGCTCGTCGACCCGTCGGGCGGCGTGGAGGATCTCGTGGCGAAGGTGCTGCGCACTCCCGCGGCTCCTGAGCAGTCCTTCGGCGACGATCCGCTGCGGATGCTCCGTGCCGCACGATTCTCGGCCCAGCTCGGGTTCGCCGTCGAGCCCGCGACCGAGCAGGCCATGACCGACCTCGCCGCCGAGATCGACCGCATCTCGGCCGAGCGCGTGCGCGACGAGCTGACGAAGCTGCTGCTCTCGAGGTCCCCGCGCAGCGGTATCCGGCTGCTCGTCGAGTCGGGGCTCGCCGAACGCGTGCTGCCCGAGCTGCCGGCGCTCTCGCTCGAGCGCGACGAGCACCACCGTCACAAGGACGTGTACGAGCACAGCCTCACCGTGCTCGACCAGGCGATCGACTACGAGATCGAGCGCGGCGTGCTCGACTCCCCCGACCTCATCCTGCGACTCGCAGCTCTGCTGCACGACATCGGCAAGCCCGCGACGCGGCGGTTCGAGGCGGGCGGCGCAGTCAGCTTCCACCACCACGACGTGGTCGGCGCCAAGCTCGCCCGCAAGCGCCTGCGCGCGCTTCGCTTCGACAACGACACGATCGCCGCGGTCTCGCGGCTCATCGAGCTGCACCTCCGGTTCTTCGGGTACACGGACGGCGCGTGGAGCGACTCGGCCGTGCGCCGCTACGTGCGCGATGCGGGCGACCAGCTCGAGCGCCTCCACATCCTCGCGCGGGCCGACGTCACGACCCGCAATCGCCGCAAGGCCGATCAGCTCGCGTTCGCCTACGACGACCTCGAGGAGCGCATCTCGGTGCTCGCCGAGGAGGAGGAGCTCGCCGCGGTGCGGCCCGAGCTCGACGGCGCCGACATCATGCGGTTGCTGGGCATTCCGCCGGGCCCGGTCGTGGGTGAGGCGTACCGGTACCTGCTCGAGGTGCGTCTCGACGAGGGCCCCATCGGCCCGGATGCCGCGACCGAGCGCCTGCTCGCCTGGTGGGCCTCGCGCGAGGAACCGCACGCATGACCACGACCACCATCGACCGCTCCCACCTCTCGACCTTCACGAAGGCGCGGGCGCGCTTCCACCTGCTCTGGGCCGTCGTGCTCCTGCTCGGCGTGGGGTTCTGGTCCCTGGTCTTCGTCGGCCCGGTCGTCGCGCAGGCGACCGAGCACACCGAGCCGGTCCCGGCCGTCGCGGTCGAGGAGACGACGGTCATGCAGACGCAGGGCTCGCGCCGCAGCCGTCACCTCGAAGAGGTCCGCGCGGTCGTCGTCGAGTTCGAGTACGCGGGCACGCAGTACCGCGAGACGCTCGCGACCGAGGACGAGCAGCTCGGGGACGTCACGGTGTACCTGAACACCAGCACCGAGCGCGTCTCGTTCGATGCGCCCGAACTCGTCGACTTCTGGGGCTGGTTCTGGGGCGTCGCCGGGGGTCTCGTGCTCGCCGGAGGCCTCATTGCATACGTTCGCTCGATCGCCGGCACCGTCCGGCTGGCGCGCTTCGACACGTCGCGGGCGCCCGAGTTCGCGGTCGAGGTCACGTCGACGAACGTGCGCGTCGTCAACCAGAAGAAGGCCGCGACGCCGAAGAACACCGCGATCGACATCAGCGCGGTGCCGGCTTCGGCCATCGATGGAATCCCGGCCGGCCGGGAACTCGTGCTGACGGCCCAGGCGAGTGCCGCGCCGGGCGTGCCACAGCCGGGCACCCGACTCGAGGGCGTCTTCGTGAAGGCGGGCGCGACGAGCGGGCTCGCGGTCGTTCGCTTCGGTGCGGATGCCGCGTGGTGGCCGGTCTCCATCGGCGAGAAGATCGCCGACGTCTGACCCGTCCCGGCCGAATGGCGCGGGTACGAGGCATCCGCTATGCTGTCAAGGTTGCCCGTGTGCCGCGAATGTGCGGCCTCCATGGCGTGACGTATGCACAACCCTCCTGCTGCAGAGATCCTGTAGCCGTTTGAGTCCGAAGGAGGTGGGTTAGTCATGCACCAATACGAGCTGATGGTTATCCTCGATCCCGAGATCGATGAGCGCACCGTTGCTCCCAGCCTTGACAAGTTCCTCAACGTCATCCGAAACGATGGCGGCAGTGTCGACAAGGTCGACATCTGGGGACGTCGTCGTCTGGCGTACGAGATCAACAAGAAGAACGAGGGCATCTACGCCGTCGTCGACTTCACCGCCGAGTCCAAGACCACCGATGAGCTCGACCGCCAGCTGAACCTCAGCGAAGCCGTCATGCGCACCAAGGTCCTCCGTGCCGAAGAGGGCATCGCCCAGGTCGCCGCTCACGCGAAGGCCCAGGAGGCGAAGGCCGCGAAGAAGGCCGCCGCCCAGGCGAAGGCCGGCGCGAAGGCTGCTGCTCCTGCAGCTGCCGTCGCCGCTGCCCCTGCTGCCGCCGTCGCCGCGGCTCCCGCCGCGGCCAAGAAGGACGACTAGTCCTCATGGCCGGCGAGACCATCATCACCGTGGTGGGCAACCTCACTGCAGATCCCGAGCTGCGTTACACGCAGAACGGCCTCGCGGTTGCCAACTTCACCATCGCTTCCACTCCTCGTACGTTCGACCGTCAGGCGAACGAGTGGAAGGACGGCGAAGCGCTGTTCCTGCGCGCGAGCGTCTGGCGTGAATTCGCCGAGCACGTGGCCGGTTCACTCACCAAGGGATCCCGGGTCATCGCTTCCGGGCGTCTCAAGCAGCGTTCCTACGAGACGAAGGAAGGCGAGAAGCGCACCACCATCGAGCTCGAGGTCGATGAAATCGGCCCGAGCCTGCGCTACGCCACCGCGTCCGTGACTCGCGCACAGTCCAACCGTGGTGTCGGCGGCGGCAACAGCTCCTTCGGGGGCGGCGCCGGTGCCGACGAGCCGTGGGCACCCAGCGCCCCCGCAGCAGCCCCTCAGGGTGGCGGCGGCGGAGACGTCTGGAACACCCCCGGTACGAGCTACGGCGACGAGACCCCCTTCTAGGCCCGGCGTCCTCAACAGGCGCAACGGCCGGTGAACGGATGCCGCAGGCATCCGCTCGCTCGAATCGTTTTCAATAGACAGGAAAGACAATGGCTGGAAAGTCGAGCGGCGATCGCCGCAAGCCGACCCGCGGGAAGGGCGCGAAGAACGCCGCCCCGGCGAAGTCCATCAAGGTCGGTGTCATCGACTACAAGGACGTCGCGACCCTCCGCAAGTTCATCTCCGAGCGTGGAAAGATCCGCGCCCGCCGTATCACCGGTGTCTCCGTGCAGGAGCAGCGCCTGATCGCCCGTGCCGTCAAGAACGCACGCGAGATGGCCCTTCTGCCCTACTCGGGCTCTGGCCGCTAAGGAGCACGACAATGGCTAAGGTAATTCTCACCCACGAGGTCACCGGCCTCGGCACGGCCGGCGACGTCGTCGAGGTCAAGAGCGGTTACGCTCGCAACTACCTCGTTCCCCAGGGCTTCGCTGTGGCGTGGTCGCGCGGTGGCGAGAAGCAGGTCGAGCAGATCAAGGCGGCTCGCGCCGCTCGCGCCCTGCACTCGCTCGAAGACGCGCAGGCCGTCAAGGCCAAGCTCGAGTCGACGAAGGTCAAGCTGGCCGTCAAGGCCGGCCAGGGCGGGCGCCTCTTCGGCTCCGTCAAGACCTCGGATGTCGCGGCTGCCGTCGCGACCGCCGGTCTCGGCGAGCTCGACAAGCGCAAGATCGAGATCACGACCCCCATCAAGGCGGTCGGCGATCACGAGGCGACGGTTCGTCTGCACGACGAGCTCTCGGCGACGATCACCCTTCAGGTGGTCGCAGCGAAGTAGTTCGCAGAACGCACGGAAGCGGCGGTTCGGGCCTCGGCCCGGCCGCCGTTTTCGCGTGTTCGGGGGCCGGCTCGCGTACACCCGCAGTGGTACAGCGCGCAAGTCGGCATCGGAGTTTCCTGAGATGGTTGTACACAGGTCGACGCACAGGTGCGGTGGACTTCCAAAGAAGTTTTCCCCCACAGGTGTGAGTAGATATAAAACCCGGTCAGACTTGAATTCAACCCGTGTAATTCACCGAGTTTCCACAGTTATCCACAGGCTAAGTGCACACATTCCACGGCGTTTCGCCCAGATTGTCCCCAGAGTTATCCACAGGCTGGGTTGTGTTGTGCACACCGGCTTCCCTATCGTGAAGCAGCGTCCATTCCACCCCGTTCGAAATCCCGGTCGACCAGCTGTGTCAGCGGCCTCCGAGACACTGGGTCGTGGGCGCGGGTCGCTCACCCGCTTGAGCCGAACCGGAGGTCATGAAGTTGTCGATCGCGCACATCGGGCTCGCTGAACCGGTCGACGACGGTGACGCCCGACGGGGCGAACGCGTTCCTCCCCACGACCTGCTCGCCGAGCAGAGCGCGCTCGGTGGCATGATGCTCTCGAAGGACGCGGTCGCCGACGTCATCGAGACCGTGCGCGGCGTCGACTTCTACGTGCCGAAGCACGAGGTCGTCTTCAATGCGATCCTCACCCTCTACTCGCACGGTGAACCCACCGACGTCATCGCCGTCACCGACGAACTGACGAAGACCGGCGACCTCCAGCGCGCCGGCGGCGTCGAGTACCTGCACACGCTCACGAGCATCGTGCCGACGGCTGCGAATGCCGGCTTCTACTCCTCGATCGTCGCCGAGCGGGCGATGCTCCGCCGCCTCGTCGAAGCCGGCACGCGCATCGTGCAGATGGGCTACCAGGGCGAGGGCGAGGTCACCGACCTCGTCAACAACGCCCAGGCCGAGATCTACGCCGTGACCGGCTCGGTCGAGACCGAAGACTACGTGCCGCTCTCCGAGGCCGTGACCGTCGCCATCGACGAGATCGAGGCGGCCAAGCACACCGACGGCAAGTTCACCGGTGTGCCGACCGGCTTCGCCGACCTCGACGACCTGACCAACGGGTTCCACCCCGGCCAGATGATCATCGTCGCGGCGCGACCCGCCATGGGAAAGTCGACGCTCGCGCTCGACTTCGCACGTGCCGCGTCGATCACGAACGGCCAGCCGTCGGTCTTCTTCTCGCTCGAGATGGGCAAGAGCGAGATCGCGATGCGCCTGCTGAGCGCCGAGGCATCCGTGCCGCTGCAGATGATGCGCAAGGGCACCGTCGACTCGCGCGACTGGACCACGATCGCCGCGACCCGCGGGCGCATCAACGACGCACCGCTCTACATCGACGACTCCCCCAACATGACGCTCGTCGAGATCCGAGCGAAGTGCCGCCGCCTCAAGCAGAAGGTCGGCCTGAAGATGGTCGTCATCGACTACCTCCAGCTGATGACGAGCGGCAAGCGCGTCGAGAGCCGCCAGCAAGAGGTCTCGGAGTTCTCACGTGCGCTCAAGCTGCTCGCGAAGGAGCTGCAGGTGCCGGTCATCGCCCTCTCGCAGCTGAACCGTGGCCCCGAGCAGCGCGCCGACAAGATGCCCGCCATCAGCGACCTGCGCGAGTCGGGCTCGATCGAGCAGGACGCCGACATGGTGATCCTGCTGCACCGCGAGAGCGCCTACGAACGCGACAGCCCCCGCGCCGGCGAGGCCGACCTCATCGTCGCCAAGCACCGCAACGGTCCCACCCGCACGATCACGGTGGCGTTCCACGGCCACTTCTCGCGCTTCGCTGACATGGTGCAGGGGTAATCCGTCACGCGACCGCGCGTGCCCCGTTGCTCAGCCGCGCGAACGCGCTCTCTTCGCCTCCGAAGAGCGAACCACCCTCGCGCACGGCCTGCTGCCACGCGTCGAGCACGTCGTGGCGGTCCATCGCCATGACCGCCTCCCACGGATCGTCCTCCTCGACGGGAACGCCGCCCATGCCCCATCGCGCCGCCTCGTACAAGAGCGGGATCGCCGCGATGCCGCGCTCCGTCGCCGAGTAGGTGACCTTGCGGGCATCCGTCTCGCTCGGGGTGCGCACGATGATTCCGCTGCGCTCGAGTCGGGCGAGGCGGTCGGCGAGCACGCTCGGCCCGATGCGCTCCTCGGACCGAAGGAACTCCCCGAAGGTGTGCTTGCCGAGTGTGAGGAGGTCGCGCATGATCAGCAGCGACCAGCTGTCGCCGAAGGTCTCCACGGTGAAGTTGGTGGGGCAGGTCGACCGGCCTTCAGCTCGCTTCATGCGTCGAGTCTACGGCATTGACTTTGATCATCAAAGTAACCTACGCTTCGATCATCGAAGTGAAACGGATGCCGCGGCGGCGGCCTGCAGCGGAGGAGCCACGATGAACGACACGACCCAGCACGAGACGCACGATCTCGTCGTGAGCCGCGACATCCCCGCTCCCATCGAGGCGGCCTGGAAATCGTGGACCGAACCCGACCGGGTGCTTCGCTGGTGGGGCCCGACCGGCTTCACCTGCACGGTCGCCGAGCTCGACGTGCGCGTCGGCGGCACGTCCCTCGTGTGCATGAGCGCCCCCGACTGGGGGTTCCCGGCGCTGTACAGCACGTGGGCGTACACGCTCGTCGACGCACCGCGCCGCCTCGAGTTCATCCACAACATCGCCGACGAGCACGGCGCCACGATCGACCCGGCGACCATCGGGGCAGCGGGCATCCCGCGCGACGTGCGGCACGTCATCGCATTCGAGTCGATCGGCGACGGCGACGCGACGCGACTCACCGTCACCGAACTCGGCTACACCGACCCCGAGCAGCTCGCGCTCTCGAAGAAGGGCCTCGAGGAGTCCCTCGACAAGCTCGTGGCGATCTACGTGTGAAGGCGATGCTCATGCGTCGGCCGCCGATGCCGCGGCATCCGTTCGGACCTTGGAGTACCACTCGACGACGTTGCCGCCCTCGAATGAGCGCACCTCGTCGAGCGCGAACGCGGTCGGGCTGAACTCGGGGCCGAAGGCGGTCCTGCCGGCTCCGGCGACCACCGGGTAGCGCTTGATGACGAGCCGGTCGATCTCGTCGAGCAGCTGGCCCGCGAGGACGCCGCCGCCCGCGAGGTAGATGTCGAGCGGCGAGTCCTCCTGCTTCAAAGCGCGCACGACGGCGATCGGATCGCTCGCAACCATCGTGACCGCCGGATCGAGCTGTTCGAGATCGCGCGAGACGACGAACTGGCGCAGGTGCGAGTACGGCGAGGTGATGCCGAGCTGGAGACCGGGCGCATAGGTGCGGCGACCCATCACGATGGTGTCGAAGTGTATGAGCGGAGCATCCGCGATGCCGAGCTGTGCTCGCGCGTGGGTGGGCAGGGCGTCGCCGTAGTCGCCGACCATCCAGGCCATGTATTCGTCGGAGCCGGGGAAGAAGTCGACTTCGTCGTCGGGGCCGGCGATGAAGCCGTCGATGGAGAGGGAGATGTAGTAGGTGAGGTTTCGCATGGGTCCTTCGTGTCGGAGCTGGGTTCAACCACTATAGTCATAGTGGTCGGTGAGTCAAGAACTGGAGATCACGCCATGGCGAGGAACACGGAGCGACGGCATCGCCTTCTGGATGCCGCGGTCGAGGTGATCGCGGTCGAGGGCGGTCGCGGACTGACGTTCGGCGCGGTCGACCGCGTGGCGGCGGTGCCGCCCGGTACCGCGTCGAACTACTTCGCGTCACGCGACCAGCTGCTCCGCGAACTCGCCGAGCACGTCTTCATCCGGCTCGCGCCAGACCCGGTCGAGGCCGCGGCCCGCATGGCTGCCGAGCCGACGCGCGAAAGTGAACGCGGGCTCATGATGTGGCTCGTCGAACGCGCCCTCGCCGATCGCGCCGCGCACCTCGCGCTCTTCGAACTGCGGCTCGAGGCGACCCGGAATCCTCACGTCGCGCCGACCGTGACCCGGCAGTTCGCCGGCAACCTCGCCGTAGCGACCTCGGACCACGTCGACCACGGCTTCCCAGGCGACCGGTCGACCGCGCTCGTGCTCTACCTCGCGATGAGCGGGCTGTTGCTCGATCACCTCACGATGCCGGAACTGCTGGGTGCCGATGCCGTCGCGGCGATCGTCGACACGATCGTCACGGCTGTGGTGCCGCGCGTCGCCGAGCGGTGACGAGATACTGCGGCTGGGTCGCGTCGTAGCTGGAGCCTTCCGGGCTGAGCCCCGCGGCAGCGACATCGGCGAGGAGTTCGTCGTGGCGGAAGGGCCACATCGGCAGCAGTTCGGTCGTCACCTGCAGCTGGTCATCGTCCCGGAGTGCTGCCACGGAGATCTGCAGGTGGTGTTCGGCGTCCCATGAAGGTGGCACCTGCCAGGAGTAGACCACCACGGCCTTGCCGCCGGCACGTTCCACGAGCCGGTCCCAGACGTCCAGCCTGCTGCCCGCCGAGCGGATCTGCTCCCAATTGCGGGAGGTCAGCGTCAGCACTCCGCCCGTCGCCAACACGAATGCCATGCCGTCGAGTGCGGCGCGCCGGCCGCTGCGTCCGACCGCGTGCGCGAGCGAGTTCCCGACGCAGAACACCGCGTCGAACCGGTCCTGCCAGCCTTGGTCGGGTAGCTCGTCCCAGCGGCAGACGCGCGTCGACACCTCGACTCCGTGCGCGCGAGCAAGCGCCTCGGTCCGTTCGACCATCGCCGGGCTGGCATCGCACGCAGTGACCCGGAACCCGGCCTCAGCCAGCCCCACCGCCAGCAACCCGATCCCGCAGGCGCAGTCCAGGATCTGCGCCCCCGGCTCGAGCCCGGCCGTCACCGTCTCGAACGTCTGCGCGTTGCCCGCCGGGGACGCCTTGGCATCTGGCACCAGCCACTCGTACACCGACGCCAATGACTTGTACGCGACCTCGTCCACAGTGCCCCCTCCACGCACATCGTGGCACGCCCATTCCGGCAGTGCCAGGGCCAGGGCTGCGCCTGCGCCTGCATCGCGGAGAGCGGGTCGAGCGCGTAGGACTCCGCCAATTCGAACTGAGAGACTGTGGACATGGCGGTCATCGACGACGTTCGGGCGCTGGGCACGGAGCTGGAGCGCTCCTACCTTGCCTACGTCCGCGGGCGATTGAAATTCCGGGTCGGTCAGCTGGTCTACGTCGCGTTCTCGCTCGACGAGAGCGTGATGGGGTTCGCCTTCCCGAAAGAGGAGCGGGCAGCGCTCGTCGGGGGGAATCCGCGCAAGTTCCAGATGCCCTCGGACTCGGATCTGCGCTTCAACTGGGTCCATGCCGATCTCGCGGCCCTTGAACCCGCCGAGGCCCGCGAGCTCGTCGTCGATGCCTGGCGCATGGTCGTCCCGGCGAAGGTCTCCCGCGCCTACGATCTCGCGCATCCCAACGGCCCGCAGTGATGACGGGCCCGTGCCGGCATCGGCGCGGCACGCTGACGCGAACCGATGGAGAGCAACCCCGGAGGCGGCATCCCGCCGATCTCCCACTTCGCATCTAGCCGCAGGCGAGCATCGAGCGTACCGTCGAGTTATGGCGAAGCTCATCGAGAACCTGGCGGAATCGGTGCCCGCGTGGGGCGCGAAGGTGGCATACGGCGAGAAGACCACGGTCGACGGGCAGGAACTCGTGCCCGTCGCCCTCGTGGCGTTCGGATTCGGCGGGGGCGAGGGCTCCGGCGACATGCCGGCATCCGAGAAGACCCCGGCCGGTCGAGGTGAGGGCAGCGGTGGCGGTGGCGGTGGGTACTCGGTGCCGATCGGGGCGTACATCGGCGGCCCCGACGGACTGAGGTTCCGCCCCAACACGATCGCACTCGCGGTGGTCGCCGTGCCGTTGGTGTCGGCGCTCGGCGCAGCGCTGGCCGTCATCGTCGGCGCGGCCCGGTACACCAGCAGGCGCTGACCGGCCCCGCGGCATCCGAGGTGCGTGACGGACCACCCCGGAAAGGTCCGCGCGCCCATCTGCGCGGCCACCTGTTGACCTGACGGGCCGAGACCCGCACAGTGGAACCGTGCAGTGGGCCATGGCGATCCTCACCGTCGTCGCGTACGTGACGCTGCCGCTCGGGTCTGCGAGCTTCGAGCAGCAGCCGCTCCCGACGCTGCTCGTCGGACTCGCATTCACGCTGCTCGCGATCTTCGGGTTCCGCTTCGTTCAGGGCCGCTCGATCTGGTGGGCCGTGGCCTACGTGGCCGTGCAGTTGCCCCTCGGCTTCGTGCTGTTCTCCCTGTCGGGTGCGGCGGTCGGATCGATCCTGCTGCTCGTGGTGCTCGTGTCGCAGAGCGTCCTGCTCCTCCCGCTGCCCGTCGCCGCGGTTGTCGCCGCCGTGATTCCGCTGGTGCATCTCGGCATGGACTGGCAGGGCGGGCTCCGCGAAGGACTCGGCACCCTCGCGGTCACGATGTTCACGCTCGTCGTGACGTGGCTCCTCGTGCGAGAGCAGAAGGCACGGGCCGAGCTCGCCGACGCCAACGAGCGCCTGCGCGGCTACGCCGCCCAGGCCGAGCAGCTGGCTGTCATCCAGGAGCGGAACCGGCTCGCGCGCGACATCCACGACGGGGTCGGCCACCACCTGACGGTCGTGCAGATGCAACTCGAGGCGGCTCGCGCGGTCATCCGCACCGCCGAGCCGGAGCGACTCGATGCGATGCTGGCGACGGCGCAGGATCAGTCGGGTCAGGCCCTCGCCGAGGTGCGGCGATCGGTGTCGGCCCTGCGCGAGCATCGCCCCGCGCTGGCCGAGGCGCTGCAGACGCTGACCGCGGAGGCGACCGAGGCGGGCGTGCCGACCGAGCTCGAGGTGGTCGGCCGACCACGGGCGATCCGTGCTGAGGTGGACGAGTCGCTGTTCCGGGCCGCCCAGGAGGGCCTCACCAACGTCCGCAAGCACGCCGGGGCGAGCAGCACGAGCGTCGTGCTCGACTTCTCCGATGAGGATCACGTCAGGCTCGAGGTACGCGACGACGGCAGGGGCCTGCCCGAAGCCCCCGGTGACGGGTTCGGTCTCACGGGATTGCGAGAGCGGATGGCGAATCTCGGCGGACGGGTCTCGCTCGGCCCGGCCGGCTCCGCCGGACTCGCCCTCACCGTGGAGGTCCCGGGGTGACGATCCGCGTGCTCGTCGCCGACGACCAGGCGCTCTTCCGCGAAGCGCTCACGACCTTGCTCGAGGTGCAGCAGGGAATCGAGGTCGTCGGTGAGGCCGGCAACGGCGAGGAGGCAGTGCGGCGCAGCAGCCAGCTGCGTCCCGACGTCGTGCTCATGGACCTCCGGATGCCGGTGCTCGACGGCATCGCAGCGACCGCGCGACTCCGAACCGAGCAACCCGATGTACGGGTACTCGCCCTGACGACCTTCGACGACGATGAGGACGTGTTCGCGGCACTACGTGCCGGCGCCATCGGCTACCTGCTGAAGGACGTCAGCTCTGCGAAGCTCGTCGAAGCCCTCGGCGCGGCCGATCGAGGCGAGTCCGTCCTCCAGCCGTCGGTGGCTGCGAAGGTCGTCGCACGAGTGGCGAAGCTGCCGCAGGAAGCACAGGCGCCGGAGCATCCGCTCACCGAGCGAGAGGTCGAGGTGGTTCGGCTGCTCGCCGACGGGCGCAGCAACCGGGAGATCGCCCGGGCCCTGTACCTCGCGGAAGGCACGGTGAAGAACCTCGTCACGAGCGTGCTGGCCAAGCTCGACGTGCGCGACCGCACGCAGGCGGCCCTCCGCGCTCGCGACGTCGGCATCCTCTGACTGGGTCACAGCCGAGACGTGACCCGAGGCATGACCTTCTGCACATGACGCACCCCTCCGACTCTCGGAGGATTCCGGTATCCGAACGCTGGAATTCCGAGAGGAGTCGAGATGAACCACGAAACGATGACGCGACGCCGACCGTCGGTGCGGCGGTTCGCGCTGCACGGGCTCGAAATGGTGATCGCCATGGTGCTGGGGATGGTCGTGCTGGGCCAGATCTGGACCTGGGCGTGGCCCGGACTCACAGAGAACACGACCGCGCACGTGCTCGTGATGGCCACCGACATGTCGATCGGCATGGCCGTGTGGATGCGGATCCGCGGCCACGGCCTGCCGGCCATCGCCGAGATGAGCGCGGCGATGTTCCTGTCGTTCCTCGTGCTGCTCCCGTTCCACTGGGTGGGGGCGCTGTCGGCGATGGGGCTCATGACCGCCGGCCACGTGCTGATGCTGCCGGCCATGCTGATCGCGATGCTGCGCCGCCGGCGCGAGTACGGGTGGTGATCGAATGCGTGCCTTCCTCCGAGTCATCGTGCTCCTGCTCGCCGCGGCGGTGCTCCCGGCAGCGCTCGGCGCCCCCGCTGTCGTCGGCGCCCTCGCCCTGAACGAGCCGCGATCCGACGGCGCATCCCCGCCGCCCGCGCCGGCCGAATACGACCCGGCCCTTCCCACGGCCGTCGTCGCGGTCGGTGGGAGGGGAGCAGTCGTGTCGGACACGCTCGCCCCCTACGAGATCCTCGCCACGACGGGTGCCTTCAACGTCTACACCGTGGCATCCGATGCCGACCCCGTGCCGTTGACCGGCGGGCTCGACCTCGTGCCCGACCTCACCTTCGCGGAACTCGACGATCTCGTCGGTGGACCGGCGGACCTCGTCGTGGTCCCCGCCATGCCCGATGTCGGCCGGCCCACGACGAAGCCCGTCACCGACTGGCTCGAACGGCAGGCGAACGGCGGAACGCTGATCCTCAGCATCTGCAACGGGGCGGCCGTCGTCGCCTCGGCCGGGCTCCTCGACGGCCACCGGGCCACTGCGCACTGGCTGCGACTCGACGAATGGGCCGACACGTACCCGGCGGTCGAATGGGATCGCGGCACGAGGTACGTCGACGACGGCGACATCGTCAGCACCGCCGGCATCCTGTCGGGCATCGATGGAACCCTGCACGTCGTCGATCGCCTCATCGGCGGGGATGCTGCTGCCGAGGCGGCACGCGCGATCGAGTGGCCGCACTACGACCCCGAGGGCGCCGCACCCATCGAGGAGTCGCGGCTCGCGCCATCCGATGGGGTCGTGGCGTTCAACACGGCATTCGGCTGGGACCGGCCGCACGTCGGCGTCCAGCTCGCCGACGGGGTGGGCGAGATCGAGCTCGCCTCGGTGTTCGACACGTACGGTCAGTCGCTCGCCGTGGACACCGTCGCCGTGGGTCCGAAGCCGGTGCAGTCCCGGCACGGGCTCACCTTCGTGCCGCGAGCCGCCACCGGGATCGGGCTCGGGCTCGATCGGCTCGTCCTGCCTGGAACGACCGGCCACGACGCGCTCCCCGGGATGGAGCCGGTGCAGCGGCCACACGAGGGGGCGGGCTTCGCATTCGACGCGGTGTTGGAGGACCTCGCGCGAACGACCGACGTGGCCACCGCACGATGGACCGCCAAGGTGCTCGAGTACCCCGTCGACGACCTGACGCTCGAGGGACCGATCTGGCCGTGGACGGAGACGATCCGCCCTGTCGCCCTCGCCCTCCTCGGCGTGCTCATCGCGGTCGGCGTGTTCGCACTCCTCCGCGCCCGGAGGCGTCGGCGTCGTCGCGAGACCGGCTGAGCGTCGGGGCACCGTACGACGTGGGTACCCGCGACGTGCGGAGATCACTCCGAAGTACCAGGCGGGGGATACCGCGGACCGATGCGTCGACGACGATGGCGTTCGTAGCGTCGAGATGTGGACGTTCTCAACGACTTCATCCTGCAGGCCGCGGCCTCGCCCTGGCTGCTTCTCATCATGTTCGCGACGGTCGTCATCGACGGCTTCTTCCCGCCGGTCCCGAGCGAGATGGTGCTCGTGGCCGCCGCCGCCGTCGCGGCATCCGCCGGCGACCCCTCCACGCTGCTGCTGCTGTGCCTCGTCGCGGCGATCGGTGCGACGATCGGCGACAACATCGCGTACGCGATCGGCGGCGCAGTCGGCACGACGCGGTTCCGCTGGATGCGAGTTCCGCGGGTCTCCGCGGCCTTCGCTCGTGCTCAGCGAGCGCTCGTGCAGCGGGGCACGCCCGTCATCCTCGGTGCCCGCTACATCCCGGTCGGCCGCGTCGTCGTCAACATGTCGGCGGGGGCGTTGCGCTATCCCTGGCGCCGCTTCCTGCCCATCAGCGCCGTCGCCGGGGTGACGTGGGCGGTGTACAGCGCGACGATCGGGATCGTGGCGGGCCAGTGGCTCGAGGGCAGGTCGTTGCTCAGCGCCGTGATCGGCGTCGTCTTCGCTCTCATCATCGGGCTGGTCATCGACCGCCTTGCTGCGGCCCGTCGGCGACGCGGGACTACTGCCTCACGCAGCACCTCGGACGACCTCGTCAGGACGAGCGCGGCCTGACGCCGCGTCGTCGAGCTGTCGGCGCGCCTCGTCGAGGGTCTCGAGAATCGAGACGGTCTCATCGAGGGTGTGCACGGGCGACTCGGTTCGACCCTGGCCGACGAATCGCGCCAGTGCCGTCGCCTCCCACGACAGCCCGGCCATGGACGTCACTCCGGTGGGGTCGTTCCAGACGAGAGCGTTGCCGTCGTTGTCCGCGAGGCGGAGGGTGGTCGGCATGTAGAACGAGCCGGCCATCTCGAGCCTCGCCTCGGTGCCGGCGATGACCGCGGTCGACGGGGTGCGCACCACGAGCGTGGTGGTGAGGGTGGATTGGACGGAAGGCCCGTGTCCGAGCACGAGCGTCGAGTAGGCGTCCACGCCGGTGTCGAGGAGACCGCCGATCGCGGTGATCGACGTCGGCGCGCCTAGCACCATCGAATCCAGTTGGACGGGGTAGATGCCGAGGTCGAGCAGTGCCCCTCCGCCGAGTTCGCGGCGGTGGAGGCGGTGATGCGGGTAGTCGGGGATGGCCTGGCCGTGATCAGCGGCGATCGAGCGGATGTCTCCGAGCACCCCGTCGCGGACGAGCGCGCGCACCACGGAGGTCTGCGGCAGGTAGCGGCTCCACAGCGCCTCCATCAGCAGGACCCCGGCGCTTCGAGCGGCCGCGACCAGCGCGCGAGCCTCGTCGGCGGTCGTCGCCATCGGCTTCTCGACGAGGACGTGCTTCCCCGCGGCGATGGCCAGGAGACCCAGTGCGAGGTGCTCGCTCTGCGGCGCGGCGATGTAGACCACGTCGACCTCGGGGTCGGCGACGAGCTGCTCGTACGAGTCGTACGCCTTGGCGATACCGTGCTGTGCCGAGAACGATCGGGCGCGTTCAGCGGACCGCGATGCGACGGCGAGGAATCGTTGATCGGTGTGCTCGTGCACGGCCGACACGAAGAGGTCCGCGATCCACCCCGGTGCCAGCAACCCCCAACGCAGCGCCGGTGCATCGGTACCGGGAGTGAAGAGCTCGGCTTCGGGGAACGTGGTGGGGAACAAGATCGGTACTCCTTGATTCTGCGCACGACGCGCATCGGTTCGAACGGTTCAGGCGGAGGGAGTCATTGGGAGGTGGGTCGGCGGTCGGCACCCGTCCAGGCAGCGAGCGTCCGATACTGGTCGCGGAGTCGCGTCGGGGCCTCGTGGTGCGGATCGGTGATGCTCGTCCTGTCGGGCCGGAGCTCGACGGCGACGTCGGCGACTGAACGCTCGCGGAGAACCGCCGACGCTTGGAGGGCCGCGCCGCGAGCGGTCGATTCCGCGGAGTTCCGCGTGCTGATCGGCCTGCCGAGGAGATCGGCGAGCAATTGCCGGAAGGCGGGGGACCGCGCGCCGCCGCCCGTGATCGTCACCTCGCCGTCGGCTGCTGCTCCGACTGCGCCGAGTCTCGCGTGCGCCTCGACCAGGCCGAGCAGAACGCCCTCGAACGCCGCCCGAGCCAGCTCCTCGCGGGTGGTCGTCGTGGTGAGACCGGCGAGCACCCCGACGGCGTCGGGCCGATTCGGGGTGCGTTCGCCATCGAGGAAGGCGGCGAGCACGGGGCGGTCAGCCGCGTTGCCGCGCAGCGCCAGCTCACCCAGCCCTTGGACGCTGACGCCGAGCATTCGCGCCGCCCAGTCGGTCACCTTCGTCGCGTTCAACGTGCAGGCGAGTGGGAGGTATCCCCCGACCGCGCTCGCGACACCGGTCACGATGCCTTCGGGGTCGAACACCGGGTGTGCACTCGCGGTCATCACCACGCCCGACGTGCCGAGGCTGTAGGCGACGTCGCCGTTCGCGAGCCCGAGCCCGACAGCGCTCAGGTGCTGGTCGCCGCCGCCGGCGCCGACGAGGACGTCCCTGTCGAGGCCGAGCTCGTCGGCGACGTCTCCGGCGATCGTCCCTGCGGCTTCGTCGGGCCCCAGGACGGTGGGAAGCATGGCACCCCAGTCTCGGGCGCCGACGAAGCGATCGATCAGGTCCGTGCGCCACCGCCCTTCGTGCGCCGCGAAGTATCCGGTGCCCGACGCGTCGGATCGATCGGTGACGAACCTGCCCGTGAGACGGAAGGTCAGGTAGTCGTGCGGCAGGAGCACGGTGGCCGCCCGTCGCAGCAGGCCGGGCTGGTACTCGGCCATCCAGGCGAGCTTCGTGATCGTGAAGGCCGCGGTCGGGACCGAGCCGACGGCGTCGGCCCATCCCTTCCCGCCGAACTCGGTGAGGAGCCTGGCCGCCTGCGGTGCGGAGGTGGTGTCGTTCCACAGCTTCGCCGAACGGAGCGGGACGCCGTCGTGGTCGAGGAGGACGAGTCCGTGACATTGCGCGCCGACGCTGATGGCGCGGATCTCCTGCGAACTCACGCCGGCATCCTGCACGGCTGCGGCGAGTGCCGATGCCGCCGCCGACCACCATGCGGCCGGATGCTGCTCGCTCACCGGAGGGAAGGTCTCGGGGTGCGCTGCGCGCCCGGTGCCGAGCAACGCGCCGCTGTCGGCGTCGCGGAGTTCGACGGTGCTCGACTGAGTGGAGGCATCCACACCGGCGACGATCGGCATGCGGTCCACCTCCTCCACGTCAGCCGTTCGGCTGGTCGGTTACGCTCATTTGAGCGCCTTGCGTGCTCGTTTGACTTCCAAGATAATGAGGAGTGCCGACCCGCGCAACCCGATCGAGAGGAATACCAGTGTCGAAGCGCTCGATCAACGACGTCGACCCGATCCTCGACCGGGCGCTCGCCGTGAACGCGGCGCGGCGCTTCTATCTCGATGATCAGAGCAAGGTCCAGATCGCCGACGAGCTCGGCGTCTCCAGGTTCAAGGTCGCCCGCCTCCTCGAAAGCGCCCGCGAATGGGGCATCGTGAACATCACGATCGCCGATGACGGCGTCGTCGATGAGGCGCTGTCGGCCGCGCTCCGCGACGAACTCGGATTGCAGAGAGCGGTCGTCGTCGGAGCATCCGGGAACGACGACGACGTACGGCGCACCGTCGGACGGGCGGCCGCCACACTCCTCACCCAGACGCTGCAGGACGGCGAGACGCTCGGGATGGGATGGGGGCGGACCCTCGGCGCGACCGCCGAAGCGATCGATGAACTCCCGCGGATCTCCGTCGTGCAATTGACCGGAGCGACCGAGATGACCCCGGACCTCTCTCCGGTGGAGATCGTACGACGCATCGGGCTGCGCTCGGGCGGCGATGTCCTCCCACTGTTCGCGCCGCTCGTCGCCGACGACGTCGCCACCGCCCGTGCGTTCCGGAATCAGTCCGACATCGCTCGCGTCCTCGAACGGCACGAGCAGGTGACCACCGCCGTGATGGCGGTCGGCAGCTGGAACCCGCCGTCGTCCCAGCTCTACGACGTCCTCGCGCCCGAGGTCCGCCAGGACCTCGTCGACCGCGGCGCCGTCGCGGAGATCGGCGTCACCATGCTCGACAGCCTGGGTCGCGAGATGGCACCCGACTTCGCCGATCGCTGCGTCGGAGTCACCACCGACCGGCTCCGAGCGACGCCGCGGGTCATCGCCGTCGCTGCGAGTGCCGCCAAGTCCGAGGCGGTGCTCGCGCTCGCACGATCCGGCCTCATCTCCGAACTCGTCGTCGACTCAGCCCTCGCTGGTGCGGCGCTCGCGCTGGGCAGGCGCACCGCCGCCGACTCATGATCGATGCGTTCGTGCTCAGGCGGCGGTCAACGCCATCTCCGCGGTACGGACGTAGTCGAGCGAGCGGGCGACCGCTCCTCGTGCGACGGCGTCCGAGCCGAGCGGCGAGAGGCTGAACTGCGGAACGTAGAGGCAATACGGCGAAACCGCCGCCTCGAGGGCGCGCACGAACGGCAAGCCGGCCCGCGCGAACCCGCCGCCGACGACGACGATCTGCGGGTCGATGGCGAGGATGAGCGTCGCGAGTCCACCGGCGATCTCCTCGGCGAACGCGTTCACCGCCGCGACCGCGTGCGCCTCGCCACTCGCGGCTCCGCTCAGGAGTGAATCCACGCTCCGGTCACCTGCGCGTCGGTGGAACCGTTCCACGGCGTCGTTCCAACCGATCCTGGCGTTGGCGCCGATCTCACCGGCACCGCCGTGGTATCCACGGATGACCCGGCCGTCGACGATCAGGCCCGCCGCGATGCGATGGCCCGCGAGCAGGAAGATCGCGTCTGCAGCGCCGACCGCGTGGCCCCATGCCGCCTCGGCGCGCGTCGCCAGTTTGGCGTCGTTGTCGAACGACACGTTGGATGCCGGGAAGGCGTTGCGGAGTCGTTGCGGAAGGTGCGATTCGAGCCAGTCGGGCACCACCGTGGTCAGGGCGATGTCGCCATCGGCATCGACGATCGCGGGTACCCCGACCGTGATTGCGCGGATCTGCGCCCCGTTGACGCCGGCGGCCTCGAGTGAGTGCTTGACCAGGTCGTGGATCGCGTTCCAAGCGGCGTCGCCCGACTCGAGGTCCAGCGCGCTCCGCCGTTCGGCGTGAAGGTGGTGTCCACGGAGGTCGGCGACGATCACGGCGGCGTTGTGTGGGCCGACATCGATGCCGACGACGACTCCGGCGAGGGCTGCGAAGCGATAGCGGCGCGCCGGCCTCCCTGCCTTGTGCGGCTCGGCAGCGGCGGAGATCTCCTCCACCCAACCCTCGGCGGTGAGGTCGTTCAGCGCTGCTTCGACCGTCGGTCGAGAGAGTGCCACCCGTGCAGCGAGTTCCGTGACGGAGCGTGGATCGCCGTCGTTGAAGTGGAGTTCGCTCAGTACGGCGCGCGAGTTGATCCAGCGCAGCGTTGCAACGTCACTCCCGCTCATCTGCGTCACAGCAGCCACCAGCTTCCTAGGTCGTGACCGAAGTCTACAAAACGAAGGGCATTTGTGAAAATGTCCCGCCCGTGTTGACAGTCCGAGGCGGAGAGCGTAACGTCCCAAAACGAAAAGCCCTTGTGAAATACCCGAAGGGCCCACACAGCAGTCAACTAGGAGCATCATGCAACGGAGCAAGTTCGTCCTCTCCGCTCTCGGCGCGTTCGCCGTCGCGGGCCTTCTTGCCGGGTGCGCGCCCGGCGCATCGAGCAGTTCGAGCGGTCCTCGCGAAGAGGCGAGCAAGGACCTCGGTGCCGAGGAGATCACGCTCAGCCTCGTTTCGACGCCGGAGTCGGGTGAGTCCACGAAGGCGACGATCGCCGCGTTCGAGGAGCAGTTCCCGAGCGTGACGATCGACTACACGCAGACGAATTACGAGGACTACAACAAGAGCGTCAATCTCGCGCTCAGCTCGGACGAGTCCCCCGACATCGTCCTGCTCAACAGCGTCGCGAACACGGTCAAGAACGACCTCGTGCTCGACCTCGACCCGTACGCCGAGCTGTACGACTGGGCGGACGTCTACCCGAGCAACCAGCTCGACCAGTGGCGGGTCGCCGAAGACGGCACGACATTGGGACCCGGCGGCGCGCTCTACGCCGCACCAGCCGGCTTCTCGATCGTCGGTCTGTATTACAACAAGGCGATCGCGGCGAAGCTCGGCATCACCGAGGCGCCGACGAGCCTCGACGCATTCGAAGCAGACCTCGCGAAGGCGCAGGCGGCGGGCGTGCTGCCGCTGCAGCTCGGCAACTCGCAGGGGCACTCGAGTTTCGTCGTGCAGCTGATGGGGCAGGCTGCCGATGGGGCGGCCGAGGCTGCGAAGTGGGTCTTCGGGGCTGCCGGCAGCGACTTCGCCACAGACGGCAACACCGCCGCTGCCACCAAGCTCGCCGACTGGGCTGCGAAGGGATACATCCCCGCCGACGCCAACGGCGTCGACCTGCAGGGTGCGGTCGACAACTTCGTGCAGGGTGAGGGCCTCTTCTTCGTCGACGGCAACTGGGATGCCTCCAAGATCGGCGACGGACTCGGCACGGATGCCGGGTTCGCACCCTTCCCCGGCGAGAACGTGACCGCGATCGGCACCTCGGTCGCCTATGCGATCTCGTCGAAGAGCGAGCATCCCAACGCGGCTGCCGCGTTCCTCGACTTCCTCAACTCGCCCGAGGCGTCCGAGCAGCAGTTCGCCCAGGGCTTCATGCCCGTCGACCCGTCGGCGGCCACGCCGGAGCCCGGCACGGTCAAGGAGGGCATCGTGAACGCCTGGAGCCAGGTCGTCGAGTCGAACGGCTTGGTCGGCTTCAACAACAACGCTACGGCGACGATGAACGACACGCTCACCGCTGCCAGCCAGGAACTCCTCGCGGCGAAGATCTCGCCCGAGGACTTCATCTCCCAGGTTCAGGCCGATTGGGCCCAGACGCATGGTCAGGGCTGACCTGCGGAACCGCTCGGCCATCGCGAATGCGGGGGCGTCGATCAACGGCGCTCCCGCCCCCGCCTCAGCCGGTGCGGTCGAGGCCGACCGGGTCGCGCCCTCCGCGGTCGGTACTTCGAAGGTCGATACCTCGAAGCCGGAACGTCATCGGCCGGCTCTTCGCCGCTCGCATCGTCGACAGGCGCGCACTGCACTGCTCTACATATTGCCGGCCTTCGTCTTCTACGGATTGTTCGTGGCTGCGCCCTGGCTGCACAGCATCTGGATCTCGTTCTACGACTGGGACGGAATCGGACCGTCGACCTGGGTGGGCCTCGAGAACTACGTGACGGTCCTCACGGAGCCACTGCTGCAGAGGGCGCTCCTGAACGGGCTCGGATTCATCTTCTTCTACACGGTGCTCCCGGTCGGCCTGGGCCTCATCATCGCTGCCGTCATCGCGGCCCGGCAGCGTCGTGGCGCGGGCATCCTGCGCACGATCCTCTTCCTGCCGCAGATCCTCCCGCTCGTCGCGGTCGGCGTGATCTGGCGCTATCTCTACGGCACTGACGGCCCGATCAACCAGGTGCTCACCGGTGCCGGCCTGGGCGACCTCACCCGCGCATGGCTCGGCGACTTCGAATGGGCCTACTTCGCGGTCGGCTTCGTCGGGACCTGGGTGACGACCGGACTCTGCACCATGCTGCTCCTCGCGGGCATGCAGAAGATCGATCCGTCCCTGTACGAGGCGGCGCGGATCGACCGTGCGGGCGCCGTGCGCCAGTTCTTCCACGTGACACTGCCGGGCCTGCGGCCCGAGATCGTGATCGCCGTCACCGTGACCATCATCTCCGCACTCGCGAGCTTCGACGTCGTCTACGTCACCACCGGCGGGGGCCCCGGTCGAACGACGACCGTGCCGGGCGTGCTCATCTACCAACTCGTCTTCACCTCGAACCGAGTCGGTGTCGCCTGCGCCCTCGCGACCGTGCTCAGCGCGCTGATCCTCGCCATCGTCGCCGTCGTCGGTCGACTCGGAAAGGAGCGATCATGAACCGCGTCGCCTCACGCGTTCTCTCGAACGCCTTCCTCCTCATCGCGGCAGCATCGGTGGTCATCCCGTTTCTCGCGCTCATGAGCGCAGCCCTGCAGCCGAGCAGCACCCTGGCGCCGCGCCTCGAGTGGCCGAGCGATCCGCAGTGGTCGAACTTCGCCGAGGCATGGACCGCAGCGGGCTTCGCCTCGCTGATCCGATCGAGCGCGATCATCGCGCTCGTGGTGGTGCCGATCGCGTTGATCTGCGCGACCCTCGCCGGCTACGCCATGGGAACCATGCGGCTGCGTGGAAAAGGCGCGCTCTTCGCGTTCTTCATCGCCGGGCTGACGCTGCCGTACGAGGCGATCGTGATCCCGCTGTACTTCGACTTCCGAAGCATCGGGTTGATCGACACCTACTGGGCGGTGATCCTGCCACTGGCCGGTGCGTTCATGCCATTCGGGATCTTCTGGATGCGCTCGCACTTCGAGGCGATCCCGCGCGAACTCATCGAAGCCGCCGAGCTGGACGGAGCTTCGAGCTTCCGTGTCCTCACGCAGGTGCTCCTGCCGACCGCGCGCCCCGCCCTCGTCACCCTCGGATTGCTCAACTTCATGTGGGCATGGAACCAGTTCCTCCTCGCCCTCATCCTGCTCAGGGATCCCTCCATGCGCACCGCCCCGTCAGGCCTCGGCACGTTCGTGCAGCAGTACGGCGAGAACATTCCCCTGCTGGCCGCCGGCACGCTCATCGTCATTGCGCCGATCGTCATCCTCTATTTCATCTTCCAGCGGCAGTTCATCAGCGGCATGCTGCAAGGCGCCATCAAGTGAGCGCCGGCACCGACCAGAAAGTCCCATCAATGCCCGACATCGTGCGCCTCGCCGTCATCGGAGCCGGATCCCGCGGCACCAACTACGCCCGGTTGGCGACAGCTTCCGGTCGCGGGGCGGTCGTCGCCGTCGTCGACCCCGACCCCCGACGACGCGCCTCATTCGCGGCGGAGTACGAGCTCCCCGAGACATCCGTCTTCGCCGACTGGCGGGACCTCGCAGCCCTGCCGAGGCTCGCGGATGCCGCGGTGATCGCGACCCCGGATCGCCTCCACACCGACCCGGCCATCGCTTTCGCCGATGCCGGATACCACCTCCTCCTCGAGAAGCCCATGGCGCCCACTGCCGCGGACAGCGAACGGATCGTGGAGGCAGCGGAACGCAACGATGTACTGCTCATGGTGTGTCATGTGATGCGGTACAGCGGGTACAGTCGCGCCCTGAAGGAACTGCTCGACGCCGGTCGAATCGGCGAGATCATCTCGGTCGAGCATCTCGAGCCCATCGGCTGGTGGCATTTCGCGCACTCGTACGTTCGCGGCAACTGGGCGAGGGAGGCCGAGTCCAGCTCGATGCTCATGGCGAAGTCGAGCCACGACCTCGACTGGCTCAGCCACATCATCGGCGAGCCGGTTCGCCGAGTCTCCTCATTCGGCAGCCTGAGTTTCTTCACCCCAGCGAACAAGCCTGCAACGGCCGCCGACCGATGTGTCGACTGCCCGCTCGTGGGCACCTGCGCCTACTCGGCTCCGCGGATCTACGAGCGGTTCCTCGGGGATCCGGTCGGCGAGCGTTGGCCTCTCGCGGTGCTCGCCGACCCGGTCACGCCCGAACGAATCGGCGAGGCGCTCCGCACCGGCCCCTACGGGTCCTGCGTGTTCAACGGCGACAACGACGTCGCCGACCACCAGGTCGTGAACCTCGAATACGCGAACGGGGCGACCGCATCGTTCACCGTCACCGCATTCACCGAACTCGACTTCCGCAAGACGAGGATCTTCGGCAGCCGGGGAAGCATCGACGGTGACGGCCGGAACCTCGTCATCCACGACTTCGAGACCGACAAGAAGGAGACGATCGAAACCGCGATCGATGGCGGCGCCAGTGCGGCCGATGGCCACGGTGGTGCTGACACGGCGCTCATCGATGCGTTCCTCACCGCGGTGCGTTCGGGTGATCGCGCGCTCGTCGAGTCCGGCGGACGGGAGAGCCTGCGTTCACACGAGATCGTGTGGGCCGCCGAAGCGGCCCGCCGAAGCGGCACCGTCGTCGAGATCCGCACAGCAACCGAGGCCGTGCTCGTGACCCCGTGAATACGGGGTCGCGCCGACGTCACCGAGGACGCACTTCATCCATGCTGACGAAGCCGATCGCGGCGAAGTAGCTCTTGGAGAAGTCCACCGAGGCGTCGCGCAGCTGCGTGTTGTCGATGACGTAGGCGATGTTCACCGGGAAGTCCTGCATGGCGAGGTGGATCGTCTCGCCCGCGACCCGAGCACACATCACCAGCCCGAAGATGACGAGGTCGACCGAACCGTCGTCGTGCACCCGGATCATCTGCGGGTCGGCCGCACCCGGGTCGACGCCGGCCCGCTCGAGGGCTGCCAGGGTGGTGCGGAAGTGGATCGGCTTCTTCGCGACGGCCAGGCTGTAGTCGGGTCGGTCGGACCCCGGCAGGATCCGCACCAGCTCGGCGTGCACGGGCAATTGCTCCAGGAGGTCGTCTGGCGCCGAGTCGACGCTGGTGATGACGATCTTCGGGCGCACATTGGGCTGAGTCACGCTCGAAGCCTAGCTTCGGCGACCGTCGTGCAACGGTGATGGCGGCGGCCGGCGCGCGGTCAGGATCTTCGGCCTCGTGAACGGGCGGATGACCACCCTTCCGCTACCATGCATCGACTGGTACCGTGCATCACATGTATCCGGCCGATCGCGTCCAGACGAATCTCCGCAAGGGAGTGCTCGAATGGTGCGCGCTCGCCATCGTTCGCCGGGGCGACGTGTACGGTCGCGATCTCGCCAAAACCCTCTTCGACCTGGGGCTGCTCGCGAGTGAAGGCTCGCTGTACCCATTGCTCGCGCGTCTGCGCGCGTCGGGCTGGGTGGAGACCGACTGGCAGGAGTCGGCCGTCGGTCCGCCGCGCAGGTACTACCGGCTCACCGCGGCGGGAGCTGACGCCGTCGTCGGCTTCGAGGCCAGCTGGCGGGGATTCGCGACATCCGTCGATGCCGCGCTGGCGCAGGGCGACGATGACGGCGACGATGACCGCGGCGCGAAGACGGACGACGAGAGGACGACACGATGACCGAGCTGCACACCGACCCGAGAGTCGACGCCTACCTCACCGAGGTGCGTCGCGCGGTCGCGGCGATCGACCCCACGCAGGCCGAGGGAATCGTGGCGGAACTCGCCGAGCATGTGCGCCAGGCCGCAGACGACGCCGAGCGCACGGGAACCCGACTCGATGTGCGTCAGGTGCTCCGAGAGCTGGGCGATCCAGCACTGGTCGCGGCCGCCGTCGAGCGTCCGGCGTCCGCGCCGGCGCCTGCGAGCGAGACGCGCTCCGCGACCACTGCATCGGTCGCGGCCGTCGAGCCGGCGATGGAGCGAATCTTCGGCTCCCCGGTCGCCGTCATCGTGACGCTGCTCATGCTGCTGACCGGAATGCTGGTGTCGCCGCTCGTGTCGCTTTCTGGGCTAATTCTGCTCTGGTGCTCGCCTCGATGGACGATCGGCGACAAGCTGGTCGGGACGGTTCTGAGCCCGGTCGTGCTCGTGTTCGGCCTTCCGTTCCTCAGCATCGTGTCCGGCCCGATCGCTTGGTCGTTCGCGATGTCGACACCGCTCATCGTCGTTCTGTTCCTCTTGCTTCGACTCCGCCGCCGGAAGGAGGACGGCGCTGCACGCGTCCTGCAGGTGCCGCGGGCCGGTGCCCACGAGATGCCGCGGCATGGAGTACTCGGCCGACTCGACCGATGGCCCGCTGCGACCGTCGTCATCGCCGCTGCACCCGTCGGTCTCCTCATCGTCGTGGCCTCGGCGCTCGCGGCTCGAAGCTGGGCCTGGCTTCCGGTGACGGCGTCGATCGCTGCGGCACTTGTCTTGATCGGCATCGCCGTCCTCTCGGCCTCCCGCGGCTGGAGCGCCGCCGAGCGGACGATCGGCTTCGCAGCGATCGCAACCACGGCAGGAGCCCTGGCGCTGGTCGTGACCGCCGTGAGTGCGTCGGTCTCGGTGATCGAGGTCTGCACGGGCGACCAATGCCGCGCCATCGCACCGGCACTGCCAGACGCTGCTGCGCTCCTCGACCCGATCGCGCGGTATGTGCTGCTGCCGATGGTGTTCGCCGCGGGGTGGGCCGCTGCTCGCTTCAGGGCGGCGGGTTCCATCGGAGCAACGGGCACCGCCAAGACGAGCCGCAACGGTTCGTTCGCCATCGCCGGCCTGGTGGTCATGTCAGCAGTCGTGCCGCCCGCCGTCGTCATGATGAGCACCGGCAACATGTTCGCCGCGGTACTCGCCGTCGCTGCCATCGGCGCGTGGCTCACCGGCGTCGTCCTGGTGCTGCGGTCCGCGAGCTGGACCGCAGTGGACCGCTGGCTCGTCACGGTGCCGGTGCCGGCGCTCCTGGCGTTCTCCTTCCTCTTCCTGATCGGCCCGGGTGGGCAGCCTGTGACCGGGCACTATGCCTCATACCCGGCGGAGGTCCCGTTCGATGCGGCGTCGATGGCGTTGACCCTCGGGCTCGTGTGCTTGGTGGTGCAGGTGGCGATCGCGATCCGCCTGCTCGTCGCCCGACGATCCGCCAGCGGTGGAGTTCTTGAGCAGCGCCCGTCGGGCGTGCTCTGAAGCGGATGATGGCGACCGTCGTGCAACGGTGATGGCGGCGGCATCCGAAGCCGGTGTAGCGGTGTTACCGTGTGCCCATGCGCTGGGGTCGGAGGTATTTCGCCGTGCAGGCAGTCGCCGGTGCGGCGTGGTGGTTCGCCGTGTTCCTGTCGCCCGTCGTGCGCGAGGCGACGCTCGGCGGACTGGACCCGGTCATGGTCGCCGCCCTCGACGTGCCGCTCTTCGTCGGCGCTTCGGCGGCGGCCGCGTTCGGGATCCGGTTCGCGGCTGTCGTGGCCACGGGATGGACGATCGCCGTCACGGTGGCACTGGCCGCGTACGCGACCCTCACCTCGGAGGCGGGCTGGGGCGTGCTCTTCATGACCGCCGCTGCCGGTGCATCCGTCTTCGCCCTGTGCCTCCTGCTCCTCGGGCGAGTGCCGACCGAGTGGATCCTCGTCGGTCCGTTCGCCTTCGCGCCTGCCGATGCCCGGGCCGGTACCCGGGTGCACGCCGCCCGTACCGCGGCCCAGATCGTCGTGTTCTGGGGGCTGTTCCTCGTGGTCGGTCCGCTCGTCATCGACCTCCTCGAGCAGCGTTGGGGACTCGCGGCCGGGTTCCCGCCGTTCCTCCGGATCGCCGGATCCGTCGTGCTGTTGCTCGCGAGCGCGCTGGGTATCTGGTCGGCCGCGGCCATGTCGACCAAGGGCAACGGCACTCCGCTGCCTGCGGCGATGCCGAATCGTCTCGTGATCGCCGGCCCGTATCGATACGTCCGCAATCCGATGGCGATCTCGGGAATCGTCCAGGGCGTCGCGGTGGGGCTCCTCCTCTCCTCCTGGCTGGTCGTCGTGTACGCGGTCCTCGGATCGCTCGTGTGGAATTTCGCAGTGCGTCCGCACGAGGAATCCGACCTCGAGGCGCGCTTCGGGGACGAGTTCCGGCGCTATCGCGCAGCGGTGCGCTGCTGGTGGCCGCGGATTCGCCGCAGGGGTTATGCTGGGTGCGCGATATGAGAATGAAGCGTTCGATTATCGAACATGCTTGAGTCGCCCGACGGCCATCGAAGCATGCCCACAGAGCAGTGAGGAGAAGCTGTGCAGTTCCACCACCATGGCTACGTGTCCGGTGACCCGCGGGTGCAGCCCGCGGCCGGCGTCGGCATCGACCGCCCCGAGGAGCTGCCAGACGAGATCGACGTGCTCATCGTCGGCTCGGGCCCGGCCGGGATGCTGCTCGCGGCGCAGCTCTCGCAGTACCCCGGCGTCGTCACGCGCATCGTCGAGCGTCGTGATGGCCGCCTCGTGCTCGGTCAGGCCGACGGCATCCAGCCGCGCAGCGTCGAGACCTTCCAGCTGTTCGGCTTCGCCGAGCGCATCACCGCCGAGGCCTACAACATCGGCTACATGAACTTCTGGGGACCCGACCCCGAGGCGCCGCAGAACATCATCCGCACGTCGCGCACTGAAGACTACGGATACAAGATCAGCGAGTTCCCGCACCTGATCGTGAACCAGGCGCGCGTGCTCG
Source organism: Agromyces sp. Root1464 (assembly GCF_001427265.1). NCBI lineage: Bacteria > Bacillati > Actinomycetota > Actinomycetes > Micrococcales > Microbacteriaceae > Agromyces > Agromyces sp. Root1464. The sequence continues at coordinate 1,169,435 of NZ_LMFU01000001.1, forward strand.
ACTACTTCGCCGAAGCCGCCGCCCACGGCCCCGGGCGCATCGCACCCGACTACGGCGTCGAGTTCACGGGGCTCACCGTGCACGAGGCCGGCACGCCCGGGGCGGGCGACCACCCCGTCGAGGTGCGGCTCCGCTACGTCGCGGGCGAGCGCGCCGGCGAAGAGCGCACCGTGCGCGCCAAGTACGTCGCCGGGTGCGACGGCGCCCGCAGCGCCGTGCGCGAGGCCATCGGGCGCAAGCACCTCGGCGACATCGCGGCGCACGCCTGGGGCGTGATGGACGTGGTGGTCAACACCGACTTCCCCGACTGGCGCACGAAGTGCGCGATCAACTCGGTCGCGGGCAACATCCTGCACATCCCCCGCGAGGGCGGGTACCTCAGCCGCATGTACATCGACCTCGGCGAGGTCGCTCGAGACGACAACCACGAGGTGCGGAAGACCCCCATCGAGGCGATCATCGCGAAGGCCAACGACATCCTGCATCCGTACACGCTCGACGTGCGCGACGTCGCCTGGTTCAGCGTGTACGAGGTCGGGCACCGGGTCACCGACCACTTCGACGACCGTTCGAGCGATGAAGCGGATGCCTCGCCCCGCGTGTTCCTCACCGGTGACGCGTGCCACACGCACAGCGCGAAAGCCGGTCAGGGCATGAACGTGTCGATGCAGGACGGCTTCAACCTCGGCTGGAAGCTCGGCTCGGTGGTGTCGGGCCTTGCGCCCGAGACGCTCCTCTCGACCTACTCGGCCGAGCGGCAGCCCGTCGCCCAGCAGCTCATCGACTTCGACCGCGAGTGGTCGTCGCTCATGGCGCGCAAGCCCGAGGAGATCTCCGACCCGCAGGAGCTCGCGACCTTCTATCTCGGCACCGCCGAGTTCCCGTCGGGCTTCATGACGCAGTACGGGCCGTCGATGATCACGGGCGACGCCGAGCACCAGGGGCTGGCGACCGGGTTCCCGATCGGCAAGCGCTTCAAGTCCTCGCAGGTGTCGTTCGTCTGCGACGGCAACGTCGTGCACCTCGGCCACCACGCGAAGGCCGATGGTCGCTGGCGCGTGTACGCCTTCGCCGATGCGCCCGGTGCCGGCGAGGCATCCGCGCTGACCGCATGGGCTGAATGGATGTCGTCGCCCGACGCGCCGCTCGCGCGCTTCACCCCGCAGGGCGCCGACGTCGACGCGGTGTTCGACGTCAAGGTGATCTACCAGCAGCCGCACGAGGCGATCGACATCACCCGCGCGCCCGAGGTGTTCCGCCCGAAGAGCGGACCGCTCGGCCTCATGGACTGGGAGAAGGTCTTCGCCGCGGCACCGAGTTACTGGTGCCCGACCGACATCTTCGACGAGCGCGGCATCTCGCGCGGCGGCGCCGTCGTCGTGGTGCGCCCCGACGGGTACGTCGCGCACGTGCTGCCGTTGTCGGCGACCGCCGAACTCGGCGACTTCTTCGCAGGGCAGATGCTCGCGCGGTAGGCGTTCGCGAACGGTCGGTCAGGCGCCGTAGGCGCGCGTGACCGCCTCAGCGGCGAGCCGAAGGCGCTCGGCGATCTCGGCCTCGGGCCGCGAGAACGAGACGTGGATCACGGCGATCGATGCCGGCGGCTGTCCGGGCAGCACGAGCGGCACTGCGACCGACGCGAGCGACGGCACCACCTCGTCGTGGCTGAGGGCGTACCCGCGGCGGCGGCTCTCGGCGATCTCCTCGCGCAGCCCGTCGGGCACCTCGGCCGGCCACCCGCTCTGCGGGAGGCTCAGCAGGATCGCCTTGCCCGGCCCGCCTCGCGTGATCGGATGCCGGTGGCCCGGCCGGTACGACACCACCGCGATCGACTGGCGGGGTGAGGCGCTCACGAGCGTCACCGCCTCCTCGGCGTCGGCGAGCACGGCGAGCAGGCACGTCATGCCGAGTTCGTTCGCGACGGCGTTGAGTTCGGGCAGCGCGATGTTCTGCAGGTCGCGGGCGACGCCGGAGGCGAGGGCCGCGAGTCCGGTGCCGAGCGCGAGGCGTCCGGCCGCGTCGCGGGTGACGAGGCCGTGGTGCTCGAGGGTGCGCACGAGCCGGTAGGCGACCGAGCGGTGCACCGCGAGGACTGCGGCGACCTCGTCGATCGAGAGGGCGCGGTCGGCGTCGGCCAGGATCTCGAGAATGCGGATGCCGCGGCTCAGCGTCTGCGATCCGGCTCGGGCGGCGTCGTCTGCGACCATTCGTCCCGCCTCCTGACCGCGACACGATCGTGCCTCCGTCCGATACTAGAACGCGTCGCTCGATCATCGGACATGCAGATTTCCGCCGCGCGAAAGATCCGCGGTTCCTTCGCTTCTGATTCCTGTGAAATCCTCCCGATCATCGTCGCCTGCGTTCTACGCTGAGCGAGCGCAAGCGACCGGGCTTGCACCGCTTCGATGGAGAAGACGAATGAGGAGTACCGCATGACGCGCATCGGGGTCGTCACCGAACAGAGACCCGAGACCCGCGTCGCCGCAACGCCGGCGACCGTGAAGCAGTTGATCGCCCTCGGCTACGAGGTCGTCGTCGAGGCGGGCGCCGGCGCTCGGTCGGCGTTCCCCGACGACGCCTACGTCGAGGCGGGAGCCCAGCTCGTCGACGGCGCCACCGCGTTCGCGAGTGACCTGGTGCTGAAGGTCAACGCACCGACCGAGGCCGAGATCGCGCAGTTGGCGTCGGGCGCCACGCTCATCGCCCTGCTGGCCCCGGCGTTCAAGCCCGAGCTGCTCCAGGCGCTCGCGGCCCGCGGCGTCACGGCGCTCGCGATGGACGCCGTGCCGCGCATCTCGCGCGCGCAGTCGATGGACGTGCTGAGTTCGATGGCGAACATCGCCGGATACCGCGCCGTCGTCGAGGCGGCGCACGAGTTCGGTCGCTTCTTCACCGGGCAGGTCACGGCGGCCGGCAAGGTTCCGCCCGCCAAGGTGCTCGTCGCCGGTGCAGGCGTCGCCGGCCTCGCCGCGATCGGCGCTGCATCGAGCCTCGGCGCGATCGTGCGGGCCACCGACCCGCGGCCCGAGGTCGCCGATCAGGTCAAGTCGATCGGCGGCGAGTACCTGAAGGTCGAGGTCGCGGTCGAGCAGTCGACCGACGGCTACGCCAAGGCGACGAGCGAGGACTACGACCGGCGCGCGGCGGAGATCTACTCCGAGCAGGCCGCCGACGTCGACATCATCATCACGACGGCGCTCATCCCGGGCCGCGCGGCGCCCCGGCTCATCACCGCGGCCGACGTCGCGAGCATGAAGTCGGGCAGCGTCATCGTCGACATGGCGGCGGGCATGGGCGGCAACGTCGAGGGTTCCGTCGCGGGCGAGCGCATCGTCACGCCGAACGGCGTCGTGATCCTCGGTTACACCGACCTCGCCTCGCGCCTGCCGACGCAGGCCTCGCAGCTCTACGGCACGAACGTCGTGAACCTCGTGAAGCTCCTCACGCCCGCGAAGGACGGCGAGCTCGTGCTCGACTTCGACGACGTCGTGCAGCGATCGGTGACGGTCGCGCGCGACGGCGCCGTCACCTGGCCGCCACCGCCCGTGCAGGTTTCAGCGGCACCGGGAGCCGCGGCATCCGCTTCGGCAGGCGGCGCGAAGGATGTCGCGGCCGCACCGGAGCCCAAGCGGCCGATGTCGCCCGTGAAGAAGGTCGTGCTCGTCGCGATCGGCATCGCGGCGCTCTTCGCCGTGAACGCGATCGCGCCGGCACCGCTGCCGCAGCACTTCACGGTGCTCGTGCTGGCGGTCGTGGTCGGCTTCTACGTGATCGGCAAGGTGGCGCACGCGTTGCACACGCCGCTCATGAGCGTGACGAACGCGATCTCTGGCATCATCATCGTCGGCGCCATGGTGCAGATCACGAGCGACGTGCTCGCCGTGCAGGTCATCGCCACCGTCGCCGTGCTGCTGGCCAGCATCAACATCTTCGGCGGATTCGCCGTCACCCGACGCATGCTCGCGATGTTCGCGCGCGGAGCTGCCGACAACGCCAGGACTGGAGCCGACCGTGGCTGAGGCCGAGACCCTGCTGACCCCGGCGTCGATCGCCGGTGCCGCCTACATCGTGGCGGCGCTGCTGTTCATCATGAGCCTCGCGGGGCTCAGCCGGCACGACACCGCCAAGGCCGGTGTCGGCTACGGCATCGCGGGAATGACCATCGCGCTCGTCGCCACGGTGTACGCGACGTTCGCCGACGCCTGGGGCTCGCCGCAGGCGACGACCGGCCTCATCCTGCTCGTCGTCGCCGTGCTCGTCGGCGGCGCGATCGGTCTCTGGCGCGCCCGCGTCGTCGCGATGACCGGCATGCCCGAGCTCATCGCCCTGCTGCACAGCTTCGTCGGCCTCGCCGCGGTGCTCGTCGGCTGGAACGGCGCCCTCGAGGCCACCGGCATGAGCGGTGCACTCCTCGACATCCACCACGCCGAGGTCTTCATCGGCGTCTTCATCGGCGGCGTCACCTTCACGGGCTCGATCGTCGCGTTCCTGAAGCTCTCGGCGCGCATGTCGTCGGCGCCGCTCATGCTGCCCGGCAAGAACGTGCTGAACCTCGGGGCGCTCGTCGCCTTCGTGGCGCTGACGGTCTGGTACGTCATCACGCCCGAGCTCTGGCTCCTCGTCGTGGTGACCGCGCTCGCCCTCGCGCTCGGCTGGCACCTTGTTGCCTCCATCGGCGGCGGCGACATGCCGGTCGTCATCTCGATGCTCAACAGCTACTCGGGATGGGCGGCGGCCGCGGCGGGCTTCCTGCTGAACAACGACCTGCTCATCGTCACCGGCGCGCTCGTCGGTTCCTCGGGTGCCTACCTCTCGTACATCATGTGCAAGGCCATGAACCGCTCGTTCATCTCGGTGATCGCGGGCGGCTTCGGCATCGCGGCGCCGACCTCGTCGGGCGACGGCGAGGAGGCGGGCGAGATCCGCGAGGTCACGGCAGCGGATGCCGCGGAGTTGCTGCGCGACGCCACGTCGGTCATCATCACGCCCGGGTACGGCATGGCCGTGGCACAGGCGCAGTACCCCGTGGCCGAGCTCACGAGCCGGCTGCGCGAGCGGGGCGTCGACGTGCGCTTCGGCATCCACCCCGTCGCCGGTCGCCTGCCCGGGCACATGAACGTGCTGCTCGCCGAGGCGAAGGTGCCCTACGACATCGTCGAGGAGATGGACGAGATCAACGACGACTTCGCGAAGACGTCGGTGGTGCTCGTGATCGGGGCGAACGACACCGTCAACCCGTCGGCCGCCGAGGACCCGGGTAGCCCGATCGCCGGAATGCCGGTGCTGCGGGTGTGGGAGTCGTCGAACGTGATCGTCTTCAAGCGCTCGATGTCGGCCGGCTACGCCGGGGTGGCGAACCCGCTCTTCCACCGCGACAATGCGCAGATGCTGTTCGGCGACGCGAAGGCGCGCGTGGAGGACATCCTCCGGGCGCTGTGACCGTGCTGGGCGGTGAGCTTGCGCTCATCGCCCGGCAGCGTGGTTCACCGTTCGGCGAGCACGTCGAGGTAGTGCTGGTTGAACATGACGCCGAGGATGTTGCCGAACGGGTCGACGACCGACGCGGTGGTGAAGCCGGGCCCCCGCTCCATGGGCGGCTGGTACCTCGCGGCTCCGAGTTCGAGCAGGCGCTCGTACGTGGCCGTGACGTCGTCGACGGCCCAGTAGATGATCTCGCCCGCCGGGACATCCGCGCTCGTCGGGCGGTACTGCGCGTCGATGATGCCGAGCTCGTGCTGGAAGTCGCCGACACGGAACTCCACGTAGCCCGGCCGGCGGAAGTACGGTTCGATGCCGAGCACGTCGCCGTACCAGGCGGTGGCCGCCTCGAGGTCGGCGGCGTAGTAGCTGACAGTGGCGAATCCCCTGAGCATGAGCGGTTCCCTTCGAGTGGCGTTCAGTCGTGAGTACAGTCTCGAACGCAGAAGTGCTCACCCTCTGACTACTTTTTTCGCGAGAATGGAGTCATGCGCGCAGACCGCCTCGTGGCAGTGCTCCTCACTCTGCAGGCAAGGGGTCGGGTGACCGCTGCCCAGCTCGCCGACGAGCTCGAGGTCTCGATCGCCACCGCTCGTCGCGACCTCGAGGCGCTGTCGGCCGCCGGAATCCCCGTCTACCCGCAGGCCGGTCGCGGGGGCGGATGGCAGCTGCTCGGCGGGGCCCGCACCGACCTGAGCGGACTGTCGGCCGGAGAAGCGCGTGCCCTCTTCCTGCTCGTCGGCCCCGCGGCATCCATCGCCCCGGAGGCGAAGACGGCACTGCGCAAGCTCGTGCGAGCCCTGCCGGAGACGTTCCGCACCGACGCCGAGGCGGCGGCCGAGGCGGTCGTCATCGATCCCGGCGAGTGGGGCCGGCCGGCGACCGACCGCCCCGAACTGCTGCCCGTGCTCGAAGCGGCGATCGTCGACCGCGCACGGCTTCGCATCCGCTACGCCGCGTGGAACCGGGAACCGGCCGATCGCGTGGTCGACCCCTGGGGGCTCGTGCAGAAGCACGGTCGCTGGTACCTCCTCGGCGGGGTCGACGGTGCGGAGCGCACGTACCGCGTCGACCGGATGCTCGACGCCGCTCCCACCGGGGAGGCCGCCGAGCGACCCGACGGCCTCGATCTCGCCGAGGTCTGGGAGCGCGTCACCGCCGAGGTCGATCAGCAGCGGTCTGCAGTGACCGCGACCGTCATCGTCGATTCGGGCATCGTGCCGCTGCTGCACACGCAGTTCGGCCAGCGCGCCGTCGATGCCGTGGAGGTCGACCCCGCGCGTTCCCGCGTCACCCTCACGGCACCAACCGAGGCCATCATCGCGCGGGGCCTCGCGGGGTGGGCCGAGTACCTCGAGGTGGCCGAGCCCGAGTCCCTCCGACGAGAGCTGCACCGGCTCGGCGCGGCCCTCGTCGCCTGCAACGCGCCTGGCGAGGGGCGGCCGCCGGCTCAGGACTCGGCACCCGCGCCGCCAACGTAGGATGGATCGGTACCCCAACCGATGTGAAAGAGGTCAAGTGGCCATCGCAGCCGCTCCCGAGGGCGCCCGCTACTGGGTCGTCCCGGTCGTCCGCGGCATCCTGGCACTCGTGCCCGCCGCCGCCATCACGTTCTCGCAGAACCACTCCCCCGATTTCGGCCTCTTCGTCTTCGGCCTCTGGGCCGTCGTGTCGGGCCTCGTCACGGGCGCGCTGTCGATGCGATTCACCGAGGACCGCGGCATCCGCTCGTTCTTCGTGATCGCCGCGGTCGTGACCGTCGCCGCCGGACTACTCGCGCTGACGGTGCCCGGCGGCCTGCCGTTCCTGCTCTACCTCGTGAGCGTCTGGGCGGCCGTCACCGGCATCCTCGAGCTCTTCGCCGGCCTCCGTGCGCGCGGCCGCACTCCCGCCGCCCGTGACTGGATCGCCGCCGGCGCATTCACCGCGATCCTCGCGCTCGTGTTCCTCCTCATCCCGCTCGACGCCGTCACCGCGGTCGGCCTGCTCGGCGGCTACCTCGTCATCCTCGGCGTCTACCTGCTGATCGGCGGGTTCTCGCTGAAGTGGGCCACCAGCCCAGCGGATGCCGCGCCCGACGCCCCCGGAACGGAGCCGACCTCGTGACCAACACCCCCGGTGAGTACAAGCCGAGCCGTCGCGACGTGCTCCGCCCGATCGAGTACGTCGGCGGGGCGGCGATCGCCGCGATCTTCACGGGCCTCGTCGTGCTCATCACGGCGCGCGACCTCATGCTGGCCCTGATCATCGCCGGCATCGCGTTCATCGTCGTGCTCGTGACGCTGGCGCTGCTGTCGATGGCGATCAAGCCCAATGCCGAAGAGACGGCCGAGATCGACGGCGACGAGCCGCCGGCGGCTCCGCCCGCCTCGCCCGGCCACTGACCTCTTCGCACGACGGCGTTCGCCGAGTCGCAGGACGATTCGCACGGCGCGCCGCTGGGCCGCCGCGAGTCGCCAGGATCATCCTGCGACTCGGCGACCGCGGCACCCTGCACGAGGCGGATGCCGCGGCGCGGCGTCAGCCGAGGCGGTCGACGAGTTCCGAGGCGATGCCCGTGTACGACTGGGGCGTGAGCGCGAGCAGCCGCTGCTTCGCGTCGTCGCCGATCTCGAGCCCGTTCACGAACTCGGCGAGTTCGGCTGCACCGACGCGCTTGCCGCGCGTGAGCTCCTTGAGCATGGCGTAGGGGTCGGCGATCGTCGAGCGACCGGCGACGACCTCGGCTCGGATCACCGTCTGGATCGCCTCGCCGAGCACCTCCCAGTTGCCGTCGAGGTCGGCGGCGAGCACCACGAGGTCGAGGTCGATCTCGCCGAGCCCGCGCTGGATGTTGTCGAGCGCGAGCATCGAGTGCCCGAAGCCGACGCCGATGTTGCGCTGCGCGCTCGAGTCGGTGAGGTCGCGCTGCATGCGGCTGGTCACGAGCGTCGCGGCGAGGGAGTCGAGCAGGGCGCTCGAGAGCTCCAGGTTCGCCTCGGCGTTCTCGAAGCGGATCGGGTTGACCTTGTGCGGCATCGTCGACGAGCCGGTCGCGCCGGGCGCGGGGATCTGGCGGAAGATGCCGAGGGAGATGTAGGTCCAGATATCGGTCGCGAGGTTGTGCAGCACGCGGTTGGCGTGGGAGATCTTGCCGTAGAGCTCGGCCTGCCAGTCGTGCGACTCGATCTGGGTGGTGAGCGGGTTCCACGTGAGGCCGAGCGACTCGACGAACTCGCGGGAGACCTCGGGCCACGAGACATCCGGTGCTGCCACGACGTGCGCCGAGAACGTGCCGGTCGCGCCCGAGAACTTGCCGAGGTACTCGGTCGCCTCGATCTGGCGCTCGATGCGACGGAGGCGGTACGCGAAGACCGCGAGCTCCTTGCCCATGGTCGACGGCGTCGCCGGCTGCCCGTGCGTGCGCGAGAGCATCGACGCGTCGCGGTGCTCGCGGGCGAGCGACTCGATCGTCTCGATGACGGCGCGGTACTTCGGCAGCCACACCTCGCGCACGGCGTCGCGCACCGTGACCGCATAGGAGAGGTTGTTGATGTCTTCACTCGTGCAGGCGAAGTGCGTGAGTTCGGCGATCGCGTCGAGGCCGAGGTCGCTGAGGCGGCGGCGCACGTAGTACTCGACGGCCTTCACGTCGTGGCGGGTGGTGGCCTCGAGGCCGGCCAGCTCGTCGATGTCGGGCTGGCCGAAGTCGGCCACGACCTGGCGCAGGCTCGCCTTCTGGTGGTCGCTGAGCGGCGACGAGCCGAAGAAGCCGCGGTCGGTCTGGGCGATGAGCCACTCGACCTCGACGTGCACGCGCGCCCGGTTGAGGCCGGCCTCTGAGAGGTGCTCGCCGAGCTCTCCGACCGCCGAGCGGTAGCGACCGTCGAGGGGGCTGAGCGGCTGGGGAGGCAGCGAAGTCATCGGATTCCTTGTCTGAGTGCTGGTGCGAGTTGTCGGAAGAGCGCCGACGTCGACCGTTCAATCATCTCAAGGACTCGATCGAACATCGGTTCGTCGGAGTAGTAGGGGTCGGGCACGTCCTGCAGATCGGCCGATTCCGGCCCGAACTCGAGCAGCATCCGCACCTTCTCCTGCTCGGCGGGCCCCGGCGCCCAGTTGCGCAGGATGCGCGCCTGGCCGCGGTCGAAGGCCACCACGAGATCGAGCCGTGGAAAGTCGGCCGCTTCGAACTGCCGAGCCCGGTGGTGGTGCCCGTCGTAGCCGGCGCGCTCGAGCGCATCGATCGTGCGCCGGTCGGCCGGCTCGCCGACGTGCCAGTCGCCGGTCGCGGCCGACTCGATCGCCAGCCGGTCGCTGAGCCCGGCGCGCTCGGCGTGCGCCCGCAACACGACCTCGGCCATCGGCGAACGGCAGATGTTGCCCGTGCACACGAAGGACACCCGAAACGGAGGCGCGTCGTCCCCCGCGGAATCCGCTCGCGTCATGGGTTCCATTGTGGACGACATCGGTCGATCGCACAGCACCAATTCGGGGGCGGCGGTACGCTGGGCGGTCGAACCGAGCGGGCAGACGGGAGGTGGACGCATGACGGATGCCCCCGAGCCCGACATCCTCGTCGATGAACGCCTCGCCGGGCAGCTCGTGGCGGCGCAGCATCCCGACCTCGCCGGCCCGGTCGTGCTGCTCGCGAACGGATGGGACAACGCGATGTTCCGTCTCGGTGAACGTCACCTGGTGCGGTTGCCGCGTCGAACCGTCGCCGCGGGCCTGGTGCTGCACGAGCAGCGCTGGCTGCCGTCGATCGCCGACCGCGTCTCGGTGCCGGTGCCCGCCCCGGTGCGGATCGGCCGCCCGGCTCCCGAGTTGGGCTTCGACTTCCCGTGGAGCATCCTTCCCTGGTTCGAGGGGGTGAGCGCGGCCGACATCGCGCCCGAAGCGCGAGCGACCGCCGCGTCGTCACTCGCGAACTTCGTCGCGGAACTCGGGGTGACCGCTCCGGCCGACGCACCGGTGAACGTGTACCGGGGCGTACCGCTCGCCGAGCGCGACGAGGTCGTGCAGGGCAGGCTCGATCGCGGACTCGCCGGGACGCATCCCGAAAGAATCGAGGCGCTCCGCGCCGCCTGGAACCGTGGACTCGCCGCGCCGGAATGGTCGGGTGCGCCGGCGTGGGTGCACGGCGACCTGCATCCGGCGAACCTCGTACTCGCGGCATCCGGAGACCTCGCGGCCGTCGTCGACTTCGGCGACGTCTGCGCCGGTGACCCGGCGTGCGATCTCGCGACGGCATGGCTCACCTTCGACGCTCCGGCGCGGGCCGTCTTCCGCGCCGAACTCGGCCGGCTTCGCGAGACGGATGCCGCGATGTGGGACCGTGCTCGAGCGTGGGCGCTCGTGCTCGGCAGCGCGATCGTCGACACGATCGGCACCGGAGGGCGTCTCGGCCGGGTCGGCGTGCACGCGCTCGATGCGGTGCTCCTCGCCTGAGGCGGTCACTCCCCCTCCACAGGCGCGTGTTGCGCTGCCCGCGCACAGGATGCCCGCTGCCGGCCCGATCGGCCATGCCGCTCAGCAACACTCGAGCATGCTCGATTCGGATCCGTATGCGCTCGCCCTGAAGGGCACCGCCGTCACGCAGGCGCGCATCGACGATGCCAGAGCGCATCTCCTGATGCTGACGTCGCTGCTCGCCGAGGTGCAGCAGTCCGTGCATCGACTCGTGCCCCCGTCGACCGGCGCCTGGCGATCGGCCGCGGCTGACGGGTACGTGCGCGGTCTCGACGACCTCAGGGCACGCGTCGTCGCTGCACGTGACGGACTGGTCGATGCGGAGTCCTCACTCGTCGACCGCATCCGGCGCATGGAGCGGCAGCTTGAGGTGCAACGCGCATCACTCGGCGAGATGCAGGTGCCCATCACTCGAAGCGATGCGTCGTGGACGACTCGCTGACACTCAGCGGGGGCGGCTCGACCGCTGTCGCGACCGACGAACTGTTCGCTGACGCGGCCCGTCTGGGAAATACGGAGGCGGTGGTTTCGGACTGGCGGGAACGCGCCGGCGTCATCAGCCGCGGCCTCGCCGAACTCGACCTCCGCGAGCCTGCCGCCGGTTCCTGGGACATGTCGTCGCCGACGTGGGGCCTCGCGAACGCGCGGGTGCGCCTGGAGGAGGCGACGGACTGCGCCGGGCATCTGCGCGAGGCGCTGATCGAGAGCGCCGAGCGGTACGGTGCCTCCGAGCGCGTCGTGGAGGCGCTCTGGCGGATCGGCGCGGGTCCGCTGGCCGCGCTCGCGGGCGGCATGGTGCGGGTGGCGTTCCCATCGATCCTGCTCGGCGGCGGCGTGGCACTCGGGGTCGTGCTCGGCGCGCGTGCACTCGGGTGGGTGACACCGCTCGACGCATGGCTCGCCGACCAGACGCACCTGCTGTCCGATCGGGGTTTCGTGCGCGCGGTGCGGAATGCGGTCGACTCGGTCGATGAACTCGTCGCCGGTGCGCTCCTCGTCCCGCCCGGTCTCGCGGTGGGTGTCGGAGCAGAGATCCGTGCGCCCGAGGCCGCGTCGCTCGCGCTGGGCATCGCGGGGTTGTTCGGCGCCACGATCGGCAGCCGGGTCCTCGTCGAGGCGCCGGTGAGGGTGAGCCGCCGGGTCTCCGATGGGCCCGCCGATCAGAGTGCGGCCGCTCGCGCGACTCGCGCCGACGCGCCTCCGGTCGACGGGCCGGTCACCGCTCCCTCTGGGGTCGCCGATCTCGTCGACCGCATCCCGACCTCCGACGACGGTGCGCAGATCCGGGTCGAGCGCTACGGGGAGGCCGACGACCCGAGGTGGGTCGTGTACATCAGCGGCACCGCCGACTTCACCACGACGGCCGGAGCGGAGACCAACGACATGACGAGCAACCTGCACGGCATCGCCGACGACTCACCGCTCGATGCGTTGCGCATGGCCGGCGCGGACTCGGGGGCGGTCGAACGCGCGGTCCGCATGGCGCTCGCCGAGGCCGGGGCGAGACCGGGCGACCCGCTCCTGCCGGTCGGTCACTCCGGGGGCGGCATCGTGGCGGCGACGCTCGCCGCCGACCCCGAACTCAACGTCGTCGCCGCGGTGAGCGTCGGCGGCCCGGTCGCGTCGGCGGAGGTTCGGGGCGGAGTGCCCGTGCTCACGGTCGAGCACGAGGAGGACCTCGTTCCCGCGACCGGCGGCTCGGGGCATCCGTCGCTCGACCGGCTCACCGTCTCGCGGAGCGTGCTCGAGCCCGGCGTCGAGCACGACGCGTTCGCCGCCCACGCACTCGTGCGCTATCAGGAGACCGCGGCGCTCATCGACGCCTCGGAGGAGCAGCGGCTCGTGGCGTTCCGCGAGCGGGTCGCGGCGTTCACGGGCGGCGGCGCCGGGGAGATGACCCGATGGGTCGCGACGCGCGAGCTCAGTCCTTCGACACCGGGCGCAGCACGAGGCCGATGAGCCAGCTGATGAGGCCGAGCACCAGGGCGCCCAGCACGCCCCACCAGAAGCTCTCGACGACGAGGCCGAAGCCCATGAGGTCGCTGATCCAGTCGACGAGCAGCAGCAGGAGGCCGTTGACGATGAAGGAGATGAGGCCGAGGGTCAGCACGTAGATCGGGAACGCGACGATCCTGATGAAGTTGCCGATGATCGCGTTCACGAGACCGAAGATGAGCGCGACGAGCAGGTAGGTGAGCACGGTCGCGAGCTGGGTGTCCTCATAGGGCACGACGCTGACGCCCGAGACGATGAGCGTCGTGAGCCAGAGGGCGAGCGCGATGACGATGACCTTGACGATGAAACGCATGCCCCCACTCTGTCAGACGGGCCTGCCAGGAGCGAAGGAGTACGGTGGAAATCGTGACCGCACCGGAGCCCACGGGGGCGCGCGTACGCCTGCGCCCCGAGATCGCCGCCCTTCCGCCGTACCGACAGGGGCGCCCCGCGCCCGCCGACGGCTTCAAGCTCTCGAGCAACGAGAACCCGTTCACGCCCCTGCCGTCGGTCATCGACGTCGTCGCGGCCGCCGCGCACGACATCAACCGGTATCCGGATGCCACGGCGCTCGCGCTACGCGAGAAGCTCGCAGAGCGGTTCGGGGTCACGGCCGACGAGGTGCTCGTCGGGGCGGGCTCGGTCGCGCTGCTCGCGCAGTTCATCCTCGCGGCCGCCTCGCCCGGCGACGAGGTGGTCTACTCCTGGCGCTCGTTCGAGGCCTACCCCGGCCTCGCCACGGTGGCCGGCGCCGTGAGCGTGATGGTGCCGAACCGCCCCGACCACGGGCACGACCTCGACGCGATGGCCGCGGCGATCACCGACCGCACGCGCGTCGTCATCGTCTGCTCGCCGAACAACCCCACGGGCGTCGTCGTGACCGCGGCGGAGTTCGATGCCTTCATGGCGAAGGTGCCGGCCGACCGGCTCGTGCTGCTCGACGAGGCGTACGCCGAGTTCGTGCGCGGCGACGGCAGCGCCGACGACGCCGTCGACGGCGCGACCCTCATCGGCCGCTACCCGAACCTCGTGCTGCTCCGCACCTTCTCGAAGGCCTACGGTCTCGCCGGGCTCCGCGTCGGCTACGCCATCGGCCCGATCGACCTGCTCGACGCCGCGCGCGCCACGGCGATCCCTCTCGGGGTCACGGCTGCCGCGGCATCCGCTGCTATCGCCTCGCTCGAGCCGGTGGCCGAGGCAGAGCTGCTCGAGCGGGTCGGCGTGATCGCCGACCGGCGCGACCGCGTGCACGCGGCCATCGCGGCGCAGGGGTGGCCGGTGCCGGCCTCGCGCAGCAACTTCGTCTGGCTGCCAGCCGGCGAGGCGACGACAACGGTGGCCGAGCGTCTCTTCGACGCCGGGATCGTGACGCGCGCCTTCGCGCCAGACGGCATCCGCATCTCGATCGGTGAAGAGGAATCTGTGGACATCCTCCTCACGATTCTGGGTGAGCTTGTACCGGGCTCACAAGAAGGGCACCCGCAGTAGCGGGTAGCGTGGAACGGTGGCAGCCCGCGAAAGAGAGTTCACCGCGCCGACGGTCCAGCTCCTGACCCATGAGGGCGAACTTCGTCCCTCCCCCGAGGCCGAGGCCTATCTCCCGCTCGTCGAGGCGTTGAGCGACGCCGAGCTGCAGCGCTTCTACCGCGACATGGCGGTCTCGCGCCGCATCGACGTGGCCGGGGCGAACCTGCAGCGGCAGGGCCAGCTCGCCCTGTGGGTGCCGAGTCACGGCCAAGAGGCGGCGCAGGTCGGCTCCGCGCACGCGGCCCGCCCGCAAGACCACCTGTTCCCGTCGTACCGCGAGCACATCGTCGGCATGATCCGCGGGCTCGATCTCTCGCGCATCTTCGCGCTGCTGCGCGGCGCCACCCTCGGCGGGTGGAACCCCGAGGAGAACGGCAACTTCCACCTCTACACGCTCGTGCTCGCGTCGCAGACGCTGCACGCGACCGGGTACGCGATGGGCCTCCAGTTCGACGGCGCGACCGCGACGGGCGACCCCGAGACGGATGCCGCGGTGCTCGTGTACTACGGCGACGGCTCGACCTCGCAGGGCGACGCCAACGAGGCACTCGTCTTCGCCTCGAGCTACCAGACGCCGCAGGTCTTCTTCATCCAGAACAACCAGTGGGCGATCTCGGTGCCCGTCGCGAGGCAGTCGCGCAGCCCGTTGTCGCTCCGCGGCGGCGGCTTCGGCATGCCGGGCGTTCGCGTCGACGGCAACGACGTGCTCGCGAGCTACGCGGTCACCCGCCAGTCGCTCGAAGAGGCGCGTGCCGGCGACGGCCCCAGCCTCATCGAGGCCGTGACCTACCGCATGGGCGCCCACACCACCGCCGACGACCCCACGAAGTACCGCACCGACGACGAGGTGGCGTACTGGGAGGCGCGCGACCCGATCACGCGGTACCGCACGTGGCTCGAGGGGCGCGGGGCATCCGCTTCGTTCTTCAGCGACGTCGAGGCCGAGGCGAACGACATCGCCGCAGACCTGCGCCGCCGCGCGCTCGAGCTGCAGGCGCCGACGCGCGAGGCGATCTTCGAGCACGTCTACAGCGAGCCGCACCCGCTCATGGTCGAGCAGTACGCGTGGCTCGAGAACTTCGAGACCTCGTTCGAGGGTCCGGCAGGGGGCACGGCATGAGCGCCCGCACCGAAGAGGAGAACCACGTGACGGATGTCGCGAGCGAGGCAGTGCCCGAGGCATCCACCGCCCTTCGACAGGCTCAGGGAGCAGGGGACGTGCGCGGCGTGCAGACCCTCTCGATGGCGAAGGCCATCAACGCGGGCCTCCGCGAGGCGCTCCGCGCCGACGAGAAGGTGCTGCTCATGGGTGAAGACATCGGCCCGCTCGGCGGCGTCTTCCGCGTGACCGAGGGACTCTCGGCCGAGTTCGGCGACAAGCGCATCCTCGACACCCCGCTCGCCGAGTCGGCCATCGTCGGCACCGCGATCGGCCTCGCGATGCGCGGCTACCGGCCGGTCATCGAGATCCAGTTCGACGGTTTCATCTTCCCGGCGTTCGACCAGATCACGACGCAGCTCGCACGCCAGACGGTGCGCCACGACGGCTCCCTCTCGATGCCCGTCGTGATCCGGGTGCCCTACGGCGGGCACATCGGCTCGATCGAGCACCACCAGGAGAGCCCCGAGGCGTACTTCGCGCACACTCCGGGCTTGCGCGTGGTGAGCCCGTCGAACCCGCACGACGCCTACTGGATGATCCAGGAGGCGATCCGCTCCGACGACCCGGTGCTGTTCTTCGAGCCGAAGAGCCGCTATTGGCCGAAGGGCCCGGTCGACCTCGACCACTCCGGCCTGCCGCTGCACGCGAGCCGCGTCATGCGCCAGGGCACCGACGTCACCGTCGTCGGCCACGGCGCGATGATCGCGACGCTGCTGCAGGCTGCCGACATCGCCGAGACCGAGGGGCGCAGCATCGAGGTCGTCGACCTCCGGTCGCTCTCCCCCATCGACTACGGCCCGCTGCTCGAGTCGGTGCACCGCACGGGCCGGCTCGTGGTCGCCCAAGAGGCGTACGGCAACGTCTCGGTCGGCTCCGAGATCGCCGCGACGGTCGCCGAGCGGGCGTTCTACGCACTCGAGGCGCCGGTGCTGCGCGTGTCGGGCTTCGACACGCCGTTCCCACCGGCCGCACTCGAGACCGAGTTCCTGCCGAGCCCCGACCGGGTGCTCGAAGCCGTCGACCGCGCCCTGGCCTACTGAGGCGCCGCGCGGCGCGCGGCATGACATGACGACGACGGCATAGACCGACTGCGAGGGTAAAGAACATGAGCGAGATCCGATTCCCCCTCCCCGACGTCGGCGAGGGCCTCACCGAGGCCGAGATCGTGCAGTGGCGCGTCGCGCCCGGCGATCGCATCAGCCTCGACCAGGTCTTCGTCGAGATCGAGACCGCCAAGTCGCTCGTCGAGCTGCCGAGCGCGTTCGAGGGTGTCGTCTCCGAACTGCTCGTCGAAGAGGGCAACACCGTCGACGTCGGCACGCCGATCCTGGTCATCCAGACGGATGCCGCGGGGCTCGCGTCGGATGCCCCTGCCGCGCCGGCTGCGGCGCCGGTGGTCGACTCCGTGGTGCCCGCCGGTAGTGCTGAACCGGCCGCAGAGTCACTGCCGATCTACGGCAAGGTACCGGCGGCCGCTGCCGCCGAGGAGAGCGGCGCCGTGCTCGTCGGCCACGGCAGCTCCGGTCCGGCGGCGACGCGCCGTCGACGCCACGTCACGCCCGACGGCGCGCACGGACACCTCGCGCCCCCCGCCGTCACTCCCCCGCCCGCCCCGGTGAACCCGGCGCCCGCGAGCACGGCCGGCGCCGCGGCATCCGCTGCCGTCGCCGCGCCATCGCGGCCCGCCCCTCGACTTCCCGTCATCGCGAAGCCGCCGATCCGCAAGCTCGCGAAAGACCTCGGAGTCGACCTGTCTCGCGTCGCGCCCACGGGGCCGATCGGCGATATCACGCGCGACGACGTGATCCGCGAGGCGAGCCAGGCGAGCGTGTTCCGCAACATCCAGACCCCCGAGCGACCCGAAGCCCGTGAGGAGCGCATCCCCGTCAAGGGCGTGCGCAAGGCGATCGCGAACGCGATGGTGCAGAGCGCCTTCCAGGCGCCGCACGTGAGCGTCTTCGTCGACGTCGACGCCAGCCGCACGATGGAGTACCTGAAGCGGCTGAAGGCCTCCCCCGACTACGCCGGCGTGCGCATCTCGCCGCTCCTGATCATGGCCAAGGCGATGATCTGGGCCGTGCGCCGCAACCCGACGGTCAATGCGCAGTGGACCGACACCGAGATCGTGGTCAAGAACTACGTGAACCTCGGCATCGCTGCGGCGACCCCGCGCGGGCTCATCGTGCCGAACGTCAAGGAGGCGCAGGCGATGACGATGGTCGAGCTCGCGACGGCGCTCGAGCAGCTCACGCTGACGGCGCGCGAGGGCAAGACGCAGCCGGCCGAGATGCAGAACGGCACCATCACCATCACGAACATCGGCGTCTTCGGCATGGATACCGGCACCCCGATCCTGAACCCGGGTGAGGTCGCGATCGTCGCGCTCGGCACGATCAAGCAGAAGCCGTGGGTCGTCGACGGCGAGGTGCGACCGCGCTTCGTCACGACGATCGGTGCGTCGTTCGACCACCGCGTCGTCGACGGCGATGTGGCCTCGCGCTTCCTCGCCGACGTCGCGTCGATCATCGAGGAGCCGGCGCTCCTGCTCGAGTAGCTCGTGGCCGGGTCTCGACGAGCTCGAGCGACAAAGACCATACGGGTTGCGCCTGCGCCCTTGCGGGCTGAGCCCGTCGAAACCTTCCAGGCCGGTTACAGCCGCAGCTCGTAGATGATCGCCTCGGTCGTGCGCGAGGACTGCGCGAAGCCGGCACGTTCGAGCGCCCGGCGGGCGGGCAGGTTCGGCACCTCGGCCTCGGCGCGGAGGATCACGACGCCTGCCGCGCGGGCGAGCTCGACGACGGCCGCGACCGTGTGCGTCGAGAGCCCCTGGCCTCGCACCGCCGGCACGAGGCCGAACGCGAACTCGACGGCTCCGTCATCGCCGGGCGGACCGAACAGGTTCACTCCCCCGATGGCCGGGCCGTCTTCGCCTCGTCGCACGAGGTAGGGGCCGTAGGGCGTCGGATCGCCGTTCTGCTGCACCATGCGGAGGTACTCGGCGAGCAGCTCGGGCTCGTCGGTGAAGGCGTACGCGCCCTCCCAGCCGTCATGGGGGTCGACCTCGCCGGAGAGCACGCGCTCGGCATCGGCGACGGTGAACGGATGCAACGTGAGAGGAGCTGTCGTCGTATCCACGTGCTTCACTCTCGCACGTCGGTGCGACACTCGCCAGAGCTGTCCACAGGATGTCGTGGGAATGCGGCGGACGCGCATCGATGTTCACCCACTGTGACCGATTCGGTCGCTTCATGGTTTTGACAATCATTATCAATAAGACGTACGGTGGAGTCATGAGCAACCGAACCAGCGCCTTCCGCCGACTGCCCGCCGCCCTCGTCGGCGGTGCCGTGCTCTCGGCGGCGGCCCTGACCCTTGCGGGTTGCTCGGCGCCCGCGGCATCCGGCGCAGCTGCCGACGGCCCCGCGATCGTCGCGACGACGACCCAGGTCGGCGACTTCACGCGCGAGCTCGTCGGCGACGGCGCCGCGGTCACGCAGCTGCTCTCCCCCGGCCAGAGCGCCCACAGCTTCGACCCCTCTGCTGCGCAATTGCTCGCGTTGTCGAAGGCCGATGCCCTCGTCGTCAACGGCGGCGGCCTCGAGAGCTGGCTCGACGACGCGGTGCAGGCCTCCGGGTTCGACGGCGTGCTCATCGACGCGAGCACGGGCATCGAGCTCCACGGCACCGACGACCACGATCACGAGGCCGAGGCGCACGACGAGGTCGAGGCGACGGATGCCGCGGGCGATCACGCCGAGAGCGACGAGCACGCCGATGACGAAGCGCACGACGATCACGCCGAGGGCGACGCCGAACACGATCACGACCACGGCTCGGGCAACCCCCACACCTGGACCGACCCCGAGCTCGCCGAGCACATGGTCGAGAACATCGCCGACGGCATCGCCGAGCTGCCCGGCGTCGATGGCGATGCGCTCGCGCAGAACGAGACCGACTACCTCGCGAAGCTCGACGCGCTCGACGAGTGGATCACCGAGAACGTCGAGTCCGTGCCGGTCGCCGAGCGGCTCCTCGTGACGAACCACGACGCCTTCACGTACTTCGTCGAGGCCTACGACGTCACGTTCGTCGGCAGCGTCATCCCGAGCTTCGACGACAACGCCGAGCCGAGCGCCGCCGAGATCGACGCGCTCGTCGACCGGATCCGGTCCACCGGTGTCGCCGCCGTGTTCTCGGAGGCATCCATCTCCCCGAAGGCCGCGGAGACCATCGCCGCCGAAGCCGGCGTGACCGTCTACTCGGGCCCCGACGCCCTCTACGGCGACTCCCTCGGTGTCGAGGGCAGCGAGGGTGCCACCTACCTCGGCAGCCAGTTGCACAATGCTCGGCTGATCCTCGAGTCGTGGGGCGTCACGCCTACCGCGGTGCCCGCGTCACTGCAAGGATGACAACCATGGACGACTCCCCCGTGCTGCGCCTCCGCGGCGCCGCATTCACCCACCCCGGTGGCACGGGAGTCAGCGGCCTCGACCTCGACATCGCGCGCGGCGAGGCCGTGGCACTCATCGGACCGAACGGGGCCGGCAAGTCGACCCTCCTGAAGGGGATCCTCGGCCTCGTGCCGCGCACCGCAGGCACGATCGAGTTCGGTTCCCAGCGCCCAGGCGCCGGAGGCTCCCCCACTCTCGCGTCGCATGCCCCGAACGGCATGGTCGGTTTCCTTCCACAGTCGGCCGACCTCGACCCCGACTTCCCCATCAGCGTCGAGCAGGTCGTGATGCAGGGCCGCTACCGCGGTCTCGGCCTGCTCCGGTGGCCTGGCCGCGCCGATCGGGCGGCGGTGCGCGAGGCGCTCGAGACCGTCGGCCTCGCCGAGCTCGCGAAGCGGCCGTTCGGGGAGCTCTCGGGCGGCCAGCGGCAGCGCGGGCTCCTCGCCAGGGCCCTCGCATCCGACCCAGGCCTGCTGCTGCTCGACGAGCCGTTCAACGGACTCGACCAGCCCAATCGCGACGCGCTCGTCGGCACCGTGCGCGCCCTCAAGACCCGCGGCGTCGCGGTGCTCGTGTCGACCCACGACCTCGATCTCGCCCGCCGTGTCTGCGACTCCGTCGTGCTGGTCAACCGCACGCAACTCGCGAGCGGGCCGGTCGACGACGTGCTCACGCTGAGCAACGTGCAGGAGTGCTTCGAGGGCGTGGAGGTCGAGATCGACGAGCACACGCTCGTCGTACCGGGCCACGAGGGCCACTGAATGCCATACGCGACATATGCGGACTCGAGCCGTGCCGGCGGTGAGGGATGCCGCTGACCGACGCGCTCTTCGGCGCATTCGCGATCCCGTTCATGGGTCGCGCGCTGCTCGTCATGCTGGTGCTCGCGGTCGTGGCCGGCTTCGTCGGGGTGCTCGTGAACCTCAGGGGCCTGGAGTTCATCAGCGACGGCCTGACCCACGCGGTGTTCCCCGGCCTGGCGATCGGGCTCGCGGTCGGCGGCAGCGCCGGGCTGCTGCCCGGCGCTGCGATCGCCGCCCTCGCCGGCGCACTCGCCCTCACCTGGCTCGATCGAGCCGGCATCACCTCCGACGCGGCGATCGCGATCGTATTGACGGCGACCTTCAGCGTCGGTGTGATCGTCGTGTCGCGCAGCGACGACTACGCCGGCGAGCTCGAGGCGCTGCTGTTCGGCCGGGTGCTCACGATCCCGCCCGACGAGGTGCTCCCGCTCATCGTCGTGAGCATCACCGCGCTCCTCATGGTGCTGGTCACGCTGAAGCAGCAGTTGTACCGTGCCTTCGACGCGAAGGGCAGCCGCGCCGCCGGCGACTCGGCCCTCGTGCTCGACCTCGTGCTCAACTCGGCGATCGCCCTCGTCGTGGTCGCAGCGGCGAGCACGATCGGCACGCTGCTCGTGCTCGCATTGCTCATCGTTCCGGGTGCCGTTGCGCGGCTGACGACCGCGCGGCTGTGGTGGCTCTTCCCCGCGGCGGCCGGGTTCGCCGCGATCGCCGCATGGCTCGGTCTCGCGCTCGGATTCGCGGTCTCGGTGGGCGCCGGGGTCGACGTGCCGGCCGGCAGTACGGTCGTCGCGGTGTTCGTGGTCGGCTACGCGATCGTGCTGCTCGTGAGCAGCACGATTCGCTGGTCCAGAACCCGCATCAACGGCAGCCGCGACCGCGCTGAACACCGCGATCCCGTCGTGGCGGGGGATGGGCGCTGATGGGGTACTTCGAGCGAGCGCTCCTCGCCGCGATCATCATCGGCGCGGGTGCCGGGCTCGTCGGCGCCCTGGTCGTCGTGCGGCGGCGAACGTTCTTCGCGCAGGCACTGACGCACGGCACGTATCCGGGCGCCGTCGCGGCGGCCGCGCTCGGGGTGAGCGTGCCGGCGGGCGCGGCCGTGGCATCCGTCGTGCTCGTCGCCGTCATGGCCGGCATCGCGCGCGTGCGGCGGCAGGGCGCGCAAGTGGCGGCGGGCATCGTGCTCACGGGCGGATTCGCGGCCGGTGCACTGCTCCAAGCACTCATCCCCGGGCTGCCTGTACGCGCCGAATCCCTGCTCATGGGCTCGATCCTGACGGTGAGCGACGGAGATATTCTGCTTGCGGCATCCGTCGCCGTCGTCGCGGTGGTGTGCATCTCGCTCTTCGGCAAGGAGATCGCGTTCTCGACGTTCGATCCCCACGGGTTCCGTGCCGCCGGGTACCGGGAGTGGCCGATCGAACTCCTCGTGCTCGGCCTCACGGCGGCGTCGGTCGTGAGCTCGCTGCCCGCGGTCGGCGCCATCCTCGCGATCGCCCTGATCGCGGCGCCCGCCGCCGCCGCGCGGCTCATGGTGCGATCGTTCCGCGGCCTGCTGTTCGCGGCTCCGGTGATCGGTGCAGCGTCGGGCGTGCTCGGCGTCACGTCATCGCGACTGTTCGAGATCGCCGCAGGCCCGGCCATCGCGCTCGCGGCGACCGCCTTCTTCCTTCTCGCACTGGGTATCTCCAAGCTTCGGGGACTACCGTTGAACTGAGTCGCCATACCGGTGGAGACCGCGGAGGACGCACGGATCGCATGAAGCGCAACACCTGGCAGCGTGAGGCTGTTCGCGAGGCCCTCGACGACACCGAGGGTTTCATCAGCGCGCAGGCGCTGCACTCGACGCTGCACGCCAACGGCTCGCCGATCGGCCTCGCCACGGTCTACCGAGCGCTCGGCGACCTCGCCTCGAGCGGTGAGGCCGATTCGCTGCAATCACCCGACGGAGAGGCGATCTACCGGGCCTGCAGCACGACGGGGCATCACCATCACCTCATCTGCCGCAACTGCGGGCTGACCGTCGAGATCGCCGCCGACGAGGTCGAGGCATGGGCGAAGACGGTCGCGGCCGAGCACGGGTTCACCGGTGCTGCGCACGTGGTCGACGTCTTCGGCCTGTGCGCCAACTGCACGAAGCTGCAGACGGCAGGGGAGTAGCGCACCACTCGCGCCGAGTGAAAAGCTCTGATCAGGGCATATTTATCACTACTCGATTTGGGTTGCCCCGGTGACCTCGATACGGTGGACACGGTCCTGCAAGACCGAATCGCCCAGTCCGCGCTGCTGCATTCCGTAATCGGCATGCTGCGGCGTATGGTTCGGCGGCGTGGCATCCGGCCCCGATGGCCGCTTGCGCGGAAGTCGTGTTCTCGCCCTCAGACAGGGCTTGAGTCCACACCTCCCATCGCCGTCAACCCGGCCGTGACCCACGAGTCAGCCCTGCCCGATTCTCGACCGCTCGCGTGTCAACGTGCGCGGTGTTCGGCGTGCGCTCCGGGAGCCTGTCCATGTCCGAAACACCCGTATCCGCGGCCGAGAGCCCAGCACTCTCCGTTCGTCGCCTGACCAAGTTCTTCGGCCGGAAGCCGAAGGAGGCGCTCGATCGCCTTCGCGCCGGTGCCGGCCGTGCCGAACTCGCGCCCCTCGGCACCGCAGCGGTGATCGACGCCGACTTCGACGTGCGGCGAGGCGAGATCTTCGTCGTCATGGGCCTGTCGGGTTCGGGCAAGTCGACGCTCATCCGCACGCTCAACGGACTGCTCGAACCGACCGACGGCAGTGTCACGGTGATGGGGGAGACGATCACGGGCATGTCGCCCAAGCGGCTCCGCGAGGTGCGTCGTCGCCACATCTCGATGGTCTTCCAGCACTTCGCGCTGCTGCCCCACCGCAGCGTCCTCGAGAACGCGGCATACGGTCTCGAGATCCAGGGCGTCCCGGCGGCTGAACGGCGCCGACGCGCCGAGCACATCCTCGACCGGGTGGGACTCGGCGGCTGGGGGGACAAGATGCCCTCGGAGCTCTCGGGCGGCATGCAGCAGCGCGTCGGGCTCGCCCGTGCACTCGCGTCGGACACCGACATCCTGCTCATGGACGAGGCGTTCTCCGCGCTCGATCCGCTCATCCGCAAGGAGATGCAGGAGCAGCTCGTGGAGCTGCAGCAGGAGCTCGGCAAGACGATCGTCTTCATCACCCACGACCTCAACGAGGCGATGTTCCTCGGCGATCGCATCGCCGTCATGCGCGACGGGCGCATCGTGCAGCTCGGCACGGCCGAGGAGATCCTCACGGACCCCGCCGACGACTACGTCGCCCAGTTCGTGCAGGACGTCGACCGCTCGCGCGTGCTGACGGCCGGCAACGTCATGGAGGCGCCGCGCGCCGTCGTGACCGCTTCGGCCGGTCCGAGGGCCGCCCTGCGCTCGATGCGCGACCTGCAGACCTCGATGGTGTTCGTGGTCGGCGGCGGCCGGCGCCTGCTCGGCGTCGTGCACGACCGTGACGTGCTGCGCCTCGTGCAGCGCGGTGAGCGGTCGCTCGAACCGGCGATCAGCGACGACCATCCCGTCGTCGGCGCCGACGAGCACCTCTCCGAGCTCTTCGAGAGCGCCGTCGAGAGCCAGTTGCCGCTCGCCGTCGTCGACGACCAGGGACGCCTCCTCGGGGCGGTGCCGCGCGTCACCCTGCTCGCGGCACTCGGCAACGTCTCGTCGAACACGGGGGAGCACGCCGTCATCGAGACGCCGGCGACGATCCCGGTCGACGTCATCACCGCGACGCTGCACCGAACGGCCCGGCCCGACACGGCGATCGCCGACGCGGCCGACGCCAGTGCGGTCGCCGCGGCGGTCGCGGAAGCCGCCGACATCAGGGCCGAAGCCATGCACCGTGACGCAGCGGGGGAGAGGAGCCCGGCATGAACGACATCCGACTCCCGCTCGGCGACTGGGCCGACGCCGTCATCCACTTCATCACCGACGTCTTCGGCGGGTTCTTCGCCGTCGTGCGGAGCGTCTTCGCCGGCTTCTACGACCTCGTCGACGTCGTGCTGCAGACCCCGCCGTTCTGGGTCGTCATCCTCGTGCTCGCGGCGATCGCCTGGTTCGCGAAGGGCTGGAAGCTCGCGACGGGCACCGCGCTCGGCCTCCTCGTGATCGTCGGCGTCGACCAATGGGACAACGCCATGTCGACGCTCGCCCTCGTGCTCGTCGCCTCGCTCATCGCCGTGGCGATCTCGGTGCCGCTCGGCGTGCTCGCCGCCCGCTCCGACCTGGCGTCGAAAGTCATCCGTCCGATCCTCGACTTCATGCAGACGATGCCGGCGATGGTCTACCTGATCCCGGCGCTCATCCTCTTCCGCGTCGGCGTCGTCCCCGGCATCGTCGCGACGATCATCTTCGCGATGGCGCCCGGCGTCAGGCTCACCGAGCTCGGCATCCGCGGCGTCGACAAGGAGGTCGTCGAGGCCGGCCAGGCCTTCGGCTCATCGCCGTGGCGCATCCTCCGCCAGATCCAGCTGCCGCTCGCGATGCCGAGCATCATGGCCGGCGTCAACCAGGTCATCATGCTCTCGCTCTCGATGGTCGTCATCGCCGGCATGGTCGGCGCAGGCGGGCTCGGCGGCGAGGTCGTGCAGTCGCTCACCCGCATCGACGTCGGGCTCGGCTTCGAGGCCGGTCTCTCGGTCGTGATCCTCGCGATCATCCTCGACCGGGTCACGGGGGCGCTCGGCACGCCGAGGAAGCCGCGCGGTCGAGACAAGCAGGCGCCGACGACGGATGCCTCGGAGCCGCTCGGCCCCGAGGCGGAACGCCTGCCCGCGGCATCCGCCACCGCCTGACCCGCTCGCACCGACCGACCGACCGACCTGCCACCGCCCGACCGGCGGTGCAACGCTCGTCGCGCGGAATCGCGCGGCGCTCCCCAACACCCGCGACAGCACGCGGGAGGAAAGGAACACATGAAGAAGCGCATGCTCACCGGAGCACTCGCACTCGGGGCGGTCTCCGCCCTGGCACTCAGCGGCTGCGCCGCCGGCGCCGAGGCCGAGACCCTCGAGAACGGCGACCAGAAGGACGTCACCATCGCCGTGTTCAACGGCTGGGACGAAGGAGTCGCCGCGAGCGAGCTCTGGAAGGCCGTGCTCACCGAACAGGGCTACGACGTCACGCTCGAGTACGCCGACCCGGCGCCCGTCTACACCGGCCTCACGACCGACGACTACGACGTGACCCTCGACACTTGGCTGCCGATCACCCACGCCGACTACATCGAGCAGTACGGCGACGACCTCGTCGACCTCGGCGCGTGGAACGAGGACGCCAAGCTCACGATCGCCGTGAACGAGGACGCCCCGATCGACTCCCTCGAGGAACTCGCCGCGAGTGCCGACCTCTTCGGCGGCAAGCTCGTCGGCATCGAGCCGGGCTCGGGCCTGAACCGGGTCACGACCGACGAGGTCATCCCGACATACGGCCTCGAGAAGATGGAGTACGTGACGAGCTCCACGCCCGCGATGCTCGCCGAGCTGACTGCGGCCACCGAGAACGGCGAGAACGTCGCCGTCACACTCTGGCGCCCGCACTGGGCCTACGACGCGTTCCCGCTCAAGGACCTCGAGGACCCCGAGGGCACGCTCGGCGACGCCGAGGGCATCCACTCCTTCGGCGGCAAGAGCTTCGAGCAGGACTACCCGACCCTCGCCGGCTGGCTGAAGGACTTCCGGATGGACTCCGAGCTGCTCTTCTCGCTCGAGAACGCCATGTTCAACGGCGACGGCGACGCCGACGACTACGCACCGGTCGTCGAGCAGTGGATCGCCGACAACCAGGAGTATGTCGAGACCCTCACCGACTGAGTCGGTTGGTTCCGAACGAGCGGATGCCGCGGGCGCAGTGCTGCCCGCGGCATCCGCTCGTTCGACTCAGTGCGTGAACGTCGAGACCTGGCCCTCGACCGGCATGGGCGCCTCGAGTGCGTCGAGGTAGTCGACGGCCTCGCGGATGTCGAGCACGAGCGACTCGGCGAGGTTGCGACTCAGGCCGTTGCGTACGACGATGCGCTGCACCACCAGGTCCGAGATGTCGTCGGGCATCGGATAGGCCGGGATGAGCCAGCCCTTCAGCCGCAGGCGCTCCGACAGGTGGTACAGGTTCCACTTGTCGGTGTGGCCCTTCGTGAGCTGCCAGGCGAACACGGGGATGTCGGTGCCGTCGTTCCAGAGTTCGAACGCGTCGATCTTCGCGATCTCGCCCGAGAGGTAGACGGCGACGTCCTGCGATGCCTGCTGCACCTTGCGATAGCCGTCCCACCCGAGCCGCAGGAACAGGTAGTACTGCAGCAGCACCTGCGCGCCGGGGCGCGAGAAGTTCAGTGCGAACGACGGCATGTGGCCGCCGAGGTAGGTGACGTCGAAGACGAGCTCCTCGGGGAGGTCCTCGACCGTGCGCCACACGACCCAGCCGAGTCCCGGGTACACGAGCCCGTACTTGTGGGCGGAGGTGCTGATCGAGACGACCCGGTCGACACGGAAGTCCCACTCGAGCTCGGGCTGGAGGAACGGCGCGATCATGCCACCGGATGCCCCGTCGACATGGATCTTCACATCGAGCCCGGTCTTCGCCTCGATGTCGTCCAGCGCCTTCGCGATCTCGGCGATCGGCTCGTACATGCCGGTGTACGTCACGCCCATGATGCCGACGACGCCGATCGTGTTCTCGTCGACGTACTTCTCGAGGTCGTGCCCGTCGAGCACCTTGTGCTCGTCGCTGATCGGCACGTAACGGGCCTCGACGTCGAAGTAGTTGCAGAACTTCTCCCAGCACACCTGCACCGCGCTCGAGAGGATGAGGTTGGGCTTCTCGGTCGACTTGCCCGCTGCGCGACGGGCGAGCTGCCAGCGCCGCTTGAGCGCGAGCCCGCCGAGCATGCACGCCTCCGACGACCCGATCGTGGAGGTGCCGATGGCGCCCTCGGCGCTCGGCGCGTTCCAGAGGCTCGCGATCATCTTCCAGCAGCGCGTCTCG
This sequence comes from Agromyces sp. Root1464, assembly GCF_001427265.1. Taxonomy (NCBI): domain Bacteria; kingdom Bacillati; phylum Actinomycetota; class Actinomycetes; order Micrococcales; family Microbacteriaceae; genus Agromyces; species Agromyces sp. Root1464. Next base: position 1,197,333 of record NZ_LMFU01000001.1, read on the forward strand.
ATCGCGGCCGTCTGCGGGTACTCGTCTTTGTCGACCATGTTCTTGTCGGCCGATTCGGAGTACAGCTTCGTGGCGAAGGGGTCCATCCACGTGCCGACGAAGGTCGCCAGGTTCAAGCGGGCATTGCCGTCGAGCATCGACTCGTCGTGCACGACCTGGTAGGCGGTCTCGGGCAACGACTCGGCGTCGGGCAGCCGGTTCAGCGGGAAGTCGGTCGCCTCGCCGGCTCGCGCGAAGATGGGATTCAACTGCGTGCTGTCGCCGATGCCCGAGAAGGCGTGGCTCGATCGATCAGGCGTGATCCGGGCGTTCTCGCCACCGCCCGAGTGTGATCGTGGTTTGCGGTCGGTCATGGTGTTCCCCCGAGTGCTGCATCGTCGTGCACGAATGTGAGCGCCTCGGGAAGACAGGGTGTCAACCCCCGAAGACGGCCCAATCCCCGAGTGTGGTCGCATGGCACTGGAGCGTCAATAGTCCACATCGCGTGAAATCGACGAGGAGAGTTGACGGGCGGGCGAGCGGGTTGCAGGCTCCATCCATGAGCGTGCAGACGAATACTCGTGACCGCCGTCGCTTTCGGCTGCGCCGCGAGGCATGGGGCTTCGCCGTCGGCTCGCTCTGCTTCCTGGTCGGCGCCATCCCGTTCTACGCGGCGTGGGCGGGCCCGGTCGGCGTCGGCATCACCTTCTTCGTCGGGTCGATCTTCTTCACGCTCGCCGCGTTCATCCAGTTGAGCCTCAGCGGCCGGCACGTGCCGAGGCGGGGCACGAACCAGGCCGATCGATGGGACTGGTGGGCGGCCGCCATCCAGTTCGCGGGCACTCTGCTCTTCAATGTCAGCACCGCCGCTGCGCTCGCCGCGGCGATCGCCGACCCTGAGCGACTCGGGGCCGGGTGGCGACCCGACGCATGGGGGTCGGCGGCGTTCCTCATCTCGAGCGTGCTCGCCGTGGTCGCGACGAAAGACCGCGGCCGACTGTGGGACCGGCACGCGCGGTCGTGGCACGGCACCTGGCTGAACCTGCTCGGCTCGATCGCGTTCGGCGTCTCGGCGATCGGCGCGTACGTCGTGCCCCAGACCGACTCGCTCGTGAGCGCGTTCTGGGCGAACCTCGGCACGCTCCTCGGGGCGCTCTGCTTCCTCGTCGCGGCGCTGCTCTCGCGGCGCGTGATCGACGAGGAGCCCGTACCGGCCGGGTGAGGAAGCGAGCCACGGCATCCGCTCGGTTCGGCCCGCCCGCCCGCTTCTGGTAAGCTGGCTCGTTGGCTGGGCACTTCCACTGCCCATGCCGCGACAATCCCTATCGAAACCGTGCGAGAAATCGCGGGCTTCAGCGTGGGGAGGGTCAGCAGACAAGAGACCTTGGGAGGGGCATCCGCCCCTCGGTATTGGAGGAAACCAATGGCAGCAGTGTGCCAGGTGACTGGAGCCGTTCCCGGCTTCGGGCACAACATCTCGCACTCGCACCGCCGGACGAAGCGCCGCTTCGACCCGAACGTGCAGAAGAAGACCTATTTCGTGCCGTCGCTTCGTCGGAACATCACCATCAACGTGTCCGCCAAGGGCATCAAGGTGATCGACGCTCGTGGCATTGAAGCAGTGGTCAAGGACATGCAGGCACGTGGGGTGAAGCTCTAATGGCAAAGGCACAGGACATCCGGCCGATCATCAAGCTTCGGTCGACCGCCGGCACCGGGTACACCTACGTGACCCGCAAGAACCGCCGCAACAACCCCGACCGCCTCGTGCTCAAGAAGTACGACCCTGTAGTGCGCAAGCACGTCGACTTCCGAGAGGAGCGCTAAGACATGGCGAAGAAGAGCAAGATCGCACGCAACGACCAGCGCAAGGTCATCGTCGAGCGGTACGCCGCGAAGCGTCTCGAGCTGAAGAAGGCGCTCGTCGACCCGAACGGCACCGACGAGAGCCGCGAGGCTGCTCGCAAGGGCCTGCAGAAGCTTCCCCGCAACGCGTCGCCGGTTCGCCTGCGTTCGCGTGACGCGATCGACGGCCGCCCCCGCGGTGTCCTCACGAAGTTCGGCGTCTCGCGCGTCCGCTTCCGTGACATGGCGCACCGTGGCGAGCTGCCCGGCATCACCAAGTCGAGCTGGTAAGCACGTAGCTTCACCGAAAGGGGCGTCCCGCAAGGGGCGCCCCTTTCGTCGTCCCCGGGGGATCGACGGGGAGTCCTGCCCATGGCGGACACCGTCCTCCGTTTCGTAGCGTGAGCACCATGCCGTTCCCGGCTCTCACGGAAGGACGTCCGATGCCCTCGCTCACTCCAGACTCACCACCGGCCTCGCGCCGGCGGCGGCTCACCGGAATCCTCGGCGCGCTCGCCATGCTCGTCGGCCTCGCCGGGGTCGCGTCGCCCGCGTACGCCGCAGAGCCCGAGACCGGCTCCATCGCGGGAGTCGTGACGGGCGAGGCCGGCGCACCGCTCGAGGGTGTGCGCGTTCAGCTCTTCCGCTGCGACGAGGACTTCGACCCGCTGGAGCAGCGCGATTGCTGGACGCTGCTGTGGGGCGACGGCACGGAAGGCGCCACGGCGGCCGACGGCAGCTTCTCGATCGAGAACCTCACCCCCGGCACGTATCGGGCCTCGATCAACCCGCAGGTGCAGACTGCCCGGTACGTCTCCGAGTACTGGGACGACGCCGCCGACTTCGAGTCCGCGACCGACATCACCGTGACCGCCGGAGCGACGGTGACCATCGAGCCGACCCTCGAGGTCGGCGCGACCGTGTCGGGCCGGGTGGTCGACGAGGCCGGACAGCCGGTCTCCGGCGGGTACGTCTACGCCTACCTCTCGTCGGACATGACGGGGACCCGGGGCGGGGCATCCGTCGCCTCCGACGGCAGCTACGCGATCACGGGCCTGCCATCGGGGGAGTACGTCCTCAAGGCCGGGCCCGGCTGGGGGAGCGAGTCCGAGCTCGTCGACGAGTACTGGCAGGACGTCTACGACGAGGATGCCGCGGCTCGCGTCGACCTGGTGGCGGGCCAGTCGTTCGCGGCCGACTTCGAGCTGAACGCCGGCGCCGTCATCGAGGGCACCGTCTCCGCCGGGGGCGCACCGGTCGAAGGCGTCGAGGTCGCAGCTTCGTACGCCGGCTCCTCCGACGCCTACGTCGCGACCGTGAAGGCCGTCACGGCCGCCGACGGAACCTACCGCCTGGCGGGCCTCCAAGCGGGCGAGTACGTCGTCGGCTTCTCGGACTTCGACGGCGAGTGGGCGCACCAGTACTGGCAGGGCGCGGTCGATCGCGCATCGTCGACCCACCTCGAGCTGAGCCCCGGCGATGTCGTCGAGACCATCGACGCGAACCTCACTGCCGGCGGCACCCTCACCGGCACCCTCACCGAGCGCGCCGAGGCGGGCAGCGTGCCGTCGGCACAGGCCTACTTCGACGTGCTCCGCAAGAACTCGAGCGGCGCGTGGGAGACGGTCGCCTTCGAACGGGCGGACGCCGCCGGGGCGTACGAGGTGTCGGGCCTGGCGCCCGGCGAGTACACCGTGATGTCGTACGGCTCCTGGAGCGCGAACTGGGCGAAGACCTACTACGGCGGTGCCTTCTATCAGGACGAGGCGGCGGTGGCCCCGGTCACGGCGCAGGCGGTGACCCCCGACGTCGACGTCGAGGCGGCGCCGGGCGTGCAGATCTCCGGCAGCATCATCGACGAGCACGGCGGTCCGGCGACGGGGGCGAGCCTGCGCCTGCTGCACGAGCGTGCACCGGGTGTGTGGGCCCAGCCAGAGCAGATCAGCGGTGCCGGCGACGACATCTCGTTCCGCATGGGCGGACTGCCGCCTGGCAACTACGTCGTCGAGTTCGCCGACCGGAGCGATGCCGCAGTGCCCTATGCCACCCAGTACTGGGAGAACGCGGCGACCCGCGACGCGGCCACCGTGCTCGAGGCGCCGAACGGCGGCGCGTTCACGGGCATCAACGCCGTCATGACCCGCACGGCTCCCGAGCCCGAGCCGGCGCCGATCCCGACGGTGAACGGCGTCGCGCAGGTCGGCCAGGCGTTCACGGTCGACGCGGGGGACTGGGGCGACGGCGCCGTCCTCGCCTACCAGTGGCTCTCGGACGGTGAGCCGCTCCCTGACGCGACGGGCACCGAACTGGTGCCGGGAGACGCACTCGAGGGCGTCACGCTCGCGGTCACCGTCACCGGAACCCGCCCCGGAGCCGAGCCCATCGCGGCCACGTCCGAGGCGACGGCCGCCCTGATGCCGCGGTTCGCCGACCTCACGACCGGCGGTCACGCCGACAATGCGCGCTGGGCCGGGAGCCAGGGCATCATCGGCGGGATCCGCGGCGACGACGGCATCGTGCGGTTCGATCCGAAGGCTCCCGCGACGCGAGGCGTCACCGCGATCGCGCTGTACCGTCTCTTGGGCTCGCCCGAGTTCGAGGTGCCGGCAGTGCCGACGTTCGCCGACGTTCCGGCCGATCACGACGCGTTCACCGCGGTCGAGTACCTCGCGAGCGCCGGCATCACCGCCGTCAAGAGCAACTTCGGCCCCGGCGACGTGCTGACGCGCCAGCAGATCGCCGCGTTCCTGTATCGCGCGTCGGCGCCGTCCTTCACGGCGCCCGGCACCGCGACGTTCAGCGACGTCGCGGTCGGGTCGACGTACTTCAGGTCGATCGAGTGGCTCGCGGCCGAGCGCATCACCTCCGTCAGCGGCGCGTTCCGGCCCGCGGCGACCGTGTCGCGGGAAGAGCTCGCGACGTTCCTGAAGCGCTGGTCGGCGCTCGAGGACTGAGGCGTTCTTCGCGTCCGCTAGTGCGAATTCGCTCCCAGCGGACGCGACACGCCGAGGCGAAGGTGCTCGAAAGGGCCGGAAATCCGCGGGATTCCGCGGAACTCTGTTACATTCGAGGCGGCCTGATCGGCCACGGGGGCGGTTGAACGATCGTTCCCGAGAACTCACAACTGCTGTACCGAACAGCGAACGTCCGAGGAGGACATTCAATGGCTGACAAGTCGCTCAACAAGACCGAGCTCGTCGCGAAGGTCGCAGCGTCGACCGGACAGAGCCAGGCTACCGTCGACGCCGTTCTCGGCGGCCTCTTCGAGGCGCTCGCCGAGTCCGTCGGCTCGGGCACGAAGGTCTCCATCCCGGGCTGGCTCGCCGTCGAGCGCACGCACCGCGCTGCGCGCACCGGCCGCAACCCGCAGACGGGCGCCGAGATCCAGATTCCGGCCGGCTACTCGGTCAAGGTCTCGGCTGGTTCGAAGCTCAAGGCTGCTGCGAAGTAACTGCGACTTCCCGAAGGGGCGTACGGCGCGAGCCGTGCGCCCCTTCGCCGTTCCGGGCTGGTTCACGGGCTCTGCCGGTCGGGCGGGTTCCTGCGGTTCTCGAGCCCGCTCTGGGATGGTTCACGGAATCTGACGTCTAGGCTGGTTCGGTGCCCCGCTCCGTGCGAGTGCTCGGCCCCGCCGCACTCATCGTCGTCGCCCTCGCCGCGACGTTCGCCGGCCTCGCCTACGGCGGCGGAGCGGCCGAACAGCTGATCCAGGACCCGGGCCCCGTCGCCCGCTACGGCGTGCCCGTCGCGAAGCTCTTCGTGAACCTCGGCGCCGCCGGCATGATCGGGGCGCTCGTGCTCGCGGTCTGGGCGCTCAGCCCGAAGCGACGCGAGTTCGACCTGGCACTCGACGTGGCTGCGGCATCCGCTGCCGTGCTGACGGTCGCGAGCGGCGCGACCGGCCTCTTCACCTTCCTGCTCGTCACGGGCGTGCCGTTCGACCTGAGCGACGCGTTCGGGCAGAAGCTCGGCCAGTTCGTGACCACCATCCCGCTCGGCCAGGCGTGGCTCACGACGATGCTCGTGGCCGCCGCCGTCACCGTGCTGTGCTTCGCGGTGCGCAATCACACCGCCCTCGTCTTCGTGACCGTGCTCGCAGTCGCCTCGCTCGTGCCGCTCGCCCAGCAGGGCCATGCGGCGGGCGCCGCCGGCCATGCCGCGGCCGTCACCGGGCTCGGCCTGCACCTCGTCTTCGCCTCGGTGTGGCTCGGCGGGCTGCTCACGATCGTGCTGCTGAAGGGCGAGCTCGGCGAGAAGCGCCTGCCGGTCGTGCTCGCGCGCTACTCGACCGTCGCGCTCATCAGCTTCATCGTCGTGGCGCTCTCGGGATACGCGAGCGCCGCGCTCCGCATCGGCGACTGGGACCAGCTCCTCACTCCCTACGGCATGCTCGTGGTCGTCAAGGTCGTCGCCCTCATCGCGCTCGGCCTGTTCGGCGCCGCGCAGCGCCGGTTCCTGATCGGGCGGATGTCGCGTGGCGACCGTCCTCGGGGCTCCTTCTGGTGGCTCGTGGTGGCCGAGCTCGCCTTCATGGGGCTCGCGTCGGGCGCCGCCGCGGCACTGGCCCGCACGGCCACCCCGGTCTCCGAGGAGGAGGCGGGCTCGCTCGCGCGCACGCCGGCGGAGATCCTCACCGGCGAGCCGCTGCCGCCGTGGCCCGAGTGGACCCGCTTCTTCACCGAGTGGAACCCCGACCTCATCTGGCTGCTCGCATGCGGCTTCGGCATCTTCTTCTACATCGCGGGCGTGCGTCGCCTTCGCAAGCGCGGCGACCGCTGGCCGATCTACCGCACGGTGCTCTGGGTCTCGGGTCTCCTGCTGCTCGCCTACATCACCAACGGCGGCGTCAACGTCTACGAGCAGTACCTCTTCTCGGCGCACATGCTCGCGCACATGGTGCTCACGATGGCCGTGCCGGTGCTGCTCGTGCCCGGCGCACCGGTCACGCTCGCGGCCCGCGCCATCCGTGCCCGCAAGGACGGCAGTCGCGGTGGCCGCGAGTGGATCCTGCTCGCCGTGCACTCGCGGTTCGCCGGATTCATCGCGAACCCGATCGTCGCCGCCCTGCTCTTCGTCGGGTCGCTCTGGATCTTCTACTACTCGCCGCTCTTCCGCTGGACGATGCTCGACCACATCGGGCACGAGTGGATGATCGTGCACTTCCTCATCACGGGCTACCTGTTCGTGCAGTCCCTCATCGGCATCGACCCGGTGCCGTACCGCTTGCCGTACCCGTTCCGCCTGGTGCTGCTGCTCGGCACGATGGCGTTCCACGCGTTCTTCGGCCTCACGATCATGTCGAGCACCGGACTGCTCCTCGCCGACTGGTACGGCGCGATGGGGTGGGGCACCGACGCCCTCGTCGACCAGCAGCTCGGCGGCGGCATCGCGTGGTCGATCGGCGAGATCCCGACGGTGGCGCTCGCGATCACGGTCGCCGTGCAGTGGGCGCGCAGCGACGAGAAGGAGTCGAAGCGCCGCGACCGTCACGCCGACCGCACCGGCGATGCCGAGCTCGAGGCGTACAACGCGCAGCTCGCCGCCATCGCCGAGCACGACCGCCCGCGATAGCGGTTCTGCGGGTCGAGTTCGTGGAGGCGGGGGTCTCGGCAGGCTCGACCCGCAGCGCTACTTCAGCTGGATCGAGATGCTCTCGTCGGGCTGAATGGTCGCACCGAGCGCGACGGTGAACGGGCGGTCCTCTTCAAGCGTGAAGCGGTGCCCGTCGAAGAGCGACTGCACCTCGACCGAGATGTGCGCCACGCCCTCGGTGGGCGGCATGTCGAACGACGATTCCCCCGGGGTCAGGGTGACCTGGGGCGACGCGACGATCGTCCACTGCGGGTCGCCGGTGACGCGGTCGTCGATCTCGATGCCGAACGGGCACTCGGCCGGTTGCAGCACGGGCTGCGCGGCGCACTCGCCCAGGAACTCGTCGAGGGTGACCTGCACGCGGTCGACGAACGCGGCGGTCGGCTGCGCGTCGACGGTCACGGCGGGCCGCTCCGAGGCATCGGCCTGCACCGCGACCGGCACGGCCTCGAGCAGCTCCGAGCTGTACGAGAACTCGTAGACGGCCGGGGCGATCGCGATGTACGGCGCGACCTGGGTGAAGGCCGCGAGCTCTTCGCCCGACTTCAGCGCTCGCGTGTCGAGGGTGAGGGAGCCGACGGTGAACGTCGGGTTGTGCGCGGCCGTGACGTCGATCACGGCGAGCGGACTCACCGCGAACTCCCAGCGGTTCAGCACGCCGTAGAGCGGCTCGATGGGGCGGACATCGAACGATGACTGCACGATCGCGTCGGCGAGCCGGTAGCTCGCGGTCACGGTGTGCGTGCCGTCGGGGTGGGCGACGTCGCCCATGATGCTCACGTCTTCGGGTCCCGACTCGATGACACCGGTGCGCAGCATCGCGGTCGAGACGTCGGGGGCCAGGCCGAGCTCCGCGAGCTCGGCCTCGTCGAGGGCGACGCCGGGGGTCGTGGATGCCTCGGCGATGTCGTCGTTGGCGATGGCGGTGAGGTAGCGCTCGATGAAGCTCGACGAGCCGTAGATCGTCTGGTTCAGCGCGCCGAGCGCGGCGATGAAGGCGCCGGCGAGGAGCACCGCGAGCCCGAGCCACCCGGCGACGGACAACGGCGAAACTCGACTGCCGCGCACTCCGGAGCTCCCCACCCGCAACACTGTACCGGGACCGGGCCGCGGAACCGGCCCCGAGCTGTGAACGCAGGGCCCCGGCACGCCTCGGCGCCCGCGCGAGCCGGTTACAGTGGGATCGCCGCGACCTCCGCCCCGCGGCATCCGCTCGCCGAGTCGAAAGCGCCCCAGTGCAGAACGTCACCCTCAGCCGCGAACAGGCCGCGGTGTTCCAGGCCATCGAGGGCACGCGCGAGCACGTGTTCGTCACGGGTCGCGCCGGCACCGGCAAGTCGACGCTGCTGAACCACCTGAACTGGAACACGCAGAAGCAGATCGTGATCTGCGCGCCGACGGGCGTGGCCGCACTGAACGTCGGCGGCCAGACGATCCACTCGCTGTTCCGGCTGCCGATCGGCGTCATCGCCGACCACGACATCGAGCAGAACGACACCGTCCGCAAGATCCTGAACGCGATGGACACCCTCGTCATCGACGAGGTCTCGATGGTCAACGCCGACCTGCTCGACGCGATGGACCGATCGCTCCGCCAGGCGAGGCAGCGCCCGCTCGAGCCGTTCGGGGGTGCGCAGGTCGTGTTGTTCGGCGACCCGTACCAACTCGCACCGGTGCCGGGCGACGCCGACGAGCGCGCCTACTTCGCCGACACCTACGACTCGATGTGGTTCTTCGACGCCAAGGTGTGGCGCGAGACCGACCTGCGCATCTTCGAGCTCGGCGAGATCCACCGCCAGCACGACGACGAGTTCAAGCACATGTTGAACGCGGTGCGGCACGGCATGGTGACCGCCGAGATCGCGGGCGTGCTCAACAGCGTCGGGGCGCGGCGACCGCTGCCCGAGCAGGGTGCGATCACCCTCGCGACGCGCAACGACACCGTCAATCGCATCAACCGCACGCAGCTGCACCGCCTTCCGGGGCAGTCGCAGGGCAACGAGGCCGAGGTGAACGGCGACTTCGGCGGCCGGGCGTTCCCCGCTGACGAGAACCTCGAGCTGAAGCTCGGCGCTCAGGTGATGTTCCTCCGCAACGACACCGCGATCGGCCCCGAGGGCCAGCGCTGGGTGAACGGCACGATCGGCACGGTGACCTCGCTCGACCGCGTCGTGCGCGTCGACGTGGGCGGTGAGGAGCACGAGGTCGAGCAGGTCACGTGGGAGAAGTACAAGTACACGTGGGACCCGATCCGCAAGAAGCTCGAGAAGCAGATCGTCGCCGAGTTCACGCAGTTCCCGCTGAAACTGGCGTGGGCGGTTACGATCCACAAGTCGCAGGGTGCGAGCTACGACACGGCGATCGTCGACCTCGGGCAGCGCGTCTTCAGCCCCGGGCAGACCTATGTCGCCCTGAGCCGGCTCACCTCCCTCGACGGGCTCTACCTCGAGCGACCGCTGCGGCCGAGCGACATCATCGTCGACCGCAACGTGGAGCGCTTCATGTCGGGGGCCGATCGCGAGATCACGGCGCTGCGACCCTGAGCCGAGGCCGCGCCGTGGCGGCGCGCCGATCGCTGGCCGCCGTCACGACCCGCCGCGGAGTACCACGACCCGCCCCGAAAGCGCGAGGGGACGGGCTTCGCCCCCTCGCCGGGTTACAATTTCACCGGACACACGGCTGAGGGGAGCTAGGTGGCTGGCCAGATCAAGGTCGCACGGAGGCGGGCCGTCATCGCCGTCTTCCTCGTCGGCGTGCTCGGACTCTCCGGGTGCACCGGCGGTTCAGTGGACCCGATGGCCGAACTCGATCCCGTCGGGTCCGCATTCGGCGACGACCTCGCCGGGCAGTTGCAGGCCGTGCTCGATGAGGCCGTGGCGCTCAGCGGATCGAGCGGCGGCGTCGCCGGAGCCTGGTCGCCGTGGTCGGGGGAGTGGACCGGCGCCTCGGGCACCGTCGACTTCGCCGAGAACTCCGAACCCGTCACCACCGACACCGAGTTCCGCCTCGGCACGCTCACGAGCGAGGTGACGTGCACGGTGCTGCTGCGCCTCGTCGACGAGGGTCGAGTGGCGCTCGACGACCACGTCGACGACTACGTCGACTGGGTGCCGGGCCTCGACGGCATCACGCTCGGCCAGCTCTGCGCGCACACCTCGGGCGTCGCCGACTACTACCCGGGGCTGAAGAGCCACTTCGTGGCGAACCCCGAGCGCATCTGGCCGCCCAACGAACTGCTCTCGAGCGGCCTCGCGCTGCCGCGCACCGGTGCTCCGGGCGAGCAGTGGACGCTCTCGCGCACCGGGGTGCTGCTGCTCTCGATGGCGCTCGAGCGACGCACCGGCCGCGCTTGGAACGATCTCGCCGAGCAGTACGTCCTCGATCCGCTGGGGCTCGAGGACACGAAGCTCCCCGCGCCGAACGACACCGAGCTCGAGGACGGCCTCGGCGCATACTCGGCCGCGCTCGCCGCCGACGGAACCGCCGACTGCGCCGTCATCCGCGACGACAGCCGCCAGTCGAGTTCGATGGGCGGTGCCGCGGCGGGAGCCGTCTCGAGCCTCGACGACGCCCGTCGGCTCAGCGCCGCGTTCGCGACCGGCGCCCTGCTCGACGAGGGCACGGCGCGAAAGCAGTGGACTCCGATCCCGCTCGGCGGCGATACGCCGGCCTGGCAGAGCTGGGGACTCGGAGGCGCCGAGTTCGGCCCGATGCGCGGCCTCGCCGGGGAGTCGACCGGTGCACTGACGGCCGCGTTCACGGATCCCGAGAGCGGGCTCACGGTGGTCATCGCTCTCAACAACTCGACCTCAGGCGGGGACTTCGCGAGGGAAGCGGCATTCGCCCTCGCCTCGCTCGCGTCGAAGGCCGCTCCCGCTCCAGAGCACGAGAAGCCGCTCGTCGAGCTGCCGTGGTCGTTCGAACAGGCGACGACCAAGATGCGCGAGCTGGCGAAGTGCCCGAAGCCCGATGCCGCTGCCGAGCCGGCACCGGAGGCGGCGCCCGCGGGCTGAAGTGTCAGGCCGTTCACCCGCGAGGAGGTGAGGATTCATCGCGGCGGCGCTAGGCTGACCGCATCCGCGCTCCGATGCCGGACGCGCTCCGATGCAGGACGAAGGAGCTGAGCCCATGTGCCGCTGGCTTGCCTACGCGGGAGAACCGCTCCAACCATCGCTCGTGATCCTCGACGCGCAGCATTCGCTCGTCGCCCAGGCGCTCGATTCGCCGCTCGGCGCTGAGACCGTGAACGGCGACGGCTTCGGGTTCGGCTGGTATCCCGTCGGCTCGACGGAGGGGAGCATCCCGTCCATCTACCACAGCGTCGAACCTGCGTGGAACGACGAGAACCTGCGCGAGATCACCGACGCGGTCGAGAGCCCGCTGTTCTTCAGCCACGTCCGTGCGGCCGCCGGGCCGCCGATCCAGCGCACCAACTGCCATCCGTACCGGTACCTGAACTGGCTCTTCATGCACAACGGGGTGATCCACGGCTTCCACGAGATGAAGCGCGACCTCACCTTCGCGGTCGACCCCGAGCTCTACCCGCACATCCTGGGCACGACGGACTCCGAGGTGCTGTTCCACCTCGCGCTCACCTTCGGCCTGCAAGGCGATCCGGTCGGCGGCATGACGAGGGCCGTGCAGTTCGTCGAGGAGACCGGCCGCAAGCACGGCATCGACTACCCGATGCAGGGCACGATCGCTCTCGCCGACGGCGCGACCATCTGGGCCTTCCGGTACTCCTCGGAGGGCAAGTCGCGCACGCTGTTCCACTCCGTCGACATCCCCACGCTGCACGAGATGTACCCGGATGTCCCGCGGCTGAAGCTCTTCGGCCAGCGGGCGCGCGTCGTGGTCTCCGAACCGCTCAACAACCTGCCCGGCGCCTTCCTCGAGGTGCCCGAGTCGTCGGTCGCGATCCTCGGTTCCGAGGGCTACAGCTACGAGCCGTTCATGTCGAGCGCCGTGCGTGCCTGATCGCCGTGCCGGCCTGATCTCGCCGTGCCGGCCTGAGGCGCCGCCGGGGCATCCGGTGCCATACTGACCTCGACTCCACATCGCGCGTCGGAAACGGGGATCAGATGAAGAAGTGGTCCGTCGTCGCGATCCTCGGGGCCGCGCAATTCGTCATGGTGCTCGACGGCACCGTCATGAACGTGTCGATCTCGACCGTCGTCGTCGACCTCGACACCACGGTCACGGCGATGCAGGCCGCCATCACGTTCTACACGCTCACGATGGCGGCGCTCATGCTGCTCGGCGCGAAGCTCGGCGATGTGTGGGGGCGGCGCCGGGCGTTCGTCATCGGCTCGTGCATCTACGCGCTCGGCTCGCTCATGACCGCGCTCAGCCCGAACGTGCAGGTGCTCTTCCTCGGCTGGTCGGTCATCGAGGGCGTCGGCGCCGTGCTCGTCATCCCGGCGGTCGCCGCACTCATCGCCGACAACTACGAGGGCGCCGACCGCATCACCGCGTTCGCGGTCATCGGCGCCGTCTCGGGTGCTGCGGTCGCGGCCGGCCCGCTGATCGGCGGGTTCCTCACGACGTACGCCAGCTGGCGCTACGTCTTCGTCGGCGAAGTGGTCATCATGATCGTCGTCGTGCTCTTCACGAGGGTCATCGCCGATCGCACGGCTCGGCAGGCCGCGCACATCGACGTCTGGAGCGTGCTGCTCTCGGCCGTCGGGCTCATCTTCGTGGTGCTCGGCATGCTGCAGAGCAAGACGTGGGGCTGGATCACGCCGCTGAACTCGCCCGAGATCGGCGGCGTCGAGATCGCCCCGCTCGGCATCTCGCTCTGCGCGTGGCTGATCGTCGCCGGCGCGGGGCTGCTCGCGCTCTTCGTGCGTCGCCAGCGCCACCTCTCAGCAACCGGGCGCCAGCCGCTCGTCGACGTCGAACTCTTCAGGATCGCGCGGCTCCGCAGCGGCCTCTCGGTGCTCGGCGCGCAGTACGCGATCACGGCCGGCCTTTTCTTCATGGTGCCGGTCTACCTGCAGATGACCCTCGGCCTCGATGCGCTCGAGACGGGCCTGAAGATCTTCCCGCTGTCGATCTCGCTCATCCTCTTCTCGATCGTCGGCACACGCCTCTCGCGGCTCTGGTCGCCGCGGCGCATCGTGCGCATCGGCCAGATCGCCCTCGTGCTGAGCTCGATCCTGCTGCTCGCCTCGGTCGACCTCGAACTGCAGAGCTTCGCCTTCGGCTTCGGCATGTTCGTCGCGGGCGCAGCCCTCGGCCTTCTCGCCTCGCAGCTCGGCAACGTCAACATGTCGAGCGTCTCCGAGTCGCAGACGAGCGAGGTCGGGGGCCTCCAGGGCGTGTTCCAGAACCTCGGCTCCTCGCTCGGCACCGCGCTCATCGGCTCGGTGCTGATCGGCGCGCTCGCCTCGAGCTTCGCGCTCGGCGTCGCGTCGAGCGAACTCTCGCCCGAGACGAAGGCGCTCGTCAGCGAGCAGACCGAAGCCGGCGTCGCGATCCTCCCCGCAGCCGACGTCGCCGACATCGCGAAGGAGGCCGGCCTCGACGAGTCCGAGAGCGCCGAACTCACCCGCATCTACACCGACTCCCAGATCTCGTCGCTGCACACCGCGTTCTTCGCGCTCATCGTGATCGCGTTCTTCGCCCTCTTCTTCTCGCGCGGGATCCCGACCGAGGTCATGGGCCGAAAGCGCGAGAAAGCGGATGTCCCGCCGGTGACGTGAGCCGGGCGGGGAGACGAGGAACGGGGGAGCACCATGACGACGCACCACGGGGCATCCGAAGCGGGCCGATCGCGCGATGGGGCCGTCGCGCCGCCCGACCCGCTCCCCGATCCCACCGACTTCGCGGCCAGGGCCGAGTGGGGGCGGGCGGCGCGCCGGCGCTCGCCGCGCACCGAGCATGCCGATTGGGCGCCCGCGGCCGACCGGCCCGACCCGGTGGCACTGCTCGAGGAGCAGGCCGAGACCCGCGTGCCCGAGCTGATCCCGATCCGCCACGCGCGCATGATGGTCTCGCCGTTCACGTTCTACCGGGGTGCGGCGCTCATCATGGCGGCCGACCTCGCGCACACGGCCGACTCGGGCATCACCGTGCAGGTCTGCGGTGACGCGCACCTCTCGAACTTCGGCGTCTTCGGCACGCCCGAGCGCAAGCTGGCTTTCGACATCAACGACTTCGACGAGACGCTGCCGGGCCCGTGGGAGTGGGACCTCAAGCGGCTCGCAGCGAGCTTCGAGATCGCCGGCCGGTCGCGTGGCTTCACCGACGCCGAGCGCCGCGACACCACCGTCGCGGCGGTCCGCGGCTATCGCGAGCGGATGCATCGGGCCGCCGAGTCCCGGGTGCTCGACGCCTGGTACGACCGACTCGACGCCGACACGCTCGCCGAATGGGTGCGCGCGGAGCGCGAAGCGGGCCACGCCGAGAAGGAGCAGGTGAAGCGCACCGATTCGATCATCGCGAAGGCGAAGACCCGCGACAGCATGAAGGCCTTCTCGAAGCTCGTGCGGGTCATCGACGGGAAACTGCGCATCGCCGCGGACCCGCCCCTCATCGTGCCGGTCGAGGACCTCGCGCCCGTCGGCCGCACGCATGCCGATGACGAGGAGGCCATGCGCGAGCTGCTGCGCGACTACCGCACGACGCTGCCGCTCGCGAGGCATCCGCTCGATGAGTTCTCCTACCTGCACATGGCGCGCAAGGTCGTCGGCGTCGGCAGCGTCGGCACCCGCGCGTGGATCGTGCTGCTGCGCGGCCGCGACGACGAGGACCCGCTGCTGCTCCAGGCGAAGGAGGCGCAGGCGTCGGTGCTCGAGCGCTTCCTCGGGCCGAGCGAATTCGACCATCACGGCGAACGCGTCGTGCGCGGGCAACGGGTGATGCAGGCCGCGAGCGACCTGTTCCTCGGCTGGCAGCGCGTGCGTGCCGACGAAGGCACGGAGCGCGACTTCTACCTGCGTCAGCTGCACGACTGGAAGGGCGCCTTCGACATCGAGAGCAGCGTGCCGTCGGGTGCGAAGCTCTACGCCAAGGTCTGCGGCGAGACGCTCGCCCGGGCCCACGCCCGCTCGGGCGACCGCGTCGCGATCGCCGGCTACCTCGGCGACAGCGACCGCTTCGACCAGGCGATCGCCGACTTCGCGGTGGCGTACGCCGACCAGAACGAGCGCGACCACCGCGCGTTCGTCGCGGCGGTGCAGTCGGGGCGGCTCGAGGCGTCGGAGGGGTGAGGCCGCACGCACGGGGGTTTCCCCCCGTGCGAACCGGGGGAGCACCCCGTGCCGGTCCGGCGCGCCGGTCGCCATGCTGAGCCGCATGAGCACCGGAACCAGGACCCCAGCCGCATCGGCCCCCGACGCACCGCACGTGCGGGGAGAGGGGATGCCGCCGCCTCGCGCGCCTCGATCGTTCGCCGCGCGCGCGGGATGGACGTGGGTGCTCCTCTCCTCACTGGCGATCACGGTCTACGCCGTCACGCCCTACCTCACCGCATCGCTCGCCGCCCTCTCGGAAGGCGGCGTCGGCCTCGCCTCGAACTACGACGGGCGACCCGGGTTCGTGCAGCTCGCGTTCTACGTGCACATCGTCGCGGGCGCCATCGCCCTCATCGCCGGGCCGTTCCAGTTCTGGCGCGGGCTTCGCACGAGGCATCCGCGGGTACATCGCTGGACCGGCAGGACCTACCTCGGTGCCGTGCTGATCGCGGGCGTCGCCGGCCTCGTGATGGCGCCGTTCAACTCGGCCGGCCTCGTGGGGTTCTTCGGGTTCGGCGCGCTCGCCGTGCTGTGGATCGTCACCGGCGTGCGCGCCTACCGCGCCATCCGGGCGGGGGATGTCCCGAGCCACCGGGCCTGGATGATGCGCAACTTCGCCCTGACCTACGCGGCGGTGACGTTGCGGCTCTGGATCGGCGTGCTGCTCGGCGTGCAGGCGCTGCCCGGCGACTTCGACTTCGAAGCGGCGTTCGACAACGCGTACGCGGCGGTGCCGTTCCTCTGCTGGATCCCGAATCTCATCGTGGCCGAGTGGCTGATCCGCCGTCGGGGACTCCCGTCCTACGCGCTGCCGGCGTGAGCCCGCGTGGCCTCTGTCCTCCGGGGTGGGGGCTGCGCTAGGTTGACGGCAGAAGGACGACCGGCGCCGTCACGGTGCCGATTCTGCACGCCGGTGATCCCGGCTCGGGCGAAAGGCGATCACCATGTACTTCCTCAACAGCGTCTGGGACTGGTTCTGGTTCTGCTTCTGGATCTTCGCCTACGTCGCGTACCTGTTCGCCCTCATCTACATCCTCATCGACATCTTCCGCGATCACTCGCTCAACGGATGGCTCAAGGCCGTGTGGGTGCTCTTCCTCGTCTTCGTGCCGTTCGTCACGGCGCTGGTCTACCTGATCGCGCGCGGCAAGGGCATGGCGGAGCGCTCGGCGCGCAAGCAGGTCGAGTACCAGGAGTACTCCGAGGAGGAGATCCGCGCGACATCGTTCGCGAACCCGGCGTCGGAGATCGAGAAGGCGCAGTCGCTGCGCGAACAGGGACTCATCACCGACGGCGAGTTCGAGGCGCTGAAGAACAAGGCGCTCGGCGGCAAGTACTGACCGCTCCGAACTGCTGACGCGGGCGGGCGCGCGCGGTGCGCGCTCGCCGCGTCAGTCGAGGGGTTCGATCAGCGTCGGGTCGCCCGGGTCGACGGCACGCGAGTTGTTGACCCGACGGTCCACCTCGTAGTTCGAGATAGACGAGGCGACGCGTTCGGATTCGGCCGTCATGAGCTCGATCATCTCGGCCTTGCCGGCGTCGTCGAGCTTCACGGGTGCGAGGTAGTCGTCCCAGGCGTCGCGGTCGAGGAAGACGGGCATGCGGTCGTGCACCTCGCCCGAGGCATCCCGAGCCTCGCGCGTGATGATCGACGTCGAGACCTCCCACTCGTCGCCCACCTTGCGCGCCGTGTAGATGCCGGCCGCCGCGAGGAGCGGCTGCTCGCCGTGCAGGAACCAGGCCTGCTTGCTGCCGGGCTCGCCGGTCCACTCGTAGTAGCCGCGCATCGGCACGAGGCAGCGGGATGACGCGAAGGCGCCCTTCCACAACCCGTTGGTGGCGACGGTCTCGATGCGCGTGTTGAACTGCGGGCGCTTCGACTCCTTCATGAACGACGGGCGGAAGTTCCAGACCGCGGGATCGACCGAACGCCGCACCTCGCCGGTCTCGCTGTTCTTGCGCTCCCGCACGATCGGCACGACCTCGGTCGGGGCGATGGAGAACTGGGGCCGCCAGTCGCGGTAGTCGCCGCCCTCGGCGACGAACTCCTGGATGAGCTCGTCGATCTTGGCGTCGTTCGCGAATCGTCCGCACATACTGCCAGTCTGCACCCCGCCCCCGACACGTGGCCAGAGCGGCCGTCGAGCCGAGTTCGAAGGGGATGGGGCCGCCGGGCCGGTGAAGGGGTCTCACCGGCCCGGCCATCGGTGACCTACGCGGGTAGGGTCGCGGTTCCACCGATGGCGCACGCATTGAGCGAGCGCGTCACTCAGGGGCGAAGAACGGTTGGCCCCCTCCTGCTCCTCGTCCGACCATCACGAGCGGTAGTGAGGAGGCTGCGAACCCGAATCGCAGTCGCCGCCGTTCGTGCTGGTGGGTCGAGATTACCACCCGAACGGCCCCCATTGGGGGGTCGGCGCGCCAGAGCGTTCGGTGCGCGACGCACCCGAATTCGCGATGTGGAGCGGATGACGGGAATCGAACCCGCGCTATCAGCTTGGGAAGCTGAAGTTCTACCATTGAACTACATCCGCACGCGGCATCCGCAGACACCGTGTGCACCATCGTATCAATGGTCTCGATACGCTTCGCTACTCCGCCGGCCGACTCGGCGGGGCCGCGTTGCTACGCTGGCAGCGTGCTGCTCTCAGATCGCGACATCCGGGCCGAACTCGACGCGAACCGCATCGGGCTCGACCCGTACGAACCGGGCATGATCCAGCCCTCGTCGATCGATGTGCGCCTCGACCGGTACTTCCGTCTCTTCGACAACCACAAGTACCCCTTCATCGATCCGGCCGAGGACCAGCCCGAGCTGACCCACCTCATCGAGGTGCGGCCCGACGAGGCGTTCATCCTGCACCCGGGCGAGTTCGTGCTCGCCTCGACGTACGAGGCCGTGACCCTGCCCGACGACGTCGCCGCGCGCCTCGAGGGCAAGAGCTCGCTCGGCCGGCTGGGCCTGCTCACGCACTCGACGGCCGGGTTCATCGACCCGGGCTTCACGGGCCACGTCACGCTCGAGCTGTCGAACGTCGCCACCTTGCCGATCAAGCTCTGGCCGGGCATGAAGATCGGTCAGATGTGCTTCTTCCGCCTGTCGTCGCCGAGCGAGCGGCCCTACGGCTCGGCCGAGTACGCGAACCGCTACCAGGGCCAGCGCGGGCCGACGGCGTCGCGCTCGTTCCACCAGTTCCACCGCACGGATGTCGGTGTCACCGACGCAGGATCGCGGGGCGACTAGCCTGCACCGGCTGTTCAGAGGAACAGCAGCACCGCGGCGACGATCATCAGCGCCGCTGTCGAGACGTGGATGCCGAGGGCTGCCGACAGCCGGCCGTGGTTGCGGATGATCATGAGCGCGTCGCCGATCGGGATGAGCGCTTCGACGAGCAGGATGGCGGCGGCCGCCGCCGGACCGAAGAACACGAGCATCGCCAGCACGGCGAGCCCCGAGGCGATGTCGCGCGGACCCTTGATGTGCTGCCACGGCGTCACCTCGGGGGTGATCGCGGTGGTGAAGCCGAAGCCCTGCGAGACGGCCGTCGGCCACGCCAGGTACGAGATCCCGACGGCGATGATGCCGAGGGCGGGCACGAGGGCGGGCACGAGGGCGGGCACGAGGGCGAGCGAGGCGCCGATCCAGGTGGCGACGGTGAACTGGGTGAGGTCCATGTGGATTCCTATCGTTGACAGATTTATTGCGACGCTAGCATTCCTTTTGATCGAGCAGTAGTCTCGGATTCGTGGCAACGAGTGAACGCATGGCCCGGCGCCGGGAGCAGCGACGCCTGGCGATCCTCGCGGCCGCCCGGGAGTTCGCCGAGGCCGAAGGCTGGCCGTCGGTGACGTCGCGGCGCCTCGCCGATGCGATCGACTACACGCAGCCCGTCATCTACTCGCACTTCGACTCGATGGACGCACTGATCGACGCGGTCGCCGTCGAGGGCTTCGGTGAGATGGCCGACGCCCTCGCGCAGGCTCGATCGGGCGCGTCCACCCCAGAGGGCGCGCTCGAGGCGGTGAGTCGCGCCTATCTCCGGTATGCCGAGGCGCACCCAGCCATGTACGACGCCATGTTCGTGCGCGGCACGGGGCTCGCGTTCGCCGAAGCCGGCACCCTGCCGCAGCTCGTCGCGGGATTCGCCGAGATCCGCGCCGTGGTGCAGCCGTTCACCGAGCACCCCGACACGCTCGCCGAGGTGCTGTGGGCGAGCCTCCACGGCCTCACGATGCTGCAGCGCACCCGCCGGGTTCCGGGCGACGGCGAGGGCCGCCTGGCGGTGCTGCTCGGCCTCATCGCGAGCTGAACCGAGTCGGCTCGAGTCAGCGCGAGGCCGCCTGAGTCAGCCCACCGCTGCCGAGGGGTGCGCTGCGAGTGAGGCCTCCCGTGCCATCTGCCCGGTCGACGCCTCGTCACCCGCGAGCATGAACTCCATGACGGCGTCGAGCGTGACGTCGGCCCTGAGCACCCGGTTGTGGCTGAGCCCCTCGGTCGCGAGCAGCCGGGCGTGACCGCGGTTCGCCTCCAGCAGTCGCTCCGATTCGATGAACGGGATTCGCAGGTCGCCTCGGTCGTGCACGAGCAGCAGTGGCGTCTCGAAGGGCAGCGGATGCCGCACCGCCGAGTAGCGCTCGAAGGGGTCGGGCTGCCCGGTGAAGTCGCGCGCAGCGTATCTCGCGGCGAGGGCGTCGCGAGTCGAAGCATCGAGGCGGAGCATCGTGCCGAAGCCGTCGACGAATATGCGGGGGTCCGCTGCGCTGGCGATGCCGACGACCCGCGTCGCCGGGATCCCGCCGTGCACGGCCATGAGCGCGGCGAGCGAACCGAACGAGTGCCCGACGATCGCGTGCCACGCACCCTCGCGCCGGGTGAGCTCGCCGATGACGTCGAGGTGGTCGACGACGTACGTGTGGCGGCCGGGCGAGTCGCCGTTGGCCGGCCCGTCGAACGCGAGCACGCGGAACCCCTCGCTGCGGAGCTCGCGAACGAGTGGGGCGAACATGCTGGCGCGCGACTGCCAGCCGTGCGCGAGGAGGACGGTGCGCTCGCCCGCGCCCCACTCGTAGGTGACGACATCGACGCCCCTGCCCTGGATACCGGGAATGCGAACGGTGCCGCGACGAGCGGCACGATGCGTCGCGAGGTCGCTGGCGACGACGGGTGCGCGCTTCCCGACGCGCCGGAAGAGCGGCAGCGCGAGGGCCGCACCGAGGTCGGGGGAGATGCGCGCCGCGGCGCGCACTCCGGTGGCGATTGCGGACGCTGCTGACATCGTGGCTCCTCGGTGATGCACCTGACAATACGAACGGTCGTACGCATACTATACGAACGATCGTGCGTACAATCAAGACATGATCGAGACCGACGGGCGCAGGCTGAAGGGCGACGCGTCGCGACGCCTCGTGCTCGATCGCGCCGTCGACCTCGCCTCGGTCGAGGGGCTCGACGGACTCTCGATCGGCCGGCTCGCCGAGGCCGCGCACGTCAGCAAGAGCGGTGTCGCGACCCTGTTCGGCTCGAAGGAGCGCCTGCAGCTCGCCGCGATCGAGGCGGCGCGCCTGCGCTTCGTCGCGAGCGTCATCGAGCCGGCGCGCGGCGAGCCCCGAGGCATCCGTCGCATCGTGGCCCTGCTCGACGGCTGGATCGCGTACTCACGCGGCCGGGTCTTCGCGGGCGGGTGCTTCTTCGCCGCGACCACCGCGGAGTTCGACTCCAAGCCCGGGCCCGTGCGCGACGCGCTCGCCGCGGCCATGGGCGAATGGAACGGGTACATCGCCGCGTCCTTCGGCTACGCCGTGGCGCAGGGCGAGGTCGCGGCCGATGAGGATCACGAGCAGTTCGCCTTCGAGGCGACCGCGCTGCTCGACGCCGCGAACACCCGCTCATTGCTCGGTGGCTCGAACCTGCCCTACGTCTTCGCGCGGCGCGCGCTCGTCGCCCGCCTTCGCGCCGCCGGAGCCGACGACGCGCTCGTCGCGCGGCTCGCCGAGGTCGACGACCTCACCGCCTGACGGGGCGACCCGGGCCACGCGACCGCGTTCGCGGGCGCACCGATCAGGTCGTCGCGAACACGAGCGCGAGGGTCGTGTCGCCGCACGGCACCACGAACTGACCGCCGGGCAGCACGCCGGCCGAGGCCTGGCCCTGATGCTCGTGCAGTGGCGCGAGCACCGAGGCGAGCCCGTCGAGCCGGAGCAGCGCACCGGTGGCGTGCCGTGAGTCGGTCGAGGCGACGATGCGCCCCGAGGCGTTCACGAGGGTGCACGGATGCCCCGACTCGCGCAGCACCGGCAGCAGTTCCTGCTCGAGGCGGGCGACGTACGCGTCGGTGCCGACGACGCCGGCCATCTCGCCGTCGACCATGACGCCCGTGGTGATCGTGACGGTGTAGTCGTCGGTGCAGAGGTAGTCGACGTACGGGCCGGTGAGGTGACGCGTGCCGGTGCGTGCCGGGATGCGCCACCACTCGAGCGTCGTGTAGTCGCGGAACTGCTCGGCGTCGGGGTCGCTCTCGGCGTCGAGGCGACGCACGCCCCCGTCAGCGGCGGCGCGGAACGTGTTCGTGCCGCTCAGCCACCACGCGAGGTGCCACGGCGCATCGGGCAGGAACCCGGGCGCGGCCACGAACCCCGCGCCGGTGATCAGCGCGCTGGAGTCGTCGAGGGCGGGGCGCACGAGCGCGGCGACGACGGGGTCGAGCTCGGCGGCGCTCGGCTCGGCGGTCCTCGCGAGGCGCGCCTCGAGCTCGTCGCGCCAGGTGTCGATGAGCGCGAAGAGCGGGTCGATCGTGGCGGCGATGCGGTGGGCGATGGTGTCGGCTGCGTTGACGACGGGGGTGGTCATGGCCTCAGCCCTTCCGGTCTTCGGCATCCGGTGCCGGTTGCCGACCCTGTTCGGGACCCTGCTGCGGGGACTCGAGCCGGGACTTCTCGTCGATGAGCCACTCGGTGGCGGCTGCGATGTGGTCGGTGGTCGCGCGCCGTGCCCGTGGCGGGTCGACGCTGCGGATCGCCTCGATGACCTCGACCCGCGCCTGTCTACTGCGGTCACGATACGCCTGTTCGCGCAGGCACAGCCAGAGCAGGGGGCCGGATTCGGCCTGCAGGCGGAGCTCCTCGTGCACGAGCCGGGGCGACTGGCTCACCGCGGCGATCTCGAGCTGGAACCGGCTCATCGCCCGTCGGGCGCCGCCCGCGGAGCCGAGGTCGGCACGGGCGTCGACCTCGACGAGGCTCGCGAGGTCGTCGTCGCTCGCGCGATCGGCCGCGACCTCGGCCGCCATGCCCGCGATCGCGGCGTAGTGCAGGGAGAGATCGCGCAGCTCGATGCGGCTGAGCGCGCGAACCCGCGCGTCGGTCATGCGCATGGCGGCGTCGCGGTCGTGGGTGACGAAGCTGCCACCGTCGCGGCCTCGTCGCGTGAGCACGAGGCCCTTGTCGCGAAGCGCCACGAGCGCCTCGCGGGCGGTCACGACGGCGACGCCGAGGCTCTTCGCGAGTTCGGACTCGCTGGGGAGGCGCTCGCCGTCGCGCAGCACGCCCGCGACGATCGCATCCGTCAGTCGCTGCTCGACGAGTTCGGCGCGACCGGCCCCCTCGAGCGGCGAGAAGACGACCGCGCGCGTGGCGTCGGAGCGGCTCGTGGCCTGCGGCATCCGACCTCCCCGCATCTGTGCTGGCGAATCCGTGACACGACCGTAACACGGGGGTCTGGACTTTTACATCTGGAGTCATATGATTCTGGACAGACGAACATCTGGTTTCAGATGTTTCGGGTCGCATCGAAGGAGATGTCCATGACCGAGACGCAACCGGCCATCCGCCTCACCGCACTCACCAAGGAGTTCGGGGCGGTCACGGCGGTCGACCACGTCGACCTCGAGATCGCGGCCGGCGAGTTCTTCTCGATGCTCGGGCCGTCGGGCTCGGGCAAGACCACGGTGCTGCGGCTCATCGCCGGCTTCGAGCAGCCGAGCGGGGGCACGGTCGAGCTCTTCGGGCAGGATGTCACGAAGCGAGCGCCGTTCGACCGCGACGTCAACACGGTGTTCCAGGACTACGCGCTGTTCCCCCACATGAGCGTGCTCGACAACGTGGCGTACGGCCTTCGCGTGCGCGGCCTCGGCCGCAAGGAGCGAAACGAGCGCGCGCTTCGCGCCCTCGCCTCGGTGCGGCTCGAGCAGATGGCCGGCCGCAAGCCCTCGCAGCTCTCGGGCGGCCAGCGCCAACGCGTCGCCCTCGCGCGGGCCACCGTCGTGCAGCCGAAGGTGCTGCTGCTCGACGAGCCGCTCGGCGCCCTCGACCTCAAGCTCCGCGAGCAGATGCAGGTCGAGTTGAAGCAGATCCAGCGCGAGCTCGGCATCACCTTCATCTTCGTCACGCACGACCAGGAGGAGGCGCTCACGCTCTCCGACCGGATCGCGGTGTTCAACGACGGCCGCATCGAGCAGCTCGGCACCCCCGCCGAACTCTACGAGCGCCCCCGCTCGCGCTTCGTCGCCGACTTCGTCGGCACCTCGAACCTCTTCGACGCCGACCGCTCACGCACGATCCTCGGACGCGAAGGCCACCACTCCGTGCGCCCCGAGAAGATGACCGTGACACGCGACGGCCTGCGCCAGCAGGGAGTCGTCGACGTGCCGGGCACGGTCGTCGAGGCGATCTACCTCGGCAGCGGCGTGCGCCTCGTCGTCGACCTCGACGACGGCACCCGCGTGACCGTGCTCGAGCAGAACGACCGGGGTCGCCAGCACGACGACGAGCGCGGCGACCGCGTCGTCGTCTCGTGGCACGACGACGACGTCGTGCCGCTCGGCATCGAGGTGCTCCCGGGGATCTCGGGCTGACGCACCACGCACGTTCTCGACGACCGCATCGAAGACCAGCACCACAACTGCACCACACGGCACACCAGAAGAGGAGAGAACCATGAAGCGCACCACGCACACGGCACGCCGCGGCGCGACCGTGGGACTCGCGATCGCCTCGATCGCGATGCTCACCGCCTGCGGCACGACGTCGGGCGGCGGTTCGGACGGCGGCGAGGCCGCCACCGAACTCGGCGAGATGGAGGGCCAGGTCTCCCTGCTCGCCTGGCCCGGATACGTCGAGGACGGCTCGAACGACCCCGCCGTCGACTGGGTGACGCCCTTCGAGGAGGACACCGGCTGCGAGGTCACGACGAAGACCTTCGGCACCTCCGACGAGGCGCTGAACCTCATGAAGACCGGCGACTACGACGTGGTCTCCGCATCGGGCGACGCGTCGCTCCGCCTCGTCGCCGCCGGCGACGTGGCACCCGTCAACACCGACCTGATCCCGAACTACGAGAACATCTACCCGTTCCTGAAGGACCAGGCGTGGAACTCGGTCGACGGCGTCGCGTACGGAGTGCCCCACGGCTACGGCGCGAACCTCCTCATGTACAACACCGAGGTCTTCCCGACCGCACCCACCTCGTGGGACGTCGTCTTCGACGGCTCGAGCGAGTACGCCGGCCAGGTGACGGCGTACGACTCGCCGATCTACATCGCGGACGCCGCGGTCTACCTCATGGCGCACAACCCCGAGCTCGGCATCGAGAACCCGTACTCCCTCGATGAGGAGCAGCTCGCCGCCGCGGTCGACCTGCTGAAGCAGCAGCGCGAGAACATCGGCGAGTACTGGTCCGACTACCTCAAGGAGATCCAGGCCTTCACGACCGGCGACACCGTCGTCGGCACGAGCTGGCAGGTCATCGAGAACGTGCTCGAGAGCGAGGGTGTCGCGACCGATGTCGTGCTGCCCGAAGAGGGCACGACCGGATGGTCGGACACCTGGATGATCGCGTCGGAGTCGAAGAACCCGAACTGCGCGTACGCGTGGCTCGACTACATCGCCAGCCCCGAGGCGAACGCCGCGGCCACGTCGTACTTCGGCGAGGCTCCGTCGAGCGACGAGGCCTGCGAGTACCGCGAGGACTGCGAGGCGTACCACGCCGGCGACGCCGACTACGCGTCGCAGATCTGGTATTGGTCGACCCCGATCGAGAAGTGCCTCGACGGCCGCACCGACGTGCAGTGCACCGACTACGCCGCGTGGACCGAGGCGTGGCAGGAGATCAAGGGCTGACCCCGCCCACCACGGGCCGGGGGAGACCTCGCGAGGACTCCCTCGGCCCCGCGGCATCCGGATCATTCGACCGACAGGACACGCATTTGACGCACGCGACCGTGCCCCGACCGCGGGAGACCCCGGCACGCCGGGTCTCCGTCTTCCTCAGCACGCACCCACGCGCCCGGCTCGGCCTGCTGCTCAGCGCACCGCTCTTCTGGCTCGGCATCGTCTACATCGTCGCCCTCGTGCTGCTGCTCGTCACCGCGTTCTGGTCGGTCGACAGCTTCACGGGCGAGATCACCCAGGAGTGGACGCTCGACAACATCGTCACGGTGATCACCGGCTCGCTGTACCAGACGGTGACCCTGCGCACCTTGGGCGTCGCGCTCGCCGTCACGCTCATCGACGTGGCGCTCGCGCTGCCGATCGCGTTCTTCATGGCGAAGGTGGCGACGCCGCGCATGCAGCGGATCCTCGTGATCGCGGTGCTGACGCCGCTGTGGGCGAGCTACCTCGTGAAGGCCTACGCCTGGCGGTCGGTGCTCTCGCAGGACGGCATCCTCGAGTGGCTGCTCGCGCCCTTCGGTGGCAGCACGCCCGGCTACGGCTTGCCCGCGACCATCATCACGCTGTCGTACCTGTGGCTGCCGTACGTGATCCTCCCGATCTATGCGGGACTCGAGCGCGTGCCGGACTCGCTGCTCGAGGCCTCCTCCGACCTCGGCGGGCGCACCTGGCCGACGCTCCGCCTCGTCGTCTTCCCGCTCGTGCTGCCGGCGATCATCGCGGGCACGATCTTCAGCTTCGCGCTCTCGCTCGGCGACTACATCACGGTGAACATCGTCGGCGGCGCGAACCAGATGCTCGGAAACCTCGTCTACACGAACGTCGGCGCGGCGAACAACCTGCCCCTGGCCTCGGCGATCGCGCTCATTCCGATCGTGATCATCTTCGGCTACCTCTTCCTCGTGCGTCGCACCGGCGCGCTCGACAACCTCTAGGGGCGACGGATGCGACTCTCCAGACTCTCCCGCACGATGCTCGGCGTCGTGACCGGCGCGATCCTCCTGGTCGTCTACGTGCCGCTCTTCGTCGTGCTCGTGAACTCGTTCTCGACGTCGACGTCGCTGACCTGGCCGCCGCCCGGCTTCACGCTCGAGTGGTGGGGCCGGGCGTTCCAGAGCGCCGGAGCCATGGAGGCCGTGGCGACGAGCGTGCAGATCGCGGTGATCGCCACGATCGTCTCGCTCGTGCTGGGCACCCTCATCTCGCTCGCCCTGCAGCGCTTCGAGTTCTTCGGGCGCGAGGCGATCAGCCTGCTCGTGATCCTGCCGATCGCACTCCCGGGCATCATCACGGGTATCGCGCTCAACAACTTCTTCCGCACCATCATGGGGGTGCCGCTCTCGATCTGGACGATCGTGATCGCGCACGCGACGTTCTGCATCGTCACGGTGTTCAACAACGTGATCGCGCGGCTCCGGAGGCAGGGCACCAACCTCGAGGAGGCGTCGGCCGACCTCGGGGCAGGGGTGTGGACGACCTTCCGGCTCGTGACCTTCCCGCAGTTGCGCTCGGCGCTGCTCGCGGGCGGACTGCTCGCCTTCGCCCTCTCGTTCGACGAGATCATCGTGACGACGTTCACGGCCGGGTCGGGGGTGACGACGCTGCCGATCTTCATCCTGAACAACATGTTCCGGCCGAACCAGGCGCCGATCGTGTCGGTCATCGCCGTCGTGCTCGTGCTCGTCTCGATCATCCCGATCTACATCGCACAGCGACTCTCGGGCTCGGAGGCTGAGAAGCGCTGAGGTGCGACGAGCGGATGCCGCAAGCAGACGAGGGACCCGCCGGTGGCGGGTCCCTCGTGGTGTGCAGCGATGCCCGGGGGCGGCGCGCTGCTGTGTTCGGCCGGGCTCAGGCGCGGTCGCGACCGCGCCCGTGGCCTTCGTGGCCGTGGTCACCGCGCTCGTGCGGGTGACCGGGGCGACCGGCGTCGCCGTGCAGGTGGACGTGCACGTGGACGTCGTTGCGAGTGGCGCCGTGGCCGTGGCCGTGGCCGTGGCCGCACCGACCGTGGCCGGCGCCGTGCCCTTCGCCGCCGTGACGTCGGCCGAAGCCCTCGCCGTGGTGACGTCGGCCGAAGCCTTCGCCGCCGTGACGTCGGCCGAAGCCGCGTCGGCGCCCACGCGGCATCCGCGCGCCTTCGACCCAGCCGAGCTCGCCGGCGATGGCCTCGAGCGAGGCCATGGTCGTGGCGAAGTCCTCGGGGCTGACGGCGCCGGCGACCTTCGCGCGGAGCGTGGCGACGCGCTCCTGCAGTGAGGCACGAGCGGTCTCGCCGGCCTCGGTGAGGCGCCAGGCGCCGGGTTCGCCCTCGACCCAGCCGCGCTCGACGAGGGGCTCGACGCGCTCGGGGCGCGCTGCGAGCTTCTCGCTCATGCGGGGGTCGGTGACGGTGCCCGCCACGAGGTTGAGGCGCCGCCAGTCGCGGCGCGTGAGGCCCTCTTCGGTGAAGAGGTCGCCCATCGCCTCGTCGAGGCGGCGGTCGATGACCTTGAGCCAGAAGCCGAAGGGGCGGGGGCTCGCGGAGAGGCTGTCGGTGCTGTTGGTGTTCTGAGTTTCGTCGGGGGTGGTCATTCGTATTCCTTTCGTGACGCGAAGCGCGTCGAGGTCGCGGGCGGCGCTGGAGGCTCGCCCGCAGAGGGCGGGTGCGCTCGGGCGGCGTCGCCTCAGTCGGCGTTCGCTTCGACCCGGGTGGAGCACCCGATCAATTGCATGCACTGTAGCATGTATATGTACAATGACATACATGAACGCATCGAGTCAAGTCCCTCCCGGAGAACGTTCAGGGTCGGATGCCGCGGGCGCAGCCCCGAACGACCCGATCACCTTGATCGAACAGGCCCTCGTCACGATGCGCCGCGATCAGGAACGCCGGCGGCTCCAGCGCCGGGCCGAGCACTTCGGGCAGGAGGGCCACGACGGGCACGGGGGCGGGCACTCGCACGACCACCCGCACGGGCACGGGCACGACGGGCACCATCCTGGGGAGCATCCGGGGCACGCCGACCACGAGCGCGGCGAGGGGGCCGAGTCCGACGACCGGCGGGGCCACCGCGGCGGGCGCGGAGGCCCCGACGGATGGGGCGGGCGAGGTCGCGGGCGAGGCCCGGGTGGCGGTCCCGGCCGTCACGCGCTCGCGCACGCTGCGCGCTTCCGCCTGCTCGATGCGCTCGAGGGCGCCGAGCGCCCGCCCTCGGTGAGCCAGCTCGCCGAGGCGATCGGCGTCGATCAGCCGCGCGCGAGCCGACTCGTGCAGGCGGCCGTCGAGGCGGGGCATGTGCGCCGCGAGGCGGACCCGACCGACGCCCGCCGGAGCGCCCTCGTGCTCACCGCTTCCGGCCGCAAGCTCCTCGAGAGCGCCCGAGACACGCGACGCGGCGCCGTCGAGACCGCGCTCGCCGCCTTCACTCCCGAGGAGACCGCCGAGTTCGCGCGTCTACTCTCGCGCTTCATCGCCGACTGGCCGCGCGACGAGGGCTAGACGCATCCGCACAGGAGGGAACCCCGTGGCCACAGCCCATGACGACGCGCGCGGCAGGCCGGCCGCCGAGCGCGCCCTGCGCCCGCAGGCCCGCACCACCGAGCGCCGCGAGGCCGTGCTGAAGGCGGCGATGAACGTGTTCGGCGCCCGCGGGTACAACAAGGGCGCTCTCGTCGAGGTGGCCGAGCAGGCCGGGATGACCCATGCCGGCGTGCTGCATCACTTCGGCAGCAAGGAGGGGCTGCTCGTCGCCATGCTGAAGTACCGCGACGGCGAGGAGGTCGCGGGCGTGCCCGCCCGTGCGCAGACCGAGGGCCCGGCGTTCCTGCAGCACCTCGTCGACACGGTGGAGGAGAACACACGACGCCGCGGCGTCGTGCAGGCCTACGCCGTGCTGTCGGGGGAGTCGGTCACCGACGGGCATCCGGCGCACGAGTACTTCCAGGCGCGCCTCGACGTGCTGCGCGAGAAGATCGCCGGCGTGCTGGGCGAGGTCACCGGCAACACCGACCCCGACGACCTCGCCGACTCGGCCTCCGCGCTCATCGCCGTCATGGACGGCCTGCAGGTGCAGTGGCTCCTGAACCCCGACGCCGTCGACATGACCCGCATCGTGGGCCGCACGCTCGACGAGACCGTCGCCCGCCTGCGTGCGCGGGCGAGCGACTGACCGCTACCTCGTCGGTGCGCTCGCCTTCACGGGGATGAGGAGCGCGAGCCCCAGCGCGATCACGAGCACGATGCCGAGGATGCCGTAGTACGGCTCGCCGCCGATCGTGACGAAGAGCGCGAAGGCGGTCGGCGCGAGGAAGCTCACGGCGCGACCGGTCGTGGCGTAGAGGCCGAAGACCTCGCCCTCGCGACCGGCGGGGATGAGGCGGGCGAGGAAGGTTCGGCTCGCCGACTGCGCGGGTCCCACGAAGAGGCAGAGCGCGAGACCCGCGGTCCAGAACACGATCTGCCCGCCGTCGTGCAGGAAGAACACGATGAGCCCGCTCACCACGAGCCCGATGAGGGCCGCCATGATCACCGGCTTCGCGCCGAGCTTGTCGTCGAGCGCGCCGACGGCGATCGTCGAGATGCCGGCCACGACGTTCGCCGCGATGGCGAAGATGATGACCTCGCCGGCAGAGAACCCGAAGACGGATGCCGCGAGCACGCCGCCGAACGTGAAGACGCCCGCGAGGCCGTCGCGGAAGACCGCGCTCGCCAGCAGGAACCAGACGGTGTTGCGCTGCTCGTTCCAGAGCCGCTTGATGTCGCGGCCGAGGCGTGCGTAGGAGGCGAAGAAGCCGATCTTCTCCCGCTCGACGGCGGCGGGGTTGCGGTACTCGGGCACCGCGAACAGCACGGGCAGGGCGAACAGGCCGAACCACAGGGCGGAGACGAGCATCGTGACGCGCACGTCCATGCCGTTCTCGCCGGTGACCCCGAAGAGGCCGACCTCGGGCTGGATGAAGCCGAAGTACACGACGAGCAGCAGCACGATGCCGCCGACGTATCCCATGCCCCAGCCGAAGCCCGAGACCTTGCCGATCGAGCGGGGCGTGGAGACCTGCACGAGCATGGCGTTGTAGTTCACGCCCGCGAACTCGAAGAAGACGTTGCCGGCGGCCACCAGGAACAGGCCGAGCAGCAGGTACTCGGGGCCGGGCTGCACGAAGAACATCGCGACCGTGATGGCCACGACGATGTACGTGTTGACGGCGAGCCAGAACTTGCGACGGCCGCTCGTGTCGGAGCGCTGGCCCGTGATGGGTGCGAGCAGTGCGATGAGCAGGCCGGCGATCGCGAGTGCCCAGCCGAGCTGCGCCTCGACCGTGCCCTTCGGCCCGAACGACTCGCTCGTGAGGTACACCGTGAACACGAACGTCGTGACGACCGCGTTGAACGCCGCGGACCCCCAGTCCCAGAGACCCCACGCGAAGATGCGCCCCTTGCGCGCGCCGGCCTCCGCAACGGCCTCGACCTGCCCGGTCGCCACCCCGATCGTCGCCGCGGCCCCGTCGGCCGGGGTGAGGTGCGAGGGCGGGAAGTTGCGGGGCCCTTCGGGTGAGCGCGGCGCGTCGGGATCGGTCATGGGCTGCAGTCTCGTTCTCTCAGGTGAACAGCGGGTGGCGGATGCCGCGGCCGGGCGCGACCCGGGCGGCCTCGCTCGCACGAGCCGGGGTCCTCATCGACCCGAGGGCACTGTATCGCTGCTGCGGACCCCGCCGCTCGCGGCTCGCGGCCTGCCCGGCCGCGAGCCGGGTCGACTACTGCAGTTCGCGCACCTCTCGGAGCAGGCGGTTGTCGCCCACGAAGTGCAGCACGCCGGAGTCGAGCAGCACCGACGGCTGGTCGTTCGCGTCGTAGTCCGCCGGCGCCTGGTAGCTGCCGTCGCCCTGGTGGGTGTCCTCGAGCCAGCCCTCGGCTTGCAGCTGATCGAGCCATGCCTGGCCCTGGTCGCCGACCTCGAGCCGGGCGTACCAGACGGCGACGTCGCTGTTCGGCTTGTTCCAGACGCAGACGAGCGCGCCCTCGTCGGCCATGCGCTCCATGGCAGGGCCGAGGAGGAACGGATTCTCCCGGGGCTCGTGGCCCTCGGCGGCGAGCCGCGTGTATTCGGCGTCGGTGAGCACGGTGTCGCAGCTGAGCGCACCGGCCTCCGGATCGGAAGGTGCCTCCGTGGCGGTGGCGGCGGGATCAGCCGTCGCCGAGGCCTCCGGGGCAGCGCCGGAGCCGGACGTCGCGGGTGCGCCGGCGCCGCAGCCGGTGAGGACGAGGGCGAGCGCGCCGGCGGCGATCGTCGCGAGGAGTGTGGTTCGAGAGGCCATGCCCAGAGAATAGGAACATATCTTCCTATTCGCAACGGATGTGCTCGAACCGTGACCCCATCTCAGGGATACCCCTGACATCGCGCGGCCCTCAGACGCTCACCGCTCAGCTGTAGACCTCCGCGATCAGCTCGCCGAACAACTGCTCGGCGTCGCACTCGAGGCGCTGCCGCGTGAACCAGTCGCAGACGTTCCGGCAGTCGCGGTGCAGCAGGTCGAAGCCCTGCGGGTTCGACACCACGTCGACGACCTGCGGCAGGTCGATCGCGACCATCCTGCCGTCGTGCACCAGCAGGTTGTACGGCGAGAGGTCGCCATGCGCGAGCCCCGAGCGCGCGAGCGTGCGCATGAAGCCGACGACCTGGTGGAACAGTTCCCGCAGCTCGTCGGGCGTCGCCCGCACCTGTGCGAGGCGAGGCGCGGCGACCCGGCCGTCGCCGATGAACTCCATGAGCACCTCGGTGCCGCTCACCTGCACCGGGTACGGCACGGCCGCCCCGAGTTCGGTGAGCCGGGTCAACGCCTCGAACTCGGCGTAGGCCCACTGCATGCGCGCGACCTCGCGGCCGAACGTCGTGCCCTTGGCGAGGGCGCGCGCGTCACGGCTGCGACGTGTGGTGCGGCCTTCGGTGTAGACGGTCGAGCGGTGGAAGTCGCTGTGCTCACTGCCGCGATACCGCTTCGCGGCGAGCAGCACGTGCTTGCCGAGCGTGCCGGGTTCGGCGTCGGGCACGGCCCGTTCGATGAGGCAGAGGTCGGCCTCCTTGCCGGTCTTCACGACACCGAGTTCGGTGTCGATCGCCGCGGCATCCGTGACGAGCCACTCGGGTCGCGGCTGGGGGCCGCGCTCGAGCGGAGTGGTGGCCGGCCAGGTCGACCAGCGTTGGCCCTCGCCGGGTTCCGTGGTCTGGAAGGCGAGGTCGCCCGCGTCGAACCGCGGGGTCATGAATGAAGTGGATGCCGCGTGCGCACGCACGACGGCGGATTCGTCGAGAGACGAGGTGATGTGCAAGGTGGATCTCCGAAGGTCGCGGAGGCCACCGGACCGCTCAGCGGGTGGAGGCCTCGCAAGTGAAGGGAACATGGAGGTTCACGACAACGACAGCCATGATCGACTCCTTTCTTCACCGGATGCACCGGAGCGGATGCTGCGCGAAAGGGCAGCGTCGGCAGCTTAGGGCGTTTCGCCGGCGGCGTCCAGTGTCATCGTTCGCTGAGCCCGTCGAAGCGGGAGGCGGAGTAGGGTCACCCCATGCGAGGCGACCCGGGGCAAGCGGCATCCGACACCCTGCTGCTCGTCGAGGGGAACAGCGACCGGCTCGCGGTCGAGGCACTCGCAGTACGGCTCGGGCGCGACCTGGCGGCCGCGCGGGTGCGGGTCGTCTCGATGGACGGGATCACGAACCTGCACCATCGCCTCGGTGAACTCGCCCGTTGGCCCGAGCGGCCGCGGGTGCTCGGCCTCTTCGACGCCGCCGAGATCTCCTACGTGCAGCGTGCTCTGGAAGGCGGTGGACTCGGTTCAGCCGCCACCCTGCCCGAGCTGGCCGGGCTCGGGTTCTTCGCGTGCGACCCCGACCTCGAAGGGGAGCTGATCCGTGCGCTCGGCGTCGATCGCATGCAGCAACTGCTAGCCGAGCACGGCGAGATCGTCCGCTTCCGCGGGTTCCAGCATCAGCCCGCGCAACGCGGGAGGGCGACGGACGCGCAGCTCCGGCGATTCCTCGGCACGCACGCCGGGCGCAAGGCGCAGTTCGCGCCGCTCATGATCGACGCGCTCGAGGAGTCGCGGATCCCGGCCGGGATGCGGGCGCTCATCGAGACCGCGGTGGAGCACCCGGAAG
Organism: Agromyces sp. Root1464; assembly: GCF_001427265.1. Classification (NCBI taxonomy): domain Bacteria; kingdom Bacillati; phylum Actinomycetota; class Actinomycetes; order Micrococcales; family Microbacteriaceae; genus Agromyces; species Agromyces sp. Root1464. The sequence goes on from NZ_LMFU01000001.1 coordinate 1,231,291, forward strand.
ACGCCGTCAGGCTCGGTGCTGCACCACGACCGTCGGGTCCGCCACCTCGATGACGACCGGGCTCGCGCTCGCCGCGACGTCGGCATCGGCGATCCGCCAGACCCGCACCGCGGTGCCGACTCCCGGCACCTGCGTCTGCAGCAACGGGCGACCCGACGAGGTGCGCGGCCGCCAGCTCCCGCTCAGCGTCGCTCCCCGGCCGAGCGTCACGACGAGGTCGAAGGAGGAGACGGAGCCGTCGTCCGAGAGCGCGATGCGCCGGTCCGCCACCGTGCCCGGCTCGGCTCGGGCGCGATCACGGTGCTCCTGCCAGGTCTCCTGCAGCGCTCGCTCGGCGGCCGCATCCTGGATCGAACCGACCAGGATCGCCCACACGACGACCGGAATGCCGCCGATCATGATCGTGAAGATCAGGTTGAACCACCAACCCGGCGTCTCATCGGTCCAGAGCGGCACGAGGGCGACGGCGGCGCCGACGGTCGCGATCACACCGGCGAGTGCGAACATCGCGCGCCCGAGGGTGCGCATCCGCTTCGGGAGCAGCAGGGATTCCGGCGCGCTCTGCGGGGTGTCGAATCGCTCGATGAGGTGCACGACGTGGCCGGCAGTGGCGTCGGAGGACGGCTTCAGCATGGCCGCATCGTAGCTTCAGCCGGGGAACGAGTCGTGAACGGGCTCTTCCGGCGGCGTCCGCGATGTGGTTCAGTGAGCCATGGAACCTCATGGAGCCGCCGGGGGCCGGTTCAACGGACGACTCGCCATCCTGCTCGCGATGGCCATGTTCGTGCTGGTCGTCGACACCTCCCTCATGAACGTGTCCATCTCGGCAGTCGTTCGCGATCTCGACACCACGGTGAGCGGTGTGCAGGGCGCGATCGCTCTCGAGGCGCTCGTCTCGGCGGCGTTCATCCTGATCGGCGGCAAGACGGGCGACCTCATCGGGCGCAAGCTCGCGTACATCCTCGGCCTGCTCGGCTACGCGATCGGCGCGATCGCGATGGTGTTCGCGCAGGACCTCACCGCGATCATCATCTTCTGGGCCTTCATCGGCGGCATCGGTGCGTCGCTGCTGCTGCCGGCGATGCAGTCGCTCATCCACGGCAACTTCGAGGGGGCGCAGCAGACCCGGGTGTACGCCCTCGTCGGGGCATCCGCCGCCATCGCGGCCGCCGTCGGCCCGCTCCTCGGCGGGTTCATCACGACCTTCCTCTCCTGGCGGGTCGGGTTCGCGCTCGAAGCCGTGATCATCGCGGTCGTACTGGCCGGCATCGGACTCGTGAAGGACGTTCCGTACCACGGCGACCGCTCGATCGACCTCGTCGGGGCGTTCCTCTCGATCGTCGGCATGGGCGGCGTCGTCACCGGCATCCTCGTCTGGCAGGAGGGCGGCGGCTACGTCGGCCTCATCATCGGCATCGGCGTGCTCGGCCTCGGCCTGCTCGTGTTCTGGCTGCGGAGCCGCAAGCGTCGCGGAAAGCCGACGCTGCTCGACCCGACGCTGTTCGAGTCGAAGATGTTCCGAGCGGGTGCGAGCGGGCAGTTGCTGCAGCAGATCGCCCTCGGCGGCACGATGATCGTGCTGCCCATCTACCTGCAGATGGTCTTCGAGTACAACGCGTTGCAGGCCGGACTCTCGATCGCGCCGCTGTCGCTCAGCATGTTCGTCGTCGCGCTGCTCGCCGGTCGCGGACTCAAGCGGCGCCCCGCCACGATCATCCTCTGGGGATTCGCCCTCGTCGTCGTCGGCATCGCGGTGGTCGTGCCGATCGTGCCCATCGCCGACTCGGGCTGGTACCTCACCATTCCGCTCGTCGTGGCGGGCTGCGGACTCGGCCTCCTCGTCTCGCAACTGAACAACTACACGCTCTCGCCGATCTCCGACGAGCGCGTCAGCGAGGCGGCGGGCGTGAACTCGGCGGCCGGCTCGTTCGGCCTCTCGTTCGGCCTCGCCTTCGCCGGCGCGATCATGCTCGCGACGCTCGCCTTCACGTTCACCGCGAGCGCCGAGGCGAGTTCGGTGCTCAGCCCCGACGAGCAGCAACAGGTCTCGTCGGTGCTCGAGGAGGACGCCGAGATCATGACGAACACCGGGCTCGAGGAACTCCTCGTCGATCAGCCTCCCGAGGTGCAGGCGGAGATCGTGCGCATCAACACCGACTCCCGCTTCATCGCCCTGCAGGTCGCACTGCTCGTGCCGATCCTCGCCGGTCTCCTCGGCGTCGCGAACGCGCTGCGGATGCGCCGGCTCCCCGACCCGAAGCCCTCGGCGTCGGCGGAGGGCGCGGCGCTCGGCTGACGAACGGCGGCGTCGGCGGCTTTCGCGCGGCCGTTCCCGTTCGAACGACTCTCTATGCTGCGGGCGCGAGCATCGTCGCGAACGTGGGAGCGCTGACGAAGGTGAGCGTGCCGTCGGTGAGGACGGCGATCGGGCTGATGCCGCTTCCCGGTTCCGCCGGCCCGCTGTACGCCCGCGCCACCGGGTCATCCGTGAGCACGTATCCGGTCTCTGCGAGCGCCTCGGTCCAGGCGTCATCGGGCGGCGTGACCCCGATCTGCACCACCGTCAGTGCGATGTCGGTGTTCGGCTTGCCCCAGCTGCAGGCGACACCGCCCGCCTCCACCATCCGGACGGCGAGTGCATCGAACACGCGGGGGGCGGGAAGCGGCTCGAGTCCGTCGTCGGTGAGTTTCTGGTAGCCCTCCGCCGCGAGCACGGTTTCGCACGTCGCGGACGGCGCGGCGCTTAGTGTCGGTGTCGGTGTCGGTGTCGGTTTCGGCGACGCGCTCGGGGCCGATGATGCCGATGAGGCGGCTGGCGACGACGTCGACGGCGCAAGGTCATCGGTCATCGTGCACCCGCCGAGCAGGGCGATGGCGACGGCAGCGATCAGGGCACCGCCGATGGCAGGGCGTCGAGTCATGGTCGCCAGCATATCGACCGCTGGTCAGGCGCTACAGCTGCCGTCAGATGCCGAGTTCGTCGTCGATCGCGACGATCGATCGCAGCGTCTTGCCGGGGGCGGTGAAGTACGTGACGCCATCGACATGCGCCATCGCCGGCTGGAGATCCTCATCGAACTCCGGATACCGAACGAGCGCCCCCGGCACCGGGCCATCGACGGCGGTCCATCCGGATGGCGCTAGTTCGGCGACGCGGGCGTTCCACAGCTCATCCGACTCGGCGAGACGAGCGATCCAGACCCGGTCGTCACCTGCAGCCCAGAGGCACTCGAGTGCGCCATCGGCGACGAGGTCGGCGCCGGCTGGCTGGGGATAGTCGTCTCCTTCCGGACGAAACTCGAGGCCTCGGTCGTCGAGGGCCGCGTACCCGTCCAACGTCAAGAGGTTCGAGCAATCCAGGACCGTCTCCGCCTCCGGGGTGGGCTGATCGGCGATGTCGGTCGTAGGAGTGGGCTGAGCTTCGACCGCTTCGGGCGACGCGACGGGCGTCTGGATCGTCGCCGCATCTCCCGCGCTTGCACACCCGGCTAGGAGCAGGACCGAGATGCCGGCCGCAAGGATCGAGCCGGTCGTTGAGAGTCGGGTCATGCCCGGAGCATATAAGGGCGAACCGGCGTGGGCCCATCCGGGCCAGCCCTGATGCGGGCTTCGCGCTGTTCGGGAGCGCCGAGAGGCAGAGTCCAGGTTGCCGGCGACTTCACCGACTCTTACAGCCAGCCCGGGAGTTTCGCCGTCGGCCGTCAGCTCGAACCGATCGCCCAGATGGCGTGCAGCACCCCGACGCTCACGAGCCCGACCGCCCTGGACGCCGCTACCATCCCGGAAGCACCCGGCACGACTACGGCATGGTCCAGGTGGCCGGCGGCTTGGCCTGCTCGTAGAGCCAGGTCTGGAAGAAGGCGTCGAGGTCTCGGCCCGAGACCTCCTCGAAGACGGCTTGGAAGTCCTCCGCCGTTCCCGCCGAGTCGTCGAAGCGCTCGAGCCAGAGCCGCGTGCCCGCGAAGAACGCCTCGTCGCCGAGCTCGACGCGGAGCGCGTGCAGTGTGCCCGCGCCACGGTCGTAGACCGGCTCCTGGAACAGTCCCAGCGGGCCCGGGTCGCCGATCTGGAGGTCCCAGTACTCGGCATCGGCATCTTCGGAGGCGTACCAGTCGTTGTACGACTCCTGGACGGGGGTGCCGCCGTCCGCCTCGACCCACATCCAGGTCGCGTAGGTCGCCCACCCCTCGTTGAGCCAGATGTCCTGCCAGCGCTCGGGGCTGACCGCGTCGCCGAACCACTGGTGGGCGAGCTCGTGCGCGACCGTGCCTTGTCTCGCCTGGCTCGAGTAGACCGGGCGGGTCTGCGTCTCGAGGGCGTACCCGACGGTGTCGTTGTCGACGATCGCCCCGAAGGCACTGAACGGGTACGGGCCGAAGCGGCTCTCGAAGAAGTCGAGCATGTCGACCTGTCGCGCGAGGCTCGCGTTCGTGGTCGCGAGCCTCGCGGGCGACAGCTTCGTGTCGACCGCGTCGATGATCGGTACGCCGCTCGACGAGAGGTACGGGTCGCGCAGGTCGAAGTCGCCGACCGAGGCGGTCGTCAAGTAGCTCGCCTGCTGGTCGGGGGCGTCCCAGTACCAGGTGGTCCAGCCGCCGGCGGTCTCCTCGGGTTTCGGCTGCACGCCGTTCGCCACGGCGGTCTTGCCCTCGGGCACCGTGATCGCGAAGCTGTAGCTCGCCTTGTCGGTCTGGTGGTCGCTGACGGGGTACCACGTCATCGAGCCGTCGGGCTCGCTGACCACCATGGCGCCGTCGCGCGTCGTCACCCAGCCGTAGAGGGCGTCCTCGATGTCGAGGGGCCGGGTGGTCGGGCCGCCGTATTCGACGACCACCTGTACGCTCTGGCCAGACTTGAGCTTCGGGCGCGGCTGCACGGTGAGCTCCCAGCGGCGCTCCTCGTCGTTCTGCACGCGCCAGTACGCGGCGCCGTCGACGACGGCGCCGGCGGCCGGTGGCGCGACGGCCTTCGCGGGCTTGCCGTTCACCGTGACCGAGTTGACCGCCATGCCGCGCAGGTCGAGGTTGAACCGGTCGAGATCCTGCGTGGCCACGAGGTCGATCGTCGCGGTGCCGTCGAACTGCCCCACGAGCGGTGCGGGTTCGGCGGCCGGCGGCGTGTAGGTGACATCGAGGTCGTAGTGCTGCACGTCGTAGCCGCCGTTGCCGGAATACGGGAAGTACACGTCACCCGCTCCGGGCGCGCCCGCCGTGTAGCGCGGGCCGTTCGGCGTCCCGGGAGCTGCGATCGCGCCGGTCGCCCCGAGTCCCCCGATCACCGCGAGTGCGACCGTCAGGCCGCCTGCCAGTTGCATCCGCCTCTTGTTCACGATCGCTCCCGTCGCCGTATCCGCATGGCCGTGCCCTCGGCGAAACTCTATGGACGGGCGGGCTCGGCCGGTAGCCCCCGCCTCGGAATACTGGACGCCGGCTGTGAGTTGAGTCAAGTACACTCAAGTTTCACCACCTCGACTTGACACGTTCACGGGGCGCTGAGAAGCTTGAGTCGGCAAGGCTCAAGTCTTGCCTCAGGTACTTCGGTTGCGGGCCAGCAAGGGTCGAACCGGTATCCGGCCAGCTGATCCACGGGCCGCGCGGCACTCGCGTGCGGCCGGGGCCGCCGGCCGGGAGAAGGAGAACACACATGTCACGTGCAGTAGGAATCGACCTCGGCACCACCAACTCGGTCGTCGCGGTCCTCGAGGGCGGCGAGCCCACGGTCATCGCGAACGCGGAGGGTCTGCGCACCACCCCGTCGGTCGTCGCGTTCACGAAAGACGGCGAGGTGCTCGTCGGCGAGACCGCCAAGCGCCAGGCGGTCACCAACGTCGACCGCACCATCGCGTCGGTCAAGCGCCACATGGGCACCGACTGGAAGACCGACGAGATCGACGGCAAGCAGTACACGCCGCAGGAGATCTCGGCGCGCATCCTGCAGAAGCTGAAGCGAGATGCAGAGCAGTACCTCGGCGACACCGTCACCGACGCCGTCATCACGGTGCCCGCGTACTTCAACGACGCCGAGCGCCAGGCGACGAAGGAGGCCGGCGAGATCGCGGGCCTCAACGTGCTGCGCATCATCAACGAGCCCACCGCCGCCGCGCTCGCGTACGGCCTCGACAAGGGCAAGGAGGACGAGCTCATCCTCGTCTTCGACCTCGGTGGCGGCACGTTCGACGTGTCCCTCCTCGAGGTGGGCAAGGACGACGACTTCTCGACCATCCAGGTGAAGGCGACCGCCGGCGACAACCGCCTCGGCGGCGACGACTGGGACCAGCGCGTCGTCGACTGGCTCATCAAGAAGTTCAAGGAGTCGACCGGCGTCGACGTCTCGAACGACAAGATCGCCAAGCAGCGCCTGAAGGAGGCCGCCGAGCAGGCCAAGAAGGAACTGTCCTCGAACCTGAAGGCGTCCATCCAGCTGCCCTACCTCTCGCTCACCGAGAACGGCCCCGCGAACCTCGACGAGACGCTCACGCGCGCCGAGTTCGAGAACATGACGAGCGACCTGCTCGACCGCACGAAGAAGCCGTTCGAAGACGTCATCCGCGAGGCGGGCGTCAAGCTCTCCGACATCGCGCACGTCGTGCTCGTCGGTGGATCGACGCGCATGCCCGCGGTCAGCGAGCTCGTGAAGAAGGAGACCGGCCAGGAGCCCAACAAGGGCGTCAACCCCGATGAGGTCGTCGCCGTCGGCGCCGCTCTCCAGGCGGGCGTCCTCAAGGGCGAGCGCAAGGACGTGCTCCTGATCGACGTCACCCCCCTCAGCCTCGGCATCGAGACCAAGGGCGGCATCATGACGAAGCTCATCGAGCGCAACACGGCCATCCCGACCAAGCGCAGCGAGACCTTCACGACCGCCGACGACAACCAGCCGTCGGTCGCGATCCAGGTCTTCCAGGGCGAGCGCGAGTTCACCCGCGACAACAAGCCACTCGGTACCTTCGAGCTCACCGGCATCGCGCCGGCGCCGCGGGGCATTCCGCAGATCGAGGTCACGTTCGACATCGACGCCAACGGCATCGTGCACGTGTCGGCGAAGGACAAGGGCACCGGCAAGGAGCAGCGCATGACGATCTCGGGCGGCTCGAGCCTCCCGAAGGACGACATCGAGCGCATGGTGCGCGAGGCCGAGGAGCACGCCGCCGAAGACAAGGCGCGTCGCGAGTCGGCTGAGACCCGCAACCAGGCCGAGCAGCTCGTCTACTCGATCGAGAAGCTGATCAAGGACAACGACGACAAGCTCCCCGCCGACGTAAAGTCCGAGGTGCAGGGCGATGTCGACGCGCTGAAGACCGCGCTCGCGGGCGAAGACGACGACGCCGTGAAGTCGGCGTTCGAGAAGCTCAACGCATCGCAGGGCAAGCTCGGCGAGGCGATCTACGCGCAGAGCCAGGCCGACGCCTCCGCTCCGGCCGGCGAAGACGCGACGCCCACCGGTGAAGAGGCCGCGTCCGACGAAGACGTGGTCGACGCCGAGGTCATCGACGACGAAGAAGAGAAGAAGTAACCATGTCAGGCAAGCACGAGAACGAGCCGGAAGGCCTCGATGACGAACTCATCGAGGCCGAGGGGCCCGATATCGAGACGCCAGAGGCTGAGACGGATGCCGCGGCATCCGCTGCCGGTGACGACGACGAGGTGCTCACGGTCGACGACATCCTGAACGCGGCGAACGCCGAGGTGCAGGATCCGAGCGACGAGCACCTCGCCGACCTCAAGCGCATCACCGCGGAGTACGCCAACTACCGCAAGCGCACCGAGGCCAACCGCGAGCTCGAGCGCGAGCGCGCCGTCGGTGCGGCCGTGGCCGTGCTGCTGCCCGTGCTCGACGACCTCGACCGGGCCGAGAAGCACGGCGACCTCGACGGAGACGCGCCGTTCGCGACCATCGCGGCGAAGCTGCGCGGCGCTGCCGAGAAGCTCGGCCTCACCTCGTTCGGCGAGGTCGGCGAGCCGTTCGACCCGCAGCGGCACGAGGCGATCTTCCAGCAGCCGGCCGACGACGTCGAGATCGACACGGTCGCCGACGTCGTCGAGACCGGGTACGCCCTCGGCGGCACGCTGCTCCGCGCAGCGAAGGTCGTCGTGAAGACCCCGCAGTAGTGCATCCGCCGGTCGAGTAGCGCGAAGCGCGTATCGAGACCCGTTCGAGGTCTCGATACGCTCCTTCGTCGCTACTCGACCAGCGGGATCGCGTGCCCCGACAGACAGACCCGACTAGATTTCAGAAGAGGAGGTGCCGGTGGCCAGTCAGGATTGGTTCGACAAAGACTTCTACAAGGTGCTCGGCGTCTCCAAAGACGTGAGCGACGCAGACCTCAAGAAGACGTACCGCAAGCTCGCGCGCAAGTACCACCCCGACTCCAACCCCGGTGACGCTGCCGCCGAGGCGAAGTTCAAGGAGATCAGCGAGGCGCACTCCGTGCTCGCCGATCCCGAGCAGCGCAAGGAGTACGACGCCGTGCGGGCCATGGGCTCCGGCGCGCGTTTCACCGCGCCCGGCAGTGCCGGCGGCGCGGGCGGCTTCGAAGACGTCTTCGGCGGCATGTTCGGCCAGGGCGGCGGCGGTCGCGGCCAGTCCTACACGTTCCAGCAGGGCGGCGACTACGACGACCTGCTCGGCGGGCTCTTCGGCGGCGGCCGCTTCGGCCAGCCCACCGGCGGCTACCGCGGCGCCGGCGGGCCCACCAAGGGTCGGGATGTCACGGCGTCGACGACGCTCGACTTCGTCACGGCCACCAAGGGCGACCAGATCACCCTGCAGACCGCAGAGGGCAAGCCGATCACGGTGCGAATCCCCGCGGGTGTCGCCGACGGGCAGAAGATCCGACTGCGCGGCAAGGGTCAGCCCTCGCCCGACGGCGGCGAGCCCGGCGACATCGTGCTGACCGTGACGGTGCGCAAGCACCCGGTCTTCGAGCGCGACGGCCTGAACCTCAGGGTCACCGTGCCCGTCACCTTCACCGAGGCCGCCCTCGGCGCGACGATCCAGGTTCCGACCCTCGGCGGCGGCCCCGTCAAGCTGCGGGTCGCCCCCGGCACGCCGAGCGGCCGGGTCCTGCGCGTCAAGGGCCGCGGAGTCGAGACCCCGAAGGGCACCGGAGACCTGCTCGCGGTCGTGCAGGTCGCCGTTCCATCCCATCTCTCGAAGGAGGCGGAGGCGAAGCTCGAGGAGTTCGCCGCGCTGCTGCCCGACGAGAATCCCCGCGACGACCTGCTCGCGAAGGCGAAGGGCTAGGCGGTGGAGATGAACGAGAGGAGCCCGCTCTTCGTCATCTCCGTCGCCGCCGAACTCGCGGGCATGCACCCCCAGACGCTGCGCCAGTACGACCGGCTCGGGCTCGTCTCGCCGACCCGCACCGCGGGCAAGTCTCGGCGGTACTCGATGCACGACGTCGTGCAGTTGCGTGAGATCGCCCAGCTCTCGAGCGAGGGCGTGAGCCTCGAGGGCATCCGACGGGTGCTCGGACTCGAAGACGAGGTGGCGACCCTGCGCGCCAGGGTGCGCGAACTCGAGGGCGCGCTCGCCGACGAGATGCTGAACCGCCCGGGCCGCCGCGTCTTCGCGGCGGGTTCGGCCGGCGAGGTCATCTCGCTGCGAGCCGGAACCCGCGTGCGCCGCGAGAACGCGGTCGTCGTGTGGCGTCCGCTGGAGCGCGAGTAGGCGGGTCAGCGACCCCAGGCCGAAGCCGGGGCTTCGATGACGTCGTAGGGCCGCGAACTCCAGTGCGTGCCGTACCCGTAGTGGCTCGAGGCCCAGGCCGACGCCCAGATCGCCTGCGCGGTGGCGTCGGCCGAATCGCCTCGCGCGAGCGCGGCGTCGACCTCGGGATAGCGACCCGACTGCAGGTTCTCGGCGGCGTAGTAGGCCGCTTCGACGAGGCTCGGGTAGCTGCCGAGGCCGGAGCCGCCGCCCGACCCCTGTCCGTTGTTCAGCGGGTTGTTGCGGTTCCACCAGTTGTCGGCGCCGTTCTCCTGACGCATCCAGCGCATCATGAAGGTGACGTTCTCCTCGGTCAACGGCCAACCGCCCTCGATGAGCACGAGCTTGGCCCAGTCGACGTTCGTGCCGCCGGCGACGAGCGTCTGGGTGCCGGTGGTCGCGACGTAGGAATCGTGCGAGACGGTCGGCGCCGCGACATCCGCTGCGACCGTGAGATCCTGCGCCTCGCCGCGGTGCTGGCCGCTCGCGGCGGCGAAGGAGGCGAGGCCGGCGGGTTGCGGCAGCGGCGCGAGGGCGAGGCCCGCGAGCAGGCCGAGCACCGAGAGCACGGCGGCGGCGGCGAGCGATCGGCGGGGCGAGCTCGCCCGCGGCGACGCCTGGCGGCGGGGACGCGTCACGGGCGTCGCGACCTCATGTCGCGCCGCCCGTCGTCCCCCGGCTCGTGCGTCCTGCATGCGGACCCGAGGGTAGCAAACCCCGCCGAGAGCCGCACTCAGCGAATTCGGCCGTGATCAGGAGCACCGGCCCGGACGTCAGCGGATGCCGACGGTGGCGGCGACGGGATTCGCCGCGAGGCGGCGTGCGAGCCGGCGCCGACGGAACCACTTGTCGCCCTCGACGACGACCAGCAGCACCATCGTGAGGCCGATGCAGCCGAGCCACTGCCAGCCCGTGAGCGAGACGGTGCCGAGCGCACGCTGCAGGAAGCCGATCTCGGTCGACGCGACGATGAGCAGCACCGGCCAGACGAGGATCTTGGCGACCGCCGCGATGGGCGCCAGCAGACCCGACTCGGGCGTGCGGCGCATGAGCAGGGCGCTCAGCACGGTGGCGAGTCCGAGCACGACGTAGGCCATCGTCATCGACGCGGTCGGTTCGACCGGGCTCGGTTCGTCGGGCCCCCAGAGGAGCGGCACGAGCGCGATCAGGAAGATGACGGCGCCGTAGACGAGCCACTCGACGAGTGAGACCCGGTTGACGACGCCGATCTTCGGATCCCGTGGCGGGTGGTTCATGATGCCGGGCGGGTTCGCGTCGGCGGCGATCGCGAAGACCGCGAACAGTGCCACGAAGAAGTTGATGAACAGCACCTGCGCCGGGAACAGCGCCACGCCCTCGGCGATCGAGAACGCGCTCGCCGCCAGGAACAGCATGATGAGGCTGAGCAGCTGCGTCATCTGGAATCGCAGGTACGCCGTGATCTTGGAGTAGACGATGCGGCCGATCTCGACGGCATGCACGAGGGTCGCGAAGTTGTCGTCGGTGAGCACGAGTTTCGCGGCCTGCTTCGTCACCTCCGATCCCGAGCCCATCGCGACGCCGATGTTCGCCTGCTTGATGGCCGCGGCATCGTTCACGGCGTCGCCCGTCATGGCGACGATGGCGCCGTCGGCCTGCAGGAGGCCGACGAGTCGCAGCTTGTCGTCGGGCGTGACCCGGCCGAATACGTGCAGGTCCGGCAGCCGCCGGCTGAGCTCCTCGTCGCTCATCTGCTTGAGGTCGGCTCCGCTGACGGCCCCGGTGCCGAGCCCGAGCTCTGCGCCGATCGCGCCCGCGGTGACGGCGTGGTCGCCCGTGATCATGCGCACGTCGATGCCGGCGTTGTGGGCGACCGCGACGGCGTCCTTCGCCTCCGTGCGCAGCGGGTCGACGATGCCGACGATGCCGATCAGCGACAGTTCAGCGACCCACGACATCGGGTCGGCCGCGATGCGGCCCTCGTCGGCGTCGTCGACGAACCGAGCGGCGATCGCGAGGGTGCGCAGGCCGGTCGCCGACATCCGCTCGAGCTCCGCTGTGGCGGCGTCGGATGCCACGGGCACGACCTCCCGCGTCTCGCTGAGCATCGTCGTGCAACGTCCGAGCACCACGTCGGGCGCGCCCTTCACGATGAGCACGAGTCGCTGCTCTCCGCGGTAGGGGATGCGCTGCAGCGTCGCCATGAACTTGTAGTCGGAGTCGAACGGCACTTCGGCGAGGCGGGGGTAGTCCTTGCGCGCCTGGTCGGCATCGATGCCGAGCCTGGCGGCGAGCACCACGAGCGCCGCCTCGGTGGGGTCGCCGACCACGTCGCCGTCGGGCGAGACCGTCGCGTCGTTCGGCAGGCCGATCGCGAGCCCGAGGGTCGGCGCGTCGATCGGCTCGTCGGAGGTGCCCAGCACCGTGCCCTCGAACGAGTAGCCCTCACCGGTGACCCGGTAGGTGTTGCCGCCGAACCAGGCGGTGCGCACGGTCATCATGTTCAGGGTCAGGGTGCCGGTCTTGTCGGAGCAGATCGCGCTCGTCGCGCCGAGCGTCTCGACGTCGTTCAGGGAGGTGACGATCGCACGTTCCTTCGCCAGCTTCGACGCGCCCCAGGCGAGCAGGCTCTGCACGAAGACCGGCAGGCCCGTCGGTATCGCCGAGATCGCGACGGCCGTGGCGAGGAAGAGCAGCTCATCGAGGCTCTGTCCGCGCGCGAAGCCGATCAGCACGATGACGAGCACGGCGCTCCACGCGATGATGCCGAGCACCTTCGTGAGGCCGTCGAGCTCGAGCTGGAGGGGGGACTTCTTGTCGCCCACCTGCGAGAGCAGCGATGCGATGCGGCCCATCTGGGTGCGCATGCCGGTCTCGACGACGACGATGCGCGCCGTGCCCCGGGTGATCGACGTGTTCTGGAACACCATCGAGGTGCGGTCGGCGAGGGCGGTCCCTGCGGTGTTCTCGGCCGGTCCCTTCGGGATCGGCAGCGACTCGCCGGTGAGCGACGACTCCTGGGTCTCGAGGTTCGCCGATCGGAGGATCCGGCCGTCGGCGGGAGCGAGATCACCGGATTCCAGCTCGACGATGTCGCCCGGCACGAGCCCGGTCGCATCGATCTGGAGCAGCACCCCGTCGCGGATCACCCGCGCCTTCGGCGTCTGCAGCTTCGCGAGCGCGTCGACGCTGCGGCGGGCCTTCACCTCCTGCTGGGTGCCCGTGATCACGTTGAACAGCACCAGGACCGCCACGATGATGGCGGTCGTGACCTGCCCGATGAGGAGCGACACGATCGTCACCGCGATGAGCATGAGCGTCATGAGCTCGAGCACCTGGCTGAGCGCGATGCGCCAGACGCTCGGCGGCGGCGCACTCTGCAGGGCGTTGGGCCCGGCCTCGGCGAGGCGCCGTTCGGCCTCGGCGGCGGTCAGCCCGCGAGCGGCCTCGGTCTTCACCTGAACGACCACGTCGGCGGGGGCGAGCGCCCACCATTCGACGGCGTGCTCGTCCGGACTGATGTGCTGAGCTTCGATGGTCATGGAGAACCCCCAGAAGTCGTGCCGACATTCGACAGGCTAGTGGGGCGGATGTCTCCAGCGGGAGAGGCATCCGAGATCAGTTCGACGCGCCGTACCCTTGGGGGATGTCCTTCGACTTCGACGCCCTGCGGCGCCATCCCGATGTCGAGGGCTCGGGGCTCGAGGCATCGGATGCCGCGGACCGCCTGATCCTCGACGAGGCCGCGGCGCTCATCGGCGAGGCGGGGCCGGGGGAGATCGTCGTCATCGACGACTCCTACGGGGCGCTCGCGCTCGCCGCGGCGGACGCCGGCGGCCGCGGTATCCGGGTGCACCAGGACCTCGTGACGGGGGAGCGGGCGCTCGCCCAGAACGCGGGCAGGCTCGGCTCCGACGGCAAGGTGCGCTCGCTCACGCTCGGGCCCGACCTCGTCTCGGGCGCGCGGCTCGTGCTCATGCGCCTGCCGCGATCGCTCGACCGGCTCGACGAGGTGTCGCAGCTCATCGCCGCGCACGCCGGCCCTGAGGTCGTGGTCGTCGCCGGCGGCAGGATCAAGCACATGTCGCTCGCGATGAACGACATGCTCGGGCAGAGCTTCGGGCGGCTCGACGTGAGCCGCGCCCGGCAGAAGTCTCGAGTGCTCTTCGCGCGCGAGCCCGTCGTGCGGCCGTCGTCCGACGGGCCGCGCTGGCCGCGGAGCGCCCGGCACGACGACCTCGGGCTCACGGTCGTCGCCCACGGCGGCGTCTTCGCCGGCACCGGGATCGACATCGGCACCCGGTTCCTGCTCGCGCAACTGGGCGACGCGGTTCCGGATGCCGCGACCGCCGTCGATCTCGCGTGCGGCACGGGCGTCGTGGCGTCGTGGCTCGCTCGGGCGCGTCCGGCGCTGCGGGTCACGGCGACCGATCGATCGGCGTCTGCCGCGGCATCCGCTCGGCTCACCGCCGAGGCCAACGGGGTCTCGGATCGGGTGCACGTCACCCGCGCCGACGGCCTCGAAGCGCTCGTCGACGCGAGCGAGCGACTCATCGTGCTGAATCCGCCGTTCCACAGCGACGCGGCGATCTCGACCGGCATCGCCGCCCACCTCTTCGCCGACGCGGCGCGCGCGCTGGCACCCGGTGGCGAGTTGTGGTGCGTGTGGAACTCCCACCTGGGGTATCGCCCGCTCCTCGAACGCGTCGTCGGGCGCACCCGGCAGATCGCCCGGAATCCGAAGTTCACGGTGACGGCCTCGCGGCGGGCGGGATGACCGGAGAGGTGCCGGTCGTGACCGGCCCATCGCAGCGTGGCGACCGGGAGGACGCGCGGCAGCTCACCGCGGTCGAGCTGGCCCTCGACCGCGGTGCGCATCGCCTGCTCGCAGGAGCGTCGGAGCGCGGCATCCGTGCCGGGTTCATCGAATTCCTCGTGTTCGGCGCCAAGCAGGCCTGGGCCTGCATCTTCGGCGCGGCACTGCTCGCCGCGATCGTCGCCGCGAGGCTCTGGTACCCCGACGACGCGGCGCTCGCGCGCAACGACGCGCTCACGATCGCCGCCGTCGTGATCCAGGTCGTGATGGTCGCGACGCGACTCGAGTCGGGGCGCGAACTCTGGGTCATCGTGCTCTTCCACCTCACGGGCACGGTCATGGAGATCTTCAAGACCGACGTCGGCTCGTGGTCGTACGACGGCGACGGCGTGCTGCGCATCGCAGGGGTGCCGCTCTTCACCGGCTTCATGTACGCGGCCGTCGGCTCGTACATGGTGCGCGTCTACCGGCTCTTCGACCTCGGATTCACGCGGTACCCCCGGCGATGGCTCACCGTGGTCGTGGCCGTCGCCATCTACGCGAACTTCTTCACCCACCACTTCATCGTCGACCTGCGCTGGGTGCTGGTCGCGGCGGTCGTCGTGGTGTGGTGGCCGACCGTGATGCACTTCCGCGTCTGGCGGCGCACCCCGCGCATGCCCGTGCTCGTGAGCTTCGTGCTCGTCGCCCTCTTCATCTGGTTCGCCGAGAACATCGCCACGTGGGCCGGCGCCTGGCTCTACCCCGACCAGCTCGACGGCTGGCACCTCGTGTCGCCGTCGAAACTCGTGTCGTGGTTCCTGCTGATGATCATCTCGGTCGTGCTCGTCACCCTCGTGTATCCGCCACGAAGTTCTTCGGACAACTCTGCCGCGTCGTCATAGTGACGCCCTATGGCGTTCATCCGATCTTTCGTACAACGCCACGCCCTCCGGTTCAGATAATGTCCGACGCGTGCGCTGTGTTCGCGCGCGTCAACGTCGACGCCGAGGAGGCCCCTGTGACCGAAACATCCGACAATCAGACGACGAAATCGAGGCATCGCCAGCTCACGAGCCGACGTGGATTCCTCGGTGGAGCCGCCGTCGGAGCCGCTGCGGCACTCATCACGCAGGGCGGCCCGGCGGCCGCTGCCGATGAGAACCCCGTGCGCGTCGCCGTGCTCGAGTTCCGCGACCAGTGGACGAGCGCGACGGGTCTCACCCAGCTGTTCACGAAGGCCGGATGCACCGTGGTGCCGTTCGATCCCGCGAAGCCCGCCACCGAACAGGGCGTCGACCTCATCGCCTTCGGCAGCTTCACGAACAACGAGCCGACCTATGGGGCGTACATCACCGCCCAGGCCGCCTCGATCCAGGCGTTCGTCGCCGCAGGCGGCGTGCTGCTCGACATGGCGCAGTCCGACCAGTTCAACCCGACGGTCGGGTACCTGCCGGCGCCGCTCATGGCGAGCCGCAACGACTCCGACTACGACACGATCTTCCCCGTGGCGACCGATCACCCGCTCGTCGCCCACCTGCGCGTCGTCGACGGCAAGGTCTTCACCGGGCGCTCGACCCAGATCCGCGTCAGTTGGGAGTCGCTGCTCGACTGGCGGCAGATGCGGGTGCTGCTGAGCTGCCAGGCGGCCGGGCGCCCGCCCGCGATGCTCGAGGCCGCGCACGGCGCCGGCCGTTTCGTCATCACGAGCCTCACGATCGACAAGTGCTACAACGCCGCCGGCGCGGCCGTGCAGCCGGCGGGGGCGATCGCCGACAGCGAGATGTTCTTCACGGCGCTGACGGCCTACGTGCAGAGCGTCCGCGCGGGTACCGCACCGGCCGTGCCGCCGACCCTGCAGGCCTTCGCCGGCCCGCTCGTCGGCGACACCGGCACCGAGCACGCCCGCATCCTGATCCGGCCGGGCAGCGACCTGCACGACCGCACGACGTGGGTGTGCACCTACTCGAGCGAGGGTGAGGACCCGCAGTCGGTCGAGGCCGACCTCTCACCGTCCAACGACTCGACCGTGCTGTTCGACCTCGCCGGGCTGACCGCCGGCACGGCCTACACGTACTCGATCGCCCCCGCCGACGGGCCGATCCCCGGCCTGGACGTGGGCGGCTCGTTCTCGACGTCGACGCCGCACGACGAGCCGACCAAGCTCGTCATGGGCATGGGGTCGTGCGTCTGGACCGAGGCGAACCACATCTGGGACCGCATCATCGCCGAGGGCTGCAACGGCTTCGTCATGCTCGGCGACACCCCCTACATCGACAGCACGAACCTCGACGTCGCCCGCACCAAGCAGCGCGCCTTCCTCGAGCAGCCGCAGCTCACCGCGGTCACGAGCTCGATGCCGACCTGGGCCACGTGGGACGACCACGACTTCGGCGGCAACGGCGTGCTCGGCGACATGGCCGGCAAGCGTAACAACCGCACGGCCCTCGTCGACTACCGCGCACACGCGACCTTCGGCCACACCGCCGACGGCGAGCCGCTCACCGAGCGCACCGTCGACGGCGAGGGCATCTACACCTCGTTCCGGCGCGGCCCGATCGAGGTGTTCCTGATCGACCCGCGCTGGTTCAGCCGCACGGGCCCGAGCTGGGCGGACCCCGACCAGCAGACGTGCATCGGCGGCGTGCAGTGGGAGTGGCTGCAGGAGAAGCTGCTCGCGAGCACGGCGCCGTTCAAGGCGCTCGCGACCGGCATGATCTGGGACGACAAGCAGAACGCCGAGGCCGACGACTGGGGCACCTTCCCCCACGAGCGCGACGCGATCTTCGACTTCGTCGCCGAGCACCGCATCTCGGGCGTCTTCCTGATCGGCGGCGACATCCACGTGTCGCGAGCGCTGAACTACGGCCGCCGGGTCGGGTACGACCTCTGGCAGTTCATCGTGAGCCCGATGCACAGCTCCGTGATCCCGAGCCTCAACGTGCCGCACCCCTCGCTCGTGCACAGCGCGGTCGAGCCGCACGTGTTCCTGCGGCTCGAGGCCGACACCACCGTGGAGCCGGCGACGCTGAAGGCCACCTGGATCAACCGCGACGGCGTGCGGATCTTCGAGGTCGCGACCGACACCGACCAACTCTCGCCGCAAGACGCGTGGGTCGCGTTCGAGGGCGCGACCGAACTCGTGGCGGGAGAGGAGGGAGTCGTGACGACCTCGTTCACCAACAACTCGACCGAAGTGCTGACCGACATCTCGATGGCGCTGACGGTGCCGGAGGGATGGACCGCAGTCGCGTCGACCGACGCCGCGTTCGAGTCGCTGGCCGCCGGCGAGAAGGGCACCACCAGCTGGACCGTGACACCAGCGGCCGGCGCCCCCCCGCAGGCGTACCCGTTCACCGTCACCGGCGCGTTCACCTCTGCCGACGGCGCGGGCGAGGTCTCGTTCGACACCACCGTCGCCCTCCTGCCCGAGGGCACGCTCCCGCAGTCGCGACTGTCGATCGCGGGCGTCAGCAGCGACGAGAAGCCGGCGGATGCCGCGGAGAAGGCCATCGACGGCAGCGCCGAGAGCTTCTGGCACACGCGGTGGTCGACCAATCCCGCGAGCTACCCGCACTGGATCGCGATCGGGCTGGGCGGCGAGCACACCGTCGACGGCATGACCTACCTGCCCCGGCAGGCGGGCACGAACGGCCGCATCAAGGACTACCAGGTCTTCCTCTCCCAGGACGGCGTCGCGTGGGGCGATCCGGTCGCGACCGGGTCCTTCACGATCGGTGCCGCCGCGACGCGCGTGAACTTCGCCGCCACCCCGGCGCGATTCATCAAGCTCGTCGGCATCAACGCCCAGAACGGCCTCCAGTTCGGCGGCGCGGCCGAGGTCTCGGTGCACGGTCGCCGCGTGGTGGCCCCGTCGCTCGCGGTGGACGCGGTCGCCGAGTCGCGGGTCCTCGGCGGGAAGGCCTACATCGCGGTCAAGGTGACGAACCGCGAGAGCGCGCCGGTGTCGGTCGAGCTCACGTCGGCGTTCGGCACGAAGTCGTTCGCCTCCGTGGCGCCGGGCAGGAGCGCCACGCACACCTTCTCGGTGCGCGCGGCGAGCGTCGCGGCGGGCACGGTCGCGGCACGCGTGACGGGCACGGCGAACGGTGCGCCGGTGACCGTGGTGCTCTCGGCGCCGTACACCGCGGCGCCCTGATCCAGGCGCCCCGATCCAGGCGCGCTGACGACCGCGCCGGAAGAGCGGCGCCGTGCCCTGACCGGCGAGTCGGCCGGACGGAGCCCCCGCGGGGTTCCGTCCGGCCAGTCGTCATGTCAGGCTTGGGAGATGACACTGACCCTCGAGCAGCTCGACACCGACGAGGCGCTTCGCGCCGCGGTGGAGCTGCCGTGGCGCACGGTCGTGTGGGACGACCCGGTGAACCTCATGACGTACGTGAGCTACGTCTTCCGCAGCTACTTCGGCCTCCCGCGTGCCGAGGCCGAGCGGCTCATGCTGCTCGTGCACACCGAGGGCCGCGCCATCGTCGCCACCGGCAACCGTGAAGCCATGGAGCGTCATGCGCAGGCCATGCACGGCTATGGCCTGCAGGCCACCGTCGAGCGGGCCGAGCCGTGATCGTCGCGGGACTGGGCGGCGGCGAGGGCGTTCGCATCGTGCTCGAGACCGAAGAGGCGATGCTGCTCTCCGAGCTCGCCGACCAGGTCGACTCGGTGCTGCTCCTCGGCGAGGCCGACGACCCCGCGCTCGGCCGCCTGCTGCCGAACGCATACCCCGACGACCACGACGCCGCTCACGACTACACCAGGTACACCCGCGACAGCCTCGTCGACGGCAAGCGCCAGGCAGCCCAGCGCGTGCGCGACGCCACCGCCGTCGAGGAGCACGGCGGAGTCGTGCAGATCGAGCTCGACCAGTCGGAGGCGTGGGGCTGGCTCACCTTCCTCACCGACCTGCGGCTGATCCTCGCCGAGCGGGTCGGCATCGTCGACGAAGACGAGGCCGACGCCGACGAGACGCGCGACGACTACCTCAGGGCGGCCTACGAATGGGCCGGGTTCGTGCAGGGCTCGATGCTCGAGGTGCTCGACCCCATCAAGGGCTGAGCCCGCCGGGCGGGTCGTCAAGGGCTGAGCGCGCAGGGCGGGTCGTTCGCGGGCGACCGGCCCGATCGCTGGCATGCTGATGCCGAATCACCACGCCGCCGGCGAGGCCGGGACCGCGCGCGGTGCACATCTCGAGGAGCGCCAGTGAGCCGCAACACCACCACCTTCGACGCCCCGCCTGCATCGCCGATCGCGATCGCTCCGTCGTCGATCCGCCGTGTGCTGCGGCATCCGGCGGCCACGGCCGAGTCGCTCGAATCGATCGCCCTCCTCATCGGAGCCGCGGTGTTCGTCATCGGCGGACTCGTCGCCTGGTTCATGTTCCTGGGCCGGAACCTGCCGATCGCCGGCCAGGGCTCGCTCGGCGAGTTCGTCGGCTTCGGCTCGGCGATCGCCACGCTCATCGCCTTCCTGCTCGGCCGTCTCGCGCTGCGCACGCGCAGCGCGGCCGGCTTCGCCGACTCCGTGCTGCCGGGTCTCGACGCCCCGGGCGCGCGCATCCACTGGTTCGATCTCACCGCCATCGCACTGGCCCATGCCTTCATTGCGCTGCTCGGCTGGATCGGGCTCGCCGACCTGCTCGAGCAGAGCTTCCAGGGCGCGGTCGTCTTCACGATCCCCGGGGCCGTGCTCGCAGGCGTCGGCATGGCCGTCACGGCCTATGCCGTGTTCCTCTCGGCTGCGCACCTGACGCCGATGCTGCTCTCGTTCGTGCTCGCCCTCTTCCTCGTGGTGGGCGCACTCGCGAGCATGCTGAGCTCGAGCGATCCGCTCTGGTGGCAGAAGAACCTGAGCGCGCTCGGCATGACGAACGACATCTCGGCGCTCGCCTTCAACCTGACCCTCATCATCGCCGGCGTGATCGTCACGACGATCGCGCGGTACGCGACGGCCGCGGTGCCGACCACGACGCGCGCCGAGCTGCGGGGCCGCACGATCGTGCGCGTCGGCATGATCCTCCTCGGGATCTTCCTCGCGTGCGTCGGCATCTTCCCGGTGGATCAGTTCTTCCTGGTGCACAACACGGTGGCGACGGGCATGACGATCGCCTTCGCCGTGCTCGTCATCGGGTTGCGATGGTTCATCCCGTCGATGCCGAAGGTGTTCATCCTGCTCGGCTACGTCTACGTCGGCGTGATCGTGATGCTCGCGATCTTCTTCGCGACGGGGTACTACAACCTCACCGCGGTCGAGCTCGTCGCGGCGGTGCTGATCTTCAGCTGGATCATCGTCTTCCTCCGCAACACCGGGGCCATGCACGGACCTTCCGCCTCGGATGCCGCGGCGACGCCGATCCCGGAGGCGCAGACGTCGGCAGCCTGACCGGCGACCGTCGGCCGTTCATCGGCCGGCACCCGGGTACGCGAAGAGGGTCGGATGCCGAAGCATCCGACCCTCTCAGTACCCGGGTACGCGAAGAGGGTCGGATGCCGAAGCATCCGACCCTCTCAGCTGCAGGTCTGGAATCAGACGGTCTGCGTGGGGTGCGCGAGCGCCTTGGCCTTCAGGAGCTCGAACTCCTGCTGGGTGATGCTGCCGGAGTCGAGCAGGCCCTTGGCCTTCGCGATCTCATCGGAGGGGCTGGCGGAGCCGGCGGTCTGACGGATGTACGCGTCGGTCGCGGCCTGAGCCTGCTTGTACTCCTTCTGCGAGCGCTCGGCCATGCCGTTGCCGCGGGCGATCAGGTAGACCAGCGCGGTGAGGAACGGCACGAAGATCAGGAAGATGATCCACACCGCCTTCCACCAGCCGTTGAGCTTCTGGTCGCGGAACAGGTCGCCGATGATCGCGAAGAGGGCGAAGAGGTAGGCGATGAACGCGAATGCCCAGAGGAACCACCAGATCAGGTCCCAGAAACTTTCCCAAAAACTCATGTGCGTGTGCAGCCTTTCACTGTGAATGAACGCCCCCCATAGAGCGCTGCTGAGGTGAACCTACCGCGTGGCGCGCTCGCACGTCCATATGCCGCGCGGGCAGTGGCTGGGCGGAAGTGACGGCGTGCATCCCACCGCGCGAGCCTCCCGGCGGTAGCCTCGGCACCGGGAGGGCACGTGGCTGACCGGGTGGCATCGCTCGACATCGACGGATGGGGCCTCGGCCTCGCGCTGCTCTCTCACCCCTGACCCTCGCAGACAGGATCTGACCGTGAGCCTCGCCATCCCGCCACGTGACCCCGAGGTCACCCCCAAGCGACTGCTGCTCCTCGCGATCCCGGCCCTCGCGATCGGCGTCCTCTCCGCGCTCGTGCTCTGGGCGCTCAACAGCGTCGCGGCGGTGCTCGATTCCGCGCTGTGGGACGGCATTCCCGGTGCACTCGGCGTCGATCCGTCGGGCTGGTGGATCGTGGTCGTGCTCACGCTCACCGGTCTCGCGGTCGGCCTCGTGCTGCAGTTCATGCCCGGGCACGGCGGCTCCGACTCGGCGACGACCGAGCTCGTCGAGCCTCCGCAACCGTTGGGGAACCTGCCGAGCCTCATCATCGTCACGGTGCTCGCCCTCGCGGGCGGCGTGAGCCTCGGTCCCGAGAACCCCATCATTGCCGTGAACTCGGCCATCATGGTCGCGATGGTCGCGCGGCTGATGCCCTCCGTGCCCATGCAGCTCGTCGTGCTGCTCGCCGCGTCCGGCACGATCGGCGCCCTGTTCGGCACCCCCGTGGCGGCAGCCCTCGTCTTCACCGGCATCGTCGCCGCGCTGAAGTCCGGGGGTGCTCTGTGGGATCGGCTCTTCCTCCCGCTCGCCGCGGCCGGGGCCGGCTCGTTCACGATGCGCCTGCTCGGCCAGCCGGCGTTCGCGTTCGACATCCCCGTCTACGGGGCTCCGCAGGCGCTCGATCTGCTCACCGGCACGGTCGTCGCGGTCGGCGCGGTCGTCGTCGGACTCGCGATGCTCGCCGCATTCCCGATCGTCTACCGTGCGATGCACTCGCTGCGGTACCCCGTGCTGGTCGCGACGGCCGGCGGGTTGCTCCTCGGACTCCTCGGCCTGCTCGGCGGACCCATCACGATGTTCAAGGGCCTCGATCAGGTCGGCGAGCTGCTGCAGGACCCCGACAAGTACGACGCGGGCCAGCTCGCCGCGATGGCGGGGATCAAGGTCGTCGCGTTGCTCATCGCGGCCAGCTCGATGTTCCGCGGCGGTCGCGTCTTCCCGGCGACGTTCATCGGCGTCGCGCTCGGCATGCTCGGGCATGCGCTGATCCCGTCGCTTCCCCTCGGCCTGGCCGTCGGTTGCGCGGTCGTCGGCGTGCTGCTCGTCGTGACCCGCGACGGGTGGATCTCGATCTTCGTCGCCGTCGCGATCGCCGGGGACATCACGATCCTCCCGATGCTGTGCGTGATCGTGCTGCCGGCCTGGCTCCTCGTGTCGGGGGTCCCCGAGTTCCGGATCGCGGCGCCGAAGAAGGACCCGGCCTCCGCGTCGGCACCCTCGGCGCCGGCCGGCGCCGACTGATGGCACCGCCTGCGGCGTGAGACGAGGGGTGCGGCGAGGCATCCGCTCGCTAGTGTCGATCTGAGCAGACGGAGGGGGTACCGGTGCAGAAGCCGTTGGTGGGACTCAGCAGGAAGAACGTCGCGCGCGAACTGACCGCGGGCGTCACCCTGCTCGCGATCGCGATCCCGCTGAACATCGGGTATGCGCAGATCGCCGGCCTGCCGCCGACCGCGGGCCTCTACGCGCTCATCGTGCCGACGGTCGTCTATGCGCTCGTCGTCTCGTCGCGGCAGCTGGTCGTGTCGCCGGATGCCGCGGCCGCGGCCCTCGTCGCCTCATCCCTCGGCGGACTCGCGGCGGCCGGCAGCGCCGACTACGCGACGCTCGCGCTCGCGCAGGCGATCATCTGCGGCATCCTCTTCGTGCTCATGTCGGTCTTCAAGCTCGGCTTCATCGCGAACTTCCTGTCGAAGCCGATCCTCGTGGGCTTCGTCGGCGGCCTCGCCTTCGACATCCTCATCAGCCAGATCGCGAAGATGCTCGGCGTGAAGATCGACTCGGGCGGGGAGTTCGTCGACAAGGTCGTCGAGCTCGTGACCGGTCTCGGCACGACGAACCCGTGGTCGCTCACCATTGCGGCGCTCTCGGTCGCCGTGCTGATCCTCGGCCAGCGGTTCCTCCGGCTCGTGCCGTGGGCGCTCGTCGTGCTGATCGTCGCGACGGTCGTCGTCGTGATCGCCGATCTCGACGACGCCGGGGTCGACGTGCTCGGCGCGGTGCCGGCCGGACCCCCCGCGTTCACGTGGCCCGTCATCGACTGGACGATGTGGCTCATGCTCGTGCCGTCGGCCCTCGCGCTGACGATGGTGACGACGGCCGAGGGACTGCTCGTCTCGCGGTCGTACGGCGAGAAGAACAACTACCCGACCAGGCCGAACCGCGACCTCTTCGCCTTCGGCCTCGGCAACATCGCCGCCGGCGCGAGCGGCAGCTTCGCCATGGGCTCCTCGACGTCGCGCACCGCGGCGATGGACCAGGCCGGCTCCCGCACGCAGTTGCCCTCACTCGTGCTCGCGGTCGGCACGCTCCTGCTCCTGGTCTTCGGCACGGCCCTGCTCGCCGACATCCCGTCGCCCGCGATCGGGGCGATCGTCGGCGTCGCGATCCTGCCGCTGCTCGGCATCAAGGACTTCCGCATGCTCTGGCGGCTCGACCGCTTCGAGTTCGCGATCGCCGCCGTCTGCTTCCTCGTGACGCTGTTCGTCGGCTCGATCGCGGGCATCGTCGTAGCCTTCGTGCTCGCGCTCATCAACCTCGCCAAGCGCGCGGCGAACCCGCCGATCGACGTGCTCGCGGCGGGCGACTCGCCCACCCAGTCGCTCCTCGGCGAGGCGCCCGTCGGCACCATGACGGCGCCCGGGGTGATCGTCATCCGGCTCGCGGCCCCGCTCTTCTTCGCGAACGGGTCGGTGTTCGACGACGCGGTGAAGAAGGCCGTCAAGGCGGTGCCCGAGGGAACCGTGCGACACGTCGTCATCGACATGGAGGCCGTCACCGACGTCGACGTGACCGGCGCCGAGAGCTTCACGGCGCTCGTTGCGTGGCTCGATGCCCGCGGCATCGAACTCGGGTTCAGCCGCGTGCGCTCCGATGCCCGCGACCGGTTGACCGACCTCGGCCTGCTCGGCGAACGCCGGATCTTCGACACCAACCGCGCCGCGATCGCGGCGCTCGCGAGCACACCGCAACAGGGTTAGACGACGACGGCGGCCACGCCGCCAGACAGGAGTTCACACATGGGCGAGGTCATCGGCGGCATCCTGCCGCTCGCACTCGGCATCGCGATCAGCCCGATCCCGATCATCGCGGCGATCCTCATGCTGCTCTCGCCGAAGGCGAAGGGCACGAGCGTCGGCTTCATGATCGGCTGGGTGCTCGGCATCGTCGTCGCGGTCGTCGTGTTCACGCTGCTCGCCTCGATCATCCCCGAGCAGGATCCGGATGCGGCCAAGCCGATCTCCGGCGTGATCAAGCTGCTCCTCGGCGCGGGACTGCTGTTCCTCGCCCTGAAGCAGTGGCGCGGTCGCCCGAAGGCGGGCGAGGCCGCCGCCCTGCCGAAGTGGATGTCCGCGATCGACTCGATGACCACGATGCGCGGCGCGGTGCTCGGGTTCCTGCTCTCGGCCGTCAACCCGAAGAACCTGCTCATGGCGGCCGGCGCGGGCGTGCTGATCGGCACGGCCGGCCTGAGCGGCGGCGAGATCACGCTCGTGATCGTGATCTTCGTCATCATCGCCGCATGCTCGGTCGCGGTGCCGGTGATCGCCTACCTCCTCGCCTCCGAGAAGATGGCCGGGCCGCTCGAGTCGCTCCGCGGCTGGCTCGTGCAGAACAACGCGACCGTGATGGCGGTGCTCCTCCTCGTGATCGGCGTCGTGCTGATCGGCAAGGGCATCGGAAGCTTCTGATGACGGATGTCTCGGGCGGCGCCCTTCGACCGGCTCGGGGAACAGGGGGCGGCGGGCTCGCCCACGGCACCAGGGTGCTCATCACGATCGCCGCCGCGTGCGTCGTCTTCGCCGGGGTGTGGTTCGCCCGCGACATCCTCGCCCCCGCCGCGGTGGCCGCGGTCGTCGTGATCATCGCGCATCCGGTGCGCCACCCGCTCGAGCGTCGCGGCTGGCCGAGCTGGCTCGCGACGACGGCGGTGATCGTGGTCGCGTACCTGATCCTCGGGATCCTCGCCACGCTGCTCGTCGTGGCCTCCGCGCAGTTCATCGGCATGCTGCCCGACTACGCCGACGAACTGACCGCGACCGTGCAGGGCGTCTACGACTGGCTCACGTCGCTCGGAATGACGAGCGAGGCGGCCGAGTCGGCGGCGGCCGCGATCGACCCGAAGACGCTCCTCTCCTTCGCCGCCGGCGTCGCCGACGCCGTGCTCGGCGCCGCGACCGCGTTCTTCTTCGTGCTGGCCTACGTCATCTTCATGGCGGCGGATGCCTCGAGCCTCAGCCGCGGCGGCCGGGTGTTCGGCACCGCAGCCGCCGACACGATCGGTGCCCGCTACTTCTCGGGCGTGCGCCGTTACTACGTCGTGAACGCGAGCTTCGGACTCGTGGTCGCCGTGCTCGACGGCCTGTTCCTCTGGTGGGTCGGCGTGCCGATCCCGATCGTCTGGGCGATCCTCGCCTTCGTCACGAACTTCATCCCGAACATCGGCTTCGTGATCGGACTCATCCCGCCGGCGATCCTCGCGCTCGTCGTGGGCGGATGGCCGCTCGCGCTCGCGGTCGTGGCCGCGTACTGCGTGATCAACGTCGTGCTGCAGGTGCTCGTGCAGCCGAAGTTCGTGAGCGACGCGGTGGGTCTCAGCCTCACGCTGACGTTCTTCTCGGTCGTGTTCTGGACGCTCGTGATCGGCCCCATCGGGGCGATCCTCTGCATCCCGCTGACGCTGCTCGTGCGGGCGCTCCTGCTCGAACCCGACGAGCGCTCGGGGCCGCTTCGGCGGCTCACGGGCGACCCGCACGCGACGCGAACCTGACGTTCCGCAGGGATTCATCGCGCCGCTCTGGCGCATGAGGCCCCCGCGCGCGTAGTCTGCAACCACGTGAGATAGGGGAGATCATGGCGGAGTTCGAATACGGCCCGGTGGAGCTGTATCTGGTGGGGTTCGAGGGCGACCGCCCTGACCCGGGCACCCTCGAGGCGATCGGCGAACTGGTCGAGGGCGGTGAGATCCGGTTGCTCGACTTCCTCGTGATCTCGCGCGAGCTCGACGGCTCGGTGCTGATCACCGAATTCGAAGAGGTGAGCGACGAGTACGGCTTCGGAACGGTCGAGCTCGAGGCGATCGGCCTCGTCGCAGAAGAAGACGCCCACGAGCTCGCCCAGGGCATTCCGCCGGGCACGTCGGGGGCGCTCCTCGCGATCGAGCTCGTGTGGGCCAAGCGCCTGGCATCCCGGTTCGCCCAGTCGGGCGGACTCGTACTGCAGACCGAACGCATTCCGGCGCCCGTCGTGAACGCCGCGCTCGCAGAAGCCGAAGGGGAGTAAGAACATGCCACTGAGAAGAATGGGACGCCCGGGCCTGATCGGCATGGCCGCTCGCACGGCCGTCGTCGCCGGAACCGCCACTGCCGTCAGCGGTAGCGTGCAGCGACACCAGCAGGAGAAGGCCCAGGGCCAGTACGAGCAGCAGCAGTACGAGGCGCAGCAGCAGCAGGCGCAGATCGACGCCGCCGCGCAGCAGGCCGTCTCGCAGCAGCAGGCGGCGATGGGCGTCGCCGCGCAGCAGGCGGTCGCCGCTCCGGCCGCACCCGCCGCCGGGGTCGACTTGGTCGGCGAGTTGCAGAAGCTCGCGGCTCTCCAGCAGCAGGGCATCCTCTCGCCCGAGGAGTTCGCGGCTGCCAAGGCGAAGCTCCTCGGCTGAGGCGTGAGTCGCCGTAGTCGATCGACGCAGCGGGCGGAAGCCCTGTCGTCGATTCCTTCGACGTACCTAGGGTGAGGGCATGGCTGTCACGCTGAGGGGTCTGTCCACCGCAGTGCCGGCGACGGTGCTCGTGCAAGACGAGGTGCGCGACGTGTTCGCGGCCCAGCCCGGCCTCGGCCGGCTGGGCCAGCGCATCGTCGCCACCTCGTTCAACGTCTCGGGCATCGAGCGCCGGCACTCGGTGCTCGACGAGCTGCGATGGGACGCGCACCCCGAAGATCCCGTGTTCTTCGACAACGAGTCGGGCGAGCTGCTCCTGCCCGGCACGAAGGTGCGCAACGAGCTGTACGCCGAGCATGCCACGCGGCTCTACGTCGAGGCGGGGCGTGCGGCGATCGAGGCCACGCCGGGCATCGAGGCATCCGATGTCACGCATGTCATCACGGTCTCGTGCACGGGCTTCTACGCGCCCGGCCCCGACTTCATGATCGCCCGCGACCTGGGCCTGAACCCCGGGGTCGAGCGCTACCACCTGGGCTTCATGGGCTGCTACGCGTCGATCCCGGCGCTGCGCATCGCCACGCAACTGGCGAAGGCGGATGCCTCGGCGGTCGTGCTCGTCGTCTCGGTCGAGCTCTGCACGCTGCACCTGCGATCGTCGAACGACCCCGACACGATCGTGGCGTCGTCGCTCTTCGCCGACGGCGCCGGTTCGGGCATCGTGACCGCGCGGCCGACCGAGCCGGGCGAGAAGGCGTTCGACCTCGACCGCTTCGCCACTCGCATCACGCCGGTCGGCGAGGGCGACATGGCGTGGAAGATCGGCGACCACGGCTTCGAGATGGTGCTCTCGAACGCCATCCCGGCGATCATCGACGATCACATCACCGGCGCGCTCGAGCCGCTCTTCGAGCACGACGACGCGCTCGCGGCGGCGCTCGCGGGCGACGGGTCGAGCGAGGCGATCGAGCACTGGGCGATCCATCCGGGGGGCCGCAGCATCCTCGACAAGGTCGAGACGCGGCTCGGGCTCACCGAGGCGCAGCTCGTGCCCGCGCGCGACACCCTGCGCGACTACGGCAACATGTCGAGCGCGACGGTGCTGTTCGTGCTGCGCAACATCCTGCACTCGGATGCCGCCGCCGACGGCGACCGCGTCGCAGCGATGGCGTTCGGGCCGGGCCTGACGGTCGAGTCGGCGCTCCTGACCGTTCGGGTGTGATGGTCGTGCTGCTCGGCGGGCCGGCATGAGGTCGCTGCGAGCGCGCGACGCCGAGGCGCAGGAGCTCATGGACGGGCCCGATGCCGACCCCGTGATGCTCGCGAAGACCTACGAACGGTTCCGGCTCGTGAACGCCGTCGTCTCGGGGGAGCGCGCCGTCTACCTGCAGTGGATCCGCCCGCGGCTCTCACCGGTCTGGGGCACCCGCCTGCTCGACGTCGGAGCCGGCAGCGCGGACCTGCCGCGGCGGCTGCTGCGATGGGCCGACGCCGACGGGTTGCGCCTCGAGATCACGGCGATCGACCCCGACGCCCGCGCGATGGCGTGGGCATCGGCTCGGCCGCCGACGCCGGGACTGACGCTCCGCCGCGCGATGAGCGGCGACCTGGTCGACGAGGGCGAGCACTTCGACCTCGTGGTCTCCAACCACGTGCTGCACCACCTCGACGGGCGCGAGTTCGGCGCGCTGCTGCGCGACAGCGAACTGCTGCTCGGCCCCGGCGGCCTGGCCGTGCACGGCGACATCGAGCGCACGCGGCTCGGCTACGCGGGATTCTGGCTCGGCACGCTGCCGTTCGCGGGCAACCTGCTCGCCGGCTCCTACATCCGCCCCGACGGGCTCACCTCGATCCGGCGCAGCCACACGGCGGGCGAACTCGCGCCCGTGATGCCCGAGGGATGGGCCGTGCGGCGGGCGTTCCCGTCGCGGCTCGAGGTGGTCTGGGGAGCGGATGCCTGAGGCATCCGCCGGCTCGGTGCGCGTCGGCAAGCACGACGTCATGCACGACGTCGTCATCGTCGGCGGCGGGCCGGTCGGACTACTGCTCGCATGCCTGCTCGCGCAGCGCGGCCGCGACGTCGCGGTGCTCGAGCGCCGCACCGAGCGGTCGGGGCGATCGCGCGCGATCGGCATCCATCCGCCGGGGCTGCGCGCACTCGGCCGGGTCGGGCTCGAGGCCGAGGTGCGGGCTTCCGGCGTCGAGATCCGCGAAGGGCGTGTGACGTGCCGCGGCCGCGTGCTCGGCTCGATGTCGTTCGTCCGGGCGGGCTCCGTGTGGTCGCTGCCGCAGCTCGAGACCGAGGCGATGCTCGAGCGACGGCTCGCCGAGCTCGCCTCCGAGGCCCTCATGCACGGTGTCGAGGTGCAGGGGCTCCGCGATCTCGGCACGCACGTCGAGGTCTCGGGCGACCACGGCGGCGAGACCGTCACGCTGCTCGCCCGCTACGTCGTCGGGGCCGACGGCGTGCGCAGCGGCATCCGCGAGCTCGCCGGCCTCGGCTGGGCGGCCAAGCCCGGTCGCGCGCACTACGTGATGGGCGACACGCGCGACGACACCGGGGAGCCGTCGACGGCGCTGCTCCACTTCGAGCCCGCAGGGGTCGTCGAGTCGTTCCCGCTCCCGGGCGGGAGACGCCGCTGGGTCGCATGGGTGCGCAGGCCGCTGCCGGAGGTCGGGCCGATGCAGCTCGCCACGATCGTCGCCGCGCGCGTCGACGGCCGGTTCGATCCCGAGGCCGCGGGGGAGCCGAGCGTCTTCGAGGCGCGGCAGCACCTGGCCGAGCGGATGCATCGGGGCCGCGTCGCCCTCGCCGGCGATGCCGCTCACGAGATCAGCCCGATCGGCGGGCAGGGTATGAACCTCGGATGGCTCGACGCACTGCTTCTCGATCGAGAGATCGAGCACGCGATCGAGACGGGCGCACCCTACGAGGCGTTCGAGCGCTACGAGCGCACGCGGCGGGCGTCGGCGGCGCGGGCCATCCGTCAGGCCGCGTTCAACATGCGCATGGGGGCTC
This sequence comes from Agromyces sp. Root1464, assembly GCF_001427265.1. NCBI lineage: Bacteria > Bacillati > Actinomycetota > Actinomycetes > Micrococcales > Microbacteriaceae > Agromyces > Agromyces sp. Root1464. The sequence goes on from NZ_LMFU01000001.1 coordinate 1,261,726, forward strand.
CGGCCGCGGGAGCGCGGCTACGGGTTCGTAACGCCGCCGTGCGCGCCCTCGCGATCCCGCCGTTCCGGGCGGTGCTCGCCCGGGCGTTCACCATGCGCTGGCTGTAGAAGAGAAGATGTGGAGTGACCCCGCCGCGGTGATCAGGTCGTGGGTCGGGGCCTCGCTCACAACGGCGCGGGTGCCGCACGTTTGCGAGCGACCGCGGCGACGGCCTTCGCGTGTTTTCTGGGGTCACGGGTGCGACACGCCCGGGATGCACGCAGGGTTTGCGCACTGCTCGGGTTTCCTCGTAAAGTAATCCTTCGTTGCCCCACAGGAGCGCAGAGCGGGATTGCTGAGATGCGTCTGGTTCTGATCCTCAAGTTGGCACGATGATCCCAAGCTTGTNCGTAAAGTAATCCTTCGTTGCCCCACAGGAGCGCAGAGCGGGATTGCTGAGATGCGTCTGGTTCTGATCCTCAAGTTGGCACGATGATCCCAAGCTTGTGAAGGTTTTTTCTTCCGGGTTTGAAGCGTTCGGATGCGTCCCTGGTGGATGGCCGGATGAGAACGATGAGCTCCGGTGGTTCGGCCCTGTTGTGGGTTGGTTGTCGGGTGCGTCCGTTCCTTGAGAACTCAACAGCGTGCACTATGTTCAATGCCAATTTTATTGAACCCCAGCTTGTCCCTTTTTGGGGTGGGTATGGATTCCTTTGATTGATGGACAATTTGATTTTGAGTAGTCAGTTGTTTCTCTGTCAGTGATTGAAACTCTCAATGCCCTTTC